>NZ_CBDIIC010000001.1:0-1795453 GCF_965279485.1 Lacipirellula sp.
ATGCGCGCCTTATCGGTGGAACGCGCTGACCGGCGTGTAACGGAAAATCATGTGGAACGGACTGAACATGCTCTGCTGATCGCAGTGCTGAGAATGGTCGAATCGCCCAATCGCTCTACGCCATGCGTGACGGTTGAGCTGAATGCCGTTTAGGTAGGGCCTGACTATCCCCTCCCACTATGCCTGCGCGTCACTACCCACTGCCGATGGTAACGACTATGAGGCGCTGAGAGATTGCGGATTGTCGCATCCTATAATCGGCTAATCGCTACAGGCGTTTGGCACGCTGTTAGTTATGCACGGCGTAGGGGTGGTGGGTTTTATCCTGGTCGCAACGACTGTAGCGGTTATGCGGGGCTGCCGGCCTGGGGGAAAGGGTTATGCCGATTGTGACGGTATGCAGACGTTTAACACTTATTACGATTGTGCGACTGTTCGCCAGCACGGGGGTGAGCATGCGCATAGCCAAATTGGCGGCTCGCGGAGAGACCATTGGGCCGCTGGGGCTCGTGGCTTGCCCTGTGCTGCGTTGCGGCCGGTGGGGAGTGTTGGCAGTCGGGCGAGGTGGAGAGAGTTCGCCAGGAGCTAAATCCGGGGGCCGCGGGGGTTAGGTGTTGGAGGGGGTTTGCGGATCGGGTTATTGACTTAGGGCGGACGGCTGTCAAGTATGGAGGTGTTGCCGGTGTCCCTACCGCTGGCTGTTAAGCCGCTTTCTTCTAGGGACATTTTCTAGGCATGAACCGTGACCAGCTTCCGCCACCAGTGCCGGTGGATCGCAAACCGCCGTCGACTCCGCTAGGCGAGTTCCTTCGCCGCTTGGCAGTGGAGGGCGCGCGATGAACCGAGCGAAAGCTATCGCCCACTTCCACCCCAGCAACTTCGGCAATCAAACCGAGCTGCTAACGGGGATTGAGTCGGAACTATTGGCGCGGGTCTCGTTGTTCGATCGGCGTCGGCATGTCGCAGCCACGCTACCCCGTCACGGGCTTACGTTCCTACCGGAGCGGCTCGGCGGGTACTATCGACCGGTTCCGCTGCCGATCGCACCAGAAGTCCGCGCAGTCACGCGGCGGATTCGGCAGCCCCGCGCGCTTCGCCGCTTGGCAGTGGAGGGCTCGGTATGACGCTTCACCAGCTTGCAACAATGCAACACCAGCGGCGGCTCGCGGTCGAGCGGTGCGCTGGCGAATGTCGGGTGCCGACGGTGTTCTCCGTCGCAGTCATGGTGAGAGTAGGGACGCCGAACAATAGGCTCGCTGCGATTCGGCCCCCGGTCGCCGTGCGGTGCGTGCCGCTGTCGCGGGGGCTCTTTGCGATTGTCGACGATGCCGACTTCGCCGAAGCATCGCGGCACAAGTGGTGCGCGGAGCGGGGCGGCGGTTCTCCCCCGCAGACGCGGAGCCGGCCGACTATCCGCTTGCACTCGCTCATTCTCGGCGAGGCTCCACGGGGAATGAAGCATCGCTTCCGCAACGGCAACGCGCTCGACTGCCGTAGGTCGAACGTGCAACTATTGACGCACCGGGAGCACTCCCAATCGCGACGCATGCGGTCGGACAATTCGAGCGGTTTCATTGGTGTGCAGTGGTGCAAGTCGCACAAAAAGTGGGCCGCGTTCGCAACGGTCGGCGGTCGCTTCAAACGACTAGGCCGGTACGACGACAAGGCCGAAGCCGCGCGGGTGCGCGATGCGTACGTCCGCGAGCACTACGGCAAGCATGTCACGCTTAACTTTCCGGGGGAGGCTGAGCTATGACGGCGGTTACCCCCATCTATCAGCACTTTTTAGAACTCACTGGCGACCCGCTGGCCGCATCGAATCTCACGCTGGCCGAAGTCACACTGTCGGCAAAGGCTCCCAAGATTCCTGAGGCTGAGCTGCTTACGATCAAACAGGCGGCAGAGCAATTCGCCATTAGCGAGCGAACGCTCTACCGCATGATTGACGATGGGCTTCCCGTGGCGCGCGTGGGCCGATCGGGGAGAGGCACTAGGATCAAGCCGGCTGACCTGTCGAAGGCTCTGACGAAACCGGGAAAGATACTGCGTTAGCAGCAGCGTTCATGTAGCCTGCGTTGGCTTCAAGATGCCCATACCGTGTTGCGATCATGCGTGTGTCTTTGTGCCCCATCATCTTTGAGACGGTGAGGGCATCTTGGCCGCTGGTCAACCGGTAGTGTGCAAATGAATGCCGCAGCGTGGTCGCCGTCAGCTTCGGTATGTCCAACTCACGCCGGAGCCGAATGAAGCGGCGGCGGATCGCGTCTTTGTGCCAGGGGTTGCCCTTAGAGTTACGGAATAGCGGGCCAGTCGGGTACTCTTTGACAAGTCGGCCGACGATAGCCAGGGCATCGTCAGGAAGGTTGACCACGCGCGACCGCTTCCGACCTTTGCTTTCGCCGATCGGTAGGACGAACCGCTTACCGTCCAGGTGTTGCGCCTCAAACTGGCGCATCTCTTGGGGGCGGCAACCGCTCGACAGCATGACAGTCAGGTAGTCGCGGAACGGCTCATCTAGTGCAAGTTTAATCACCTTCGGCCAAGTGTCCGAAGGAACGTAGAGCTGGCGCACATTGGGCGACGGCTTCGGCATGTTCGCGATGGGGCTGGTATCGAGGTAGCCCATACGGCAGCCCCAGTTAAATACGCCCTTCACGAGCGTGATATAGTCGCCGATTGTCGTGGGGCTCAAGGGCTTAAGCGTGGCTGACTTCTCACCCCGCTTGCCGTCTTTGACCGCCGCTTTTCTCTTGCTATTGGCAGCTATCCAATCGTTGACATGAAAAGAGCGGATCGCATCCGCTTTTGTCGTGGGCCTGATCGACTGACAGAAACTCTCCAAGATCGGTTCACGATACTTGCAGGTAGACGCGGCCAGATTCAGCTTGCACCAGTCCCAATAAGCCTGGACCAATTCGCGCACGGTAAGGTCGCCGGTCGCCGTCGTTTGGGCCAGCTTCCGAAACTTCTCTTGCGCCTTTTTCTTGTCTTTGCCGAGATACCGTTGCTTGCCGTCTAACCAGACGTGCCAAGTGCCGGTTGACTTCCGCAACCACGGGGACGATTGCCGCATTAGAACAGCCCTCCTAAGCAAGTGTAGCTTCGGAAAAGGCGTTATGACCCGCGCGGGAGCCGTGTAGAACCGTGTAGAAAACTACACGGAATTTGACAAGCGGCCATCCTGAACTATTGTTTTTCTAGTGGGCGGCACAGGACTCGAACCTGTGACCTCTACGGTGTGAACGTAGCGCTCTAACCAACTGAGCTAGCCGCCCGATTCGTGAGCAACCATTTCCAGTGAACCGGATGCTTCAGCGAGCCGCTCATTCTACCCCTTGCCCGAGCCCCCTGCAATTGCACGCCGATCCCCGGAAACGCCGGCACGATCGTTAAATTGGGCGCGCCGTTCGTCGGCCGTTTTCGCGGCCCGTTAGTGCTCCGCGCCGTTTTCGGCAATGCCGTGCTGATCGAGCTTTCGCTTCAGCGTCGTCCGGTGGAGGCCGAGTACCCGCGCCGCCGGGGCGCACTGATTGCCCGCCTGGCTCAAGGCGGTTGCCAGTAGCGGCTTCTCGACGACTTGCAGGAAACGGTAGTAAACGTCGCCGTTTAGCTCAGGGTTTTTGAGTAGCTGTTGCGCTAGCTCCGTGACCGCTTCGTTCAAGCGACCTTCGGGGCTCATCTTGCCGCCATTTGATTGAAATGCGGGCAGAGGCGCCGGCAGATGGCTCGGCAACACCGATCCGCTCCGTGCTAGAACCAGCGCGTGCTCAATTGCCTTACGAAGTTCGCGAACGTTGCCATGCCAGGGGCGTTGCGAGAGTTCATCAACAGTTTCTGCTGCGAGCACCGCTCGTCCGTCTCCAAACTGACTCGCGAAGTAGTTAGCCAGCAGTGGAATGTCTTGTGAGCGTTCGCGTAGCGCCGGCAACGGAATCTCGAACGTGCACAGGCGGTAAAACAGATCGTGCCGGAACTCGCCGCGTTCGACAAGCTGATGCAGGTCTTGGTGAGTCGCGGAGACGATGCGGAATTGAGTTTTCACCGGCTGATCCGCGCCTACCGGCAACACTTCGTCTTGATCGAGCGCTCGCAGCAGTTTGGCCTGAATTGGCGCGGGGATATCCGCGACTTCGTCGATGAATAGCGTCCCGCCGTTGGCTTGCGCCAACAGACCGCGTCGCGTTTGCGTCGCGCCAGTGAACGTCCCTTCGACATGGCCGAACAGTTCCGCTTCGCCAAGCGTCGTGTTGAGCGCCCCCATGTTAACGGCGACGAAAGGGCCACTCGCCCGCGGGCTATGGCGGTGGATCGCCTGCGCGGCAAGTTCCTTCCCCACGCCGCTTTCGCCTTTTAGCAACACTGCCGCATCGGAGGCGGCCGCCAGCGCGATCCGCTTGAACGCCGCCTGCATCGCCGGGCTGCGACCGAGCATTCCCTCGAGCCCCGCCGATGCTGCATCGTTTACCGCCTCGACGGCGGCCGCCGGCGTACGTCGCAGCGACCTCTCGATCGCCGTGCGAATTTCGTGAAGGTCGAAAGGTTTCAGAATGTACTCGAACGCACCCTGCTCCACGGCCGTGACGGCCGTCTTCAAATCGCCGAAGGCCGTGATGACGATAATCGGCGTCTGCTCGTTGAGGCTGCGGAACAACTTCATTGCCGTCAGGCCGTCGACTCCGGGAAGTCGAACGTCGAGCACAATGAGTTCGGGATGGAACTCTTTGGCGGCGCTGAGGCCCTGCTCTGCCGACGAAGCGACCTGCACCTGGTGACCCAGCCCCTCGGCGAGCCGGGACAATCCCCAGCAAATCGAAGGCTCGTCATCTACCACCAGAATCTTTGACACCGGCTGCGCCTTTCCTGAAAAGCGGAATCACTACTCTGAATGTAGTTGTTTCGCTTGCTCGTGACCACTCAATGGACCCAACGTGCGCTTCAACAATTTGCCTGGCCACAGCCAACCCGAGTCCGACTCCCTCGGCCTTGCTGGTGACGAAAGGGTCAAAAAGCCCGGAGTTTACAGAGTTTTTGGGGCCTGGACCCGAATCGCGGACGGATAACTCCGCCTCCTCGAGAACTGTCTGTTGTAAAGAAATCTCAATGGTGCGCGGAATACCGTCGGCGTTCTGCTGAACGGCTTCGATCGCATTGATCAAGAGGTTGAGCACCACCTGACCGAGCGCTTCCGGGTCTGCCATGACCCGAAGATCTGACGGCGGGGGATTCCAGGCGAGTTTTACCCGTGCGTGGCGAACGGAGGGTTGGACCAACGAGAGCGAGTCATCCACTAAGGCTGAAAGACTCACTTCCCGCTTTTCAATATCGTCGAGCGGTTTCCCTGCTCTTAGAAACCGTTGTAGCTGACTTTCCATTAGACGCAACTGCCGTTTTGCAACGAAAAGGCTTTCATTGTCCTTCGCGTCGCAAAGTTCAGCATGTAGATCGAGCGCCATCAGACACCCGGTTGCGGCATTGCGCATTTCGTGCGCAAGTCCTGCGCCCAAGAGAGCAATCGTGCGCATTTGTTCGGTGCGACGAATCTGTTGCTCGTAGTCTGCCAACATCTCCGCAGTTTGATTGACGGCGAGCGACAGGTCGCGGATTTCGTCATTTGCTTTAGGGAGCGCCGCCGGAGCGAAGTCGCCTGTGGCAATCCGCAGCACTTCTTGCTGCAGCCGTGCAGTGGCACGACTCAATTTCCCGGCGATGAGCCGCGCTACCAAAGCGACCGCACCGATGGTAATGACGCCAACGATGAGCGGCGGGACGACCGCCTCGCGCCACGTTCGTTGGTATTCACTTACCGGGAACAATACATGGAGCACGCGCGCCGACTCATTGGCGCTTCGCGCGGGAAGAGGCGTCGCGTGATGAAAGTAGTCGACGCCGTTCCATCTGATCGGCGGCCCGAGTTGATCCTCCGGTGCGGCTGTCAGCGGCGCCGTCGGAAACTCCGCTGGAGTGCCCTCGATGCTACTCGCCAGAATCTCGCCAGAGCCGTCGGTTAGCACGAAGTCCGCGCTTGATAGCTCCTGCATCTGCCGCAGTACATTGTCGGACAGGGGGAAGTTCGTCGTCGACAGCACGGCGACAACGCCGCGCAGCCGCTGCTCGATTTGCTCGCGCGTCTGCTGGGCCGCCAGCCGCGCATTGATGGCGCCGACCGCTGCCAGGCTCATGGCCGCGACCGCTACCAGCGGGAGCAAGATTTGGCGACGGAGGGGCCAGCGCATGGATGAATTCTAGTTCGGAGCCTGGGAGTGGTGTCGAACGAGTCGGCGCGTGTGTCGCGTATTGCGACGCGGTGAGGTGATTTCGGCGAATTGGGCAGTCATCTACTTCCTTTCATTATCGTAATCTGACAGGCTGGCTTCCGCTGGGTGCTGAGCAATGAGGCAGGTCCCCGAGCGTTCGGTCGACCTTGCTCACACCGAGTTTACTTGCGGGATTCTCCCGCAAACTCGTATTTAAGGAACGCCGGACAGATGAAGAAGTATCGCTCGATTCTCGTCGCCATGCGCCGCGGCTTTACGCTTGTGGAATTGCTCGTGGTGATCGCCATCATTGGAGTGCTAGTGGCGCTCCTCCTTCCCGCTGTACAAGCAGCCCGCGAGGCGGCTCGCAGGAACACCTGCAAGAACAATCTCAAGCAGCTCGGGCTGGCAACTCTCAACTTCGAGAGTGCACAAAAGCAGCTCCCCCCGAGCACCGACGTCGATTTAACGGTGACAACCACGGGCAACAATGGCTCATGGGGCGTTCACGGACGTCTGTTGCCGTATATGGAGCAGCAATCGCTACGCAACCTCGTCAACATCCAGGTTGCTTGGGACAACCAAATGGCGTTGAGCGGTCTGAAGGTCGCTTCGTTCCAATGCCACAGCGATAGCCGCAGCGACGAAATTCGCGACGAACCCCCTAAGGCGGCGCTTTATCCTACGAACTACGGCTTTAACATGGGAACGTGGTTCATCTTTAACCCAGCCACTGAAGAAGGAGGCGACGGCGTCTTCTACCCGAACAGCAATTTGCCGCTGTCTCGCGTGCTTGATGGGACAAGCAACACTCTTTTGAGCGGAGAGGTTAAGGCGTGGACCCCCTACACTCGCAATGGCGGACTATCGTCGCCTGAGATTCCCGCAACGATCGCCGCCGCCACCGCGCAAGTCGCCGCTGGGCCCGAACCGAAGGGAACCGGTCGTACCGAATGGCCCGATGGCCGCGTCCACCACACCGGCTTCACCGCGACGATGACGCCTAATACCTACACCCCCTTCACCTTCGAAGGGCAAGTAGTCGATGGCGACTACAACTCATGGCAAGAGGGTAAGAACGGGAGAGCGGGCCAGCCGACCTATGCGATCGTTACCCTTCGTAGCCACCACGCCGGCCAAGTGCAAGTCGGCATGGTCGACGGTGCGGTGCAAACCGTTAACGACGGCATCGACCTCGTCGTCTGGCGCTCGATGGCCACCCGCGACGGCGGCGAAGCGGTCGCTCAACAGTAGCTTGCCTTTTAAACGTCAGCGTGCGACGACGAGAGTTTTTGTCGCACAAAATCAACAGCCGCTGCGAGTCAACCGCGTGTGATTCGCAGCGGCTTCTTTTTGCTGCAAGTTGAGAGCAGCATCAATCCTCCGCCCGGCTGCCATCGCCGCACATTTTGACGATCTTCGGATCGAACTGTGCCACGATCTCGACCAAATCCTGCTGCGCCGCCATCACGTGCCGGATGTTCTTGTACACCCCCGGCACTTCGTCCGAACCGGCCGATAGCACCTCGATGCCGCGCTCCGCCAGTTCCTTCCGCACTTGCGAGAAGCGGAACATATCGTTCGCTTTCGTCCGCGACATCTGCCGTCCAGCGCCGTGCGACGCCGAGTCGAGACTCTCGGCATTCCCCCGACCGCGCACGACGAACGCCGGGTCGGCCATCGAACCCGGAATCACGCCCAGCACCCCAGCGCCAGCAGGCGTTGCTCCTTTGCGATGCACCACGACGTCGCGGCCGCCATGCTGCTCGATCCAGGCGAAGTTGTGATGGTTCTCGACGCCAGCGATGATCTCGGCGCCCAGCAGATGCGAAACCAACCGGTGAATCACCGCATGGTTCGCCGCCGCATAGTCGCCCATAAGGTTCATCGCCGCCCAGTACTCTTGGCCTGCTTCGCTCTTGAGGTCGAGCCAAGCCAATCGACCAAGCTCTTTTAACTCGCTAGGCAGTCGCGACTGCGCGATCGCACTGTAGGTGCTGCACACGGCCGCGCCCGCGCCCCGGCTGCCGCTGTGGCTGAGTAGCGCCACATACTCGCCCGCAGCTAGTCCCAACTCGCCGTCGCGCTCAGCCAGCGTCAGCACACCGAATTCGACGAAATGATTCCCCGAACCAGACGTGCCGAGCTGCTTCCACGCCGTATCTTTCCGCTCGCGCGTGATTCGCGACACGCTCCAATCGGCGTCCATCACTTCGTGCGATTGCTTGGGCTTGTGCTCGCAACCAACGCCAAATCGCGTCCCCTTTTCGAGCGCGACGCGGAACGGTTCTCGCCGCTCTACAAGCGATTCCACCGGCACGTCGAGCACCGACAGCTTCATGCGGCAGGCAATGTCCACTCCCACGGCGTATGGAATGACGGCATTTTCGCACGCCAGTACCCCGCCGATCGGCAGGCCGTAACCGACGTGCGCATCAGGCATCAGCGCCGCCCCCACCGCCGATGGCACGCGGCACGCATCGCGCATTTGCGCGTGGGCCGCCGGATCGATTTCATCGCCCCAGGTCCGATACGCAATCGGTTCGCGCAGCTCGATTGGCTCGTAGCCCAGCATCTCGCTGGCGAGCTTTCCCCAAACCGGATCGTTCACGAAGGTCTGCGGAGCGCGCACCACGTCCTGTACGAGTTCCTTCGCTCGTTTTCCTTTGAGCCCGAACCCCAAGTCTTGCGACGCGGCGTCGCGCAGCGCATCAATCGCCGCCGCGGCGAACTTCGGCGGCACGCCCAGCTTTTGAAGTTGTCGACGATTCATCCCTGATACCCTAGCTGATCCTAAAAGCCGGAGCGCGAGAGAAGACTAACCACGAAGACGCGAAGCCACGAAGATTCTCACGAAGAATGAGTACGCGAATGAGTCAAAGCATGAATTCGAAATTGCGCTCCACGTTCAATTCGAAGTTAACGAATAATTGCTCGAACTCTTCTTTCTCTCTTCGCGCGTCCTTCGCTCCTTGGAGCCTTCGTGGTGAAGCATTCTCCCATCCGCTAGAACAGAAAATAGTCCCGCCAGCGCGAACCAAGGTTCACCCTGCTGCGTCGTTATTTTCGTGCAGCGCGGTAAAAATTGGCAATCTTAGCCAGATTGAGCTTGCCTTTTTTTCCGTGCTTGCGTTTATAATGCAGTTGTAGGTCGTGCCAAACGCAGGCACGACGGGCTGACCCGGCCGCTTGCGGAGCCTCTGGCAGGAGCCGCAGCCGCTAGAACCCAGTAAGGAAGGAGGTGGTCTGTTGAACCATAGTCATATACGCCAGTTGGGTGGTGATTTCCGTTGACCACCGGCGGGTGCCTTCGGAGGCGCCACCACCTGCTTCTGAGCGCCCGCTCATCGATCCTAGAATCGTGAGCCTGCTCTCAAAGCAAAAAGTTGACAGCAGCCCGGTCGCCCTCGTTGGCGACCGGGCTCTTTTTTTGCGCTCGCCGTTTCTCCCATTCCCATTCCGCCCCTTGAGCAATCCCCCGCAACTCCCGACGATGTAGCCAACCCATCAATCGCAGCCAAACGCCCTCCTCCCGAACCCTGAACCCCAACCCCTGAACGCTTCCCCCATGTCCGACGACCTCGACGCCGCCCTCGAAGCCCAGCAGTGGCTCCTCGAAACTAGCTTGCCGCTTGTCTTCGAGGCGTACGACGACGCGATGAAGCGCCAGGTGGATGAGCCGGTGGTGGTACTGCTCGATTGTGAGGACTCGATCGGCGGCGAAATCGCCCGCAGTTGGCTCGGTGAGGAGACAGTCGAGGACGCGATTCTCCACCAGTCGGACGACGTCGATCCCGACAACGAGGCGACCACCGTCTTCGCCGTCGCTTTTTCTTTGGAAGAGTGCCGTGCTGAAGTGCCGACGGTGTTCCCCTATCTGGCGCCCGCTCTGGAGGCGGCCCCGGAAGAGGGGTTTTACGCGATTTCCGTCACCAACGGCGGGGCATCGATCCTCATCGTCCCGCCCGACGCCCGGGAATAGAACTTGAATCGGGCGGTAACGGGGTCGGTTTTTCGGCGACTCCTACGCCGCGGTTTGGGGTTAAGTCCTTTACCTGTCTATAATAGCGGCTTGGACTTCAGGATATTTCCCCGCGCGGTAGGACTCTCGCCATGGCGGACGCCCCTTCCCCCCTCCCCTCCCCCACCGATCGCTCCGCAGCCCGTCGGCTCCTTCGTCTCATGACGCTGGTTGTCGTCGTCGCGCTCGGAGCGAGCGATCTGGCGGCCCCGTATGCCGCCGCTCAGGATCGTGGCGGTCGCGGTCGCGGTCGCGGCGGGCCGGGTGGCGGCATGTCGCCCGAAATGATGATGCAAATGCGGGCGGCCCAGATGGGCCAAGGCGGTCCGCAGCCTGGCCAGCAACCTCCAGGCGGCGAGCAACCCAAGCCCGAAGGCGAGAAGCCTCCCGAAGGTGAGAAGCCAGCTGAAGATTCCAAGACGATCAAGCGTCCGACCGAAAAGCCGCAAGCCAATGCCGAGGAACTGAAAGCCGCCCCCGATAAGGATGGCATGGTCCAGTTCACTTTCCGCGGCCAACCGTGGACCGACGTCCTCGAGTGGTTCGCCAGCGTCTCGAAAAAGAGCCTCGATTGGCAAGAGCTTCCCGGCGACTTCGTCAACCTGTCGACGCAGCGTCGCTACACGATCGACGAAACCCGCGATCTCCTCAACCGCACGTTGATGGCCCGCGGGTTCACGATGATCTCGCTCGGCGACGTGCTGACCGTAGTGAAGATCGACAAAATCGATCCCAGCATGGTCCGCCGCGTCGAACCCGACGATCTCGACGATCAGCCGCCGCATGATTTCGTCCGCACGCGCTTCCCGTTACCGCCGACGCTCGAACCGGCTAAAGCGGTTGAAGACCTCAAGGTCGTCCTTAGCCCCACGGCCAAAGTGACGCCGCTGCTCGCCTCGAAGCAGATCCAAGTGATCGACGCGGTCGCCAACCTCCGCGACGTTCGCGACCTGCTCTACGCCGAGCAAATGGTCGCGGACAAGGACGTTCGGCCGCGCGTCTTCGGTCCGTTCAAGTATCGCCGCGCCGATTACATTGCCGACCAGGTGATGGTGGTGCTGGGCCTCGACCCCAGCTCGCGCAAGGGCCCGATGGAAATGCAGCTGGAACAGCAAAAGCTGCAGATGGCGATGCAAATGCAGCAGCAGGGCAAAGACGTCAGCAAGATGCTCAAGGAAGATGGCCCGCCGGTCCACATCGCCGTCGATAAGCGCCGCAATTTTCTGTTGGTGAACGCCCCGCCGGCCGAGATGGACATCATCGCCCGCAGCATTGAGGAATTCGACGTTCCCGAAAGCGGCGCAATCGCCGCCGCCGACCCCGCGACGGGATCGGAGGAGCTGACGTTCAAACGGCACTCGACGGTCAGCATCGATCCCGACGAAGTCGTCGACGCCCTGCAGGATCTAGGCGGCCTGAACCCGCTTACGCAGCTCCAGCACGACAATCGCAGCAAGACCATCTTCGCCCTCGCCACGCCCGCTGATCACGCGACGATCGAATCGCTAATTGACAAGCTCGACGGCAGTGGCCGCGGGCTGAAAGTGATCTGGCTCAGCCGCCGCAATCGCGCCGATCAAGTCGCGGGCACGATTAAGGCCCTCATGGTCGGAGAGAAGAAAAAGGAAGACAACAGCCGCAGCCGCTATTGGTCGCCATGGGATTACAACGGCGGCAACGACGAAGAAGAAGACAACGCCGCCTTCCGCATTCAGGCGGACGTCGAGAACAATCGCCTCCTGCTTTGGGCGAATGAGGACGAGTACAAAGAGGTCTCCGCCCTGCTAAAGGATCTCGGCGCCGTCGCGGCCGGGGCCGGCAGCAATCCCAACAAGTGGCGCGTCATCGACGCCCGCACTCCCGCCGAGACCCGAGAACTCGTCGAGCGTTTGCAGCAGACTTGGTCGGGGCAAAACAAGCTCAACATCAACGTCGCTCCCGCGACCGAGGAAGACGCAGCCCCTCCCGCCGCGAAGCAGAAGCCCGCCGCCGAGCCGGCGCCGAACGAAGACGAAATCACGTCCATCGCCGTTCCATTCCGCTTCGCGGTGCAGACGGCGGTCGAGCCTGCTTGTCTGCTGGTTGCCGACGAAGCCGAGACGACGCCGGTGGATTCCAAGGCTGTCGTCGCAGAGCCGGCCGCATCGCTTCCGCCAGCCTCAGACGCCGCCGCAGCCGAAAAAAAGACGTCCGCGGGCGAAACGCCTGCCGCGCAAGCCCCGCCCGCGATCAACATCACCGTCACTCCCGACGGCCGCATGATCATTAGCTCCGACGACGTCGCCGCGCTCGACCAACTCGAAGAATTGATGAGCGAACTCGAACCGCCGAAGCAAGATTTCGAAGTCTTTCAGCTTTACAATTCGCGCGCGTCGCTCGTTTCGATCAACCTCAAAGAATATTTCGCCGACGAACTGAGCGACGACGAAGACTCGAATAGCTTTTCTTACTTCTGGGGCGGCCGCGACGAGAAGCAAGAAGATCCTGCTTCGCTCGGCAAATCCCGCAAGCTGCGCTTTATTTGGGACAGCGATACGAACACGATCGTCGCCCAGAACGCGACCGAAGCCCAGCTCGAAGTGATTCGCAACCTCGTGAAGATTTACGATCAACCTCCCAGCGAAGACTCGGTCACTCGTCGCCGCACCGATATCGTGCCGATCCGCTATTCGAACGCGCAAGATATCGGGACGGCCATTAAGGAAGTCTACCGCGACTTGCTTAGCTCCAAAGACAAAGAGTTTCAGGCCGGCGGTCGCGAAGGCGATGACGGCGGCCGCAGCCGCAGCGAACGCTTTAGTTTCTTCGGCGGTTCGAGTTCCAGCAGTCAGAAGAAGTCGACCCCGATGAAGATGTCGTTCGAGGGCGCTCTATCGGTCGGCGTCGACGAAATCTCCAACTCACTGATCATCTCCGCCGACGACACGATCTGGGAGAACGTCCGCGATCTCGCCGTCGCGCTCGACGACAAAGCGAAGCCTGACACGGTCGTCCAGGTCCACGAACTTCGCGGCTCGCTCAAGGCGACCGATTTACAAGCCGTGCTCAACACGGCTCTCGCTCGTCCGTGGCAAGGTAACAAGCCGCCCGAAGGCGCCGCGAGCGGCAGCCGAGGCGGCGGCGAAAGCAGCTCTCGCGGCGGCGACGGCGAGCGCCGCAGCGGCGACCGAGGCAGCGATCGCGATCGCGGAAGAGGCGGCGACCGCGGCAGCGATCGTGGCCGCGGCCGCGACTAATGCTCTGCTCGCATACGCCTCTCTAGCCCCGGGCTCCGCCCGGGTGTAGGCGTCCATGCAGATCGACGTGGTGGTGTACGACGCTACCGCAGATGCGTAGACCCAACCCGCAAGATCTGATTTCAGGCCCAACGGGCCGCGCTGTGACAGCCCAGGGCGCAGCCCTGGGAGCATCGAAAAATAAAGAAGATAAGCCCTGTAAGGGCGCGCTGAGGCTAGCGCGCCCTTACAGGGCTTTGTTATTAACGACGGAGCCTACCCAGGGCTGCGCCCTGGGCTGTCACAGCGCGGCCTTTCAGGCCTGAATGCCAATATCAACAACGTGTTTGCTTACAAACCGAGCGCCCGCTCAATCCGCCTCACGCAACGCTCGCGCCCAAGAATCGCCAGCGTCTCGAACAACCCAAACCCTACCGCCTTGCCGGTGATCGCCACCCGCACCGCGTGGACGAGATCGCCAATCTTCACGCCCTGCCGCTCGACGAACTCTTTTAAATGGGCTTCGAGCGCTGCAGGTTCAAACGGCTCGACGCTCGCCAGTTCCGCAGCGTATGCCGTCAGCAGCGGCCGCGCATTCTCCGGCTTCGTGATCCGCTTTTCCACCGCCGCCGCATCGTACGGCAGTGCATCGTCCGCAACATAGAACTCGGTGTAATCGAGGACGTCCCCCGCCATCTTCACGCGATCGCCGGCCGCTTCCAGAATCGACGATAAGTACGGCCCCGTCTCGCACGGCGGCGGTGAAGCGACCAACCCGGCGCCCTGCAGGAACGGCAGGCACTTCGCCACCTTCTGCTTCAGCGGTAGTTGCTGCATCGCGCGATCTTGAAACGCGAGCAACTTCTGCGGATCAAAACTCGCCGGCGCCTTGTTTACGCGCTCGAGAGAAAACAGCTCGATCATCTCCTCGCGGCTGAACTCTTCGCGCTCGCCGTCGAGCGACCAGCCGAGCAGTAGCAAGTAGTTCAGCAGCGCGTCGGGGAGGAATCCAATCTGCTCGTAGAAATCGACGATAACGGGATTAAACGTGTCGGCTGTCGTCGCCAGCCCGAGCCGCGTGGCGATCGAGTTGCCGCGCTCCATCAGCGCCGCGAAGTCGCGATTTTTTAGATACTTATCGAGCTTCCGCTTGCTGAGCTTCGTCTTACTGCCCGGCTCCGCCACGTACGGCAAATGGGCGTATGCCGGCAACTGATACCCGAGCGACTGCGCGATGAACACCTGCCGCGGCGTATTCGGCAAATGCTCTTCGGCGCGAATCACGTGGCTGATCTGCATCGCTTCGTCGTCGACGACCGACGCGAGATGATAAAGGCACGTCCCGTCGGCGCGCTGAATGACGTGATCTTGCTCCGACGCCCACGCGAATCGCACCTCGCCGCGAATGAGGTCGCTTAGCACGAGCTCGCCCTCGCGCGGCATTTTTAATCGGACGACGCCCTGGCGGCCCTCCGCGGAGTACTTCGCCGCATCGGCGTCGCTCTCGGCCATCCACTGCCGGCTGTAGGTAAACTGCCCGCCCGCCGCTTGCGCCGCTTCGCGTTCCGCTTGCAGTTCTTCGGTCGTCGCGAAATCGCGGTACGCATGCCCGCTCGCGAGCAGCTTTTCGACGGCCGCTTGGTACAACTCGCCGCGCTGCGACTGATAGTACGGCCCGAACTCGCCCCCCGCCTCGGGGCCTTCGTCCCACTCCATGCCGAGCCAGCGGAACCCGTTCAAAATCGGCGCAAGTGCGGCGTCGACGTTCCGCTGTTGATCGGTGTCGTCCACCCGCAGCAGGAACTGGCCCCCATGCTTCCGCGCGAAGAGCCAATTGAACAGGGCCGTCCGCACGCCGCCGATATGAAGATAGCCGGTCGGGCTGGGAGCAAATCGAGTTCTGACGGTCATCAATCTCTTTCAACGAGGCGAGCAGGCCGAATGCCGGGACAATCGGCCTAGCCTACCAAATCGGCCGCCGCCCCCGCGAGGGCCCGCATTACGCGGCCCGATTCTGCCGCCGCAGCCGCTTCTTGTCGGCCTTCGACAGCTTGCGGTTGTCGTAGCCCTCCTCGTCTTCGTCCTCGTCGGACCATTCTTCGTCCTGCGCTTCGACTGGCGGAGCCGCCTTCGCGGCTACGGGCTTGGCTGTAGTGGGCGCCGGGGTAGCGGCAGGAGCGGGAGCTGCGACAGCCGCCGGCTTCTTTTCCTTTTCGACCGCGGCCGGTTTCTCCGGCGCTGCAGGCGGGGCGTGATCGATCAGCCCCTGCACGTCGAGCACGACGTAGCGAGCGAACACCATCGCCGCCGCGAGGCAGAACGTGGCGCCTGCGAGCGGCAACGCATTCGCCGCAAGGCTGGCCCAAGCGGCGGCCGCAGCCGGAACGAGTCCCAACACCGTCGCTGTCGCTGCCGCATAGCACGCGGCGCCGGTGAGCAGAATCGCCAGCGTCGATCGTGATTCTTTCACCTCAAGTATCAAGCGAACGAAGGTCCAGCCGCCGACTAGTGCGAGCGGCGCCAGCCACCACTCGACGCCGGCTGTCGTCAATGACCAGCCGGTCGCTGCTACGGCACACTTCACGAATAGCCCATGAAGCGGAACAACCGCATTGACGCTCATTGCGAGCGCGCCGCAGGCCACCCATTTCCACACGCGATATCGCCCCGCGTAGTCGTCAACGCGATGCCGCCGCAATGAATAAGTAAGTTTCGCCAGCATCGTGATCATCAACATCGCGATCGCCGTCGACCAGGCCGTGACGCCGGCCGCCATGCCGTCGCGCAGATCGCTGGCCGAGACGCCTGGCAAAGCGTTCGCAATCGGATCGGCGAAGTGCGTAATCGCCGCCGCCGCCGCCGCCGTGCCAACGCCGGCCAAGACCGTCGCCAGCACCGCCAACTTGCGCCGCGGAATGAGGTCGGTGACTTGGGGATGATTTTCAATATTAGCTTGTTCGCCGTAACGGGGCGCATCGGGATCAAACGCCTCGTACGCCGTCGCGCCTGCGGCGCTCCGCACCTCGTCGTTCAACACGCGCCGCCGTCGTCCTACCCGCGCCATACTGAATGCCACCGAGCCAAGATGATGTTCGTTGTCAGCACAACACCGCGAGCGAACCGTCTCGACTGCTGGCGGCCGCGCGTCTCTGCGCAGCGCTCCCGTCGTCGAGTCGCTCCACCCATACAATCCGCATCGGCATTTCAACCGCGCTAACTGTGAATTGGTCTGGAAGCCGGGGTCGCGGAGGCTGGGTAAGGTGGGCGATTGTCAGTTGTCAGTGGACGGTGGCGCGAGCTTCGTGTTCTTCAGCAACTGACAACGGGCTCCTGAACACGGACATTGCGAGCGAATTACATAAGTCGTTTGAGTAAATCATCTTACACGGTTTTTCTTGACACCTACTGCACGACCAGTAGAATCCTGCTTTGGTTATCTACTGCCTGGCCAGTAGACGCCGCGATCCGCGACCACCGGTCGCGGCTTTGCATTTTCCCGAACCCCGAACCCCGAACCCTCATGCTCGCCCCCACCGACCGTGAACTCGACGCCCTCAAAGTCCTCTGGGATCGCGGCGAGGCGACCGTTCGCGACGTCTGCGATGCGATGAACGCCCGCGGCGCCGAACTCGCCTATACGACCGTCCTCAGCTTGCTGCAGGTGATGGAGCAAAAAGGCCTCGTCTCCCACCGCCGCGACGGCAAGGCCTACGTCTATCTGCCGCTCATCAAACGCACGGAAACGTTCCGCCAAATCGCCGGCGGTTTTCTCGAGCGGGTCTTCGACGGCGCCGTCGACGAGTACCTCGTGCATGCCCTTGAGTCGCGGCCGCTTGATGCGAGGCAGCTTGATGAACTGCAGGCGATGATCGATGCGGCTCGCAAGCGTGCGGAAGGAGCTGGCGACTGATTGTGGCCAATGAGTGACGACCAACGGTCTGCTGCCGCGACCACCGGTCGCGGCTTTTTGGGATTTCCTGAACCCTGAATCCTCGCACCTGAACCCTCTTCCCTGTGAGTCCACCCATGGCGCTTCTCGCTCCCTGGCTCGCCGACTTTCAACTCCTCGCCGCCGCTCTTCTCCTCGGCGTGATGCTCGCCATCGCCCTGCTCCGCCAACCGGCGCAGCGGCTCGCCGTCGCGAAGTCGACGCTCGTCGCGCTCGCTGCGCTCGCCCTGCTTTGCGCGATCCCCGGCTGGTCGCTCGTTCATCTGCTCAACGAACAGCCGACGCCGGTTCCCGCTCAGCCTCCCGCGCAACTCGCTGATCTCCCATCCACGCCGCAGTCTTACGCGCAGCCCGCTCTCGAACCATTCGCGTCGTCGTCGCCGATCGTCACCACGATCGCTGAGCCGCCGACGCCTCCGCCCGCCGAACCGGTCAATTGGCCCGCCGCGATCGTCACCCTTTACGCAGGGGGTTGCGCGCTCGTCGCGATCTGGCTCGTCATCGGCGGCCTCTTCGCCCGCCGCGTGCTCAGGCAAGCAACGCCCGCTCCGCCGGAGCTCGAGCAACTCCTCGCCCAAATCACCGGCCCCATCGCCCACCCGCCGCGGTTGCTCATTAGCCACCACATCGCCGCCCCTGTCGCCATGGGCCTCCGCCGCCCCACGATTCTACTCCCCGCTTCCACATTCCCCATTCAGCATTCCGCATTCAACCATTCCCCCACGCAACTCCTCCCCATCCTCGCCCACGAATGGGCCCACCTCGAGCACCGCGACCTCCACACCCTCGCCGCCACGCGGCTCCTCCTTATCCTGCTCTGGCCGCAGCCTCTCTTCTGGTTCCTTCGCCGCACGATCCGCCTCGACCAGGAAACGCTCGCCGACGTCGCCGCCGCCGAACGCGCCGGCCGGCTCGACTACGCCCAACAACTGCTCGCCTGGGCCCGCACGGCCAACACGCAACGTCCCCCTCGCCTCGCCGGCGCCGTCGGCCTGTGGGAAGGCCCGTCGCAACTCAAACGCCGCATTGCGGTGCTGCTCAACGAAAAATTTAGCGTGATGCGATCGTGCTCGCGCCGTTGGAAAACAGTAAGCGTTGGTTGCATTGTCTCGATCGCCTTGTTGCTGTCGTTGGTAACGTTGCAGCCTGCGATGAGCGCATCGGAGAAACAGGGGCAAACGGCAGCCACCGAACCAAGCAACCTGCCCGAAGCTGGAGCGGAGAATTCGCTGCCTGAGGGGACGATGGGCGACGTCGAACGCCAGGCGAAAGAAGTCGCTGAGCGAGGTTCCGCGCTCGTCAAGCAACTCGCCCATGCCCCCAACCTCTTCATGGGCTTCTGCATCAACGAAGCGGGTCAACCCCTCGCCGGCGTCGACGTTTCGCTCTTCGTCTACCAGGGCGCCAAGGCCAATGAAAACGTCGAGCCGCTCGCCCGCACGCGAACAAACGCCGATGGCAAGTTCGAATTCAACGAGCCTATCGACGTCGCGCAAGAATTCCCGAACGGCATTCCCGAGGACCAGTTCCTCACCCCGCCAATAAAAATCATCGCCGCGGTCGCGAAAGCGCCAGGCCTGACGACCGAATTTAAGAACGATGCGCTCTACCGGTTCGTCAAGCAAGGCCAAGCCGCCATCCTGCAACTCAAGCCAGCCCAGAAACTGACGGGGCGCGTGACGGACGGCGCAGGGCAACCTGTCGCTGGCGCCGTCGTCAACACAACGTTGAGCGTCGGCGGTTACGTTCCGGGCGCCAATCTCAGTGCTCGTACCGGCGCTGACGGCCGTTACGCGATCGACGATCTACCTCGCTTCGACGCCGAGGAGCGCATCAAAGAACTCGCCGCGGCTCGCGAGCGAAAGGATCCGTGGGGCATGTTCCCGCCACCGGGCCCCGCGCTGTCGGTACAGCATCCTGATTTCGCGACGCGGCGCGTCAACCTTCAGGCGGTTCCAGGCGAATTAAACCTCACGCTGCTCCCCGGTTCCACTGTCAAAGGGCGGGTTGTCGCCAAGTCGCCAGGGACTAGCGATGAATCGACGCCGTTAGCAAACGTTCCCGTCTGGATCATGCGAACGATGCAGCCCATACGCGATCCCAACGCGGCTTATGCACTCGTCGAGCAGCAGGAGACCACGACCGACGCCGATGGCAACTACGTCTTCACGTCGCTTCCCGCCGGCGAATACGCGATGACGGCGACAGCGCCCAATCTCACGACCTCTGGGGTCACAGCGATCGCCGTGGGCGCCGGTCAAACAGCGACCGCTCCCGACGTGGTCCTGACTCCCGGCGCCATCGTCCGCGTGAAACTCCTCGACGCTGCGAACATGCAGCCGTTCAAATTCGAGGCGGGCCGGAAGGGATACATTTTGCCCCAACGACTGACGCCCGGCGCTATCGGCGCCCCGCGCATGGACTCCCAGATCGCCGACTTCACTGTCGACGGCGTCGGCGAAGCGCGGCTCGCTCCGGGCCGATACGGGCTGTTCGTTTCGATCCCGGGCGAAGGCCTCGCTCCCAATCTTGAGTCGCGGTCGCTCGATGGAAAGTCGACGGTAGCGGAGTTCGAAGTTCGCGAAGGCGAAACATTGGAACTCGACGTTCCGCTAATCGAGTTTTCTCTGCAAAAGGCATCCGGCGTCGTCACCGTCGTGGCGCCTGCTGTCACCGACGGCGCTGCCGTCGAAACGCAAGCTTCGCCCCCGCCCGAAACGAGCCATTTTCAACCATCGACCACGCCCGCCGACGGCGAGCAGCCAGGCGCGGTTCCGCTCAAGCCGCAGTCTGCGACACCATCCATCGACGGCTCTGAAAGTGCGGAGACGAAGACTCGTTCCACTACGAATCCCGCCGCCCCGCCAGAGACGACTCACCGATCCATTAGCATGGCAACGATCAAGGCCATGCCGCTTGAGCCTGTGAAGCACTCCCCGAATTCGCTCCAACTCCACATTGTCGACGAACACAAGCAGCCGATCAGTGGCGTCGAAGCGACGCTCTACCAACCCTCGTTCGCAAGCGGAGCCGCCAAGCCATTGCGTTCATTGACGACCGACGAAGGGGGCAACGTCGACTTTGCCGACTTCGTTTCAGCCGACCAACTCGCCAAGTTCCAAGCACTGAAGGCATTCGGTGAGTTTACCGGCGGAGTTAGGCACACGTATTTGCTCTCGCTCAAACGACCAGGATTGGCGTCCGTTCTCCTTTCTCAATCGGGGGGCGACGTCGCACTCTACGGCGTGCGGAGAACGATTATGTTGCGGCCAGCCGTCAAACTCGGTGGCCGCGTTACCGATCCAGCTGGAAAGCCCGTGGCGGGAGCCATCGTTTCGGCTGGCGGTTTCTCTGGCACTCATAGCATTGCTGGAGTTAATACCGTCTCGACCGACGCGGAGGGCAGATTCGAGTTTACTGACCGCGGGCCGTTCAACCGCGCAGCGGCGAGGAAGGATGGTAAGTCGTTGGATTTCGTTGTCCCCGGCGTTCCGCCTGAGCCGGATATTACCGCTGAACCTGAAGATCCGTCGACGAGGTACGTCTCTGATCTTGTCGTCACTCATCCTCAATTCGCCGCTACCAGCGTCGAGGGAGGCGACGTTCCCGGCGTCGTCGATGTGCAGATGCTTCCCGCCGCTTCGGTCGTCGGCCGGGTCGTTTACAACGACACCGGCGCGCCGGTCGCGGGCGTCGCCGTCTACGCATACTCGAAGCAAGCTGAAATTTCGCCGGTAGCGAGCCAAGAGGGCGTAGCGTCGGCCCCAGTCGGTCGATCCCGCTTGGGCACGACGACCACGGACGCTCAGGGGTACTACCGTCTCTCGAATCTTGTCGCTGGAAGTTACGACATTTGGGCCGAATCAGGCGACAATCTGGATGTTGCTAAATGGGTGTCGCGGGGCCTGAGCGAAATCTCCGTTCCGGCTGGCGCGCAGCCCAAGCAGGTTCAAGACCTCGTCGTCGGATTGGCTCCAACGATTGAGTTTCAGCTAGTCGACGCCAACTCATCGAAGCCGATCGACTTTGCGGGAGGCGGCATCGCAAGTCCTTGGGTTATCCTCGTGGGCGGTCCCAGCACGCAGAACGCCGGCTTGAGCCGCACCGCTGTTTCTGCGGACGGCAAGTTCAGTACGCGAACTCTCAACGGTAGGTCGCGAGTCGGCGTCTTCGTCTACGATCGCAGTGATCCGCAAAAAGTGCTCTACATGTGCAACGACGATATCCACATGGCGGGAGAGTTGTTCGACTTGAAGTTTGGGCAAAAGGTTTCCGCTAGATTGCCAGTGTTTGCCATGGCAGCGTTGGAAGAGGCGCGTCAAGGACGCATCAGGGGGATTCGTTTAAGCAATGAGAAGAAGTACCGCGAAGCCATCGCAGTATTTAACGAGGTGCTCAGTCGCTTCCCAGCAGATAACGAGTCGCTGACAGGAAGAGCTTACGCCTACCGCATGCTGGGTGACTACCGAACTGCGATTGCCGACTTTGATCAGGCTCAAAGCCGCTACCACGACACGATGTCGACTTATTGGCTCGCCGATCTCCTCGCGTCGTCGCCGACAGACGGCACGCGCGACGGCCGACGGGCGTTGAAGTTCGCGCAAAGCTTGTTTGAAGACGTCGTTAATCCAAGCGACGTCGAGTATGCCTCGCGACTATGGGCGTTAGTTGCAGCGGCCCATGCTGAATTGGGCGACTTTCCCCAAGCAATCGATGCGCAGCAGAAAGCCATCGAGCTTGCTCCGGACTCACGCAAAGCTGAGATGCAAAATCGGCTTGAACTCTACCGGTCGAACAAGCCATTCCGACGGGAAGCAACGCAGTCGGCGACCAGAACTCCTGCCAAAAACCCGTCAGATCAAGGTGCTGCCAAATCACCCCGTACAGCTCCACTCATCACCAAGCCTGTCGAACCGCTGCCTGGTTCGCCAACGCTACAGTCCAACGCCGGTCGCAGAACCGTTCAATCGGTGCATATTCAGGAGATGCGCCTTAGCGATCGCTCCAAACCGCTCAACTACTCAGCGTGGGAACTCAAGACCGAACTCGCTCCGATTGATCTCAAAGCACCCGCCACGCTCGGCGACGCCGTCAAATAGCTCGCGCCAAGGGGTCGGGGGCCTTTTGCCACTGGAAACTCTTCTCCGTGCCGACAACATCGCTAGTGGCAAAAGGCCCCCGACCCCCTCGTGCTTCCATCGCGAGCGAGTATCGGCGTTGCCGAAAGCGACGAGAGGCGAGGCGACTCGCCTCTTGTCGCGTATCTCGACCCCGACACGCGGCCGGCAGCGCGTTGGCGAAGAGAGTCTCGTTCTCGCACGAGTATTGGGGCCACCCGTGGTAGTGGGTACTGCCGTCGGGCTGAACGCCCGACCTACGGACGCGTCACGCGCTGGCCGAAAGCAACTCTTTGATTTCGGTCGCGGATGCTCTAAGGTCGAAAGGCTCACAACTCCGCGCGCCAACTTGGGCTGCGCGCCGCTCAGGCGTTAGAGTCCTCAGCGCCGCGGCCCGTGAGACGCCACGCAGTTCTCGCTTTCTGCGCTCGTCGCGCAACGTAGAAAAACGCAAAAGTCGCTTAAAGCCGTCACCGCGATCTTGCGTTTACCTCGGTAAATGCCGTGCCAAGCCCGCGGCGGTCGCGGAGGCGGGCTGACTTTTGCACCATTTTAATGGGGCCCCCCGATGACGCGCAAAAGTCAAAACGTACCCCGCCAGGGCGCCATGCTCCCCAGCCTTGCCGAACCCCCTGCCTCGCGAGACAATCAACCAGGTCGGGAGCCTGTTGCCGCAGACGGGCTGCTGCGACCGGCAAAATCGCCAGGCGCAAAAGTCCCCTGGTCCCGTTCGCACCGCCCCTTCGATGCGGCTCCGGGGTTACATCTAGCATCGACCGCCTCGCGCTCCGCCTCATCAACCTTCCGCCCACTTCCCACCCTCGCCCATCCTCTCGTGCCCCAACTCGAGACGATCACCGCCCCTTTCTTCCCCGCGCTCGCCGAGCTCGGCGAGTTTCGGCTCGTCGCCGTCGACGATATGCCGGCCGACTACCAGACGCTGCTCGCCCACGACGCCCACATGACGGTCACGGTAGAGGCGTTTCATAACTCGATTGTCGATGTGGCGGTGCTCGACGAGCACCGTGAAGGCGATTACTACAGCCGCACCAGCCTGCTCATCTGCCGGCAGAGCCGCAAGATTGTCCAGTTCGGCGTGATGCGGATCGATCTCAGCGGCTTACCGCAGATTGTGCGTGAGGAGATCGAATCGCGCGGCACGCCGCTAGGGCGGGTGCTCATTCGCCACAACGTGTTGCGGCATGTAGAATTACATCGCCTATGGCGAATTAAACCTGGGCGTGAATTGCAGCGGCGGTTGATCTATCAGATCGCCCCCGCAGCCAACCAACCTGCCGGAATGGCGGCGTCGACGAACGACGATTCGTCGATCAGCGTCTTCAACCTTGCGAAACTGCCAACTCAGAAGTCTCTCGACGCCGAACGACTCTACGGCCGCACGGCCCGCATCGTCGTCGAGGGGCAACCTGCCGTTGAACTCCTGGAGATCGTGAAAGCATGAGCACGAGCACTCTCGAAAAGTCGCCCGCGGAACTGCAAGACTCGTACGACTGCATCGTGATGGGCGCGGGGCCGTCGGGTTCGACCACCGCCACGCTTGTCGCGAAGGCAGGGTTTAAGGTGTTGCTCGTCGAGCGCGAACGCTTCCCGCGCCGCCACGTCGGCGAGTCGCTCATGCCCGACATCTACTTCGTGTTCGAGAAGCTCGGCATTCTCGACAAGCTGAAGCAAAGCGGCTACGCGAAGAAAGTTGGCGTGCAGTTCGTGAACCACGCCGGCCGCGAATCGGCGCCGTTCCTGTTCCGTTGGAACGATCCGAACGAGTGGAGCGAAACGTGGCACATCCCGCGGCCTGAATTCGACCAGATGCTGTTCGACACGGCCGCCGAGAATGGCGCAGACTGCGTGCAGGAAGTCCGCGTGCTCGACGTGCTGATGGAAGGCGAACGCGCGGTTGGCGCCAAGCTCCAATTCACCGGCGCCGACGGCAAGACTGAAACGCGTGAGATCCGCGCGAAGGTCGTCGTCGACGCCACCGGCCAATCGGCGATTCTGTCGAGCAAGCTTGGCCTCCGCCGTGTGAATCCCGACCTCAAGAAGGCCGCGATTTGGGGCCACTTCAAAGGCGCCAAGCGCGACACCGAGCATGGCGGCGTTTACACGATTGTGCTTCACACCAGCCAGCGGAAGAGTTGGTTCTGGTACATCCCGCAAGCCGATGATGTGGTGAGCATCGGCGTCGTGGGCGACAACGAGTACATGCTCAAGGGCCGCGGCACGCCGTCGGAAGTCTTCTTCCAAGAAGTCGCCAAGTGCCCTGCCCTGCAGTGGCGGATGGAAGGTTCGACGCAAGTCGACGAACTCGTCGTCGCCAAGGAGTTCTCGTACCTCACCGACCGCTCGGCCGGCGACGGCTGGACGCTTGTCGGCGATGCGTGGGGCTTTATTGATCCCGTCTATTCTTCGGGCGTCTTCTTCGCACTCAAGTCGGGCGAGCTCGCGTCCGAGTGCATTGTCGACGCCCTCAAGGCGAACGATCCGTCGGCCGAACGGCTCGGCAAGTGGGTTCCCGGGTTCAAAGAAAAGACCAACTGGGTTCGCAAACTGGTCCACGCGTTCTACTCGGGCGGCTTCCGGGTCGGCAAGTTCGTGAAAGAGTTCCCGCACCACCGCGGCGAGCTGACCGATCTACTCGTCGGCCGCGTCTTCAATGATCGCGTCGGCGGGATTTTCAAGGATCTCGATCCGTTCATGGAGCGGATGAAGAACGAGCTGCCGCCGGAAGATCCGAACGCCGAACCAGAAGACGCCGACGTGCCGGCGCTGGCGTAAGGGGTTCTTCGAACGAGTGGCTTACAGCTTACAGCCTAGAGCTAACAGCTAAATTCCCGCATGCGCATCGCCTACCTCGCCGCCGGCGCCGCCGGCATGTATTGCGGGAGTTGTCTTCATGACAACACGCTGGCCGCTGCGCTCTTAAAGCTGGGCGAGGACGTGATCCTCGCGCCGATTTACACGCCAATCCGCACCGACGAAGTCGACGTCAGCGAACCGCGGGTTTTTTTCGGCGGCATCAACGCCTACTTGCAGCAGAAGTTTCCGATCTTCCGCCGCACGCCGCGCTGGCTCGACGGTTGGCTCGACAACCCGAAGCTGCTCAACCTGGCGACCAAGAACGCCGCCAGCGTCGACGCCTCGAAGCTCGGTGAGATGACCGTGTCGATGCTGCGGGGCGAACTCGGCAACCAGCGGAAGGAACTCGAAAAGCTCGTCGATTGGCTGATTGACGAAGCGAAGCCCGACGTCGTGCACCTTTCGAATTCGATGATGCTCGGCCTGGCGCGACTCATCCGCCAGCGCGGCGGCCCGCCGATCGTTTGCTCGCTCTCGGGCGAAGATATCTTCCTCGAAAAGCTAACCGCGCCGCACTACGAGCAAGCCCGGCAGCTGATCCGCGAGCGAGCCGCCGACGTCGACGCCTTCGTGGCGCTCAACAATTACTTCGCCGATTTCATGGCGGACTACATGAGCGTGCCGCGCGAGCGGATCGAAGTCATCCCGCACGGCCTCGACCTCGCGGGCCATGGCGAGCGCCAGCCGAGCGCCGACGGCGCCCCGCGACGAATCGGCTACTTCGCCCGCATTTGCTACGACAAAGGGCTGCACCTCCTCATCGACGCGGCGGAGCGCCTGGCATTGCGTGATGACCGCGGGCAAAGCACTCCATTTACGCTGCACGCCGCCGGCTACCTCGGCGGCGGCGATCGCGCGTACCTCGCCGAGATTGAGCAGCGTGTTGCACGCGGCCCCCTCGCCGGCCGCTTTACCTACCACGGCGAACTCGACCGCCCTCAGAAGATTAAATTCCTCCAATCGCTCGACATGATGGCGGTCCCCACCGTCTACCGCGAGAGCAAAGGGCTGTCGATTCTTGAAGCGCTGGCTAACGCCGTTCCCGTCGTGCTGCCGAACCATGGCGCCTTTCCCGAAATTCTCGCCGACACCGGCGGCGGCGTCTTGCATGAACCGCTGAGCCCTGACGATCTAGCGGCGAAGCTGGCGGCGATGCTCGCCGACTCGCAGGCGGCCGCCGGCTTCGGCGAACGCGGGCGGCAAGCGATTGTCGATCGCTACCAAGCGCCGACGATGGCTCGCCGCACGCTTGAGCTTTACCGGCGACTCGCGGTTGCATCCAACCGTTAAGATGCCGCCCGCGATCTGCATCTTTTCTTCACCCCGTCTTCACGCAACCCGCGTACGCTGCGGCGAACTGCTTCCCGGTTGGAAGCAGGCACTCGTTAGCGTGGAGCGGTAATGCGGCGGTTCGTTCTGTGGTGTGCGGCAATTCTATGCGTTTCTTCCACGGCCTCGGCCGCTGTGCGTAACTCGTTCATGCTGAACGAAGCGAACGCGGTCACTGGTTCGAAGTTCCTCGAGTCAAACAAGTTCGACACGGCGCTCGGCCGACTTCAGGGCAACGGCCAGAATTGGCTCGAATTCATCACCGTCCAGGGCGACGAACTCGGCGGCGGGAAGTTCAAAAACACGCTCGACCTGCGCGGCTGGAAGTTCGAATGGGCCTACGACAAGCAAGATCCCGCCGATCCAAACCAGTACGGCTCGGGAACGATCACGTTCACCAATGACCCGCTCTGGGCCGCCGTGCCAGTCGGCACGATGTTGACGATCAACGAGTGGAAGCAGGCGTGGTATCAGCCGGGGAGCGACCTCAACGGCGGCCTCGATCGCATGGGCGGTATCGCCGGCCTGGGACAGCAACGCGGCGAAGACTACAACCCCGCCGTCCACACGCTCAAGGACTTCTCGACCAATGTTGGTTGGAACCCGCTCGCCAATGGCGGTGGCGCCGCGGGCGATTGGAACATCAACATCTGGGCCGGCGAACAGAACCCCGACAATAGCTTCAAGTATTTCAATTTCACCGGCAGTGTCGTCAACGGCGATCCTAACAACCCGTTGCCGATCGGCTCTGGTGAAGCGGGCCTTTACGCGGTGAATAACGATAGCTGGCAGTGGACGATCAAAGACGCCGCCGGCAACATCGTTCAAGGGCCGCTCGGTGAAACCGGTACGGGCGTCACCGCGGTGAGCCCGATCACGGGGCAGCCGGTTGCTGCGAACTGGAGCGTCAACTCGCAGGAAATCGTGCGGCTCGAAGGCTTCGCCGTCGGCTCGAGCGCCACTCAGCAGAAGTACCTCGATACGTGGCTGAACAACTACCAAGATGGTTCGTCGAGCTCGTTCGGCGAGCCGAACATCTGGAGCAGCGGCAGCGGCGTGCAAGACCTCTCGCCGCTGCGAAGCTGGCTGAAGACGGGCGATGCGGACCTCGACGGCGTCGTCGATGGCAGCGACTTTCTGGCTTGGCAGCGTGGCTTTGGAAAGGCCCAACCCTCGCTTACCGACGGTGATTTGAACGGCGACGGCGTGGTGGATGGGGCGGACCTCGCCGTGTGGCGCGGCGCGTTTGGCGCTGCAGGAACCGTGGCGGTCGCCGCGGTGCCGGAATGTAGCACAGCCTGCTTGGCGGCGATGGCTGCTGTTGGGTTTATTCGTCGCCGCCGTCGTCAATAGCTGCACTAAGCGGCTTGCTAAGAACACTCACAGGAACATTTTCGCGCGATGCGTACTCGCAATTCTCTTCGCGGCGTGGCTGGATTCACGCTTGTCGAACTACTGGTGGTGATCGCCATCATCGGCGTCTTGGTCGCGTTGCTGTTGCCGGCGGTGCAGGCGGCGCGAGAAGCGGCGCGGCGGGGGCAGTGCCTCAACAACATGAAGCAGATGGGGCTCTCGCTTCTCAACTACGAGAGCGCCCGCGGTGCGTTTCCTCGCGGCCGTTGGAACGTCAATCCCGCCGATACGGGCAAGCACGACGTTGCCGATCGGACCTCGTCGAAGAGCAACGACCACTCGTGGCAAGCGGTCGCCCTCCCCTACGCGGAGCAGGCGAGCATTGCGAGCCAATATGATTTGAAGAAGGCTTGGTTTAGTGCGGACAATCGCGCAGCAGTGAGCGCGCCGATCTCGTTTTTCCGCTGCCCCAGCGTGGCGGAAGGCGATCGGTTCGACGCCAACTTTACCTCTGCGCTCAAGCCGGCTGCGGGCGACTACGGTTGCACGAACGGAGTTCGCGCGACTGCATGGAACTCCGCCCAGCCCTCGCTCGGGCCGTACCCTGGCGACCTCGACGGCATGGACGACAACAGCGATCGTGTGATCGGCGTGCTCACCAAAGTCCTCACGCGTCCTCCGTGCCGCCTCAAGGAGATCACCGACGGGACTTCGAATACGCTGCTCATCTCTGAAGGAGCCGGCAAGCCCGATCGCTACACGAAGGGGCAGAAAGGTGATCCGCAGGGGAATCAAGTAGCGGTCGCTGAAGGCGTCGGTTGGGCTGATCCCGACAACGGCTTCACCGTGAACAACAACGCCCAGTTCATTAACTACACCAACCTCACCGAGATCTACAGCTTCCACGTCGGCGGGGCGCCCTTCTGCTTTGCTGACGGGCACGTGACGATGATTGCCCAAGAGGTGGAGATGGGCGTGGGGATTGCGCTGCTGACGCGGGCAGGGGATGAGATTCTGCCGGCGACGTTTTAGCGATCGAGCAAGAACGCGCGCGGTGGGGCTGCCTTGTTCGAGGTTCGCTCCGGCGGGTCGTCGACCCGCGGCTACTGGCGTTCTAGGCGGCCGTCGTTGAGGGTGTGGCGCTGCTGGAGGCGTGCTGCCAAGGGCTCGCTGTGGGTGACGGCGATTAGGATCGCGTTCCGCTCGGCTTGCAGCTCAAGCAGCAGGTCGACGATCGCGTCGGCCGTGTGGCGGTCGAGGTTGCCGGTCGGCTCATCGGCCAACAGAAGCGTTGGCTCTCGCAGCAGGGCGCGGGCGATCGCGGCGCGTTGGCGTTCGCCGCCGGAGAGTTGGGCGGGCCGATGGTGCCGCCGCTCAGCGAGGCCGACGCGATCGAGTAGTTGCTCCGCCCGTTCCACATCGGCTGGTCCTGCAGCGCCATCGGCGAGCATCGGCACGAGGACGTTCTCCAGCACCGAGCACTGCGGCAGCAGGTGGTGGTCCTGAAAGATGAAGCCGACCTGCCGACTGCGGAACTTCGCCAGTTCCGGCTCGCTCAGACCGAACGGCGCCACGCCGCCGAGTTCGTACGTTCCGGTTGAGGGCGTCTCAAGCGTACCAAGGATTGACAACAGCGTGCTCTTGCCCGAACCGCTGGGGCCGACGATCGCGGCCGACTCGCCCCGCTCCAACTGCAGCGTGGCTTCGCGCAAGACGACGAGCTCGCCGTCGGCGATGGGGTACGACTTCGCGAGCGATGAAGCGTTGAGCGTGGGCATGGCCGCATTGTAGCGAGTGCTGGCAGCCGCCACACGAAGCGTCGGTTTAATCTACATCGCGTACTTACGCAGCCCGTCGGCGATCTCCGCGGGAATTGGCCGCGAGACGGGCGGCTGCCCGTGGACCACGCGGCAGCAGACGCTCGTCATCTTGCCAATGGCGAGCAGCGTTCCCGCGCGGGTGAAGCGGAACTCGTAGCTGATGCTTTTCGTTCCGATGCGGGTGACCGAGACGGCGATGTCCAGAATCTCCTCGCAGCGGGCCGGCGACGAGTAGTCGCACGCGGCGCTCACGCGGGGAAAGCTGATGAGCTCGCCGTCGACCTCGGTGTGCAGGCTCAGCCCCAGCGAGCGATAGAGTTCATGCTCCGCCGACTCCATGTAGATGAAGAACGAGGCGAAGTGCATGATGCCGGCCATGTCGGTGTCGTGGAATTCAACCAGACGCGACGTGTGGAACGGCTCGGGCATGTGCGAGAAGGGTGATCCGGGATCGGTGACTGGTGATCGGTAATGCAAGACGCTCAACAGGAGCGCAAGCTCATCACCAGACTAGTTACCGGGGTTCGATGATTGGTGATCGGAAAGAGAAGCCGATAGCTTCGATCTTCGCCGATCACCGATCACCAGTAACCGATCACTAGCTGCTTTAGCCGCCGATGTACGGCATCAGACCCATGAAGCGGGCCCGCTTGATCGCCTTGGCCACAGCGTGCTGGCTCGAAGCGTGGCAACCGGTCTTGCGGCGGCTAACGATGCGGCCGTGACGGTTGGTCAGCTTGCTCAGCAGGTCAAGATCCTTGTAGTCGATGAACATCGGCCGGGGGCGGACGCCATCCACGCAGACGGGGTCTTTCTTGACGACGCGGCGGGTCGAGGTCGGTTTGCGCTCGGGAATCATAGCTGAACGGTATACGGTGAATCGATGGTGCTAGCCAAACGTTTGGCTAGCAGAGCCCTGTATTGTAGCGAGGCCCCCCCGGGGACGCAAGATGCGTTGTGGGGCCGGGTTGCGTTGATTTTTACGGGTAGCGGCAAGCTTGGGTCGGAGCGGTTTGATTGCCGCTCCGGCGGGGGCGTTGCCCCGCGGCTCCTTAGGCGACCCGTTCGAAGGGTAAGTGGAGCCAGGTTTCCTCAGAGGGCGAGGTGGCTGGCAGGCGGTACTCGTATTCCACCACCATGCGGGTTAATTCGGCCACTGAGTCGGCCTGCATCACGTCGAAAATCCGCCGGCGGCGATTTTCGATCGTCCGGAGGCTCACGTCTAGCCGCTTGGCCATGGTGCGGTTCTTGGAACCTTCCATGATCAGCTTCAGGACTTCGCGATCCTGCGGCGAGAGGCGCTTGAACCGCTCTTCCAGCTCTTGCTGGCGGCGGGTGCGGCTGACTTCGCTGACGCTGCGTGAAACGCCTTCTTGAATGAAGCCCCACAGCTCGTCGTCGCGGAACGGCTTATCAAGCACTGCGACTGCCCCGCGGCGCAGTGCTCGGACCGTGGTCGACGTCTCGGCGTAGGCGGTAATGATGATCACCGGCAGCGTCGAGGAGCGTTCGTTCAGGCGTTGGAGGAGCTCCATGCCGTCGACGCCGCTCATGCGCAGGTCGGTGATGACGCAACCGACTTGGTAGTCGTCGAGTTCCTGGAGCGCTTCGAGGAAGTCGCGCGGATTCTGGAACGTCCGGACTTCGTAATTAAACGTCCGGACCAGCTCGGAGACGGCTCGCCCGGCTTGGGCGTCGTCGTCGACCACAAATACAATAGGATCTGACATTTCTGGGACTGGTTGGGCCTGGCTCCTCGATTCGAGCAGCTGGGCCAACTCGGCGCCATCGCGGCGAGAACGACGGCTGGTAGTGGGCGGGAGGGACATGGGAGGCCCCTTGGGTTTGATGCAGGCAGCCAGGTAGGACGACCGCTGCGGACGCCATTGACTAATCCAATAATACATGCCTCGGCTAGCAGGCGTATCAGGAGAAACCGTCGTTTGGGTGCGGCTTGCCGCAGGGGACTCGCCGCTCTCCGCATTAAGCAGTCGACTCGATCGACGCCGCGCGAGCGCTGTACCTCGGGTCAACGTCGACTGTCAGGTTCTAACTGCCGGCAGGCGGCTTCTTCTCTCCTTCTAATGCGACGACCATCCGCACGAGTTCCGCGAGCGAATCGGCGCCCATCTTTTGAAAAACATTTTGTCGATGGAGCTCGACTGTTCGCAGGCTGACGTCCATCCGCCGCGCGATCACTTTATTTGCTTCACCTGCGGCAACGTGCGAGAGGACGTCTCGCTCCTTCACGGTGAGGTTGTCGAAGCGGGTTTGGATCTCGCCGATGTTTGCCTGAGCCGAACGAGCCGCGCGATCGGCCGTCAGGCCGTCGCGAATGGCTTCCCATAGTTCATCGTCGCGACAAGGCTTCTCCAACAGCGTTAACGCGCCGTTTTTCATCGCGCGGACCGTGCCCGGGGTCGTTGCGAAGCCGGTTAGAACGACGACGGAGATATCGACGCCGCGACGGATCAGTTCTTCTTGCAGTTCTAAACCGCTCATCCCGATCATGCGGACGTCGGTCACCAGGCAGGCGGGGCGTCGGCCGTCGTAGCCTGTGAGGAACTCCTCGGCGGAGTTGAAGCCTAGCGTGGCCACCCCCATCGCTTCGATAAGGGTCGTCACTGCTTTACGAGCCTGGGCGTCGTCGTCGACGACGTACACCGTGGGTTGATCATCGCTCACGAATGGTCTCCCGAAATAGGCAACGTGAGAATAAAGGTCATGCCGGGGCCGTCGGCGTTGCGTTCGGCCCGTAGATCGCCGCCATGCGCTTCGGCGATGCTTTTGCAAAGGACAAGGCCCATGCCCATGCCTTCTTGCTTCGTGGTGAAGAAGGCTTCGAACAGGCGAATCATGCCGGCGTCGTCGACGCCGCTGCCGGCGTCCACCACAGAGAGCACAAGCTGTTTGTTTTTTACGCGGGTGCGGACAGTGATCACTCGTTCGTCGGCGGGCGTGTGCTCCATCGCCTCGCAGGCGTTGATGATCAAGTTCACCACGAGCTGCTCAAGCTGAATGCGATCGCCCAGGATCGTCGGCGAGTTCTCCGCCAGTTGCAGCCGCACGACGGCGCTGGTGCGGCGGATGACGTAGCCCGCCAGTTCAGTAGCCTCTTTGACGATGCAGTTGATTTGGAACGCTTCGAGTTCGAACGGCTGCGATTTCGTAAACTCCCTCAGCCGGCGGATGATGCCGACGGTGCGCGTGATGGCTTGGGAAATTTCTTCGGCGCATTCGATGGCCTTCTCGACCTTGCCCGGTCCCCCGGTCTGCAGATTGCGGCGCGCGGCTTCGGCGAAGGTCTTCGCGGCATGGAGCGGCTGGTTGATTTCGTGCGCGATGCCGGCGACCATTTCGCCCATCGTCGCTAATCGCGAGAGATGCGCGAGATGGGCTTCCTTCTGACGCAGCAGGTCGGCGGCGGCCTTGAGCGCCGTGACGTCGCGGCCGACCGATTGGTACTCCGCGATCTCGCCCTCGGGAGTGAACTTCGCGCGAGTGTTCCACTGCACCCAAGGCCAGCTGCCGTCGCGTCGCGCGACGCGGATCTCGTAGTTGACCGAAGGGTTCTGCGGGGTGATCGAATCGAGGGCGGCGTGGAAAATGCTTTGCGTATCGGGGTGGATCTGCGGGACGAAGCTGGTGCCGACGAGATCGCTGGCCTGCAGGTTGTGGAACCGGCAGAACGCCTCGTTGACGAACGTCCTCACACCGCTCGGCTTCCAACGCACGATGAAATCGTTCAGCGTTTCGATGACGTCGCGGTAGCGGGCTTCGTTAGCGCGGAGCTCTTCGTTGATCGAGGTGAGCTCGCCGGTGCGGAAGGCGACCCGCCGTTCGAGATCTTCGTTCGACCTCCGGATGCGTCGGTCGATCGCGTCGGCTTCGGTGACGTCTTTGCTGATCCCTTCAACCGAAGTAATCCGGCCTTCATCGTTGAAGACGGGCCACTCGTCGATCTCCATCACGCGGACGCTGCCGTTGTGGTGGCGAACTTCGATCCGTTCCGTGTGAACGGCTCGCCGTCCCGCTTCGGCGTCGCGGATGAACTTGTCGATCAGTTCGCGACCAACGGCAGGATCGGCGTAGGTGTCGCGGGCGTAGACGCCGATCATTTGTTCCGGCTCGTAGCCGAGGATGTTCTTCGTCGACGGGCTGACATAGGTAATGCGGCCTTCGGCGTCGCGGGAGTAGATGATGTAGTCGTTGCGGAGGCCTTCGACCAAGCGGTGGTAACGGCGCTCGCTGTCTTGCATCGTCAGCACCGCTTGGACGCGGACCGTCAGGTCCTCCGCCATGTAGTCGGTGGCGGGGCCGTCCTCGCTAGGGGTAGGTTGCTCGCGGAGGATCAGGTAAATCAACTCGCCGTTATGCTTCCGACCGATCGACCGCCGGAGCCCCGGGGGATCGTATTGAATGAAGCGGCCGGAGGCGTCGAGGAATTTCGCCAGCAGCGGATGGTCGACGTCGAAGTAGTCGTGGTAGTCGCGGCCGACGAGTTCGTCGGCGTCATAGCCCATCTGTTCCTGCACCGAAGGCGAAACCACGAGGAGTCGGTCCTTGGCATCGATGCGGAAAAAGATCCGCTCGCGCTGGAGCATGTCGCACCAGCCGTCGATAAGCGACGCCGGATCGGCGGCTGAGTCGGTTGTGGATCGCGATGGGGCCACAGGACTTTCAGGTTGAAGAGAGAAGCGTGCGGCGCACACCCCATTTGGGGAGCGATCGCCGGCAGCAGTCGTTGGTCTATCGAGCGGCTGCCACTCACCGCGTGCCTTATTGTGGCGGCTGCCGCTCGCGCGGCAACTCTATTTCCCGGAATCGATCGTCAGGCCTGATAAACTGTGCGGCCTGGGGAACGCCCGAGCCAATTCTCGCCACGTCAGTATTGTATCCGGCAAACGAACTCGCCTGCCACGGTGAATTCCTGGCCACCACCCTCGCGGCGTACGGGCCGCAGAATGACGGCGGGCATCGAGATGCTTTCGATCAAAAACTCCACAGCCAAGTACGCGGCTGACGTGGGGGCGGACGTCGACAGCCCGAGTCCGCCGCAGCTGACGTCGATCGTGTGGGCGGTGGTCCGTGGGCCGGCGATGCGGAAGTCGGCGGCCAGCGGCACGATCGAGACCGGCGTGACGACTGGGTAGCGCAACTGGCTCCGCGACTCGCCGCTGCGTGCGGCGCGACGGGTGCACTGTTGGAGTTGGAGCAGGTCTTCGCTCGACAGTTCGTGCTGCTGATTGGGAGCGGCGAGCGCGGCCCGCTCAATGACGTCCATGTAGAAGGCCTGGCGAACGCCTCCCTGGAACGTCGTGCCCATGCGCTTTTGCGGGGCCGCGAGGTAGAGCGCGTCGCACGCGCGGCAACGCCAAGGCATCGCGGGATGATCGGGCGTGGGGTGGACGAGGGCGATGCTCGAGCCGCAGGCGCCGCACGAGTCGATGCCGTTTCTGCCCTGTCGGCGGTCGATGGCGTAGGGCGATTTGGACATGGCGAGCGATCGGCTGCGGCGCGGTGGTCTATTACCAGGGAGCCAAAGTCTAGGCTTGCGCTGGGCGACGGAATCGTGCGATGTGGCGCCATGCAGAGGGATGATGCGCGGCGGGGCGATGCAACCGGCAGAATCGGTGCGGGCGGGCAGCCTCGTGCACTCGCAAAAAAAGAAGCCGCCGCACAGCGGGTGCTATGCGACGGCTTCCGTCAGGAGTCTTTGTTTTAGCTGTCGAGACTAGCTGGCCCGACGGCGGAGCGCGGCGATCGCCACGGCGCCGAGGCCGGCGAGCGCGAGCGTCGCCGGTTCGGGGACGAGCGTGAAGCGGCCCGGGTTGCCGAGGTCGCCGCCGACGCTGGCGACCGAGCCGAAGCTGTCGCCGTTCGCAGCGAGTTGCCACTGCAGCACGTTGTTGGCGCCGAGGGCGGCGAGCGACGAGGGGATGCCGCTCTTGTTTTGCGTGCGGATCGAGCCGGCGATGCCTTGGTCGTCGTAGGTGAGGCGATCGACGAGCGTCGTACCGTTGTAGATGTTCACTTCGTCGGCGCGGCCGAGGTTGACGACGTTATCGCCGAAGACCTTCACGCTGAGCGGCAGGTTCCAGGCGGTGCGGAAGGTCGGAGCGGCCGCTTCGGTGACGATGAACGATTCGCCGGCAGCGACTGTGCCGAGCGCGGCAAGCGAGACCTGCCCCGGGGTGCGGGCCGAGTCGGTGTAGCTCCAGCCGGTGAGATCGACGGGCGTCGCGCCGGTGTTGGTGAATTCGATAAACTCGCCGTTGGCGCCGGCGTACATCCACTCGGTAATCTGGATCGCGGCGTCGGCGCGCCCCGTCAACAGGGCCGCGATGGCCAACGTGCAAATGGTTAACGACCGCTTCATGAGCATCCCTCTTCGTCGAAGTCCACGATGTGCGCAGCCGCAACGTGCAACCGCCCGTGGGCGATGCTAACGACGGCGAGTGAAGAGCCTGTTAAGGCCGGATGGGGGGCCGATGAAGGCTGCGTCGCGGCGGCTTACGCGGCCCGTGGGGGCGAGGCGACGCGTGGCCTGTCGTGTCGCATGTCGCGTTTTAGTGTCGCGTTTTGCATTTTTGGCGACATTAAGCGGATGGTGCGTGGGTTGCGCAGGATGGGTTTTTGACTTGGGGTGAGGTGCGAGACGCGAACTCGGTAGGGTGGGTGCTCGCACCCACCTTTGCCGTTTCGGGTTCGTTTGGTGCGGCATTGCAGGAGGTCGTTGATTGCGCTGGAGGTTGTTCGGTCAGCGGTGGGGCGACTTGCTCCTCGCTGGGCGTGGTGGGTGCGAGCACCCACCCTACGTTGGGCGGCGTAGCGTTGGGCCCCCGGTTTGAAGAACCGGGGGCTAAGGTTGGTTGCGGCGCGGCGAAGGACCATTCGTCGGGGGTGCCGAGGCCGTAGTTGTGGATCACGGGCGCCGACTTGGCGCGTTCGCGGAAGACGATGGGCGTGTCGGCCATTTTCGGATCGCGCGGGCGGTCCCAGGGGCCGAGGCTCGGGAAGCAGCAGTCGAGCACGTGTTCGTAGGTTTTATCGAGGTGCTTGAAGAGCTCGCTGCGGGCTTCCTCCGGCGTGTTGGCGAGCGCGGTTTCCATCATGAGTCGCAGCGCCTTCGTGACTTTCAGGCCGGAGGCGAGGTCGCCCCGCTTGCGGGCGTAGGTTTCGGGTTTGGTGCGTTCGAGCAGCCAGGCTGCGGCCCGCCAATGCGTTCTGGCGGCCGACTCCATCAGCTTTAATGGGTCTGGCTTGGCGAGTTTCGCCATCCGCACTTCTTGGTCAAAATCTTCTTCTTCGCGGCGGTAGCGCTGGACCGTGCGAAGGGTGACGCCGACGCCTTGGGCGGCTTCGGCGAGTGAGTAGCTCTTGCGGACTAGCTCGCAGAATTTCACCTTCATTTCTTCGGTGAAGACGCGTTCGCGCTGGCGGATGTATTGACGTTGCATTGGAAGGTCCCCCTGTGTGAATGCGTTGTAGCCCTGGGCTTCGCCCGGGGGTGACTTGGCCGTGTTGGTTCGCGTCGTCCGGCGGTGCGCGACCCCCGGGGAGAGCCCGGGGCTAGAATGTGCACTTCACGGACGCGAGTTCACGTTAGCAAAACTGGTGGCCTAGTTTCGACAACTAAATTTGGCCACCGCATATTTTATTGCGGCGTGAGAAGGGGTCGGGGGCCTTTTGCCACTAGGGGGCGTCAATTCAGTGGAACGTCGCCAGTGGCAAAAGGCCCCCGACCCCGTTTAGCGCAGCGTCTCGCCCCCGGTTTGAAGGACCGGGGGCTAAGAAAATGGACGTGTGGCAGATATTTGGGGATTGACGCGTCGCGTGGGAGCCCGGGAGAAGAAGTGCGAGGGGCGACGCGAATCGAGTTTCGCTCCGGCGGGGGCGTTGACCCGCGGCTACTGGTGGCGCGATTGCGGAATAGAAACAAGAAGGCCGCGGAGCGAGGGGGAATCGCTGCCGCGGCCGGAGGGGGTGGTCGAGATGGTGCGGGCTGGCTTCCGCTGGCGCGGATGCTTCGATTTCACGTGGCGGTGCTTCTATCCTCTAGAAGTCGTACCAGATTCCGCCGCCGATTTTTTGGACGCTGTCGTCGTAAAATGAGAACTGGTCGTCCTTGCCGTTGAAGTATTCCATGCCGACGCGGAACAGGCCGGACGACGGGCTGCCGCGCCACGCCCAACCGCCTTGGATGACGGCGTTACCGCCGAAGTTGTGTTCTTCACGCAGGTGGGCGTTGAACGCAACGAACGGGGCGCCATGCTTCCCGGTGGCGTACCCGGGCGCCCAGTCGAAGCCGAGCTGGAACTCCCACGGCTTGCCGACGTCGTAGACGACTGCGTAGGCGACTTCGCCGTAGACGCGGAAGTTTTCAGTGGTGTACATCGAGTGACCCCACACGATGCAGTCGCGGCTGTAGTTGAGCCGCGGGTAGCCGGGGTGCTTCAGCAAGTACTCGTCGCCGAGGTGCGAGCTGAGGTGGTAGTAGGCGATTTTCACTTGGTGAACCGAGTCGCCCCAGGTGATCGGCAAGCCGCCGCGGAAGTCGTCGGAGTCGACGTCGCGGTTCTGGTCGACGTCGAGGCGGACGAGGCCGGCGCCTTCGAGGCCTAGTTGCCAACCTTCAGGCCGCGCTGTGCCGCTGGTGCCGTAGCGAATGAGACCGACGTTGCCGCCGAGGGTGAGATCCCACAGCGCGCGGCCGCGTTCGCCGTACCAAAAGGAGCGGAGGCGTGATTCCTTTTCACCGGCGAGGTAAGAGCGATAGATCAAGCCTTGCGGCATGACTTGCCAGGTGTAGGGTTGGCCGCTGACGAGGCCGGTGGTGCCGGAGTAGTAGCCGCCGCCGTCGCGCGGCATGGGAATGTCGGTGTAAGCGGGGAGCTGTTGCCCCATGCCGTTGGCGGCGCCGAGCGAGCCGGAGACGTAGGGATCGTTGAGGCCTGGTTCGTTGATCGGGCCGAGCGGCGGCAATGCTTCTTGGCCGCCCGTGAGGACGATCGTGCCGTCGGGCGGCGCGGCTTCTTTGCGGCCGCGGCCGAAACGTTCAGTGATGAAGCGCGGCTTCCAGCCGTCGAACCAGCCTTCGTCGTCGTTGTCGGCGGCGGCGGTTGCCTCGGTGGTTGCAGCGCTTGCCGACGAGGGGGCGTCGGCCAGGCAGTAGGTCGGGGCAAGGCAGAGCCAAGCCGCAACCGCTGCCGTCAGCGGGTGGTGAAGTTTCATCGGATTGTGGGCGCCCTGGGTGGCGCGGTGGGTCTTCGGGCAGCCGAGCTCCGCCCCGAGCCGCGGGAAGGCCTGGGGCGGAGCAATCGGTTCTACCCCTGTTATCGGCGTGCTGAGAGCGTCCGTAACAACGCGAATAACCGCACCAGGGCGGAGAATCGATAAAACTTGGACGCGCGCGTTCTACGTGCGTAAAGGGGTGAAACCTTGCGGGTTGGCGGCGTGCTGGCAGATCGCAACGGTCACGCTATCACGCGATGGTTTCCGGTTGCGGGGAGCGGCGGCGGTTCGATGTTGGGAGAGAACGTCGTGCTCTCTCTATTACCGTCGGGCGTGCCATGAAGTCGACTCGGATGCAACTGGCGGCGGGGCTGTTGGCGATTTGCGGCCTGGCGGGGGCTGCTGGCGAAGCGGCGGCGCTAACGCCCGTTTGCCCGCCGCTGCCGAGCACCTGCGCCCAGTGGTGGGGTTACGGCTATGGCCCGGGGCATCACGCTCCGATGATCTTCACGCCGGGCGCGGCGTGCGTGAGCAACGGGCCGCGGCGGGTGAAGTGGCCGGGCGGGTGCGGACTCTCTTGCCCCGCCCCGTACGCTCCGATAGGGTGCTACGGTGCTAGCGGCGGAGCGGGCTGCGGCTGCAATGGTGCGGTTGGCTATGGCGCCGGAAGTCACGGCGTTGAGGGCTATGTGGCTCCGGGACCGGGCGGAGCTTACGGGCCAGGGTATGTGGCGCCGACGCCGACGCCCGCACCGAGCGCGGGGCCGGTGAGCTACATGCAGCCGAGCTTCTCGCAGCAGATGGCGGCGCCGGCGGCGGCGCAGCGAGACGACAACCTGACGTGGCGTTAAGCCGGTTCGTCGCGGTCGAAGCATTCGACGGCGATCTTGTCGCCCGGCTCGGCGGGGGAGCTTGGCGGTATGACGCTGTTGTTTAAATCTGTCGGCGCTCTGATTGCCTGCGCGGCGGTGCTGTACGTCGTGTGGAAGTTGGTGCAGCGCGGGCGGGCGGCGAAACGCTCGGCGGCGATGCGGGAGTTCAGCGGACTGCAGGCTGAGCTGGCGCAACGCTTCCTGGAAGCCGCTTCGCTAAGCGGCAAGCCGCGCGGGTTGCGGTGGACCGGCTGCGAACTGCAGGGGGCGCCGCTGTTTGCCGTGGATACGGCGACGGGGGAGCTTGTCGCGCTCGTGGCGGCGACCGTTAGCTTCGCGGCGATCGAGGGGGGCGGGATGGAGGAGGTTGAAGCGGTCGGCAATCTCCGCTCGGCGACGGCGACGTTTGTGTATCGTCGGCACGCGTGGGGCACGGATGGGCGCGTGATTTTTAACTTGGAGCCGGCGGAAGCGCTGGCGAAATTCGCGGGGGCGCTGCGGGCGGTGGAGTAGGTGTTGTGGTTGACTCGCGTAAGCGAGCTGCGGCGTCGAACCGAGCAAGCGAATGATGCTCGCGCAAATCGCAACGCCGGCAATTCGTTCCGTAAGGACGGCGCGACAATAGCCCAGCACTTTAGTGCTGGGTTTCGTGGCGGTTGGCGGAAGTGAGCCCTGGAAGGGCGATTGAAACGCCGGCCTTCAGTCGCCCCTCCGGGGCTTCGTGTTCTTCACGGCAGATTACCCAGCACTAAAGTGCTGGGCTATTGTCGGATGTCCCTCCGGGACATGGCTCTCGCATACGGAGGCAGGAGGGTTGGGGCGGGGCGTCGTCTTGCGGAATGGGAAGCGACCCCCGGGCGGAGCCCGGGGCTAGGAGGGGCGACGCGCTCTGTTAGTGGTACTCGGTCTCGATGCGCACCTTATTGCGCAGCGTGCCGAGGCCGGTGACCGAGACTTCGCACACGTCGCCCGGTTGCAGGAAGATTTGCGGGTCGCGGGCGAAGCCGACGCCCGACGGCGTGCCGGTATAAATGAGGTCGCCCGGCAGCAGCGTGCAGACGTGCGAGAGGTAGCTCACCAGGTAGTCGACCGGGAAGATCAGCTGCCGCGTGTTCGAGTTTTGCATCAGCTCGCCGTTGAGTCGCATCGTGATATCGAGCTGGCCCGGGTCGGCGATCTCGTCGCTCGTGGCGATCCAGGGGCCGAGCGGGGCGAACGAGTCGAACGACTTGCCGAGGAGCCACTGCTTGCCCGGCTTTCCCTTTTGCCAGTCGCGGGCCGAGACGTCGTTGCCGCAGGCGTAGCCGGCGACATGGGCGAGGGCGTCGGCGCGGCTGACACGATGGGCGCGGGCGCCAATGACGACCACCAGCTCCGCTTCGTAGTCGACCTGGTTCGATTCGGGCGGCAGTTCGATCTCTGCTTCCGGTCCGCGGAGCGTCGTCGGGAACTTGCAGAAGATCACCGGCTCGTCGCCGGCTTGCGCGCCGGTTTCGGCAGCGTGGTCGGCGTAGTTGAGGCCGACGCAGATGATCTTCTGCGGATCGAGAATCGGGGCGAGCAGCTTCACCTGATCGAACGGCGTGCAATGCTCGGCGGCGATGGCCCGCTGTACGGTCGGCCAAACCTCGGGGCCGGCGGCGAGGATCTCCTTGATCGAACCAGGGAGCGACGGCTCGTGGACTTGCAGGTCGACGACCTCGAGGACGCCGGTGGAACCGGTGCGAAGTCCGCCGGCCCGCGGCGTTCCATTTGATTCAAACGTTACAAGCCGCATGACTGTCTCCGAGGCGTGATTCCAAGTCGTTGGTGAAACTGCCAGCCTATCGGTGAGCGTGCGCGGGAACAAGCGGCGGACGCACGGGGACGGCGAGGAGGCTGCGCACCGGGTTGTGACGGTTGCAACGGTTCGTGTTCGCCAGCGTCACCTATCACTTGCACTTACTGCCGTGTCGGGCGTATTCACCGTGCGCGATTGCGCAAGAATTGTGTGTCCGCGAAGTTTGCCGGGTGGGGGCGAGTGACCTACGGTTAAGCGGGCCGAAGGTCCTAACCGTGAAGTTTTTGCGCAATCCGACCCTCAGCAGGTCGGCCCACCGTAATTATGCCCGATACCGACCACTCCTCTGTCGATCCAAACGCGACGAACGCGTCGCCGGTGGACGTGCGCGCCCTTTCGACGCGGCGACGGCTGGAGACTGAGTCGCGGGTGGCGGAAATCAGTTCGCTGCTGAGTGCTCTCGAAGAAGCGACGGCAGAAACGAAGCCGGCGCCTCGCGGCGCCAGTAACAACGGTAAGAAGACGCCGGCTCCGGCGGCGCCCGCGCCTACGCGGCCGATCGATCATCATCAAAATTCGCTCGTGCAGGTGCGGTTGGGACTTGCGAGCGGCCTGTATGCAGCGCTGCAGCACAAGCATCCGCCGACGGCGTCGCACAGTTTGCGCGTCGCGCTCGGCTGCAGCACTTGGGCGCTCTATAAGCGACTCGACGACGAGACGCGTGACGCGATCGAGGCAGCTTCGCTGCTGCACGACATTGGGAAGGTTTCGATTCCCGATGGCGTGCTGACGAAGACCAGCGGACTAACGCCCGAAGAAGAGGCGATGCTGCAAACGCATTGGGAGGCGGGGGTGCATATCCTCGCTTGCTGTTGCAGTTCGCAGCGCGTGCTCGACGCGGTTCGCTACGCAGGCCGGCGGTTCGACGGCTTGGGCGCTGCGTCTCCCGTGGGCGGCGATGACTTGCCGCTCGAAGCGCGGATGATCGCCATCGTCGATGCATTCGACCAAATGACGGCCGACCCGTTGCGCGGCGAACTGCTGTCGCGGGAAGCGGCCCTCCACGAACTGTTCGTCGGCGCTGGGACGCAGTTCGATCCGATTCTGGTGAATCAGTTCATCGAGCTGTTGTCTCACGATCAAGAATTGCTGACGCAGCAAGTCGCTGGGCGGTGGCTGAACGAGCTCGGCAAGCGGCAGACCGAATTGCCGTGGTCGCAACTGCCGCCGACGGCAGCTCCCGCGGCCGCTCCGGCCGCGGTGAAAGACAATCGCTCGCTGTTCGAGCAGCAGTTGATCGACTCGATGCACGACGGCGTGATTTTCGTCGACGAGCAGCGCAACATTTTCTTGTGGAGTAAGGGCGCCGAGCGGCTCACGGGCGTGAGCAGCGCGGCCGCGCAAGGTCGGCAGTTCACGCCGAGCTTGCTCGATATGTGCAACACGGCGGGCCGCCGGGTGCGCGACGATGCATGCCCCGTGGCGCGAGCAATCGCGACGCACGCCCAGCTGCGGCAACGGCTCGAAATTTTGGGCCGACAAGGCGAGCATGTGGCGATCGACCTGCACGCGATTCCGGTCGTCTGCCGCGACGGACACCTGCGCGGGGCGACCGTGCTGCTGCAAGATGCGCAGCCGGAAGTTTCGCTGGAAGAGCGCTGCGAAGCGCTCCATGCGGAAGTCACCAAAGACCCGATGACCAAGGTCGCCAATCGTGCGGAGTTTGACCGCATGCTGGCGTTGTTCATCGAAGCGCATGAACAGGCAGGCCTCCCCTGCAGCCTGATCATGGCCGACATCGATCATTTCAAGAGCATTAACGATACGTTCGGCCATCAGGCGGGCGACGAGGCGATTATCACCGTCGCCAACGTGCTGACGCAGGCGTGCCGATCGGGCGACTTGGTCGCGCGGTACGGCGGCGAAGAGTTTGCCGTGCTGTGCGCCGACTGCACGATGGCCGACGCCGCGGGACGCGCCGAGAACATTCGCAAGCGAGTCGCGGAAGCGAGCTTCACCAGCCTCGGCACGCGGAAGATTACTTCCAGCTTCGGCGTCGCGCAACTGCAATCGGGCGACACGCCCGAGACGCTGCTGCGGCGTTCGGACTCCGCGCTGCTGATGGCGAAGGAACAGGGACGCAACCAAGTGGTCCAACTCGGCAGCAAAAAAGAACAACTTCAGGCGCCGAAAAAGAAGTGGTGGGACTTCGGGTTCTTCCGCTCGGCGCCGCTCATTGAAACGAAGCTGACGACCGAAGTGCCGATCGACATCGCGATCGAGAAGCTCCGCGGCTTTGTCACCGATCAAAAAGCGAAGATTATTTCGATTCGCGATAACCGCGTGGAAATTGAGATTTCGAGCGACCGCGTGGGGCAGAATCGCCGTCGGGCGGATCGGCCGAGCGCGTACCGCCTGGAGCTGGAGTTCAGCGAAGAGCGGCTCGAGAAGACCAACAGCTTCGGCCTCGCGGCGGGGAGCTACGCTCAGACCGTCGTGCAGGTGTCGATTCGTCCGAAAAAGCGGCGCAACCGTCGCCGGGACGATCAGATGGAACGGGCGCGGATGGCGCTGCAAAGTTTGAAATCTTACTTGATGGCCAAGGAAGTCGACGCCGACGTGCGTCCGCTGCCGGCCGGGGCGCGCTAAGCGGCCGCGGCGAGGTCATCGTGCAAACAAGTCCGGCGTGCAGCGCCGGCAATTCGTGGGGAGATGCGAGATGCGTGCAGAGATTCGAGAAACCGCCGAGGGAACTGGCATCGTTGGTTCGCGCCGGGCGCGCGGGTCGATGGCGAGCCCGGTGCGCAGCGACGCGAACATCGATCTGCAACCGCATGCCGTCGACGCGGCGTTCGCCGACGAGTCGATGCCGATGCTCAAGGAGCGCGGAAGCCGCCGCGACAGTTCGCACACGGCGACGGAGTCGCAGTCGCAGGACGATTTGTTGCTGGAGTCGCTTTCGGCGCAGCTTGAGTTGTTGCACGAGCAGCAGCGCGAGATTCGGCTGTTGCTCGACCAAGCAGGTCGGCGCCGCGTGGATCGCGTGGCGAACTGAGGCGGTCGTTAATTTAGAATTCGGAGAACGCCCGCGAATGGCGCGAATTGTCGCGAATCATTTCGTGGGCTTTTCTTCTACTCGCGTTCTTTCGCGAGATTCGCGGGCACTCTTTGCCTTGCGTTCATTCGCTGGGAGCCTCCGGCACTTGGCCGGCAATTGTCAGCCATTAGCCGCTCCGGTATCTTGAGCGTTTCGCCGTCCCCGGATGAACTGGGGCTTGTTTTCGGCGATTGATCGCACGGAACGGGCGTCGCTTTCGACGCAGTCACGATACACGAGGGAGAACAGTCATGGCTTACACGCTTCCCGAGTTGCCCTACCCGAAGAACGCTCTCGAGCCGCACATCGACGCGCTGACGATGGAGATCCACCACGATCGCCATCACGCGACGTACGTCACCAAGCTGAACGAAGCGCTCGCTGGTTCGGACGTGCCGGAGCAATCGATCGAAGATCTCTGCCGCAACATCAACTCGATTCCCGAGAAGATCCGCGGCGCCGTGCGTAACAACGGCGGCGGTCATGCCAACCACTCGCTGTTTTGGTTGATCCTGAGCCCGAACGGCGGCGGCGAGCCGACCGGCGCGCTGGCCGACGCGATCAACGCCGAGCTCGGCGGTTTCGCCAAGGCGAAGGAAGCCCTCACGAACGCCGCGATCACGCGGTTCGGCAGCGGCTGGTCGTGGCTGAGCGTCGACAAGAGCGGCAAGCTGCTCGTCGAGAGCACCCCGAACCAAGACAACCCCTACATGGAAGGCCGTACGCCGATCCTGGGGATCGACGTGTGGGAACACGCCTACTATCTGAAGTACCAGAACAAGCGTCCCGATTACCTGACGGCGATCTTCAATGTGATCGATTGGAAGGCTGTGGGCGAGCGGTACGCGAAGGCGAAGGGTTAGTCGCGAGGCCGGCTTCGTACGGATTCGTGCGGGCGGCCTGGCGATAGTGAGATGATTGAATGCGTCCCTCAGGCGGTTGCCTGGGGGACGCATTTTTCGTGCGCACTCAACAAGTCTTTTGAGGTCCCCTCCCCCTTGAGAGGATTATGCAAGTGCCAGCAGTTCCGGTTGCCGGATTTTGATCCACCGGAGGCCGTTGAGAATGAATTTGGCTTGCACCCAATGTCGGACTCGGTGGAAGCGTCGCACCCAGGCTGGCAGCGGGGCTAAGACTCCTCCGGTGCTTGCCAAGACGCCGAACTGTCGCTCGATGGCGCCACGCTCGCGATAGAGCTCGCGGCCGAACGGCGTGGCCAACAGTTCGATCGATCGCAGGCGGCTCGGGCTTTGGCGACGATGGCCGAGGCCGTTGCGACCGCGACTGGGCGTCTTCTTGGCGACGAGTTGAAACCCGGCTTGCGCCGCCGCATCGTAGAGCCCGTTCGCGTCGTACTGCGTATCTCCCAGCAGATAACCGCCGCCTGGCAGTGATTCGAACAACTGACGCGCGACGGTCTTCTCGCTCACGTTCATCGGAGCGAGCGACCACGTCGTAAACAACGGCCCTCCATTCCACACGGCGTGCAGCTTGTAACCTTTCTGCTTCCCCTTCGCGCCGCGACCCCAGGCGGCGTCCCGGTCCTGACTGATCGGACTGACCGCCAAGGCCTTGCCGTCGATGATGTGGATCCACTGCCGCCCTAAACCAATTAAGATCAGCAGTTGCTGCTCTACCGCCGTCAACAACTCCACGGCGTCCGCCTGCTTCAGTCGTCGACTGAGCGTGCTCTGCGGCGGCAGTGGATCGAGCCGCAGATCAGCCGGCCACTCCTCGGCACACGCCGCCCAACTCGTCGGCCGATCGTGCACCACCGCCCAGAAGTAAACCGCCACAATCTCCGCCGTCGAGTACTTCCAACTTCCCCAACGCTTGTCCAATCCGCGCGCTAATAGGTAAAGTGCCAGCCAGAGTTCGCGTTCCATAAAACTCTCCTTGTCAGGGGTTTGCTACCGACAAGGTGGAACGCGGACTCCTTCTTTTCAAGACGCTGCTAGCAGTTGCATAATCCTCCTTGAGGGGAGGGTTAGGGAGGGGGCGGCAGCGTGTACCAGGGTTCCACCCCCTCCCCAGCCCCGGTGCTTCGCACAGACTACCGCCTGCGCTCGACCGCCGCTGGCGACAGTGCTCGTTGCTCCCTCAAGGGGGAGGGAGCCACAAAATTCTTCTGGAGGTCGCGTCCACTAACAGCGAAATTGCGTTGCCCGTGCTGCTCGTCCTACTTCGTGTTTCACGTCTCTCGCTATCACCACTCGCGTTCCGGCGCGTTCACGAATGCATGCAACTGCCGTTGACGCTATGGGGGCCGCTCCTATAATCGCCCCGCGCTCAGCAAAAGGTGCTGGCGCCAGAGAATCGTTGCAAGCGTTAGTTTTTTCCTCATCGCGGCGACCCGCTCGTGCCGAAGGTCCGAGTAGGAGATCGTTGCGCGAGGATGTATCGCGCCGACGCCGTCACCCCGCGACGGCGATACCCACGAATCAAGCAGGGCCAGTCGTTCAAGGATGAACGGCCGACGCCCGACCAACGAGGCATGGAAGCCATGAAGAAGACCGCTCTCACGCTGAGCCTGTTGGCTTTGACGGCGTCGGGGTCGATCGGCTGCAAGTCTGCCCCGAAGATGCCTTGGGCCAAAACGGCCAAGACGAGCGATACGGCTCTCGCCCACGCGGCGCCGGAACTTCCTTCCGACGCGGCGAAGAAGGCGGGAGCAAGCTCCACGCAACTGGCTGCCGGGACGGGCAAGCCGGCCGGCGGCACGACCGCTGCTGCGAGCGGCGGTTACCCGAGCACCGACGCGCCGACGTTCACGCCCTCCGCGGTCGCAGCCAACGTCGTCCCGTCGATGACGGGCGCGACTGGCGCCACCGGGCCTTACAATCCAGCCTCGCCGCCAGCGCCAAAGACGCCCGTCGCGAGCACCGTCTCGGCGATGGGCGATCGTTACGGCCAAGCTGCCGCTGACGTGGGTGCGGTTGCCTCGGCTGCGGCCAGCTACTCGCCGACCACGGAACTCGCGAATGCCACGCCGTACGGCGCACCGCCTTCGGGCGCAGCGAACTTGGCGCCAGTGACGCCGGCTGCGGCGACGCCCGCGCCTTACTCCCCTGCCCCGGTCACGCCTGCATCGACCGCCTCAGTCGCTTCGGCGCCGACGGGATCGTATCGTCCGGGCGGGACGAGCAGCTACTCGATGAGCGTGGCAAGCTTGCCGACGTCGCCGACGAGCACGCCGGCGACAACGACGCCTGCCGCGAGTGGCGATGCAGCGGCGACGACTGCTCCAGCAAGCACGGCGCCTGCGGGTTCGAATCGCTATTGGTGAGCGAGCGTCGATTCGAAGTTGTTGAATGGCGCGCCGATGTTGCGCCTCTAGCCCCGGGCTCCGCCCGGGGGCCGCAAACCACACCGATCGGCGTTGTCCTACGCGAAGGACGCCGACCCCCGGGCGGAGCCCGGGGCTAGGGATGCTCAAGCAGTCAAAATAAAAAACTCGCGGGCTGGCGTCGACGCCGGCTCGCGAGTTTTGCTTTTACCATGCTCGAACGAGCAAACGATGTGGCCGGTTACCAGCCCATCACCATGTTCGATTCGATCGCCTTTTGCGATTGCTCCAGGTCAGAGCCGGTTTCGTGCATGTAGAGCCGGATCGCGTGGACTTTGTCGCCGCCCGACTTCGACAGACAGTCGCGAGCCGTGTTGCAGGGATCGTTTTTGCCGCTGAGGCCCAAGGCGCTCTTGGAGATCACCCAGGTATCGCGGGGGCGCTTCGTGAGCCGCAAGACCGTGTCGTGCGGGTACGCGTTGGACACGACGGCGGACGCTTCGTCGCTGTCGGACGCCCAGGTGATGATGATATGGCTGTCCGTCTCGACTTCGAATAGCGGCATGGCAAGCTCCTTTCAAGACTAGCGACGCGGTGCGAACATCGCGTGGCGATGGGAATCGTGCCGGCGTCGGCGTATGGGGGATGCGAACGCACCCACTACGGCCTCTCACTGACAATTTAGAACACAGAGACGCGACGAGTCAACTTGCGGGCCGCGTTGCCGGGCGTTTCCCGAGGGAAATGCGATCGTGCATCGCGGCGTGCGCTAGTTCGCGACGTCGAACAGCGACTCGCCTTCAGGAGCGGCGTCGCCGGGAGCCGAGTCGGCCGCGTGCGGTCGATGCATCGGCAATTCGAACGGGTGCCGGCGCGCGGCGGACCCGTCGTGCAGGAAGAGCGTCGACACTTCGGCGCGGGCCGCGGCGCGGAGGGCGGCGTCGGCGCGGGCGAGCAGCTCTTCGGACGATTCTTCGATTTCGGCTTCGACGACGCCGGCCCAGCTGCGGCGTTCGAGCGAGGCGTCGACCACCTTGAGGATTCGTTCGCCGACGATCAGGCCCCCTTCGAGCGTCGTCCGCGGCAGCAGCACAGCGAACTCCTGCGGCCCATAGCGGGCGACGAGGTCGTTGCCGCGGGCGTATTGCTCGATGAGCCGAGCGGCGCCGATTAGTTGCTCGTCGCCGTCGAGGGCGGCGGCGTACGGATCGACGTCGATGCTGCACAGGACGAGCGAGACTTTCTTTTTGCCTTCGCTCGGCGTCGAGAGGCGGGCTTGCAGGTGTTCGACCAGGGCGCGGCGATTGAGGACGCCCGTTTCACGATCGACGCGGGCTTCTGCGAACGTCATCAGCCGGCTTTGGTGGTCGCGGATTTCATCGCAAGCGACTGACAGCGAACTGGCGAGCGCCATCGTCGGGCCCATGAGGGCGTCGGCTTGCAGGCGGAGGTGGCGCCAATCGGCGACCGTGGCGCCCTTTTGCATCGCTTCGACCTGGCCTTGGAAGGCCGATAGGGAAGCGAGTTGACCGTTGGTTTCGGTGCGGAGGCGTTGGGCGAGGTGTTCGAGATCTTTGGCGACGCTTTGCGCGCGGGCGAGCTCGATGAGGAGCGTCACCTCAGTCGGCGTCGACTGCGCCTGGCGCGTGCGGCGACCGAACGCGTAGCCCAACAGCGCCACCAGGGCGAGGGCCGTGGCGTCGATGTAGATGTTGTGGTCTAAGAAGAGTTGAGCGAGCGTCATAGCATCCGCCATTTGCCGGGACGCGCCGCGAACGAATTTTCGGGCCGCGTTCGGGCGCTAGTAACTGTTGCGAGATCCGAACCCGCGCATGCAGCAGAAGCCTGCCGCGGCGGTGATCCCCAGTAGCAGAAACCACTCCTGCGTATTCAACGCAAGAATCCAACGCCAGCCATCGTGCAGGCTGAGTTTGATCCATTCACCGATCGAATCGAAGGTGCGCATGTGAGTTCAAGCTCGCGGTCGCGCGGCTCCGTGCATCGGGAAGCCGCTACCCAAAGATAGGTCGATACGCCGGGGGAAGTGGGCGATTTCGTGGGGGAAACGCAGCGGTTTCGGGGCTCCACAGGCGGCGGCGAGTCTCATGTTAAATATGCGAGTTGGCTGTCGCAATTGCGGGCGGCGCGAGTGGAGTAATCGTTATAAACGGACGAGCGCACCTAGCCCCGGGCTCCGCCCGGGGGTGAGTATCGATCTCGTTGGGCAACGCCCCTCGGAGTGGTGAGCGACCCCCGGGCGGAGCCCGGGGCTAGGGGAATGGCTCACTCGCAGTGGACGCAGATGCGGGCGCCGGGGTAGGCGTGGGCTTGCTCGAACGCGGCGTCGGCGTCGCTCAGGTTGTAATCGGCGATCAGCAGCGACGCGAAGGGGAATGCGGCGGCGGGGCCGGCGAGGAATGCGACCGCTTCCTGCAGGTCGCGGGGGTGATAGTTGTGGACGCCGCGGAGGGTGATCATGCGGCGGACGATTTGCTCGGGATCGATCGGCAGCGAATCGCAATGAGCGACCGAGCCGACGAGGATCGCTGTGCCGCCAGTGCGGACGGCGGCGAGGGCGGTGGCGACCGAGGGGGTGACGCCGGCGAGTTCGAGCACGACGTCGAAGCCGATGCCGTCGGCGGCGGTGCGGAGGGCGTCGACGAGGTCGCTACGGGTGGCGTCGAACGTGGCGTTCGCGCCGAACGCGATGGCCCGTTCGCGGCAGGCGGCTTGCGGGTCGACGGCGGCGATCCAGCTCGCCCCCGCGGCGCTCGCGATCGCACAGGCGAACGCCCCCAGCACGCCGGCGCCGAGGATCAGCACCCGTTGGCCGGTGATTGGGCCGGCGGCGCGGAGGGCCGAGGCGGCCGTGGCGCCGGCGCAGTTGGCGAGGGCGGCGATTGGCGTCGGCAGGTTCTTCGGCAGGCGGAGCCACGCGGTGTTGCGAACAAGGATGATGTGGTCCGCTAGCCCGCCGCCAAGCGGCCGGTTTCCCGTCACCGCTTCGTGGCCGTACTTGTAAAGTTCGACGCACTTCTGCGGCAGGTCGCGCTCGCAGAAGTAGCAGTGGCCGCAGCCGACGACGATCGACCAGGTGATGCGATCGCCGACGCTCGCGGGCGTCCCTGCCAAGTCGGTGGGAGGGGCGTCGGGGCCAAAGGCTTCGATGCGGCCGACGATTTCATGGCCGAGGATCGCCGGCGTGTGGCCGTGGCGGCGGCCGGCGTGGGTGTGGAGGTCGCTGCGGCAGATCGTGCAGGCGAGGATGCGGACGAGAAGTTCGCCCGGGCCGAGCGGCGGCGGTTCGACGGTGGCGAGTTCAAAGGGGCGTTGCGGGCCGTGGAAGAGGATGGCTCGGCTCATCGAGGGGCCTGTCAAAAGTGGCTGCGGGGCCGTTTCCGGCGGAGGTTTAAAGAGTTTTCGGCGTTAGGCGTTCGGAAACGGACGTTTCCACGCTGTAGCTAGGGAGCCGCTGAATGGCGCGGAGTGAGATTCTGCGCGCTCGATTTAAACAAGCGCTTGATTTCTTGTCGACATCTCAGTAGGATGCCATTCAAGCGATCGTTTGAAACAGTTGTTCTCGCCAGTTTCGGGATACTCGCAAGTGCCGGACGACATCAAAACCAAGCTGATTGAAACCGCCGGAGCCTCTTTCGCTGAAAGGGGTTACGACGCCGTCGGCATCCGCGAAATCTGCCAAAACGCGGGGGCCAACGTCGCGGCGGTCAATTATCACTTCGGCGACAAACGGGGCCTCTACCGGGCGTGCCTGGAACATGCCCAGACGTGCCGCGTTGCGGATCTCGACGAGGTGAATTGGCCCGAATCTTACACGGCCACCGACAAACTGCGAGCGTTCATCCGCCGCATGCTCGAGGAAAAGCTGAACTCGCAGCGGCCGGAGTGGCATCAGGAGTTGATGCTGCGGGAACTGTCGCGACCGAGCGAATCGTGCCGCGAGTTCGTCGAAGCGTACATCCGGCCGTCGGCCAAGACGCTCGGCGTGATCATGGCGGAGTTGTTCCCTGGGCGCGAGTGGGATCAGCAGACCTGGATGATTGGGTTCAGCATTGTGGGGCAGGTGCTGTTCTACCAACTGCAGCAACCGGTGATTCGCGTCTTGATGGGCGAGGAAGGTTTTCAATCGCTTAACGTCGACGTGCTGACCGACCACATCACGCGATTTTGTTTGGCGGCGCTGGGGTACGGAGAACCATTGCTGGCGGACGCCCCGCGCGGCGAGCAAGTCAACTGAGAGCGTGCCATGAATTGGGTCGCCTGGAAAATGTTGACGGGAGATCGGGCCAAGTATTTTGGCACCGTCTTCGGCGTCGCGTTCGGCGTGCTGCTAATTTCGCAGCAGACGTCGATCTTCGTCGGCATCATTAAGCGGACGGCGAGCCAGGTGATCGACGTCCGCGAGCCCGACTTTTGGGTGATGGACCCCTACACGCAAAATGCCGACGACATCAAACCGTTGTCGGAGAGTGATCTTTATCGCGTGCGCGGCGTGTCGGGAGTCGAGTGGGCCGTGCCGCTCTATAAAGGGCAGACGCGGGCACGCACCGACACGGGGCACTTTTGGCAATCGATTCTCATTGGCGTCGATGATCAGTCGCTTGTCGGCGCCCCAGTAAAAATGTTGCAGGGGAACCTCGCCGATTTGCGGCGGCCTGATTCGGTGATCATCGACGACATCGGCTACGGCTTGCTCTGGCCGGGCGAGCCGAAGGTGCTGGGACGCGAGATCGAGATGAACGATCGGCGGGCGGTGGTCGTCGGCATTTGCGACGTGTCGTCTCCCTTCTTCACGTTTCCGGTCATCTTCACGCGCTACTCGCTGGCGATGAATTATGTGCCGCCGCAGCGGCGGCAGCTTTCTTTCGTCGTCGGCCGCGTGACGCCGGGGGCTGATCAGGCGGCGGTGCTCGACGCGATCGATGAGCAAACCTCGCTGCGAGCGCTCGACAACCACGACTTCTTGTGGATGGTCGTCGGCTATTACCTGCGGAATACCGGCATTCCGGTGAACTTTGGAATTACGATCATGCTCGGGTTCCTCGTCGGAGCGGCGATCGCGGGGCAGACGTTTTATTTGTTCACGCTCGAAAACTTAAAACAGTTCGGCGCGCTGAAGGCGATGGGGCTGCGCAACGGGCGGCTGATCGCGATGGTGCTACTGCAGGCGACGATCGTCGGGATCATTGGTTACTGCCTCGGCATTGGAATGACGGCGGCGTTTTTTGAGTTCACGGCTGACTTGAATCCGAATTTGCGCGGGCTGTATTTGCTGCCGGAGATCGCGCTCGGGACGGCAGCGGTGGTGGTGCTCATTGTGTTGTTGGCGAGCGTGATGAGTTTGCGGAAGGTGTTGGTGCTGGAACCGGCGGTGGTGTTTCGGGGGTAAGTCGCGGATCAAACTAGCTTCGAGATTCCTCGCTCCGCTCGGAATGACAAACGCTAAGTGAATGGCAACCGCCGAATCAAGTCAAAACCATGAACAGCACATTGCTCGAATCGCCGATGATCGCCGAAGCCCGCGAGGTGGGCGTGCGCTGCCGCGGCGTCGTGAAGGAGTTTGGCGACGGCGAGACGCGGATTCGCGTGCTGCATGAGATCGACGTCGACGTCCTCACTAGCGAGTTGACGCTACTCGTCGGCCCGAGCGGTTGCGGCAAGACGACGCTCATTTCGATCATTGCCGGGCTGCTCGATCCGACCGAAGGAGAAGTCGAATTGTTCGGCGCGTTGCAATCGGCGCTCCGCGGGCGGCGGCTGGTGGATTTTCGCGCGGCGAACGTCGGCTTCGTATTTCAACAGTACAACCTGCTCCCGGCCCTGACGGCGGCGGAGAACGTGTCGGTGCCGCTACTGATTCAAGGTTGGGCTCGCGCGAAGGCGCTGGTGCGTGCGAACGAAGTCCTGGAGCAAGTCGGACTGAGCGACAAATTCCACTCGCGGCCGTCGCAGCTTTCGGGTGGACAGCAGCAACGCGTGGCGATCGCGCGGGCGCTCGTGCATGGGCCGCGGCTGTTGGTGTGCGACGAGCCAACGGCGGCGCTCGACGCGCACTCGGGGCGGACGGTGATGGAACTGCTCAAGCAAGTGGCGGTCGAGCCGGGGCGGTCGGTGATCGTCGTGACGCACGACTCGCGCGTGCTTGAGTATGGCGATCGGACGATTGAGATGGCGGATGGCCGCGTGACGAGCGTCAGTTGATCAACGAGTGATTTAGGTAAGGCGTCCTCAACGGGCGTGATTCGGAAAGGTCGTGTGCGTCATGGTTCGCAGTTTTGGATTGCCGCTGGTGGCCGTCGCGGCGTTTTCGTACATGGCGTGGCACGTGGCGAGTTCGTCGCAAGCGACGCCGCAAACCGAGCCGGTGGTCGAGCCGTCGCGTGCGCCGTTTACCGAGGTGGTCGCCGGCGTGGGGCTGATCGAACCGCGGTCGGAGAACATCGAGGTCGCGGCGATCACCCCCGGCACGGTCGTTGAGGTGAAGGCGCTCGAAGGCGCCCAGGTCGCGGCGGGCGATGTGCTGTTCCGGCTCGACGATCGGCAGTTGCAGGCCGAGCTGGCTGTACAGAAAAGCTTGCTGGCCGAGGCGGAAGCGACGCTTGGCCGTTGGCAGCAAATGCCGCGGCAAGAGGATGTCCCGCCGAGCGAGGCGCGGGTGAAAAAGTTTCAGGCCGACGTGGAATTGCGGCGCGATCAACTTCACCGCACGCGAACGCTCGTGGCCAAGAACGCGATGGCGGAGCAGGAACTGGTGGAGCGCGAGCAGGCGTACCAGGCGGCGCAGGCCGAACTGACGCAATCGCTCGCCGAAGATGCGCGGCTCAAAGCGGGGGCGTGGAAGGCCGACGTTGCCGTCGCGCGGGCGCAGGTCGAGCGGATGGAAGCGCAAGTCGCGCAGGCCCGCGTCGAAATCGACCGGCTGGCGGTGCGCTCGCCGATTGCCGGTCGGGTGCTGAAGGTCGACGTGCGGCCGGGCGAGTATGTCGGCACGCCGCCGGGCAAGCCGCTGGTGGTGTTGGGCGACGTGTCGAAGCTTCACGTGCGGGTCGACATCGACGAGCAAGATTTGCCGCGGCTTGAACCGGGGATGCCGGGCGAAGGTTTTGTCCGCGGCGACGCGGACCATCCGCTCAAACTATCGTTCGTGCGGATCGAACCATTCACCGAGCCGAAGCGCTCGCTGACCGGTTTTGGCAACGAGCGGATCGACACGCGGGTGCTGCAGGTAATCTATGCCGTCGAGTCGGCGCCGCGCGAGGTGTACGTGGGGCAGCAGATTGACGTGTTTTTGGATAAGTCGAAAGGTCGCGTCGAAACGGCGGCTACGGCGCGATGATCGCATAGGGTAAGCGCTCGCACCCACCTTGGCGGTTTAGAACAAAATGGCACGATTGCGTTAGTTTTGAAGAGTGAAGCCAAGGCGCCGATGCTTGATTGAACGGCTGAGCGGGGTCAGACTAGTAAGCGCGAGATGGGTGCGAGCACCCATCCTACGGACCTGACGCCTCCAGGGGGCGCGGCGGCGCACACCTTCGCCATTTTTCACGGACCGAAAATGTGCGACATCTCAACGACACAGCCGAAGGCAGCGGCGGAACTTCCGGCACTTACACGTGCACACGTGCGTCTTCGGTTTAGAAATTGGCATTGTGACGTCAATTTTCTGATCGACAATCGACACGCCGATCAGGCTGGCCGTGTCAAGTTGAACTGGTAATCCAATTGAGCTTAGTCGGACGTCGATGATCCGATTGTCCGGATCGATGTCAGTTGCAGCGAGCCTGATTTCGTAGGCGCCAGTTGTTGCCGAGAATGTCCCGACGACAGTTCTACGATTACGCGGCGAACCCTGTACGAAAATATCAAATTCAGAGTCATTCACTAAAGGAGCGATGCCACGCTCCCGTAAGAGCTCGTTTAGCTTATCGAAGGTTAGTTTTTCACCGTCTAGTGCATTAACGTTGCCTTGGATGACGACTTGAGCTTGACATTGATTCGTGAAGCACAACGACGCGCTTAGGCAGATCAGGAACAGGATGTCGATTCTGTACATAGCGGCTGTTCTCAATTTGTGGCTAGGGGATGTTTTACCGATACCGAGACGCACGCATCAAAGTTATTGTTGGAAGGAAAAAAGAGGAGAAGTCGTTCGCCGGCCCTTGGGCGAGGGATCGTGAACTTGTTAGTTAAGAAGCCGTCGTTCTCGTCAAAATACAAAGGGATTAAAGTAATGTGCGAGGCATTGTTGCGGTAATCTTCACGCGCTAAAAATGCCAAGCAGGTATTGCCCTGGGCTTCGGGGAAAAGTTCGCAATCGATACTGCTGTAGTTGTCAGCAAAAGGAGCGCTCCATGCGACTTTCAATTTTTCGGGATTTTTTTCTCGCGAAACCTCTTGAAATAGGAGGCGATTGACGAAGCTTTGCAAGCTTTTGACTTCAGCCCGAGATAAGGGGCCGGAAATAATTGAAACTTTGGCATCCAGGCGTTGTGTTACGGGTACCGGCTGTGACAGGAGGATTGACTCCTGCTCTTTGGGGAATAGTGAATCGTCTTTGCCACGGAACGTGTCGTTCCAGTAGGCAAAATTGAAGAAGGCGATTGCTATGATCGCTGCCCTAAATAAGATGCGACCCCAGAGTAGGTTGCCTGAATCTAGATAAAGGTGGCCGCCAGTATGGTGCCGTAGAAGTAGCCCGAGAATCAGCAGAGCCGAAACGCTAATCGCAAGATTAACAATCAGCATCTGCCAGAATCCGACATCAAACCTTTCCAAAACGCTTGCCACAGCAGGCGGGGCGGCTGCGAGGGCGAAAATCCCACTAATCACCGCCCACGCCTGTTTATCCCCGGGGGCGTTGTTGGCGTTGCCCTGCGGCACGGGGAACCAGCGAAGCCATTCGTATATTCTGCGAGTAATATTAGCGCAGAACGCGTACGCTCGATTGCATCGACACCCACTTCCCAATTGAACCTTGGCTGTCGACCAGTGTTCAAGGTGTCGCCCCTCTGGACGGCCTTCTAATTCCCACTGCTTGTACGCCTCGCGCGCGATCTCGTCGCTGGCGTAGCCTGTATCTGCATTCGGCATTCGAGGCTCCAGGAGATCAAAGCGTCGAGCAACGGGCAGGATTTCTAGGAGTTCGGGGGCTGAATCGAATTTGCGCCTGCCAGGATACAATCGCCCTAGAATATATGCCATATATAAAATGGCTTAAATGCCATTTTGGTGTAGATAATGGCCATTGCGCGTGGCGGAATCTGCGGCGCGGGCTTCAATGGAGTGTGAAGTAATGTGCAGAATTGGCTCGGCCCGATTCTGATGGAAGTTCTTGCGGAGTTGCGAAGCCGAGCAGAGGGCTAACCACACACTGGGATCGCGGCGCGTCGCTGTTGGCGATCGCTTTGACACGGTTTGAGCGTGACAACTTACGCCGCGACGATGTGGCTTAATCGCCTCATCGCTCGACGCCGGCTTTGGCACGGAAGTCGCACCGAGGTTGCGATCTCGTCTGTTGGCTGGTGCTGTTCGGCAGCGATCGATCTTGCTTCATTCGAGAAAACTGCTGGAAAGGGTTGGAAGCGAGCGGTCTCGTCACCTGAGCGGTGAACGCTCGATGGGACTGAGTTGGTTTCGTTGGATGCAGTTGAGCGCGGTTGGCGATCAGCTGGACGACAGTGAGTCGTCTGAGTGATACGACGGCCATCAACGAGGAAGAAACGATTGAAACGACTAGACTGGTTTCACTGGCTGCTGACTTAGTTGGTGGTCACGTTAGATGTCTCTCGCAAAGGCGCTAAGGCGCAAAGAAAACGCAAAGAAGAAAGAGAGGCAGAAACTAGAGAGTTACGAAAAATTCATTAATTGATTTCTTGGTTCAATTTATTCCCACTCTTCAGTCTTTTGTGTTTCTGAGCGATCCTTTACGTCTTCGCGGCTTTGCGAGAAACTTCACGATCAGCCGCACGAAAATAAACTCTCACGCACTCGTAAGTCGTATGATTGAGTAGTGCGTGGCTTGCCTGTTCGCTGCTCCCTTCCCCTGTCTGCTCCTCACCCCTACTCCCACCGATAGTATCATGGCTCTGCGCATCGCTTTCACCGGCGGGCCGCTTGACGGCTCGGTGATGGCGGCCGCCGACGAGCGGCCGTCGTCGAATGTTTGGCTCGATCTGCCTCGCTACGTTTTCCGCGTCACGCGTCACGGACGCGAAGGGGCTAGTTTCGACATCTACCACCCCGCCGAGCTGCAGTCCGTGAGGCAGTTTGGCCGGCAGCTGCCGCTGCACCAGTACCGGATCAGGTTGCGGGTCATCGCCGATGATTCGACGATCCTCGTGAAGGCGGAGTATGTCGGCCTCACAGGTCGCAGCATTCCGCCGACTTTGCAAGGGATTCGCGAGTGGGCCGGCGAGGGGCCGGCGGCGGAGGCGCCACGGATCTACGAGGGGCCGCCGGGTGAGGAAAGGCCGACGGCCGCGGCGCTGGCGGTGCGGAAATTGGCGTGAATCTTGCTCGTTGACCACTTGATCAGCGAGACTGTTGAGCGAGGGGTTTAGCAGTCGGGGTTCAGGGTTCAGGAGATTGGGGGCAAGATGGGTGCGACGACTTACAAGGATCGCGCGGCGATTGCTGCTGCGTTGGAGCGTGCGAAGCAAGAGTTCAATGAGCGCGAGCTAAGCCTGCTGCAGCAAGCGGTTGAGAGTCTCAGCCGGCATGCGCTGGTGACGCTCAAAGAGATTGCGCCGGGGGCGGAACCGGACGATACGTGGGTGCCGATTACCGACATCGTCGATAGCGACGATCGGCCCGACGACATGACGGCGGTCAGCGCGTCGGCGAGCGAGTTGCAATCGCTCGGGTTGGTTGAAATCGAACCGCCGTCGGCGGGGAATGCGGCGCGGATTGACGTGCTGCGATTTCGGGCGACCGAGTTGGGGCGGCGGTTTGCGAATGCGGCGCTGTGACTTGCGTTAGAGCGGACGGAACAGCGGATAGACTCGCCCGGCGCCGTCTTGGAGCGTTAACCCGCTCCACTTGGCGAGCAAGTCGCCGAGCCACAATATCTTGTCGCGCCGCTGCTGCGCAAGGATGCAGATTTCAAGTGGTCCGGTGACGATAAGCGCCCACGTGTCGAACGAGTTGTCATCTTCGCCGCCATCTTTCACGATCTTAATGAGCTTCAGTTCGTCCTTCGCGAACACGCGCCGCCGATGGATCGGTCCGAGCCGGCGCTCGGCCGTGAACGTCTCTCGCGCGAGCGTGAACGTTGAATCGGCGAGAAAGTGCCACGCGATGAAACATGCGACGATCGGAATGCAGAGCCATCCTGCTGCATGTTCACCCGAGAAACGTTATTGCTGCAGGGCTACTCGATCGTACGTTGCATACGCTAAGCCACAGGTGAGAATGACGATCGCTGCGCACATCAAAAATGCTACTACACCCATGCCGGTCGTATGATAGATTGCCCGCAAGTCACCGTTCGCCGCGGTTGTCACGTTGAATCCAGCGGGCGGACCGGCGGCCGCCACCTGTGCCAGCTCCGCGGAGTCTGCGTTGACTAGCAGATCGTTGGGATTGCAGGCATGGTATTCCTTGGCACCGCGACGCAGGCCAATGAAATCGCCGCAAGTCTGGCAGACGCGCGTTTGCGTGAGAAAGAATGTGGCGTTCGCAAACGCCATCAAGGTGCTGAATGCCATGAGCAACGGCGCTGCGGGAAAGTCAACGAAGGACGTTGCCACCATGGCCGCCAGTAAGAGCGCAAGGGCGTACACGAAGATAATAAAGTAGACGCGCCTTCCTTTCGGCCGCAGGTACCGCATCGGCAGAACGGCCACGCCCACGCAAATGACGGTGATCAGAAAAGCCCAAATGGCGTCCATGGCATTGCCGGTCGAGTAGGAGCGAAACGCCGATCTTACACGGCAATCGCCGTGAACTGAATATGTGAGTCTGCTATACTCGCGTTCGCTTTCTCGTCATCAATATTGCTTGCTCGCTTTGTGGGAGATACGCGATGCGAACGTTCGGTTTGTTGCTGCTGGGCGCCGTGGTCGGTTGGGCCTCCGCAGGCGTCGATTGGACTGATCACGCCTTCGCGGACGAGGAAACGAAAGAGGTCGTTCCCCCGCTGCCGCACGATCCGCTCGTGCCGGAGGCGTCGCTGCCGAAATCGGACAAGTCGCTGTTGGCGGACGAGCCGACGGCGCCGATCGGCGCGATCCGGACGCGCTTCATCGAGGAGCGGATCGTCGCCGACGCCGACGGGCGGAAGCAAATTGTGCGGGAAGAGCGGCTTGTGCCGCCGGGTTGCCCGCAGTGCCAGGGGGCTGGCAGCGCGGGGCGGTACCAGGTAACGGCCTACGGAGCGACCGGCGGGCACGGCTGCTACATCGTCGACACGGCTACGGGGCAGGTGTTTCACTCGGCGAATGCGCAACCGCCGATGGCGGTTGGGTATCCGCTGAGTTCCTACGGGCCAGTAGCGGCGCCGATCACGCCGCAGGAATCTGCCGAGCGCGTTGAACCTGGAGCGCCGATTCGTTACCCGCAGGACGCGCATCCAGAACCGGCGCTCATGCCGCGCACCACGCCACCGTCGTATCGCGAACCAAGCGTGCCGCAGCCGCAGGCTCCTGCAGCGGATTAATTGCGTTCTAGCCCCGGGCTCCGCCCGGGGGTGACGTTACACGGGATGACATCGACCGGAATGGATGGCGACCCCCGGGCGGAGCCCGGGGCTAGGGGGACGGGAGCTTCTGACGGCTTCGTCGTCGTAGGCAAAGGCGCGGCAATGCTTGAAACGGAGCCTGAAATGAAGAAGTTTCGTTTCAGCAATGTGACGAGTCTCAAACCACGGCCGATATTCTGGAGAGTTTCCCAAACCTTCAGCGAGTCCGGTTTATCGACTACGCCTCACGCGACGTGATGAAACCTTTCGTGAAGGCGCTGCCAGGGGTGGCGATTGAGTTCGATGAGTATAAGTAGAGCCGCCGACGGAGCGCCGCGCCGAACAGGACGCCGACGCTGGCCAGCAGGTTGAGGCTGGCGGGTTCAGGGACGACGTTGACGAGGTAGTCGAACCCTAAAGCGGATTCAATGGTGTAACCGGTCAACTCCGTTGTCAGCGTTTCGTCGGCATAGATCTTGATGCCGTCGAACCTGAAAGAGTTACCGAAGTCGGCGTTGAAGTAGGCCCCGGCAGGGTCGCCGCCTCTCGCGTTGCCGTACATGTCGATACTGCCTTCGAGCATCAATCGCATGCCCGTTTTGACGTTAAGACTCGCTTTTAGCTCCCCGTCAGTGGCGCCATTAACTCCACCGATAGACCCAACAGGCGCCTCATCTACCGGCAAAGTGCTGAGCCCCTTGCCGCTGATGGAGTAAACGTTCGGTTGGTCCAAATCGTAGAGCCCCACGTTAAGGGCAACGTTCGCCCACCCCTGCGAAGCCGAATGCTGGTCGCCGACCCCAGCGAGGGTGCCGTCGTAGGTGAAATTAATCATGAAGGGATAACCACGGCTTGTTCCCAGCGGTAGGTTTTTGATGGTGAGAATGTCTCTGAAGGAGGCATTCGCCGACGCGTCAGCGCCTCCGGTCAGGTTGCCGCTGCTATTGGCTCCCCCACTCACACTGGCATGCAGGGTGGGGTTCAAGTGGAAGCGGGGGGAGAATATTTCAGCTGCACTAGCGAAACTTAGCGACGCGCCGCGCGGAGCGACCACCTCGTTGGTTGAATCGATGAGATAGGGATGACCGTATGTTCGGAAAATCGTACTAATATATTTATCGTGCTCGGGCCCGTCGCCTCCGGTGTACACGCCAAGATACGGCGCGGTAGGGTCTGCGGGATGGGCGGCCGTGGCTGAGGCGGTCGCGGCGATGACTCCCCCAAAGAGTGCGGCGGCGAAAATGAGATGGAATGGTGCGGAAAATTGCCAGAACGCGTTGGATGCCTGAGCGCGAGAATCGTCGAAACGGCGGTACATTTAAGACCTCGTGAGACGGTGCACAGTGCGGGTGGAGCAAACCGACATTGTCAGACGGGTTGAGTCGGGCGAGTTCAGACTCGCGATGCCGCATGGTTTAGCATGGCGCATCCCGATCTGCCTCTGCGGAGAGCATGGCGCCCGGGGCTGGAATTACGGCGTGCTCGCGACGGCTTCGTCGTCGTAGGCGAAGAGGCAGCCGAGGGTGAAGACGTCCATGTTCTGCTGCAGGAAGCGGATGCTGCCGTCGGCGATCATCACTTGGGCGCCGCCCGGGTGGAAGCTGTAAGGGGGAGCGTCGTACTGGTTCGAGCAGTTGATCGAGCAAAGGTCGACGCCGAAGATTGGGCCATACTTCGTCGGCGCCAAGCCGGCGAGCGCGCGGCCTGCCCACGCGCCGTCGGTGTGCCACCAAATTTCAGCCGTCTGCGTGAACTGCGGGCCGTAAAGGATCCGGTCGCCCGTTGATTCGACGACGGTCGCGGTGTGGGACGTGCCGTCGGTGACTTGGCGCAACTCGACCGGCGCGCGGCCGATGACGCCGGGGAGCCAATCTTTGCGTTGCCAACTGACGAACACGGGATCGTCGGCGAGGACTCCCTCGACCCCCTTGTAGTCGGTTGTGCCGAAGGTGCGCGTGACGCCTTTGTCGGTTCCTTCGTAGGTCGGTTGGCTGGGCGCCGAGGGGCACTTCAAGATCGCGATTGGGTTGGCGATCACTTGCTGGTTCGAGCCCTCGAGCATGCCGATCGCGGGGTTCCACGATTTCTCAAGCGAACCTTGCTCCAGGTAGGGAAGCAAGCTGCGGCCCCAGGTGATTTCGTTGTCGCCGTTGGGCCAACTGCACGGGAAGTGGCCGTGCGCGGCGAGGTGCGACTGCACGGCGAGGCCGACTTGCCGCAGGTTACTGGCGCACTGGCTGCGGCGGCTCGCTTCGCGGGCGGCTTGCACGGCGGGCAGCAGCAGCGCGACGAGGACGCCGATGATGGCGATGACGACCAGCAACTCGACCAGCGTGAATGCACGCCGGCGAGGACGCGGCGTGCTATGGAGGCTCAGACTGTTGTGCTGACGCAGGGCCATGCGGAGCGAGGATCATCAAACGCGGGGACGGGGAGGCGAACCCCAATTTTACCGCGACTTGGCGAAAGGCTCCAACGCGATTGGCGGCCACTATTGCGACAGCGGCTGCTATTTCATCGACATCTATGACGCGAACGTCGCCGCTTACGCAGCGGATTTAGTCCCGGAGGCACGCCGGGAGGCGGTGCGGCCGGACGTTGTCGAAGCAGTGGAGCGCGGTGAACCGCCGGATGGAGGCCGGGATGCCGACGGCCGTGAAGTGGGGATTCCCGGTGGCTGGGTAGGGGCCGCCGTGATTCATGGCGGGCGAGACGGCGACGCCGGTCGGCATTTTGTCGTTGAGCAGTCGCCCGACGCGGGGCCGCAGAACATGCGCGAGGGCGTCGTAGTCGGCGTCTTCCGAACCATCTTTCGCCGAGTAGATGCAGCCGGTGAGATTGCCCTCGAGTGCGCGCAGAACTTCGCTCGCCTCGGCGACCGACGCGGCGACGACGAAGAGCGAGGCGTTGCCGAAGGCTTCGGTTTGGAAGGTTTGCGGTTGTCCGAGCCAGTCGCTGGCGGAGACGCGCAGCAAGGTGTTGGCGTGGGTGAACGCGGCGGTATCGGCGGCACAGCCCTCGGCGATGAGCGCGGCTCCCGCGGTGCGAAGTGTGGCGACGCTGGCATTGAGCGCGGCGACAACGCCCGCGGACATCAGTCGGCCGGCGGGGCGAGCTTGGTACTGCTGCGACACGTCGCGGATGAACGCTTCGGTCGGTTCGCTCGCGAGCAGCAGGACGATGCCGGGGTTCGTGCAGAATTGGCCGCCGCCCATGAGCGCGCTGTCGCAGAACTCGGTGGCGAGTTGCGTGCCGCGCTCCGCGAGGACGCCTGGCAGAATCACGACGGGGTTCGTGCTGGAGAGTTCCAAGAAGATGAGCTTGCCGGCGCCGTCGGCAGCACGCTTGAGCCGCAGCCCCGATGGCTTGCTGCCGGTGAAGGCCGAGGCGGCGATGCGGTGGTCGGAAACGAGGCGCTCGCCATCTTCTAGCTTCAAGTGATACAGCAGTTGAACCGTGGAGCTCGGTAGGCCGGCGTCGCGGAGCGCTTCAACCGCGAGGACCGCGAGCATGCGGGCCGTTTCGGGGTGGAGGGGGTGCGCCTTGGCGATCACGGGGTTGCCGGCGGCGATGGCGGCAGCGAAATCTCCCCCCGCGACGGCGCCGAACGCAAACGGAAAGTTGCTGGGGCCGAAGACGCACACCGGCCCGATCGGCGCCAAGTACGAGCGAATGTTGGCGGCAGCGTCGATCGTGGGGAGCCGCCAGCCGCCGTCGCGCACCGCTTCCGCAGCCAGACGCAGCTGATTGATGGTCCGCGGCAATTCGACGTCGCGCAACCGCGGCGTCGCCGGGAGACCCGATTCCAGGTGGGCTTGCGCGACGAGTTCGTCGGCATGCTCTTGCAGCGACTCGGCGTAGCGATCGAAGAAAGCGGCGATACGATCGCTAGGCGTTTCCCGCAAGAACTCGAAGGCTTTCGCGGCGGAGGTTAGCGCGCGATCGCAATCGTCCCATGCGCTGATGGGGAATTGCGCCGGCAGCGTGTCGCCGGTGAGCGGGTTGACCGCTTGAAAAGTTTCAACGCCCGACGAAGGGCCCCAGGCGCCGTCTACGAGAATGTCACGAATCATTGCCGCCCTGCCCTGTCTCGATTGGTCAAACTAACTTGATTGCGAAATGCTAAGCGCCGCGCCCGTGTAGGCAACGCGGCGCTACTTAGAAGACGCGGCGGCGTCTTCTGTCTTTTGTTTCAACAGGTCTGGCTCGTACGGCACGGTGGCCATATCGATTCCCTCGAACGGCAGGCGATCTGGCAAGATCCTGACCGCGGTTGAGGCCTTCAAAGGAAAACTGCCGCCTGAGTCGAACTCGAACTCCACGAACGAGGCCGACCAACCCTTTTCCGGCGCTTCTAGTCGAGCGACGTACGAGCCGTCGGCCTCGGGGGTGAGCTCGGTGCTTTTGTATGCCTTGCCGATGCTCACCACGCGGAAGTCGCGAGCCTCGGGATTGATTGCTTGCCACAGGCGGGCGGCGCGCGGCGGCTGGTCGCTTTCGACGCGGATCGAGCCGTCGTCCTCAAACGTCCAGTTCATGGTGGGACGCGGATGGTTGGCGACGATCATCTGGTAGTACGCCATCATACTCGTGACGGCGTCGAGGCTGGCGTCGACCGAGTGATCGGAGTTCGGCACGTAACGCAGCAGTTTCTCGCCGCGGAGGTCGTCGTAATAAAACTGCGACGAATCGGGGCAAAAGAACTGGTCGCCGCTCGCGTTGACGATGTACTTCGGAATGGTGACGCGATCGATGTAGTTGTAGGGGTCTTCAATTTCGTAGAGCTGTGTCATCCGCGGGTGGGCCGAACGCTGGAAGATGTTGTGTTTGAAGTAGTTGCCGACGGCGGTCGCCCAGAACCCATAGGCGGCGGCGTGGTGCTGCATCGACTTCCGCAGGTTGAGCACGTCGATCACGATCGGCACGATCGCCTCGACGCGGGGATCGACGGCGGCGATCATCCAGGTGGTCCAGCCCCGCTTCGAGGCGCCGGCGACGACGAACTTTTCCAGCTTGTCGCCTTCCCCTGCGGACCACTGCTGCAGGCAGTCCATCGCGGCGGCGACGCTTTTCACCATTGGGAGCCGCGGTAGCCAGGTGGCGTCGCCCGTTTCGAGGAACTGTGCCCAGCCGTAGCCAATGAGGTTGTCTTCGATGCGGGGTACCCCGTCGCCGTGGAAGATGAGCGGCTGATTGGGGACCATGCGAAGTTCGGCGACGACGCTGCCGGTCGATTGGGCGATCGTTTTCATCAGCGGATTGGCATCTTCGGGAACCGGCCGATCGTTGCCGCCGCCCGCGACGATCAACAGCGCTTTGTCGCTCGTAGTTTTGGTGGGCTTCACGACGACGAGGTAGTGCTCCCACACCGTGCGGTTGACTTCGGCAGGAGTGCGCCAGGTTTGCGACGTGAGCTTGATGACGGTGGTTTGGGTCGCGCCGCTGTCGACTTGCTTGGCGACTTCCCATTTGAATGCCGGGTCGGCGGCTTCGACGTAATCGCGCAGTGGCGAAGGGCTGTTGGACGGGATCGCGTCGTCGGCGCCAGCGCGGGGAGCCAAGCAGAACAGACCGAGCGCGATCGCCAGCAAGCACTTCGATGGCATAGAAGAATCCAGGAAATCGTGAATGCGATGGAAAACTGCGCAAGCTGCCATGGATGAGCGTCGAGTCACGTCCGCGATGAGGGCGGCTTGAAAAGGAGGGGCCGACGATGCATAATTATCATACAAATGTACGGGCGCGGATAGCCTGTTTTTACTCGCCTCGATCATTCCTGCTTTTCCTACCCCTCCTTTCAGTACGGCTCGAGCTCAACGAGCAGCGTCGATCTCAGCAACGGGATGCAACGGCCGCAGCCCTGCGTCGTTCCCGCACGCTGTCCCCCCCGCGGAGTACTGCAGTATAAAGAAGCTGATGCCATCGCCCGCGGGTCGCCTGCGGGGCTTTTCAACGCGGCATTGAGCAGATTTGAGAACGGCCTCATCGCGGAATAGGTTCGACGCAGCGCTTACGGAGACCTTCAGTGACACGATCCGCTCCGAGAATCATTTTATTGACTCGCCAACCCTGGCAGGTAGTTGCGCTGTGCCTCGCAGCGTTTGCGGGAACGCGCGGCGAACGGATGGTGTGCGCCGAGGAAACGGCTCCGCAGGCTGCGCCGGCGGAAGCGGTTGGCGGCCTGGCGATTCAGCATGTGCTCGAAACCTACTGCTACGACTGCCATGTCGGCGAGGGGGCGGAAGCGGGCATCGATTTCACGACGCTGGCGACGCCCGCGGGGATCGTGGGCGAACCGACGGCGTGGGTGAAGCCGCTGGAGGCCCTGCGGAGCGGGCTGATGCCGCCGCCCGAGGCCGAGCAGCCGACCGTCGAAGAGCGGAAGGCGTTGATTCAAACGATCGAACGGTTCCTTGCCAAGAGTGCCGAGAGCAATGCGGGAGACCCGGGTCCGGTCGTCGTGCGGCGGCTGAACAACGTTGAATACGCGAATACGGTGCGGGCGATCACGGGGGTCGCGTCGCTTGATCCGGTGCGGGAGTTTCCGCCCGACGGGGCCGCCGGCGAGGGGTTCATGAACGTCGGAAACGCGCTCGGCATGTCGCCGGCGCTGGCGAGCAAGTACTACGACGCGGCGAAGGGAATTGCCAATCACGCGGTCTTCACGCCGACCGGGATGCGATTCTCACCGGGCGAATCGAGCCTCGACCACACCGACGAGTACATTCGCAAGATTCGCGAGTTTTACCAGCGCTTCGCCGACGAAGACGTGAACGGCGTGACCTTCAGTCCCCAGGCGGTGCACAAGACGCGGGCGGGGATCTTGCCGTTGGAGCGGTACTTTGCCGCAACGCTGGCCGAACGCGACGCGTTGCGATCGGGAACGAAGACGCTGGAGGAAGTGGCGGCGGCCAACCAACTCAATGCGAAGTATTTGCAAGCCTTATGGACGGAACTTAACGCGCCGGCCGACGAGCAGAACGTCATCCTCACCGACGTGCGGCAGCACTGGAACGCGGCCGCCGTGGGCGACGCGCAGCGGGTGGCCGATAGGGTGCGGGCCTGGCAGCGGGCGCTGTGGAAGTTCAACCCGATCGGCCGGATTGGCCAAACGAACGCCCCGACGATGTGGCAAGAGCCAGTGACGCCGATTCTCGCTCGGCATGAATTGCGGACGCCGCTTGGCGCCGAAGCGACTGCCGAGGACCGCAAAATCTACTTGGCGGCGACGAGCGCGGACGGCAAACCGGCGTCGGTCGTGTGGCGGCGGCCGCGGCTCGTGCGCGCGGGCCGGCCGGAGATTTTACTGCGGGATGCGTGGCGGATGGACGAGTTGTATCGCCGCGAGCGGGAGTCGATCTTCTCGCAAACGGCGGCGTGCCTGGAGGCGGTCGATGAGCTGGGCGGGACGGAGGATGCCGCTGCGGTTGCGGAAGTCGCCGGGAAGCATGGCATTTCGCCGGTGTCGCTCGTTGCGTGGCGGCAGTTCCTGGGCGAAACGCCGGGCTCGACGCCTTACTTGGGCGAAGTAATTCCGACGCGGATTGAGATGATCAGCACGTACGGCTTCGTCAAAGGGTGGGTGACCCCCGACGGCGCCTCCGTGCTGGCGAACTCGTCTGATGAAACGGCTCACACGCCGGCGACCTACCCGCCGCACAGCGTCGTCGTGCATCCCGCGCCGACGAAGCGCGTGCTCGTCGTTTGGCGAAGTCCTGTCGACGGCGAGGCGAAGGTTTCGGCGTCGGTGCAAGACACGCATCCCGGCTGCGGCAACGGCATCGACTGGACGCTGGAGCTTCGCCGCGGCAAGACGAAGCAGATTCTGAGTTCCGGGATTTCCAACGGAGACCAGCTTGCCGATTTGAGCTACCTAGCTGGTTTGCAGCTGCGGAAGGGGGACGCGATCGTGCTGGCCGTGGGACCGCGCGACGGCGAGTTCACGTGCGATTCGACCGAGGTCCACTTCACCATCGAAAGCGGCGGGCAGCGCTGGAATCTCACCGACGAGATTCAGGCCGACGTGCTCAAGGAGAATCCGCGGGCGGATCTCTACGGCAACGCGAACGTGTGGCAATTTGCGTTTGAGTCGACCGCCGATCGCTCGTTGTCGCCGATTCCGGCCGACTCGGCGCTGGCCCGTTGGGAACTCTCCGCCGATGCGGCGGAGAGAAAGCAGCTGGCGGCGGAACTGCAACAACTGCTCGCGGCTTCGACGCCAGCGGCTGGCGATAGCCCCAACGAGCGGCTGCGGGCCGTGTTGAACAACGAAGAGGAGTCGCTGCTGACAGGGCTGCTGTCGCAGGCCGCCGCAACGCCGGGCGGGCAAGATGCGGCCTACGATGCGGCGCTCGGCGTTGATGTGTCGTTGTTCGGCAAGACGCCCGAGGGCGGCGCGATCGAGCAAGAAAGCCTCGGCGGCAAGACGGGGCAAATTATCGAGATCCGCTTGCCGAAGACGGTCGCCGCGGGCTCGGAATTCGCGGTCGACGCGGAGTTGGCCGAGGCGAGTGCGAACTCCACAGTGCAGTTTCAGGCGACGACGACTCGCCCGCCGGAAACCGCGGCGTTTCCGGAGATTCCGTTCGTCACGCTCCCCGAGAGCCAATCGCGGCAAGAGCTCGAGGCGATGTGCGGAGAATTCAGAGAGCTGTTCCCGGTGGCGCTTTGCTATCTGCAAGTCGTCCCGGTCGACGAAGTGATCTCGATGGTCTTGCACTATCGGGAGGACTCGCCGCTCGTGAGGCTGATGCTGAGCGACGCGGAGAAGGAAGAGCTGAATCGCTTGTGGGAGGAGCTGGCGTTCGTCAGCCACGAACCAGAAGAAACGATGATCGCCTTCGAGCAAATGCTGGAGTACGCCACGCAAGTGGAACCGGAGCGCGTGAAGCATATTGAGTCGATGCGCGGGACGTTGAACCAGCGGATCGAGGATTTTCATGCGCAGCAACGGGGAGGCGAGCCGTTGCAACTCGACGCCATCGTCGACTGGGCGTCTTCGGCCTATCGGCGGCCGTTGAACGACGCCGAAATCGCGCAACTGCGGACGCTGTATGCCGATCTGCGGGCCGAGGAGCTGGCTCACGACGAAGCGCTGCGGCTGCTGATCGCGCGGGTGTTGATTTCGCCGAACTTCCTGTACCGCGTCGAAGCGGCGCCGGCGGAGGGTTTGTCGGGGACAGTCAGCGACGCGCAGTTGGCTAACCGGCTGAGCTATTTCCTCTGGTCCGGTCCGCCCGACGCCCAATTGCACGAGGCGGCTCGCACGAACAGCCTGAACCAGCGGGAGCAACTGCTGGGGCAAACGAAACGCATGCTCGCCGATGGCCGCGTGCGGCAGCTGGCGACGGAGTTCGGCTGCCAGTGGCTGAACATTCACGGGTTCGACAAGTTGGATGAGAAGAACGAGCGGCTCTTCCCGACGTTCGCTGAGGTGCGGGAGCCGATGTACGAGGAAGCCATTCAGCTCTTCACCGACCTATTCCAGAACAATCGGTCGATCGTGGAATTGCTCGACAGCGATCACACGTTCCTCAACGCCGAACTGGCGGCGCACTACGGCATTCCGGGCGTCGAAGGCGAGGCTTGGCGGCGGGTCGATGGCGTGCGGGCTCACGGCCGCGGCGGCGTGTTGGGGCTGGGCGCTGTGCTCGCCAAGCAATCGGGAGCGTCGCGGACGAGCCCCGTGCTGCGGGGTAATTGGCTCACGAGCGTCGTGCTGGACGAGGCCCTGCCGCCGCCCCCGAAGGACGTCCCGCCGCTCGATGATGAGATTCCCGAGGGGATGACCGAACGGCAACTCACTGAGCGTCATGCCCGCGATCCGGCCTGCATGAACTGCCACGCCCGGATCGATCCGTTTGGCTTTGCGCTCGAGCAGTACGACGCGATCGGCCGGCGTCGCGATGCGGACGCCGCCGGGCATCCGATCGACGCCGCGGCGACGCTGCCTGACGGAACGCCGGTGAACGGGGCCGACAGCTTGCGGGCCTATTTGAGCACCAATCGGCGTGACGAGTTCGTGCGGCACTTCTGCCGCAAGTTGCTCGGCTACGCCCTGGGGCGCGAGGTTCAGCTGTCGGACGATCCGCTGCTGACGCGGATGACGGAAGAGTTGAGGGCGAACGATTTCAAAGTCGGCGTGGCGATCGAGCTGATCGTCGACAGCAAGCAATTTCGTGAGATTAGAAGCGGCGCGAACGTGGCTGAGCCAACGACATTTTGAGCCCGGCACGTTCTAACAGCACATTGAAACTCCAATAAATAGCGGAGGCGGACAATGCGTAGTCGACCCATTTCTCGTCGCACGATGTTGCGCGGCATCGGCGTGAGCATGGCCTTGCCGTGGCTGGAATCGGTCTCTGCGTGGGCGCAAGAAGGCGCTGGCGCCGCGGCGGGTGAGCCGCCCGTGCGGCTGGGCGTGATGTTCTCGGGCAACGGTTTTCACTCGAAGGAGTGGTGGGCGAAGGGAGCCGGCGCGGAGATGGAATTGGGCGGCGTGCTGTCGCCGCTGCACCCCCATCGCGAGAAGCTGCTGTTCATCCAGGGGCTTTACAACGAGGAAGCTCGCAAGGGGAACATCCACAGTTCGCAGACGGGGAACTTGCTGTCGGGGGCGCCGCTCGCTTCGGGCGGCGAGGTGCGATCGGGCATCAGCGTCGATCAATACCTCGCCCAATCCTACGGGCGGTCGACGAAGGTTTCGAGCCTAGTGCTGGGCTGCGAGCCGCCGAATCCTTCGGTGCATCAAAACTACTCGATGCTCTACAGTTCGCACATTTCGTGGTCTTCGCCAACCACGCCGACGCCGTTGGAGCTCTACCCTTCGTTGGCGTTCGATCGGCTGTTTAAGGACGACGTCAGTCGCGGCGACGTCAGCGTTCTCGACGCCGTGATGGAAGATGCGCACGACGTGCGGCGGGTCGTTAGCTCCAGCGACCGGCAGAAGCTGGACGAGTATTTCGACTCGGTGCGCGACGTCGAAATGCGGATCGAGCGGGCCGGCAAACAGGGCGAACTGCAAGGCTGGCGTCCCACGTTGCAGACGCCCAATATCCCGCGGCCGGCGGAGGGGATTCCACAGAACCTCGCCGACCACATGCGGCTGATGTGCGACATCATGGTGCTCGGCTTCCAGACCGACACGACGCGGGTTTGCACGCTCAAGCTAAACAACGATCACTCGTCGCTACGGTTCCCGCATTTGAGCGTCGACTACATGATCCATCATTTGCTGTCGCACACCGACACGCCCGATTGGCTCAAGGTGAACCAGTTTTTCTTGGAGCAGGTCGCCTACATCGCTGGCAAGCTCGACGGAATTCAGGAAGGCGAACGAACGGCGCTCGACAACTCGATGCTCATGTTTTGTTCGAGCATGATGACGGGCAACCACAACAACGACGAGCTTCCCGTCATTCTGGTGGGCCGTGGCGGCGGCAAGATCAACACGGGCCGCGTGCTCGACTACCGGGGCGCCGAGCAACGACAGATGTGCCGCCTGTACCTGTCGATGATGGACAAGATGGGCGGGCGTCCCGAGAAGTTTGGAGACGCCTCCACGCCGCTAGACGAAGTCTGATCGCGGCGTGGAGACGGACTGTGGATAGCGGTTGGGAGCTTCGCAGAATTCGTCTAGCGACGGATCCAGCTCCTGCTCTGAAGCGTATTCGATTACAAGCGGCGGGGCGCCTCGTAGAGCACGAAATCATGTGGTCCCCTCCCCTTGATGGGGAGGGCTAGGGAGGGGTGAGTGAAGCGTGTACCAACGTTCCACCCCCTCCCCAACCCTCCCCTCAAGGGGGAGGGAGCCACAGCATTCGTATAAGGGCGATGCCCGGGGCTAGGTTGTTAGCCCCCCTGCTCTGCCTTCGGCTTGTACAGGAAGATCGCCGCACTGCGCGGTTCGAGTTCCACTTGCAGGCCTTCGTCCATGAGCGACTTGCCGGAGTGGACGCTCGTCCCTTTGTCGAGATCGGTCACTTCGTACTCAGCCTTGGGATCGAGGCCCTGCAGCTTGAGGCGAGTGGACGACTCTTTCGCGTCTTGGCGGCGGAAGACCTGGACGGCGCCTTGTCCCACTTCCGGACGATTAAACTGCCAGCCGATCCAGACGTCGGGGGCAAGGCTGTACGGCGTCAGCGGGTAGTAGTCGCCGAGCAGCATCGACGGAGCGACTTGCTCGCATTCCTTGTACGCCGTCACTTGCGCTTCATGGTTCTCCGGGGCAAGCCCGCCCATGCCGAATAGCGGCAGGTAGAAGCTGCGCAGCTCGTACGGCTCGTACAGGTAGCAGCCGGTGCCTTGGAAGGGCAACCAGCTCGACAGGCCGTAGGTTTGGCATTGGTTGCCGTCGAACACGTTCTGCTGCGAGCCGGGGAACTGGAAGTCGCTGCGGAGGAGCGGGACCGAACGACGCATCGTTTCGAGGTCATTGCGGCGACCGCCCGAGGCGCAGGAATCGATCGAGAGACCTGGATTTTTACGCACGATCTCGTCCCAGAACTTCAGGTGACCTTGAACGTAAAAGTTCTCGGTGATCCCCTGCCGATTCTCGGCGTCGGCCGCGCGCCACGCCGTGAGCGGACCGTTGCCGTTCATGTCCTCACGGTACCAATCGAGCCCTTCGGACTTGATCATCCCGTCGATGTGATCGATGAGCCAAGCCAAGGCTTCGGGGTTGCCAAGATTAAAGATATCGCCGACGGTCATGTGGGTGGCGGGGAGCAGCCATTCGGGGTGTTGCCCGAGGAAGGTTTCACGCGAGCCAACGCGTTCCGGTTCGAACCAGAGCAAGAATTGGATGCCGTGTTCGTGGCACCAATCGCTAAACGGCTTGAAGCCATCGGGATACTTGTTGCGATCGATGTCCCACGTGCCGGTGTTGAGCCACTGGTTGTTCGGCTCGCCTTCCTTGGGGGCGTACGGACCCTTGTCGCTGGGATACCAGGTGTTCGTGCCGCCGGCGTCACGCCAGCAGAGATCGATATGCACGCCCGCATCGAGGAAGCTCTGGGCATAGCTCGAATCGTTGCCGCCAACCTGAATCTGCTTGAGCGGACCTTGCGGCTTGCCATCTACCTGCGGGATGACGTGAGCGAGGTACCAGCGGCGCCATAGGTTCTGGGCACGGACGACGTCATCGCCTTGGTAGAACAGCAGCGCGATCAGAGGCGTGCGAATTTCTTCGCCTGGTTCCAGCACGAGGTGCGTCAGCTGCTGGCCAGCGGTGACTTTCAGCCCCTTCTTACCCAAGCGCGTAAAACTGCTTTCCCACTGGCCGGGCCAGCCGACGGCGATGATCATCCCGCCGTCTTCGGTTTGCAGGTTGTGATACGGCCAGCCGTCGGGACCGTCCGACGATTTGCCGGAGAAGGGGTACGGCGCGAATTTCTTGGTGAAATCTTCGGTGAGTTCCAGACGGAACGGCTCGAAGCTATCGGCCGTGCAGAAGTCGCCCTTGATGCCGTGCAGGACGTACTTGGCCGAGTCTCGCAGCGTGAGGTCGAGGCCCTGAATGTCTTGCAGCAGCGGCGTCGCCTTCTTCCCGAGATTCTTGAAGTAGACCGTCCATTCGACGACGGGAAAGTCGCTGTAGGTCACGGCGACGCAGCGGACTTGCAGTTCACTCGCCTTATGAGTCCAAGTGATGACGTGCTCGGTGCGATTGTCGTCGAGTTTCTTTTCGCTGGCTTGGCGGTCCCACGATTTGTAGAATGCCGCAGGCTTGTCGGAGCCGTACTTGAATGAGAACGGCGGAGCCTTCGTCGTTTGTAGTAGTTGCTCTTTAACCCAAGACGATTCGGCGGCGAGTTCTTCCGCCGTCGGTGCGACGGCTAGAGTCGTCGTCGCCTGACAGGCGAGCAGCGTGCCCGCAAGCAGCAGGAGCGCTCGGCGACAAAGCGCCTGTAAAAGTTCACATCGCGAGTAACTCATTGTTTCTCCCAAACAAGAACAGTGACGAGTGATCGGTGAAAAGAAAAATCGTTTAACGGCTGCGCAAGTGCGCGAGCAGTCGCGTTAGTTCTGCGGAGTAGTCGGCCTGCTCGGCGTTGTCGAACCGCCAGCTCTCGACGGCGAACTGATGATCCAGCGACACGTCGACGTTGGCGACGTAGGCTTCCCAGTCAGCGAGTTTTGCATGATCGCGAACCGACCCGCGCTGCGACATGCGGCGCCGCAGCGTGGCATGGTCGCTGGCGACCCACACGACCTGCAGCTTGACCCTAGAGTCGCGGGCTTGCTGCTGCAGGTCGGCGACCCATTGCGGGTTGACGAGTTGGACGAGAAATGGGGCCGACAGCACGACATCGGAGCCGAGGGCGGCCGCTTCGAGTCCGGTCGCGGTTAGCGCCTCATATTCCAGCGGCCGAATTTCGGCGCGGTAAATCGGGCTGTCGCGGTCGCCAGGCGGCTGCTGCAGCGCCACCAGCAGGCGCTCCACGAATGGGGTGCCGAGGGTATCTTTATCGAGGTAGCAGGCGGGCAATTGTCGCGCAATGTCGTTGCCGACGCGCGTCTTTCCGCTGCCTGCGTATCCGGCGACGAGTATGAGGGAGTGTGGCATCCGCGGTGAAAAGTCGCTGGGGAGTCAGGAACTCAGCGTCACGTCGATCGGCATATTGTATTATAATTAACCGCGGTTGATAATGCTTGTCGGAAGTTTGATCACGCCCCACCACTAGCCACTTTCGCCCGCTCATCAGGTTCCATGAAACGCCAATCACTCGCCCACCGGCCGAAGCAGCAAGTTATCGACGAATTGCACAAGGAGGGCGTCGTCGCCGTTGTGCGCGCGAATGAAGCCGAAACGGTTCTCGATACCGTCGGCGCGCTCATCGCCGGCGGTTTGCGTACCATCGAGATTACGCTAACGACGCCGGGAGCGATTGAACTCATTCAAGAATTGGCTGGCCGATACAGCCGTGAGGAGATTTTGCTGGGCGCGGGAACGGTTCTTGAAGGCGACGAGGCGGAAGCGGCGATTGCCGCCGGGGCGGAGTTTTTGATCTCGCCTTCGATCGAAATCGACGTCATCAACGTCTGCCGCAAGCAAGACATTGCCGCCATTCCGGGCGCCTACACGCCGACCGAAATTCGCACGGCTGTAAAAGCCGGGGCCGATATCGTGAAGGTGTTTCCCGCGTCGATTGGCGGGGCAACGTACCTGCGCGATTTGGCCGGACCGTTGCCGAACGTGCCGCTGTTGCCGTCAGGGAGCGTTTCGTTCGAAACGGTGGGCGACTTTTTCAGCGCTGGCGCCTTTGCGGTCGCCGTTGGCAGCTTGCTCGTCGACAAGAAACTCATGCGTGAAGGAAACTTCGACGCGATTGCCGAGCGGACGAAGCAGTTCATGACGCACGTGGCTAGCGTGCGGCGGAAGTAATGCGGCGGCGCTTTCTGGCGAACGGCAGGAGCGAGGCTCCCAGCAGTGCGGCGCCGAACGTTGCCGGTTCGGGTACGGCGGCGACGGGCGGGCTCGTCGTGGCCCCGTATTGGCCGCGCCAGATGTTGAGATCGAATTGGTTCACGGCACCGTCGGCATTGGCGTCGCCGAGGGCGCGGGTGGCCCCGCTCGCGAGGCCGGAGCCGCGCTGCCAAATGAGGAAGTCGGCCCCATCGACGACGCCATTCTGATTGAAGTCGGCTTCGGTTCCCGTGACTTGCAGGGACGCCGTGAGGCCGTTGACGGGAGTCGCCCCCTGCCAGACGCGGGCGCCGGTGAAGAAGCCGTTGTGATTTTGGCCGCCCAAGGTGAGCGTTCCGGGGCCGTTCGTCATGACGGTCATCACGAGCGTCTGCTGGATCGCGGGAATGACGCCGCCGAGTGCGGCAAACGCCGCGGCGCCGCTGTTCTGCACGGAGGCGCCAATGGTCACCGTGCCAGTGAACGGGTTCTGGCCGGGGTTGGCGTCGTCGAAGACGTCGAGGTTCGGTTGCAGGCCGAGGATCGATCCGCCGGTGAACTGCATGCCGATTTCAACGGCTGCCGCGCTCGCTTGGTCGGGCTGCAGCAGCACTTGCCACGCGTGTTGCCCCGGACTGCTCAGGCCGATGTATCGCAGCGAGAATTGGGCTGCGTCGGCCGCCGAGGCGGCGGTAAGTACGAAGCCGAGGGTGATCGTCAGAAGTAGTCGCATGCGCAGGTCGATTCAGATCAGGTGCTGTTCAAGGGCGTCGCGATGGAGGAGAACTCAACGCTGAGTTAGCGGCTGTGCTGTTGATGGCTTGCTGATTCGCGGCGAGACCGTGCGCCCGTTCGGTGTCCGCCGACGACGGCAACGAACAGCAACGCAGCGAGCCCGCCAGTGGCCGGTTCGGGAACGCTGAGGCTGTTGGCGAGACCCGCAGCGGTCATGCCATAGTTGGCGACCCAATAGTCGTAGTCTTCTTCGTCGACGAAGCCCTCGGTGGCGGCGAATGGGTTTTCGTTGGTGAGCCCCATGAACTGACCGAGATTGTCGCGCCACACGACGTAGTCGCCGGCGTCGACGATGCCGTCTCCATTGTAGTCGCCGGCCAGGGGCGTCACGCCGCCCAGGTATTTGGCGGTGAGGTACGAGTAAACCTGATTTGTCTCGGCCACCGACAGCGTGCGTCCGTAGATGATGATCTCGGCGATATTGCCGGAGAACGTTTCCCCTTCGCCGCAGCAGTCTTGGCCGTGTCCGCCGATGCCGAAGGGCTCGACGACGCCGACTGGATCGTTGTTGATGCCGTCGTTGCGATCGGAGATGACGCCGCCGTTGGACGAGACCGGATTGAGCGTGAACGGAGAAGTGGGATTTTCAGTGTCGTTGACGAAGAACTTCACCGGATCGTTGGCGCCCGCTTCGACGATGTTCTGGCCGACAATCTGCCACTTGTTCGCAGTCGCGGCGTTGGTCGCCCGGTATTCGGTGACCGAATCGTAGGTGACGTAGTTGTAACGGCCGTTACTGCTGATTCCGAGTTCGAGCAACGAGGCGTCATTTCCGCGCTTCGCCCAGACGGCCTGTACGCCCAACGTGCCCGCGGTGGTGACGTTTGGCTTCAACACGGTGAACGAGGTGACGCTGGTGCCGTCGCCGATCGCCAACGGATCGGAACCTGGGGTACGGTTGGTAACCTGAAAGAGCCGGTCGGTGCTGCCGGAACGATCGACGCTGGGGTTGCCGACGGCACTGCCGCTGCGCTCAAACTTGACCGTCGGAAACGACTTGCCGTTCACCGTGACTGTCTGTAGATGCGGGTACTCTTCGATGGGGCCGCCCGCGAAGGGGCCGTTTGGTTCGGAGACGGTGCGCGGTGCGAAAACTGTTCCGTACGACGACGAATCGACCCACTGGGTGACTTTGCCATCCTCAGGAAGGCTGAGCGAATCGGCTTTCAGCCAGAGCCGCAGATCTCCGGATGGGAGTTGCGCGTGCGCGAGCGAGCCGCTGATTGCGAACGCGAACGCCAAGGAGGCTAGGTACTTCATCACATTCCGCCAATCAGAGTCGCTTGTTGGTGTCGCAGCAGCAGTTGTGTGGTCGCGCTTCATCCGTCTACTTGACTTGCTTATCGGCTAACGGCGCTCGCTTGAGCATTTTCGCGCCTTTGATTCGCTCTTCGACCTCAGGACGCACTGGCAGCGCGCGGCGCTTGATCGTCGTCGGCGGCGTCGGAGCGATGGCAACAGGCGGCGTGGGCGAGGGCCGGAGAATCGGCCCAACGAAGCGTTTGCTCGGCGCGGATCGCTTGATCGCGGACGGCGGCACAGGTTCTTCTTCCGCCACGATCGCCGCCGGGGGCTGCGGTTGATACTGGAAGACCGCCGAGCCTTTCGCGGGCAACGTCACGGTCAATCCTGGGTTCATCAGTTCCGCGCCGCTTTTGGAAAGCAGCGTCGGCGAGTCGAAGTTCTTCACCTGATAGATCTGATCTGGATCGAGGTCGTTTAGCTGCAGGGTGATCGACGTAGTCGTTGCGTTCTGCCGCCTAAAGACCTGCACGCACCCTTGCCGCGAGGACGGGGCGTTGAACTGCCAAGCAATCCAGACGTTGTTATCCAACGAATAAGGCGTCAGGGGGTAGTAGTCGCCAAACAGCATGTACTTGCCGATTTGCTTCTGCTCGGCGTACGCTTGCTGCTGGGCGGCAGTGTTCTCTTCGGTCAAGCCGCCCATTCCGAAGCAAGTTCCGTAAAAGCTCCGAAACGAGTACGGGTCGTACAGGTAGGCGCCGGTCCCGTGGAAGGGGAGCCACCGCGAGAGGCCGTAGATGTGGCACTGATTGCCTTCGACGACCCCCGCCATATCCGGAAACTGGAAGTCGCTGCGCACCAGCGGGACGGCGCGTCGCATGGTTTCCAGATCGTTTCGCCGACCGCCCGAGGCGCACGAATCGATGCGCAGCGCCGGATGCCGGGCTTTCAATTCATCCCAGAAAGCCAAATGGCCCTGGACGTAGAAATTCTCGGTAATGCCCTGGCGAGTCGAGCTATCTGCATTGCGCCACGCCGGCAACGGGCCGTTGCCGTTCATATCTTCGCGGTACCAATCGAGTCCTTCGGTGTTGATCATGTCGTCGATGTGATTGATCAACCAGTCGAGCGCCTCGGGGTTGCCGAGGTTGAGAATGTCGCCGACGGTCGTCGACGTGGCAGGCAGCAGCCATTGGGGGCGCTGACCGAGAAAGGAGTTGGGGGATCCGACGCGCTCGGGCTCGAACCAGAGTAAGAATGAAGAACCACTGGAGCGGGCGTAGTCGGAGAACGCGCGGAAGCCGCGCGGATAAAGCGTCCTGTTAATTTCCCACGTCCCCGTGTTGAGCCACTGCAAATCGCCCGTGTAGGGGCCCTGGCTCACTGGGTACCAGCCGGCGTCGCGCCAGCAAATGTCGGGGACGATGCCTTTGGCGAGGAAGGCGTAGAGGTTGCTGGGGTGATAGCCGCTGCATTGGATCTGCTGGACCGCTTGCTGCGGCTGGCCATCGAAGTGCGGTAGGACGTAATCGACGTACCAATGGCGCCAAAGGTTTTGAGAGCGGACGACGTCTTCGCCTCGCCAAAACAGCAAGGCGGTGAGCGGGGTGCGAATCTCCTCGCCCGGCTTGAGATACATACGGGTCAGTTGCTGCCCGGCCTTGATGCTGAGCCCGTTGGTTCCATTGCGCGTGAAGGAACAGGCCCACTGCCCCGGCCAGCCGATGGCCATCATCATGCCGCCGCCGGGCATCTGAAGATTGAAGTAGGGCCACCCGTCCGGTCCGTCGGAAGACTTGCCCGAGAAAGCGTACGGGGCGAACGTCTTCGTAAACCCGGGGTCCATCGTGAGGGCGTAGGGGCGATAGCTATCCGCCGTCATGAAGTCGCCGTAGATGCCATGCAGCAGGTACTCGAACCGGTTGGTTCGCGCCATCTGGAAATCAAAGCCGAGGATGTCTTGGCAGATGGCGGTGTCGGCGGCGCCGATGTTTTTGAAGTAGACGGTCCACTCCACGGCGGGATGGTCGTGGTACTCCACGATTTCGCAGCGAATGCGCAACAGCTGTGCGGGGTCGGTCCAGGTGACGACATGTTCGGTCGACGCTACGCCGACGGTCGTTTGGACGGTGCGGGCCCAACTGCGCAAGAAGGTCGAAGAGTGCGCCGTGCCGTACTTGAACGAGAAGGGAGGCAGGCGGGTTGCCGATAACAGATTCTCGCGCACCCACAGCGACGTCATTTCCAACTCGACGGGAGTCGGCGCAATCTCGGCACACGCTTGAGGCGCGTGGCCGACGGCAACGATCAGCAGCCACGCCGTCGCGAGATGCCAAGCGTTGGAAAGTAGCGTGTGCCTCGGTCGCGCGTTGTTCGCGCACGGCCGTTCGGTCAGCGGTGTCGCAGTGGGCATGAGAAGATCGATCGTCAATGTTCCGGAAAAGCAGAGTCCGATGACTCTAGATTTGTAATATAATATCGATCGCAAGACTTCGCCAACAATTGGCGCGATGAGCGGGCTTCGAGATTGGGGCGGTCCGTTAACTTCTCGAAAGCCAGTGGCCGCAATTCTGACTTGACGGCTCTGTTAATTGTATGACAATTAAGGCGTCGCTGCCAAGCGCCCGGCGCCGTTTTTTCTGGGCTGCCTCATCCGTCTATTCTGCATTCTCAGGAGTCCTCGTATGCACCGAGATAGTGCAACTCTTAGCCCTGAAGCCCTGGTTAGCGCCGAGTTCCTGCGCGACCCGTACCCGGAACTTAAGTGGCTCCGCGAGAATGCCCCGGTCCACTACAACGACGCGATCGGCGGCTGGGTGATCACCAAGTATGACGACATCGTCGTCACCATGAAGGAAACGGGCACCTACTCGAACGAAGGCCGGCTGGGGCGGGCGGTCGATTACTTGCCGCCTGAAGCGAAGGCTCAGCTCACCGGGTTTCAGAATCACTACCGCACGAAGGGGCTGCTGCATTCCGATCCGCCTGACCATACCCGCTTGCGCTCGCTCATTCAGAAGGCGTTTACGCCGCGGATGATCGATTTGATGCGGCCGCGAATTCAGCAAATCGTCGATGATTTACTGGATAAGGTTGCCGACGAGGGGGGCATGGAAGCGATTCAGCAGCTGGCATTTGCAGTGCCGGTGACGGTGCTCGCTGAGATCATGGGAGCTCCGCAGAGCGATCGCCATTACTTCCAGAAGTGGTCCAACCTGCTGCTCGCTTTCCAAGGGGTCAACAAGCCGGCGTTCGAGGTGCTGACACAAGCCCAGGACGCGCTCGTGGAAGCGCGGGAATACCTGACGCGGCTGATCGCCCGCCGCCGCGTTGAGCCGGGGCAGGACCTCGTAAGCCAGCTCGTCGCCGTAGAATCGGAGGGTGAGCGGCTGACCCAAGACGAACTGATCAACACCTGCATCACGCTGCTGGTGGCAGGCCACGAAACAACGACTTCGCTGATCGGCAACGGCCTGTATTTGCTGCTCCAAGATCGGAGCCAGTGGCAGATGATCCAGCAGGACCGCGCATTGCTGCCCGCGGCAATTGAAGAAATTCTGCGATATGAAAGCCCTGTGGCCCGCCAACCTCGCGTCATTAAGCACGATACTGTGCTTGGCGGCCAGGAGCTTTCGGGCGGGCAGATGCTGTTTCAGATGCTGAATTCGGCGAATCGCGATGCGGAGCACTTCACCGATCCGGACGTGTTCGATATCCGCCGGACGAAGAATCGGCACATCGCGTTTGGCTACGGCGTGCACTTTTGCATCGGGGCGCCGCTGTCGCGGGCGGAAGGGGCGATCGTGTTTGAAACGCTCCTCCGTCGCATGCCGGAGATTCGCCTGGTCGACGCCGAGGCCGATTGGGACGTCACGAAGCGAAACTCGCGCGTGCTGCACTCGCTACGCGTCGAATTCTAAGAGCTGCCGAGGTCGACGCTTCCACTCGGTCAAAAGCAAAAATATTAGAACGTCGCCAGTCGCCGGCATCTTCGATGACCGGCGACTGGCGACAATCAGTTCTTCCCCGCCTGGCGCTAGTTCTGGGTGACGGCTGCCGACGCTTCCTTCGTCAGCAGGTACACCGCGGCGCTTCGCTTCTCCGGCAGTTTCGCCTGCAGACCGTGGTCCATCAGCTCGCTGCCTTTGGCGGTCCACGTTTTGTCAGTTCCGAGGGCCTGAATGCGGTACTCGGCGTTCGGATCCAAACCTTGCAGCTTGAGCTGTTGTTCAGGCTCTACGCTATCTTGCCGACGGAAGGCCTGCACGACAGCTTCGCCCGTTTCGGGACGGTTGAATTGCCAGGCAATCCAAGCCGACGTCGCGAGGGTATGGGGCGTGATGGGGTAGTAGTCGGCTTGGTAGAACGGCGCGACCGTGGCGAGCTCGCTGGTGAGTTTCCGCAACTCGTCGTAGTTCAGCGACTTGTCGCGCATGTCCCAGCAAGCGGTGACGCTGGAGGCCATATGGCTGCGGAAATCGTAGTCGTTGACGCCCTCGGTGGTGTTCTGACCGATGGCGCTTTTGCCGACGAGCGTGCCGGTGCCGTGGTACGGCAGCCAGAGCGACAGGCCGTAGGTGTGGGCCTGCTGCGAAGTCGGCTCGAACAAGCAGTCGCTGCGCACCAACGGGACGCTGCGACGGAGTGTTTCGAGATCAAGCCGCCGGCCGCCGCTCGCACAGGTGTCGATCCGAATGCCAGGATTGGCGGCCAAAATCGCGTCCCAATACGCCAAGTAGCCCGAAACATAATGGTTCTCTGCCATGCCCTGGCGATCTTCCGGTTCGCCGTTTTGCCAGTAGAGGACCGGGTCCATGTTGAAATCTTGGCGATAGAGGTCGATGCCTTCCGACTTGATCAGCCCGTTGACGTGGTTGATGAGCCACTCGCGGGCCTCGTCGTTGCCGAGGTTGAGGAGCCGCCAATTCTCGTCGTAAAGTTGATCGCCCGGATTCTTCGGCGGAGCCAGGAGCCACTGCGGGCGTTCTTTGTAGAGCCACGAGTTGGGAGCGACGCGCTCGGGTTCGAACCAGACGATCGCCTTCACGCCCTTCTCGTGCGCGTGGTCCGTGACGGCGCGGAGGCCGTTGGGGAATCGCTTCTTGTCGACTTCCCAGGTGCCGGTCGTGGTCCAGACGCCGTCGTTTTCGTACCAACCGGCGTCCATCCACCAATAGGCGAGCGGGAATTTCTCTTCCAAGTAGCGGTCGATGAATTGCTTCTGATTCTCTTCGTTGGCGTTGATCATTTCGCCAAACTGATGCGAGCTGCAGGCGACAAGCTGCGGCTTAGGCGGCTTGCCGTCGACCTGGGGAACGTTGTGGGCGACCATCCAGCGGCGCCAAACGTTTTGGCCGCGGACCCAGTCGCCCTCGTACCACTGCAACACCACGAGCGGCGTGCGGGCCGTTTCGCCGGGGTGGAGTTTGAAGTGGGTGTTCTCTTGCCCGCCGCGAATGGCCAACCCCCCTGCCCCGTCGCGTTCGAGGGAGAGGTTCCACTGCCCGGGCCACCCGAGGACGACGATGAGGCCTTGGTCGCCCCAATTGACGTTGAAGAAGGGCCAGCTGCCGTTGGTGCCGCGGCCGCCGGCGGAGCGGAAAGTTGCGGCCGTTCGCATCGTTAGGCCCATTTCGTAGGGCTCAAAATCGTTCGGCGCCGCTCGTGAACCCTTTAAGTGGTGCAGGATCGTCGACGCTTCGGCCGGGACGGCCTGGTTGACGTCGACCGCTTCTACGTCGGCGATGATGGGCGAATCGCCCTCGCCGGTGTTCTTGAAATGAACGGTCCACTCCACATTCGGGAAGTCGGCGTACTGAACGGCGACGACCTTCGTTTCCAGATGCGTCTTTTCGTCGGTCCAGGTGATGGTGCGCTTCGTCTGGGTGCCGCCAACCTGTTCGGTTTGCGAGTCGACCTTGGAGCGTTGCAGCACGTCGGTCGACTTCTCGCCGCCGACGGTGAAGCTGAACGGCAGCTTCGAAACGTCGGCGCCGAACCGTTCTTCAAACCAAGTGCGGGCTGTTCCTCGTTCGCCTTCGCGGACGAACGGAGCATCGTCGCCGATCGCGACGGCCGCGAGGCAAGCCTGCATGAAGCAGGCCATTAGCGTTAGAAATTTCATGGCTTCTTCTCTTGGGACTGACAAGTGGAAGACTCTGGAAGAGGCGGCGTTTGCTTAGCGGCGGACGCGACCGTCGGGGCCGCTGCGGGCCAGCGATTCGGCTTCTGATAACGAAAAGTGGCCAAAATCGCCGCGGACGGTGTGCTTCAGGTTGCTGGCGGCGACGGCCAGGTCGACGACTTCTTGCGCCGAGCGCGACTGCAGCAGGCCGTAAATGAGAGCGCCCGTGAAGGCATCGCCGCCGCCGATACGGTCGAGCGGACGGATCGTGTATTTTCTGGAACCTACGGCCCGTTGTCCGTCGTCGAGGACGGCGGCAATCGTTGTTTCGTCGGCGGTATCGCCCGCGCGAATGGTCAGGGCCGTCGCCTTGAGCTGGTACTCGGAGCGGAGGTAACGCACGATCGGATCGTACCGCCGAGCGTCGAAGACGTCAGTGAATTCCGTAGCCGCGTCGGGGGCGCCCAGAATCAGGCGGGCGTGTTCTTCGTTGGCCACCAGCACGTCGACATGCTTGACGATCTGGCTCATCACTTCGCGAGCTCTTTCAATCGACCACAGCGCGCTGCGGTAGTTGATGTCGCAACTGACGGTGACGCCCAGCTCATTCGCGACGCGGCAGCCTTCGAGCGTTAGCGCCGCCAAGTCCGCGGAAAGCGCGGGAGCGGTGCCGGTGAAGTGAAACCAGTCTTTGCCGGCGAGCACCTCCCGCCACGGGATATCCCCCGGCTTGAGCGTCGCGAACGAACTGCCCGCGCGGTCGTAAACCACCTGCGTGGAGCGATGGCCGGCGCCGGTTTCCAGGAAGAACAGCCCGAGCCGAGAGCCCCGCTTTTGGACGGCGCTCACGTCGAGCCCGTAACGGCTCATGTGGTTCGTGCAGGCGAGGCCAAGCTCGTTGTCGGGCACGGCGCTCACCAAGTGGGCTTCAACCCCAAACCGCGACAGGACGACGCCGGCGTTCGCTTCGCCGCCGGTGTAGCCGACTTCGAAGGAATTCGCCTGCACGAACCGCAGTTGCCGCTCTGTTTCCAGCCGCATCAGCAGCTCGCCAAATAAGGCGACTTTAGGCGACTTTTCGCTCATATCGATTCCGAACATGGTGCGGGCCTGCCTAGCCCTGAGTAACGAGTGGTTCACGTCATTTCGCCAACACCGTCTGGTAAAAAACGAGTGCGGCGACTGCCAAGTAAAAACATCCGCAGCAGAACAGCCCGATCCTCGCGACCATGCCGGGGCGGATGGCCGGAGGCAACCATCGCGTGTTGATCCACAGCATGTGGAACGACGTGACAGCGAGCGCCAGATTACCGAGGTTGCCGATGACCAGCGTCATCAGGCGGGGCGTGCCGTAGGCGCCGAACAGGTAAAGCGTTCCCAGGCACCAGACGAAATAGCAAGCGGCGAGGGTGTAGTAGATGCGTTTGACCTCGCCACCGTGCATTTGCTCACGGACGCGGGGGCTGGCCGACCAGATAACGTCGGTCCAACGTCGGCAAACTTCATCGACCACGGACATCTGGCTCGGGAGCAGCACGAGCAGCCCCGCGAGCAACGTCGCCGTCCAGAGGAATTGGCCCGCTCCGGCACTCAACCGCACATCGCGGCGCATCCCTTCGGCCGTCGTCATCGCCGCCGCCCATTGGAAGTTTTGAGCAGGAGTTGCCGCGGTGACGCTGCTGGCGGCCGCAGGCTCTGCCTGAAGAGCGGCGGTGGCTGCAGGAACCGGTTTAGCGGCCGCTTCCGCCGCGGGCTGCGGCGAGGCGAATTGCAGCGAGAGCAGCGCGGGGAGCGCCATGCCGACGAAGCAGCCAGGCGCCCAGATCGCCGCCTGGTCGACGAGGATCACCTTCCACCACCCGCGCCAGCGGCGAAGGTTTTCGGCCGTGACGGTGAACACTTTGCCGAAGTGCCCGAGCGAGATGTTCTTTCCGCCAAATGCACTCGGGATGGCGCCGACGTTGGCGCCATTTCCCCAGCCTTTGTCGCGGACGAAGTTTCCGTACAGCGAATTCCCCAGCCCGCCGCCGCCGGCGTAGCCAATGAACGCACCGATCGCGGCCATTTCGCCCAGCCCGATCGCGGGGAAACGGCCGTTCGATATCAGATACTGAGCGACGTTGACCGTCGATTCGCCCGTGGCGGCGTCCGTCGACGGGATCGTTCCGAACCGCAAAAATCCCGAGAAAATGGCAATCCACGCCTGCCAATCGACGAACAGTAGGCTCACGATCCCGCAGAACGAGAGGACGCAGACGACCTTGAGCGTCATGATCGCCTGGAGCGTGTTGTAGATCTTCTTGCCGAACAGCACCGGGACGAACGCCAGCGCGGTGCAGGCGAACGCGACTCCCACAACGTGCGCGCGGTGGGCCTCGGTCGGCGAAGTGTTCAGCCAGAGCGCCGTGAGCACCGACGCGGCGTGGAACGCGAGGCCCGGCACCATCGCGCCCATGCTCAGCAGCAGGAAGAAGGCGATCCAAAACCGTGGGCCCGGCTTCGTACGGAGGAATCCGGTGAAGATTGGCTCGCCGCAGTAGAGTGCGTAGCGGCCGACTTCGAGGTTGTAGAAGACCTGCAGCACGATCGCGATTGTGGCGAGCCACATGAGAGCGCCGCCGTAGCGGGCGGTGATCTCGGGGCCGAAGAGCCACTCACCGCCGCCGATCTGGACGCCCATCATGACGATTCCAGGGCCGATGAGGCTGCGCCACTGGGACCAGGCGAGCGGAGTCGGCTCGGGCAAGTCGGCGTTTCCCCAGGAGGGGAGACAAGTCTCCGGCGGCTGCCAATTCGCATCCTCGGACGCAATTCGGGCGCACGACTCGCCCGCGACGCCGGAGATGGTTGGAACTGCGCTCACGGAGGAATTAGCCTGAAGGTCGCGGAATCGACGGCGCGGCCGCCGTGGATCTGCGGTTAGAGAATAGAGAGTAGGGAACGGAAAAGGCGAGCGAAGGACGTCGCTCGATGTGCTCGTAACACCGCCGAGACGCATCAGAAGAATGCGTCGCCAATAGGCGATGAGACGAAAATGGCGTCGGAAAATCTAGGCTCTTGCCAAGGGCTAGCCTGCGCGCAATTATATGATGATTAGATCGCGGGTGGAACAGTGCCGGGTAATTTTCCGCTTGGCAGTTTGTTTCGCCGCATCGAATTCGACTCTTCACTGTGACTCATTCGTTGGCAGGATTGCCGTACTAGTAAGCGACTGGTGAGCGCGGGGCGCCAAAGCCCTCACGCCGCTTGGCTTGTCGATCGATTGATTGAATTGCACGCTCAAGGCGTGCCAGGAACACGTTTGGCATGAGCAGTTCGAACAGACTTGCGGGCAAGCGAATCCTCGTCACCGGCGCCGGGACCGGCATCGGGCAAGGGATCGCCATTCGTTGTGCGCGCGAAGGCGCCCGGATCGCCGTCCACTACTACGACGCGTCAGACGAAGGCGCTCGGCAGACGGTGGCCGCCATCCGCGATCTCGGGGGCGAAGCCGACTTCGCCAAGGCGGACTTGGGCGAAATCAGCCAGATTCGGGAATGCGCTAACTGGGCGCTCGGCTACCTCGGGGGAGTCGACGTGCTGATCAACAACGCCGGCATCACGTTCAATTCTCCCGTTGCCGAGGCGACGCCCGAGCAGTGGGATCGGATGTACGACGTCAACGTCCGCGGCGGGTATTTCCTCACTCAATCGTTGCTCGACTCGCTGAAGCAGAATCGCGGAGCGGTCATCAACCTGTCGTCGATCCACGCCTTCGAGGGCTTTCAGGAACACTCGATTTACGCCGGCACCAAGGGGGCGATCGTTGCGATGACGCGCGGGATGTCGATCGAATTGGCTCCGCTGGGCGTCCGCGTCAACGCCATCGCGCCAGGCTGCGTTCCCGTGCCAAGCCACGAGCGGGCTTGCGGCAAGGCTGATTTAGAGGTCGTGGGACGCGGCATTCCGTCAGGCTTCGTCGGAACCCCGGACGACATCGCCGCCGTAGCCGCGTTTTTGGCGTCCGACGACGCCAGATTCATCGTCGGGCAAACGCTGGTCGTCGACGGCGGAACGACTTCTTGGATGCCCTTCGGCGAGCAGTTCCGGGCCCCGGTGCGAGCCGCGGGCGTGCAATTCGGCAAGGAATATATCTGAGAGTTCGGGCCAACTATATCGTCTGCAACGGTACGAATTATTTTATTGACACCCTCGGCACGATTTTCGTGACGCATCGCCTATCGTTGGTGCAAAGAACCGCCGTCTCGTTCGAGTCTCCCCTCTCCTCAAGCCCGACCAGCAATGCTCGCACGAGTGTTAATTGCGACTCTGCTCGCTGCCGTCGGCGCCGCGGTGCTGTTCGCGCTAAGAGCGACGCCCACGTCGAAGAGCGATCGTGCTGAGGGACCGCAGGCGATTGCCGGGTTTCGCGTGGAACTGGTTTACTCCCCTTCCCTAGCGAAGGAAGGTTCCTGGGTCAGTCTGGCGGTTGACTCGAAAGGTCGGCTGATTGCGAGCGACCAGTACGGGCTGCTTTATCGCATCACTCCCTCTCCGCTCGGCGGCAAACCTGAGCAAACCGCGGTCGAACCGATCCGCGTCGGCGCCGGTGCGGCGCAGGGGCTGGCCGTCGTTGGCGATGACTTATACGTGATGGTGAACTCGCAGGCGGCGGCGCTGCCGAGCGGGTTGTATCGCGTTAGCGACAGCAACGGCGACGACCAGTATGACGATGCTAAGCTGTTGCTTCGCATCGAGGGTTCGGGCGAGCACGGGCCGCATGCCGTGGTGGCGTCGCCCGACGGCAAATCGCTCTATTTGTCGGCGGGCAATTATACGCGCTCGCCGCGGTTTAAGGGGTCGCGCGTCCCCGCGGGCTGGGGCGAGGATCAACTGCTACCCCGCCTGGACGACCCGGCCGCTCAGGCGAACGGCATCCCGGCTCCCGGCGGCTGGATCGTGAAATGTGATCTCGACGGCGAGAATTGCGAGTTGATCAGCGTCGGCTATCGCAACATTTATGATTTGGCCTTCAATGCCGATGGCGAGCTGTTTACCAGCGACTCCGATCTCGACGTCGATGTCGGCACGCCGTGGTATCGCCCCCCTTCGCTGTTGCATGTGACGAGCGGGGCCGACTACGGCTGGCGCGGCGGCGACGGCATTTGGCCGACTTACTATCAAGATACGCTGCCGCCCGTTGCCGTGATGCCGCCGGGCTCGCCGGCAGGCATCGTCGCGGGAACGGGGGCCAATTTCCCCGAGCCGTATCGCGATGCCATCTTCATCGCCGATTGGAGCCGCGGCGCCATTTACGCCGCTCCGCTGGAGCCGAACGGTTCGAGTTACCGCAGCGATTGCGAACCGATCGCGTGGGACGTCGGCGGCGTCACCGATCTCGTCGTCCGGCCGCAGGATGGCTCGCTCTATTTCACCGTCGGCGGGCGGCAGATTCAGTCGGGGCTCTATCGGCTGGTGTGGGATGGCGACGGCGCCGAAAAGCAACAGCCGGCGAGCGCAGAACGCGCCCCGACGCCCGTTGACGCTGCCACGGCAGCCGAGCAGCGATCGCAGCGGCAAAAACTGGAAGAGTTACACGGCGATCTCGCCGAGACCGCCATCGAGTCGATTTGGCCCGCACTCGCGAGCCTCGACCGGTTCGTTCGCTACGCCGCGATGACGGCGTTGGAACGCACCGATACGAAGGGCTGGCAGACTCGCGCGTACAGCGAGCCGAACACGCGCGCGCGATGCGCGGCGCTCACCGCCCTCGCCCGCCGCAGCCAGCCGGCGTATCCCGCCAAGTGGGCCGATTCGCTGTTGGAACTGCCATTCGCGACGCTTACCGCCGAAGAACAGTTGGAAGTGCTGCGAACCATTTCGCTCGGCGTCACGCGGTTCACTAACCTCGACGACGCGCAGCGGACGCGTATTGCCGCCGCAATCGCCGGTTGGTTTCCGTCGCCGCGGGCTCAGGTAAATGGCGAGTTGGCCAAACTGCTCGTTCGCCTCGAATCACCCGCGGCGATCGAACCGTTGCTCAAGGAGTTGGCGGACGAGCCGAATTCGGTGCAGGCAATCCAGGCCGCGGTGCAGCTCAGCGCGGCGAGCGCTGGGTGGACTCCAGAAGGGCGGACGAAGCTGCTCGACTGGTTCGACGCCGCCGCGAATTTCTTCGGGAAGCGTGCGTTCTACCCCTACTTGGCGGCCGCCAGAAGCCGATTTGTCGGCGGGTTTGGCAGCGAAGATCGCAAGGATTTTGCCGAGAGATTGGCTCAGCCGAAAGTTGCTGAAGAGGCGGCGAGCGAGCGGCAAGAGCGGAAATTCGCGAAGCATTGGACGACCGATGAAGTCGTCGCCGCTGTCGAAGCCCCAGACAAAGCTGGGCAAGATACTGAGGCTGCGCGTATTCGCGGCCGGCAACTGTTCGTAGCTGTCGGTTGCGCCGATTGCCACGCCATGCGCGGCGAAGGGGCGTCGGTTGGGCCCGATTTAACCAACGTCGGACGGCGCTACTCGGTGCGCGATTTGGCCCGGGCGATCACGCAACCCGACGACGAAATTCCCGATCTCTACCGCCAGACGACGTTCGTCGTCGACGGTCGGACGATCACCGGCCGGCCGACGAACATGACGGCGACCACGATTTCGGTGACGACCGACATGCGCGACCCGGCGAGCGCGGTGAAGTTGGAACGGGGCGCCATCGAATCGGAATCTGTTTCGACGACCTCCGCGATGCCTGCCAACCTGCTCGATACGCTCTCGCCAGATGATATGGCTGACCTTTTTTCGTACTTGCGCGCGGATGCCGACGCCGGAAGCGGCGAACGACCCGCGACAACGTTGCCCTAGTTGACTCTTTCCTTAGGATTCGCGTCGGACGACGCAGTAACGGACCCACTGACAATGGCAAACGACGCTCCCCCTCGTCTCATCTCCCCCTATCGACTCGCATTCGTGGCGTCGATCGGCGGCTTTTTGTTCGGCACCGACCTCGGCATGATCGGCGCCGCGAACGTCTATCTGCGCGATCAGTTCCATCTGTCCGATGCGCAATTCGGCTTCGCGACTGCCAGCGCTGTGCTGGGTTGCATCCTCGGCCCGGGCTTGGGGGCGTGGCTGTGCGACGCGATCAGCCGCAAACGGACGATGTTCGTGGCTTGCATACTCCTGGCGGTTGGCGCCGTGTTTACTGCCGTGCCGGATGCGTTTGGCGACGGGTCTGACGCGTCGACGATGGCGTATTTCAACTTTTTCCGCTTTGTGGGCGGCATCGGCGTCGGGCTTTGTTCCGTCGCCTCGCCGATGTACATCGCGGAAATCGCCCCGCCAGCCCGCCGCGGCGCCATGGGGTTGATGTATCAACTTGCGATTGTCATCGGGCACGCCGTCGCGCCGCTGGTGGCGTTCGGCATCGTCTACTTCTTGCGGGTGAACTACGGCGTTACCGAAGCGGCGGTGGCGGAGAATGTTTGGCATCAGCCATGGCGTTGGATGTTCTTCTCGGAGATGGTGTTCGTCGTGTTCTATGTCGGTTTCTTGGCCGGGTTGCCCTACAGCCCGCGCTGGCTGGCCGGCAGAGGCCGCTTCGAAGAAGCGGAACGAGCCCTGGCTTCGATCGACGGCCCTGAATTCGCGAAGCGGGAAATCGAGCAAATTCGCGCCTCGATCAACGAGGAAGTCGGTTCGTGGAGCGAACTCCTCAAGCCGGGCATTCGCACGGCGGTGATAATCGGCATTCTGCTCACGTTCTTCAACAACTGGACGGGTTGGAGCGTCATCGGCGGGTACATTCCGCGGCTGCTGCAGTTGGCAGGCTTCGATCGCGAGAGTGCGATCGGCAACTTCGTTGCCGTTTACGGCGCGATGGCCATCATGACGGTCGCCTCGATCATGCTCATGGATCGCGTCGGTCGCCGGCCGCTCTGGATGATTGCATCGCTGATGATGGCGGTAATCACTGCTGCTACTGGATACATGTTCTACATGGATGTGACGGGTTGGCCGGTCCTCATCATCCTCGGCTTGGTGACGATTCCGCACGGTTTGGCGCTCGGCGGCATTCCGTGGTTGATGATGTCGGAATTGTTTCCGACGCGCCTCCGCGCGAAAGCCGTCGCCCTGACGACGACGGTGCTCTGGATTTTCATTTTCGCCGGAGCGACGTTGTTCCCCATGATTACGGGCTTCTCGCAACGGGAGTTTCTCACCGCGCGGAAGGCCCAAGTCGAAGGGGCGCAACTCTCGTTCGTCGATGGAACTCCCGACGCGATTGTCGATTCCGAGGGTCGCTTCATTGACGCTGGCTTCCAAGCCAAAGATCAGATCACGATCTTCGGCGCGACCTCCCCGCAAAATGACGGGACGTTCGTCGTGTCGGAAGTCGAGAGCGGCCGCCTGTTGCTCGACGGCACCGCCAATTTGAAGAGCGAAGCGGGGACCGCGAAAACGACGGTGCAGGTCGGGTCCGTATCCGCGGCGTTTTATCTGTTCAGCGTGATTTGCGTGCTGTCGTTCATGTTCGGCTTGTGGATCATGCCAGAAACCAAGGGCAGATCACTCGAAGAAATCGGCAGTTCTTGGGAGCATCCGCCGGCTGGGCACTAACGGGGGCAGCGGCAACTTGAGGACGCAACGCAAACTGCCTCGCCGGCTTCGGCCGGCGAGGCAGTAGGTTGTGAAATGGATCGAAGCGGATTGGAGAGTGGCCGGCACGATCGGCGACTAGCGATCAGCGGCGCCGCTGTTCGCGACGTCGTCTTCTTCCTTGGCTTTGGCCTTGAGAATCCGATCGCGGTCGCGATGGACGTTGATGTGGGCAGACAGCATCGAACTGGCCGTTTGGTAATCGCCTTCACGGAGCGTGTCGATGATTTCCTGATGGCCGCGGATGCCGTTCTTCCAGCGGGACTTCGAGAAGTCGGCCCGAAACTTCTGGAAGAAGACTTGGACTAGGTCGTTGAAGGCGGCTAGCGCCCGCACGCCGCTGGAGGCAACGAGCAAGCAGTGAAATTGAACCTCGCCCTGCAGCCACTCGGTTTTCTTGGTGGCGCGGCGGAGCTTCTCGTTAATCGCATTGAGTTCTTCGTAAATCGACGGGTCCTTGGCCATGCGTTCGGCAACCTGCCGGAGGCCGCCGGTCTCGACGACGATGCGGGTGTCGATGAGTTCTTCGAGGGGGTAGTCCGCCAAGGCGAAGTGAAAGCTGAGATAGCGGCTGAGGCGCTTCATGCTCACCTTGCCGACGGAGAGGCCGCGGCGGGGGGCGGCGTCGACGATGCCCAAGAAGCCGAGGGCCTTGGTCGCTTCGCGAACGCTGACGCGGCTGACGGCGAACTGTTCCGCCAGCTCGCCTTCGGTGGGCAGGCGATCACCAGGCTTCAAGCCCTTATTGATGATGTAGTTGCGAAGCTTCGCGGCGACGATTTCACTTTTGCTCAGTTTGGCCACGCGCGTCTTCCTCGCCTCGAATGAACCTGGCATCAGCGCCGCAAGCATCGCGGCAAAGAGATGTAGAAATTGTTTGCAGAAGCTATGTACGAACGCGGCGACGCGATTATAATTATCTTACAATTGGCGTCCGCGGGGGTGCCATGACTCTTCTACAATACCTTATATACTGACGCAGCGGTTACCTTATGTCTCGCTTGATTGTCACGGATTATACATTCCCGACTTTGGAAGTCGAGCAACGCCGGCTAACCCCACTTGGCATCGCCGTCGAGGGAGTGAAGGCGGGCGAGCGTGCCGAATTGCTCGCTAAATTGCCGACGGCCGACTTCGTTCTCACCCAATTCGCCAAGCTCGACGCGGAAGCGATCGACTGCATGGAGAAGGCCCGCGTTATCGTCCGATACGGTATCGGCGTCGATAATGTCGACTTGGAAGCGGCCCGGCGGCGCGGCATCCCGGTTTGCAACGTGCCGGACTATTGCATCGACGAGGTTGCAGACCACACGCTGGCGCTCGTCCTGTCGGCCACGCGGCGCGTTGTCGAAAACGCCAACTTTGTCAGCGGCGGCAAGTGGGGGCTCCCCGTTCCCGTCACCGACATGCGGTGCCTGAAAGCGATGACCGTGGGCGTCGTCGGCTTCGGTCGGATTGGTCGCGAAGTCGCTTCACGGCTTTCGAACTTCAAGTGCCGTTTGCTGGTGAGCGACCCGGCCGCGAAGGCTGCCGACGTCGAAGAGGCCGGCTGCGAACTGACGAGCCTGGAAAATCTGCTGGTGAACAGCGACCTGGTGACGCTGCACTGCCCCGCGATTCCTGCAACCCGTCATCTGATCAATTTCGACACGCTCGACGCGATGAAGCCGGGCGCCATTCTCGTGAATGTTGCTCGCGGCAACATCGTTGATACGTCGGCGATGTACGAGGCCCTGAAGAGCGGCAAACTTGGCTTCGCAGCGCTCGACGTCTTTGATCCGGAGCCGCCGGCCCCTGATCACCCGGCGCTGGCGCTGAAGAACGTTATCCTGCACAGCCATATCGCCTCGGCCAGCGACGAAGCCGTGTTGAAGCTGAGAAGCGACGCCGCCGCGATCGTGGCTCTCTGCAACGAAGGCCAACCGCTGCCGAATATCGTTAACGGGGTCACCGGCCCGGCGCGATTCGCTGCGATGGCCGTCAGCTAGCCTCCGCTTTTCTCCCCTAGGCGGCGACTTCCTGCGCCGCCGCATAAGCAAGTCGAATTCTTATGGCAAGCGCAGTTGCCGATCAGACTATTTCGATCGGCGAATTAGAGGATTTCTGCATTCGCGTGTTGACGAGCCTGGGCGTCGGACAAGACGACGCCCGGACAACCGCGAAGGCGCTCGTGACCACCGACACATGGGGCGTCTACACGCACGGGACCAAACTCCTTCGCGGTTATGCGCGGCGGCTTCGCGGCGGCGGTTTGCGCAACAACCTTTCCCCGAAGATTGCCGACGAAGGCGCCGCCTGGGCGCTCGTCGACGGGCAGTCGACCCTGGGGCAGGTGACCTCCACGTTCGCGACGGACGTGGCGGTTCGCAAAGCGCGGCAAGCTGGCGTGGGATTTGTTACGGTCACGAATAGCTGCCATTTTGGCGCCGCGGGCTACTATGCCTGGCTGGCAGCGAAGTCCGGCATGATTGGCCTGGCGATGGCGAACGACGTTCCCAGCGTCGCGGCGCCCGGCTCGCGCGGGCCCGTGCTGGGGAGCAATCCGATCGCCTTCTCGTGCCCCACGGCCGCGGGCGACCCGATCTTGCTCGACATGTCGATCGCCACCGTCGCCGGCGGAAAAGTCTTTGCACGCTGCAAACGGGGCGAGCCGATCCCCCCCGGTTGGCTTGTGGACGACGCCGGCCAGCCGACGCAGGATGGCACGCTCTATCCTGATCGCGCTTCGCTGTCTCCGGTGGGCGGCCACAAGGGCTACGGGATTGGGTTGCTGATCGAGATTCTCGCCGGCGTGTTGTCGGGGGCCGCGGTTACCAAGCAAGTCGGCAGTTGGTTGTTCGGCGATATGTCGGCGCCGACAAACCATGGCGCCGCATTCCTCGCGATCGACGTGAGCGCCATCATGACGCCTTCGACGTTCTACGAGCGAATCGCCGCGTTGATTAGCGAGATTCACGCCGAGCCGACTGCCGAGGGCGTCGCTTCGCTGATGCTGCCGGGCGAGATGGAGTGGCGCAATCGTCGCCAAGCCGAGTCGAAGGGGATCGCGCTGCCGGCCGACGTGATCGATAGCCTGCAAGAGGCTGCTTCGGAGAGCGGTCAACCGTTCGTGTTCTAGTCTGCTTTTCATTCACATTTATCTCACGTCGGCCAATAGTTAACGCTCCGTTGGCGACGCTTATCAATATATGAAAATCATTCGTTTCCAAGATTCCGCCGGGTCGGTTCAATATGGCCGGCTGGGCGACAACGATCGCGTCACGTTGCTGGAAGGCGAACTACTTTCCGGCCTGCGCGACACTGGTCGCGACGCGACGGTTAAGAAGCTGCTCGCGCCGATCGAGCCGCCGGTCGTTTACTGCATCGGGCTGAACTACGTTCGGCACGCCGAAGAAGGCGGCCTGAAGCCGCCGGAATTTCCGGTCGTCTTCATGAAGTCGCCGGCGACCGTGCAGAATCCGGGCGATCCGATCGAGCTGCCCCGTCAGCTCCGTTCGGACGAGGTCGACTACGAGTGCGAACTCGCGGTCGTCATCGGCAAGAAGTGCAAGAACGCCACGCAGCAGAACGCGCTCGACTTTGTGCTGGGCTACACCTGCGCCAACGACGTCAGCGCACGCGATTGGCAAGGCAAGTGGGGCGGAAGCCAGTGGTGCCGCGGCAAGACGTTCGATACGTTTGCTCCGCTCGGCCCTTGCCTGGTGACGACGGACGAAGTCAAGAACCCGAACAGTCTGGGCATTCGCACCGTGCTTAACGGCGAAACGCTTCAGGACTGGAACACGGAAGACATGATTTTCAATGTTCGCCGCTTGATCGAGTTCCTGAGCGGCAGCACCACGCTGTTGCCGGGTACGGTGATTCTGACGGGGACGCCGCACGGCATCGGCGCCGCCCGGAAGCCGCCGATTTTCCTGAAGGCCGGCGACTCGATCACGATTGAGATCGACGGCATTGGCAAGCTGACGAATCCCGTCATCGACGAGCCGTTGAAGTGATTGAATTTGAGACTCGCGGAGTCGTTGCAAACGCCGACGACTGCGCGAGTGAACAGAATACAATTTGAACTTACGGAACAACGGCGCATTGCCTGCGCCGAGCATTTGCGAGAAGACCCCATGGCAACGGTTACCGCGCCAAACGTCGATAAAGCGACTTGGATCGACCTCTATCGACGCATGCTGCTGATTCGTAAGACCGAATTGCAGTTGGCTAAATCGCATCAACGCGGCGACGTTCACGGCGCCTGCCACACCTATGTGGGGCAAGAGGCCGTCGCGGTGGGTGTGCTGGCGCACTTTAGTTCCCGCGACATGGTGTTCAGCACGCATCGCGGCCATGGCCATGCGATGGCCAAGGGGATGCCGGCGGAAGATCTCATTGCCGAACTGTACGGCCGCGTGACCGGCTGTTCGCGCGGCCGAGGCGGGAGCATGCATTTGTTCTCGCCAGAGATCGGCATGATGGGGACGAGCGGCATCGTCGCGCCGTGCATCCTGCAGGCGGCCGGCGCCGGGTATACCTTCAAGCTCACCAAAGAGAGCTCGGTCTCCGCCGCGTTCTTCGGCGACGGCGCCGTCAACAACGGTGCGTTTCACGAAGGCCTGAATCTCGCCAGCATCTACAAGTTGCCCGTGTTGTTCGTATGCGAGAACAACCAGTACGCCACCGAAGTTCCCTTCAGCTACTCGGCCGGCAACCCGCATGTCGCCAATCGCGGCGCAGCGTACGGGATTCCGGCGATCGAGGTCGACGGCAACGATTTGCTCGCGGTTTACAGCGCCGCGCAAATCGCGGTGACGCGGGCTCGCCGCGGCGAGGGGCCGACGCTCATCGAATGCAAAACGTATCGGACGCGCGCTCACTCCGAGGGGATGACCGACTTTACCTATCGGACGCGCGACGAGGTCGAAGATTGGAAGTCGAAATGCCCGATCGTGCGATGCCGCGAGGCGATTCTCGAGGCGTTCGGCGACGAAGAGGGCGTGACCGGTACTTGGCTGGATGAAATCGAGGACGAAATCGCTGACGAAGTCGCCCAAGCGCATGCGAATGCGATCGAGGCCGACTACCCCGAAGCCGAGGACTCGGCGACGCACGTGTTTGCGGAGCCGCGCGAGTCTTCGCTGCCCCTCCCCTCCCCTGCCGACGCGACGAGCGAAAAATCGTTCGTCGAAGCGACGGTCGATGCGCTTCGCTTCGCTCTGCAGCGTCATGATCTCATGTTCGTGATGGGTGAAGGGGTGGGCGAACGTGGCGGCAGCTTCAAAACCACCGACGGGCTCTACAAGCTCTTCGGCGCCGAGCGGATTTGCGACACGCCGATTTCCGAACGCGGATTCATCGGCCTCGCTTGCGGCGCCGCGATGTCGGGCAGTCGCCCGGTAATTGACTTCATGTTCGCCGACTTCATCCTCGACGCCGCTGGCGAGATCATCAATCAGATTGCCAAAGTGCAGTACATGTCGAACGGCCGCATCAAGATGCCGGTCGTTCTGCGCGGCTGCATCGGCGCCGGGCACTCGGCCGCGACGCATCACTCCGGCAGCTACTACACGACCTACGGGCACTTTCCCGGTTTGAAGGTCGTGGTGCCGTCGAACGCTTACGACGCCAAGGGGTTGTTTGCGGAAGCGCTGGCCGGCGACGATCCGGTACTATTCCTTGAGCATCGCGAGTTGCTGACGATCAAGTGTGCGGTTCCCGAGCAAGACTATCGCATCCCGTTCGGCCAGGCCGCGATTGTTCGCGAAGGGACCGACGTGACTGTCGTCTCGCTGGCTCAGATGGTGCACAAAGCTGCTGTGGCGGCGGAGCAGTTGGCCGCGAAGGGCGTTTCGGTGGAACTGATCGATCCGCGCACGATTGCGCCGCTCGACGTCGATACGATTCTTGCTTCCGTGGCGAAAACCGGCCGGTTGCTCGTCGTCGACGAGTCGTTCGGCCCGTACGGCCTTGGCGCCGAGATCGCCGCTCAAGTTTCCGACCGCGGCTTCGACGACCTCGACGCGCCGATCAAGCGTCTGAACGGCAAACAAGCGCCGACTCCGTATTCGCCGGTGCTTGAGAACAATAATATTCCGCAGGTGGACGACATCGTTGCAGCGATTGAAGAGTTGATGGCAGAGTAAAACGCAACAAGCGTCTGCCGCCTACTAAGTTGTAATGATTGTTCGAGGGGCGCAAGCCTCACGGCATCGCGTCTCTTCTCTGAGTGAAAGCGTACCGCAAGATGGCTAGTTCGATTGAAGTCACCGTTCCACGCCTTGGCTGGTCGATGGAAGAGGGCTCCTTCTGCCGTTGGCTGAAGGAGGAAGGCGAGATGGTGCGCGAGGGGGACGGTCTCTACGAGTTAGAGGGTGACAAGGCGACGCAAGTGGTCGAGTCGTTCGACGCCGGCGTGTTACGAATTGGTCCGGACGGTCCGCAATCTGGAGACATCGTCAAGGTTGGCCAAGTGCTGGCACACCTGGAGCCGCGGGGCGGGAAGGCGGCGGCGCCCAAGGCCCCTGCGGCTCAACCTGTTCAGGCAGCTCCCGCTACGACGAACGGCAACGGCGCGAAAGCCGCCGAGAAGAAAACAAACGGCGCTCCCGCCCAAAACGGCAATGGTTCGCACGTCGCCGCGGCTCCGGCAGTTCAGCCTCCACAGGCGGCTGTTCCCGAAAAGACGAGCGCCTCGACCGCCCCAGTCGCTAGCCCTTCTGTTCGGCGGCTGGCGAGAGAGTTGGGAATCGATCTGCAAAAGTGCGATCGCGACGATCCGTCGCCGCTGTCAGCCTCCGAACTGATGCGGCTTGCTGCTCAGCCGTCGGCAAAGCCAGCGGCGGCGTCGGTAGCCAGAGCAGCGGTTAGCGGCGATGTCGCCGTGACGCCGCGAGCGAAGCGCGTCGCTAACGAACTGAATGTCGATCCTGCTGACGCGGTCGGTTCCGGCCGGAACGGTCGCATTCGCGAACAAGACGTGCGCGCGATTGCCGCCAACGCTTCGAGCAAACCAGCGGCGAAAGTTTCGGCCGTGCCGGCCGGTCAAGGCGCGATCGGCGAGCCAATCACTCAAATCCGCCGCGTGATCGCGCAGCGGATGATGGCCGCGTCGCACGAGACGGCGCCGGTGACGCTGACTGCTCGCGCCGACGCCTCGGAACTCGTTCGCTTCCGCGACGAATGCAAGCGGACGAGCGTCGAGCGGGGCGTCAATCCGCCGAGCTATACGGAACTGTTCGTGAAGCTCTGCGCCGCCGCACTAGAAAAGCATCCGGCACTGCTCGACCAGTGGGTCAACGAGCGCCTCGTCAAAGCTGAGGGCGTGAACATCGCGGTGGCGGTGGCGACGCCTAATGGCTTGATGACCCCTGTGATCCGCGATGTTCCGCGGTTGTCGCTGCGAGAGCTGTCTGCCAGCTTCGCTAATCTGATTGAACTTGCTCGCACGCAACGGCTTGTCGCCGACCAGATGCGCGGCGGCGCCTTTACCGTCAGCAGCCTCGGCGGCTATCGAGTGGAGGCGTTCACGCCGATTCTCAATCCGCCGCAAACGGCGATCCTTGGCATCGGCAGAATCTCCGAGCAGCCGGTTGCGAAGCAGCGGCAGCTCGTGGTCGCCGACGTAGTCAACCTCAGCCTGACGTTCGATCACCGCGTGGTCGACGGGGCGCCCGCGGCGGCATTCCTCACTTCGCTGTGCGACGTCATCGAGAATCCGCTGGCGTGGCTGCTTGGTTAGACTTCAGCTCGCGAGATCGTCGCAGCGCTTCTAGCCCCGGGCTCCGCCCGGGGGTCGGCCACTACATCGCACGACGTCGCCAAGCGGAATGGCAGCCCACCCCCGGGCGGAGCCCGGGGCTAGGGGAGATCCGGCGAATGCAGGGTGCGTTCTAGATCGTGACGCCGAGCAGCGCTTGGGCAGCTTGCGCAATGATCTCCCGCGGTCCGCGGTACGCGAAGACTTGGCTCACGTCGTCGCTGCGAGATTGCCCCGTGGGGCCGCCGATCGCCGGGGCGTGATATTCAAGCTCCGCGAAGTGGCCGAGGTAGTCGGCGTCGATATTGCACGCCTGGAAGGCATGGCCGCCACGCTCAGGGGTGTGTAGCGGCACATCGACGTACGGGCCGATCAGGTTGTTCTGAAAGTTGCGCACGACGAGCGATGCTACGGTGCTGTCTTCGTCATCCTCGCGCACATAGCCGGCGCGTCCGGTAGTGGCGATGGCGTCAAGGCCGATCTTTTGTTCGTTGGGGGCCGACATCCGGTAGCGGACGCAGCGGGGTTCCGTGCGCACGTCGCCCTGCGGGATGTCGCCGAAGTAAACCACGGGAGTCGTTGGCCCGTAGGTCGGGACGACCATTTCGCCGCCGCCGGGAAGCTGCAGCAAGTTCCAAATTCCGATTTCAACGTTGTCGGCGAGCGGGTCCAACAGTTCGAGCGACGTATGCAGTTGGTAACCCGCGAACTCGAGTTCGCCCGCCAATCCAACTCCACAGTCGGCGAGCGGGTTGGCGATCATGCTGACCGTTTTGCGGATGCGAATGGACTGCGTCCAGCCGCGTCGGAACGAGTGAATCGCCAGCGAGTTCTCCACGATCATTCGCGTCGGCGTGCGCGACGCGACCCACCGGCCCGGATCGAGCTGCCGCGGCTGAAAATACTGTCGGCTCGTGTCGGGATAATGCGGGTAGAAGAAATCGATTTCAGGGCCCAGCCAGGTGCGATCGCCGCCGCTGTTGCACCAGCGATCGGAGCCAAAGTGTTCGCGTGCGAGTTCCGGGCTGGAGATCGCGGCGCTCGTCCACAAGAAGTTCTTCGAGCTAGCGTTCGAGTAAAGTCCCAGTACTCTTCCGCCGTGCGGCAGAACGAGCACTGTCTCGCCGGACGGCCCCGTGAGCGTGAGCGGAGGGCGGCTCGCGCGTTCCAATGATTCGATCAACTGCTGCTTGGGAGGGGCGGCGGCCAGGGTGCGAAGATCTCGTGCGATCGTTTCGGGCATAGCAAACGAACCTTACGACGGGGGCGGTCAACAGTACAGATTCTCGGATAACGCGAACGGCGACTAACGGGCTGCTTCGATACGGTAGACGGCATCGCTCGTGCGAATGATGAGCGCGTCGCCGGTGACGGCGAACGAGGCCAGTGTCGGTTCTTCTAGGCTATTCTTCGCCAGCAGTTCGTATCGCGGCTTGGCGGCGATCACGTAGCAGGTCCCGTTGTCGCTTGGAAAGTAGATGCGTCCGGCGGCGTAGATCGGCGACGCGGAGAAATTTCCGCCAAGCCGTTTCTTCCACACGACTTTACCCGTCGCCGCATCGGTGCAGGCTGCGATTCCCGCGTCGCTGACCATGTAAATGTGGCCATCCGCGACAACGACGGACGACGTCAGCGGGGCGAAATTATCGTGACGCCAGACGACGTGCGTTTCCGAGACATTCCCTTCGCCGTCTGGACGGATGGCGAGCAGTTCCGGCGGTGACTCGCCGCCATTGCAGGCGAGCACCATGCCCGCGGTGTAAACCGGACGCGACGCCGTCGACCACCGTCGATCGAAGTAGACGTGCCACAATTCGCGGCCATCCGCTGGATCGTAGCTGCCAATCATGTGGCTGGCTGGGCTGACCAGTTGGACGCCGCTGGCGGTGGTTGACGAAGGGACAGTTAGCGGCGTCGAGAAGGCGAATCGTTCGGGCTCCATCGGCTGACGCGGCGTCCGCCAGAGTTCCTTGCCGGTCGTCTTGTCGAGCCCGACGATAAACGGGTTTTCCACGCCATCGCAATTGAAGACTATTGTATCGCCAACGACGACCGGCGACCCTGCCCCGCCGTGGCGCGCGTCATACGTGATGGATTTGTTCTCCCACAGAATGTTGCCGTTGACGTCAACGGCGGCGGTTCCCAACGGCCCGAAGTGAGCATAAATGCGATCGCCTTCTGCGAGCGGGGTCGGGCTCGCGAAGGTGTTCTTCGCATGCCCCGACGGATAGCTGCCGGCGTCGTAGTGAAAGATCTCGCGATCCCACAGAATCTGCCCCGACTGCGCATCGAGCGCGAGTAGTCGCAGGCTCAACGCACTCGCCGTTGAGTTGCTGCCGACTGGTTCGTTGTTGTTGACGTCGGGCCCGCCGCCGCCCGCCTGCTCTTGAACAGCAGTCGTCACGTAGATGCGGTCTCCCGCAACGATTGGCGACGACCAACCGCTACCGGGAATCGGCGTGCGCCACGTGACGTTTTTGTCAGGCGCCCACTCGATGGGCGGCTTGGCGTCGCTGGCAACTCCCTGGCCGGTCGGGCCGCGAAATTCGGGCCACTCCGCGGCGCTCGAAGCGGATGCGAGACACAAGACGATCGCAAGGAGGCGATCCGCGCGAAAGTGAAGGAGTTGAAACATTGCTAATGCTTACGGAGAAGAAAGAGATGAGACGCCGTCGACAAGCGACATCGCCCTTCCGAGCGATGCGCGTGAAGAAAGATTTTATGCGCATTGTCTTGCGAATCGCTTGTCCGGCGTTCATAATTGTCATACAAATAGAAGGGGGTCGCAAGCCCTTGTTTCTCGTCTTGAACCTGATTGTTCCGCTTCCTTTTCCAACCTAGTCGCACGCGGCGTCTGGCCGCTGAGCGAATCAATCACCTCACACGATAAGTGCGTGAATATGCCTAAGCCATTGTTTCGCGGCGTCTGTGCTTCGACGATTACGCCGTTCAATTCTCACGGCGAACTCGACCTGTCATTGCTGCCGGCTCACGTCGATTGGATTATCAGCGAAGGGGCGAACGCAATCTCGCCGCTAGGAAGCTCGGGCGAGTTTCCCGTGATGGAAATCGAAGATCGCAAGCGCGTCCTTGAGGCGGCGCTCGAGGCGAACAATGGCCGCGTGCCAGTCGTCGCCGGGACGCATGCTTACTCTACTCAACATACGATCGAACTGTCGAAGCATGCCGAGCGTGCAGGCGCCGATTCCCTGCTGATCGTACCGCCCTACTACATGGCGCCGACGCCGTCGCAGGCGATGACGCACTATCGGCGGATCGCCGAAGCAGTGTCCATTCCGGTGGTGCTGTATCACAACGTACCGCTGACTTGCGTCGACTTCACGACCGATCACCTCGCCAAGCTCTTCGAGGAAAAGGCGATTGGCGGCGTAAAGATGTCGAACCCAGAGCCCGATCGCATTTGCCAATTGCTGCAGGCGACCGGCGGCGATCTGTTCGTCTACGCGGGTCTCGACACCGTCGCGTTCGAAGGTCTGTGCCACGGGGCGCACGGCTGGATTTCGGGCATCCCGAGCATGGTCCCGCGTGCGGCTCAGCAGCTTTACACGGCGATCGCGATCGACGGCGATTTGCCGGCAGCGCGGGCGATCTGGAAGAAGCTAGGCCCGCTGATGCGGATTCAGTTCAGCAGCTATCTGTCCAAGGGCGAAGGCGCCCATTGGTTCAGCGTGATGAAGGCGGTGCTCAACATGATTGGACCGCCGGTGGGCGACCCGCAGCCGCCGATTTTGCCGCTGCAGGAGAACTACCGGAAAGAAATCAGCAAGATGCTCGCCGAGCTTGATTACCGTGTCAAATCGTAGCGTTCGTCAACCATTTAGGCCGCAACAAGTGAATCGCAAACAGACATTTTCGTGGCTGATTTGCGCAGCAAAAGCGGAGTGCTTCTGGCGGCGTGGTTCGGATGATTTCGGAATAAATAAACACGAGCGGCGCATTGACCTAAATGGCGTAAGTAATTATATTACAAAACAGCGATTTGTAAGATAATTAGACGGTTGCAGATTGCGTCTCTCTTCAACTTCGTTCCTTTTCAGTTTTCGTGTTCGTCGGGTCGGGTTAGCGGCCTGATTTTCCGCTTCTCTCCAAAGCAGTAGTGCGCTTGCTGGGGGCAGCGGGGTGAGTGCGGACGGGCCGCTGGCCGACCTGTCGACCAGCCGGATCAGAGTAGGTCACCCAGGCAATCTCTTTCATCTCTTGTCACGCTTCTTGGAGTTCGTCTCATGAAAAGATTTTTGTCGGCAGTCGCCGTTGCGGCGCTTCTCGGGGCAGCCGAGTCGCACGCTCAGCTTCCAGCCGGTGATTTGCGTCTATGGCTCAAGGCAGATTCGCTGCAAGTTGCCGAAGACGCGCCGATCACGCAGTGGGTTGATTCGTCAAGCTACGGCACGACGTTCGCGCCTCGCACAGTGAGATGGGACGGTACGACTCCCGTTGAAGAGCAGCCGCATCTGCAAACAGTCACGGTGAACGGGCGGACCTTCCCGACGGTGAAGTTCGAACGCAATGGCGCGCTGCCGTCGGGCGACCCGGGCGTCGACCGGTCGGGCAATACCGATCGTCTCTTTCAGACTAGCAACCTGGCGCCTGGCAGCAATCCGTTGGCAATCGTTGACGGCACGTCGATGACAAGCTTCACGGTGTTCAAACCGAATATCACGACAAGCGGCGCCTTGGGAGCTCAAGCCGTGTGGGCTCTGCGCGGGAACGATGCATCGCTGATGGAAGTCGGCATCAATCCGGTGGGGCGCCTCAACCACGTTAGCTACGACGCGTACGTGGGCTACCAAACTCAAGCGACGATCCCGGCGGGCAAGTGGAATGTTCTGGAATACGCCCTGACCGAGCAGTCTCCGTTTGACGCGGTGACGTTCCGCTCGAACTCCACGGAAGATGCGTCGGCCCCGCTGACGAACCTGCCAGTGGCGACGAACGGCGGCGTGATTGCTGACCGGAACGATGGCATCAACGAAGAGCCGGCCGGTTCGCTCGAACCGTTTGGCATCGGCGGCCACGCACAGAATTGTTGCGGCGAAGGCGAAACGTTCGCGGGCAACATCGCGGAGATCATCATCTACGCTCGCGTGCTGACGCCGGCGGAGACGGAGCAAGTTTACGCTTATTTGTCTGACAAATATCTGGCTGTGCCGGAACCCGCTTCGGCACTGGCGGTGTTAACTGGTATGGGCGGCGTGGCGCTCATCCGGCGCCGTTTGGCGGCTGGCAAATAGTCGCGGGAGTGTGGATCGGAGGGACTTTCCTAACGATGATGAAAGATACGACTTTTCACGAAAATTTTTGACTCTTCGATTGATTGATTCGGCGCCGTCGCGAGGGCGGCTGGACCAGGGCAGTAAGTCAGAACACTCGCGATTCCGTTCGCCGCCGGCGGGAAGTCTTGGGGAGGCTTCCCGCGGCGTCAACGTAGCGGATCTAGCGCTTTCGATCGCTCTATTCTTACGAGGAAGGAAGACAACTCATGACTCGTCGCAGGTATTTAAGCAGCATCCTACTCGGCCAATCGTTGGCCCTGCTGTTCACGGTCGCTGCCTTCGCTCAACCGACTCCCCCCGCCGTGCTCAACACGACGGACCCGGCGTTGCGCCTCTGGCTGGATGCGAGCACGCTCGCCGCTGCGGGATATCAAACGGGCGATCCTATTACCAGCTGGACTGACAAGTCGAGCTACGGCACCATCATGGCGCCTCGCGCCACGACTAATCCGAATGGGCCGAACATCGGCGACCCGGTCGAAGAGCATCCCCACTTCGAATTGGTGAACATTGCCGGCAACATGACGCCGACGGTCCGCTTCGATCGCGATGGACCGCCGAGTCAGCTGGGCAATCCGGCCGTCGACGGAACCGGTTCGACCGATCGTCTCTATCAGACGAACAACCTGAAAACCGCTGGGAATCCCACCGCTTTCGATCCGCTCGACATTGGCGACGGCAGCAGCCTCACGACGTTCATCGTCTACAACCCGTTCGTCACGACGTCGCTCAATGCTGGCGGCGGGCCGATCCTCGGCACGCAGGTGGTCTACGGGAAGCGCGGCACGTCGAGCTCGGTGTACATGTTCGGGATCAATAACTCGCCGAACAACGGCTACAACACGTTCGTCAGCTACGACGGACCGGTTTTGTACCAAAGCATCGCCAAGCCGACCGAACAGGTCTGGCACGTGAGCTCGATGGTCATCACCGACAATCCAGGTGCGACAGACGTTGATACTTTGCAATTCTTCGACGCCCAGGGGCAGCTTCCCAATCAAACGTTGACGGAAATGGGAACGCAGCGGCAGGATGGCGTGCCGAATAACATTATCAATGGCCGCAACGCTTCGACTCCAGAAGCCTTCGGCATCGGCGGTCATTCGCAAGCCTGCTGCGGCGAAGGCGAAACGTTTGGCGGCAATATCGCTGAACTCATCATCTTCGCGAAGAAGCTGACCCCTCAGGAGTACAGCGACGTCAGCGCTTACCTGAGCCAGAAGTATTTCACTCCTGGCGTGAGCAACGTCGCCGGCGACTACAACGGCGACGGCAGCGTCAACGGCGACGATCTGGCGGTGTGGAAGACTCAGTACGGCCAAGCCTTGCCGGCGGCTCCTAACGCCGACGGCACTGGCGACGGCGTGATCGATGGCGCCGACTTCCTGTTCTGGCAGCGAGCCATGGGCAGCGGAGCCGGGGTAGCGGCGGCGTCTGCGGTACCTGAACCGGCTTCGGCTCTGCTGTTGATCAGCGCTGTTTCGATGCTGGCTTGGGAGCGTCGGCGGCGTGCATAAGCGACGGAGCAGCGGCAGGTTGTCGGATTGGCAACCTGCCGCTTGCTGCTTTGGCGGTCTCGTAGGAATTCTTGTCAGAACAGTTGTCTTCAGTTGGCTTCAACGGGCGGTTCGAAGCCTTCTTTACGGAGCGCAGAGATGAAGAAGCTAGGAAAGCGCGCGGGTTTCACCCTCGTGGAATTGTTGGTCGTCATTGCCATTATCGGCGTGCTCGTGGCGCTTCTCCTGCCGGCCGTTCAGGCCGCCCGCGAAGCGGCTCGGCGGACGCAATGCATGAATCGCTTGAAGCAAATTGGGATCGCGTTTCAGAATCATCACGATTCGCAGAAGTTCTTTCCTTCCGGCGGGTGGGGGTTCTCCTTCGTGGGCGACCCTGATGAAGGCTTCGGCGCCGGCCAACCAGGTGGATGGGCTTATAGCGTGCTTCCTTACATGGAGTTAGCGAGCCTCCACGACATCGGCAAGGGTGTGAAGGTGACCAACGGCGCGACGAACGGCACGAAGAAAACGTCTAACGCGCGGATGATGCAAACTCCGGTGCCGGAGTTTATGTGCCCGACGCGCGGCCGAAATGTGATCGCCCCGGCTTGCTGCGGACCGTCTAACGCTGACTTCGCGACCGACATGGCGGTGGCCAAATCGGATTATGCCGCGAACTACGGCGACAACAATTTCAAAGACAAGAACAAACCTGAATGCGGAGCCATCGTTTACATGTTCGACCCTCCGCTTCCCGGAAACATTGTCGCTGGGAGAACGTTCCCATGGCCGCGTACTGATCAAATCACCGGCGTCGTGTTCATGCGGAGCGAAGTGACGATCGCCCAAATGCCAGATGGTACCTCAAACACCTACGCCGTCGGAGAGAAATACATCAATCCTCTCAGTTACGAAGACTACACTGACGGCGGAAACGACTGGTCGCTCTACTCGGGCGGTCAAGACGATACGCTTCGGACGACAATGTACAGACCGAATATCAGCCCTCCCTTAGTGAGCACGCCGCTACAAGATAATGCTCAGGCTGCTACTTACAACGAAATCTTCGGCAGCGCGCACGCCGGCGGAACTATGTTCGCGATGTGCGACAGCTCGGTACAGTTCATCAGCTTTGATGTTTCTCCGGAGGTTCATCGTTGTCTGGGTAATCGGGATGACGGGCAGGCCGTCTCGCTGTCTGAGTTGGGAGGCGGCGGCGCTTCTGCGGGCGTAATCGGGAGCGTATGTCAGTAACCGATTCAGTAGATCAGAGTGACGCCTTAAGGCGATGCCGGCGTCATTGATGAGCGGCCCTGCGAATTGAAGGAAGGATGGAATGAGAGTGTTCGGTAAGCTGGGACTGCCGGCGTGGACTTCGGCTTTCGCACTCTGCTTAGGGTGTCAGGCGGGCCCTACGCAGATTTCGATTCCCACCGTCAATCCAGGGACCGCGGCGGCAGGCGCTATCGAACTGGCTGATAAAGACGGCGACGAAGCAATCTCGAAGGAGGAAGCGGTCGCAACTCCATCGCTGTTGGCTGTCTTCGAAAAATACGACGCCAATACCGATGGTCGCATCGACGCCGCTGAAATCGAGGGGCAAATTGCGTCGTGGTACGCGAAGGCGCCCATGGTCTTCCCGGTTCGTTGTCTCGTGAAGATGGATGGACGCCCCCTCATGGGCGCGAAAGTTGTTTTCGAACCTGAGCCATTTCTGGGCGTGGATCTCGGGGAAGGCGTCTCGGATGTAGGAGCCGCTGGAGACTGCGGCCCGTCGCTGCTGCCGGAGCGTCTTGGAAAAATCCCCTACGGAATGTTTTGTGGCTTGTATCGCGCTAAGATCACGCACCCCAGCAGGCAAATTCCAGCGAAGTACAACGAACACACTGAACTCGGATTCGAAGTCAGTCCCAGCCTCAACCCAAACGATCCGCCGGTGCTTTCGCTGTCCTCGAAGTAGCGCTGTATTTCATTTTGAAGGCGCCGGCGGTAGGCAACGTTGGCCTCTTTCGCCATCGTTGCGACAGCCAATCAGCAAGTCTGGAAATTTGTAGTAATGAAGATCGTAAAAATCGAAACACTTCGTTTCGATGCGCAGTCGTCCGACGCCTGGCAAGCGGAGAACAAGGTCGCCCGGCAGGCGATGCCCAACAACCTCTGGGTTCGCATTCACACCGACGACGGGCTTGTCGGCCTCGGCGAGACCTATTACACGCCGCGCGCCCTGTCGGCCATCATTCACGATATCTACGCGCCGCTGTTGTTGGGCCGTGATGCGCTCGACATCGAGAATCACTGGAACAACTGCTTCTCGCTCGCCAATTTCTGCGGCTACGCCGGCGCGGAAATGCGGGCCCTCTCCGCGATCGACTTCGCGCTGTGGGATCTTGCCGGCCAGCATCTCGGCCAGCCGATCTACAATCTGCTCGGCGGCAGAAACCGCGATCGAATTCAGGTTTACAACACCTGCGTTAGCTCGGGCAACAACCGCGACCTTGACGACATCATGGAAGGCCGTGCGGGCGAGGTCGCCGAGTCGCTCCTCGCGCAGGGCGTGCGGGCGATGAAGATCTGGCCGTTCGACCAGTTCGGACCGACGCTCGCCGGCCCAACGCGGCCGAAAGAACCGGTGGTGATGTGGGGCGGCAAGACGGCCGCAGGCACGCTCGGTCATTCGATCAGCAACGAAGAAATCCGTCGCGGCTGTGCGATTGTCGAAGATATCCGCCGCGCCGTCGGCGACCGGATGGAGATCGCCATCGAAGGTCACGCCCGCTGGGACCTGCCCGCCGCGACGCGGATTGCGAAGGCGCTCGAACCGCTCGATATCATGTGGCTGGAAGAGATCATGCCGCCTGACAACGTCGACGCCTACGTCCGGCTGAAGACGGAAACGAGCATCCCGATCTGCCAGAGCGAGCGCGTTTTCACTCGTTACCACATGCGTCCGTGGGTCGAAAAGCACGCCGCCGACATCATCATGCCCGACTTCTCGTGGTGCGGCGGATTCACCGAGGGGCGGAAGATTTGCAGCTTGGCGGATACCTATTTCCTGCCAGTGACGTCGCACGACACGATCGGCCCAGTCGGGCTCTGGACTGCCGCGCACCTCATGCTGCACATTCCCAACGCAATGACGATGGAAACCGTGCGCGGCTACATCGATGGTTGGTACAACGAAGTCGTGACTGACAAAATCAAGGTCGTCGAAGGCCACTTGTTCCTCGACGGCAAGCCGGGCCTGGGGACGCAACTCCGCGACGATTTCATGTCGCGACCGGATGCGGTCTGGGAAGCGACGACCATAGACACACTCAAACGGTGGTAAGCAGCGGTATGCCCGAATTTCGCGTTCTTTACACTGGCGACTACCTCGACGTCGATGGCGGAGTCACCGTCAACAGCGGCGATATCGCACTCGATCTGTACGAATCTGCTCCTTGGATTTCGCAGGATTTTCTCCGCGATCAACAGGAGCAGCGCGGAGACGACCAATATTGGTCGAACATTTACTCGATGGCGATCAAGCCCGAGCATGTGCGCGCGGCCAACGGCATCGTCATCTTTCGGCCGTGGGTGAAAGAATCGGCGTTCGCGCAGGGTAGCGACAATTTGGTCGTCATCGGCCGCGCCGGCGCCGGGTGCGACAAAATCAGCATGGCAGCCTGCACGGCCGCCGACGTGGCAGTGTTCAACGCGCCCGACACGCTCACCCACGCCACGGCGTCTTCGGCGTTTCTGCTGATGCTAGCGCTGGCGAAAAAACTGCCGCAGCACCAACGGATGGTCCGCGACGGACGCTGGGATCTGCAGCCGGTGATGATGGGCGACGATCTTCCGGGCAAGACGCTCGGCATCGTGGGGCTGGGCAAGAGCGCCTACGAATTGCTGAACTTGGTGCAACCGTTCCGCATGCACACGATCGCCTACTCGCCCAGCGCCGACCCCGCTGAAGCTGCTCAGTACGGCGTCAAGCTGGTCAGTAGTCTGGAGGAGCTCTTCGCTACTTCGGACTTCGTGAGCCTGCATGCGCGGCTGACGGACGACAAGCGGGGGATGATCAAGCGGCAGCATCTCCGTGCGATGAAGCCGACAGCGTACTTTGTGAATGTGGCCCGCGGCGAGCTCGTCGACGAGCCGGAGCTGGTGTCGCTGCTGCAAGAGGGCAAGATCGCTGGGGCCGGACTCGACGTCTTCGAGCACGAACCGTTGCCGGTTGAGCATCCGCTCAACGCGCTCGACAATGTCATTCTCACGCCGCATTGGCTGCCATCGACGCGGCAAGCAGCGCGGCAGACGATGGAAGTGATGTCGCAAGGCATTCTCGCCGCATCGCAAGGCAAGATTCCGGCGAACGTCGTAAATCGCGATGTCCTGGAGCGGCGGGGATTCCAAGAAAAGCTAGCGCGCTTCGCGGCCAATCAACGGGAAGCGCTCGCTGTGTAGCAACTGCGGAGGAGGCAGCCGATGGCATTCCAGTCAAGGCAACACACGACTGACCAGCGGCCGTTGCACGCCCCCCTGCCCCGGCGAGAATTCTTGAGATGGACTGCCGTCGCCTCCGGCGGGCTGCTCATCGGATCAGCGCAGGGCTGCTCGAAACCGGCGGCCGAGAACGCAGCGAGCGGTTCGCTTGCCGGTAAGCGTATCGGCGTGGCTAGCCCGCATCGCGTTGAGATCCTCAACGATTTGTACGCCGAAATGCGGCGTGAAGCGGAGCGATCGGCCCCTGGCGTCGAGTTTGTCGTCGTCGACGGCGAGAACGACCCGATGAAGCAACTCCAAGATATGGAGTCGTTCATCAGCCAAGGGTACGACGCCATCTTCTTCTTGGCGCCGCCCTCCGTCGGGTTGGACGAGATCGTCGCCCGCGGCGTGGCGGCGGGGATCGTCATGGTCAGCCACGGGGCGTCGCCCGCGACCGGGGCGACGCAGAACATTGTGCTCGATCAGCACGAGAGCGGCCGGCAAGTTGGGTTGCTCGCCGCGAAGTGGATCAACGAAAAGCGTGGCGGTCAGGGCGAAGTCGGCGTGCTGGGAAACTCGGCCGATCCGCTGCTTGAGCTCCGCGCGCAAGGGATGAAGGACGGGTTGATCGAAGGTTGCCCCGCCGCCAAGATCGTCGCCGAAGTTCACGGGCACTCGATCGAACTGGGCGCCAGCGGAGCGGCGAACATGCTGCAGGCCCATCCCAATCTGTGCGCGATTCTCGCGCACGCCGACGATCCCGGGTTCGGTTGCTACACCGCGGCGTCGGAAGCGGGCAAAAGCAATCCTGATGAATTCCTCGTGGCTAGTTGCGACGGCACGGACATGGTGCTGGAGAAGATCGGCGAGGGCGGAATCTACCAGGCGACGTGGAGCTACCTCTTTCCCTACAGCGCCACGGCCGCGATGCGGGACATCTTGAGTGCTCTACGCGGCGAGGCGATCAAACCGACGCGCACCCAAATCGGTCGGCTCGCAACCTCCGCGAACATCGCCGACGTCCGTCGCATGTGCGAAGATCCGCAGGCGGCCGAGAATCAGCAATACTTTGCTGACACGACGATCCTCACCTACAGCGACGTGCCGCTGGAATCTCCGCAGGCGTAACCGTTATCCTCAGCGCGGCGTCCTAATCTCAACGCATGCAATCGAATCGCTCAACTCCGCTCGTTCGCTGTCAGGCCGTCAGCAAGTTCTTCGGCGGCGTGAAAGCATTGGATAGCGTGACGCTCGACCTGCATGCTGGCGAGGTCGTGGCACTCGTGGGCGATAACGGCGCCGGGAAGAGCACACTGGTGAGGATCTTTGCCGGCTTTCAGCAGCCAGATCAAGGCGAGCTGTGGTTCGGCGACCAGTGCATCGACGACTTGACGCCGCGCCGGGCGCGATCGCTAGGCGTCGAAACGGTCCATCAACATTTGTTGCTGTGCGATAACCTCGGCGCCGCGGCGAATATTACGCTCGGGCAGGAACCGCTCGTCCGCCGGTGGGGGCCGCTGAAATTCATCGACCAGCGACGCGCCAGGCAAATCGCTGCCGCGCGGCTCGCCGAAGTCGGCGCCACAGTCACCGATCTGGCGGCGCCGGTGCGGCAGCTTTCCGGCGGTCAGCGCCAGGCGATTGCCATCGCCCGCGCGATGGCATCCTCGCCGAAGCTCGTGATGTTCGACGAGCCGACGGCGGCGCTCGGGGCGCGGCAGACCGACGCAACGCTGAAGTTAATTCGCGGCGTCGCCGATCGCGGCGTGGCGGCGCTGCTCATCAGCCACAACTTGGACGACGTGTTCAGCGTTTCCGACCGCATCGTTGCACTCCGCCAGGGGCGCCTCGTTCTAAATGAGTTGACGCGCGACGCGCGGCGTGACGTCGTCGTGGCCGCCATGACCGGACTGCTGGCGGGAGCGGCCAACTGATGAACGCGAATCCCGGCGCCAACTCGAACGCCGCGCCTGCGGTCGACGCTTCGCTTGCGTCGGACGCCGCGTCGCGCTTTAACTGGCGCGACGCGATGCGTCCCCATGTCCGCAACCTCGGATTAGCGGCCGCGCTGCTCATTGCGCTGGGAGTTCTCGGCTCGCTCCGGCCACAGTACCTGAGTCGCGACAATCTGATTGTCGTCGCGATGCAGATGTCGTTCGTCGGGATTGCGGCCATCGGTACGGCCTACCTGGTCATCAGCGGCGGCATCGACCTATCGATTGGTTCGCTCTTTGCGCTCGTAGGCGTCACTTCCGCGATGCTCGCTCGAACGATCGGCCCCGTGCCGGCGATGATCGCCGGCGTCGCGCTTGGCGGCGCCGTCGGCTGGATCAACGGCGTGCTTACCTGGCGCATTAAACTCTCGCCGCTGATCATTACCCTGGGGAGCATGTCGATTATTCGGGGCGCCGTCCTATTGCTAACGGGCGGCTACTCGGTCCGCGCCGTGCCGAAAGAGTTTGCAACGCTCGGGCAACTTCGGCCGCTCGGCGTGCCGTCGCCCATTTGGTTGCTCTTGCTGCTGGCCGTTGTGGCTCACTTGGTTCTGTCGCGCACGACGATTGGCCGGTACACGCTGGCGCTCGGCGGGAACCGCGCCGCGTGTGAAGCGGTTGGCATTCGCGTTCGCCGCGTGACTCTTGGCGTCTTTCTGGCGAACGGGCTGATTGTCGGCATCGCCGGCGTCTTGGCCGCAAGCAGATTCGGCTCCGCTAGCCCCGCGTTTGGCGAGGGAATGGAGTTGGATGTGATCACGGCCGTCATTCTCGGCGGCGTCGCGTTTACGGGAGGCGAGGGAAATATTCCCGGCGTCATGTTGGCGGTGGCACTCCTAGGCGTTATCAACAGCGGGATCGTCGCACTGGGGATTAACCCGGAATATGCCGAAGTCGTCAAAGGCGCCGCGCTAATCGGCGCCGTCGCTATCGACCAATTCTCACATGAAGCGCGCGAGCGTTTCCGCAAGAAACTCGCCATGCGGGAGCGAACCTGAGGAGCGCGGGCAGCCAGCCTGCTTTCAAACCAATTTCATTGAAAACTCTGTAAAAAGTCCCAAATTCTTCGCTTGCACCCATTTTTAATTGTAATACAATTAGATTCGGCGGCCTATTCGCACTCTGCGTCACGCGCGGAAACATCTTCTCTCGCGGCATTCCGACGCAACTCTGTGCGACGACATTTTCAATTAACCGAGGCAATCATGATCAGTGAGAAGCCAGTGCCAGTCAGCGAACTGGCGACCTTCAAGACGTTCAGCGGCACCCCTCTTCCGTTGGTGATCGAAGCCAAGCCGGAGAAGGCGAACGTATCGCGCGAAGAACTGCTGCATTGGATCGCTGCAAATCGGCAAGAGTTTGAGACGAAGCTCCAGAAGCACGGAGCCATCCTGTTCCGTGGATTCAAGTCGCTCACTGGGGCTGAAGACTTCGAAGCGGTCATGAAGACGGTCTCGCACACGCTGCTTGACTACGCCGGCGGCACCACGCCTCGCAGTGCCGTCAGCGGCAAGATCGTCTCGTCGACCGATGCCCCGGCCCAGATGACGATTGGTCTCCATCAGGAAATGAGCTATCTCGAGCCTTCCGCCAGCTTCCCCGATCCGACTCCGGATAAGGTTGCGTTCTTCTGCGAAATCGAACCAGGCGGCGCTGGTCAAACGCCGATCTGCGATATGCGGGTCGTCCTGGAGCGGCTGCCGAAAGATCTCGTCGAGCGCTTCGAAGCCAAGGGGCTTATCCTTACTCGCCAACTGCCGTTCACGAAGGAAGCTGGCCACGAAGTGACTTGGCCCACGATGTTCGGAACTTCCGATAAGAAAGAAGCCGAGGCCTTCGCCGAGAAGCGGGGCTGGCGCATCGAATGGACCGACGACGGCGGCGTTCGCGTCTATCAAAAGCCTTCGCCCACAACCAAGTCGCACCGCGTGACCGGCGAGAAGATCTGGTTCAACCAGGCTCACCTGTTGCATAAGGAATACGCACCGTGGAAGGGCGACTTCCTCGGCACGACTCCCGAGCAGGTCGATGAGGCCAATCGTCGGCGTCCCGAGTTGTCAAAACGGTTCTTCTATCACTCGACGCACGCCGATGGATCGGAGATCATGGTGAGCGACTTGGAAACGATTCGCCAAACGATCGACAAGACGATGACCATGTTCGATTGGAAGGCAGGCGACTTGCTCATCTGCGACAATAAGCTTGTTTCGCACGGTCGGCAGCCGTACTCCCCGCCCCGCAAGATTCTCGCCGCGCTTGCGGCCGACGATCGCGGTTAGAAAGAGGATCACTTGTCAGGTTCGCTGGCCTCCGCACGGTGTGCGGAGGCCAATTATCTCATCCGGGAAAGCATGACGACATGAAAGTGGCATTGGAAGGCAAACGCGCCCTCGTGACGGGCGCCGCGCAAGGTATCGGAGAAGCGATTGCGAAGACTCTTGCGGCCAACGGCGCGCGAGTCGCTTTCACTGACGTCAACGGCGAACTTGCCAAGCAAACCGCTTCGAAAGTTGACGGCGCGATTGCCGTGACGATGGATATCACGAAGAAGGAATCCATCGATCACGGCGTCGCCGACGTCGTCAAACAACTTGGCGGCATCGACATCCTCATCAATAACGCCGGCGTCAATACGGCCAAGCACCGCGTCAACATCGACAAGTTCCCGCTTGAGGAATGGCAGCGAATCGTCGACGTCGACCTGACGGGCACCTACTTGGTGACGCAGGCGGTGAGCAACGTGATGATCGGCCAGGGAACTGGCGGGCGCATCGTTAACATCGCGTCGTCTCTGGGCATCGTGCCGGTTCGCCTCCAGTGCGCGTTCATCGCCGCCAAGGGCGGGCTGGTGCACATGACCAAGGGAACCGCGATCGAATTGGGCCCGCAAAATATCTTGGTGAATTGCGTGGCGCCCGGTTCGACGCTGACTGAAGGTACGAAGGGACTTTACTACGGCGAGAACGCCAGCGAACGCGAGCGGGCGGACCGGCTGCTCAGCCATGTTCCGCTTGGTCGGCCAGGGAGTTGCGACGAGATGGCTCACGCCGTGCTCTTCTTCTGCGCTCCCGAAAGCGGCTACATCACCGGCCAGATATTGGCCGTCGACGGCGGCTGGACCGCGGGCGGGTTTTTCAGGGATTTCTGAGGTTACTGCGAACCCGGCAGTGCGCTCTCGACGAGTGAGAGTCGCAGTTCTGGCATACTCAGTGGCAGCGATCCGCTACTCGTCGCTCTCCTTCACAAGTCTAATCAGCAAGAAGCACCGATTATGTCTGCATCGACTCTCGCCGTCTCCGCGACTTCAGCGCCGTTCGAGATCTACAGCGACGAGTTCCGTCGCATTCTCGGCTCCAACCCGCAGCTGGAGTTGCTTTCGAACGATTTCAAGTTCTCTGAAGGCGTCTGCTGGGTCGAGCAGGGACAGTTTTTGGTCGTCAGCGATTTTTTGAACGATCGCGTGATGAAGTGGACGGAGCGCGAAGGCCTGACCGTCTATCGCCAACCGGCGCAGACGGCCAACGGCAATGCGGTGGATGCAGAGGGGCGAGTCATCTCCTGCCTCACCCGCGCACGCTCGGTCGTGCGGTTCGAGCACGATGGTTCGCAGACAGTGCTCGCCGATTCCTACGACGGCAAAAAGCTAACGTCGCCCAATGACGTTGTGGTGAAGGGTGACGGATCTATTTGGTTCACCGACCCCGATTACGGTTGGCTGGTCGCCGAATTCGGCCACTGCCAACCGCCGGAACAGCACCGCAACCGCGTCTACCGCGTAGCGCCCGATACGCTGGAAGTCACTGTCGCCAGCGAAGACTTCGACAAGCCGAACGGTATCTGCTTCTCGCCAGACGAGAGAATCCTGTATATCGGCGATACCGGCATGACGCACGGCGCGTTCCGCCCTCACCGGTTGATGGCGTTCGACGTGCAGGCCGACGGCCGTACGCTCTCGAATCCGCGACTGTTCGCCGATATCAATCCTTGGGTGCCGGACGGTTTCCGTTGCGACGTCGACGGCAACGTGTACGTTGGGGCCGGCGATGGCGTCCAAATCTTCAACCCGGCGGGCGAAATGCTGGGCAAGATTTTGACGCCTGAAGCCGTCGGGAATCTTTCGTTCGGTATGTCGGACAAGCAGACGATGTTCATCGGCGCTTCGAGCTCGCTCTTCGCGATCAAGCTCCAGACGGCAGGCGCGAAGTAAGTGGACCTCGAGCCCCGGGCTCTGCACGGGGGTGGTTTTCCATTCCGGTAGACGTTGTCGCGCGTGATGCTAACCGACCCCCGGGCGGAGCCCGGGGCTAGGGATAGGGCAACCGTCTTCGATTCTCGCTAGCCCAGTCGATTGATCTGAGCGAGCACGTCGGCCAGCACATGCGCCGGCCGCAGGGTTGCGTCGATGCGATGCACCATGCTCGCCGGGTAGGCTTCGAGCAACGGAGCCGTTTCTTCTTCGAAGAGTCGGAAGCGGTTTTGCATCACTTCTTGAACGCCGTCATCGATGCGTCCTTCCACCAACGACCGGTGTGAGAGGCGTTCGCGCAGAACGTCCAGATTGTTGCATTCGAAGTAGAGGATGGCTCGAACATCGACGCGCTTAGCCAGTTCGTCGACTTGCGCTCGCGTGCGCGGCACGCCGTCTAGCACCAACTGCTTCGAGTAGCCGAAGGTCTTATCGTGTTGCAGCAAGCTTGCCAGATGCGAGTCGAATAATCGCCACAGCTGTGCATCGCAGATGAATCCTCCCTGCGCTAACGTCGTTTGACCGTCGACGTCGAGCAGCTTCTCCGCCATCGATTGCCGGATGACGTCGCCGCTCGAAATGTGGGCGAACCCGTCAATTCGATTGAGGATTTTGCCGATGGTTCCTTTGCCGGAGCCTGGGGCGCCGACGAGCACGATTCCTGTGAAGGCGGCGCCGCGAGCATCGGAGGTCTCTCTGAGGGGCGACCTTTTGCCGTTGGTTGCGCACACGGCCGGTCGATCAAAGCGACGTTGCTCGGCGACGGAAGTTCCAGTCGTGGTCGCCGGCGTTTCATGATGAGCCGATTGCACGTAGCGGACGGCGGGCGCTTGCGGACGCATCAAAACTGAGTGCGTCGTTGCGTTGGCGCCGTCGCGGCAAATCCCCCGCAGCAAGCTCGAATCGCTGATCCCGCTGGCCACGAACAGCATATCGTGCCCCCGCGCCAAATCTTCAGCGTGATAGACGCGGTGAAGGCGTTCACCCCAGCCGTCTGCCTGCAATTCGGCGAGCTCGGCGGGATCGCGCGTCCACATCCGGCCCAGCATTTCCCCGCCAAGGCAGCGTAGTCCGACGGCGGCAAGCACCGCTTCGGGACCGCCGCCGATGCCTGCATACAGGTCGATTCCTGAAGAGGCGACAGCAGGAGCCAGGGCCGCCAAAATGTCGCCATCGGCGATCAGGCGCAGCGTCGCCCCTGCCTCACGCGCCCCTTCGATAATTGCTTGATTGCGGGGACGATCCAAGCACATCACAACGACTTCGTGCGGCTTTTTCTTGAGCGCTCGCGCCGTCTGAGCGATCACCTCGCTGAAAGGAGCATCGATGTCAGGCCGCAACGAAGGGTCGTTCCGGCAGGCGGTTTCCATGGCGGCCGGGTAAGCCAGCTTTCTCATGTAGAACGATGGGACGAGTTGCAGGGCCGGAATATTTTCGTCGTGTCGAATCGCGGCGGCGATGCAACTAATGGCGTTGGGAAGCCCCTTGCTGAGATTCGTTGTTCCGTCGAGCGGGTCGATGGCGATGTCGACGCGAGGGGTCCCGTGGCCCCACTTGCCAACCTTCTCGCCTTGGAACAATCCGGGAGCGTCATCTTTAATTCCTTCGCCGATGATAATCTCGCCGCGCATCTCCATGCCGTCGAAGACCGCGCGAATCGCGTCCACGGCGGCCGCGTCGGCGGCGTTCTTTTCGCCACGCCCAATCCACCGTGAGCAACTGAGCGCCGCGAGTTCCGTAGCCCGCAGGAAGTCGAATTGCAGCAGGTCGAGGTGAACGCGGGAGACTGGTGGGAGCGTTGGAGCGATGCTCCGGCTGATGGGCGAAGCTTCGCGAACGGCGGTGATTAGGCTCATCGGTAATCAGTGAGAGTAGAGGCCGGGCTGCGGGTTTTCCCTGTACAGCGAACCGAGCTGGTAATTGTATTACAATTAACTGAATTGTAAGATAATTATCAAGCCGCTCGGCGTCAATCGGCGTTGAATTTATTCGGGCGACGTCATCTTCTAAATTTCTAGATTTCGCCCTCTTCCGCTGCGTATTTAATTGTAATATAATTCCTGTTGCTCGCTTACTCGTCGCCGCCCCCGTGCGGTTCAATCGTTTTTTCTTTTCCTCAACGAATCGCTCCTCTTCCCAGACTCGCGTCGTCGAAAGTCGAAGCGCCTTCCAGTGCACGACTGATGCCTCGAGAAATGCGTCTCCCAGTAGGCGTCAACGTCGAAACGTCGCTTATCTAGGAGGCGGGATCGCGTTAGCGCCAACTCATTTGTAGATAGCTCCCTGTTCGCCCAGAGAACTGAAATCATGAAATCGTTTGCTCTAGTGATGTTTCTGGCCATCGGCTGGATGTCGAGCGTCACGCTCGCCGACACTGCTTCTTTTTTGGCCGAGGGGGAGCTCGCGGCTTCGACTCGCTGGGCCGGCGATCATTTTGGCGGCGACGTTGCGAAGCTGCCGTTCAGTTTCAAGCTGGGCGATGAAAGTTCGGCCACCGTGCTCGCTCGCTCGAAGCCGACTGTGAGCAGCGAGAACCTTGGCGACTATGCCGTTCGCCGCACGCTGAAATGGAACGACGCCCAGACGGGGCTCGAGACGCAAGTCGTCGTCGTTGAATATAAGGACTATCCCAGCGTCGAATGGACCGTTCGCTTCACGAACGTCGGCAAGGAAGATAGCCCGATTCTCTCTGAAATTCAGGCAATCGATCTGACTCAGGCGATTCCGCTTGATGCGAAGGCGATGCTGCATCATCAGAAGGGTTCGACGGCCGTTCCCAACGACTTCGAGCCGTATCAAACGGCTCTCGGCGTGGGCACGGACAAGAAGTTTGCCTCCGCCGGCGGACGGGGTACTAACGGCGATTGGCCCTACTTCAACGTCAATTGGGGCAAGCAAGGGCTCATCGTGGTCATGGGCTGGCCTGGCCAATGGAATCTGAATATGCAGCGGAACGAAGCTGGAGAGCTCGTCGTCCGCGGCGGCCAAGAGGCGGCTCACTTCAAGCTGCACCCGAACGAATCGGCCCGCACGCCGCTGATCGTCGTCCAATCCTACGATGGCGATTGGATTCGCGGTCAGAACATTTGGCGCCGCTGGGTGGTTGCGCACAATCTGCCGCGTCCGGAAGGCAAGCTTCCGCCCGCGCAGATGGTCGCGTGCAGCTCGCACCAGTTCAACGAAATGCTCAACGCCAATGAAGAGAATCAAAAGCAATTCATCGACCGTTACCTCGAAGAGAAGTTTCCGCTCGACTACTGGTGGATGGACGCCGGCTGGTACCCGAATGACGGCACCTGGGTGACGACTGGCACCTGGGAAGTCGACAAAAATCGCTTTCCGAACGGCCTGCGCGCCATCACTGATCACGGTCATGAGAAGGGCGTGAAATCGATCGTCTGGTTCGAGCCGGAGCGCGTTGCACCGAACTCGTGGCTTTACAACGAACGCCCGCAGTGGCTGCTCACTCCGCCGCCGAATCCGGGCAATCAAGCCTACGACGAGCGGTGGCGCCTTCTGGACTTGGGCAACAAAGAAGCTCTCGATTGGCTCACGGCTCACGTCAATGATTTGATCGATAGCCAAGGCATCGATCTCTATCGGCAAGACTTCAACGTCGATCCGCTGATGTTCTGGCGGAATGGCGAGGCCGAGGATCGGCAAGGTATTGCCGAGAATCACTATATTGAAGGCTACCTCGCCTACTGGGACGGGATTCTTGCGGCCCATCCGAACGTCCGCATCGACAACTGCGCGAGCGGCGGTCGACGGATGGATCTCGAATCGATGCGTCGCAGCGTGCCGTTGCTCCGTAGCGACTTCTTGTTCGAACCGACTGGTCAGCAAGGTCACACCTACGGAATTTCGCTGTGGATTCCCTATCACGGTACGGGAACTCTAGTCGGCAAGAGCGCCATTGGCCTAAATACCGGCGATGGCGTTAGCGGCTACGACTTCCGCAGTCACATCGCGCCGAGCTTCACCGCCTGCTGGGACCTGCGGGACAAAACTCTCGATTACGATTCGCTGCGTCGTTTAGTCGGCGAATTCAAGAAGATCTCCCCGCTCTACTCGAGCGATTTTTATCCCTTGACGCCGCACAGCCTCGCTACGAACGAATGGATTGCTTGGCAATTTAACAACCCTGAGAAGGGCGAATCGGTTGTTCAGGCCTTCCGTCGTCAAGACAACGAGGAACCTGAAAAATCGCTGAAGCTCCAAGGTCTTGATCCGGCAGCCGAGTACCAGATCGAGCCGCTTAGCGGCGGCGACGCCTGGACCGAGTCGGGCGCTAAATTGATGGACCAAGGATTGAACCTGAAGCTCGCTGAAAAGCGGAGCGCCGGACTTTATTTCCTCACCAAGAAGTAGTGGCGGGTAGCACCTCTCGATGGCGTCGAAAAGACGATCGCGTCGCCAAAAGGTCTTCTCGCACCAGCCTGTTTAATCTCATCGTACGTGCGTCTGACGCTGAATACCGCGCCGCGGATTTCGCGGCGCGGTGCTCAGACGCACTCCTCACAGATCCTTATCGGGGAGCCATAGATGTCTCGCATCACATGTCTCGTTGTCGCCGTGCTCATCGCGACCTCCTGTCGCAGTGCTCAAGCGACCGTCTACGACTGGGTCGCTGGAGTCGGGGATAGCAATCCCAGCCAAAACGGTCCGTGGAGCTACGGCACTTTCTTTGCGATCGGCTCGCCATTTGAGGCGGCCGAGACCTCGACGGTAACGACTTACGACGGCCAATACGTCCAGGTCCAATGGGTCAACGACGTGTCGGCCGCCAATCTCGAATTCAACATGACAAACAACTGGGTTTACGACCCGTATGGCGGGGCGCGGGCTCCCCGCTCGGCGACGTTGCACCCCGGCAGCAGCGCCGAGTATGCCGTTTTACGGTTCACAGCGCCCGCCGCCGATTTTTACACTTTCGACGTTAACTTTACGGGCAATAGCAGTGCTGGGACGACCAGCGACGCCATCATTTTGGTCAACGGAGTTACTCAGTTCAGCGGTATGGTCTACAGCACGCGCGTCGGCGAGACGCTAGGCGTAGGGCAGCATTTCGTCACTCCCGCACCGATTCAGCTCGCGGCCGGGGGTACGATTGACATCGCGGTGGGCGCGGGGGGCAACGGCTATGCGTCCGATCTCACCGGCATCGCGGGCTTCATTGCCAGCGCCTCGCAACCGAAAGGCGACTATGACGGCGACGGCGACGTCGATAAAGACGATCTGGCGGTGTGGAAGTCGCAGTATCATGCGACGCCAATTCCGCCGGCGCCGAATGCCGATGGCAACGCTGACGGCGTCATCGACGGTAAGGACTTCTTGCTCTGGCAGCGTACGTTTGGCCAGACGCCCGCCCTCGCCGCCGCAGCAGCCGTGCCTGAGCCGGGGTGTGCGGTGCTGGCCGTCATGGCGTGCTCGTCGCTAGTCGCCGTGCGGACGCGCCGCCGGGCGGTCAATGCTTGAGTCGAGGTAGGTTCCTTGTTGCCTCATCCATTCAATCAAAATTCCTGACTTCGAGGGATTCCCATGATTCGCTGCTTCCTGCTCGCGCTCGTTGCCTGTGCGACTCTCGGTTCGCAGTCGGCGTACGCTGTCATTTACAACTGGGTCGACGGCGTCGACCGCATCAAGAACCCGAGCACCGCCGGGCCCTGGACCTACGGGTCGAAGGCGTCGCTCAGCGCTCCGTTCGTCCCCATGCGTAAGTCGGTGTTCACTAGACGGTTCGACGATCTGGTCTTCGTGCAGTGGATCGATGAAGGCCCGGGCGCCAATCTCGAATTCAATCTTCGCGACAACTTCGCTGAAGACGCCTATGGCGGAGGTCGGCCGGCCGATTCGTTGACCATCCATCCCGGCGCGGGCGGCGTCTATGGCGTACTGCGTTTCACGGCGCCTACTGCCGGCAACTACACGTTCAACGTGAGCTTTACGGGTAATAACTCCATTGTGGCCCCTTCAACCGACGTGCACGTGCTGGTCAACGGAGCCAATAGCTACAGCGGAGCGGTGAACGCTATCCGCGTGGGCGAGGTGCTCGGCGCTGGCCCGACCTTCGTTCCCGCTTCCCCGATTCCCCTGGCCGCGGGCGGCACGATCGATCTCGCCGTCGGCGACGGCGGCAATGGCCACGGGTTCGACCTCACCGGCGCCTATGGTTACATCGAACGCATCGGCGGAGCAGTCTCGTCGGTGCCGGAGCCAGCGTGTGCGACGCTAGCCGGGTCTGCCCTGATGGCGATCGGGCTTCTGCGGCGCCGCAGCCGCTAAGCATCGTGCCCACGCAGAGCTAGACCTTTAGAGGCGGCGTCCTCCGCGCACAAGCGATGGGGACGCCGTCTCTGCCGTTCATTTCCCGATGGCGAAGCTCATGGGCGGTCATGATTTCGACGCGCGCGGATGGGCCGGCGATTCGCATTCGGCCTGTCGGCATGCGAGCGCGTCGCCCTAACGAGGTCGCCTGCGTAGGGGGATGGGATATGCGGGCTGGAGGACTTAAATCTCTGAGCTCGCTTGCGGATAACTGCAAAACGGATGGTTCAGCCACCACATCCATGAACTATGGTTTCGCACATGTTGCGTTGCCGTTGCGTGTTCACGTGGGGGTTTGGGATGCCGTATTCACACTTATCGGGCCAGCCAGTACATTCGCGTAATTCGACCATCGAGCGGTGCTCATGCGGAGCGCCTGTGTCGTTGGTGAAGCCAACGCGTCATCTTGCGGCGGCGCCGTGGCAATGCCTTCGCTGCGGCTCAGTATTGTTAGCGAGCCCGCAGCGGCGAGACGGGTCTGAATTTCACGGCGGCGTGCGCCGGTCCGACTTCCGCACGATCTACAATTCCGTCGCACCGCGCGCCGACGTTTCGCCGTCGCATCTCAGCGATGAGGACATTAAGCAGTTGCGCAACTGCACGAAAAGCGTCGAACTGCCGTCGCACGAATTGCGCCAATCACAGCGATACGCAGTGGCGGTTCCGCTTAACGTCGTGACGCTCAACGAAAAGTTTTGCGTCACGAGTCCTCCACAAATCGCCTACTCGATCGATATCAGCACCGGCGGCATGTCGCTGCTCTATCCGAAGGCGACCGAGGCGGCGCTTTACGCGGTAGAGTTCGCGGACGGATTTCTAAACATTCCGCCGGTAATTCTGCGTCCGATTCGCTGCTCGCGATTGGGCAACGGCTTCGCCATCGCCGGAGACTTTGTGTGCCGCGTCGACTACTGACGATGTGGCGGGCGTACGCGATCGGAGCAGCTCTTTAGGTCGCCAGATGGTGAGCGCCTCCGCCATCATTGGGCGGAACCGCGTTGCTGGAAACGGCGGCGTTACAGCCGCTCGATTTCGTCCGCAATGGCGTCGTAGCCATACTTTCGCGCGACCGCGATCAATTCTTGAGGCCGCAGATTCTCGCAGGGCCCAAGGTTTCCCGCCGTGGCGGTTAGCTCTGCGACCTTCAGCGCTAGCGCGTCGGCTAGCGACTCGCATTTTATTAGCCGGCCGTCCACTTCAGTTGTGTACGGCCCGGATGTTCTCTCGCTCAGTACAGACGAACCCATCGCGACTGCCTCTCGCAATAGTTGCAGGAATGTAGCTTGCGTCTGAAGTATAAACCGCGGCGAGGCGGCTAGCGATTGCGATCAAGCTCGATCTCATTGCGGTTTACCGCTCATTGTCGACTGGCGCCCGACCACGGCAACGCATCGCGGACGAAGGCGCCGCTGGTGCCCTTGTTAATGGCGAGCACGTTCGCGGTTCCGTCATTGAAACAGCGAACCTCTACGGCAGCTGGCGGGGCGGCGGTGCGATCTTGGACGTAGTACCACTGCCCGCCGTCTTCCCAAGCGAAGACGTTTGGCAACCGCGTATACGAAGGCATAGGCTTCGAAGCAAATTGGGGAGAGTGTGGACGACCCAGGCTCTGCCGGCCAGGCTCACAGACGCCCTACGGCGGGAGTCGACCGGTAGCCGGCGGAGACGATCGCGTGGCGGGACTGCACGCGATGCTCGCAAGAGTGACGCAGTAAGAATAGACCAATGTCTCGAATTAGATACTGCGTATTTCCGCGGTCGAAGCGGCGGTATTTGCGGGTGAACGCAATATGTCGCGGGCAATGCAAATTAAGGCGCGCTCAGGAAGCGAGCCTCGATTCGAGACGCCCGCGCACGGCGGACGCGTTACCCAGCGAAGGAGCGTTAACCGCAGCAGCGGAATCGCAAGTTGCGAAGTCGATTGATGGACGAGCTTCGACGAGGAAAATGCGTAACTGCTCGGAAAGATGACGTTCGCAGCGCGACCGGTGGAGTGCCCGACTGATCGAGACGAGGTCCCGCGGCTTGCACGCCCGACGGAAATGGCGTGGGTGAGAGCTGTGGTTGCTAAGACGTCGGCGTCGCTGCGCGAGAGTTCGCCAGCACATACTCTGCGTTAGCGTCTTGAATCGACCGGCGACAGGTTTGTTAATTGCGTCAGCGCAGCGACTGTGATTTCAGTAAGAGAATAAACTCGGTGGGGCTTGTGTACCGCCTTCTAACATCCAATCGAGCAACTAAATCCGCTATAATTCCTTCCCGCCAAGTCCTCTCATCCCCGGAGTCTCCCCATGAAACCCTTCTGGCTGTTACTCGTTGGCGTCGTTGCTGGTTGGGCCGCGTCCGGCGTCGATTGGAGCCGCGAAGCGGTGGGGGAAGCGTATACACCGCCGAACAAAGAGACGCCTGATCACAGTGACATGCTTTGGGTTACTCCCGTCACCAAGCCGATTGAGCCGATCGGCAATGAGACTTCGGTAGGCAAGTGGTCTGAAGTGAGTGGGGGAATACAGGCAAGACTTTCGCTGGCTGAAACTGATCGAGTAAATGGCACGCGAATGCTGGTGCCCTACTTGGAGCTGCGGAATGCGTCTGATTTGGCTAACCCAATCAAGCTCCGTTGCGGTAGCGAGAACGTAACGTTCGAGTTGCTTGATAAAAAGGGTAAACCTTCATCGTGCAAGCGAGCCACCGAACGTAGCGGGGCGTACAGCGATCCCGGTACGGTATCACTGCCAATTGATAGTTACATGCGCTTTACCATGCGCTGTACCAGTTACGGCGTTCCGAAAGTTGCAGTCGCAGCGATGATCGCAACCGATAGCGGCGCGTGGTACTTAAACGAGCAAGACTTGGGAAGCCAACTGCTTCGGGTGAGCATCTCTGGCAAGAAAACCGACGACCAATCTACGTGGATGGGGACAATCGTTGTGCCGCCGGTGCCGGTAACTTGGCAGTAACTCATAAGTTGCTAACCGACCCCCTGCGCAGCGATCAACGGCCCCTAAATGCTTAAATCCATCCGCTACGCCTTGGCGGCGATTTGCCTTGCGGCGAGCGTGGGCTGCTTGGGGTTGTGGTGGCGGAGCTACACCGCGAACGTGCGATTTATTGGGCCCAGCTACTTCACTGCATCACCGGCTCAAATGCTCGAAGCATTCGACGGTCGCTGCATCGTAACGTACGCAAGATCAAAGCTACCCTATCACCACTGGGAGCGACTGCCGGAAGGGAGCGACGACCGGCTTCAATCGCTTAAGCGTTACATGGACAAACGCAAAATGTTTGGCCCTGTTGGTAGCGGATTTTATTTCCCTCTTTGGTATCCCGCGCTCGTCTTCGCACTCGCCGCCGTCGCGGCGATTCGCATCGTTCGCCAGTTCACGCTGCGTTCGGCATTGGTGGGAATGAGCGTCGTCGCCGCGTTGCTCGGGATGGTGGTGGCGTTGTAGTGAGTGAAGCTCTATTGCTCGCCCACAACTCGCTGCTCTCCCTTTACACCGTCCAATGTGAAGGCCCACAGCAAAACATAGGCGAACGACATCGCCGCGAGGCAACCAAATGCTATGACCCACACAGTATTCGGATTCTCGCCAGATGTGCGCGCGAGTACGAAGAGGATGCACCAATACGTCATCGCCAGTAAGATGTCTGAAAGGCTGCAACGCCACTTTTGCCTCCACAGCATGTAAGCAAACCCTACGATCGTCATCGTGAGTCGCAGCGCCACCCACTGCCAACGCTGCTGCGGCGTTGTAATACCCGCGATGTTGGTATCGTGAAAGAACGAAGAGACGCCAAACGCCAGATTCGCGTACGAGGAAACGGCGATCCATCCCATCAGCACATCGAAGAATCTGATGCCAACTCTCTCACCCCGACTTAATGATCGAGGCGGCTTGGTGGGCGGTGCTTTGAGCTGTTGGCTCATTTACAGTGCGACTTGGCGTAACTTATTTGATGTAGCGGATCGCAACCGGCGGCGAGCGTTTTGGCTGCGGGCGATTGTAGCTGGCGGAGGAGAGTGGGGGCAAACCGCTACCAAAAGAACGGTTCGCTATCCAGCCACTCAATGACAGCCTCCGAAATGACGGCTGCTGAGTTTTCGAGAACCAACAGCGATTGGGCTAGAAGGCTGTGGGCCGTCTCGGCTTCGACGGTCGCGAAGCTGTTGAACTCGCGCAGCCAATTCAGCATGGCGAATTCGTCGTCGCTGAGTTCGATTCGTGGCATCACACGCCGCGGCTTACGTCCCTTGTGGGCGTCTAAGGCAGACGATCATTATATCGGGCTGGAGCGGCGGATAGATAACCGATTAGGCGACTGCCCGGCGGCGAAGCGATGCAAAGCCGAGCATCGCAGTAACGGCGAGAAATGCGGCTGCAGGTTCAGGAACGGCGGTCAGACGTAAGGTCATTTCTCGCGTTTCGTCGGTGGGCTTTATGAGTTCACGCGTTAGCGATTGATTGAGCGAGGCAATTGAAGCGCCCATCATAAAGTACGTGCCGACCGACGAGTTAATTGCGGCCACTGCGGACGCATTCAGCGGAAAGCTTCGAATCGATGAGGGCGATGCGGAACTTCAAAAGTCGGCATTCAATCCGTACATGGTGACCGTATTGAGGTCACCAAACCGCCACAGCGGAAACTGCGTCTGAATTTCAAATATAGTAGCTGTGAAATCGTACAGCGCAACAGTCTCTGCAGCATCCGGACTGTCTACCGACCCATTTCGCATCACCAATTCCGCTGCAGTAACTTGTCCGTTGATGCTCTCAAGGTTGAACACCAAGTACGCACGGTAGTATGCGCTGTCATTTCTTCCTGGAGATTTGCCGAGAGTGAGCGAGTTTCGCGTATTTGATCCGCTACTCGACACTGTGCCGTAGAAATGTGGACTCCCTGCGCCAGTAGTCAATTCAATGATCGCAGCGCCAGCTTCCGTTTGGCTGAGACTGACAGTTGCGATCGTCGCGGCGACTAGTAGGGTTCTGATCAACCGATTCTCCTGTTCTGCTGTGCAGGTAACAGGATATTGCACCCAGCGGGGGTGGTCAATTTTCGCCCTCATCTTGCCCATCGGGCGCCCGCCACCCCAATGGGCGCCGCCTCCTTGCCTAACCATCTACGAGACTTGGTATTCCACTCTATTCCGACGCGCGTATATTGGGCGCCCGTTTGGGTGACCCCATAATCACACCAGCGAGTCGGAAATGGAAATCTGCAAGCTCCGCGGCTTCTCGCCACAGACCCAATGGCGTGAAGCTCGCCAGCAATTCGAGCGACGCCGCTCCGCGCCAACGCTCATTGCCCGGACCGAGGCGATGACGCTCAAATGATTTTGAGCGCCTGTGCGGCGAGCCTTCGCCGCTGGACGCCGAGTCCAATGGCGAAGGCTCCAAGCAGCCAATTAGCTGGTAGAGTTCAACACATCAGCGGCCGCTTGGGCCTCTGGGCTGATCGTGACGGCGTCGTTGGGCGATGCTTGCGGAGCGAGCCCGTTGTAGGGAAGAAGTGTTCTCGCTATTTGTTCGAACAGATTCGCCATCGGCATCGCTGGGGCTTCGGACAAAACTTTAAATGCGATCCAGCTATCGGACGAGGAGGGAACCGCGCCAGAGAATGGGAATGAAATGATGGGGATGGAGTCCCACTGTCCCCCCATTCTCTCCCAGAGCCCCCCCTGAGGTCTATTCGGGTTGCCGATGAGCGTGAAGCTGAGGTTCCCGCCATCTGATCGGTCTGGGTTAGTACGCGCGAACTCCGCGGCAGCGCTCCAGCCCGTTGCTAGAGACGAGTCAGAAGTCTCTGCAGTCGCGAAGGTGGAGATAAATGCGTCCCCGCCATGTGGCGTGGTTGAAGTGGCGGGGCTGGTGATTTCGCGCTCCGCTGTCACGTCCGCGCCCGCTCGTGGTCCGCTGGGGTTCCCCGCAGCGACGAAACCGATCGGTTTCATGTGATTACCCTACGAAAAGTATTAGAGAAGAGATGTAATTGATAGAAGCCTACTGCGCGAAATGATGCGGACAGGCAACCAAGGGGCGTTGCGAGAAGGCAACGAGCTGGGCGGGCTGCGCAGATTCTGCGGCCGTGGGCTGGCCGTGTCGTCGTCACAGCTCTTGCCGACGTTTCCCGCGGTACTGAGGTCCACGCGGCGTAATATCCCACCAGCGGGTCGGAATAGGGCCGTGAGCACGCTCCACCGCTGCTCGCCGCAGGCCCAATGGCAGCAAGTGGAAAAGCGGGTCGCCGCGGCGGCGAACATCTCGTCGTCCGGTAGGATGGTTCACGCTTGCCACCGGGAGGCGTCAGCTCGGCGTGGACGAGGCGCCAAATCCGCCGAGCGCATGAAAAAACCCTGCGCCCTCGATTTGAAGTCGAGGAACGCAGGGTTTTCAGAAGCGACGCTGACGGGGCTCGAACCCGCAACCTCTGGATCGACAGTCCAGTGCTCTAACCAATTGAGCTACAGCGCCGTGTAGCGAGAGAGGCCGTGACGGGGCGTAAGGTTCACGGCAGTCAGAAGTTCCGACACCGGCCTAGCCCGCCGCGGGGCTCATTGGCCAGGGGGCCGAAGCACCCCTGAAGCAAGAAATATAGCTCGCGAACTGGGGATCGACAAGCGGGGTGGCGGCGAGCGACCGGCTGTTTTTGAACGCGAATTAGCGGCTACGGGTTCAATGCCTCGCGGCCCTTATTTTTGGGCCGAAATTGCCGTGATCTTCCTGCGGGAGGGAGCGATGCAAGGGAGAAATTTTCCCGACAAGTGCCCGACAGTCGACCAATCCAACGGGGGACCGCACCGCCTTTAACGGTCGGGCTGGCTCCACTCCAGCACCTGGCCGTTGGCGAGGAGCTGCTCGCGGAGTTCCTCGTAGTCGACTTCCTGGATCGCAGAGTCGTTGTCGATCGCGAGCGCGGCGGCGGTGGCGGCCGATTGGCTGAGCGTCATGAAGACCGGCTCCATGCGAATCGACCCGAAGGCGACATGGCTGGCGGAGAGCGCGAACGTGGCGAGCAGGTTGTCGCACTCGCCCTGCTTCGGCACGATGGCGTCGTAAGCGATGGGGTACGGACGCGGCACGGAGACGCTGTTGCTCCCTTCGTTGACCGGTTGGCCCGCATGGACAATCCGCCGCACGGCGTGCATGTCGATGCCGTAAGTCCCGAGGCCGATCGAGTGTGGGGCGACCGCGGCGCCGGTGCAGTGATGCTCGGTCATTACGAAGTCGCTCACCATGCGGCGGGCTTCGCGAACATAGAGTTGATGGGGCCAGCCGCCGGTATCGAGGAACTCGTCGCGGCAGAGGCCGAAGCGCGCCATCTCGTCGCGAACTGCGGGCGGCGAGCGCTCGTCGGTGGCCAAGAAGTGGAACAGCCCGCGGAGATAGTCCTCGTGGCGGCGCGCGATTTCAGCACGCTGGGCCGGACTGGCCTCCGGATACTCGTCGGCGCCGCCGATGAAATCGGTGGAAATGGGCCAGCGGTTGTTGAAATCGTATTTGCCGTTCTGCAGCGGATCGTATTTCAAAAAGCTGCGGAGCGTCAGCTGCTCGCCGGCCGCTTGCCGTGCGGCGATCCAGCGGGCGAGAAGTTCGTAATTCGCGGGATCGTAGTCGGCGGGCGGTGCAATGGGGAGACGGTTGGCCGGCCGATCGGTGAGACAGAGGCGGTAGTTGTAGCTCTGAATTCTGCGGTCGGCCGCGCGGAGTTGGCCGGGGTCGCCAGACTGCAGCAAGTAAGGGAGCAGCCCGCTCGCGGCGTCTCCCGGCGTGCGGTAGGGATCGAGCGGCACGACGAACCGGCCAGCGGGAGGTTTCTTCGCTGGGGCTTGGATGCCATTGGCGGTTTCACCGTATTGGGCATTCGCCTCACGCCCGAGAGTTGAGGAAACCCCCGCGGCTGCGAGCAGGTCGCCTTCGTAGGTTGCATCAATAAAGACGCGCCCGGAAAACCGTTGACCATCGCCGGCGACAAGCGCTTTGATGCGATTGTCGTCTTTCTCGACGGATGCGAGAGGCGCGGAGTAGTAAACACTCATCTTGGCGGCAGCGACGAGTTCGTTGAGAACTTTCTCGGCAACTTTCGGCTCGAACGAGAGCGAAGCCGGCTTGGCGAAGTCGACGCCGATGCGAGTCTCATCGTCGCTCGCGGGCGGGTCGAATTCTTCGCCGGGAGCAACGCCGTATTCGGCGCCAATTCGCCGGTAGACTTCCCGCGCGAGTCCGCCGATCGCGTTGATGCGATCGGGAGCGTTGCCGACGTCGGTCCAACTGAGGCCGCCGGAGGTCATGCCGCCGAGGTGGCGGCCAGGTTCGACGATGACGGCGGACTTGCCGAGACGCGCCGCTTGGACAGCCGCCACGACGCCGCCCGATGTGCCGCCGTAAACGACGACGTCGGCGACGATCGGTTCGCCGGCATGCAAGCTACCAGTTGTGGCGGTGCAGAAAGCAAACGCGATGGCGGTAGTGACGAGCACGCGAACAGGCATGTCGGTATTCAGCAGGTGCAGCTCGCCGGCTCGGGGAATAGCAGGCCGCCGGTGCGAGCGAAGCAAAAGAGACCATTGCCATCTAAGCAGATGGGCCGACGGATCGCAACTATCAGAGGCCGACTAGCGCGCCTTGGCGAGGTCGAAGAAGCTGCCGGGTTCCAACTCCGCTTGCGGCGAGATCGGAGGGCTGAACGCCAGCTGCAGGGGCGTCGCCGAAGAACCGCGGAGCGAGTCGTGCCAGCTTTCGGCAAGATGGCCAGCGTTGCGAAGGCCATAGAGTTCGCGCAACGCTGCATCGACGCCGCGCGATTGTTGCAGCTCCGCAAACTGCAGTAGCTTTTCGGGGCCGCCGAGTTGCAGCAGACAGCGGACGACCGAAGCGCTTTGACCGTAGAACGCAGGCCAGTCTTCAGCTGCGGGATACTGGCGGAGCGTCAGGAGCGACTCCAGCGGCAGGGCGCGACCGCTCAATAAACTGCTACGAAGATCGCGATCGTGCAGTTGTTGCTTCTCGATCGAGTCGAACTGTAGTGCCAGTCCTTCGTCGCACCACAGGGGGAGCTCGGGCGAATAGTCGGCGAGGAGCACATGGCAGAGTTCGTGCGGCAGCGCTGCGGTGAGGAAGTCGTCGACGTCGCTGCGCACGTCGATCTGGCGCGACGCGATGCCGCCATGGGTGCGCTTCACGAGTGCCGACGCAAAGGTCGTGCGACCGGCCGCGCCGACGGTTGCTTCGTACGTCGTGCTGCTGGCATGCAGCACGACGTGGCATCGCGGGTTCCAAGCGGCTTGATTGAATCCGCACTTCGTGGCCAACTCGTTGCGCAACTTCTCGCAGGCCTCCGCTGTCTGGACGGCGAAGGCAGCGCTTTGCAGGGAGCAGACTTGGAAGTTCACGGAGGTCGCAACATACCAAGCGCCACGACGCTGAACTGCCGTTGGAACGCTTACAGCAGGCACGGCCGCATAGGGTGCTTCGCAGCTAGGGGCTTTCGCCTCACACGGTTCGCTCGCGCTAACGGTCGCACAACGCAGCAGGCCAATCGCGAGGATCGCGGCAGTTAAGCGGCAGGAGTGGGGGCGGCGGGGAGACAACGATTCGTCCGAGGGAGCGGGCGGTGATGGAAACGGCAGTTCTGCTCCCTTAGGCAATGCCCGTGCCTCGCCCGCAAAAACTTTCGCAGACGCCGCAAGTCGCTGAGGTGAGACGAGTTGCGGCCGAAGCCGCCCGCTCGGGTCGCGATGGGTGAAACGCCGGCTGCTGAAGAGGGGGGCGATCGCTGCCTGTGCGGCGGGCGCCGAGCGACGGCGGCAGATGCGGAGGCAGCGTCAAAAGCGGTCCAAACGGGTCGCTGTTATCGAAATTACATCTGCGTAAGGTAAGCCTGATTGGTCGGGCGATCAGGCAGTTCCAGTCGTAGTATTCAATGAGATGTCCTTCATCGCCCCGACCATCCGTCGCCTGATTGTCGTTACGCTCGTCTGCGGATTGAGCGTCGGCATGTGCTGTTCTCCAGCCGCCATGGCGGCGACGCTAGAAGGCAACCTGCCGGCGACTTGCGGCGCGTCGAGATCAGCACTAGCGACCAACACGTTCCGCGTCGACCGAGCCGCGTCGCGGCCAATGGTACGCTGCGGCGGCGGGCTGATGGCGAGTCGTTCTGAGATTGAGTCAAGCAATCAACTCGCTGCGGAGAACGATTCTCCGCGCGATCGCAGTTACTACGCGACGGCTAATGCCTCGCGTACCTCAGCAACCGCTGCGTCCTTCACGACGCCGGCGCGAACTCTCTATTCCTTCCGAGTCTGTTGGCGGGTGTGAAGCGTTGGACGCATGCATCGGCAGCGTGAACGCATAGGCATTCTCACCCTTTCCTTTGACGGTCGGTTCGCTCTCCAGAAGCTCATGTGAGATCGGCCGACGGATATGACCCCGGTGTTCAGCTGCTCGTGTCGAGCGACTGCGGGGCAAGCGTAACCCAAATGTCTTGGCGGAGGTGTTCCATGAATACTTACAAAGGTTTGATTCTTTCGGCAGTGGTTGGTTCGATGTTGGCCAGCAGTGCGATGGCGGGCCAAGTGATTGGCACGGAAAAGGCCCGCGGCCATTTTGGCGGCGGCGGTTGGACGCAATTGCACGAAGGTCGCCATCACGTCAATCACGGCTACCGCGTCGCGCGGCAAAGCTCGCAACCAGTTGTCGTCCAATCCGCGATCTCGGCCGCGCCTGCGGCTCCCGCTCCAGCTGCGGTGGCACAGGCGCCGGTCGAAGGTCGTCGGTTCTCCTATGCACCGACGCCGAATTCGACGGCGTTGAGCCAACCAGCTACCGCCGTGCCGAGCGTTGAGCGCGCGACGACGGTACAACCGATGTACTCCAGCGGTCACTACCATCGCGCTCACGTAGACAAGTACGCGTTGCCGAAGACCGATCCGCGGAAGTACAGCAGCCGCTAAGTTGTTGACGTAATCGAGCCAAGCCGTGCGACGGGCGGCCCACGCCCAGTGCTTGGCGCATCGGCCCAGCTTCGAACAGCCTTCGAAGCTGGGCATTTTTATGCGCGGAGAGACGCGTAGAGATTAGGCTGCGGGCGTGATCACTTCCCCGGCAACTGCCACACGGACGTATCGCCCGGCAGTTCGGTGCGATCCGCCGAGGCGACTCGTTTCACGAGGGCAGCAATCGCCGCGTCGTTGGGATATGCCATCGCGAGAGCGTCGGCAGCGTCGGTGGCTTGCGGCCAGTTCTCTTGCTCAAGCGCGCGGAGCGCGGCGTCATAAGCGGTCCGCTTCTGGTCCCAATTGTCTCCAGGAATTGGCACGATTTCGTACAGATCGATCGGATGCGCGATGTTCACCGCGCGAACACGCGCGAGCCGGCGGTTGGCGATCTCGGCGGGAAGCCGCTTGAGCGTCTCGCCCGTGATGAGGCAATCGGCGCCGAGGTACTTGGTAGCCCCTTGGACGCGGCTAGCGACATTCACGACATCGCCGAGCGGCCCGTATTTGAATTTCAGCGCGGAACCAGTGTTGCCGACGCGGGCGACGCCGGAATTCAGGCCAATGCCGAGCCGCACCGGGGCGCCTAACTCATCCTGCCATCTTGCCGAGATCGCGTCGAGTTGTTCCAGCATGTGCTGCGCGGCGAGGCAGGCGAGGCGAGCGTGATCGGCTTGCGGCGCCGGGGCGCCCCACATCGCCATCAGTTCGTCGCCAATGTAGTCGACGAGCACGCCGTCGTAGGCAAGCACCGATTCCGAGAGGGCGCCCATTGTGTCCTGGATCCACGCCATCGTGCGGTCGGGGCCGAGCTGCTCGGCAATACGACTGAAGCCGCGGATATCGGCGAACAAAATGGTCACCTCCGCGTTGCGCCCTTCCAGTAAGCCAGGGTCGCGCTGCAGTTGCGTTGCGAGCTGCGGAGTGAAGAACTGCTCGAACTGCACCCGCGCAGCGACGGCGGCCTGCTCTTCCTTCAGGCGCGCGAGACCTGCGGCGATGCCGCTGGCGAGAAGTTCGACGAGCTTCGCTTCGAACTCGGTGATAATCGGCATGCCGCCTGTTCGCTCGCCGCGACGGCGATCGCCGTAGAGCGCGCCGATCACCTCCCCTGCCCCATTCAAGATTGGCGCGGCGACAAGCGCGGAGACGTTTTGCAGGCTGCGCGGCGTGTCGGGACCCGTGGGCGGCACGTGGCGGAACGTGCGACGATCGCGGCGCACCCAGCCGAGCAGCGTCTGGCTCGGCGCCCAGCCCGACTGGTTCTCTCCGGGACGTTGGTCGGCGGCATAGAGCGCTTCGGTTTTCCAGCGACCTTCTTCACAGCGGAGAACGGCAGCGGCGTCGAGGCCCACAATCTTCACGGCAGCGCGGGCAGCCTGCTCCGAGAAGTCGTGAGCATTGGCAGCGCTCTGAAACACGCCAAGAATTGTTTCGAGCCACCGCAGCAGCCGTCCTTCGTCGAACGTCGCCCCCAGCATCGCCGCCGAAGCCGGCGGTGCGATTCGGCCGGGAGGAATCGTCCGTTCGGGCAAGCCTTCGAGCTGCAGTTGCTCGTCTTCCGGCGGGTCGACGCGGACGGCGTAGTCGCCGAATTGCAGCAACACCGGCGGCGCCATTCGCGTCGAAGCGCCTGGCTCCAATGTCTGGTTGGGCGAAATCCGCACCAGTTGCGTCGCGCTCAGGTTGCGGATCTGGACAAGCGCCGAGTCGGTCGGGGCCACCTCGACATGCGAGCGGGAGATCGCGACGTCGTCGATGGGGGCGAGAATCACCCGCGCTCCCAGCGCACTGTCGATACGAACCACGGGCGCCGGTTCCTCTTCGCGTTGACGGCCGATTTCAAGCGTCGTATCGAGCTGCGTCGCCAGGACGCGCTGCCGCTGGCGGTAGCAAAAGAGCGGATAGATCGGCGCCGGCTCGGGGGCGGCGGGGGCTTCAGGCTTCGAATCGGCTGTCGACATCGACGACACATACAGCGGGCGAAAGGTGGAACACCGCAATAGGCCCAGTGTACCGGACGGGCCGGGGAAATGGGGAGCTCGGCTGAGCAAACCGCTCGAATTCTGCGGCCCCCAACATTGGCTTCAGGCGAAATGCTGAGCTAGGATGGGCGAATGCGATCTTCCCCCCTCCTGCTTGCCGTTGTTTGCGCGCTCGTCTCCATCCCCCGCCTCGCGACCGCGCAATCATACGACCCCCCCGCCAACTATTACGCGACCGCCACCGGCACGGGGGCAACGCTCAAGTCGCAGCTACATGACGTCATCGATAACAATACGGTGATTTCTTACGACGGCGCCCGCACTGCGCTGCAGGTGACCGACCGCGATCCGAACAACGCCAATCGGATTTTGCTCGTCTACAACCGCGTCTCGAACACGGCCGCGTGGGATAATGCGGCGACTTGGAATCGTGAGCACACCTGGCCTGAAAGTCGGCTTGGCAGCGGCGGCCGCGCGGTGAGCGACCTGTTCAACCTGCGAGCTTCGACCACGCAAGTGAACAGCGATCGCGGGAACCTTCACTTCGGCGGGGCATTCGGCCAAACGTTTGGCGTCAAAAGCGACGGCGGTACGACCGTATGGTACCCGGGCGACGCCGACGCCGGGATGATCGCCCGCCAAGAGTTTTACATGGCAGTGCGGTACGACGGCGCGGACAGCGGGACGTCGGATCTGGAGCTCGTCTCGACAGGCAACACGTCGACGGCTGCGCGACTCGGCAATCTCACGCGAATGATCGAGTGGCACTACGCCGCTGTGCCCGACTCGTTCGAGCGTCGCCGCAATCAGGTGATCTACGACGACTACCAGCACAACCGCAATCCATTCACCGATCGCCCTGAATATGTCTGGTCGATTTTCATGAACCAAACGAACGACAGTTCGCTGTCGTTCCAAGGCGGAACCAACGGCGCCGACGGTAGTTCGGCGTTGGCGGTCGACATGGGCCGCGTGATCGTGGGCGGAGCGGTTCCTGCGGCGAAGAGCATCACGCTCAACAAAGCAGGTCTGAACGGGACGTACTACTCGGTGACGACGGCTGGAGCTGCCACGAGCACCGTCTCCGGACGCTACAACGCGTTTAACACGGGCGTGACCGGCAGCCGCTCAATCAACGTGGGCCTGACGACCTCGACCGCTGCCGCGGGGTTGAAGACCGGAACCGTGACGGTCGATAACCTCGACGTCACCACGGCCGGCGGCGCGGGTCGCGGGGGGAACGACGCCAATGACGTTGCCACCGTGAACCTCAGCGTTCTCAGCCACGCGAACCCCTCGTTCGCCGCGGGAAACGACGCGAACTCGCTGACCTATGATTTCGGCACAATCTCCCTCGGCGGTCCGGCGCCGACGTTCGCGTTCTCACTGTTCAATCTGGAAGCGACAGCCGGTTACACGGCGGGGCTCGATCTCGACGCGATCCTCGGCAGCGGCGACACCGCGGCGTTTAGCACGACGCTGGCGCCGTTCCAGGGCGCCGCGACGCTTGCCGCGGGCGCAGGCTACGGCTTCACGGCGTCGATGAACACGCTCGCCCCCGGGGCGTTTTCGGTGACCTATTCGCTTAACTTCTCCGACGAGAACCTCTCCGGCGCCACGTCGCTAGGGAGCATGTCGCTCACGCTCAGCGGCGTCGTTTCGGCGGCGCCAGTGGAAAACGCCGACTTCAACGGCGACGGCTTCGTCGATGGCGCTGACTTCCTCTCGTGGCAGCGCGGCTTTGGCGGCTCGGCGTCGCTCGCCACGGGCGATGCAAATGGCGACGGCTTGGTCGACGCCGCCGATCTCGCCATCTGGCAGACGCAGTACGGCAGCGGCGCCTCGCCGGTCGCGGCCGTGCCGGAGCCCGCGGCCTGCTGCTTGGCCTTAGCGGCGGGGCTCGCCGTGACGGCCGTGCGTCGCCGTCGCGCCGCGTAGGTTCGAGCTCAAACTGCAGCCTGCCCGACTGTTTGCTTTTCGCGCCGCTTTCTGGCCACAATGGCGAGCGATTGGTTGATTCCAACCTGCTCGTCCTTTGGAAAGCGCCCCGATGAAGTTGCTCCGTGGATGTCGTTGGCCGTTGGCATTGTCGCTCGCCTTGTTGCCGAGCCTGCTGTATGGGCTGGAGCCCGCGAGCGAGACGCCCGAAGCTCCCGCCTCTGTTCAGGAAGCGGTCGAAGCGGTGAAAGAGGCTGTCGAGGCTGTCGCCGAGAAGGCGAGCAACCCCGCGGACGAACCGGCCGCAGAAAAGCCGGCGGCGGAGCAACCCGCCGCGGAACCCGACGCCGACGCGGCGATTGAGGCGACGGTGGTGAAGCTGAATGTCACCTCGCGGGCGCCCGATTTCTTCCGCCCCTGGACGAAGGCGAGCCCGGCGAAGTCGTCCGGCTCCGGCGTCGTCATCGCCGGGCCGCGGATTCTCACCAATGCCCACGTCGTGCTGCACGCGAGCGAAGTCCTCGTGCAACTCCGCCAAGGAGGCGACCAGCTCCGCGGCAAGGTGATCGCGATCGCCCCCGGCATCGACTTGGCGCTCGTCGAGCTAGTCGATCCGGCGGGGCTCGACGGCATCACGCCGCTGTCGCTGGCGACCGATCTACCGAAGCTCAAATCGCACATTAGCGTCTACGGCTATCCCCAGGGGGGCGACGACCTGTCGGTGACCGACGGCATCGTCTCGCGGATTGAGTACGCCAGCTACAACTACGGCGCCTGGGGCACGCGGGTGCAGGTCGATGCGGCTCTCAACCCCGGCAACAGCGGCGGGCCGGCAATCCAGGACGGCAAGATCGCCGGGCTGGTCTTCAGCAAGATTCAGGAGGCCGACAACATCGGCTACCTCATTCCGCCCGAAGAGATTGAATCGTTCCTGAAGGACGCCGCGGACGGCCAATACGACGGCAATCCGCAGATGTACGACGAGTACCAAACGGCTGAAAACGAAGCGCTACGGGCGTTCCTCAAGATGCCGAGCGAAGTGACCGGCATCGTCGTTACCGAGCCCTACCGCGACGCGGACGACTATCCGCTCGAGCCGTGGGACGTCATCACCCACATCGGCCCGCATGCGATCGATAACCAGGGGTACGTCGAGGTCCGCGAGGGGCTGCGGCTCCGATTTCAGTACTACATCCCTCGGTTGGCGAACGACGGCAAAGTCGAGCTGACGGTGTTTCGGGACGGCAAATCGCAGGTGGTACAGGTCCCCGTGTCGCCCGATCGCGACTATCTAGTGCCAATCCTGAAGGACCGCTATCCGGAGTACTTCATCTACGGGCCGATGGTCTTCGAGGCGGCATCGCAGGAATACGTGCGCGGGCTGGGGGCGAACGGCAGCGGCATGCTGTTGTGGCTCAATAGCCCGATCCTTGAGCGGCTGTACGACCCGCCTGCCGAGCCGGGCGAGGAGCTCGTCGTCATCGCGACGCGACTCTTTCCGCACACCATTGCCAAGGGCTACGACAATCGCCTCGGCGTCGTGAAGAGCGTCAACGGCGTGGCCGTGAAGAACCTCCGCCACCTCGGCGAACTATTGCGAGATAGCACCGACGAGTTCTTGCGGTTCGAAATGGACGACCGCAACGAATCGCTCGTTTTCCGCCGCAGCGAGATCGAGGCGGCGACGGAGGAGATTCTCACCGACGAGGGGATTCGCTATCAGGCGTCTGAGAAGCTACGCGACATCTGGGAAGATTGAACGCGGATGGCGCCGCATTCTTAGCCCCGGGCTCCGCCCGGGGGTGGCAGATCGCGAGCCGACGCCAACCAAAATGGTTACCGCCCCCCGGGCGGAGCCCGGGGTTAGAAGCATCGCAAGAATGCGGTGTTACTTCGCGTGCTGAGCAACGCGGAGTTGAGCCCGGCTCTGGGCGAGCGCTCGGTCGCGGCGGTTGAGTTCGTCGTCGCCGGCCGCCGGAGTCGTCAGCAGATACGAGATCGTCTCCCCGATCTTCGTCTCATCAAGCTTCGGCGCTGCGATCGCGCGGTTGGTGAGCACCGAAACGACGTTGTCGACGACCTGCACGAAGCCGCCGTCGATGTAGTACCGCTGGCCTTCGCCGTGACCGATCCGCAGTTCGCCGTAGCCGAGGCGGCCGATCATCGGCGCGTGCCCCGGCGCGACGCCAAGTTCGCCATCAAACAGCGGCAGCGCCACGAAGTCGCTCGTCGCGTCGAGCACCGTTTGCTCCGGCGTCACGACGACGACGCGCAGCTCTCCGGAAATCCCAGTTGCATGGGGCGTCGAGTGGCTCGAAGTTTCGGCGTGGGCGGCCATGGTCGTCTATCGGGGGTACGGGCTCGGTGCGTGGTCGGCGGCCGGGCGGCGACGGGGCTGTCCCGCATGCCGCGAATGGACCGCTAAACAGCGAATACTACTTGCGGGTCTTCTTCCACTGCTCTTCGGCCTGTTCAATCGGGCCGACGTACATGAAGGCGTTTTCGGGCAGGTGATCCCACTTGCCGTCGCACAGTTCTTCGAAGCTGCGGATCGTGTCGGCCAGCGGGGTGATTTCGCCCGGCTTGCCGGTGAAGACTTCGGCCACGAGGAACGGCTGCGACAGGAACCGCTCGATGCGGCGAGCACGGTGGACGATGAGCTTGTCTTCTTCGCTCAGTTCGTCGACGCCGAGAATCGCGATGATGTCTTGCAGTTCGCGGTAACGTTGCAGGGTCATTTGAACGCGGCGGGCGGCGTTGTAGTGACGCTCGCCGACGTACTGCGGATCGAGAATCCGGCTGGAGCTGGCCAGCGGATCGACCGCCGGGTAAATGCCCTTTTCCGAAATCGACCGCTCGAGGTAGATGAACGCGTCGAGCTGGCCAAACGCGGTGGCAGGCGCCGGGTCGGTCGGATCGTCGGCCGGCACGTACACGGCTTGCACCGAGGTGATGGCGCCCTTGTTCGTCGAGGCGATCCGTTCTTGCAGGGCGCCCATTTCGGAGGCGAGCGTCGGTTGGTAACCGACCGCGGACGGCATACGACCAAGCAGAGCCGACACCTCGCTACCCGCTTGCGAGAAGCGGAAGATGTTGTCGACGAACAGCAGCGTGTCGGCGCCCGTCTTGTCGCGGAAGTACTCGGCCATCGTCAGGGCCGACAGGGCGACGCGGAGACGCGAACCCGGCGGTTCGTTCATCTGACCGAAGACCATGCAGGTTTGGTCGATAACGCTGCGGCCGGTGTCGCCGATCTTCGCTTCTTGCATTTCGAGCCAGAGGTCGGTCCCTTCGCGAGTCCGCTCGCCGACGCCGGCGAACACCGAGTAACCGCCGTGAGCCGACGCGATACGAGCGATGAGCTCGGTGAGAATAACCGTCTTGCCGAGACCGGCGCCGCCGAACAACCCGGCCTTACCGCCGCGGACGAACGGGGTGAGCAGGTCGATCACCTTGATGCCCGTTTCGAAGAGCTCGGTCTTCGTCGATAGTTCCGACAGCGGCGGAGCTTGACGGTGGATCGGCCAATACTCTTCAGCCGCCACGGGGCCGCGACCATCGACCGCGTCGCCGGTGACGTTGAAGACGCGACCCAGCGTCGCCTTGCCGACCGGAACCGACACCGGGGCGCCGGTGTCGACGCATTCTTGACCGCGGATCAAACCGTCGGTGGCGCCGAGGGCGATGCAACGGACGCGGCCGCCGCCCAAGTGCTGCTGCACTTCGCCGGTGAGATTGATCTTCACCCCTTTGTTCTCCGACTTGATCTTCACGGCGTTGAAGATCGCGGGGAGCTGATCCTCGGCGAACTCGACGTCGAACGTCGAACCGATGACCTGGGTGATGTGACCGATGTTTTTGGCAGTTGCGGTGGACATATTCGTCTTTGGCTAATTCGTAGGACGGAGTCTAACGAAGTCTTCTGTTTTTAAATTCTCTCGCAGAGGCGCAAAGGCGCAGAGGAAATGCAGAGAAGTCGGCAATGAACTTGGGTGAAGTGACAAAAGTCACCTCTCTACAGTTGCTTTACTTCTCTCCCTTTCTGCATATTTCTCTGCGTCTCTGCGTCTCTGCGTCTCTGCGTCTCCGCGCCTCTGCGAGAGACTTTTTCTTAGTTCGTATTATTTCAAAGCTTCAACGCCGCCAATGAGGTCCATCAACTCGGAGGTGATGCGGCCTTGGCGGGCGCGGTTGTATTGCATGCTCAGTTGCTTGATCAGGTCGCCGGCGTTTTCGGTGGCGCTCTTCATCGCGACCATGCGAGCGATCTGCTCGCTCACGGCCGAGTCAAGAAAGCACTTGAAGAGCCGCACCTTGAAGCTGGTCGGCACGACTTCTTCCAAGATGCTCTCCGGCGATGGCAGGAATTCGTATTGAATCTGCGGTCCCGTCGTCTCTTCTTCCTTCGCTTCAGCGCCCAGCGAACCGAGCGGCAGCAGCGTCTCGATCGCCACGTGTTGGCGAGCGATGCTGTCGAACTTCATGTAGACGACGTCGAGGCGGTCGAGCTGGCCCGATTGGTATTCGTCGAGATAGCGGGTCGCCAGGACGTCGACTTCGTCGAAGCTCGGCTTGTCTTCGAAGTGGGTGTAGGCGTGTTCCGCCTCGTAGCCGCGGAATTTGAAGCCGGCGATGCCGCGCTTACCGGCGATTTCGAGCCGCGTTTCCGGCACTTCTTCGTTGATTTCCTTCCAACGGAGCAGGCCCGCGCGAAGCAGGTTGCCGTTGAAGCCGCCGCACAGGCCGCGGTTAGCGGTCAGCACGAGCAGCGTCGCCTTCTTCACTTCGTCGCGCTTCTCAAGCAGCGGGTGGCTCACTTGGAGGCCCGTCCGCGTCAGGTCGTTCACCAGCTGCGTGATTCGCTGCGTGTACGACGTAGCCGCCGAAGCGCGATCCATCGCCTTCTTGAACCGCGCGGTGGCGATCAATTCCATCGTCCGCGTTATCTTGCGGATGTTCTTGATCGACTTGCGGCGCTTGTCGAGTGCTCTGGGATTGGCCATGGCGTGGCGTAAGGCTGAAGAACGTTGGCGTTAGTGACTGCTACTGCGGTTGCGGTGCATCGCGCTAGGCGATGATCGCATCGTCGACGACCGGGATGAAGTCGTGCTGCGAGTTAAATTCCTTCAGCGCGGCTTCGATCTGCTGGACCGTCTCGTCCGACAGGTCCTTGCTGTCGGAGATCGCTTGGCGAATCTCCGGCTTCTGATCGGCCATGAACGTGAGGAAGGTCTTTTCCCACTCTTGCACGCGGTTGACCGGAACCTTGTCGAGGTGACCGCGGGTGCCGGCGTAAATGACCAGCACTTCGTCAACAATGTTGAGCGGGTTGAAGACGCCCTGCTTGAGCAATTCGACCAGACGGTAACCGCGGTCGAGACGCGACTGCGTGTCGGGGTCGAGTTCCGTACCGAGCTGAGCGAATGCTTCCAATTCACGGAATGCGGCGAGGTTGAGACGCAAACCGCCGGCAACCTTCTTCATCGCCTTAATCTGGGCGGCGCCGCCGACGCGCGAAACCGAAATACCGACGTTCATGGCGGGCTTGATGCCGGCGAAGAACAAGTCGGGCTGCAGGTAAATCTGTCCGTCGGTGATCGAAATGACGTTCGTCGGAATGTAGGCCGACACTTCGCCTTCGAGCGTCTCGATGATCGGCAGCGAGGTGAGCGAACCGCCGCCGAGGGCGTCGCTGAGCTTGGCCGAACGTTCCAGCAACCGGCTGTGGCAATAGAACACGTCGCCGGGGAACGCCTCGCGGCCTGGCGGACGACGCATGAGCAGCGACAGCTGACGGTAGGCGACGGCTTGCTTGCTCAGATCGTCGTAAACGATCAGGGCGTGGCCGCCGTTGAACATGTACTCTTCGGCCATCGCGGTGCCGGCGTACGGAGCGACGTACTGCAGCGGCGCCGGGGCGCTGGCGCCGGAGACGATCACCGTCGTGTAGTCCATGGCGCCCGTTTCGCGAAGGCGCTCGACCACCGCGGCCACGGTCGATTCCTTCTGACCGACGGCGACGTAGAAGCACTTCACGCCCGAGCCGCGTTGATTGATGATCGCATCGAGCGCGACGGCGGTCTTGCCAGTCTTGCGGTCGCCAATGATCAGTTCGCGTTGACCGCGACCGATCGGCGTCATCGCGTCGACGGCCTTGATGCCCGTTTGCAGCGGTTCAGTCACCGGCTTGCGTTCGGCGACGCCCGTGGCGATCACTTCCACGTCGCGACGCTTGCTGGTGACGATCGGGCCCTTGCCGTCGAGCGGGTTGCCGAGCGGATCGACGACGCGTCCGAGGAGGGCTTCGCCCACCGGGACGCTGAGCAGCTTGCCGGTCGAGCGGACTTCGTCACCTTCGTTAATCGACAGGTAGTCGCCGAGGATGATGATACCGACCGAGTTCTCTTCGAGGTTGAACGCCAGCCCGATCGGGCCGCTGGAGAACTCGACCATCTCGCCGGCCATGACGCCAGAGAGGCCGTAGACCTGGGCGATGCCGTCGCCGACTTCCAGCACGCGGCCGACTTCGCGGACGTCGATTTGGGCGGCGTAGTTCTCGATTTCCTTCTGGATAACCGATGCGATTTCGTCGCTATTGAACTTCATGGCAAATCTTATTTTTGGTTGGTGACCGTGTAATCGGTTATGAATTCGCGGCTGAGCACGAGGCTCGCCGTTGTTGTCGTTTAGGCGGTCGTCTTGTCGACGAACCGTTGCGGCGTCTTTTGAATCGCATCGACGGCCCGCTCGATCATCGCGAGCCGCATCTTCTCCAGCCGGGTTCGCACCGAGCCGTCGTAGACGCGATCGCCGACGCGAATCACGAAGCCGGCGATAAGCTCGGGATTCACTCGCTGGGTGACGATCGGATCGGCCCCCAGCACGCCGCCGAACGCGGTTAGAATTTCCTTCTCCAGCGTCGCGTCGAGTTCGTTGGCCGTTTCGAGTTCCACCGGAATGCGGCCCGAACGCTGCTGCCACATCTTGCGAGCCGCCTTCGCGACGTCGCGGAGCAGGCCCAGTCGCTCGTGGCGAGCCATGACTTTGAGCAAGTTGAGCGTCTTCGGCGAGGCTTGCTTGCCGAGGATCCGGTCGAGCATCCCCACCTTTTCGTCCGAGTCGATCAGCTCGGAGCTGAAAATCTCTCCGACCCGCGGATCGACCGACAGCACGTCCCGCACCACTGCTTCCAACTCCGCCACCACCGACTCTTGTTCGGCAATGCTGCCGGCCGCGTTCAGACCTGCCTCGGCGTAAACGCGAGCGAGTCGCTCGGCGTCGACGTCGAAGACGTTTTCCTGATCGCGATCGGCGTGGATGAATTCAGACATGTGGTTTCCCAGGCGTGCCCGCCGCGAACGGCAGGTCTAAATGGGCTTTGGCGTACTGGCGAAAATCTAGTTGTTGCTCACGTTCGAAGCTTGCAGCTTCTGGAGTGCCACGCGAACCAATTCCTGCTGCTTCGCAGGGTTGATCGACTCGCGAATCACTTTGCCGGCCAGATCCACCGCGAGGTTGGCGCTGGTTTCGGCAATGTTCTTCATGGCGTGGTCGGCCGCGAGATCGATGTCGCGAACCGCCCGATCACGCTCGGCTTGGGCGCCGGCCCGAGCTTCGGCGATGATCTGCTCCTTCGTTGCTTCGGCGTCCTTGCGAGCTTCTTCAAGCATCGCCCGCACTTCCGCCGCGGCGCTGGCCAGTTTGGCCTCGTACTGAGCCAGCAGCCGCTTCGCTTCTTCACTCTTTGCTTCGGCGGAAGCAATGTTGTCCTCGATCCGCTTCTCACGCTCGGTGAGAGCGACGCTGATCTTCGGCCAAGCCAGCGTACCCAGGATTGCTAAGAGCAGCATGAACACGGCGAAGGTGTAGATCGCCAGATCACCGCGGATCTCCGACGGATCTTCCAACGACGCCCCGGCGTCGCCGTGACCTAGGTCGTGCGAACCGTGCGCCGCTTCGGCGTAGGCGTGGTTCGACCCGACCAGCAACAAGGCCAGCGTGCTCAACAGTACCCAAACAATCCCGCGCATTTCAGCTCTCGCATCACGAGGAAACATGGCGCCGCCCACGGCAGGCGCCTTGCGACTCCGCCTCTACCGCTTAGCCCCACGGATTCTGCTGCATGCAGATGAACAACGCGAAGAAGGTGAAACCTTCGATAAGGGCGGCCGCGATGATCATCGCCGTTTGGATGTTGCCGGCGACTTCGGGCTGACGGGCCATGCTCTCAAGAGCGGCGCTGGCCAGCTTGCCGATGCCGTAGGCGGCGCCAATCGTGGTGAGGGCGGCGCCGAACGCACCCGAGAAGGTGATCAGCGCGGCGCTGCCAGCGGCAGCCGGGGCGGCGACGACGGCCGGAGCGGCCGCGACGTCAGCGCCTTCCTCTTCTTGGGCCCAAGCGGGAGTGGCCAACGCCAACGAGGCCACCAAACACATTGCAAACAGCTTCGCTACCTTGGTCACGACAGTAAGCTCCTTAGAAAAATAAGAACTCTGAAAGTTCCAGCGTTAACCCTGCCTCGAACGCTCGGCTAGTGGTGATGCACCGCAGCGCCGATGAACAGGGCAGACAAAAATGTAAACACGTACGCCTGCAGGAAGGCGACGAACAACTCCAACAGACTGAACAACGCCGAGCCGATCACCGAGATCGTCGCGGTGAGATGCCAATTCGCGCTCGCGGCCGCGGCCACGGCCAAGCCCATGATCGCCAGCAACACCAAGTGGCCGGCCACCATGTTCGCGAGCAACCGGATGCTCAGCACCAAGTGCTTGATGAGCAGGCCAACGACTTCGATGGCAAACAAGCCTGGAACAATGACGATTGCCAGCGGCAACGGCAGGTCCATGTGAGGAACCTGATTCTTCCAGAAGCCGACGATGCCGAATCGCAGCGAGCCGGCGACAATTACCGTCGCGAACGTCACCATCGCGAGGCCAAACGTCACGCTGAAGCTACCGGTCGGCGCCCCCACCCACGGCAGCATGCCGAGTAGGTTGCAACCGAGGACGAACATGAAGATCGTCCACAGCAGCGGCACGAAGCGGTCGGCGTCGTGATGCCCAATCGCGGGGCGAGCAATGTCGTCGCGAATGAACAGCAGGAACGCTTCGAACATGTTCCACAGCTTGCCGCGGACCACCTTCCCGTGGCGAATCTTCGCCGCCAGGATCGTGAACACGGCAATCAGAATCAGGGCGACCACCGCTTCCAAGATCATGAACTTAGAAATCGCGAAGCCCGACTCGCGTTCGTAGTTGTTCTTCAACTTGCCGAACGGCTGCGGAATCAGAATCTTGCCGTCGAGCTGATGGTTGTATTCGGCGAGCTTCGCCGGCGACCAATCGGGAGTCGTGTCGAGGTATTCCTTGACGTTCTCGGCGTTGGTCTTGATCGTAGTCCAGCTCTTTTGCAGAGCTTCGGCGCGGGACTTCGCGGCGTTCCAGGCGGTGAGGCGAGCCGCGTAGGCGTCGTCCGACTCGTTCGGGATCTGCTTCGGCTCGGAGGAGAAAGCAAAGCCTCCCAGACCGAGCTGCTTTTGGAACCAAGCTTGGCTTGGCGCTTCTTCAAGGAAGCGGTCGAACGGCTTCGCAAAGTTGCCGTCGGCGTGGACCCACGCGTGGTACTGGTTCATCAGCGAACCTTCGGCGGGCAAGCCCTGCAGATTCTTCAGCTTTGCGAGCCCTTCGTACTGACGCTTCGCTTCCCAGTCTTGGTATTCGGAATCGAGCCGGATGTAGTGTTCCGGGAACTCGCTGCGCGACTTCAACTCCGACTTCTTCAAGAAGCGCGGCACCTCGAAGTAATACGCGTCTTTGATATGAAGGATCGGGGAGGACATGTCCAATTACTTCGTGAAGGCGGAGCGACTGGTAATCAATACGGTGCGAACTAACTGGCGGCGGGCGTCGTGTTGACTGCCGGCGTCGCCGAAGCGGAGGTCAGACGGACCGACAGGAGCGTCTCGACGATCAGCCCCAGTAGGTAATGCACGACCAACAGACCCACAATTCCCTCGGCAGCGAGGGGATGATTCGATTTCGTGAAATACATGAGTGCAAGCATCGGCAGCCCCATGCGAATGAGCATGCCGAGCAACGCGGCGTTGACGCGAGCGGCCGGCGTGGGGGCGAGGGCGACGATCAGCAGCGACAGCGAGCCGACTGCCCAGATCATCGTGGCCGAGACGGCGCTCGCGAGGTAGGCGCCGGTCCCGTATTGCCGTGCGGCGACAGCTCCCGAGACAGCAGCAACCGCCGCCAGGAAGAGTCCGAGAATCGCGATGTATTTTGCCGCTCGTAGCACTTGTGTTGTTCGCCAGCGCGATCGCTCGCGCCAGCTCCGTGGCGAACCCTCCGCGCGGGAGAGGCGCCTTTGCAGCGTCCTTGCCTGGTAGCCTCGACGCGCCGTGAGTTCACGGCGCCTGAGGCGGATCCTGCCCGGCCTTCGGCCGAGCCGCTTCACTTCGCCCGACTTCCGTCGCGCGAGTCGCGGAGATGAGGTAAATCATGCCGCCCACCAACCCGAAACCAAATCCAATCAGGCCGATGAAACCCATCCCGAATCGCTTGTCGAGCCAAAAGCCCGCCACGCCGGGAAGAACCATCATCAAGGCGGCTGCGAAAATTCGCCCCACCCACAGCATGGCAATCCCCATTGGGTGAATGGGGTCGTCTGCCATGCGAGCCGATTGCCTCCGGTTACAGTTCTCGTCGCATCTTCAGACACGTGATTACGCTTGACTCACGACGAAGCGGTTGTGGCCGCTGCACCTGAGTGTCAAGCTGCAAGTCATTGCAGGGAAATGCGTTGAGTAGCACCTTCTGAGCTCTCCATTCCCTGGCCAGATGTTGGACAAGGGGTGGTTAAGAAATCGTAAGGCCCTATGCCAGCACAATTTATTTAGCGCGAAGAGGTGTGTCAACCACCCAGAAACAGAATTTGTGATTTTTTTCACAAAGTCTGCCCACGCCCCACTAACTCTTTGATTTATATAGCGTTGCGTCGACGTAGCCGTGCTGCCCTGAACATAATTTAGCCACCCTGCGGCGCAATCCGAAAAAAGCCATCCCCTGGGGCCGCTGCGGTGGCCTCCCTCGGTGGACGTAAACTGTTTCTTGGTAAGTGGTTACGTATCGATTCTAAGGGAATTTAGTTGCGGAAAGGGACGGTAATATCTATTATGAGGGAGAAGGGAGCGCATGACGGCGCCCGATTTGCCATCGCGTCGCAGCGACGGGACATCAGTTTCGCCGTTCGAGCCACCGTCCCGCCTCCCCTTGCTCGCCGCTGATTCTTTCTCCGATTCCGGCCAAGAGGGCCATTCTGGGAGCGAAAGGACGATCGCATGGAGAGGAGCGCTGCGCGCCGTCCTCCCCCTCCCCACGAACACTCGCCTCGCTCATAGGAATCTCCGAACGATGACGGCGGCCACTCTCCGATCGCTGACGGCTAAAGATCTGGCACAAATGGCCCGCGAACGCGGCGTCGCCGGCTGGCATTCGATGCGGAAGGAGGAGTTGATCGGCGCCCTTGTGCGCGCCGCCAAACGCCGCGCCTCCGCCGAGGCGAAACTAGCCCGCGCCGGCGAAGGCCGCCGGGCCGACGCCGCCGAACCGGTCGGCCTGCAACCGCGACGTGATAGTCTCGCCCAACGGAAGTTGAGCCAACTCCAGGACAAACTCGCCCAAGGCCGCAATCTCTCTTCGGCGACTCCCGACGCCGCCGCGCGGCAAGATCGCTTGGTGGTGATGGTCCGCGACCCCTACTGGCTGCATGCCTACTGGGAACTCTCGCCCCGCAGCGTCGATCGCGCTCAGGCGGCGATGGGCCAGCGTTGGCACGGCGCCAAGCCGGTCATCCGCGTCTACAAAATTCAGCCCGATTCGGCCGCGCTGCTCGAACGCGACATCCAGATCCACGGCGGCGTCCGAAATTGGTATGTCGACGTCCAAGATCCGCCGTCCGACTATCGTCTCGAAATCGGCTACCTCGCCATTGACGACTCGTTCTATTGCCTAGCCCGCAGCAACGACGTTTCAACGCCGCCGGCCGGCACCAGCGACGCGGTCGACGACAATTGGAAGGCTGTCGCCGAAGACGCCGATCGCATCTTTGCGATGAGCGGCGGCTATTCGGCCCAAGGCGCGAGCCGAGAGTTGCAAGAACTGCTCGAAGAACGCCTACGCCGTCCGCTCGGCACGCCGATGAAGACCCGCTACGGCAGCGGCGCCGCTGGCCGCGACGGCGAGCAGCTTGACTTCGCCGTCGACGCCGAGATCATCGTTTACGGCGCCGCGAACCGCGACGCCCACGTGACGCTGCAAGGCGAACCGGTGCAACTCCGCGAAGACGGCACCTTCGCCGTCCGGCTGAGCCTGCCCGATCGCCGGCAGGTGATTCCGATCGTCGCCAGTTCGTACGATGGCGTCGAACAGCGGACCACGATTCTCGCCGTCGAGCGGAACACCAAGGTAATGGAACCGCTGACGCGCGACTTTGCCGACGCCAACAGCTAAGCGGAGCGCTTCTGCCCTAGCCCCGGGCTCCGCCCGGGGGTGGGTTTCCATACCGGTAGACGTCGTCCCGCGTCCTACTAACCGACCCTCCGGCGGAGCCCGGGGCTAGTAGCTTGCGCCGCCCCGCCTGCGACGAATCACACTGCCGCTGTATACTGCCGGCATGGACGCATCGCAGATTACCACGCGTGCCGAGCGACTTGTCGCAGAGATCCGCCCGCTAGGCCGATGCATCGTCGCCTATTCCGGCGGCGTTGATAGCGCCGTCGTCGCGTATGCCGCGCACGCCGCCCTCGGCGACGGCGCGCTGGCGATCACCGGCAGTAGTGCGAGCTTGGCCAGCGGCGAGCTCGACGGCGCCATTCGCATCGCGCGAGCGATTGGCATTCAGCACGAAACGCTCGCCACCGACGAACTTGCTGATCCGCAGTACCTGCGGAACGCCCCCGACCGCTGCTTTCACTGCAAGACCGAGCTCTACTCGAAGCTTGAGCAGGAAGGGACGCGCCGCGGCATCGAGGTCATCCTCAATGGCGCTAATGTCGACGACCTTGGCGACTTCCGTCCCGGCATGAAGGCGGCGTCGCAACATCGCGTTCGCAGCCCGCTGGCCGATTGTGGACTCGACAAAAATGCCGTGCGAGCGATCGCGAAGCATTGGGGGATTGAAATCTGGGACAAACCGGCGACCCCGTGCCTGTCGAGCCGCTTAGCCTACGGCGTCGCCGTGTCGCCGGAGCGATTGGCGATGATCGATCAAGCGGAAACAGCGCTGCGCAAGCTTGGCTTCGGCAACCTGCGGGTGAGGCTTCACGAAAACGATCTCGCTCGCTTGGAACTCTCTCTCGCGGACCTCGCGCGAATGGCCGACGCGCAACTGCGCAGCGACGTCGCCGCCGAACTCCGCCGCATCGGCTTCCGCTATGTGACGCTCGACCTTGAAGGTTTTCGTTCGGGCAGCTTCCAACAGCTCGTGCCGATGGAAGAGCTAACCCGCTTCAGCCAACCGTCGCGTGCGTAGACTGCCGCACTCAGAACGGCCGTCCGCCCGGTCCCGGGCCGACTGGCGGCAAGCCGCGCTCTTTGCGGCGCTCGTTGAAGCGATTGATCCCGTCTTCAAACTTCGCCCGCTGATCGGGCGTCGTGTAGTCGAGCATCTTCTTGCGGAACTCGTCCATCTTCTTCGAGTCCATATTCGGCGGGCCGCCACGCCCCGGACCTCCGCCGCCGGAACCGCCGGGACCGCCGGGCCCACCCTGCCCTCCCCGCTTTTCCATCTCGTCAATTCGCTTGTCGAGTTCGCGTCGCTGCTCTTCCGGCGACTTGGCCATGAATTCGTCGTAGTTCTTCTCGAACTGCCCAGCCATTATCGGCACGAACACCGCCATGCTGCTTTCGAAGAACGCGGCTCGTTGGTCTGGCGAGAGACCTTCCATCTGCTTGCGGAATGCTTCGCCCTGAGAGCGCCGCTGGTCCGCGGGCATATTCTCCATTTTCGGGGCATTCTCATCGCGCAGCTTTTCAAGCGCGGCGACCTGCGGATCGTCGCTATAGGCCTTGCCGTCAAACCAACCATAGAACCAGGCGACAAAAAGCGCAAGGGCCGCGACGGCGACGAGGCCGGTGACTTCCGATTTCTTCATGGCGTGCACCTTGGATTAACAGGAGACGAGGTTACTCGGCGACAATGACCGCGTCGACATGACCGTCGAGATACGCGAAGTTCCGAGCGCCGTTTTGGCCAGGCGGACCGTGGAACGCGCCGAAGTCGTAGACGATCCAGATTTCAGAACTCCCTTTCGTGTCCAACACCTCCGGGCGAGTTCTGTTGGCAAGCGCCAGCGAGGGATACTCGTAGCTCAAGCCTTCTTTCTCGAAGTAGGTTTCGTATTCTTCGCCGGAGATATCGATGAGCGCGTCGTCTTTGTTGGGGTCGAGTTGGTTGTCGGCGTTGATCAAAGAATCGCTCGGGCAGCGGAACAGTTCCCGATTGCTTTCGCAGTACGGTGCGAGCACGTCATACAGTGACGGCTTTGGCTTGGGAGAGTTCTTCTCCAAGCTGGGCGTTTTCGCGACTTCGGGAAACTTCCCCCGCTCGCCGTGGCGATCAAGATACTGCGTGAGAGCCAGCCCAATCTGCCGCAGATTGCTTTTGCACTGGGTGCGGCGCCCCGCTTCGCGCGCCGCCTGCACGGCCGGCAGCAACAGCGCGACGAGCAGCCCGATGATGGCGATCACCACCAGCAGTTCAATGAGGGTAAAACCTGTGCGACGTTTCATGCGAACAGCTCCATCGACAAGCATTCTCAGCCGCCGCTGATTATAGTGGGCGGAGGCGAAAACGCCGCCGTCAATTTATAACCCCGCTACTCGGAATTGGTATCGTCGCGCGACGCAATTCTTGACCCCGTCACGACTTGTGCGGAGTCCGCCGAGTCTGTTAGAGTTTTCGCAAGCAGCGCGGGATTCTTGTCGCGCTCGGCAAAAAAACTTTTCCGGCTGTTGCCGCCCCATCTTTTGCAGACGCTATGAATTCTTCACTTACGCTCGCGCTGTCGACCGGTCTTACCGCCATCGACTACACGGTCTTTCTCGTCTATCTCGTCGTTGTCGCCTCGTACGGCTACTGGATTTACAGCAAGAAGAAGCGGGAAGAAACCTCCACGACCGACTTTTTCTTGGCCGAAGGATCGCTCACTTGGTGGGCGATCGGCGCCTCGCTGATCGCCTCGAACATCTCGGCCGAGCAGTTCATCGGCATGTCGGGGTCTGGCTTCAAGGTCGGTATCGCCGTGGCGGCGTTCGAGTGGATTGCCGCGATCTCGCTGATCGTCGTCGGCGTCTTTTTCATGCCGATCTACCTGAAGAACCGCATCTACACGATGCCGCAGTTCCTCACGCAGCGCTACAACGAGTCGGTCGCCATGATCATGACGATCTTTTGGTTGTTCCTCTACATCTTCATCAACCTGACGTCGATTCTGTTCCTCGGCTCGCTGGCGATCAGCAAGCTCGTCGGCGGCGACGGCTCGTTCCACTACGTGCTCATCGCGTTGGCCTTGTTCGCGACGTTCATCACGCTGGGTGGCATGAAGGTGATCGGTTACACCGACGTCATTCAGGTGGTTGTGCTGATTTTCGGCGGCCTGGCGACGACGTACATCGCCCTGACGATGGTCAGCGAGCAGTTCGGCCTGGGCAAAGATGCAATCGCCGGCTTCGGCGCGTTGTTGAAAGAGGCCCCCGACCACTTCCGGATGATGCTCTGGAAACCGGCGCCCGACGCCGATCCTGTCTACGTGACCAAATACCTCGCCCTGCCCGCCGCCATGTACTTCGGCGGCCAGTGGGTCGCGAACCTCAACTACTGGGGCTGTAACCAATACATCACCCAACGGGCCCTCGGCGCCGATTTGGAGACGGCCCGTAAAGGCCTGCTCTTCGCCGGCTTCCTGAAGCTGATGATGCCGATCATCGTGATGCTTCCCGGCATCGCCGCGTTCGTGCTCTATCAGAAGGGGCAACTCGTCGGGGAAATGGAGAAGGATGGCGTCGTCGTCGCCGACCAAGCGTACTCGGCGATCCTCGGCTTCCTGCCGACCGGCCTCCGCGGCCTCTCGGTGGCGGCCCTCACTGCCGCGATCGTCGCCTCGCTTGCCGGCAAGGCGAACAGCATTTCAACGATCTTCACGCTCGACATCTACAAGAAGTACCTCGATAAGGACGCTTCGGAGAAGAAGCAGGTCTGGATCGGCCGGCTGTTCATCCTGTTCTCGATGGTGATCGCGATCGCCTGCACCTGGAAGGACTCGTTCAACATCGAAAAGGGCGGGTTCGACTTCATCCAGAAGTACACCGGCTACGTGAGCCCCGGTATTTTCGCAGTGTTCATGCTCGGCATGTTCTGGAGGCGAACCACCGGCGCCGCCGCCATCGCGGGCGTTATCCTCGGCTTCCTCTTGTCGATTTTCTTCAACGACATCGCCCCGGGCCTGTCGCAGAACAATTTCCTCTACACGGCCTACCCGAACGGCAAGCTGACCGACGACGGCGCGAAGATCTTCGAAATCCCCTATCTGATCTGCATGGGCTGGGCATTCGCCTTCACGGTCCTGGCGATGGTGATCATCAGCCTGTTCGGCCCGAAGGATAACCCGAAGGCGATCGACATCGACAGCAGCATGTTCAAGGTTTCGCCGCTGACGGCGTTCCTGATCTTCACCACGCTCGCGATCCTCGGCGCCCTGTACGCCAGATTCTGGTAGGTCGGGTCGAGCAGCTCGTAACCACGAAAAAAGCCGCGGGGCCCGCAAAGGCCCCGCGGCTTTTGTTTTTATTGCTCGTTCCCAGTCCTACTTCACATGGTGCCGGCGGCGAACCTTCGGGTTCGGCCGGCGACTATCCGCCCCGCCGGTCGCCCGGTAGCCGTAGTGAATGGCAAACCACTCCGCATACCGCTCCCGATCGGTGTACCCGGTATTCCGGTCGTCGATCAGGTGCCCCAGCTCGTGGATCAGGATGTTATTCAGGTAAAAGTCCGTGATCGCGGCCTTCGTCCACGTCAGCCGCCACGAACCGTGGGCCGGCTCGTCCCAGCGGCCGCCATACATCCGCGATTCGGTCACCACCTGTGGCTGCGGAGGAACGTTAAACCATTCCTCCAGCGAGGTTTCGAGCGGATAGAGGTACAGCGTGCTCCCCCATTGCATCCCATAGCAGGGGAAGCTCTGCTTCTTGCGGGTCATCGTGCTGAACTGCACCACTTCGAGCCCTTTGAGGAACTCTTGCGGCACTTGAGCCAACCGAGCGCGGATCTGTTCAGGGGTCACCACGTGCGAATAACCCTCGCCCGGATCTTGCACAACGATGCGGTACCCTTTGCCATCGTTGCGAGGCTCGTGCCAATCTTCCGGCGGCGCGAATGGCGCGCGCACGTTCTGCGAACCGAACTGCGGACTACGTGCGCGACGCGACCACCGAACGGCAGTCTGTGCGCGGGTCGTCTTCTTCGGGCGGAGACCGTTGAGTTGCGAGCGTCGTTGCGTTGACATAGCGAGCCTAACCTTAAAGAATTCATACACTTGCTGCGTGTCACGCATCCTGCGAGCGGGGCTTGAAAGCACCCTTCAAGGCGAGCCGACCAAAGGCCTAAAAACCGGTCGGGGCGAGCTTCCCGTCGCCACCTATATGGTAGGCTGCGGGCAAAAGGGGCGGCAAACAGAAGCTGTAAGACGTTGCCAATCCGGGACTTCGGGAGCGCCGGGACACCCCCCCGAGGAGGGGGCTGGCGGGGATTCGGGGCCCCCGGAAACGGCACGTAATTTGTGAACATTCGTCCACTAAAACAGCACCGCATCATCGCCGCAGCGCTCATGCGCGCGACGCCATCAATGCAATGAATTCAAACGCGAGACGCGCCGCATGAATGTCGTGATCTATACTCGTAATGGATGTCACCTGTGCGAAGACGCCGAAGCGCTTGTGAAAGCGCACGGATTAACGCCACAGATGGTCGACGTCGACGCTGACGCAGCGCTCTGCGAGCAGTTCAACACATGCGTCCCCGTCGTAGAAATCGACGGCAAGATTCGCTTCCGCGGCCGCGTCGAACCGGTGCTACTACGACGATTGCTGCAAGCCAGCGGCCGCTAGCCGCACATCTAGCCCCGGGCTCCGCCCTGGGGTCGGCCACCATTCCGACCAGCAGCGGCACTCGATGCAAGCCTGGCAGTGCGATAGTCGTCGCTCAATCCTCAATGCGGCCTGTAGGGCCGCGCTGCGATAGCCCAGGGCGCAGTCCTGGGTGAAGATGCCCGATTGCAAAACCCAAGCCCTGTAAGGGCGCGCTAGCGCGCCCTTACAGGGCTTTGTATTGAACTGTCGCAGACTCCCAGGGCTGCGCCCTGGGCTATCAGGGCGCGGCCTTTCAGGCCTGAACAAGCTTGGCGTTTGCTCTGCTACTGATCCCGATGAGCATGCCGCCACGCCTCGCGCGCAATGGCCCAGAAGTTGCTACCCAGCAGCGCCACCCACGCCCCAATAACGCCGCAACTCACCGCCCCCAGCGCCACGCCTGCCGCCGTTACATCAGGCCCCGCGAACCGCGAAATGGCTGCCGCTCCGCAGACCATGCCAACGAGCGCCCCAATCACGGCCGCCAATCGCGTCCGCCACACGCCCCTCCCCTGCCCCGCCAGCGTCGTCGTCTCCGGCAATCGCAACTCGCTGAGCGAAACCGGCTGCGGCACAGCCACGGGCGTATCCGCATCAAGCGACCCCGGCCGAGCTTTCCAATGAGCCACCTCGGCAGAAGTATCCCGCAGCTTCGTCCCCAGAAACGTCCCCACGATATGGGCCGCCACGAGGCCAACGATGCTCAGCACGAGCAGCGCCCCGACTGTCTCCAACCGAGCGAGCAGCGCGCAAAGAATCGCCACGCCCGAGATAAAGTAAAACCACTGCCGCAACCCAAAATGCAGAATCTGGGGCTCGCTCGGCCCTGTAGCCGCCCGCGGCCGCTCGTCCCCATCCGGCGATTCAGCAGGCGATGCCATGGGAGCAAGAATCACTAGGCATAAGTCGGGGTAACCGCATGCCGACATCTTTCGGCATGCAGCCTCAATCATCTCATCCCACGACCAAATGGGTAGCCCGGGTTGGCGTCCAGCCTACCCGGGCGGCGCAGCCGCAAGAGGCTCGCACCGGGCGCCATGCTCTTGCCCCTCAGGCGGGAGCATGCGAACCCTCGGTCGAGGTCAATCGCCGTCACCGTACGCCGATGCTTCGCAACGAGATGCCACCCAGCCGCGTAGCATTCCGCCCAATCGGCCATTAAAATCCAACGCATGAGCAACACTACCTGCCTCCGCTGCCATGGCGACGACTTCCAGGCCGGTTCGCTGCAAACTGCTGGGCAATTGCACTTCCTCCCGCAAGTTCCCGGCCTGCTTAACTTCCTGGGCGCGGGAAGCGTCAAAGTCGAGTCGCGGCTCTGTATGGACTGCGGAACGCTCGATTTCACCGTCGATCCCGTGGAAGTCGCCGAGCGAAATGGCCAGAACGCGACGAACTAACGCGTGTTCCCGCCCGGTGCATGCTCTTGCTCGCGGGGCCTTTGCATGCGAATCGCTGACAACAGGCACATCGAAGCCGCTCTTTGAAGCTTGGGGAGATCGCGGTCCAATGAGCTCATGGTCGCTGCTCATTGCCTAGTCAAGGAGATTGGCATGCTCGCCGCAAACGCCTGCTCGGGGCTTCAAAGGCTTCTCTGCGTGTTGGCGATCATGGCCCCGTCGCTGGCAGCCGCCGACGAAGCAACGCCGGTCACCCAGTTCATTTCGCCCGATCGCCAGCACATCGCGTACGGCCAAATCGCCGTCGGCCCAAAGGGCGAGCAAAAAGTCCGCATCATCGTGGGCGACGTCGATGGCTCGAACCGGCGCGCCCTGCCCATCGAGGCCGATTCGGTCGGCGAAGTCCAGTGGTACGGCAACGATCGCCTCGCGTACGTCACCAAGCATGGTGAGAACGGCTACTGGCTCATCGATCTGACCGGTCAACCCGCCGGCGAACTGCGGATGCCGGACGGCTGCGATTCATTCCATCAGCAATGCCTCTCGCCCGACGGTAAGATAATCGCATTCTGCGGCAACTATTCGACGGTCAAGAGAAAGTTCGCCAGTGACAGGGAACGCCTCGACTACTTCGTCGACCACCCCGAAACCAAGCAATCTCACGGCCTATTCTTCGTCGACCTCGCGACGCAGTCCGTGCGGCAGGTGCTCGACAAGACAGTCGCGAACCTCCCCGCCTGGTCGCCCGATTCGAAGTATCTCGCCTGCGGCGTCGGGCAGTACGTCGGCAATTACCCGTTAGCAATTATCGAGCGCGAAACGGGCAGGGTCCGCGAGCCCGATGCGAACGGCACGGCATCAGCTTGGTCGCCCGATTCGCGGCAGCTTGCGCTCGTCACCGACATCGTCCAAGGCGGTAGCTGGCTTAGCGGGGTGCCGATGGATGGCGCCATCGGAGTTCTCGATGTCGCCCAGTTCATCGATTACGGGCAGATCCAGCTCACGCGCGTTTCGCCGCCTGGAGTCAACGTATCGACGAAAGAACCATATTCATGGATCAGCGAGGGGGCGTATGGCGCCATCTGGTCCCCGGACGGCAAGCGACTCGCCTACCGCCGTCACGAATCGTCGCGCACCGCCGCGAGAGGGAGTAGCGTTCGCGACGAAATTTGGATCGTCCAACCCAATGGCGCCGAAGCCCGCAAGGTGCTGAATCACGGAGCGGAACAGCTGGCTTGGGCCGATGACCGGACGCTACTGTGGGTGCACGATGGGCAGTTCGGCAGAATCGACGTCGATCTCGACGCCGCCGGCGCGCTCGGGCCGACGCCTACCCTTCCCACCGATCGATTCACTGTCGTTGGTCGCGTTACCGACGGCGAAGGTCGCCCGCTGGAAGGAGTCGAGATTCGCTCCGCCACCGGCTGGGGAACATTGCGCGTTGGCGAACCCGTGACGACCGACGCCGCGGGGCAGTACGAACTCCATTTTGGCCCAGGGATGTGGAGCCTCGACGGCGGGCCGAACTTGCAGGTGGCGACGTTTTACGCGAAGAAGCCCGGGTTCTATGAACGCGACCTCTGTGCGGCCGGCAACCTCGGTATGGCCAATTACCGTTCGCGCGACGCGGCGGAGAGCGAATCGAACTTCAAAGCGATCGTGTACCCCGGTCACCCCTACCAACTCGACTTCGTGATGCTGCCGGCGGCCCAAGTGAGCGCCAAACTCGTCGACGCCGCCGGCAAGCCGCTGGCGGACTACAAGCTCGCCATCACGGGCGAAGAACTTTATCCGGCAAGCAATGTCCTTGAGTCCAAGCAAACCGACAACGACGGCGTCGCCGAGTTCGGCGACGTGCCGCTAAAGACATTCAGCTTCACACTTGGCGCGCGAGACAAAATCCGCACCGCTCCCATCGACTTCAAACAGCCAGGGCCAACTCGCTACCGGATCATCTACGACGATATTGCCGGCACCCTCACAGCGGAAGACCTGTAGGCCGGGCTTCAATCAGTAGCCGCGGGCCGTGTGCACTTGCCGCCGGGCATGGGCATGCGAGCCGTCGATGAACGTCGACTACCATCCCAGCCAGTTGACGCTCTGCGGCCGCCGGCCATGCGCCGTTGATGTCAATTCCGACAGGATAGAACTTTTTGAGTCGCACGTGAATGCCGCTGCTGGCGTTTCGACTCGCCAAGAATAGAATGCGGCTTGTCAGGCAATCCGACGCAGAGTTACGTCGACTCTGCCCGCGAGTGTGCGGCAAAGGAGCAGTGATATGTTGCTGCGAGCGATTTGCGTGCTGTGCGTTCTCTCCACTAGCGTCGCCGCGAGAGCGACAGACCCTTGGGTCGATGCATCGATCGAAGTCGATGCTGCGTCGTCGATACGCGTGCTGACTGAACTCCGCGATGAACAGAAGGCAATTCTAGAAAAAACGTTGTCGCTCAAGCAGCAAGGCAGGGTCACGCAGCTGACTGTGCTGGAGTGCGCCGGCCCGTACTTTTCAGCCGAATCGCGACTGGCATGGCTCGACGGAGATTTTCAGCAGTCGTACGAAAGCGCTCAGCTGGCCCAATTGGCCGCCGATCAGGCCGTGAAGTCTACGAAGGCTTTGCAGCAAAGAGGCGATTACGAAGTGGGGGAGATGCAACGCAACGTCGAGCGCCGCGCAGAATATCAGCTGGTTGTCCTGCGATATCAGGCGTTAGCGAAGCAGCAAGAGATCGAACTCACCGAGGTGAGCGAAGACCGCCTCGCCCAGGCGCTGGAGTCGGTAGACGGCCCGTGAGTGGTCATCACGGAGGAGCGTCCGCATCCAAACTCATAGAATCGTTCGGATGTCGTAGAAGCTCCCCATGAAATGGCTAGTCCGGGTTGGCGTGAGCCTACCCAGGCGGCGCAGCCGTAAGAGGCTTGCACCATAAGGCAGCGCACCAAGCTCTTGTCCCCCAGGCGTGAGCATGCTGACCTCCGAGTTCGCGTCGAATCCATTCCAGCATGTCGGAGTATTGCTCCACCGGCAGCTAATCATGCGAGAAGTGTCGACATTGGCGTTGCGACAACAAATCACATGCGAGCCGAGGGGCGGAGACATTTCCCTACAGGGTGACAATGTTCAGAGCAAATTGAGTCTCATCTAGAACTGCTTTGAAGAGTGCGATGCTCTGTTCCGCAGCTCGCGCTGCCATTCGCACCTCGTGTTCTACTTCGGTCGAAGCCCAGCATCCGACGATCACTTGTTCGACACAACCAGGAAAATCGTGCGGTCCGGGATGGTTGATGGAACGCCATTCCTTTTCGTATTGCCAGAGGCGTGCTTTCGTGAGCGAGAGTTGAACGAACGTCTTCGCGTCACGATTTAAGTACTGATCCGCCTCAAGCGTGGGAAGTTCGTCCGTGTAGTGAACTGGGTAGAAGCGTCGTCTAGATACTTTCGAGGTGGAGATTCCAACGCAAACGCCGCTGTGTCGAGCAGCATAGTGCGACCACATCGAGATGTTGTCAGGCACTTTAGAAAGGCACAGCACTCCTAGTGCAAACTGCAAAGGCGCTAGCCCAATGCCGCAGTCATAGTGTTTAACGCGTTCGCGAAGTTGACGCATCCAAAACTCCCGCTGCCGCTTGCGCGTCTTTCTGTCTTGACGCGGCATAACTTCGTCACACACAGCGTCGACGTACTTTCGCTGACCTTCGATAGTAGTCGGCATTCTCTCACGCCAGCGGAATTCGAATGGGTCATTCAGTTCCTCGACCGTCGCGTGGTAGAGCGAACCATCGACTACTAGCGAGCGAGTAAACGCGTTCCATGGCCGATACTTCCATAATCGCTCAGGGAGCGGTCTTTCCTCCGAGTTGTAGGGAACCTGCATTACGAATTACTCCTTACTTCTCGAGCAACTAGTCGCTATGCAAACGACTCTTGTTCGGAGAGTTAAACATTTCTCCGAGTGTCGATCGGAGAAGCCGAATCCATGGCCTCCCGAGTGAGAAGTAACATTCCATATTTCTCGCGCCGTCTGCCCGCATACTCGGCGTGTGGCATGTTGTCGCGGAGCGCCGACATGCGGAACCACGAGGGAGCGCCTCGACGAGTTCAGCACGCTCACGCCTGCAAGCATGGCCTGACTGGCGTCTAGGCTGACAGATCAGCGCATTTAGAGCCCGTAAAGGTCAAACTCGCCATACTCTGACTTGATGGCGGCGATGTCACGGCGTTCTTCCGTAACAAGGTTATCCGCTACCCGCAGGACGCCGGCTTCTTCAAAGTCGTCGATGTACCATGGGCTCTCGCCGTTTAGCGTGTATCCCCACGGAATGAAAAATCGCTCGATGAGGTACACCAGCCACTCGTGGCCGAAATAGAACTTCTCGTTCTTGTCCCACTCTAAGCCCATTCGGTCTTTCGTGGGAATCCACTGGCAATAGTAGGTCGGCGGCTTCCCGTCTCCGCCCGGTTGCCCGTCGTCGTCCTCATGCTCCGTTTCACTGAACTCGACCAACTCCTCAGCCTGCTCCTGCGAAAGGGGGCGATCGAAGTGGAATGGTTGCAAGTAAATCGTCGAGAATCCCATATCGACCTCGAATTGCATGGAATGGGCTGGTGTATCGAAGATCAATATATCGAGCCAGTCTTAATTGGCCATAAGGCGGTGGATAAGACGCGCTTACCCCAACAGAGATATGCATGCCGAATCTGTCGCAGCCGCCAGCAGCCGCAGATGCCATCACGGCCGCATAGCCTCTCTCACGAACGCGGGGTGGCCGAAACTGCCAGCTGGGATTCGGCCGCATGGTCCGCTAGGGTGGTGCGTATGCCTACGAACTGCGCCACCGCCAGATCTCGAATGCCGTTTACTGGGTGCCAGTGGCGTGTCGCCAGTGCGAACCTCCGCTGCGGCATGCCATCAGACCGGCTCGCAAGCATCCAGCAGAATAACGCTACTTGCGGCCCAGGTCTCAATGACAACCTATCACACTCCTCACTGGCGACACGCCAGCGATACCCGATGCGACAACATAACTCCAATCCCGAAAGCAAATTCCGATTAATGTCGCCAAAAACACGAAATGCGACACAATTCGATCGCGACATCAGTGGCACTTGGAGGCGACAACGCAACTTCAACCTTGACAACACATTCCGCTTTGTGTCGCCGAAAATGCGAAAAGCGATACGAAGCGACAGCGAGGCGACATGGCGAACAAACCAGCTCCGCATCAATGAAAAACAAAAATGCGGTGGGCAGGGAGCAGTCGGCAGCGGGCAGTATCAGAGCCTAACCGCGCCAGTTCTCGCCATCAGCGACAATTCGCGCGATTCGCGGGCAACTCCACGCATTTCCCGCCGAAAACAAGCCTTTACAACCGACCGCATTCCGCACCCATCGTTCACCCCCTAGAATGGAGGGCCCGCAGCCTCAAACGGGCGGTTAGCTCGCTCCGGCCGGTCGTTGACCGGCGGCTACCAATCACCAGCCAACAATCGCTTCGCCGCCCTATGGGTCTGTTCGATAAATTCAAAAGCGGTCTCTCGAAGACCAAGAGCATCCTCCTCACCGACGTTCGCGACCTGTTCAAGAGCGAAGGCCGGCTGATCGACGAGGAGTTTCTCGACGAGATGCGGGCGATCCTCATTCGCACCGACATGGGCTATGCGTCGGCCGAGGAGATTGTCGCCGAGGTGGCGAAGAACTTCCGCGGCCGCGTCGTCCATTTGGTCGATATCGTTGCGACCTGGAAGGTTAAGCTGCGGGAATTGCTCGCTCAGGATGCCTCGCCGATTCGCTTCGCTGAGAGCGGGCCGACGATCATTATGGTGTGCGGCGTGAATGGCGCCGGCAAGACGACTTCCATTGCGAAGCTCGCGGCGATGTTCAAGTCGCAAGGCAAGAGCGTCATGCTCGGCGCCGGCGATACGTTCCGCGCGGCGGCGGTCGAGCAACTGACGATTTGGTCGCAGCGGTTGGGCGCCGAGATCGTGAAGGGGGAGCCGGGCTCGCATCCCGCGGCGGTTGCTTATCGAGCGGTTGAGCAAAGCGTGGCGCAAGGCATCGACGTTTGCATCATCGACACAGCAGGCCGTTTGCAGACGCAGAAGAACCTGATGGCGGAGCTGACGAAGATCCAAGCGTCGATCCGCAAGCTCGTTCCCACGGCGCCGCACGAGGTGCTGCTGGTGCTCGACGCAACGACCGGCCAGAACGGCGTCAGTCAGGCCGCCAACTTTACCCAATCGGTAGACTGCACCGGCATCGTGCTCGCAAAGCTCGATGGCACGGCCAAGGGCGGCGTCGTTGTGGCGATCCGTCAGCAAGTGGGGCTGCCGGTGAAGTACATCGGCGTCGGCGAAAAGGCCGAGGATTTGGCTCTTTTTCAGCCGGACGAATTCGTCGACGCCCTGTTCGCCGACGTCTCCCCCCCGGCAGCGTGATCATGCTGGCGCCGCCAGCCAACCTACGCTCGATACATCCCGCAAGGTTTCGCGGGACGCTTAAGGACTTTCGAACGGCGCGACCGTTTCGGCTTCTCCACGCCAACTTTTACGGTCGATAGTTTTAGTCAGCGGCATCTCACGCCCCACCTTCGCCGCCCCCCGCCCGACTGATACTCCCAGCTTGGAGTCCCGCCATGCGGAAACGCACCTTTGCGTTGTTCACGGTTGCGTCGATCACGTACAGCCCCTTTGCGCTCGCGGAAACGGCGCGGTACGTCGAGCCCGTGGCGTTTAAGAGTGACGCGTACTACCAACAAGGCGATCAGTACCTAACGTCGACGCCGGTGCAAACGGCCAGTTCAACGTCATCGCTCGCGTGCGGCGATCCGGCTTGCAGCGACCCTTGTGCTGATCCCAGCTGCAGCGACGACGTCGCCTGCGGCTCGGGCTGCGAAGCCGGCGGTCTGTTCAGCGGCTGTGCGCTAGCCGGCCCGATTGAAGGGCTTTCGCTGGCGGACCTAGTGGGCATCGATCCCGAATGCTCGTCGATCGAGATCGGCGGCTGGACGAACATCGCCTACTACAACAAGAACATCCCGCTGTCGCAGAACTTCGACGACTTGCTGTCGTTCGACGACATCCCCGACCATGCGAACCTTGCCCAGCAATGGTTCTACATCGGCAAGGTCGCCGACGGCTCGGCCGGTCGCGACTTCGGCGGTCGCATCGACGTCCTCTACGGTACGGACGCGCAGAAGTCGCAAGCGTTCGGTAACCCCGGCGCCGGCATCCGCAACAACGGCTTCTACGACGCCTCGCTCGACCACGGCTACTACGGCTGGGCTATCCCCCAAGCCTACATGGAAGTGGCCAACGGCGACCTGTCGACCAAGGTTGGTCACTTCTTCACCCCGCTCGGGTTCGAAGTGATTCCGGCCACCGGCAACTTCTTCCATACGCACTCGTACACGATGTTCAACAGCGAGCCGTTTACCCACACCGGCGCCCTGTCGACTTACTCAGGCTTCGAAGGCCTGACGCTGTACGGCGGTTGGACGGCGGGCTGGGACACCGGCTTCACCAACAACAACTCGGGCAGCAACTGGATCGGCGGTTTCGCCACCGAGCTCAACGAGAACGTGACCTTCACGTACCTCAACACGTACGGCAACTTCGGCTGGATCGACGGCGGTTCGAAGAACAGCTACTCGCACAGCATGGTGCTCGTTGCTGATCTGACCGACAACCTCCAGTACGTCGGCCAGAGCGACTTGCTCCGCACCGACAACCCCGGCGTGAGCCAAATCGACACGATCGGCCTCAACCAGTACATGTTCTACACGCTCACCGATACCTTGAAGGTCGGTGGACGTGCTGAATGGTGGAAGAAGGACGGCACGTCGTTCAACGAAATCACCGGCGGCGTGAACATCCAGGCTCTGTCGAACCTGGTCTTCCGTCCGGAAGTTCGTCACGACTGGTCGCCCGGCACCGACCTCGACCAAACCGCGGTCGCGATCGACGCCATCCTGACCTACTAGCCTCGCTAGTAGCCGCGGGGCAACGACCCGCCGGAGCGGCGCCGATCAAGCGTCGCCTCGCCAAGCTCAAGCGACAACCTGAAACCCCCTCGACCGGCGGCCGAGCTTCCTCGCGAAGTTCGGCCGTCGGTTTTTTGCGCTGTGTGGGAGCGGTAGCCGCAGCTCAACGAGCCGCCGGAGCGGGTTCAAATGGGGAATGCTGAATGAGGAATGGGGGTAGCAGTTATCCCGCTACCGACTTCGCCCCTATTCCCCATTTGTGCCCCGCTCCGGCGGGTTGTTGACCCGCGGCTACTGACTCGTGCATGCCATGCCTCGGGGCGAGGCGCCGCTCTGCCTAGCCGCGCATCACGATTTGTGCAGAAGCCAGGCAAACGAAGGCCGCGTTTCGAGGCATCCCAAAGCGATCGGTCTGCCAGAAATTACTGTAAAGTGCCTGATACAAGTGACTTACGAGAACCTGCAAGCCATTCGCGCGACATGGCACGCTAGTTGCTTTTCCTTCATCCGGCTAGCTAAGTTTGGCCTGTCAGCCTGCAAGGAATGCAGTGCTGATGTGCCAAGAAATGGTGCAAGCCGCTACTGAGCATGTTTTGCACGGACCGCGAAACGTCGCTCGGCCATACACTCGGGTGATCGTTAACTACGATCGCCCCCCAAGTTTTGAAGGATTCGACTCTTGCCTGGGTCGGACTGATGTCCCACAAGGCTTGGCGGCGTTTTGCCGCCTACACGCCGCCAAGCCGGGACGTCAATTACGAGGGCTGAGACCACGGATCTGCGGGGCTTCGACCCGCAATGGTTAGTCAAAATAGTCCAACCCCAATGGCTTGGGCGAGCAATGCCGCCTCCGCTCGCCCAAGCCGGGGTCGGGACTCCCTGGAGTCCCACTTCTGATGAGACGCTTGTCACGTGTCGCAATCGACCCATTCTCGACAGCCGTCGGAACCCGGCTTCCCGTCTATGTTCGACCATTAGGGTACCCCAATGGCTCGCGGTGCGCTTTTCCGCCTAAGTGCGCCCGAGCCGGGGTATCCTAGTAAGCTTCCGCTTGCCTCGCCTCAGTGACTCCGTGACGGGGCAACTTCGCTCGAAAGTTCTAGACTGGTCGCTTAAGCGACCAGTCCGATGCAGTCTCCGTCAGCTTACGCCTTGAGTTGAGCTTGGGATGTTCGACGCTGGGCCTGTGCTTTACCATAGAGAGTAGACGGACCGGCCTTGGGGCCGACGCTCATCATCCATCGCCTGACGAATAGCTCCCCGCCCTCATGAAGTTGATCATCGCAGTAATCCAGCCCAGCAAGCTGGAAGACGTGAAAGCCGCGCTCTCGGAAGTCGAAGTCGTCCGCCTGACGATCATGGACGTCCAAGGCTTCGGTCGACAGAAGGGGCAAACCGAGGTTTACCGCGGCCGCGAGATCTCCGTCAACTTGCTGCGCAAGGTTCAGCTACAGATTGCCGTCAACGACGTCTTCGTCGAGCCGACGATCAATGCCATCATCAAGGGAGGCCGCACCGGCGACAGCGGCCAAATCGGCGACGGCAAGATTTTCATCTTGCCGCTCGACGACTGTATCCGCATCCGCACCGGCGAACGCGGGCCTGAAGCGATTTAGCCAGCACGCTCATATCGCGCCGTGGTGCCCGAGAGCGTAAGCCGGCCCTCGGCGTGCGCTATCGCTAATTCAAAGTTCTCGTGCAGTTGCGTGAACTGCACGATGGTTCCGCAACTAACGGGGGAAGCTTCGATCCCCAACAAGCGGTACACGGCAAGGACTTCGTCCGGGGCGCGTTGGCATGCAGGCCGAGGATGTCGATCCACGCGGCACATAGATGGTCGCCAGGCACATGCCGATCCTCGGAGACGCATGAGCCAGCAGCCAACCAGTAAGATCAGCGCCCAATCAGCGCGTGGCGCTTAGGCAGCAGGCGGTCTCAAACGGGCTGCAGAGCGATAGAAAAGCCCGCCATAAGCGGTTATCATCACAACAGTAAGCGCCCGTAGCTCAGCTGGATAGAGCAGCAGATTTCTAATTTCCTGCCGGCCCTACATCAGACGACGCCCGCCTACAAAAACCACGGTTTTTGTAGTGCGGGCGTTCTGCGTTTTGTAGGCCGGTGTAGGCGGCCATCGCGGTGTTATGGAGTGTTTATGGAGTGTTGAGAACCACTCATTCGGACTCCACACCGCAGAGCCGCCCTGCCCGACTAGCGATCCGACCACCCGTTATCGTCCAGCCAGTCGATGCCGGCTTCGGTGATCAACACTCGCTTGCCACTGGTGATCAGCACCAAGCCTATGCGGCTGTGCTGCTGGAGGGTGGGATCGGCAATTGACGCGTCATAGTCGATATTTGGCAATTAGTTCCACAAGGTTAGATTTCTCGTCACGGAGACTAATAATGCGTCGGATTCCATTCACATCCGAGACTTAGGGAAAGTTGACTTCGTGTCGTATGGGGTCACACTGAGCCTCACCGTTGGTCAGGACGTCCGTATCTTACGAATGCGCGAAAATTCGGCCTGAGCTTCCTGGTAGCTTCGCTGAGCCGCGTCCCACTCGTCCGCCGCTTGTTGAAAAGCGGCGACTACTTCCGGCGACATCTGCTCGCGGCTCTGCTCTGCCAATTCCTTGGCGCGTCCCATGGCAGCACGCATTGCATCAGCGGCGTCTTCAGTCTGCGCAGTCAGCTTCCAAAGGACTTTTGTTTCTTCATCAGCGGTCATGCTTTACCCCAGTCAACCTCGTGCTATTCGGCACCGTCGCTCCCTGGCATTTCTGACATCGCCCGGTGGCGTAGCACGCTTTACAAACGCGACGGTTTGCTGGTTGTTGGGAATCTTCAGTAGGAAAGGAACCGATCCCGGCACAGCGGGAGCAGCGTCCACTACCAGCGCAGCTTTCACAAGGCTTAGAATCCATCAGAAGTGCCTTCGGTGAGGAGTATGCTGAGCTTGGTAGGCGATGAAGCCTCAAATCGGCCAGTGCTGTGAGAAACGGCTTGTAAGGGCCGAGCGGTGTCAACGAGGACGAGTTCAGCATACGCCGATTTACGTAGCGGATGGGTTGGAGTGTTTTTCCGGCGTTGTCGCTCAGTCGCTCATGTCCGGCGACAAGAACTCTGAGAAATGGTGCAGCACGTCATTTAGCAACACCTCGGGACAGTCGTCCGCGTTCACCGTGAATTGGATGCTGGCCCCCCGATCGTGCATGCCGAATTCAAACTCCCGGTAGTCGAAAATCAGCCACGTATCGCATTTCTCACCGGTGAATCTGGTGACGCGAGCGCCGTCGAGTTGCTCAATTCGACTAAACATTTCTAGCCAAGTTTGCGAGAACGGAAGCTCCGCGAACTTACGTCGAGAGATGTGCGAATGGGGAGATGCAAGAAAGCTGTGGTTGAGCATCCGTATCCTTGAGCAGCGCGATAATTGGTGACCCATCGTTCGCGGGGTGATGCCGGGCTAAGCAATTTCCCTGATAACGTCCCAATTAGTTTCAAATGACATTAGTCGTGAAGTGGCGCAATTGCTTGGCACACTCAACATACGGCTAGCTTCGTTCGGCCGCATGTAGGGGTTCTCAATCACTCCTGTCAGGTTTATCAGAGTTCCGCGCACTAAGTCTGAAGGCCTCGGTTGCACCCGAATCCGATCTGGGTAGGTTGGCAGCCTGGCGGAGCCCAGATAGCCCCAGGGCGACCGCTTTGGAAGCCGCGCCGCTCCGCTTCTGCTAATTCCGGAGCGGCGTGGCACCCGTACGGACGATGGCGTCGAGCCTTCTCGTACTTCACGGCCAACGGAGTGTTTGCCATGGAAATAGGCGATTACCCACGATCGTTTTACTGAAATTACCGCTGAAGCCGTCCGTGGGGAGCTTGAGATAGGATGCGCTTGGTATGCGACGGTAGATCGGCAAGTCGCCGGCCGCGTGTTTTTAGCGCTAAACGGCGCGTTTCGATTCAGCGTTCTACGTCTCGTGGGGTGCAAGTGGAAAGTCGACCGGCCGCGTCGAAAGTTTGATCGATTCGATGACGCGGAAATCGCATTGCATGCAGAAATAGATCGCGTCATAAGCCTCAAAGCGGTTTCGCTCCGAGAGGTAGCAGTCCGCCTTCGATATGGGCGAGGCCGACCGGGGAATTGCAGCACTAAGAGCGCGACCAAGTAGCCAGTACGCCGACGCGGCTTGATGACCTAAAAGGTGTTATTCTTCCGTTGTCAGGTTTTACAGAAATTGTGTTACACGAGCGCTTCTTCGCATTCCGCGAAAGTTGAACGGCGGTAATCTGGTCACACTCGCAGTGGTCCTTGCCGAAGCCGCCTTGCGCGGCCTGCGGTTCCTGCGAGCGCTCAGGGCATCGCGCGGGTTGCGGCTCGCGCGATGCTTATTAGAACGGAACTCTGCCACCAAGAATTGCAGGGCAGGTTGAATGGATTCGTCAGTAGCCGGTGAGCGGAATCCCCAGGCTCACACCGCGAAGGTCGACGGCCGAAAGATTAAATGCGAAACGCTTGCCGACGCCATCGCCCTGAAGATCGCGGAACACGCCGCCACGGCAGGAAAGCTCGACCTGCTTGAGGAACTAACGCCTGAGCATCTTAGCAAGATTGCTCGGAAATACGGCTTCGACGCCATCGCTGATGCGATTGAAGCATTGCACTAGCTGCATATTTAATCGCGTCGCAGGAGACCGTCGCCAGTCCTAAGGGGGAATTGGCGACGGTCTTTCTTCGTGCGCACTTCCATTGCAATCTCTAGCGGAACTGCTACAAGTTCAACCGGCAGGAAGTTGGATTATGCGCAGCGGCCGTTCTCTAGATCGCACCCATGCCAACCTATGACCGGTTGCCAAACGTCTTCGCTTGGGAGCAGGCAGGACAGTGGTACTACGTCCAAGATCGCGCAGCCGCCCCGCCAGAAGCCTTAGAGGCTCGCTGGTTCCATGACGGGACAGCGAACGTCCTATCCATCAACAGGGGAACGAGCGGCGTCTTCGTACGCGACGCTATTCCTTGGAATGGCCGGGCGGCGGGCCGGTAGATTACTGCAATCTTCTGCCACAAATTTGCAGTCGCCGGCGATAATTGTCTTACTTATACTCCCGCAGTAGCTTACTTTCCCGTAACTATTGCAGGAAGACGAGATGTCGTCATCAGTCATCGGCAAGAAAAGTGCGGAGTCCTACACCACTCACGTCGACGGCCGATCGGTTAAATGTGAATCGCTTTTCGATGTACTCTGCTTGAAGGTTGCAGAAGCGATCGCGACGACGGGCAGCTTTGGCCCCGCCGCCAACCCGTCCCCAGAACAGCTAATTGCGGTTGCTCGCAAGTATGGCTTCGACGCCATTGCGGACGAGATCGAAAAGCTGAGATAGTGCGATGCTCGTCGAACCGATGGTTCGTCCCCAACCGCATCACACATAGGCTTGCCATCCACGATGAAATTCAGCAGCGCCGTTTCGTATGCCTTAGCAGCAGTCGTGCAAATCGCCGCCAACGGCGGCTCGCGACCTCTTGCCAATAGGATCATTTGCGAAACGGCGAAAATGCCGGAGCGATTCGTTCTGCAAATCCTGCGGCATTTAGTTAACGCAGGCGTCCTGACAAGCGTACGCGGCGTGGACGGAGGCTACAAACTTGCCAGACCCGCGAATCGAATCAGCTTGCTGGATATTTACGAATCGATAGACCACTTCGACGGCGGCAAAGATGTGTGGTGCCAAGGGCTAGTGCCGTCGTCGCAACAAATCCTTCGAGAGACGTTCGACGGAATCGTGACCGACGCACGGAAGCGACTTAGCGGCGTGACGATCGCCGATTTGCGAGCGAAGGCGTAGGCCCTTCACAACGCCACAACCATCCCCAGTAACGCAGCGACGACGCTCGTTCCCACCAACGCCGACCGCAGCGTGAACCGGCCTATGCGAAACGCCGCGACGGCGGCGAGTGCGAAGACTAGGGCGGGATACCAAAAGGGGAAGAACATGCCTTTGCCATATTCGGTATCGTCATGCCAAATGAAGCGGCCGTTATTCCCTACGAATTGAAGGAATCGATCGCGTTCTGTAGTCGACAGCTCGCGACTTTCGTATTGCCACGCGACCTTCGTCTCAGAGGGAGCAGTTTGCGGTGTAATGAATCGCACCGTACCGTAGCCCTCGCAAGATTGGGCCCCTATTACGAACTTGTGCGGCATCGGACCGGGACCGAGCAAAACGTCGCGGTGGTAGTAGCTACGCCACCACATCGCCAAGCAGCCCAGGCTCGCCGCAAGGCAAATCGCCGCCAAGGTGTAGCGGAAGTAGGTGAGCATTTGGCGTTAGGGTTAGTTGGCGTCGGATTCAGGTTCAGCAAGTTCAGCCTTGGGCGTGGGGACGACTGAGCGCCGCTGAGGCAGTGACGGTTCATTGTTGTAGCTTGGCATCGGAGCGAGCGACGGGGAAGACGGAGGTGCGGACGATTGCGTCAAAGCTTCGGTAAGCACTCGGCAACCGATTCCGGGGGCGACGTGCCACGTCTTCCCGGTCATCGTGTCGACGACAAAGCAGCCGGAACCGCTAGGCGAGCCGTAGGCGGTAGCTTGGAAGCGGCCGACAAGTCCCGGCGGCGGCTCAGAAACAATACTGCCGTCTGCGTTGACTAGCCGCGACATAACTTCCGAATGCCGAGCGCCGTTGGAATCTGTGGTCACGCGAGTCTCATAGACGCGACGTGGTCTTGGAATCGATGGGTCGAGAATCCCATCGGCTGGAATGGCACGGGAGGTTGGCACCGGCGGCGCATCAGGTGCATCTTGCTGAAGTGTTGCCGGCGGTGCGTCAGTCAGAACATTTTGCGCCAGCACGTCGTGCGTCCAATCCACGCCGCTGGCGGCCCAACCGGCACCGACGCCAATGGCTAACAGGTAGAGGGGTTTCATGGGAAGCTCCGTGGGAAGAGGGGACTTGGCGGGAAGGCATTATAGCGGATCGGGTTGTTGGATTGGAGGCAGGCGGGCGGTAGATCAAAGCGTTGGCTAGTGTGGCATGGCGGTCGGCGTAGTGCTGCGTTCTTATTTCTGAGCAATATTGTAAGCAGCAATGCCTTTGCCGCGCATCACACGTGCGGGCGGTTATTCACTGGGAAGGTTCGGCGATGACCTTAGAAGCACCCAACGACCGACGCTCTAACACCGCATACCGAATCGCTTTATGCGTCGCCATCATGGTAGCGGCGGCCGCTGCCCTGTTTTACATGCCGCGCCGCCCGCTTCCGGCCGTTTCTCTTGCGGACGCCGTTGTTTCATTCAACGCCAGTAGCAAAGACAGCCCGGTCGGGCAGCATGAACCAAGGCTAACAGAGGCGGAGATTCTGGCGGCCATACAGGCCCAACTACCGACTCTACCAGACAGCGTAAACCCGCTCTTCGCCGATGTGCTGCGCACGCGCTCCATCCCCCAAGGCTCCACTATCTCCGGGTTGGATGAGTGGGGTAGTCAGGAAGCGGGGTATAGCACTGTCTGGTGGATCAATTTCAGTTTGAACACGGGTGAAGGCTCCGGCTACGCGCTTCGCATTCGACACAACAACGACCCGATCGCGAAACCCGCGAGTGAGCCGAAGCTGCAACAGACGAGCTATGACTGGATTCCGTAAGCTCCCAATGGCAAGCCGCTGGCCTTCATAGGCGTCTATAATCGGACATGCGGCAGAATGTTACTTCGCCTTCTGCTGAACCTCATGTCTCCGAGAGGCATGGCGTTTTTCTTTGCGCCGTCATTTTTCCGGCTACAATCACTGAATTCCGACATCGAGTCTTGGGATTCGCGATGATTACCACAATCCTTGCATGCTACGGTTCGTTCATCGCCACTGTGGGCCTTATCCTCAGTGTGCTGAACTACCGCCGCGACCGGGCCATAGTCGCGGTCACAGTTCAAACGAATATGGGAACGACGGCGACTCAAGGGACGCAGGTCATTTTCAGAGCGTCAAACACCGGGCGTCGCCCCGTTGTCCTTTGCTCACCAATTACCGTCAAATACCGAGGCAATGATGACAGTTTGATGGTGTTCGGCGTCTGGCGTAACTCGTTCACCATTAGCGAGGGACAATCGGCGGCGATGGTCATTGCGCAAACGGAAATTGACGTTGAACGTGCGGATTCCGTAATCGTTACTGATGAAGCGGGGCGGAAGTGGAAGGGAAAATTCCCAAGTCAGCCAGCCTAAAAATGCTTGACAGTTAGTGAACAAATATATAGAAGAGTTCTTTGAAGAGCGGTACAACGCTGAGTTGGAGCAAAAACAAAAGCTCGACACAGCGGATGGATTTCGAGTTGGTATTGTAGCGGGGCTCTTGGGCGTCGGTGCGTACTACATGCAAATGTTGGCGAAGGCGAATTTTAGCTTTGCCACTTTTTGCCTATGGGCGCTGACCATCCCTTACTTTATTACGCTGGTTGTCGCACTTTACTACGTCGGTAAATCCATTTGGCCGCAGAAAAAAAGCTACGTTGCCTCCCCTCCTCGAATTTGCACAGTTTGTTGATGGGTACGAAAAACACTACGCACACTGGCATAAAGACCCTGCGCTAACTGAGAAAGTTGCGCTTGAATTAGGCAAGTTGCGACGGCAACAATATGTAGAGGCCGGCGAGACCAATCGCCAGCTGGTTCTTAAAAGCACACCTACCAGACGTGGGCAAAGCGATCGATTGTTGTGGCAGTCGTCTTGATGCTGATAAGCACGCTGCCGGGCTATTGCGTTCAGTGCGCCCTTAATGGAGTTAAAAATAATGAGCAATCAACCGCCATCCAGACCAGCGGTCCCCCCGTCGCGGCCAGTTCCGCCGCCGATGTCACCCCCACCCCGCCCGATGCCGCCGACCATAACTAATGTCATGGAGAGCGACCAGCGCGGAAGATAACACGGAGTGTTTTGAATGGCAGAAACCAACAATAACAATCCGCCGCAAACCCCTGCTGCTCCACCTAAACCACCGGCTCCGCCGATTACTAAGGTTTACGCGGGCCGCGACCTAGTGAGGGATAGGCTACCTTTGCCCGTTCCCCCGCTACCCCCAGTGGTTCGGCCTCCCAATAGGGAGCAGTAGGCAAATCGATAGGCCCAGCCTCAGTAGTTCACTGAGGCTGGGATTTTTTGTTTCTATTTCAAGCCTCTACAGCGAGCGGCCCATCGCTTCCTCATGGTCGCTCAGCAGATACTTAACTCGCTGCCATATTTCGTCCCCACGTTCAGGGGGCATACGGCTTGCGAGGTCTGGGTAGTCTCGGCGCAGCGACCCGTAAAAGTCGTTCATCTTCATGGTTGGCCACGATCCAGGCTTCTCCCGGTTGGGCCAAGCTTCCCAGGCGTCACACAATTCTCGGTAGAGCCCCGCCAACGGGTCGGAATTCTTACTCATTAAAAATCCTCCTGCCACGTAAGATCGCCCAGACCGGAGAAGTTAATTTGACGAACTTGCCCACGCCGTTGCGACGAGTGTATTCTGGCTGGGCAAACGGCCACTTTTCTGACTAAAAGGGACGCTATGGGACCGGTCTATTACGCTGACCTGACGGATGATGAGATAATCGCAGCCGATGGCATCGTGGTTCACGGCAATGGCGGTGAAGAGTACGGGCAGTTCATTCCCCAGCCGCCCGAAGGCCGCGCCCCGGACGTAGGCCCCAAGAGGCTTAACGTCTTAGTAATCGAAGTCGATGGTTCCGAGTTGCAGGAATTGGCCCACCGAGTTCTAGAGCTTCGCGGGAATCTTGCTCCCGATGCACAGGCTTATTTGTAAGCCATGTCTAACATTATTTCTCAACGGCTCAAAAACCCTAGTTTTGTAGGGCCTAGAGCCAGTCTCATCATCCCCTAACCTCCCCACTGTTTTCCGGAAAGCCTTCACGCTGTCGCGAACTGGATCGACGGCACACTCGTCTCGCTCGGACGCACTCGCGGACTTGACGATGAGTGATTCTCAGTCTTCGATACCTGCTCATGCGTAACGTCCGTCACGCCACTGGTGCGTCAATCTGCACGCAACTACGGGTTCGGCGTCGCCAACGTCCGCTGCGGTTCCTGAGCCGTCGACTTTGCTGCTTGGCATTCTGGGACTTGTCACCCTTGAAACGTGGCTCTGTCGGTCGGCCCGTTCGAAACCTTCGCTGACCTACCTGATTCCGGCGCGAAGCCGTAGCCGGGGGGATGGGCCATCCGGGGGGATGTTTACAGTCTACGTGTAGAAATAGAGAGTCTTATATTCTGTAAGGGGATGGAACCATCCCCCCGCATGCCCCATCCCCCCGGCTCATCGACGTTGAAACGATTTGCAATCTTAAATTGTATAATAGGGGCGTTTTAAGGCCCCTTCCGGGAGCTATCCGCGATCCGACCGCGCCAGCGGGGCTGCTGGGGGCCTAGAACGGGCTATTAGGGCATAGAAAAGGCGGACTGGGTTGCCCCAGTCCGCCTTTCATCACACAGGTTGTCGGCTAGGCGATCTCGAAACCTTGGCTCTCGGCCAATCGTTCGATTGCTTGTTTCGCGGGCGTGAGTTCGCAAGCGTTTTCACGCGACGCTCAAGCCAATCAAGCTTTTCGCCGTAACCATTCAGTCGCTTCAGGTACTTCTTACCAACAGCGGCAATCTCATTGTCGATCTGATATTTAGAGCGATTCATCTCCTTTTCGATCTGGTCGGGGGTTTCTCCGTTACGCAGGCGCTCGATCAATTCGCGTTGGAATGACGAGCAGTCCTTATTCAAATCTTCCCACACGTCGCGGTTCGCCTGCGAAATCACAATCGATTCCGGTTCGGGATTTTTGCAGCGGCTGATGCCACGACTGTTAGTCATCCCTTTTAGGCGGTCGTCCATATCCTCACGGGCGATAGCGTGAATGATCGACTTCCGCACGTAGTTCTCCGGCTGCCGCATTACCAGTTTCGGGTCGCTCATCAACTTCTCACCCTCCCGAGCGGCTGCGATCCACCCTACATGCAGATAGCGGTCGAAGCGCTCTTCCTCCCAGGGGCGGCCGACAACCTTGTCGACTGCCGTAGCTGCGTCAATCCGTGCGAACACTTCGAAGTATTTGCACCAGAGCGGCAGTGCCGTGGTGTCGCCAGCTTTTAGGCGATCATGAATGCCGCGTAATTCTTTCTTAGGAAACGCACGTTTGATGCGTTTGTACTTTTTCTTACTCATCTAGAATCTTGGCCGCTTTGCGGCCGGCAAAAAAAGAACGCAGCCAACATGGCTGCGTCCGCAGATTAACAATCACTTTTGAATCGCCGGGTCGTTTAGGTCATTCGTCGTTCCTCCAAAGGTATATGGCACTCAATATGTGGTGATTCCCGCCCTGAAGACCGGAGCCCAAGTCGTCCTGTATTGACCGCGTTTTTACCTGCCGGTGGGACCTCCGGGGGCAATCCGGGGCGGACCTGCCAGTGGCCCAAAAAGCGGCCGTCAAGATTCCGGGCCTTCAGGCCGAGGGCCAGCAGGGACGCTGACGAGAGACGCCGGGCGAGGGCGTGCTGGTGTGTATGTAGGTGTAGCTATTTACCTATTTCATATATGATCTACTAAATAAAATAAAATAATAATATATATGGAAAAGGAGAAAATGCTGCATTTGCCTACACTCCTACACAGGTCATGGACCGAACGACTGGTTTCAGGACTTATTTTCACTTTTTCGCAAGAAATCTTGCGCAAATCGCAATCGTAAGACCCTAACTAAGATAGTTAGGTATAGCGATTCTCGCTCACTTCTGGCCACTCTGGCCGTCACTCGATTCCATAAACGCCGGGCGGGTTCGCATCCATTGGGGTGCGGGCCGCCGGCACTCTCTTTTAAGGAGCTTCCATTGGAGCTTTCAAAACTGATGCGTCGCGTCAACTACTGTCAATTCTTGGTTGAGTTTATCACTGAGAAAACCAGCGTGCCTGGGGATTGGAGCCGCCTGGATCGTCTCATGGACGACATCAAGGAAGAGCTTGTTCTGATCCACGAAGATATCAAGCAGTTTGAGGCGTCGTCGTGATCGAACTTCGTAACACGGGACCGGGCAACTCTAAAGTAAAGGCGACGTACCGTGGAGACGGTGCTGCGGTAGTCGTCGGCTACAGTGCCGTCTTCTACACGGGTCAGCCAGGGACGGAATATGTTCTTGGCGAAGGCATCGTCGAACGCATCCGACCGGGGGCGTTCGACCGGGCCATCAGAGATGGCCACGACGCTAGGGCATTGTTTAATCACGATGCTAATAATTTGCTGGGCAGGGTCAGCTCCGGCACTTGCCGGCTATCAGCCGACAGCCACGGACTGCGGTACGAAATTACCGTTGATCGCAACGATCCAGACCACCAACGCGTGTTGGCGAAAATCCGACGGGGCGACCTTTCTGGCAGTTCGTTCGCCTTCCAGCCACTCAAGGTGACTTGGGAAGAGCGTGACGGGCTCAGCATTCGCTGGTTGGCCGACATTCAATTGTTTGACGTTGGGCCGGTAACTTGGCCGGCATACGGTGCGACTACGACTGGCCTTCGCAACGATGAGCTTGAAGCCATCGAAAAAGAGCGAAAAGACTGGCCAGCCCTCCAGCTACGGCTGCGGCAACTGAAACTGGCACAGCTTGAAGCTGCGCTCTAAACGGCCTACGGGCTACTTCTTACTTGGCGTCAATCGACGCCTTTCTCGCTCCCCTCTGGAGTAAAGGATAATTGTGGATTTTACTAATAACGCTGTACGCGAAGAATCGCGTGCTTTATCTGGTTGGCTTCAGCATGGAACGGCTGATCCCGATCTATTCAACCGTCACGGGCTGAAGCCTAGTGGCGTGCATTTGCAATTCCGTGCGATGCAAAGTGCCAGCTCGTCTGCCGTCAGCAGTGCGTTCTATGACGGCTTCTACTCGACGGTGGATCAGCTCAACACAGTTCGCCGCATCGCGACGCTGCTTGAAACCGACGATGGCGAGCCGCTAACTGTCCCGACCACTGACGACAGCGAAGCGGCAGTTCAAATCGCCGAAAACGCTTACATGTCGACGGAGGAAATCGCGGTCGATAACTTCACGCTCGGTGCGTACAAGTACGCCAGCAAAATCGTACGCGTCAGCAACCAGCTTGTGACCGACGCCACGCCAAGCTTTTTGCGGCATCTCGGCAAAGTGCTGGGGCACCGCATCGCTCGCATTTCGAATTTGCACTTCACCACCGGTGACGGGAGCGGGAAACCCCAAGGCATCGTCACCGGATCGACGCCGGGCCATACGGCTGCGTCCGCGACCGTGATCACCTACGACGATCTGGTCGAGCTACAGCACTCAGTCGACGCCGCTCTTTGGCCAAAGTCGGGCTTTATGATGAGCGCCGACACATTCAAAGTCGTCCGCAAGATCGACGATGGATATGGGAATCTGGCGGTTCAGAACGGTCGCCTATTCGGGATGCCGATCTACATGAATCCGGCGATGCCGACGATTGAGGCGGAGTCGAAGCCCATCCTGTGCGGCGACTTCGGCCAGTATCTCGTCCGTGAAGCCGGCAGCCTATCGGTTCGCCGTTATGGCGAGCGGTTCGCGGAATTCCATCAAACGGGCGTGGCGGCGATTCTACGGACCGACGCCAAGCTTGCCGTGCCGAGTGCCGTTCGCCATCTGCTGATGGTCGATTAGCTTTCGGAGGGCAGTTCGGGGGCGGCGACCGCAGACGCCGCTCTCGACTGCTACTCTACATCTAATACCTCCATTTTGCCAAAAAATGGCGGGTCAACTCGGGCGGATTGGTTCGAATACTTGGTCGAGTTGACCTCAGCCGGCCGCATGGCCAGGACAACCGGAATATCCGTTACGAACAAAAGTATTTCCCGGATTCGCGGCGGAGCTGTTCGTCATTTTTTTGCAAAACGGAGGTATTAGAGGTAGAGCGTCAGGCGGCGATGAGGTGCTGAGATGAGTCCGCACTGCGACTCAACACGGCCTCGCGCCAAACCTCCTACCAAAGCGAGACCGCTCAGCGCCCCTACATATATAGAGGTCTTTTCTGCCAAGAAATGCACAACAGAAAAATAAATAATTCCGTTGTGCATTTTGCGGCAGAAAAGACCTCTATACCTATAGAGCAATCGCGGTCACGCGACCGCCACACATCTCGTCGCCGCTTGAGGTCTTTTCGCGCGCTGGCGAACGCCAGAACTCTTTCGCAACGCGAGAACACTCATCGCCTCTACATGTATAGAGTCCTTTTTTTCCTGAAAATGTCGGGTGTCAGAAAAGTTTTTTCCTGTTCGACATTTTCCGGCAAAAAAGGACTCTATACCTATAGAGCAATCGTGCTAGGGCAGTAGCCACGCACCTCGTCGCCGGAAGTCGCCCCGCTCTCTGGCGAACACCAGAACTCTTTCGCAAGGCGAGAACACTCATCGCCTCTACATGTATAGAGGTCCATTTTGCCTAAAAATGCACAACAGATTTATTTATTTTTCTTTTGTGCATTTTTTGGCAGAAAGGACCTCTATACCTATAGAGCAATCATTCCCCAACCCCTCAAGGAACAATGGACACAGTATTACAAGGTCTCGATAACTTCCTCGCGTATCATCGCGAGCAGGGGATTGCCCCTGATCTTCTCGCCCGGTGGCATCCGGGAATGGAAACCCAGGTTCTCGTCTCAAGCGTTGGCGGGTGGCCCGTAGAAGAGAAACCGGGCTGCTACACAGACGGTATGAAGTCTTGGTGGAACATCCGTGTTCCCAAGAATGCCGACTCAGAGCCTGAATTTAACGATTATCCGCTCAATTGGGCTTTTGGCGAACATGCCGATTGTATCGGTTCTACTGGGTGGGATTGGCAGGCTCGCACGTCTCGGTGGGTTGGTTTCGACTTCGATGCTCTCGTCGGCCACGCCAAAGGCGTTGGCGTTTCGGATGACGAACTGAATGCCGTTCGCGATAAGGCGCAAGCTCTTCCTTACGTTGAAGTCCGCCGTTCCACCGGTGGAGCGGGACTACATCTCTACGTTCACGTTGACGTTCCGACTGAGAACCACACGGTTCACTCCGCCCTCGCTCGTTGCGTGCTGGGGATGATGAGTTCGGAAACCGGATTTGATTTCGCTTCCCGCATCGATTGTTGCGGCGGGAACATGTGGATTTGGCGTAAGGACTTGGAGCCAGGTGGTCTCGGCCTGTCGTTGATTAAAGCGGCGACGCACTATCTCACGGAATCTGATTTGCCGGCAAATTGGCGCGACCACATTGCCGTCGTGAAAAAGGGCAAGGGAAAGCTTGCTACCGATGAGTCGGTTGCCGCGCTTTCGACCGCGATCAAGGAAGTGCCTCTGGATGAAGAACATAAAGCTCTCATGACGGCACTCAGCGAATCAGGTTACACGACGATTTGGATGGATGACTATCACTGTCTCCACACCAAGACGAAAGCACTCCAGAACATCTTCGATGCGCAAAACATCCCGATTAAGGGCGTGTTTCGCACAGTCTCTGAAGGGAACAATCCGGCTGAACCGAACTGCTACATGTTCCCGGTTGAGGGCGGTGCTTGGCGCGTCTATCGCTTCGGCACTGCCAAGGAATCTCCGATGTGGAGCGTCGACAGTACGGGGCGTTCTAACTGTTTCTTCAATTGTCGCCCATCGTTGCGCGTTGCTGCGAAGTTCCACGGCGGGGCTGAGGATGCCGACACCGGCGAGTTCGTCTTCCCTGACCACAACGGCATCGTCGAAACGGTTGCTTGTCTCGGCGATGAACTAACGCTTCCACCGCAAACCCTGAATCGCGAAGTGCGGCTTGGTAGCTCGAAAGACGGGCGACTCGTGGTGAAAATCAAGAAGGGGACAACAGAAGCGAACATTGCAGGTTGGGTCGATAAAGGCAAATGGTTTTACAAGGTGTTAGAGTCAGTTAGCCAAAGAGAAGAACTCTGTGGCGAATTCGATGAAGTGTTTCGAAAGCTGGTGGGAATTGACGGCGATGATGCTGGGTGGGTGTTGCGCAATGAGAATGAGTGGGTCGAGTGCGTTAAGGATGATATTAAGAACCGCCTAGAAGCGGTTGGCGTTCGTCGAAACGATATCAATCCGCTGCTCGGCAACGCTCTTTACCAGCCTTGGAAGCTTGTTAACTTGCCGTTCCAAGTCGAGTATCCCGGCGGTCGCCAATGGAACTTAAATGCAGCACAGTTGGCTTATCAGCCAGCCGACGATGATTCGACGCATCCAACGTGGGACTTGGTGCTAAAGCATAGCGGGGCCGACTTGGACGACTCCATCAACGAGCTTGATTGGTGTCGCGAAGATTACATCTTCTGCGGCGGCGACTATCTGAAGGCGTGGATTGCTTGCATGATTCGCTGTCCGTTTGAACCGCTTCCTTACTTGTTCTTCTTTGGGAAGCAGAATCACGGCAAGTCGACCTTTCACGAAGCCGCAAGCCTGCTAATGACTAAAGGGTGCGTTCGTGCCGATCGTGCCTTGAAGCGGAACAACGAATTCAATGGGGAGCTAGCGAACGCCATTCTCTGTGTGATTGAAGAAACAAACATTGCCGTCGAAAAGAATGCCATCGATAAAATCAAGGATTGGGTCACTTCGCCGATGATCGCCATTCGCCAGATGCGAACGGATCAATACATGACGGCCAACTCCACTAAGTGGGTGCAATGCAATAACTTTCGCAGTGCGTGTCCAGTATTCAAGGACGACACGCGAATCGTTGTAATGCACGTTCGCGAGCCGGACGCAGATATCCCGAAGGAAGAGTTGAAGGCGAGGCTTCGCAGTGAAGCCCCTGCTTTCATGCGAACGCTGATGACGTTAAAGCTTCCGACGTTACGGGGACGCCTGCGGTTGCCGGTGATTGAGACGGAGAACAAGCGTCGTGCTGCGGAACTCAATTCGAACGCATTTGAAGAGTTTGCCGAAAAGAGTCTGGAGCGTCAGCAAGGTAAGCGAATTGATTTGAAGGAATTCAACGATCGCTTCTTAGCTACACTTTCTGACGCTGAACGCAATGAATGGGGTGGCGGTGCGAAGTGCAAGGACTTAGCACAACTTGTAACACCCGTTGAAACTAAACGTGGAAGTTGCGGCATGCAACTCGTCGATGTGCGATGGGCGAACACTTTCGCCCTCTCTGTGTAACTGTGTCTGGGTGACCGGTGACGCTCTGCTCTATGCGTTGCCGGTTGCCTTTTAATCTTTGCGGCCGGCGACGTGAATTTGCCTTCACGAGCGTCGTCGGTCGCTTTTCTTACTTTCGGCTGACTGAGCGGGTGCGGGCAACGGGGAAGTTCGCGTCCCCAGTCCCCCGCTCAGTCAGTTTATTCTTAGCAGTTGCCGGCGCGTAGATTTAACGCCGCTGCGCGCCGGTGGCTGCCGTTCTTGGAGTTTCAATGGATTTTCGTTTTGAATTAGATAACGCGCTCAGTGAACAATCACCGACAGAGTTGGGCGAAATGCTCAAACTACTCGGCATAGAACGCACTGATGTAAATGGCTTCATCAGCGGGCGCTGCACGCTGAACCATCGTGAGATACAGCAGCTACTTACTTATTTGGGCTTCCGCTTGGTGCGGTAGCTACTTGGCGCCGTTTGGATGTAACGTCAAAATGGCGCCCCTCAACACCGAGCGTGGAAAACTCGGATCATGGGAAACTAACTTAATACAGCCGACTGGCTCGACAGCGTTGGCGCTTCGGCGCGGGGGTTCCCATCCCTTTTTCCAACGACGCTGTCGAGCCAGTCGGCTTTTCTATTCGGATTGAGATGATTGCGAACCTCACAGTTCAGGACTTGGAGCGGCTTATACAGTCGTCAGTGTCGAAGGCTTTAGCAGCGGCCCGCGATAGCGATACGGTGATTCCAAACAATCGCCTTGCCTATTCGGAGCCACAAGCGGCTTCAGCGCTTGGTGTAAAGTCGCATGTGTTGCGCGACGCTCGCTTGCGCGGGGAAATCAAGGCAACGAAGGTTGGTGGTCGTCACGCCTATATGCGCGATGACTTGGTCAATTACTTGGAAGGCAACAAATCATGAACGCTTGGCTATTTCAGGACTCTAGGCAGAAGAAAAGGCTTGGGGCTAAATGCCCGTGGTCGGTCGGTTGGTTCGACGCAAACGGTAAGAAGAAATCCAAGCGGGTCGGTGTGAAATCGTACGCGGAGAAATTCCGAAAGAAAGTAGAGGCAGAGCTATCTCTCGGTCTTTGCACTTTTGGGAATAAGCGAACGACATGGGGTGACTTCCGTCGCGAATTTGAAGCCACCGTAGCGGCGACGAGATCAGCAGGCACGCTCAAGGAATATCGTCGAGCCCTTGAAGCTTTTCAGCGGCTAATTTCGCCCGGCTACATGGACACGATCGGAACGTCTGACATTGACCGCTTCATCGCCAAGCGGAAGAGCGACCGCCAAGCCGGTGAAAGTGATGAACTGTCTCCAGCGAGCGTCAATGCTAATCTGAGGTCGCTCAAAGTCGCGTTTAGGAAGGCCAAAAAGTGGGGAATGGTCAATGACGTTCCCGATTTTGAATTTCTTCGGGAACCTGAGCGCGATCCGTACTTCATCGACGACGCCACCTTTACCGCACTGTACGATGCTTGCGACTCCATGGTACGGCCTTCCGAGAGGCACTATCCGGCTGGCGATTGGTGGAGAGCAATTCTTGCGTTCGCGTATCTGACGGGATGGCGAATCGGAGAGATTCTCGATCTAAGACGGGCGGACCTAGACCTGGAGTCTGGTATCGCCACAGTAGATGCTGAAAGCACCAAGGGACGGCGCACGGCTCGGGTAGAGTTGCATCCGACCGTTGTCGAGCATCTACGGGCGATTGTAGAATTCTCACCATTCGTATTTGACTGGCCCCACCATGAGCGAACGCTGTGGATTGACTTCGCCGCTCTCAAGGCGGCGGCGGGAGTTGAGTTCCCCGGCGCCTTTCACCGTCTGCGGTTCGGTTTCGCAAACGCGAATGTCGACAACTTGGATGCCGACTTGTTACAAAAGCTCATGCGCCATCAGGCCGCGTCGACGACCCGCCGATATATCAATGCGGCGGAACGGATGAAGCGAGCCGGGACTGCGGCGAAGCTTCATGTTCCGGCTGTGCTGCGAACCGGGATAGCGTGACTTTTGGAGTGTTTATGGAGTGTCGCCCATTTTCAGACGGTGGAAATGGCCGACGCAACCTGTTAGTATCAAACGATTAAGCGCCCGTAGCTCAGCTGGATAGAGCAGCAGATTTCTAATCTGCGGGTCGCAGGTTCGAGTCCTGCCGGGCGTGCTGTCTCGCTCCTGATCTCTCGGGGAACTCGCGATTTTTTTGAGGATTCTTCGCCTCCGGACTTCTCACTGCCAGCCGATGCGGCTCCTGACTGCACCGGATTATGCAGCGCTTTGGGGGGGGCGCCTTCTCGAAGTCGGCCGTTAGCCAGTAGTGCTTCTAAGCGACTCAACTCGAACAGTGGTCGCCACTGAGCGTCTATTCGCGTCTAGTGTTCAATGGCCACACCGTCCTGTCGGAGAGTAGAGGCTTGCGTTAGGGGACGTTTCCCCCCGGCTTGCAAAACGAATGCGGCGAAGGAAATTGACGGAATGAAGCAATTAAAGCCGATGGCTACTGCGTTCGGAATGCTGCATTTGTTGTTGGTATTTGGCAACAGCTGGCTTCAGCAGCAGCCTATAATCCCCTATGCCATTCGCTACGCTCTCTGGCTAGCGGGGTGGGCGCTGCTTGCACCGATCGGCTTTGCTCCCGTTCTAAGCAGCGCAATTGCTGAGTCGCCTGCCGCCCCATTCTTCGCGATAGCGCTTAACAGCATGCTGTGGGGTGTGATCATCGCTTTCGCGGTACAGCGTCGGCTGGTAAGAACTCAGCAACTATAATCTCCCTCTGCGTAGCTCCATGTCCCCGTCACTCCTCTGCGCAAGAAAGAGGCCTACCAAAACCAGATTGCAGAGTGTTTGGTATCTGTCTCATGAGCAGGCTGCTCCTCAGAGTGAAGGCAGAAGTCGCCAACGCGCTGGGATACGCTCACAATCGCCGACCGGAAGTCGATGAGCTTATCTCGCCCAACGATCAGCACGGGGGAAGTGCGATCATCTGAGCATTTCCCAATACGTTGCAGGCGTCTTCTAGCTCGAATACTTCAGCGACACAATGTTCGCTGCATGCCATGAGCCGTCAAATCCTGGCAGGCTGGCAATCGAGTCGGTAGGTTGTTTCAACTGGATGGCCTGCGTGGAGCTCCACTCGCCGCTCGCCATCAAATCGATCAACTCAATCAGGCTTTGACAGCCAACTGCGTCCGCAGTGAAATTCCAGCCAGGATAATTTCGCCGCTGAGCAGGGAAGCGCCACAGGTATACTACGCCCTTCTGCTTCCATCAATCGACGAGATAATTTGCCATTAGCCGCCACTCCACCGCCCCGCTTACCAGCCGTCAACCTTGCTACCTTCCGTCTCAATTTAGTTAGCGCGTCGCCCTCGCGATTGCCGCAAGTTGCGTGATCGGTGACGCGGCTCACGCGAACTCGATACGCGCAGAGTCGTCAATTTGTAGATTGGCGTCCTCTGCGTCGCACCAAATACGTAACTGGTCAAGCGTCGATTGCCAGCAAGGTAGAGCCCATTCCGGGGCAACTCGACGCCATTTGCTTTCAGTTGGCCAGTAGACAGTCGCGGGGGCGTTCGAGAATTCCGCAACAAACGCGCCTTGCCAAGATTCGCCGCGGATCGTGTGATTGCCGTGGAGGATGAAACGAACGGGGAGCGGCGCTGCATCGCTAGGCGATGAATCAAACGGCGTCTCCTCCGACCGCGAGTTGCTGTTCTGGCGATCATGAATCCGGCGAATATATTTCCTCGATTCGCCTAGCCGCCAAGTCCCCCAGTCGCCGCGCCGAGATACGTAAAGCGACCACGCAGCCGACCCGTAGAAGGAGATCGTTGAAAGCATCAAGTAAGCGACGATGCCGGTGCGATTGTCTCTAAACGTCCACTTCAAAAAGAGGCCGATCAGTATGACATAGGCGGTCAAGGCGAAGGCCGTCTTTAAGCCCATGCGCCACTTCCTAACACGCCACCGCGATCCTAAAGCGAGGAGTGAAAACTGCGAGGTGATCAGACTCATTGTCTGCCAAGACCGTTCGCTCTCGGTAAACACGCCTCTCCTGTTGATGAGGATAACGATCAGCGGCATGAACACGAAAGCCAAGTACAGCCCATTCCCAATTCGTAGCCCGGCGAAGCGAATTGTGCCGCGGCCGCCGGATGATTGCTTCCTTCGAGTCATTTCGCTACTCTACCGCCCCCGCTCTCTGGTCGCAAACTTCCGAAGTCCAGCGACAGTGCGTGCGAGGAGCGAATTGACGGCTGCGGGCTACTGCGGACCTGTTCAGCTCGTGTGGATCGCTAAAGCGTCAATTCGACCGCGAACGGAAATAGTTAGCTTGAGTGCGATTTGATTTTTGGCATGCTCCAGCGGCGACAATCGCTAAGCCTATTAATGCCAGCGAGTGCGGTTCGGGGACCGTCGTGAAAGCGGTGCTCACTAATGTCTGCTCGCCAAAATGCCGTTGCCAGATAAGAAAGTCGGCGCCGTCAACGTCGCGATCGCGATCGGCGTCTCCTTGCGAAAGCAACGCGCTCCCGGTGAGGCCGAAACCGCCTTTCCAGCGAGCGAGGTCGTCGGCGTCGACAACGCCGTCAGCGTTAAAGTCTCCTGGCAGGGGCTCGGTCAGCGCCGCCTGCAGAAATGCCCGCGCGACGGCTGCATTGTCATTGAGGTCCCACGATGTTAGCGCCGTCGTCTGCGTTCCCCCACGCCCCCACAGGGCGTCGTAATGTCCGTTGGGATCACGGCGGTTGTCGTGCAGCCAGCGAAGTGCGTTGACTGTTCGAGTTCGCCACAGCGGATTGCCGTCGACGCGCGTCAGTTCGCACAGGGCGTCGGCGAGTTCAAAAGCCCAAAACCCTTCGTCGTTGAGGGCGCCGGTTGTGGAGTTGAAGTATCTCGTGAGCGAGCGTCCGGCAATTCGTTGGGCTTCCTGCAAATTGGCAGCGTTGCCCGTGGCCGCGAAGAACTCTAACTGCACGGCAATGGCGTCGCCGGCGGCGTTCACGAGCGCGTAGTCGCCGGCAGTTCCCGCCTTCGGGCCGGAGAGATAGTATCGCTCCAGAAACATACCGTCCGACTCCTGCACGTGCGTGCGGGTCCATTCGTATAACCGCGTCGCGTCTTGGAGATAGGAAGGCTGCTCCGTCGCACGATACAGCATCAGCGCGGCCCGCGCTCCTTGTAGCGTGGAAATCGTCTCCTTAACTGTTTTATCCGGCTGGCTGAAATAGATCCCGCCGCCGCCGGCAGGGCCTTCACCCGAGAGCACAAAACTATATGTCTCCTTCGCGCGAGCAAGATAGATTGGATCAGCCGTCAGTCGAAAAGCCTCCATGAGTGCCACGACCATGTGCGCGTTGTCATCGTAGAACAACGTTGCTCCGCTACTGACGCCCGATCGATAACCGCCGCCGGCTGTTTTCCAATACCTCGTCCGGGCTTCGTCGGAGAACTGACGCAATGGCGCGGCATAAGCCGCCGGGTCGTATTTCGTCAGCGCCGTTTGCACTCGGAACTGCGTGCTCAGCGGCCAGACGTAGGCGAAACCGCTATCGCCGCCGGAGCGTTGTCCGTTTAGTGCGGCGGTTTCGGCGAAGAGAGCACTCCCTGGAACCTTCAAGCTTGCCGAGGTTCTCGCGTAAGCATCCATCCCCCAGTCAAGCAAATTTTGGGGCGTTGTTTGCGCTTGAACTCCGCATGCGGAAATAGCGAGGAGCGCGACAACGCCTACGAAATGCAGAGGCGCCTTCAATGCCTGAATGCTGACTCGACGGCGAAGCGAGGCTTTTATCCTGGAATCAGTTTTGAGAAGGTCGATGGACTTTTTCAAACGTGCAAGTGCAGTGAGAGTCAAGCCAGCGAGAAGGCGGCGGATCCACATTCACGGCTCCTAAGAATATATTTCACGTCCTCGCCCCAAACGCCTCAGTAATTTTGCGGGCCATCGACCGTAATGCCCAAAAGGTTTCTTGGTCAATACCGGAGCCGGCGTCAGTACCGCAGGGAATGTAGCATGATTTCCTCTTCAGTTGCGGAATCATCAGCGACATCTGCGAATTCGATCGCAAATGACGACGGCCAGGATCGCATCGTGTGGTCGCAGAGCGATGCCGATAGTGGCTGTGGAGGCAAGCGGTGATCGAAATCGCTTTTCCGACTTCGTAGCGAGTTAATTTGCCGGTCTTGCCGATGGCGCGAACTGTCGGCGCGTGGCGTCCCCTCAATTGTGAGTCCGGCGAGCACCGTGGGGTTTGAGTCGGGCTGCATCGACTCGGCTTCGGAGATGAGCGCGACCGCAGGCGCCTCTCGGCTCTGGTCGTTCGCTGCAACCGCCGAGGGGCCGCTGCTAAGCGTCAGCGGCGACGACGCGGCAAAAGCGTTTTTCCAGACGCTCAAGTCGGCGGCGTCTACAATGCCATTCGCGTTGCCATCAGGACGAAGTTGCGTGACCGATCCGTAGTTTCGTTGCCAAGCAAGGAAGTCTCCGCCGTCGATGCCGCCGTCATAGTTGTAGTCGCCAGTCGGTTGGCCGACGTATCGAATACGAAAGATGCGAGCGCCGCGCGCGGTGTAGTCGTTGCCGGCGGCGTCATCATCGTACAGTTCTGTGAAATAGAGACCGTCGGGCCCTGCTGCAAGCCCGACGATCGAGCCGAAGCCAGTGCCGCGATACTCGACGAGCGTCATCGGTTCGCCGATGCGATTTCCCTGGGCGTCGAGGTTGAAGTAGACGATTCGCTTGCCCTCTTGCTGAGGCCCTTGAGCGCGGGTCGGTCCTGACTCGCTCACGAACGCGCGATCCAGCATCGAGTCTGGAAATTTGCTGCCGCCGAAAGTTTCGTTCTGTACGAACGCGATATTTACTGGCGCGTGCGAGGGCGACCAGTTGTAGATGGCGTGTAGTTCCATCGAAGCGTTGGAGCCGTCGTAGCCATAGCTCACGCCGGCTTCAACCTTGGCGAATCGGTCGACGCTGGGACCGTTTTCCACTTCGTAGTGCTTGCCGTCCGAAGCTCGCCAAGCTCCGCCGAAGGGATTGCGCAAGCCGTAGGCGAATACATAGTCACGCGCCGTGATGCCGTTACTGGCGTCGTAGAATGGATTGTCAGAAGCCGCGGTTCCGTCCAAATTCATCCGCAGGATCTTTCCACGATACGAATTGAGATCGAGCGCCTTGCTGGCGTCGAAGCCATCGCCGTTGTGGACGTACAGTTTGCCGTCCGGCCCAATAGTGATGTTGGAAATCTGATGCGATTGGCCCTGTGTTTCGGGCTGCATGTTCAGCAGCACGGTTCGCGATGCCATTGAGAGTCCGCCCGCCGCGCTGTCGATCCGTTCGACCTTCGGATAGTGCGTCAGGTTTCCGGCGGGCGCGCCGTTATCCCACAGCATGCCGACGTAGAGGTGATAGATTTCGGGATTGGTGGAGTCGCGTTGCACGGCAATGCCAGTGAGCCCTTGCTCGCCCGTTCCCGAAATTGGCCCGGTCGGGTTGTAATCGAGAAGCCCGCTCGCGAATTCGTGCTTCGTGCCGTCGCGGGTGACGACTTGAATCGATCCGTAGAGTTCGGTGACAAAGTACAGCGGATCGTCGGCGTCCGGACCGGGGTTCGGTACGAACGCAATGTTGACCGGCAGTCGATAGTCGCTTCCAACCTCCTCGACGACGTACCCTTCCAGTTGCGGAACAAATGGGTTCGTGAGGCTTGCTTCGCTCGTTCGGGCCAACAGCGAAAAATCAGGCATCGTTTGCAGCGAAGTGCCGTAGTAGGTCGAACCATCCTCGCCGACCCACAAGTCGAGCCGCTGATTTGCCGCAACGTTGATGATTGGCAAGTAGATCGTATGCGCTACGCCGGCCCCGTCGGTAAATGCGAGATTGCTTTGCGAGAGGTGAACTCCCTTCGAGCCGCCTTGGATGACAACCCGCACGGCGACGTCGTTTCCAATCGCTGCGTAGTTGGTGAGCGTATTGCCCGCAGCATCGGCTCCGGCAATTGTTAGCAACGGGCTTCCATTCGAACCTGCTTGTAAGCTGAGGGATGGAGGCGTCCCCGCGGCCGGGGTTCCGAAGAATTGAACCTCCGCAATCTGCATCGAGTTGGCAGTTCCCGAGTTGCGAACGCCGGTGAAGATCAATTTGTACGACGAGTAGGCGGTCGAGTTCGAGAAAGTCACCGCGGTCGCCAAGGTGTTGCGAGCCGTCGGCAATGAAAGCGAGCCACTTCCAATCGGCGTCCAGGTTTCGGCTAACCCCGTACTATTGGCGACGCTGGCGATCGGCTGGTTGGTCCCAAAAAGTTGCCAGCCAGACGGGTCGCGATCAGTTGAGTCGTTCGCGGTCGTGATTTGAAAGCTGGTGACGACGGAAGCGGGGTTCGACGGCGTGACGATGAAGCCCGAGTTTGTTCTGCCGAAATTGAGATACTTGTTGAGCGTCCCGTCGATTGCGTTGGGTGCGGTTTCATTGCCTGGAGTACTACTGTTGCCGTCGGAGTCGACGGGGATGATCGGATCGCCGGGGCTCAAGATACCCGTGGGGCCGGCCAGTTCCACGGGGCCGGAGAATAGCGTCGTCCAGGTCGGCGTGGGAGCGGTGGCTACGTCTTTGATCACCAACGGAACCGTCGCGGTCAGAGCGCCCGTCATAAACGATCTGACGGCGTACGAACTGACCGCTCCGGTGTCGTCGCGGAATCGAACGCGCAGCTCGTGCGCAGTATTCGCGGCAAGGTTGTGAAATCCTGCGCGACTGTTGATGAAGATGCCGTCGCCGAAGTGCGTGTGAAATCGCTCCAAGCCGCTGATGCCGAGCGTTTGCCAAACGGGTTCCGCATTCGGCCCGGTCGTCCATATCTCCCAATCGGTCGACTTGTGGGCGTTGCCGTTGGAATCGAAGTAACCGGTCGACTCCATGTGAACGTCGGAAGGGTTGACCACTTGGCCGACGATAGCCGGCTCGGTGATCGTTGGCGTGTTCGGCGCAGGATTGGCGACGCTCGGCAAGCCGACGATGTGAATGTAGTTGATCCGCGTCGCCCCTTCTGCCGAAGCGCCGGCATCGAGCGTCAGCCGGCCGTCGCTGACGGCGACCTGCATCGTCTTCACCATCGCGCCATTGAGATCAGGCGCGGCATTCCAAAAATTGACCCCTTCCGCATTGATTGTGTGAACGGCCGTATTGTCGGCAGGGTCGCCGACGGCGATCGTAACCTCGTAAATCCCGTTGGCTAGCGCGAACTCCCACGACGCTCCTGCATGGAATGCGATGAGCGTATCAAGCCGCTGGTCGGCGGCGGCGTCGTTCCGTTGAAATGCCGCGTTGCTATGATCGATCGACCAGCCGTACGAGAGACCTCCTCCGCGCGCGCCAAATACCGCGCCGCTGTCGCGCAGGTAGCGAGTCACTGGCGTCGCTTCATTGAACTCGAAGTTCACCAGATAAGTGTCGCCCGCCATCAATTGGCGAGGTTCTAACGCTTCAATCCTAAGTTGGCGAAGTTCGCTCGCAGAGCGAATTGTTTGACGAAAACTGCGGCGGAACCGGCTCATGGCGCAACTCCTCAGCGTAGATCGTAGCGGCCGCAGAGAAGCGATGAGCGGCCATTGGTTAGTTCAATTTAGTGCTCCGAGATCGAGAATGCGAGCCTTCTAGAAAATCGACAGCAACGCCGAGTCGGCGCGCACGCTTTCCCATCGTGGGCGAGCCCCGCGCTACCGCGCCGCCGCTAGGTCCTGAGAAACGTCTGCTTGCAGATCTGATGCGACAAGCTCGCCAAATGCACAGTCGGTCGCGTCGACGTCGTCGCTCGACCCAAGAGCGGGAATGCTGCGGGCGCCCCGGAAATCCCGTCGATCCCAGGCGCTGGCAGTCGTCGGTCGCAGCGAACCATCCGCGAGCGCGTAAGCGATGCGCTCGCGCGGGAACGCCCTATTAGGTCGCGATTCCTTTTCGCTATTGCGGAGCTGCTCGGCCCGTTGGGCGATGCCAGCAAAATGGTCGCCCGAGTTCGCGTTCGAATCCAGCGGCGCCGACACGGCCATCACAAGCTCGCTTGCCGCCGAAACCGCGCTCGTTTCGCTGCTTGCGGCCATGGCGGCCACAACGGGCGCTGCGCCGAAGTTGGCTTTCCACAAAGTGAGATCCGCGCCGTCGACGTCGCGATCCCCATCGGCGTCGCCATCGGCTGCCGACGCTGTGAGGGCGACTTTACCGAAGCCTCGCTGCCAGGCCAAAAAGTCGCGACCGTCTGCTGCGCCGTCTGCGTTAAAATCACCCGCCACCGTAGGCGCAACGCCGCTCGTCCCGGGCGACCCGCCGCGGTAGTAGCTCGCCCGCCAGTTTAACCCGCTCGAGGGATCGCCGAACGGGTTGATAATCTCCAACGACTTTCCTCCGCCGTCGGCTGCCGACGGCCAGTCCCCCGCGTCGTCGAAGGTGAAATCTTGAATGACGCCGCCGGGCCCTGCCAGCACGATCCGCTCGCCGCTGTTAGAGAGGTTACCCTCCGCATATCCTGTCGGCGCGACGTTGATCGATGAGCCGTACGCAGCAAGCAGAATCGACGGGTTTCGCGCCACGACTAGTCGCTGGCCAGCTTCAATCAGCATGCCGTTAGGGAACGCGTATGGTTCCGTCACGAATTGCGAAATCGATACGCCGTCTAGGCTCACGGGGGCGTTGCTCGGATTGAATAGCTCAATGAACTCGAGCGTCTGGGCATCGGCGACTCCCGGTTGCGCTGCCGGGTTGTAATGGAATTCCGAAATCCGCAGATTCGAGCCGCTAGCTGGCGCCGCCACCGTGAAGGTCGCTTCGTTGATCGCCGACCACGTGCCGGCGCTAATGGTGCGCGCTCGCACAGTTACCCCGGCGTTGATATCGATTGGGGAGCCGGTGTAAAACATCGCCGTCGGGCTGAAACCGCCGCCAATCTCGCGGGGATCCGAGCCGTCGAGCGTATACCAGGTGGCTCCCGCGGGAGCCGACATCGTTAGATCGAAGCCTGGCGTAACGAGCCCGCCAAACTTGTTAAATGTCGGAGCCGTGACGCTGGAGTAAAGACCCGCATTACGCAACTGCGTTAAGAAGACGTTGTTGCGGCTGTTGAGATAATTGAGCACATTCGTCGCCGCGGATTGCCACTGGGCCTTCGTGTAGGGCGTGCCGCTGTGCATATCGCCCCATCGAGCCGATTCCGCGACAATCGCCTGGCTCAATTCGTCGATAATCCCCTGATATCGAGCCGTATTTGCTTGCGTTGAAAGGGTGCCATTGTTGAAGAATGCGCGATGGACTCGGTCGCTGAAGAGCACCCGAAATTCCAGGCTCGATTTGAGCGCCGCGTACGGCGCAGCAACGAGGTCGGAGACTCCCAGTCGGTTTGTGTTAATGTCCGAACCTAGGCCCATCGTCGTTTCAGCGTCCCACATGTGGAACACAAACCCTTGGCTCTCCGGGCCTTGCATCCGTGACGCCCACCAATTGCGATGCGGCCAGTCGTTGTTCCCCATGAAGAAGTTGACCATCAGGTAGTCTACGTAATTCGTCGCATCGAGATACGTGTCGAAACCAGCGTTGTCGGTGCCGTCTGCGTTCAGGCCGAGCACCTTCATGTAGGCCGCTGTACGAGCCGTTTCACTACCAGCGGACGCTACCGCTTGCGATAGCGAGAGCAGCGTATTCCAAGCCGTCATGTCGCCGTCGACGATGGCTCCTGAATTGATCGAGTCCCAGTCTTCCTTATAGCCGCCATAGTAGCTGGCCGAGAACGATGCATCGGGCCGCTCGACTGGATTGTAGATGCCCCAGTACACCCCATTGATATAGAGATGCACGCGGTTGCCATGCGGGGTTACTTGGCCGAGCGCCTCCTGAGAGCGCCGTCCGAACTCGTCACGCGCGTACTGTGCCTGCGAACCAGCGGCGTCCCAGGCGTAGCCGTCGTTCGAGTCCATCCGCAGCGTCAGCGTGTCGAACGACGTCGCGTTGTCCTCGCCGAACAAGGGGAAGTCGAGTTTGGTATTCCCCTCGTAGACGCCCTTGAACAGCAGGCGCATCGCGTGTTTCGCACTGAGCGACGGCGATCGGAACGCCCCGCCCTGAATGCGGATGCCAGCGTCGATCTGGAAGCCTGGCGTCCCGTCGGCGTAAATGAGTTCGGCAGAGACCGGTCGTTCCCAAGCCGAGCCCCCCGCCGTCGGATTCGAATAGATGCCCGACGGCCCGAACATGTCGTCGATGTCCATCACCAGCGATAGCGTGGGAATCGCTTTCAAATCATTCTTGATCGTTGCGGCATAGACGCCGCCATATAAGTCGCCCCCCGTGGGAACGCCGGCCGAGTTGAAGTTGCCGATGACGTCGCGGTCCATGCCGTAGTCGGCCGCAGCGCTTCCCCAGGTTCCCGGGAATCCGTTGTTCAGCGTCGATTGCGTGTTCTGACGAATGATGTCGTTGACGAACAGATAGGTGCTCGTCGCCGGAGTGGAATTGAGATACCCCGCCCGAAACGCTTGGGCGCGAACCGTCATCGTGCCGGTGATGGAAATCGGTCCGGTGTATAAGATTCCAGTGGTCGGCGTTGGCGCGTCGCCGTTCGTCGTGTAGTAGAGTTGCGAGCCGGGAGTCGGGTTGGCGATGGAGAGTTGGAAGGCCGCGTCGTAAAAACCTCGCTGCGCGCTAAACTGCGGCGTCTCGACGATCCCTTCGTAGCCGTCCACGTTCGGCGTGCCAGGAGTCGGCTTGGTCATGTAGCGCAGCAGCTTCGTGTCGTCGATCAATTGCGTCGCGATCAATTGCGGCCGCGACAGCAGATCGGGGCTCGCATCCGTTCGGTTCAGCACTTGAATCGAAAGCACATTCTCGCCCGCCACCAGATCGGACAGGTATGGCGTAAGATTGAACGCGCTCGGAACCAGCGATTCGCCGTCGGTGCGCTCTGTCGTCGCATTCGACTGATAGTTCACCGAGGCAGGCGCACCGGCCGACGCGACCCGATGCCCATTCAAGTAGGCGACGAAGCCGTCGTCGTACTGCATCTCAAGTCTGAGCGTGGCAAGCGCCGCCGGGTCCGCCACGTTAAACTTAATTCGCTGATACACGCTCGTCTTCGCCGGCGTGTAAGCGGCGGCGACATTCAGATTGATGAGCGGGGTAAAATCAGTGCCAGCGCTCGACAGCAGTTCGAATTCCGCCACCTGCAAGGCGTTTGTGCTCACCTGGCCTGTGGCGCCGAAGCGAGTTTGAATATCGAATTTGTAGTACTCGTAAGCCGTCGTGTTCGTGAACTGGTAGAGCCGCGTTTCATAGCGGCTGCCAAAGCTCTGTGCCGTGCGGGCGTCGACGACGGTGTAGTTGACGCCGTCGTTGGAACCGCTGAGCGTCCAAGAATAGGGATCTCGCTCCTGGGCATCGTTGGCGGAGGTGATCGTGTACGAGTCAACGACGCGCTGCGTCCCGTTCGAAAATCGAAAACCGTAGTACGTTCCCGCGGGAGTGAAGGCCAGCCACTTCGAGTCCGGCGAATTGTCCAATCCTTTCGGGGGCTCTTCGTTCGCCGGCGACCCGGGAAAACCGCCGGCGAAAATCGTCCCGTCGAGGATGCCGTTTTCGTCGGGATCAGTGTAGTCGTTTCCTACTAGTCCCTCCGGAAGCACCGTACCGTTGGGGATGTTAGGCGGCGGCGTATCTCCTAGGTCAAACCCGACGCCAGGCCCGCCGACGCTCGTGGCCCACGACGCGTCGTTAAAGCCCGGCAAGGTCCACGCGGGCGGAACGTTCGGGTTCGCTGAATCGAGCGAACCGTTCGTTGGCACGAGCGCCTTCGCCGTCTTCGACGAATTGATCAGCGGAATCGTCGTCGCATTGTCGACAAGTCCGAACGAAACGTCGCGACGCGACGCGGGGAATTGAGGCGAAAACTCGCTCACTATCGTCGAGGCGGCGTTCGTTAGCGCCAGATACTCGCCGTCGGAGCTGAGCGCGAAATTTGTATGGAGATATCCCGCCGGATCGATGTAGTTGTTGGTCAGCTGGCCCGACGCAAATACGACCAGATATTCGCCCGGATCGAGCACCGACTGGGCGTTCGCCGGGAACGTCCATTTGGCCAGCTCGTCCTCGTCGTCCGTGAGGTGCCAGCCTGCTAAGTTGATTGGCGCCGCTGTTGGATTGTAGATCTCAATCCAATCGGAGTACTGGCCGTCTCCGTCGGCGATCGTTGTCCCGTTCGAAGCCATCACTTCCGTGATGAGGACGTTGACCGCGAACATGTCGCGAGTCTCGAGCTTCTCAACAGATAATGCCCGGCGTACCGATTCGCGCAGGGGAGAACGAAGGAGCGCAAACGCGCGGAGGCGTAAGTTCATAGCTGGTCCCGTGCGGCGCATGGGCTCGTCGTGGTGGGCCGCCGACAGGAATAGCAAGACCAGGCTCAAGCATTCCGAATCGCCGTAGCAAGCGCTTGTTAAGGATAAGAGAAGCGGCCGACGACGAAGAATCGAGCCAACCAAGCGCAAACTTATAGCCAAAATCGGCGCCGCGACCGCTTCTCTCAGTGGTCAAACATCAATGGAGTTAAAATGAGCAGGTTTCTGCGGTGAGGAATGCCGTTTGCCGTTTGAGATCCGAAGTCGCGAGGGCGAGGAAGAATCGCTGAGAAACTCTATAGATCATCAAAGGCTAAGTTGCGCAACAAGATTTCGTGTTTCTACCTTGCAGTCTCGCCTAAGTCTAAAGGCCACTCATATTGACGACCGTGCCGTCATACCGATGTGCAAGATTGTTTAGTAGTTCCAGGTCGATATCGTACCCGATCGGATGAACGGCTCCGTCGGCAAACCCCGAGATCATCACCGATGCGTGGGCGGAGCCAAAACGATACGCAGATTCATCGCTGGTTTCTTCGTCTGGGCCGAACTCGCAAGCGCTCGATCGCAGCATGTCGAAGTCGAAGCCGCTTGTCCAACCGCTGTCGTCGTCGTATGAGTTCCCCCCGATGTACTCCGATGGTCGCAGTCTCTTCTCGCCTAGCACCAGCGTGTTGCTAGAGCCGTCCTCAATCTGCGCATAAGAAATTTTGGTGTAGAACCCAGTGATTGTCTTCGTCGCTCCTTGCACGAGGAGATTGCTCCGTACTATGACGCCGTGAAAACCTTTATACGCTCCAGTGTCCGGAAGGTACTGCATTACATCAGCGGCGTGGCGGGCCTTACCACCGGAATAGCCCCAGAACTCCAACGTGCCGCAAGCACGCGTGTCGTTCCCTTGCGGGGCGAACATCGGATTGGCTACACCCTCGCCAATTCCCAGCTGAGCTCTCGACCGAAACGGCATCGCTGCCGCATAGTCCATCAAGTAAGGGTAAGAAGTAAGGCCGTTGGGGTTATTCGAGATTGCCGCACGCGTTGGTCCGCGACGCGACGGACAATTCATGACTGGCATCGAGATGCTGTCCAAAGTAACCTGGTCGGCGGAGTTGGACGCATTTTGACCTTCGATATACGGCAAAATCTGGAAAGGCCAGCCCATGCCCTGATCCTTTGGACCGTAGGCTTTCCCCCCCGGAGCATAGTCGGTAATCAACGGCCAGGGAATGATTCCCGCGCTCGGGAACGCTTTCTTCGCCGACTCATGGTTGATCATCCCCAGCATCATTTGCTTGACATTATTCGTGCACTGCGAGCGTCTGGCTGCTTCTCTCGCGGCCTGGACGGCCGGCAGTAGGAGCCCTACCAGCACGCCGATGATGGCAATCACGACAAGCAACTCAACTAGCGTAAATGCCGAGTGAATACGGCACCGCGAGAACCTCGATTTTTCCATCGCCAACCTCGAACTAATTGGTCATCCGCAAATCAACGTCAACGCCCGCGCCGCTCCTCTGCTGTTCTCTGGCTACTCCACCATAAAGGCTTGCACCGTCGCCGAGGACGATGCAAGCCCTTGTACGGGCTCTGGCAGATGTATGCTCTCGTGCGATTACTTGAGCCGCCGACGGCCGGCGGCAGCCAAGCCGCCTGCCGCTGCGATAGTTAACAGGATGGAGGTCGGTTCCGGCACCGAGGCAACCACAGCGCCAACAGTTGGCGGCGGGCCGCCGAACTGCGCCTTCCACAGGGGAATCAGACTCGTATTGGTGCGTTGGATGATCAGGAAGTCTTTGCCATCAACGATGCCGCTGCCATCGACGTCTGCCGAGGGGGGGGCTGAAGCATCGAAGAACTCGATTCCAGCAATCTGCATCAAATTGTCGGTGTTGGGAGTGCCGTCGCCGTTGATTGCCTTAATCGTCGGGAAAACGACTTTGTAGGACTTGTACGAGGTGGAGTTGGAGACGGCAACCAAGCTACCCGCAGTCTTTCGATCTGCCGGTAGGGTGAGTGCCCCGGAAGAAACCAGCGTCCAATTTTCGCCGGTCCCTTGGCTGTCTGCGGTGCTAACGATCGTGTCGTTCGTTCCGTAGATCTCGTAGGATGCGGGGTCGCGTTCGACGGCGTCGTTGCCTGTCGTGATGCGGAATTGAGAAAGTGCCTTCGCCCCTGCCGCGGGACTGACGATAAACCCTGAATTCACGCCACCGAAGTTGAGGTACTTTGTATCGAGACCGGTTTTCGTGTCGGCATCAATGGCCTTCACCACATCGCCCGGATTCAAGAAGTCCGTGTTCGTCGCGTCGAAGAACTGCGCCTCAGCGATTTGCATGAGGTTGCTGCCATTGACCGTGGGAAACAGCATTTTGTAGCTGGTGTACGCGGTGTTGTTCGTCACATTGATCGTCGCTCCCAGCGTATTGCGATCCGCTGGCAGAGCGATCGCACCGGAACTGATCGGCGTCCAGTTTTCGGCAATGCCGAGACTGTTGTCCAGCGAACTAATTGGATCGTTCGTGCCAAACAGTGAGTAAGAGGTGGGGTCGCGATCGGCGGCGTCATTGGCCGTCGTTAGAGCGAAACTCTTAATCGTCTTCGACCCTGCTGCCGGCGTCACGATAAAACCGCTATTGGCCCCAGCGAAGTTGAGATACTTGGCATTTGTGCCATCCACGACAAACGACGGATTTTCGCCCCCCGGATAACCACTGTCTGAAGGCAAGTCATTACGCGGACCGGTGCCGTCCAGTATCTCTTTGGCGCGTTCGTAGCTGTACGACCGCGAGTCAGGGACCGGCAACTGAATCGCATAGGATGTGTCGAGCTCGTTGAAGATATTGGCGCTCGTGCCTGCTGCGTCCGAAAACAGGCGAACTTCGCCAATCTGCATTGAGTTGGCATTATCGGTGTTTTTGACGGTCGGAAACACGACCCGGTAGGACTTATAGGCAGTGGTGTTGGTCGTGGTAAACGCCTGCACCGGAGCGGTCGTATTCCGTGCCGCGGGCAGCAATGCGTTCTGCTGATCGATGAGCGTCCAGTTTTCGTTCGTGCCCGCACTGTTGTCAGTGCTCGTGATCGTGTCGTTCGTCCCGTAAAGCTGCCAGTTGAGAGGGTCGCGTTCTTCCGCATCATTTGCGGTCGTCAGTTGGATGCTTTGCGCAGTCGTCGCTCCCCCGAACGGCGTGATGATGATGCCCGTCTTATTGATGCCGAAGTTCAAATACTTCGTCGTGTTCACATTGTCATGCGCGAAGCTCGGCAACTCGCCAAGGGGATAAGAGCTGTGGGACGCCGCAGCATCGCGATCAATGCCAATAATAAAGTCGCTGGCGGACAGAAACTGCGCGCCGGAGGCGACGCCATTATTTCCAGCAACCGCAACGCCCAGAGCCGTAACTGCAAGAAGAGATTTTCGCTTCATCAGGTGACCTCATTAGTTATCAGTTGTCAGTTTGGACAGCGGTTTCCGAGCAGCAGGCGACCCGTTCGCAACCGCAAACCTTCGACTCTAGGCAATATCGCTCCGAACAACCCACGAACAGCGGGCTGCTTTGTGAAGAACAGCAATGCAAGAATCAGGGCGTGTGGTTCTTAGATGAGTAGTAACGCTATCGTGCACGCCGCCGAGCAATCAGACATGAAAAGATGGGTTTGAAGTTGTATCTACGAGCTATTGCACGCTCGCTCATGCTTTCTGAACATAATTTTTTCGAAAAATTAACGGATTAGGCGTAACTTCTTCCGTACTAGGTAGTTGTCGCTCGTGCTCATGCAAACGAGCAACTCCCATTGTCCGCTAGTGATCAATGTGGAACTTGCCGACGTTCGTCAGGTTTTGCAAGGCGCGCAGGTTCGTCGCTGCCGCGAAGTTGCTGAAACGCCAGACTTCCGCCTCGCGATTGACGGCAAAACGGAGGCGATCAAACTCAATGTCGACGTCCTCGATTCTTGCGTGAGGCGCATTCGGGTCGATAGACGCCAAATCCCGGTCAATCCAGACAGAGACGCGATCAGCTCCCTCGCGGAACTCGATACGAGCCAGCCAACGATGCTTCCGGGCGTCGGAAAGCTTTGCTTGGACGCCGGCCATTTCCGTATTCGAATCCAACAGCGTGTCGATACGAGCGCCATCGGGAGGCAACGCGCCGCCCCAGGCAGATTGAACGCTGAATTGCTCCAAAGCACCGAATCCTCGGCCGATGAAAATCGGTTCGTCAAAGTCGCTTCGCTCGCCGAACATCAAGGAAACGCCGGCTGATCCGGTCGATTCCGGGTCTGCCGCTAGTCGCTGAGTGGTCCAAGTCAGCCACAGGTCGTTTTCACTCTGCCCAACTAATCCGTTCGGTTTCACCAGGCCAGCTCGGCCAAATGGTCCTGCAGCGGAAGTATCGAGGGGCAGGAAGGCTGGGCCGCCGCTGACTTCGATGCAGCCGCCTCCCGTGTCGCCAGTGAACAAGAGGTTGGCCGCCGAAGTCACCCCATGGGGGGCGATTCCTATCGAAAACTCTCGCCCGTACGACGCTGGGTCGAAAGGCTGGTAAGCTACCAGCCCGTTGATTCGGAGGCGTTCATAGTGCTCCGCCAGGCGCAGGTCGTATTCCGAGCCAGTTAAGGCCCGCTGGCGAACTGTGATTTCGTCAGGACGCACGAAATACCGCTCATTTGTCAGCGATTGCACCTTCGCCGCAGCGTTCGACTGTTTGGCGTCGGAGAGGCTAACTTCGTAACCCGCAGCGACTTGCAGCGTGCCAACGTCTCGCGCAGCCGCGATCGCAGCTTCTGGCTTAAGTATCGCCGGTTCGACGAGTGCAATGCAGCCGTCGAACACCATCACGCGATCCTGCTCTGCAGGATTGCTTTCGACGCCAAACTCTGTTCCCAGGTCGACAACTTTCGAAGTCGGCGTGTCGACGATAAATGAGCTAGCAGATCCGTCGATGCGAACCGCAACTTTCCCTTGTGCGAGCGAGATCGCAGCCTCGCCGTCGAGCGTCACATCGCTCGGAGCTTCGATGACCAATACGGCGCCGCTCGCCATGTTGAGTTGCAGCACGCCGCCCAACAGACGAAGGCGTTCTCCTTCGATGAGTTCGCTGCGCGGCCTGAGCGGCTCGCGATTGGCCATAATAGCGTCGAAGCTCGCCCCCAGCCTTCCCACGACTTTTGGCAAGACGGGCTGGGCAGGCGTTGGCATTACCGCGGTCGACGGTTGTTCGGCAACCACTATGGCTTGCGGGACAGTCGTCTCGCTCGCTCTGAAGGTCGACCATACGCCCAGCGCGGCGACGAGTAGGATCGCCGCCACCGGCACGGATAGATATTGCCACGGGCGTAGCGCTGCCGGCTCTGGCAACTCTTCCTTCACCAGCGGAGTTACTCGAGGAGAACTGGCTTCAATGTCCTCGATCGCTTCAGCGAGCATCGCAGGCATGATCATCGCCGCACGACGATTCGCAGCAAGATCGTCCAGCAATCGCCGCATCATCAGTCGATCGGCGATCGTGCTGTGGAGGATAGCAAATTCGACGAGTCGCGATGCATTGCTTTCGCTCTCGGCGATCCAGACCCGCAGCGCAGAAGCTTCCGCCTCGTTGAGTTCGCGCCCATCGAGAAACGAGCTATATATGGCCAGCAAGCGACTATCGTCGATGTTCAGCAAGCGGAGTCCCCCCTGCCGAGGCGCTGCCGGATGCAATCGCCGAGTATTTGGCGGACCCTGTAGAGCTGCGTGTGTACGGATTGGACGGTGATTCCAGTCCGCTCAGATATTTGCTCGGTTTTCAGGCCTTGAATGTACCGATGCTCAATCAGACGTCGTCCGCGAACGGTCAGTTTTGCGAGGCACGATTCGAGTGCTTCGTGCATTGGATCGGGATTGAGCTCGATCTTCGAAAAAGCGGACTCGACGCTTAGTAGCGTCTCCTCGTCGAACAAGATTTGACGAGAGGTACTTCGATCACGCCAGTGGCGGAGGACGCGGTTGCGAGCGATACCCAGCACCCACGCGTTGAACGAACGCTCACGATCAAAGTTAGCAAACTCAGTGGCCGCCGCCACGGCGGTTTCTTGTATGACATCTTCCGCGTCGTGGTGGCGCGGAATGCACATCAACACGAATACGCGAACGCGCGGAAACGCGGTGGCCCAAAGCAAGGCGAAATCATTAGTTTGGTTGGCCGGAGCAGACGGCATTGAGAAGCCTCCGGTTTGGTCGAGTAGCTACCTATGTATGCACTCAAGACCGAAGATTCTCAACATCGTTTTCTTAAAACGCTCACGCCCTGGTCGCAACTCATTACCAATTCAGCGATTACAGCTGTTCGATTCGGGCGTTGGCCGGTCGGTGAGATGGTCGAATCCGCAGCTTCAGGGGAGGATGCGGCGGATGGAGGACGTCTCACCGAACTGTCCGTTGCGTCCTTTGGGTTGGTATCTTTGTAAGGCGTCTTTCTAATGCTCGTGCGAGACTCCGCCGCCGGAGTGATCGTTTTCGAGCCGTTCGACGAGGGTCGCAACCCCTCCATAAGCGGGCGCCTGGGTCTGCGGTCGCTCCGGCAGGGCGGTTACTTTGTCTCGGACAATCTTGTCACGTCTAGAGACACGGCTACGAGCTTGGTCGGCCGCGAACTGCTTGGTCTCAGCCTTCGCTAATCTCGCGTCCGCGACTGCAAAGCGTTGGTCGACGTTTGCGCGGACTTCAGCGAGTCGTTGACGTTCCTGCTCAAGGAGCTTGCGAAGCCACGACGTGTGCAACATGAACTGCCGTCACGCGGCCCGGCATCGAACGGTGGCCCGCCCATTTGCTGAATCTTAAGTGCGAGCCGCGTGCGCTCTTGCGGCACGGCTGTGCGTGTGTGGGCCGTTCAGAGCGGCCGCGCCTTCCACTGCTTGTGCCGGATTGTCGGCCAGCAGTCTCTCGATCTCGTCTCGAGTCGGCGCAGATGGCTGGGCGCCCATTCGGGTGACTGCAATTGATCCCGCTGCGTTGGCGAAGCGAACCGCGGCAAGCATCTCCATTCCCTCCGCTAGCGCAACGCCGAGGGCCCCGTTGAAGCAATCGCCGGCGGCCGTTGTGTCGATGGCGGTGGCGGCAAATCCTGCCACGTGGCGTCGCCATCCGGGAGTCGCGACAAACGCCCCTTTGGAGCCGAGGGTGATGACGACGACTCCGACGCCTTTGCCGAGTAGTAGGTCAGCAGCTTGGCTGCAGCTGGCGTCGTCGACCACTTTAACGCCGGTGAGCAATTCTGCTTCAGTCTCATTGGGCGTCAGGACGGAAACCAGCTTTAGCAATGCGTCGGGAAGGGGCTGAGCAGGCGCAGGGTTTAAGATAACGGGAACGCCTTTCTCAGCCGCCGATTCAGCGGCAGCTTGCACCGTCGTCAGCGGCGATTCCAATTGCATCATCACGACGTCAGCCGCTCGAATCGAAGTCTCGGCCAAGCGAACGTCGGCTGACGAGAGCATGGCATTCGCGCCGCTGCCCACGGCGATGCTATTCTCGCCGCCCTCGCCCACGAAGATGAGCGCGACGCCAGACGGGCGCTGATCGCGACGGACATGCTCGACGTTGATTCCACACTCGACAAGCCCCGTGATCGCCTTCTCGCCGAACATGTCTTCGCCCACGCGCGCCACGAACGTCACGTCGCCGCCCGCCCGTGCTGCGGCCACTGCCTGATTAGCTCCCTTGCCGCCGGCCGCGGTTAGGAACTCGCCCCCTAATCGCGTCTCGCCTGGGAGCGGGATGCGGTCGAGCTTAATGATCATGTCGGTGTTCGAGCTTCCGACGACGACAATTTTAGCTTTCATCAGTATTCGCAACCAATTCTCTAGTGAAATCTAGTGGAACTGAATAACGGAGCCACGATTCAGATCAGGCTTGCAACTTCGAAGCAATCAACCTCCCTATCACCAGAAGGTAGAAGAAAACAACGCCGACAAGCAAGCGGTTCGTCTTCGTCGAGGATCGCCGGCGTTTGTATCGGAATCGTCGTCTGATCATCGGTGATCGTTTCGTCTGCCTGTTCGATCGACAAACCATGCTGCCGAGCTCGAACGGCCGCCCCGCGCTCGGTAGCTGCGAAGACGGGGTTCGATGCCTCAGCGACCAAAATCGCATTCAAGCCAGACTTACGACTCCGTAAGGAACGGTCGACGTGACTCGCTTGAACCCCTAATCCTTTGGCGGCCAGCAGCACGCCCTCTTCACTCTTCACGCTGATGCGGCACTGACGCGCTTTGCCCGCGGCCGCCATTTGCTTGAGTGCTACCGGCCCAGCGGGCATCGCACGACTCCAAATAGCCAGTCACCCATATTTTTCCAAATTTCTCTTGCACAATCGTTTGTGCAAGTTCATATTGCACAAAGCGAACATAAAAGTCAATCGTTTCGGTGACAGCGGCGTACTGACGATTGCTCTCCTCAAAACCTACTACTCACAAACGATTCCCTCTCAGCAACTGGCCTTGGCGGCGAGTGCTTACACGCATCGCTTTTTAAGGAATTTTGGTGCCCTGGCGGGAGCTCCTGTCGCGCATCGAAGCCAGTTCGCAATGCGGCGATTGAATTCGGAATTAAACTTCCTGAAGGACAATTGAGATGGCACCATACGGTATTTCCACGGCACGTTTCCTGCTGGCTTGCTTATCGCTAGCTGTCGCATCTCAAGTAGCGCACGCACAATATGTGTTCGTACCCAACGGTACGGCGACGCCCAACTGGAACGGCGGCAATCGATGGACCGTTGGCGGCTCGCCAACCGGCGCTGTCTTCCCAAACGCGATGGACGCCGCCGCAGAAGTTAACGTTCCGTTCTTTACCACCGACGGGACCTTGGGGACCAACGTTCCCGGAGGTATCACGGTCGGTTCGCTTAAGATTATCAATGCCGACAGCAATCTCAGCACGTCGATCGGCGGCGGAACGCCTGGCACGCTGACGTTTCAGGTTAGCTCGGGATCGGCCAGCTACACCGAAACTGCTGGCGTCGGCAACGGAGCCACAACGGTTCGTCCCGTGATCGTGTTGCTCTCGAATCTCGTCGTGACGCAGGATAACGTCGATAGCGATGCGCTCAATGCGGGAACTGTCTTCACGAATAAAATCAATGCCGCCGCCGGCATCACCTTTACGAAGGCCGGAAACTCGAATCTTTCGATCAACAACACGACCGCTTTGGGCGCGGGCGAAGGGTTCTTCGGCAGCTATGTGATTAACCAAGGCGCCATGCGATTCATCTCGAATACGCTACTCACGAACGCGGAAAGCTTTACCATCAACGCCGGCGGTCAACTCCAAATCGGCGCCGCCGTGACGGACATCAACCTTGGAGCAGGGGCCACGCTGAAGCTCAACGGAACGGGGGTCGTCGGCGGTCCCTCGAACAACGACGGCGCCCTGCGCTTCCAACTAAATACAGGCGTCACGACCAACTTCAACAGCCCCATCGAATTGCAATCCGCCGCAAACATCACCGTCAACAACAGCGATTCCACTGCGGTGGCGAAGTTGACCAAGGCGATCAGCGGCACCGGCGGCCTGACCAAAACGGGGAATGGCGATCTCTACCTGACAGGGACTGATTCGAACACGCATGCAGGCGGGACGGGCGTCTCTGCGGGCATGCTGTTTCTGAACAAGACTGGAGGCGCTACCGCTGTCCCCGGCACGCTCAGCATTGGCGGCACATCAGTGGTCGTCCTCCAGCAGGATCATCAAATTGCCGACGCGGCCCTTATTCGATTTACCTCCACCACTGGTCAAGGAACGATTCGCCTCGGCACCAATCGACAAGAAGCAGTCGGCGGCCTCCTTTCCACGAATGCTGGCGCCGGCGTCATCGAATCGAACAGTCTTCAAGCCGATTCGCTCTCGACGCTGACCGTCAACGCGGTCATGACCTCGCGTTTTGAAGGCGTGATTCGCGACTCAGGCAACACGGCGACGATTCCGGGCAAGCTCGCCCTCGCCAAGTCGGGCGTCGAGTCGCTCGAACTGACCAACGCCAATCTCTACTCCGGTGGAACGACTGTCTCCGGCGGCGTCTTGCTCGTCAACAATACGACAGGTTCGGGCGTCGGCACGGGAGCGTTGACTGTTAATAACGGCGGCATCATCGGCGGGCGCGGATTCATTGGCACGGGGGCAGCGCCGGTGGGAGTAAGCGTTGCGGGGGGCGTTATCGCCCCCGGCGACGCCGCTCCAGGTATGCTCACGATGAACGGCAACGTCACGCTCGACGCCGCCTCGAGCATCACGTTCGATATTTCGGGCGCTGTTTCCGGGGCAGAGTATGACCAACTGGTCGTCAACAACGACCTCAATCTCGGCGGATCGACGTTGAATTTCTCGTTGGGCGCGTTCGTTCCAACGGGCATCGAGTCGTTCACGCTGATTTCCAAAGAGAGCGAAGGGGCGATCACCGGCGTCTTTAGCAATTACAGCGAAGGCGCCGCGGTAAACCTGGCTGGCGTCTCTTATCTGTTGAGCTACACGGGCGGCAGCGGCAATGACGTCGTCCTCACGCTCAACACCAGTACGCCGACACTGAACGCCGACTTCAACGACGATAACGTCGTCGACGGCCGCGACTTCTTGATTTGGCAGCGCGGCTTCGGCGCTCCCGGCGGGTTAATACAAGGCGACGCTAACGGCGACAACGTCGTGAACGACGCCGACCTCGCCGTCTGGAAGGATCAGTTCGGTCAGGCCGCTGCACAGCCTGCCGTCGGGGCAGTTCCGGAACCGGCAAGCTTGGCCTTGATCGCCTCGGCGGTTGGCGGCCTCTTGCTCGCTCAACGGCGCCGTCGTTTGAGCTGAGATTACCTCACGATGAGCGCGCAGTGAGCGATTGCGCTGAAACGCTCGGGCACCAGCGTTGAACGAGAGCCGGATTGGCAGGGGCAGAGGTTACTCAACATGGCTCGATACCGAACGACGCGCGAAAAAACTTCGGCAGGACGCGCCGCGGCGATTAGCCCAAAAGGCTTCACGCTCGTTGAACTCTTGGTAGTCATCGCCATTATTGGCGTGCTGGTGGCGTTGTTGCTCCCTGCCGTTCAGGCGGCTCGCGAGGCGGCCCGCCGTTCGAGTTGTACCAATAATCTACGCCAGATCGGTCTTGCGGCGCTCAACTACGAGTCGGCAAATAAGGCGTTTCCGCTTGGTCGGCCCAAGATTTATCCAACTCCAGGGGTCAACAACACGCAGTGGGGACATTTGTCACGGGTGCTGCCTTATGTTGAAGGCTCGAGCATCCATTCGCTAATTGATTTTACGAAAGCGCCAGCCGCGCCGGCCAACGCGCAAGCGGTGATGTCGAAGATTCAATTTTTAATTTGCCCCACCGACACGGAAGATCGAGTGAATGGCACTTTCTGCGCTGCGACGGGTGATCAGTACGATTGGGGACGCACCAGCTACCGAGGCAACGGCGGAAACCAACCGGGACAAACAGCCGAACCGACCGCCGCCCTTCCGAAGCCCGAGGAACTAAACAACGGCATCTACATCACGAATGTCATCGTTAAGGCGTCGCACATCACCGACGGCCTCTCCAACACCGCCATGTACAGCGAGAAAGTCCGCGGCGACGGCAATGAAACCAACGTCGAGGTCGCTAGCGATTGGTTCAAGATCAGCGGCACAGGGGCGTCGGCCGACTCGATCTACACGAGTTGCTCGGGGGTCATTCCTGCCAATCAGACGTCGCGCGCCACGCAATTTCCCTGCAGTGGCCGCAATTGGACGCACGGAGATTACTCGCCCACCAGGTATAATCACATCATGCCCCCCAACGGCAACAGTTGTACTCAAGCGTCCTCCGGCGGGAATCTCACGGCGACTCCCGTGAACGAGGACGGTGGCGCCACGACCGCCTCAAGCCAACACAGCGGCGGAGTGAACGTCACCATGGCCGACGCCAGCACCCGGTTTGTCGGCGACTCCATCGATCGGTTTGTCTGGAACGCGTTGGGGTCGCGCGACGGCGGCGAGACCGTCGATATGTCCTATTAGCGCGGCAACTTGTTCCAAGATTTCGGCGAGGCTGGCAGTGGTTAAATTCGTTCTGTTTGTGGCAGCCATCCTGGGTTGTTCAGTTGTTCAAGCCGCCCCCGCTGCCGGCAAGAAACCCAACGTCATCCTCATCCTGGCGGACGACTTGGGGTGGACCGATCTCGGCTGCTACGGCAGCGATCTCTACCAGTCGCCCAATCTCGACCAACTCGCCGCAGACGGCGTCCGGTTCACTGCCAACTACTCCGCCTGCACCGTCTGTTCGCCGACGCGGGCGGCGCTGCTGGCCGGACAATATCCCGCACGGCTCCACGTGACCGACTGGATTCCGGGGCTGCCGCCGGGCAATCCGAAGCTCCTGGTCCCCGATTTCACGAAGCACTTGCCGCTGGAGGAAACGACGCTCGCCGAACTGTTCAAGAGCGCCGGTTACCGCACCGCGTCGATCGGCAAATGGCATCTCGGCGGCGAGGAGTACTATCCAACCAAACATGGCTTCGACGTCAACGTCGCGGGCGACGACTCGCCGCAGCCCAAGCCGGGCTACTTCGCGCCGTATGCCATCAAGACGCTCGCGCAAGGTCCGAAGGGCGAATACATTACCGACCGTCTCGGCGCCGAAGCGGCGGAGTTCATTCGCTCGAGTGCGAAGGAACCGTTCTTTCTGTACATGCCTCACTTCGCCGTCCATACGCCGATCCAGGCGAAGAAGGGTTTGATCAAACAGCACCAGGCGAAGGTCACTCCCGATCTCAAACATCAGAACGCCGCGTATGGCGCCATGGTCCAAAGCATGGACCAAACGGTCGGCCGCATCCGTAACTTGCTAGAGAAGCTGAAAATTGCCGATAACACGATCATCGTCTTCGCCTCGGACAACGGCGGTCGCATTCCGACCACATCGAACGCACCGCTTCGCTACGGCAAAGGCTCGGCGTACGAGGGAGGCGTTCGCGTCCCGCTGGTCATCTACGCGCCCGGCGTCACGACTGCGGGCAGTGAATGCGACGTCCCCGTGATTACGATGGACATTTATCCGACGCTCGCCCAACTGGCTGGACTACCGACGCCGAAGGATCAGCCGCTCGACGGGGTAAGCCTCGTTCCCTTGCTCGAAAAATCGGGCGGCCTCGCCGATCGCGATCTGTTTTGGCACTACCCCCACTACCAACATTATCAGCAGGGCGGCGCTACGCCGTACGGCACCATCCGCCGTGGCGACCTCAAGCTCATTGAGTACTACTCGGACGGCCGCTGCGAGCTGTACAACGTTATCGACGATATCGGCGAGACGAAAGACTTGGCCAGCGCGATGCCGCAACAGGTCGAAGAACTGCGTGGCGCTCTTCATCAATGGCGCGATTCCGTCGGCGCGCAAATGACGCAGCCCAACCCCAACTACGATCCTACCCGGCCCGAAGATGCTCGGGAGTCGGCGCAGAATCGTGCGTCGAAGTAGTCGGCGCCTTCCCGCCTGCAAATTCATCATTCGGCCGCTGCGATCGAGATCCCCGCCGAGAGACATAGAGAGTCATTCGCCATGAAGCATTCCATGCTGTTCCGCATCTTCGCCGCTTGGTGCGTCGCTATCTTGGCTCCGGAGTTCGGCCAGGCCGCCGACGCTCCCGCGAAGAAGTCGCCGCCGAACATCGTCATGATTCTTTCCGACGACCAAGGCTATCGCGACTACGGCTTCATGGGCCATCATCGAATCGAGACGCCGCGCCTCGATGAGCTAGCAAGCCAAAGCCTCACTTTCACGCATGGCTACGTTCCCAGCAGCGTTTGCCGCCCCAGCCTTGTGTCGATCGTCACAGGTCTCTATCCGCATCAACATCGGATTACCAGCAACGATCCGCCGCCGAACCCGGACGAGGCGAAGCGGCTGCAGATGCGCAACGAACAAATCGCCTACATCGACAAATCGCCCACGCTTCCCCGCCTCCTCGCGCCGCTGGGGTACACGAGTTTTCAGGCTGGTAAGTGGTGGGAAGGCCACTACAACCGCGGCGGGTTCACCGAGGGGATGACCCACGGCGACGCCAGCCGTAAGGGTCGGCATGGCGACGAAGGCCTGCAAATCGGTCGCGACGGCATCACGCCAGTGCGCGAGTTCCTCGATCGGACCGAGGGCAAACCGTTCCTCTTGTGGTACGCGCCGATGATGCCGCACTTGCCTCACAACGCGCCGGAGCGGCTCGTGGCCAAGTATCGCGAAAAGGCTTCCTCGAAATTTGTGGCCAGATACTTTGCAACCGTCGAATGGTTCGACGAGACCTGCGGAGAAGTGTTAGACGAACTCGACAAGCGAGGCCTCGCCGACAATACGATCGTCGTCTACGTCACCGACAACGGCTGGATTCAAGATCCCAAGAGCTACCAAGCCGGGGGACGTTCGAAACTAAGTCCCTACGACGGCGGCTTGCGAACGCCGATCATGGTTCGTTGGCCCGGCAAGGTGGCGCCGAAAATGGTCCCGACGCCCGTTTCCAGCATCGACATCGCTCCCACCATTCTCGACGCCGTCGGGTTGAAGCCGACTGCGGACATGGAGGGCGTGAACCTTCTGGATAGCCAAGCGGTTGCCGATCGGAAGGCGATCTTCGGCGAGACCTTTACTCACGAGGCAGTCGACTTGCATCGACCGTCGACCAGCTTGGAGCATCGCTGGTGCGTTTCGATGCCTTGGAAGCTGATCATTCCCAACGCGGCAAACGAGCCGGACGGCCAGGTTGAACTGTTCAACATCAAGCAAGATCCCAAAGAGGAGGTCAATCTTGCGGCGGAGAATCCTGAGGTCGTCGCCAAGTTGACCAAAGAGATCGACGACTGGTGGGCGGCGAAGGATTAGTCTCAGAGGCTTCAGTCGCGCGATAAATGCAAGGATAGTGCGCGAGGCGCCTCCGGCGCTGACGTGCGCTCCTCCACAGTCAGGGTGGCGCTTGCTGAGCGAATCTTGCGATCGAGAGCAAGGGGTGACAAGCAGCTGGCTCAGAGCGCTGCTTCTGCCTTTTCCTGCTGCTGTTCGGCGGTTCCCGGGGGTGACGAGATTTTGTCAGGGAACGTCACCTTCTTCTCCTCGGCGCACCCCACGCATCCGGCAATGACGAACGACAGTAGCAGAATTGCGCGGGCGCGTTGCATGGCATTCCTTTCCAATAAGCAGCTTGATCGGTCGACCGAATGTGCACTACAGGGCGTCGGCACTAACCGATTCTTCGCCGCGGATGGTGGACAGCGATTGAAACAGAGTCGTTTCGATGCTTTTACTCAATGGCCGGACTGAGCCATCCGCGAAACAAAATAGCACGACGTCGCCCGAGTGGACCGAACCGTAGTACCAACGTTTTGTGAAGTAGACGCCGCCCTTGGCCAGCGTTTGTTCGAATGCCAAATCGAGGCCATTTTTGGTAGGCATCGTTCCCCACCCGGCCCAAGCGTAAGCCTGGACGAAGCCGCTGTAACTTCCAGATGTGTCTTCATCGTCGGGAATTGATGAGCCGATTGTTCCTGGCGCCTCGCCGAACATCAGCGTTTGCGACAACCCATCAATGATTTGACCGGGGCGTATTTTCGATCTAATTCCGAAAATTCCGATGAGGTCGTCATCGACGGGTCTGGAGACGCCATTCATCTGGTAAGTGTATTTCTGGCCCGTCGCTGGTCCCACTTGTCCCCACACGCCGGAACTCCCTAGGTAGTGGGTGATCCCGACATTCTGTTCTGGTAGGAATCCCCATGAGGTGATTTCCAAGAAGCCGCTGTCTCCCAGTTTGCCGTAGACCTTATTGATCCGTGACCGTTGCGGTAGTTCGGAACCCACGCTGGGGCAAAGCAGCGTCGAGAGTTGCGCGTGCGCTGCCTCCCAAGCCGTGGTTGAACTCAACGAGTAGAACGCTTCATCGTACGCATCAACTCCGAGTTTGGTGTTGGCTGAGAACATCGAGTAGACGCTTTGCGCTTCCATGTACGGCAGTAAGAACGTTATCACGCCTGTATGTTGCTGCGGCCGCAGTTGGCTATCCTGACTCGCGTTTTGATTGGCGTAGTTAAAGCTCGACAAATGTCCGGGAAATCGCTTGTTTGCCGATTCGTAGTTAAGAGCGGCAAACCCAGTCTGTCTGATGTTACTTGTGCAACTACTTCGGCGCGCCGCCTCGCGTGCTGCCTGTACCGCCGGTAGAAGCAGGGCGACCAATACGCCGATGATGGCGATCACAACCAGTAGTTCGACGAGCGTAAAGCCGCGCAAGTTGCGGCGGATCGAAACGGCGGACGTCGATGCCAACGGCATGCTGACCTCAAAGGGTTTGAACGCGAAAGCTCGGCGTCGTCTCGCATCCGCCGAGCGGACGACGCGATCGTCGTCCTGCTGGCTTGTGCAGGCGACAACGTGCTTCAAGCTAGTAGTCGAAGGGGTGGAAATCAAGCGAGCGTCCCCTTCGCGCGGAGTTCGGCGGCCATCGCTTTGTCTATCTTTCCCAGGTTGCGATAAACGCTGGCGAGCGCCTGATGGGCATCGCTGAAGCGGGGCGCCTGCTTCACACATAGCTCGAGCGCTTCCACTGCTCCGGCGTCGTCGCCGAGCGCCGTCAGGGCTTGCCCGATCGTCAGGTGGACCCGCGGGAAGTGGTGGACCAATTCAGCCGCGATAAGTGCGTCGTCGAGCGCCGCTTGCGGGTTGCCGAGTTCGAGCTTCGCACGGCCCATTCCCGCGTAGGCGACCGGGCTATCGGGATCGATCGACAATGCTTTTTCGAACGCGGCGATCGCCCGGTCGTAGCGCTTCGTGGAGAGGTAGACTTCGCCGAGCTTGATGTGGAGCCCGGGCAATCGAGGTTCGGCGGCGGTCACGATGCCCAGATGCCGCAATGCTTCTTCCGGATTCCCTTCCGCAAACTCAAGCGTTCCCAGCATCATGTGAAGTCGCGGTTCGTTCGGCGCTGCGGCAAGCAAACCCTCAATGGCGGAGCGGGCTGCCGTGCGATCGTCAAGGCCGAGATAGCACGATGCGGCGAGCAACCGCGTGGGCCCGGCGTCACGAACGCTCGCATCGAGCCCGTCAAGCACCTTGATCGCGCGGGCGAAGTCCCGCGAATCGACGAGCGACTGGGCGAGGTTGAACTGGTTGCAAGCGATCGTATCGCGGATCGTCTTCTGCACGTCGTCGCTGGGGGCGTCGACGTAGCCGAGCGCCGCGAGCTGGGCAAGGACTGTTTGATTTTCGACGGGATCGATCCGCAAGTCGGGCGGATGGAGGCCAGCGTCGCCTTCGACTTCCTCCCACGATTCGATCCGCTCACGCGGCGTCTGGTTTTCCAGTACCTCGGCGAGGACGCGGCCTGGCATATCGTACGCAGCCGGCAGGCCAAGCAGGTGGAGCACCGTTGGCGTCACGTCGAGGATGCTCGCCCCGTAAAGCCGGGCGCCGCGGCGAATGCCGGGGCCTTGCGCCGCGAGAATGCCGAACGGTCGATGCCAGTCGGTAGGTCCCGACTGACCTTCGCGCGGGTCGGGACGGAGGTGGTCGTTGTAGTAGCCGTGATCCGACATCAAGATGACCGCGGTCTCCTCGCCGGCGAGCGTCAGCAGCGTCTGCAGCATCATATCGTGGAAGCGATAGATGCCCGTCATGCAGTGGCGATAGGCCTCGAACTCGGCGTCGCTTACCTGCTTCATCTGCGGCGGGTGGCAGTGCATGAACTCGTGACCAAAGCGATCGATTCCCTCGTAGTAGACCGCCGTGAAGTCCCACTCGGTCGAGGTCATCAGGTGCGTGGCGACGGCGTGAATCGTCGCCGTCTGGGCAAGCATGTGCTGTAACTTGCCGAGGCGATGCTCAGGCTGATTGAGCAACTGCGCGGCGCTTGGCACGAACGGCAGCAGCGCCGTGGCGTCGATCTCGCCTGGCAGCACGCGGAACGCCGCCAATTGTTCCGCGACTTCAGGCGGATGGATTGCATGAGCGGCGACTGGCGACGGCACGTCGTCGGCGACGGTGAACTGCTCGAACTGATTCGAAGCCATCACGCCGGCGATCGGCTCGGCCGGATGCGAGGCGTACCAACCGACGACGTTCGAGCGGAGCCCGCCTTGCGTGAGGATGTTCCAGAGGGCCTTACACTTGCGGCTGGTGCTCGCCGCGGGCCGTACGCCGCTGCCGTCGGGCGTGGGTTCGGTGAAGCCGTGGACGCCGTGCTGGTCGGGGCGTTTGCCGGTGGCAATCGTGTTCCATAGCATCGGCGAGAGAATCGGTCGCGTCGTGGCGAGGTTGCCCCAAGCGCCGGTCCCGAGGAGCGACGCAGTGGTCGGCATTAATCCTTGCTCGATGAGCGGGTGGATCATTTGCCAATCGGCGGCGTCCCACCCGACGAGGAGCACTCGCCGCGGCCCGGAGGGAGATCGAACTGGTTCGATCGGCTTCACGACGACTTTCGGCGTCCGTGGCGCCGCCGCAAAATTTCGAGCCCCCCTGCCCCAGCCGCGAGCAGGCCGAGAGCGCCTGGTTCAGGAACGGCCGCGACTGTTGGTGCTGCAGCGACGCCATTGCCGTACGCGGACTTCCAATCAGCGAGGTCGGCCGCGTCGTAGGGATCGCCGAAGCTGCGCTGCCAGACGAGGAAGTCGGCGCCGTTAACGACGCCGTCGACGTTGAAGTCGCCAAGGCCGCCGGCGCCGGCAGTGATTGGCACGCCGGTTTCATTTTGCCAAGCCCAGTCGTGGACGATGAATGTTCCGGCAGCGTTGTTGATGGAAACGCGAATCCACGCGTAGTAGAGATCGGTCGGGCCGATAGGAAACGCGAGGCCGATGTACTTGTTCTCAGCGTTAATGAACTGGGCGTTGGGGTTAGCGCTGCCGAGTGCGAGCGAGAAAGCAAAGCCACCGAGCGTAGACTGATCGATCACCTCTCCGGCGTTCAGGGCCGTTGCGTAGTTGAAGAGGTTCGCCGTAAATCCAGAGACGGCTCCAGGAGAGAACGGGATCGTTCCTCCTTGATAGTTGCCTGCAGCAAAGATGTAGTTTTTCAGGACGATGTCGTTGTAAGCGTCGTCGTTGAACCTCAAGGCTTGCCGGTTCCCTTGAGCAATCGAAATCTCCTGGAGCCCGGAGTAGACGACCGCGCCTTCGGCGTCAGTGCCCGAACCCGCCGCAGCAACGGTCGCCGCTAACGCATAGCCTGTGCGACGGCGCAGCGCGGCCGCGGAACTTGAAGCGTGTTCAACGCTCATGTGATGATCGACTCCATATCAGAAATCGCTGGTTGCCGACCGCAGCGGTCGGCAACCAGCGTCAATTGCTAAGCAGAAACGACGCCTCGTCACGCGGGAATGCGCTGACGAAGCGAACGAACGGCAACGACAGACTGCCTAGGCAGCCGCTTTTTGCCGACGGATGGCCGCGATGCCGGCGGCGCCGCAGGCCAGTAGGCCGAGCGTGGCAGGTTCAGGAACCAAGCCCGCGCCAGCGGCGATGCCGGCGCCCGCAGTGCTCTCGTAGGCCCAGTCCTTAACGAGGAACGTGCCGGCGGCGTTATTCACGTCGACGCGCACCCAACCGTAGTAAGTGTTCGAGCCGGAGGGAAAGCTCAATCCCAAGTAAGCGTTGGTCACGTTGTTGAACTGTGCGTTGGGATTGGCGGCGCCAAACGCCATCGAGCCGAAGAATGACGGACCCAACGTCGAGCTGTTGATGGGGCTGCCAGCGGTCAACGCCGAGGCGTAACTAAGGCCGCTCGTAAATCCGACAAGCTTGCCGGGCGAGAAAGAGACGGTTGCCCCTTGGTAGGGACCGCTTCCGAAGACGTAGTTCTTCAACAACAGGTCGTTGAAGCCATCACCATCCAGATTAATCGTCTGGGAGTTGCCAGAGTTGATGCTGATGTTCTGCGGGCCCGAGTAAATGACGGCAGCATCGGCATCCGTTGCGCCGACGGCAGCAGCGCCGGCAGCCAGGGCGTAGGCCGCCCGGCGCTTCAACGCCGACGGCGCTGAAGAAGCAGCTTGATCTAATTGCATGAGCGTTACTCCACACGAATCACTGGTGCGAACTCAACACGCCCACTCGCCAATCTCAGCCGCCTCCAGCGAAGATGGGAACCCCGAAATCTGTTCGGGGTCACGGGCGAGTATAGGCGGAACGGCGATTGTGTTCAAGAAAACGACGCCGGATTGCCGTTCAACCAACGACGCCCTGCGGCAGACCGTAATCGACCGGTCAGCCCCAAACCGGCAAAGGCGGCGGTCATCAGCAGCGCTCCGATCGGCTCGGGAACAGTGGCCACGGCTGTCGTTATGGGGGAAGTCGCCCCGAAATGCTCCCGCCAGATGGCGAGGTCATCGGCGTCGTAACTGCTCCCGAAGCCGCTCTGCCATACGAGGAAGTCGGCCCCGTCGACGTCGCCATCGAGGTCAAAATCGCCCGGCAAGGTCACGACGGGCGTGTGGGCGACGCCAATCGCCAACTCATAGAACTGCAGGTTGCTGCTGTCTCCCGCCACCCGGACGAAGTAATCGGCGGCTGTCGGCAGCTCGATGTCCGTGAGCAACTCGGCTACGCCGATCGGCTGCGTCGCCGCCGACGCGAGGAGCGTCGCGACGCCGTTGACCAGTCCATACAGCTCCAGGCTGAGGTTGCTCGCTTGGGCGGCGTTCGTCGTCGTGTAGCTATTGTTCGTACCGCCGATCCGCTCGTTGTAGCTCGCCCCGCGAGGCGTCAACGTGAGGTCGACGCTCGAGGGTTCGGTAACGGTGAAGGCGAAATAATCGACGTCGTTAGAGTTCGCGATGCTGACGAAATTCGTCTCATTCTCCAAGACGAGCGTGCCCGTGGCGGCGTCGGCGCCGAGCGTTAGCGTCGCGCCATCCGCAATGATGCCGAGCGGCGTCGCTTGAGCGATCGAACCGTTACCGCCCGCGCCGGCGAGCCGTTCGTACTTGTCGCCGTAGAGCCACTGAATGCCGCGAATGTCGTCGAGTTGCGGCCCGTCGAACGAGTTATTCGAAAAGCCTTCCATCAGGAAGGCGGCGCTGTTCGAGTCGACGTGCCCCAGCCCGAACGAGTGGCCGATCTCATGCATCAGCGTGTTTCGCATTGCGCGATAGTTGTTCGCCGAGGCGCCAAAATAGGGGCTATCGCCCGTATCGACGGTGAGATCGGCGCTGGGGATAAACCCCGTCATCGCATTGGTTCCGCCAACGCCGTCGATGAACTTGCCGGCGAGTCGCACATCGCCGCGGATGCCGAGGGCGCCGGCAAAGTTGCCGTGCGTTGCTCCGTCGTCGGTCGCTTCGAATGCGAACGTCAGCCCACTGAGATCGGTCCAGCGGGTAAACGATTGCGAGACTTGTCCGAACCAGGGCCGCAGCGTGAGGTCCGATCCACCGCCGGCGTAGTTGAACCGGCCGTCGAGGAACGCCACCAGGTTGCTGACGCCGCCGCTAGAAAGCGGCGTGCCGTCGGGGACGAGGCTCCACGTGAGCGTGACGGGGAACCCTACGGCCGCGGTCGGCGACGAACTGGCCGTCGAAGCCCAGCGTCCGTTGGAATAAAAGGCCGCCGCATCGCCGGCGCTGATCAGCACGGCGGCGGTGACGCCGAGAAGTACATTGAGAGGCAGACGCATCGTCGGGCAGAGTTCAGCTAGAGAGTTCGCCTCCGCCCAGCCTAATCATTGAAAGGCGACTCTGCACGGCTATGGCGAGACGATTTCGGCTCCCCGTGATCGCGTGAAGCACGAAATCTGCAGACAAATGGCGCCGAACATCGCCAAGCAGGGTCCGCAATGCTAGAATCTGCCCGCTCGACGCCCCGCAAACGCGGCGTCGCCTGGAACGCTTCTCCGCACGCCAATCGCCGCCATTTTCCGCCCGAGCCAACCGATCATGCCCATCGACTCTTACGCCAAAGACGACATCTTGACGATTCGTATTCACGACGAGCGTCTGATCGATCCTGAGCAGTTAAAACGACTGTTCGACGACATCTACACAGTCATCGGCAAGAGCGAAGAAACCCAGGTCGTCGTCGATTTCAAGGCGGTCAAGTTCATGGCCTCCGCGATGCTCGGCAAGCTGGTCGCCATGAAGAAGAAGTGCGACGAGTTCAAGGCGAAGCTGAAGCTTTGCAGCGTGGCTCCGGAGATCTTGGAAGTCTTCAAGATCACCAAGCTGAACAAGGTGTTCGACATCCAGTCGGACGAAGCGACGGCCCGTAAGTCATTCTCGAAGCGGGGCTTCTTCGGCTAGGTCGTTGTGCTGGGGCTAAACGCACAGCGAGCGGACGATTGCGACATTCCTGGGCGACAGTTGCCTACGAGATTGTCATCCGCAGGCGGGTAGGCGTCGGCCGAGCGCCGCTAAGTCCCTGTCGGAGCGACATTTGTGGCCGGACGTGCAGATCGGCGCACCAGTTGCGTTGCTGCGCTGGCGGGCATGCCGTAGGCGGCATCACCAGCGGGTCACGGTGACGATGAACGCTACATTCCTCGGTTGTTTCCACATTTCTCAAGGCTTCCAGTTGCGTCGATTCTCGGTTTATTTAGGCCTCCTATTCGTCGTGCTTGCCAGTGAATCTGCCGTCGGCGCCGACCCTGAGCTGATGCAGCCGGCAACGCTGGTGCGCAGCATCCCAGCGGCGGCATCCGCGCCGCGGCTTTTTATTGGTGGAGCTACTTTGGCAGCATCCGCCCGCGACGAAGCGGCGTGGAACTCCACAACGCGAGCGGCGAACTTAACGCCTGTAACGCTGCGTTCTCAATCCCTCCGCAGCGCTGCCGCCAAACCAGAGAATATCGGCCGCCTTTTGACGCCTGTTTCGACTCGATCGCAGTGGGCGTCCACCAATTCACATTCGTTAACGAGTGCGACTGCTGCTAAGCATGCCGCACCTTCCGCGGCTCATCTACAGTCACTCAATCAACCCGCCGGGCACTCAGGAGCCAGTTATACCCCAGCGCACCGTTCAACGACCGGGCTTGCTCACGTAATGCCAGCCCTCCTCGAACCTGCGCCGCATGCAGCCGGGGGCGTCGATCGTTCGGTGTTCGTCTCGCAAGCGACGCTCAATCCCGGCTCCTTCTCGACCGCCAGCGGCGCTGCGTCGTTTACTTCGGGCGTGTCGCAACAGCCCTGGTCGCCCGCGCCGGCTCGCTGATTTCTTGCCTCTCGGAAATAGCGCAGACTCCATTCGGCTAATAATGGTATCCTCACGGTCGCCGGCGGATGTTGCGCGCCGAACGCGCACCGTCTGCGCGGATGATGGGCCTCCCAGCTGTCGCCGCTCCCGTGAACGCGAGAAATGCGCGTTCTACTTGGTGGCGCATAAGTTGCTCCCACACTGCTGGTTGGCCTGTGCTGACTGCCCGCCGCCAACGCCTTGCCGCTGCTGTACAGAAGACAGACGCTTGCCATGACTCCAGACGGAACTCTCGCTGCCGCCCGCTCCCGCCATGCTAGCCAACCCGGCGGCGCCGAAGCCTCGGCGGTTGGGTTCGACGCCTACGACGTCGGCGACTTCTACGACGAGATGTTCGACGCCGATCGGAAGCCCCGCGCACACTACCGGGCGCTGTACGATCGCTTCTGGCAGCTTCGCACCGACGAACTCGAACGTCGCCAAATGGCGGCCGAACGCTCGATGCGGCGGCTCGGCATCACGTTCAGCGTCTACGGCGATCAAGAAGGCTCGGAGCGGATTATTCCGTTTGACATTTGCCCGCGGATCATCCCTGAGGCCGAATGGAAGTGGCTCGAGCGGGGCCTGAAGCAGCGGATCATCGCGCTTAACAAGTTCATCGACGACATCTATCACAAGCAGTCGATCGTCCGCGACGGCGTGATCCCTGAGTTCGTGGTTCGTAGCTGCGCCACCTTGCGGCAGCAGTGCATGGGCCTCGATCCGCCGATGGGGATTTGGTGTCACATCACCGGCGTCGATCTCGTGCGTGACCGCGAAGGGCAGTTTTACGTTCTCGAAGATAATCTTCGCTGCCCGTCGGGCGTCTCGTACGTTCTGCAGAATCGCCAACTCATCAAGCAGACGTTCCCGCAGATTTTTGAGCAGGCTCACGTGCTGCCGGTCGACGATTACTGCAGCCGGCTGCTCGATGCGCTTCAGGCGCAAATGCAGCACCGCGTTCGCCAGCCGCATGTGGTGCTGCTGACGCCGGGTTCGTTCAACTCGGCCTACTTCGAGCACTCCTACCTTGCTCAGCAGATGGGCATTCCGCTTGTCGAAGGGCGCGATCTCGTCGTTCACGACAGCTACGTTTATATGCGAACGACGCGCGGGTTCGAGCGGGTCGACGTCATTTACCGCCGCATCGACGACGACTTCCTCGATCCGCAGGCTTTCCGCGCGGACTCGATGCTCGGCGTCCCCGGTCTGATGCAAGCCTATCGCGAAGGGCACGTCGCACTGGCGAACGCCCCCGGCGCCGGCATCGCCGACGACAAGGTGGTCTACGCCTACGTTCCCGAGATCATTCGCTACTATCTCGACGAAGAACCGATCCTGCCAAACGTCGAAACGTTCGTCTGTTGGGATGAAACGCAGCGGAACCACGTCCTCGCCAACCTCGACAAGATGGTGGTGAAACCGGCCAACGAGTCGGGCGGCTACGGCATGCTCATCGGTCCGCGTTCGACGAAGGAAGAGCAAGCCACCTTTGCCGAACTGATCAAAGCGAAGCCTCGCAACTACATCGCGCAGCCAACGCTTAACCTCTCCCGCGTGCCCGTACTCACCGAGAACGGCATGGAGGGGCGGCACGTCGATCTGCGGCCGTTCGTCATTTACGGCAAAGAGATTTACGTCCTGCCGGGCGGGCTCACGCGCGTCGCGCTCCGCAAGGGGTCGCTCGTCGTCAACTCCTCGCAGGGCGGCGGCAGCAAGGATACTTGGGTGATGAGCGATCGCCCTGCCCCGGTCCCGGCTCCCGCTGTTGCCCCTGTCACAACCTAATCCGCCTCGAAATCTTACTGCTCTGAACTCATGCTCAGCCGCGTCGCCGAATCGATCTACTGGATGAGCCGCTACATGGAGCGGGCCGAGAATGTCGCGCGCTTCATCGCGGTCAACCTCAACCTCAACCTCGATATGCCGGGCGCCGGCGAGCAGCAGTGGTTGCCGCTGGTGATCACCACCGGCGACCACGAAGCCTTTGCCAAGCAATACAAAACGGCGACCAAGCAGAACGTTATCCGCTTCCTGACGTTCGATCGCGAGAACCCGAATTCGATCATGTCGTGCGTCCGCTCGGCTCGCGAGAACGCCCGCGCCGTCCGCGAAAGCATCTCGTCGGAAATGTGGGAGCACATCAACCGCTTCTACCTGATGCTCCGCGAGAGTGGCGCCGAATCGGCGGCGTTCGAGGAGTCGTACGATTTCTTCGATCAGATCCGCTTCTCCGGCCAGCAATTCATGGGGATCACCGACGCGACGATGACCCACGGCGAGGGATGGCACTTCTGCCGGCTTGCGCGGCTCATCGAGCGGGCCGACAAAACGTCGCGGATCCTCGACGTCAAATACTTCATCTTGCTGCCGAGCCCCGCCGATGTGGGGACGCCGTTCGACGATATCCAGTGGTCGGCCCTGCTCCGCTCCGCGAGTGCGCTTGAAATGTACCGGCAGCGGCATGGGCGGCTGGAACCGGCTTCGGTCGTGCAGTTCCTGGTGCTCGATCGCGAGTTCCCGCGGGCCGTGCTTTACTGCCTGACGAAGGCGAACGAGTCGCTCCACGCGATCTCGGGCTCGGCGATCGGCGGATTCGTCAACAAGCCTGAGCAACAACTCGGCCAACTCCGGGCGGAACTCGCCTACACGTCGTCGCAGCAAATCATCGAACGCGGCCTCCACGAGTTTGTCGACGATTTGCAGAAGCGGCTCAACTCGATTGGCGAGGGCATTTCCGATACGTTCTTCGCGATGCGGACGATCGACGTCGCGGTCCAGCGGCAAACGCCTGCCACGCAATCGCAGTTTCAGCTGGCGACGTAGTAACTTGGCGACGTAGTAACGCAGCGCTCACGATTCGCACCCATTGAGTGAGAGAGATCGCTGATTCATGAGGAGTCGGCGTGCGGCGAGGAACACTCGCTGCAACCAGGACGAGGAAGGAGACCTCCAGGCGGCTCAAGTTTCGGCAGTAGCGCCCCCGCGCGGCGGGGGCGATTCATACCCCGTACTACAAGGCAGCCCAGGTCATGGAATTGGAAATCTGGCACTCGACCAGGTACGACTTCTCGGAAGCGGTCTTCTTGGAGCCGCATGTGCTGCGGTTTCAACCGCGGAGCGACGGGGCTCAGCTGCTGCAGGAGTTCTCGCTCGACGTGGATCCGCAACCGGCGGGGATGTCGTCTGGCCTCGACTCGGCGGGCAACACGGTGACCCATCTGTGGTTCGACGGCGTTCATCGCTCGTTGACCATCACGTGCCGAGCGTCGGTCGAAACGTTGCGCGACAATCCGTTCGACTTCCTTCCCGATCATTGCCGCTCGCGGCTCCCGGTCTTCTATGCGGCGGAGTCGGATGCGCTGCGGCCGTACCTCCACCGCAACCCGCACGGGCTCGGCGAACCGGATCAAATCGCGATCTTCGCCTCGCGCATCCGCGATGCGGCGCGGGGCGAGTTGGTGCCGCTGCTCACGTCGCTCAACAACACCATCTTCGAACGCTTCGAGCGCGTCACTCGGCAAGAGCCAGGCGTTTGGTCGCCGGAGCGGACATGGCGCGAGAAGCGCGGAGCCTGTCGCGATCTGGCGGCGCTCTTCGTCGACGTCTGCCGCTCGCTCGGCATCGCGGCGCGGTTCGTCAGCGGGTATGAGGAGTCGGAGCTCTATCGCGACGGGGGCGAGCTGCACGCTTGGGCGGAAGCCTATATCCCCGGCGCCGGGTGGCGAGGGTACGATCCGTCACGCGGGTTGGCGGTTGCTCAGAGTCATGTCGCTGTGGCCGCCGCGGCGGCGGCCGCGGGCACTGCACCGATTGTTGGCACTTATCGCGGTTCGGGAGTGACGGCGGAGATGGAGACGGAAGTTCGCGTGGAGCGGCGGGTGGAAGTCCTCGCGTAACTTGCGGCCGGCGATTCGGATAATGGATGTATTGGGGGTATTTTAGCCCCGGGCTCCGCCCGGGGGTTGCAGTTCGCGGGGCGACGATTGCCGGCATGGCATCCGACCCCCGGGCGGAGCCCGGGGCTAGGGGAAACGCACCGCCTACTGGTACTTCCACAACCCCATCGCGGGGTCGCGGACGAAGAACACGCGCTCGCCGTCGGCGGTTTCATTCCAGCCGTCGGCGAGCTTCGTCACATCGTACTTTCGGCTGTACTCCGTCAGGTCGCCGTACTCGTAACAGGCCGCTTCGACCTCCGCCTTCGACAGCCCGCCGGGGCAGTACGTCACGCGGAACCGCTTCTCACTCGAACCATGAATGAGATGCGCCGCCGCGGAGAGGTTATCCTGCAGCTCCGCGTTCGCCTCGACCGCCGCCAGCACCTCGGGCGTCGTCATGTAGCCGTACTTGCGAATGAGGCGATCGATCTCGTGGTCTTCACCGAACATCCGCACGCCGGGCGCCAGGATGATCAGCTCGCCGCCGTCGGCCATCGCCATCCGCGTGCGGTAGATCGCCTTGTTGCCGAGCCACGTGCTCGGGAACTTCTCGGGGTCGAGGTAAACGACGCACTTTTGAAACGGCTCGGGCACGACGGTCACGTTCACCGCGAACGCCAGCTCGCACGCCCGCCAAAAACATTCGGGATCGTCGCCGACGAACAGCCCGCGCATCACCGACTTGCCGGCCGCGTTCGGCCCGATGACCGTCTGGATATAAATGACGGGCAGCTCGGGGCAAAAATGCTCCTCGGCGTAGTTGAGGATCCGCCGCAACGGCGTATCGCCGCGGCCCATCATCCGTTCCATGCCGTAGACGGCGCCAATGTAATGGCTCTCGTTGATCCCCTTCACGCCGCCGGCGCCGACGAACAAGTTCTTGTTGTAGTTGGCCATGCCGATCACCTCGTGCGGCACCACCTGCCCGATTGACAAGATGAGATCGTGCCCGCCGCGCGAGATGAGGCGATTGAGTTGCGCCGGCCATGGCTCGCTGTAGATACCCTCGGTCGCCTGCGAGACAAACTCCGCCGGCACCGTGCCGACCGTCTCGACGTCGGTCCGCCAATTGTGGTAGCGGAAGAGCTCGGCCGGAATCGTGGGAAACATCTTCGTGCGATGCTTCTCCGACATTTCCTCGTGCGTGCCGAGCGCGGGGAGGACGTCGACGAGCCGCTCGCCGTAGTAATCGTGAGCGATGCACGACAGCTCGCCGGCCCGGCTGGCAAACCGCGAGTAGTCGGGCGGCACGAGCAGCACCCGTTGCCGCACGCCGAGCCGATCGAAGACGTCGCGCAGCGCCGCGCGGCACTCGTCAAGCGAGATTTCGGTGGTGGGCGATCCGAGTGCGAGGTAAAGCGACATGCGGCGATCCAGCGAATGACGAGCAGCGGTGAAACTCTTTAGTTTAGCGGAATGGGATGGGGGCGGAATGTGGTGGAGTGAGCCGTGGTTGATTGAAAATGCGGAGAGTTGACCGCGGATCACGCGAATTTGCGCGAATGGGGAATGATTGAGGAACCGGATTTTTCCTCGCGCTGCCTCCCCACTTACTTTGTGTTGCTTCGTGTGATTCCGTGTCTCTCTTTTTGGCGTCGATTTGTTCGTCATGTCGCGTCGACGTCGCTTTGTGTCGCGTTTTGCATTTTTGGCGACACTAAGCGGAAGTCGTTGCGGCGGTTGGAGTTGCAGGCGGCGAATTGAGGCGACACGCGGGGCGACAGGCGACACAAGTCTGTCGCTCCGCGAGCGGCCGGCGTCGCATTGTGTCGTCGATTGCTTTTTGTCGCTTTTCGCGTTTTTGGCGGCACAATTCGGAACGTGTTGTTGGGATTGGAGTTGTGTTGTCGCTTAGGGTGCCACTGGCGTGTCGCCAGTGGGCAGTCGGTACTCGTTCTCCATTACTTAAGTGTCGCAAGTGGCCTTGTCGTTCAGGCTGCTTGCGAGTCGGTCGATAGCCCCGGCCGTGAGCGAACTTCGCACTGGCGACACGCCATTGGCACACGGCGCAGTTAGTGGGCATATGCTCCACCGTAAAGGAAGAAGCGGCTGAATCCGAGCTGCCAGTTTCGGCCACCCCGCGGCGGAGGAGAGAGGGGATTTCAAGGGTGGCCTGTCGTCGCGCGATGGTCGACAGGGCAGAGCACGTTTGTAGCCAGCATGACTGGTTTGCCAACACTCACGGGTTGGGCCCCGAACGGCGGACTATTAAAATGTAACGATCCAGTTTATTCTTTTTCTGCTGTGTCGACGTGGGGCGGCACGAGGAGAATGAAGCCACAGTTTTTGTAGGATGGAACGTGGAGCGCTTTGATGCAATTCGACGGCGTTGGTGCGATGTCGTCCTCTTAGGAGTGATGGGGGCGCTAGCTTGGCAGCTCCTTGATTACGTCGGAAACTCGTGGTTTTTTCGGGTGCAGGCAGCCATTGTCCATTTCGTGGACCGGTTTCCTGTGCTGTCCGGCATTTACATTGCGATTGTCGGATTTCTAGCAATCAAGTTACTTCGCTCGTTGGGGGGCTTCCGGTTAAGGCATCTACGTTATTTGAGTTACCCATCGTCTCTTTGGGGGGGATTCATTGCCGGAATAGTGCTGTTCGCGATGCGAAGATCAGGGCTTCTAGTTGCAAGTTTCGATAAGGTCGACTGGATCACAGTACTTACCTCAATATCGCTACTAGCCCTCATCGCAATCATATACGAGTTACCTGCGGGCAGTTATCTCTCATCTTTGTTCGACAAGTTGAGTCGCTGGCTTAGCTGTAGGCGTGTGAGTGCCACAAGCTCTGAGCTAGCAGAGAGCTGGTCTGCAATCGAGCGGCCTATTGAGAGTGCGGACGACGATCGTTTTGATCATCAATTTATCGCGAAGCGAATTACCCGGCGGCTACTGGGAGAATCGAAAGCGACCGTTGGAATTGTTGGCGAGTACGGCAGTGGCAAATCTAGTATCGTCAACATGGTGAAGCAGCAGGCGTCGTATGCGACTGAACGAGAGCTGTGGTTCTGCGAAGTGGAGTGTTGGGGGTTCCACGATGCATCCGCAGCAATCGAAGGAATTTTAGAAGGGATTGTGCAGCGGATTGGCGAGCAGATTGATTGCGCTGCTATGAGCACGCTACCATATCAGTATGCGAAGGCAATTTCCGCGACGCATCCATACCTCAACGCAATGGAAAGCCTTCTCGGCAAGCGGACTGAGCCGGAGAATATCATCAACGAGTTAGATCGCGCCTTAATTGCATGCGACGTTCGTCTGGTTGTTGCAATTCAGGATCTAGACCGCAATGCCGGAGCGAAGTTTGACACTTCCGCCGTCGCCGCCCTGCTCGCTAGGTTTCGAGATAGTACCCAAATTTGTTTTATCCTGGCAGCTGGGCGTCTGCCCGAACTTGATTTCACCAGATTGTGTGAGCACATCGAGCCGATACCGCGATTGCCTCGCAACAAAGCAAAAGAGGTTCTAAGCCGCCTTCGAGAAGATTGTCTGCAGTTTTTCAAGGACGAGGATATCGATTTAGGATCCGCTGAACAGCGACGGCAGTTCGATACTGAGGTAGCTTTAGGTTGGTTCCGCCCAATTACAGAGTCAATAGTGGCCTTGGTGAACACTCCGCGGAAGCTCAAGTTCCTCGACCGTCGTGTTCGTGTTGCGTGGGAATCTTTGCATGGTGAGATCGACATTGATGACTTGATAGTCGTTACCGCGCTTCGGTATAGCTCGCCTGAAGCGGTCGACTTTCTTCACCAATATCGCCACGAACTAGTGTTTGGCGCAAACGAAGGGTACGCCTCCTCTTTAGGAGAGAGGCAAGAGGAGCAAAATAAACAACTAGCTGCAAGATTTGAAGAAGTTATTGCTAGTGCCCCTGGGGATTCCGATTCACTGCGACATTTAATTGATTTTCTGTTTCCGGGCGCGAGTAAGATTTTAGGAGGCAGGAGCTCGCTAAATCGAAATTCACTTCAAGGGGTTTCGGCCCGATCGCACGTCGACTACTGGAGCCGTGCATTCGCCGAAGAGATATCGCCTAATGAAATCAGAGATCAAGAAGTCATAGACTACATAGATGATTGTAAAGTCGACAAAAATGCGATCAAGAAGCTTGCCAATCGAATGATTGAGTCTGAGGCGTTCTGCAATGGGTGGGAGTACTTTGCTTCTCGCATGCCCTCTCCAGACTTGTATCAACTTGCGGAGACTTTGTTTAAGGTGCTTTTGGACAAGCATGGGGCGAGTGCTAGTGGGGAGCACTGGGCGATTATCCGCGTTTGGAGAGTTGTCAATCGCCGGCCAGCTCAGACACGTGATCGCCGGCAATGGCTAGTAATTCAGTTGCGCAAAGCATTGCGCCAAAGCTTAGGGTTCTACAACGACATCTTCCACTACTGGACAGGAAAGCATGGAATCGTTAGCAGTAGCGAAGTGCAGACCATGAGGGACGAGATGCTGGCGTACGCTCGCCGTTACTTTAGCGCGGGCCGCGCTAGTGCTTTTGTTAAATCGCTTAGTCCGCAGCATCCCGGAGCGCTTAGGCATTTTGTGGTACCTCATGAGCATTATGAAGGCTTGGTGGCTCCTGCGAGTGCAGGTCAATGGGATTGGTTTTTGCCAACTCTCCAGCGCGCCGTTCGCACAGCTCCCGAACTCGTTCTCCCACAGCTGACTAGGTTGATAAGCAAAGATATTGATCAGAGTCACTTCGATGAAGACCATATGGCGCGTGTGTCCTTTCGGACTAGTGTTGTCGACCGTGATTTAACACACGCAATATTTGGCACGAGGAAGAAATGGATATTAGAAAAGATCGTCTCTTTCCCATTCGAATCTACCGTCGATTTGGACCTTGAAAGATCAGTGGCAGTTCGCGAGTCCGCACGAGAGTGGCTGGATGAGTTGCGATAGTTCATCAATAGCTGTTTCTCTTCAGTGTATTAATGAGATCGTTTAAGCAGTGGCTGGCATGTCGTCGCGGAGCTTCGGCATGCGAGGGCGCTGGTTGAGTTTGATCTTGAGCTCAGCATGCTCACGCCTGGAAGGGCGAGAGCATGGCGCCCGATGATCCTGTTTCTGCATTGTCGGGCGCGTGGGGGCTACGTTGCTTGGTGTGGTGGGCGCTCCCCTGGCGGAGCCAGGGGCTAGAGGAACGCGGGGACATAGTTCGCGATTGGGACTTGGCTTGCGCGGTGCGGTATCATCGGGCCCATGGACGAGTTCCGTGACATGGCGAGGTCTCCGCAGCATCGGCGGCGGTTTGAGCGGATGCTTTTGCTCGCGGCGGAGCGCGGCGACGCCGATCTCGTGGCGGAGCGGCTTGGGTGGGGCGTCGATCCGAATGCGACGTTTGCCCGCGGGCGGAAGCCGCTCATGGCCAATGTGCGGGGGGCGTGCCCGAGCGCGGCGACCGTGTGGGCGCTTTTGCGGCACGGGGCCGACGCGGCGTCGACTGACGAGGCGGGGTTGTCGCCGTCCTAACGACGGTTCAGGCTCTTACTCAGCCGGATTGTTGCGTCCGTCCGTCAGCGTTTACATAATGCTATCCCGCCCACGTTCTGCCACACCTCCTAACCTTGTTCTGCAACCAGAGTCTGTCTAATGAAAACGAGCTTTCTGCGTTACACCCTCTTTGCCGCCGGCATCGTGTCCGCGTTGGCCGGCCGCGCGTTAGCGGTTCCTAACGTCTATTTCGATCGGGACGACACGACGGCGTCGGTGACTTCGTTTCCGAATTCTCAGGCGAAGTTCAATCAGTTCACGGCAGCGCTTGGCTCATTCGGCGTCGATACCATCGAAACGTCGGTCGGCATCAATCCGACTCTGAGCTTCGGCGCTACGGGCATCACGGCCGCAAGCCAAAACGTGTTGGCTCAAGCCGCCCCGGGCTTCACGATCAACACGCAAGCGCTGCTGGAGCTTGATGCTGTTGGTTTTCCGCAAGGGAACACGATTTTCACGTTCAACCAGTACGTCAACGGGTTTGGCGCATTCGTTATTCAGGGAGGAGACGGGGCCAGCTCCAACCCGACGACGTTTCGCCTGCGTGACACCGCGACCAATCTGTTCGTAGACGTTCCGGTCCAGGTCGGTCCCAGTTGGGGGCTGCAAAACGTCTTCTTTCTAGGCGTCATCGATTCGACGCCGTTCAACGAAGTGCAGATTATCGAAACGCTCGATTCTGCTGACGGGATGCTGTACGACAACATTGTCGTCGGGACTGTTCCGGAGCCTAGCGCGCTTGCGCTCGCGTCAATCGTTGGCGTCGCCATCACTGCTGCCAGACGGCGGTTTCGTTCGTAGCGTGCGTTAGTACTCGCTCAGATAGCTAGGGGACGCCGCCAGGTATTTGCTACCTGGCGGCGTTTTTCATGCTCGCCGCAGTCTCCGTGCGATTAGCTAGTCGGGTCAAGCACATCGGCCACCGCCTGGGCCTCTGGGCTAATTGTGACGGTGTCGTTGTGCGACGGTTGCTGAACGGCCCTTGGATCTGGGAAGGCGCTGGTCGGGGTGAAAGGAACGTCCCCGGTGGGGCCTGTGATGTAAGAGTCACGCGCCGAATCCGCATACTCCGTTGAAGGAATCGGATTCCCGGTTCCACCCATAACAAGTGCGACGTTCATATTCACAGCCACGCGAAGAGAATGAGAGACGAGAAGCAATTGTATAGAAGCCTACTGTGTAAAATGATGCCGAGAGACAACCGCGTGGCGTTGCCAATGGTCAACGCGGTGGTCTGAAGAAATCGGTCGCACAGGTTGAGCGGTGGGAAATCTGTAGCGGGTGGCATGTCGTCGCGGAGCGTCGACATGTGAAGTTGCTAGATGATTTAGGGTTTGGGCTCTGGCATGCTCACGCCTTGGGGGCCGAGAGCATGGCGCCCGATGCTGCTTTTTCTGCGTTGTCGGGGCGCTTGGGGGCCACGCCGCTTGGCGTGGTGGGCGACCCCCTGGTGGAGCCAGGGGATAGGGGGCGTGGGGACGCCTTGGGCGTTGGCGTTCGATGCCGGCCTCTTGCGGCTGGCGTTAACCCCGGCTACCCGCTCAGTATGCTTTCGCTGGACGACGGTCGGAGTAGAATGCGAGGCATGAGTAGCCAATTTGCGGAATACGTTTTCCTTCGTCGCCGCTTCTGGCTCGCTGGTGCTGCATTTTTACTTCTGGCGCTGATCGAGTTTGCAATTTTCGAAGGAAGCTCTCTTTTACGCGTTGATGACCAGCCGTGGGTCGGCCTCGCTGCGTTCGCGATCGCAGCGGTTATGGTCGTTTGCGTTGTGCGAGCTGTGATCGCCTGGTATCGCTTACTGAACTGGCCCTGCCCGCAGTGCAATAAGCTGTTTCTCCTCGCTTGGTGGTCGAGTTGGCCGACGGATGAATGCAAGCATTGCGGCCTAAAGGTCGACCTTCCCTAACTTCGTCCGGAGTCAAGTGGCGATCGCTTTCCTAATCTGGCAACGGCATGCCGGAAGTCCACAATCGCAGATTGCGGCGCCAGAGCCTGCGGCCATGACATTGCTCGCATTCGCGGCGACGTTAGCGCCAGTGGCCTTACGTCAGTTTGCGGTCGGGGAGCGAGAGCGGTAGAGTGGCGAGTATGGCGATATTCGCAGCCGACGATCAGATTTCTTCGCTTCTCTGGCGATTGGCAGGTCCGGCAATCCCACCGGCCTTGTCCCTAGCTTTCATGATGGCTGGACCAATGCAGCTGTTCGCGATCGCCACCGGGTCGATCGTTCTGACCACCATCATGGCGGGTGCGCTATGCTTTCACTTCGCTCGCCATTTTTCTGCAAGAGAGCAAGGCGTAAGACGCGTTGGTTTGTTCGTCGGATGGGTATTGGTTTCCGGCCTGATAAGCCTATCCGCTATTGCTGCTACGCTTGCCTTCACTCCGTTAACGCCGAAGCCTAGTTGGCTTGAGGCGAGTGATCGCCCTCGCGCGACTTCGCCGCCAGCAGGGACGAGCGGGCGAAGCCGTTACTGCTCAGCGGACGGCCTAAAGAGTTCAATGCCCTCCTGCGCAATCACGTTTAGCTGAGTGCGGGGAAACGCCCTCTTGATGCGGTCCTGCAGATCTTGCGGCGAGTTTTTGGAAATCATGATCCAGTCGGCGGCCGTGTCGCCCATCCATTGTCTGACCAACGGCAATTCAGATGCATCGTGGTAAAAGATTAGACCATGATGAGTTCGCACCGCTGCTAGAACGGCGTTTCGCTCCCGGACGATGCTTGCCTGCCATCCGAGCCAGCCGCAAAGCATGGCAACGAGCGCCAGAGCAACGCGGAGGGTGAAGCGGGGGCGGGGCATGGGCTAGCCGGCGACGATGATTAGCGGCGGCACGATCGCCGCAATTGCAAACACAATTGGCCGCCAGTCTTCGATCCGGTAGGTGGCGTAAAGAAGAAATGGCGACCCGAACAATGGGTGGAATATACACAGTCCGGATGGCTACATCGCGTTGAGGTATTCGTAGCACCAGAACGCGGAGCCAAGCCATACGAAGGCGATTCCGATCATTGCTTCGGCATGCTTGCCTCTTGGGGGCTAGAGCATAGCGCCCGGCCCGAAGGCGGGGGCCTCTTGCGGCTGCGTCGCCCTGGTAGGCTGACGCCAACCCAGGCTACCGATGGGGGGACGCGATGTGGTGGCGCCGCCTGGTCGCTGAAGCGACTCAGGCCGAGGGGTGTCCGGGTTCAGGATGCTCGTGTCTGGGGCCAGGGCATGCCGCCCGACGTCTCAGCGGAGCGTCCACTAAAAAGATTCAGCGCCCGCTTCAGCCGAGTTATACTAGTCGCCGATCTCCGATCCGGCGTCCTGTTCCATGGGCCGGGTTTCGCCTCTTTTTCTCTCATCCGGGAAGCCTGCTAATGAATCGCACAGCTCTGATCGCGTTTATTGCTCGACGAAATCTGACGGCGCTCCTCGTCGGCTGCTCGACCCTCTTCGCAACTTCAAGTGCTCGCGCTCAGTGGTCGGTCATCAACTTGCATCCAGCAGCAGCTGCCGAGTCGCAGGCTTTGGGGATTCGCAACGGCATTGAAGTCGGCTGGGTTGACAGCGCCCCCGGAACGACGAGCATCCAACCCGCACTGTGGACCGGAACGGCCGCGTCGTACGTTAACCTCGGCGGGTGGCAAAACGCGGGAGGTCGCGTGCTGGGAACCGATGGAGTTCAGCACGTTGGCGGTTCGGGAGGCGCCGCGACGTTGTGGACGAGCACGCCAGGATCGGTCGTTTCTCTACAACCGCCGGCCCCGCCGAACTACTCAACATTCGTTGCCGATGCGAACGGCGTCTTTGCGGGTATGCAAGCAGGCGCGGCGCTGTTTATTACGCAGAACGCCGGTCCGAATTACCAAGAAGCCGGGATCTGGAACGACACAGCCGGATCGTGGCAGAGCTTGCACCCAGCGGGGGCCACGAATTCGCAGGCGAACGATACGCACTTCGGGCAACAGGCTGGATGGGCCTATCTGCCGAACGCGCAGAATCCGGTCTTGCCTGCAGTCCAGCACGCGGCGCTCTGGTACAGTTCAGCGGCCTCATTCGTTGATTTACATCCGGCGGGCGCTTTGCAGTCGATCGCCAACGACGTGTTCGTGACGGGCGGACTTTCGCAACAAGTTGGCTTCGCGCGCTTCGCTGCATTGCCGGAGGCCGCGATGTGGACTGGCACGGCTGCAAGCTTTGTGAACATGCATCCATTGACTGCCGCTGCTTCGGAGTTGCTGGGCAACTACGCTGGCTACCAGGCGGGCTTTGCGAGTTTTTTTTCGCCGAAGGCGAATGCAAATCTTGACCACGCAGGACTCTGGTCGGGCACGGCTGCGAGCTTTCTGGATTTGCACGCATTCTTGCCGACTGGCTTCAGCCGTTCGCGAGCGGAGGATGTATGGGTCGCGAACAACGGGGATATTTGGGTTGCCGGTTGGGCGGTGAATGCGTCGACGGGCCTCAGCGAGGCGATGTTGTGGACGACGCACCAAGTGCCCGAACCGGCCGGTGCGACTTTGCTTGCGACCGTGGCGGTTGGCATGACGTCGCTCATGCGGCGGCGCAGCCCCCGCTTCGTTTAAGCGACCAGGCGTTCAAACGGATTATGGGACGCTTCCCTGTTAGAAGGCTTTGCTGACGGCGTCGATTCGTTTGAGGAGCGTGGGCATGCGATGGGCGCCGTGCATCCTCGCAACGTGAATTTTCGCCGCGTCGAGGGGAATGCCTGCGCTGGTGACGTAGAGGGGGCGACTGCTCCGTCCGCGGAAGACTTCGCACGCTGGCGAAATGGCATGGAACGGCGACTTAGCGACGCCAATGACCGCCGTGCGGCCGCCGAGGGCGTCGAACAGGCGTTTGCCCAGTCCGGGTCGATCGTGGCCGTCGAGGTAGACGAATCCGTCGACGACGATGATCTCCGGCGACAACTCGAAGCTTTCGATGAGCGCCAGCAGGCAGGGGAGCTCGCGGCGGTAGAACTCTCCGGGGAGATACTCCGCCGGGGTGTGGAGCGTCGACTCAAGAATTCTGATTGGCTCGGCGTCTTCCCAGCAAGCAAACGTCAGACCGGCGACGTGCGCGGTCTCGCCGGAGTAGCAGACGTCGAGGGCCAGCAGCGGCTCAGAGGTTTTGCGGCTTCCGGTCGTCACGTTCATCATTCCACGAGAAAATGGCGTCGCATTCCTTGTTGACGACTTCGTCGTAGTGTACGGCGTTTGCGAGGGCGGCAGTGAATTCGCGTGAGCCGTATCGATCGCGTGGGAAGCTGGCGGAACTTATACGGTTGCTGACACGACCAGTCGACGGCGAGTTCGCGGCGGGGCGCGGGTTGCCGTGGGCCGTTGGCATGCCGAGAAGGTTGTTGCGGTCGGTGCAGGGTTCAGCATGCGCATGTTTGGGCGTCAGAGCTACCATCAGACCGCTTGTCATTCATACCGCCTGCAGGGCGGCGTCCGCAAAGATTCGGAGGTCTACGCTCTCAGCCCTCTTGGCATGGCGGCGAACTGAGTTCTAACTTAGGAAGTCCCTACCACCGGGCGGAGTGGCCGGCAGGCCGCTCGGAGGCGACGGCGGTGATCCTGTTTACCTTGACGCCGTCGCTATTGGTAGGTTTTCGCCGTTCTGATCTCTGCGCGAGGCCCCGATGTTTGTACGTCGCGATATCCCCTGGTCCTGGACGTTCTATTACGCTTGGCCGAGCTTATTGTATTTTGCGCTCGTATCTAGCGGCGTCTACGCCTTGCGGACGCGCTTCAAAACGCTGGACTTAGAGATTCCGCTCGAACCCGTGCTGATCATGGGCACCGCCTTGGCGATCTTTCTCGGCTTCAAGAACAACGAAGCCTACAGCCGGTGGTGGGAAGCCCGCTCGATTTGGGGGCTGGGGGTCAACTACAGCCGGGCCTGGGCGCGGCAAGTGTTGACGCTGCTCAGCGCTGATCCTGGCGAACGAGAGGAGTTGCAGGCGATGCGGCGGCGACTGATTCGGCGGCAGATCGCGTTCATCTACGCACTCCGCGTGTACTTGCGCACCATCGAATCATTCCCGCTGGAAGACACGGAAGAAGAGCCGGGCGAAGCGGGCCACGACTACGACCAATGCCGAAAATTTATCAGCGACGAAGATTTCCGAGCGATGCGGCGGTCCGACAACCCGCCTGATGCACTGCTGCAGATCCAAGGGCAAGACCTGCGAGCGGCGCGCGATCGGAACTGGTTGAGCGACTACTTATTGGTGTATCTCGACCAAACGCTCGTCGAGCTCAATCACGTCCAAGGGCGATCCGAACGAATCAAGAAAACGCCGCTGCCTCGGCCGTACAGTTACTTTACGAGGGTCTTCGTCCGCATTCACGGGACGCTGCTGCCGTTTGCGATTAGCGCCGCGTTCGGTTGGATCATGATTCCACTCTCGATCACCGTGAGCTTCGTGTTTTTGTCGCTCGACCTGATCGGCTCGCGCACGGAAGATCCGTTTGAGAATCGCGTGGACGACGTGCCGCTCACCTCGTTGGCGCGGACGATCGAGCGGAACCTGGAGCAGGCGCTCGGTGAAAGCCCGTTGCCGCCGGCGATCCAGCCGGATCATGGGGTACTGTACTAGCCGGCGGCCGCTGAGCGGGGCGATGCGGTTCGGGTGCAAAAAAAGCGTCATGCTCTCGCCGGGCGGGAGCATGACGCTTTGAAGAATGCGCTGGGCGTTTCGTTCGGGGCGCCTGGTCGCTGAAGCGACTTAGGCCGAACTTTCTAGGCCCGTGCTGTTTGAGAGCATTGCTCGCGCTACCAAGTGAAATCTACGCCGGTCATGGCGCCTTGGTAGAACAGGCTGTTGAAGTCAATGTCGCGGAGTAGGCTGGGGTTGAGCAGGCTGCGGCTGGCGGCGTTGCCGGCGAGGGCGACGTTGTCCATCCACAGCATCTGGTAGCCGCCGCGGACGACGATGTGCTTCGTCAGGCGGTAGCCGAGCGTCAGGTCGATTTCGCCGACGAAAGCGGTGGTGGTGTGGCCGTCGGCGAAGCCTCCGATGAAGTTGTTGCCTTGGTATTCGAAGATGCCGCCGTCGGCGACGTTGCCGTACATGCCGACCTTGGTCTCAGCGCTGGCAATCCAGCGAGCGGTCGGGCGAGCGAGCGAGTAGTTGGCGCCGATTTGGGCGCCGTAGAGGCGGTTGTTGTACTCGTACGTGCCGGTGGCGACGTTGCCGTTGATCTTGTAGGACATTTCGTCCTTGAGCTCGACCCAGCGGAAGCCGCCGAGGATCGAGAGACGGTCGTTCAGCGGACGGCGGAGGTTGATCTCGGTGCTGTCGAGCATCGTGAGATACTTGCCGTTGAAGCTCGTATTAGCGGGGCCGGTGAAGCCGGCCCCGATAAAGCCGCCGGGCGTCACGAATTGGTTCGTATCGGTCGAGTCGACGCCGAAGTAGCGGGCTTCGACGATCGTGCCGCCGGCCAAGCGGCGGGCGAGGCCAACGTCGACGCCAGCGTCGTAGTTGAACGAGAAATCGCTGGCACTGGAGAATGGCGTGCCGGCGGGGTTCGCGGCGACGACCGTGCCCGCATCGGGGCGATCGCGTTTGAGGAAGACGGCGCCGACCGAGGCATACCACTTGGGGCCGCAGCCGCAGAGGTCGCCGCAGTTTACGTCGTCGGTGCAGTCGACCGAGGCGTCGCAGGCGAGGCCGCTATCGCTCGTGGCGAGCGTCGGTTCGTCGGCGCTGGCGAGTTGGATTGCGTCGGCGACGAGCGGGTTCGTCAGTTGTACGTCGTCGTTGGCGACGGTGGATGATTCATCCCACGCGGGGGCGTCGAGCGCCGCATCGAGGGCCGGGCGGGCTTGAGCCGCGCCGATCATGCTCACGCCAAGAAAAAGCGCCGCAGCGCCGCGCAATACTGTCGACATCCGCCACTCCGTTCGTCGTTAGCCGAGTGCTTAAAGAGCACCATGCTGCGAGACATTCCGTGCCTCGGCTCGACGCAAAGATCGACAAGTGCGGGAACGCGCGATGCACGATTCCGCATGGGGCGGCGTAGGCGTTACGCTCGATTCGCCGGGAGCGAGCGGTAGAGTTTCGCGCACCGGCAAGGTCGAGGCTGCGATGATCCGCTGGGTAGAGCCGCAACCATGTAAGCAGCGGGCTACTTGGAGAACGCGTGGTCGAGTCGAAGGTCGCGGAATTTCTTGACGTCCCACTCGGCAGGATGCGTGGGGCGGCCGTGGTGATCGACGCCGTCTCTATGGATACTGTAGAGCAGATAACTGTCTTCGGTGGTGCGGTACTTCAGCTCGTCGGCGGTTGGACTGTAGGGATCGATCGGCACGGCGGGGAGGTATTTGGGAACGAGTGCGGCGAGCGTCTCGGGCCATTTTCCAAACTTCCGATGGTATCGAGCGAGGGCGAACTCGCACGTCAGAAGTCGCGTGATTGCATGGCTCCAGAGGTAGCCGTGACGAAAGGTTTCACGATGCCAGTAGTCGCTGCCTAAGGCGTCACCGTCCCTCACGGCGATTGTTTCGAGCAGAAACTTCAAATGGCCATGCCAGCCGTGACGGCGTTCGGACCAAACGCGGTGTCGGTAGAGGACTTCGTCCATCGACTCGTCGCTTGCGGAGATTGCATAGAATCGTTCGACGCACTTGGCGAGTTGTTCGTCGGAAAGCCGGGTGCGAATGGCGTACAGTCCTCTCGTGCCGAAGCTCGACCGGGCTCGCAGGAGCGCACCTTCATGCACCATTGCGCCACGGCTAGCGGCGAACCCAAATTCAGCCGCGCGTAGATACACGTCGACGGCGTCGTCTAAACGGCCCTCCAGTACCGCTAGTCGAGCTTTCGCGCTGAGCGCCAATTCGACCGCGTAAAGGTCATTGACCTGCTCTTGCGACAGCGTGGCACGGGGCAAGCCGTAGTTAGTGGGAACATAGCACGGCTTGTCGAGCGCCGAGACAATCAACGCGTCAATCGCGTCAGCGCCCGCGGCGAGCGGCGACACCCGGTCAATCGAAGCGTTGTCAATGTCCGAGACATTAAAGTCCCCTGCAGCGGCGACAATTGCGGCGCGGAGAAAGTCGTGATGCCCGTTCGGGACGGGCATCACGAGCTTCGGCAGCGGCGCCGGCCGCACTAACGCGATCAACGCCGCGAGCGGAAGTCCCGCAATGATGAGAGCGAATGCGACCAACGCACCGCGCGCGCCGTTTCGCCGCCGCCGGCGCGTCGACGCGATGCCGTCCGAAGTACGCAAATTGGCTTCGCGCCACAGAAAAGTGAGAATCGACGTGACCAGCGCAATCGCGAGAGGGATAAAAACCCAAGCATCGTAGTCGTCGTAGTTCGCGGGAGAACCCATAAACGATGCTGGCGTTAGGAATCGCGGCGGCCAGCCGGCGATTTGCAGCGTTGCTTCAAAGAACCAGTCGAGGGATGAGACAAACGTTCCCAAGGCGATGCAGACGATGAGAGCGGCAGGCGCGGCAAGCCACCTGCGCTTCGCGCTGCAAAGCCAGGCGCCAGCTAGCGTCCCCGTCGCCCCGCCGACGGCGCTGAGTAACACTGTCCGCCAGGCAAGATTCTCCCATTTCGGAAGTTGAATGACGGCCGTCAAGCCAACCGCAATCGCGGCGGTGAGCACGAGAAGCGTCGTGAGCGAAAACCGCGGGGCCAACGGGGACAGCGGAGCGTTTGCCCCGACGCTAGTCCGCTCCCGGGGTCCGCGCAACGCATTTCCGCGCGTTAGCGCAACGCCGACCGCGATCAACGCCGTTTGCATCGCAAATAAGGCGTACAAGTCATAAGCTTGGCGAAATAGCAGCGGCGCTGGGATCAGCAGAACAATCGCAACTCGGGCGAGACGACGGCCGCCGAAGGCGGTTGCCCAAAGCGCGAGCGCTCCCATGGAGGCTAACGACGTCACCATCAGAGCGACGAGCAACAGGTAAGGTCGGTACCAATCGGGCATCGCGACCTACCGTTGCTGTGCGGCGTGCTCGTGAGATCTCGGGTCTGAGATGGTTGTCTTTACGGCGCTGCGAACCCCTGGTTACTTGCGCTCGATCAGCTTGTCGAGAATGCCGTTGATGAACTGCGGCGAGTTGGCGGTGCCGTAGCGTTTGGCAAGTTCGACCGCTTCGTTGATCGCGACGCGGTGCGGGGTGTCCGAGTAGCGGATTTCGTAGGCGCCGAGGCGGAGGAGGTTGCGGTCGGTGGCGGGCATGCGGCCGACCGACCAGTGCTCGGCCTTGTCGGCGAGGAGGGCGTCGAGCTCCGCTTGGTTGCGCTTCACGCCGAGGACGAGGAGCTTGGCGAATTCGCGTTGCTCTTCTTCCTGCAGGCGCGCCGCGAGGAACACGCCGAGGTTGCCCAGGGCGTTTTCGGGGTTCAGGTCTTCTTGAAAGAGGGCCTGGAGGGCGATTTCTCGGGCGCGGCTGCGGCGGGACATGGCGGTGGGCTGGTTGGGGGAGATTCACCACGAAGACATTAAGGCATCGAGGGGGCACGAAGAATTCGCGGACGCTGTCTCTCCGCTTCGTGAATTCCTTCGCGTCTTCGAGCCTTCGTGGTTAACTGGCTGAGAACATTCTAGGCGCCGGGTAAGTTCTTGAGCAATCCGACCATGTGCAGGGCGGCTTCGGCGCACTCTTGCCCCTTATGGCCGTGGGCCCCGCCGGCGCGGTCGACGGCTTGTTCCATCGACTCGCATGTGAGGACCCCGAATAGCACGGGGATGTCGAATTGCAGCGAAATTTGGCTGAAAGCGAGGCTAACGCCGCGGTTAATGTGCTGGTCGTGCGAGGTTTCGCCGCGGACGACGACGCCGAGGCAAATCACCGCGGCATGCTCGCCCCCCTCGGCAAACCGCTGGGCGACGAGCGGGAGTTCCCAGGATCCGGGGACCCAGGCGACGTCGATGTGGTCGTCGGCGACACCGGCGGCGCGGAGCGTGGCGACGGCGCCTTCGAGCAGGACGCCGGTGACCGATTGGTTCCACTGGGCGACGACGATCGCGTAGCGGTCGTGAGCGTCGGGCGCGGCAGGTTGGATTTCGTTAGGCATAGTAGCCGCGGGTCAACGACCCGCCGGAGCGGTGATAAAAAGATGAATGGGGAATGCTGAATGGCGAATGTGGGCTTCGGCAACCCGAGGCCGGCGACTCTAAACAACTTCCGGCGGAGCGTAGTGAAACTCTTCCACAATTTGCCCGCCGATGAGGTGTTCTTGAATGATCCGCTCCAGCACCGGGACAGTGCAGGAGTGGTACCAGACTCCTTCGGGATAAACGACCGCGATCGGGCCGCGGGCGCAAACCTGCAGGCAGTTGGCCTTCGTGCGGAAGACGCCGCCGTCGCCGGTGAGTTTGAGTTCCTTCAGCCGGTGCTTCAGGTAGTCCCAAGATTCGAGGCTCGACTCTTTGTCGATGCACTTCGGCTTCGTTTGGTCGGCGCAGAGGAATAGGTGACGCTGAATTTTGTCGGCGCCGACGGCGGTGAATTCGGACCAGGGAGTGGAAGGCATCGGCGAATCAGTGAGTCTGTTGAACAGTCGGAGAGGCGTTGCACAGCGTTCGGTGGAGTGCGTCCGGCGCCAAGTCCGCGCCGTTGGGCCACGCGACGGCGCCGAAGTCGTCGACGAATGCTTGCGCAAATATCGCGGGATCTCGTAATGGTTCGAAGACAGGTCCCCACAGCCGATCTTGGATCGAGATAATTCCTTCCGTGCCGTCCGAGAATTGAACGGCGAGTTGGGAATTTTCGAGCGGACGTACGGAAGCAACTCTGACCATAGGTTTAATCCAGGGGAGCAATCTCCTGCAGCGGCTGGTGAGCCGTCGCGCGATCCCAGTTTTCGCGGAGCTCTGCGCGGTGCGCCGTCGCCCATTCGACGACCATCGCGAGTGTGCGGCGCCGTACCTTGCCTTCGAGGACCTGCAAATTGTCGATGTCAATCGCCGCCGCATCGCTGCCATAGTAGGCGTGGAAATGCGGCGGCGCATGATCATCGAAATACATGCGAATCGTAATGCCGTAGAACTGACTGATCGTCGGCATTGCAGCGTTCGCGAAAGGCTAGTCCTTAATGCTCATCAAGAACTCGGCGTTCGAGCCGGTCTTGCGGAGCCGGGTGCCGAGCAGTTCCATCGCGTCGGGGCCGTTCATCTCGTTGAGGACGCGACGCAGCAAGCTGACGCGGCGGTACTCTTCGGGATCCATCAGCATCTCTTCGCGGCGGGTGCCGCTCTTCGTGATGTCGATGGCGGGCCAGATGCGGCGGTCGACCAAGCGGCGATCGAGGACGATCTCCTGGTTGCCGGTACCCTTGAACTCTTCGAAGATCACCTCGTCCATGCGGCTGCCGGTGTCGACGAGCGCCGTGGCGATGATGGTGAGCGAACCACCCTCTTCGACCTTGCGGGCCGAACCGAAGAACCGCTTCGGCCGCTGCATCGCGTTGGCGTCGATACCGCCGGACAGGAGTTTGCCCGAGCTGGGGCATTCACTGTTCCAGGCGCGGGCCAGGCGGGTGATCGAATCGAGGAAAATCACGACGTCGCGGCCGTACTCGACCATCCGCTTCGCCTTCTCGATCACCATTTCAGAAACCTGAACGTGGCGGGCGGAGGTTTCGTCGAAGGTGCTGGAGATGACCTCGCAGTTGGGGCCCTTCACTTGGCGCTCCATGTCGGTCACTTCTTCCGGACGCTCGTCGATCAACAGCATGATGACGTAGGCGTCGGGGTAGTTGGCGAGAACCGACTTGGCCATCTTCTGCATGAGCACGGTCTTGCCGGCCCGCGGAGGGCTGACGATGAGACCGCGCTGGCCGAAGCCGATGGGGACGATCATGTCGACGACGCGCATCCCGATTTCGTCGGGCGTCGTTTCCATGCGGATCCGTTCGTCGGGATGAACCGGCGTCAGGTTGTCGAACAAGACCTTCTTGTTGACCATGTTCGGGTCTTGGCCGTTGATCGACTCGACCCGCAGGAGCGCGAAGTAGCGCTCGTTTTCCTTTGGCGGACGAATCGTGCCGGAGACCGTGGCGCCGGTGTGGAGACCGAAGCGGCGGATCTGGCTCGGCGAGACGTAGATGTCGTCCGGGCAGGAAAGGTAGTGGTAGTCGGGCGAGCGGAGGAAACCGAAGCCGTCGGGCAGAATTTCGAGCGTTCCTTCGCCCGACATCATGCCATTGAACTTTACGCGCGCCTTGAGAATCCGGAAGATGAGGTCCTGCTTCTTCAGGCCGCTCGCTTCTTCAATGTTCTCTTCTTCCGCCATCTCGATGAGCTCGGGCATGCTCAATCGCTGAAGCTCGGCGATATGGATGTTTGGATCGGGCTTGTCGGTCCGTTCGATGCTGCTGCCGACGCGGCGGACGCGCTCAGCGGCTTTGTCGAGTTCTTCGGCGAACGACAGCGGTTCTTCTTGCTCGAGCTCCGCCAAACGTTGACGGTCGATCGGCGCCACGCCTTCGTCGTACGAACGACGTTGACGGGGGAAGGGCTGTTGGGGCCGACTGTACCGCGGCCCGCGGTTGCCGGTCTCTGCCATGGCTACTAACTCCTGAAAATCGGAAAAGAGGGAGAGTCGTCGGCGCATGAAACGCGCCAACGGGAGGGATTGGTGCACGACGATACGACGCTGCAGTCCCGTGCCAGGACTACGGCGCAACACGCTACGAAACGGGAATCACTAGGAAGTCGTTATCTGTCGAGCCTCGCCAGGAATCGGCGACGCTGGACCAACTGCCAAGGTAAAGGCGGGGACCTCGGCCACACTCGTTCAAAAGCGACCTTTAGTATGGCAACCGGCCGGGCTCAGGGGAAGTCAGCTTGGAGGAGTTTTGCGGCTTTTACCAAGCTAGCGACGCCTAACCGCGGACCAGAACCGGTCGACCTCGGCATCCAATTCCGACAGCGAGCCGTCGTTGCGGATGATGTGGGTCGACCAACCCTTCTTCTGCTCTATCGGCATTTGGGAGGCTTCTCTGCGAGCAAATTCTTCCGCCGACCAGCCGCGATTTTGTTCGGCGCGGGTGAGCCGCTGCTCGCGAGGGGTGTCGACGAACGCGACCGCCTGGCAGACCTCGTTCCAACCCGACTCGAGCAGCAGAGGGGCGTCGATTACCACGGCCGGCACGTCCGTGTCGGGCAGCTGGCGGATTTCGGCCTCGATTTGGGCCCGAATGAGGGGGTGGAGGAGTTCCTCAAGGTGCTGGCGGTTCGCCTTCGCTGCCGGGGTATCGCCAAAGACGAGCTTCGCGATTGCGGGTCGTGAGAGCCCCCCTGCCCCGTCGAGGATGCCGGCGCCCCTACGGGCGACAAGTTCATCGCGGACGGCGGGGCGCTGGAGGACCGAGTGGCCAATTCGGTCGGCGTCGTAGATGACGGCCCCGCGTTTGGCGAGCGCAGCAGCGACGGCTGATTTGCCGCTAGCGATGCCGCCGATGAGGCCGATGGTGAGCATGGCGTTAGGGTTCAGGTGTCGGGGTTCAGGGGCATTTCTAGCCCCCGGCTCTGCCGGGAGGTGAGCAAGCGCTTCACTCAGTTCTTAGTATTGAACGCGGTTTTAGCACGCGGCGCGACCCCCTGGCGGAGCCAGGGGCTAGGTTATTCTTCCCAGGCTTCGCACGCTGCCCAGTTGGGGCCGATCTTTACGTCGACTTTGAGTGGCACGGCGAGCTCGGCGACGGTCGACATTTCTTGCCGGACGAGCGTGGCGAGTTCCGCGGCAGCTTCGGGGGGCGTTTCGAACAGCAGTTCATCGTGGATTTGCAGCAGCATCCGGCCCGGCAGCTTTTCTTGTTTCAGGCGATCTTGGATGCGGATCATCGCCACCTTGATGAGGTCGGCGGCGGTTCCCTGGATGACGGCGTTCACCGCGGTTCGTTCCGGCACGTTGAGGAATCGTAGCGTGCCAGACTTTTCGCGCAGCCCCGGCGGCACGGGGCGAACGCCGTCGATCGCGCGGCGGCGGTTGAACAACGTGGTGACGTATCCTTGCTCGCGGCAGAGGGTCAGCGTGTCGATCAGGTAGTCCATCACGCCCGGGTAGGTGGCGAAGTACTTCTCGATGAAGTCGGACGCCTCTTCCTTCGAGATGCCGAGGCCCTTCGCCAGGCCGAACGGACTTTGGCCGTAGATAATGCCGAAGTTGACCGCCTTGGCGCCGCGGCGCATTTCGCTGGTCACCGCGTCCATCGACACGCCGTTCACCTGGCTGGCGACGAGGCGGTGAATGTCTTCGTCGTTTTCGAACGCCTGCCGCAGGCTGGGGTCGCCACAGTAGTGGGCGAGGACGCGGAGTTCGATCTGCGAGTAGTCGGCCGCGAGCAGTACCCAGCCCGGTTCGCCTGCTTTGAACGCCGAGCGGATCTCGCGGCCTTCGCGGGTGCGGATAGGGATGTTTTGCAGGTTCGGGTTGCTAGAGCTGAGCCGGCCGGTAGCGGCGACGACCTGGTTGAGCGAGGCGTGGACGCGGCCGGTGGCGGGGTTCACCAGTTCCGGCAGCGCGTCGATGTAAGTGCCGAGCAGTTTGGAGTATTGGCGGTACTCGACAATCTTGGCCGGCAGCGGATGGAGCGGGGCGAGTTCCTCGAGCACGCTGGCGTCGGTGCTCGCGCCGGTTTTCGTTTTCTTGATCACCGGCAGCTTGAGATCGGTGAACAGCAGTTCTGCGAGTTGCTTCGGCGAGTCGATGTTCAGCGGCCGGCCGGCAAGTTCTTCGATCTCGATCTTTAGTTGCTGCAGTCGCTGGCTGTATTCGACGCTCAGTTCCTTCAGGCGTGCTACGTCGACGCTGACGCCGAGGTATTCGAGGTCGGCGAGGACGTCGATCAGCGGAACTTCGATCGTTTCATTGAGCTCGGCGAGATTGTCGGCGGAGAGCCGATCGACGAGGATCGGCATCAGCCGCAGCGGTACGTCGGCGTCTTCGGCCGCGTATTCGCCGACGGCGGCGACCGACGCCTGATCCATGCGGAGCTGGTTCTTGCCCGAGCCGATGATCTCGCCGATGCGGATCGTTTCGTGACCGAGATACTTCAGCGAGAGATGGTCGAGGTTGTGCGTCCGCTCGCCCGAGTCAATGAGATAGTCGGCGACCATCGTGTCGAAGACGACGCCGCGGAGCTCGATCCCCAGCGTGCGGAGGACGATGATGTCGTACTTGATGTTCTGCCCGATCTTGGTGATCGCTGGGTTTTCGAAGATCGGTTTCAGGGCTGCGGCGGTCTCGGCGGGATCGAGGACGCGATCGCCCTCGGGGCCACGGACGGGAACGTAAAACGCCTGCCCTGGCCGCCACGCGAACGAGTAGCCGACGACCTCGGCGATCCGCGGCGAGATGGCGGTCGTTTCGGTGTCGATCGACAGCTGCTCTTGCTGTTCCATCTGGCTGATGAGCACCGCGAGCGCTTCGGGGGTATCGACAACCTGGTAGTCGCCGTCCCAATCACTTACCGCGGGAATCAACTGGCCCGGCGTCTTCGCGGTGGTCGCGCCGGCGACGGCCATCACGCGCTCGGCGAGACCGCGGAAGCCGTAGTCGCGGAAGAGATCGGCCAGCCGCGCTTCGTCGAAGCCGCCGATGCGGGCCGAGCTCCAGTCGACGGCAATCGGCACATTCTTGTCGAGCTCGACCAGCTTGCGGGACAGGAGCGCCGCTTCGCGGTGCTCGATGAGGTTTTGGCTCCGCTTACCGCCAACCTCGCCGGCGTGGTCGAGGACGTTTTCCAGCGAGCCGTATTTTTCAAGGAGTTCCTTGGCGATCTTCGGCCCAATGAGAGGCACGCCGGGGACGTTGTCGATTTTGTCCCCCACCAGCGACTGGAAGTCGACGACCTGCTCGGGGGCGATGCCCCAATCGCCGTAGAGTTCGGTGCCGCCGTATTCGAGATCTTTGCGGATGTTGTAGATCGCCGTTTGGCTGGTGAGCAGTTGCCGGCAGTCTTTATCGGCCGTCACCAGTAGGCAGCGGGCGCCCCCTTCCTCGCACAGGCGGGCGACCGTGGCCATCACGTCGTCGGCCTCGAAGCCGGGGTAGTCGACCACCGGGATGCCCATCGCCTGGACGACTTCGCGGATTTTGGGGATCTGCGAGACGAGCGCCTCGGGCATCTCGCTGCGGTCCGCTTTGTAGGAGTCGTACATTTCGTGGCGAAATGTCGGGCCGGAGAGGTCGAACGCGCAGAGGAGGGCTGTCGGCTGTTTTCGCTCCATGAGCTGGACCAGATCGCGGGTAAAGCCGTAGACGGCGCCGACCGGTTCGCCGCGGGGGCTGGTCAGCTCCGAGCCCGACATTGCGTGGAAGACCTGGAAAATCAGCGAGTAGGAGTCGACGACGTAAATCGTCCAATCGCGGATCGTAAGGGGGCCCTCTGGTGGGGCCTCTTCGGCTGGCGAGGCGACGTGGTTTACCACCACCCCCACAGAGGCGCGACTCGCTTTGGCCGCGGGCTGCGATTCCGGTTCGTCCATGCCCAGGAACGTCGTTTGGCGAGCTCTTTTGGCCATTGTCGGCAAATTTCTCTGGGCCCGGCGAATACCGGCCATAAAATAGTGATGGAGAGGCGCGTGGCTTGCCCAACCGGTTCGACGGGGTCGCAACGGCCCTGGCCTGGCAGGTGTTTGACACACCCTAATCCCGCAATTAAGCTCGACTTACGGCGATTCTATCGCCCGAGGTCGCCGCGCGGAAGCGTTGGTCGAGTCGCCGCGTTGATCTTTTCCCACCGAGATCTTTTCCCGCCGACTTGCCGCTCCCGCCCGTCCGACGAACCGCGAAGTTAGCGAACAGAAAAGTTAGCGCAGATTCAGCACACTGAGGTCGCCGCATGGCCGCGAAAGAGAATCAAGGTCTTCAAGCCGTCGTGATCGTTCTAACGATCCTCCTCCTGCTCATCGGCGTGGGATTGGTGCTTGTCAACAATTCACGGAAGACCTACCTCGCGGAACGCGACGCCGCGCGGGCCGAAACGAACGACGCCAATTCCAAAGTCGCCAAAGCTGAAGCGGAAGCGGGTAACTACAAGAATTGGATTGGTTTCAAAGAAGACGCGCTCTTCGAATCGCTGCAGCCGCAGTTCGACGAAGACATGAAGCGGTTCGGCATCGGCGACGACGATGCCAGCAAGCATTACAAGACGATGCTGGAGAACGTCTTCGAAGAGAAGGAAAAGCTCGTCAAGAACGAGGTGAATACGAAGGCTGAAGTGAAAAGCCTGAAGGAAAAGCTGGTCGCTCTGGAAGCGGAGAAAGACGCCCGCGTGAAGGAGCATCTCGCCGCTCTGGAAAAGGCTAAGCAAGACTTGGCCGACGTGCAGGCGAAGTCGAAGCAGCAATACGACGAGATCAGCGCGAAGAACACCGCCATTGCCGCGAGCATGGAGAAGGATCGCGCGACGCACGCCGAGGCGATGTCGAAGCTCGAAGCTGAAAAGTCGACCGCCGAAAACGCTAGCATCAAGCAGGAGCGGATGATCACAAAGCTCCAAGAGGGCCTGCCGAAGGTTGATGCCTTCGCGCAGCCGGCCGATGGCCGGATTACGTGGGTCAATCAGCGTCACGGCAAGGTGTGGATCGACCTCGGTTCGGACGACGGCCTGCGCCCGCAAGTGACGTTCAGCGTCGCCGGCGAAGGAAATGCCGACGCCGAAGCGGCCGCCAAGAAGGGAAGCATCGAGATCACCCGCATCATCGACGGCCACATGGCCGAAGCTCAGATCACTTCCGACGATCCGAAGAACCCGATCCTCACAGGCGACCGCATCTTCAGCCAAGTGTGGGATCGTGGCCGGACGGTCGGGTTCGCCATCGCCGGCGAGATCGACCTCGATAAGGATGGCAAGGACGACCTGCAGAAGCTGAAGAATATCATTGCCGCGAGCAACGGTCGCGTCGACGCCGCGATCAACGATGCGGGAACGCTCGACGGTGAACTGAAGCTTGAGACCCGCTACCTCGTGCTGGGCGAATACCCCGATGGGACGCAGGCTCGCGATCAGGCGATCCGCGAAACCTGGAATACGCTCAGCGAAGACGCCGGTCGCCTCGGCATCGAGACGATTCCGCTGGACGAATTCATCAAGCTGATGGGCTGGCGCGTCGACAATCGCTCGATCGTTATGGGCTACGGCTCGCGGTCGGAAGATTTCCCGCCGGAGAAGCTCGGTGAGCAGCTTCCGCGCAAGACAGTGCAGCCGGCGGGCGTGTTCAAGAAGCGGACCCCGACGCTGACGTATTAGCGCCGCAGATAGCCGCCATTCAATAGCCGCGACTCAACGAGCCGCCGGAGCGAGATCCGTTTCGCCGCAGGGCGCTTCGCGGTGATCTGTGAGCGGTTGACGGCTTGGTGAGCGTTTGCAGTAACGCTCCGGCCGGTCGTTGACCGGCGGCTGTGGCTGCGATTGCAGCTACTTGCAGACGGCGTCGATGCTTTCTCTGAGTACGCGGACGAGCAGGTCTAGTTCGGCATCGCTGATCGACAGCGGCGGCATCACGACGATCACGTCGCCCAGCGGCCGCAGCCAGACCCCCTGCCCCGTCGTCTGTTTGCAGACATGGTAGCCGTGGCGTCCTTTAGGCGGGTAGAGCTCGCCCGTAGCGCGATCGGCGCACAGCTCGACGCCGACGACCGTGCCGAGTTGCCGCACGTCGCCGACGCGGGGATGATCTTGCAGCGGCGCGAGGGCGCGTGCCAACCGTTCCGTGAGCCGCGGGACGGTTTCTTCCAGCACGCGTTCGTCGCCGATGACGTCGAGCGTCGCGCAAGCCGCGGCGGCCGCCATCGGGTTGCCGGCGTAGGTGTGGCCGTGGTGGAACGTGCAGCCGGTGGTGTAGTCGCCGAGAAACGCCTCGTAAACTTCGTCCGTGGCAATCGTCGCGGCCAGCGGCAGCGTGCCGGAGGTGATGCTCTTGCCGAGGCAGAGCATATCAGGCGTCACCCCTTCGTGCTCGCAGGCGAACATGCGGCCTGTGCGGCAAAAACCGGTGACGATTTCGTCGGCGATCAGCAGCACGTCGTACTTCTTGGTGAGTTCCCGGACGCCGCGAAGGTAACCCGGAGGTTGCATCACCATCCCGGCGGCGCCTTGCAGCAGCGGCTCAATCACCAGCGCCGCGATCTCGGCGTGATGCTCCTGGAGCATCGCCTCCAGCTTCGCCAAATGGAACGCCGCGTCGCCGGTGCGAACGTCGGGCGGAGGCAATCGCAGTACGTCGAACAGCAGCGGCCGGTAGAGGGCGTGGAATCGCTCGATGCCGCCGACCGCGGTGCTGCCGAGGGTATCGCCGTGGTACGCGCTATCGTACGCCAGGTATTTCGTTTTGCCGGCCCGCGGCTGCGGGCATTGCAGCCAGTACTGGAAGGCAATTTTCAACGCCGCTTCGACCGCACAGGCGCCGTCGCTCGCGTAGAAGACGCGATTGAGGTCGCCGGGAGCGAGTTTGGCGAGCCGGCGGGAGAGTTCGACCGCGGGAACGTTCCCCATGCCGAGCGTCGTCGCGTGGGGCAGTCGACCGAGCTGTTCGGCGACGGCGGCTTCAATCCGCGGATGGCGGTGCCCCAGTAGGTTGCACCACAGGCTGCTGACGCCGTCGAGGTAGCGGCGGCCATGTACGTCGACGAGCCAGCACCCTTCGGCTCGCTCGATAATCATCGACTCGTACTCGCTCATTTGGGTGAACGAGTGCCAGAAGTGGCGAAGATCCCAATCAGTTAGTTCAGCTGGAGTGGGCATGGCATTCTGAAAATGTCAGTTGTCGGTGGTCCGTGATCAGTTGCGAACACGGGGAGGGTGCCCGAGGCGGGTGGGAGGCAGGAACAAGCGGCAGCAGCCACTGACGGCTGACAACGGACCACTGACGTCGCGTCAGCTACCATTTAACCTGCACCGGGGTGCCGACGCGGACGCCGAGCATGATTTTTGCGCTGTCGTCGACGATCGCCAGTTCGAGGCAGTCATTCGAGCCGATGAGCGCGATCAGCGTCATCGGGGGCTGATCGGCGTAAGCGTTGAAAATGCAGCGGGTTTCGTGCTCGTCGCAGAAGATGCCGACCGTCTCGTCGGTCGGAACGCCGGCGAGCATTTCGCGGGTGATGTCGGTGATCAGATTGCCGAACGAGTCGATCGCCGTCACCTGGCCGTCGATGCGATTTGCCACTTTCACTGCTCCCGGCCAGACGAGTTCGACAAGCTGCGCGTGGGGCGGGCCCAGGTCGTCGGGATCAACCCCGAGACTGAGATGCGCTGCCGCCGGCGCCATGATATCGCGACCGTGGAACGTCGGCGCCACGGGCTGCCGGAACCACCGCTCCTCGGTGATAGCACGTATCTTAGACGCGCCGAGCCGACTCGCCAACCGCGAGAACAGCCCGTTATCGGGGCCGATGTAGCGCTGCTCGCCGATCTCGGCGTAAACAAGCGCCCGGGCCGACCCGACGCCCGGATCGACCACGGCAATATGCAGCGTGCCGCTCGGATATAGCGGGGTGATTTCGTCGAGAATGATCGCCCCGCCGCGAATATCTTGCGGGGCGATGGCGTGCGTGACGTCGACGATTTGCACCGTCGGGTTGAGTGCGAGGACGACGCCCTTCATCGCGGCGATGTAGGGGCTCCCTTCGCCGAAGTCGGTGGTGAGCGTGATGAGGGGGATGGGGGGCATGGAGAATCGTCGCGATGAAATGAGTCAGCCGCCGGGGGCCATGCTGCCGAGCGTCATGTGAATTTGCTGCTCGACCATGCTGCGATACTTGCCCCCTTGGGCCATCAGCTCAGCGTGTGTACCGGTCTGGCTGATGCGGCCTCCTTCGACAACGACAATCAGGTCGGCGCCGGCGATTGTGCTGAGGCGGTGGGCGATGACGAAACTCGTGCGGCCTTGCATGAGCGTCGCGAGGCTTTGCTGGATAAGTTGCTCGCTGTCGGTGTCGAGATTGCTCGTCGCTTCGTCGAGGATCAGCAATTTCGGATCGGCGAGCACGGCGCGGGCGATGGCGAGACGTTGCCGCTGCCCGCCGCTCAGGCGGACGCCCCGTTCGCCGATGACGGTTAGCAGGCCGTCGGGGAGGCGGTCGATGAACTCGGCGGCGTTGGCCGTTTCGGCCGCGGCGCGAATCTCACCGTCCGTTGCGTCGCGGCGCGAGTAGGCGATGTTAGCGGCGATCGTCCCGTCGAACAGGAAGACGTCTTGCTCGACAATGCCAAGGATCGCGCGAAATGATTCGACGTCGTAATCGCGCAGGTCGCGGCCGTCGAGCAGCACGCGGCCGGCGGTCGGGTCGTAGAAGCGAGCCACGAGATTGCTGAGGGTCGTCTTGCCGGCGCCGCTGGGGCCGACGAGGGCGACGGTTCGGCCCGCCTGCACCTTCAAGTTTACGTCGCTGAGTGCTGGCGCTTCGCCGCCGGGGTAGGTGAAGGTGACATTATCAAACTCGATGGCGCCGGCAATCGCGCGGCGATCGACCTTGATCGAGTCCGGCGAAGCGGGCATTTCGCGAGCTTCGTCGAGCAGGTCGAGGACCCGATCGAGGCCGCTGAGGCTGTTCTGAAACTGCGTGGCGCTCGAGACCAGCGTCGCGAGCGGTTCAAGCAGCATCAGCAGGTAGACGAGAAACATCATCAGGTCGCCGACGGTGATCTGTCCCGCAAGCACCTGCCAGCCCCCATAGAAGAGCAGCGCCGCACTGGCGATCGGAATGAGGGCTTCCCACACCATTTCGATGCCGCGCATCCACCACCAGGCGTAGAGTTCCTGCCGTGCCATGAGGTTGTTGTCGGTGACGAAGCGGGCGGTCTCGCGGCGTTGCCGGCTGAATGCCCGCACGACGCGCATGCCGGCGAACGATTCGGCCGCGCCGGCGTCGATTTGCTCGCGTTGCTTGCGAATGACGCGGAACTGCGGCCGGATGTTGCTGATCCACGCGCGATGCGTGAAGAAGACGACGGGCAGTAGGATGATGGCGCCAGTGAGCAGTTTCCAGTCGACCCACGCGAGGATCGCGAGGCTGCCGACAAGCTGAATGACCGCTCGCCACGGATTGAAGATCATGCCGAACATCAACTCGCCGACGGCGCCGCCGTCTTCGCGCAAGATCGACGCGACGCCGCCCGAGCGAATTTGCTGCACACGGTGAAGCGGCAACCGCACGGCATGCTCGAAGACGCGCTGCCGCACGTTGAGTTGAATTTGCTTCGAAATTTTCGTCGCGTACCACCGCCCCCACAGGTAGATCACGATTTTTACAAGCGAGACGATGACCACCGCGACCACGGTTGCTAACAGCAGCCGGTGTGGATCGGCGAGTTGCGGGAAGCGGCTGCGCCACGGCTCGGGAAGCGTCCGGCCGCTGAGGCCGTAGTCGATGATAAACTTCGTGCCGGCGGGGGGCAGTAGACCAATGAGCGTGGCGATCGTTGCCGAAGCGAGGATCCAAAAGACTTGCAGTCGGAAGGGACGGAGCAAGCAGATGAATTCCCACGCGAGCTGCCGCGCGGAGCGGACCCGCCCCTTTTCCTCGCGGTGGTGTCCTTCGCCGTGTGAGCCGCCCCCTTTCGGCAACCGCTTGGTCCGCACCAGCTCGCGGTAATGATCAAACCGCGTGCGGCTCGTGGCGGAGTTCGGCGGCGGCGAGTCCGACGCAGCATCGTGAGGTGGGGGCGATGGCATGCGTTCTCCGGATCGCCCTAAGTATCAGGCTGGCTTATCAACGCGGCGGGTGAAGTTGATCGGCGTCGTTGCCAATCGCGACAGCTCACTGATTGCCAAGACAGTAGAGCATTTCCTGTGGTTCGCCGTCGACTTGCTCGACGACGCGCATGTAAATGCGGCTGCCGCAGATCGTGGGGCTCGCCATCGCCAGATCGCCGAGTTTGTTAACGGCGATTTCTTCGTACTTCTTAGTGTTTGCGCGGAAGACGAATGTTTCGCCTTTTTCGCTGGTGGCGTAGATCACGTCTCCCACGAGTACGGGCGAGGCGCTGAACTCGCCGCCAACCCGTTTCTTCCAAGCCTGATCGCCGGTGGCGCTTTCCCAGCATGTGGCGACGCCCGCGTCGAGGACGCCGAACAGGTAGCCGTCGCGTTCGACGAGCGAAGGGACGTAAACGCGATCACGCGTTTCCCAAGCGAGTTCGCCCGAACCATCGGCCGCGACGCCCGCAAGATGGTTCTTCGGGTAGCCGCCGCTGCAAAAGACGCGTTCGCCGTCGGTGACGGTCGAGGTGACGCACTCGATCGTGGCGCCCGGGATTTCCCACAAGACTTTGCCGGTGAGGGGATCGAAGCTGGAGAAGAGGCCGCAGCCGGTGAGGAAGAGCTGGTCCTTGCCGGCGGCGTGCAGAATGATCGGCGAGGTGTAGTTCGGTTCTTGCGGGCGGTCGTGCTTCCAAACGAGCTTCCCCGTCTTGCGATCGAGCGCGGCGAGGACGCCGCCTGCGTGACTGTCGGCCGAGGCGATGACCAGCGATTGGTAGATCGCCGGCGAGGCGCCGAAACCCTGATGAATCGTGTAGTCGCAGATCTTCTCCTGCCAACGCTGCTTGCCGTCGAGGGCGAGCGCCGTCACGAACACGGCGTCGCTGTTGGCGAAGCAGATGAAAAGGCTTTCGCCGTCGCAGGCGACGCTGCCCGAAGCGGCCGACGACTTTTCGTTCTTGCGCATCAAGCCGCCGCGATGGCAAACCGTTTCCCACAGCTGCTTGCCGGTTGCTCGATCGAAGCAGACGATCGATTGGGTTTCTGCTTTTTCGTCGGCCGTGGCGAGATAAACGTGCTTGCCGAAGACGGTCGGCGAACTGTGGCCGCGGCCGGGGACGGGGGTTTTCCAAACGACGTTTTCCGTGGCGCTCCACTCGGTCGGCGGCGTTTGATCGGGATCGGCGACGCCGTTGCGGCTTGGGCCGCGCCACCAAGGCCAATCGGTAGGGGCGACGGTGATGCCGTCGTTGACCGGTTGAGCGTGGGCGAGCGGCGTCGAGATGAGAGCGGCGGCGAGAGCAAGCACGCGGAGAATCGTGGGCACGTTTGCTTCCCTGAGGTGCGACAAGTGAATGGTAAGCGGGGGTACCAGACAATGATCGCGATTCTAGCGCGGGAGTAAACCTCTACTCCGCTCCGCATTCCGAGCCCCGGGCTCCGCCCGGGGGTGGCGCCGCGCATAGTTGCGACGCGGTGTAGAAACCGACCCCCGGGCGAACCCCGGGGCTAGAGATACCGACGCACGTTGCATGCGATTACTCGCCGCGGAACGCGCCGCCGGTGAGGTTGGCGACGGTTCTCAAGAAGTTCGACATGTCTTTGTCAAAATAGTTGCCGAGGCCGATCGTGTTGACCGGGATGCCGGCGTGAGCGCGGCAGAGCTGATAAATCTGCTGAGCGAGCTCGTCCTGGTAAACGCCGGAGGCGACTTTGCTTGGCGCCCCGTCGGAGAGGAGCAGAATCGTGTCGACGTCGTACTCATATGCTTTCTGGAAGGCGGCGTGCGTGTCGGTCCAGCCGCCGGGCGAAACGGTCGCGAGCTGTTGCAGCAACAGTTCGCGCATCAGCGCCCCTTGCTCGCCGCGGAGCTCGGCGAGTTTGCCGTCGTTCGGGAACGTGCGAACATCAGTCGAGTAGACGATCAGCACGCACTCTTGAACGTTGAGATGCTTGAGCCAAGTGGCTGTGATCTCCTGCGCTTCGCTCCAGCGGTCGCTGCCGCCGGCGCCCTCTTGCCGCATGCTGCCGGAGGCGTCGAAGAGGATCGCCACCTTCCGCATTGGGCCGCGAAGACCGACGAGGGCGCGGTTATTTTCCGCTTCGGCGAGAAGCTCGGCTTGGCGTTTGCGCTCGGCGTCGGTGAGCTCGGTCTGCAGTTGCTGTTTTTCCAGCTTGAGCGTGGCGAGCATCTCGGTGGCCCGCTTGAGGTCAGCGAGATAATCCTCGGCCTTCTTATCGGCCGCGGCGGCTTGGCCCCGCAAGTCCTCGGCGGTTTTGTCGGCGAGCTGCTTGGCTGAGCTGATGTCGACGTTCATCTCTTCGAGCCGCGTCTTCAGCGCGGTGACGAGCGTCGTCAACTCGGTCGCTTGCTTCGCGAGCCGGTCGCGCTGGGCTTCGATTTCCTCTAGCGCGGCAATCTTCTCGGCGAGTTTCGCGGTGAGCGATTCGAGTTCTGATTGAAGCGAGACGTTGGTCGCGCTGGCCGTGTCACGGGCTCCCTCCAGCGACAGTTTTTCCTTGGCGAGCGCTTCCTTCTCGGCGAGGAGCGTTTTCTGCTGGCGGGAGAGATCGCCCTTCTCGGCGACCAGGGCGTCGAGCTTCGCGTTAAGCTCCGCCAGCGCCGTGAGCTTTTCGACTAGCTTTGCCTGCAACTGGTCGCGCTCCGCTTGGGTGAGCGTCAGCCGGTCCTTGCTTTCAGCGAGCAGCTGGCGGGCCGATTCGAGTTCGCGCGCCGTCGCGGCGAGGGTCGCGGAAATCGCCGTGTTCTGATGGGCGAGTGCGTTCTGCTCGGCGGCGCCCTTGTTGAGCTTCGAATGCAAAAAGATAGCGATCACCATGACCAATACCATGGTGAAGAGCGTCACGTCGTTGCTCGCGATCCAACCGGCGAGGCCGGCTTCGCTCGATCGCGAGGTGACTCGTTCAAGCTGCATGCTTCATGCTCCGGACGCTGAATAATCTGCTAGCGGGGGCGGCTGTAGAGCCAGGTCTTCTTGTGACGAGCGGCGGTGAGGCTGCCGTGGTGCTCGACGTTCTGCTCCATCAGGTCGCGAATCTGCTCCGGAAGCGCGGCGATTGCATCGGCGATCATGCCGGCTTGGCCGAGCGCGGCGATCAGCTTGTCGACGTCTTCACGCGACGCACTGAAGCGTTCGATCGACGCGAGCGTCCCCTGCAACTGCTGCAGCGAGTGGTGGAGCGTCGCCAAATCGTGCGCGGCGGGCTGGATGCCATGCTCGACGAAGCCCGACAGCTTTTCCGCCGACTGAGCGACGGAATTCGCGGCGCCATGCAGGGCGGATTGGGCGGGGCCGGCGTCGTGTTCGATTGCGTACTGAATGCGATTGCTGGCGGCGGCGAGCATGGTGGCCGCGTTATTCAGCGAGGCGTCGATTTGCGCGAGCGAGCGGGCTGTCTCCGCCGCGGAGCCGTTGAACTGCTCGGTACGAGCGGTGAGGGCCTCGCTCGACGATTGAATGTGATCCACCGATGCGGCGAGCGATTGGCTCGCCGTATGGTGAAGCTTCGCCGCTTCGCTGAATTGCTGGTCGATGGTGGTGCGGAACGCGGCGACCGACACGTCGAGGTTGGCGACCGCCCGTTCGCCGGCAGGCACCAAATCTTGCAACGCTTGAGCTGACGCGGCCGTTGCGTCGCGAATGACGCCGAGTGCCGCGGGGATGCCTTGCATCTCGCCCTTCATGCCGCCGATGATTCGCTCAAACTGCGATGCCGCCTGTTGAAGCAGCGCGGTCGAGTGGCCGATTTGCTCAGAACTTTCAGCATGCCGCTTAGCCGTGCCGACGAGGATGCTGGCGAACGTCTCCATTTCGCCGATCGCACGCATCGCCTCGCTCGGCGCCCCGTGAGTGATGTTCCGCCAAATGACGGCGTCGAACCAGGTGCGGGCCGACATGCGGAGCCGCTCGATCCGTCCGCCGACGCCTTGCAGTAGCACCTGATTGACGAGCGCGAGGATTGCCCCGGCGCCGACGCCGCAAATAAGCGGCGTCACGGCGGCGAGAATTGTCTGCAGTGACTGGTCGCCGGCGTTGTCGACTTCGAGCCAGTAGAAACCGATGACCGTGAGTACCACGCCGAGCAGCGGCGCCATGATGCCCATCCGCTGCAGCAACAAGTAGGCCCATTCGCTGGCGACGCGGGTGTCGAGTTCTTCGAGGGCGTTTTCGCGCGTGAAGTTGGTCGGCCGCTGATCGCCGCTCGCGGGGAAGACCCGCAGCACCCAATCGAGCCAGGGGAAGTCGACCACCGCCTCGTTCGCCAGTGGCCGGCCGCTCGCGCCGTTGTCGAGCTCGCGCAGCAATTGGCGAAGCATCCGGTTTTGATCCCACGCCTGTGCGTAAAGCTTCAAGCTGAGGATCGTTTGAACGGCAAAGAAGACCATGCTGACGCCAATGACGACGGCCAGATGATTGGAAATCCCGGCGGCGCCATTTAGAAGGTTGTTGAGCACAGGCGATGTTCCCGGAGGAGCATGGGAGGTGGGCGCCCCGCGGCCAGCATGGGAATGAGCAGCGCGAGCGAGGCGACGGCGGTACCTATAACCTAGCAGGCGGGAATCGGGGGTCGCCAGCATAAAATAAGGGAAAACGGCCGCTTCGCTGACGGCGGCGTCGCTGGCTTCGGCTGCGAATCTAGCCTGAGCGGGCTGATCGCAGGGGTTAGGCTATTGGAACAGTGCTCGATAGGCTTGCACTGCATCCAGATGATCGCTGTCGGCCCGCAGACCGACATGCCCGTCGGGGCGGATGACGAGCAGCGTTAGGCCAGTGATACCGAGTTGGCGGGCGGCGGCAGCGGCGAGTTGCGCGTGAGGATGTGATTCGTCGGACCCGGCAATGAGCGTTGCCGTCGTTTCGAGTTGCGGGTTGAAGCTGGCGCCTGCGAGTGAGGCAGCGAGTTGCCCCGCTGGCGCGGCGTCCGCGGCGCCCGCGCCGATGACGAGTGCCGTGTGGCCTGGCCGGTGGGCCAATTCGTGTAGCAACCCCGCGGCGCCGTTTGGGTGGCGGACTTCGATCGTATCGGGGAGGCGATGGCCCGGTGCGAGGGCGTCGTGACGGTCGCCCATCACGATCGGCGAGGTGCAGTAGTCAATGTCGAGTTCCGCTTCGGCGATTGATTCGTGATGGCGGGTTGCGGGGTTCGCGAAGATGGCGCGCAGTTCTTCGTCGCGGGCGCGGCGCTCGGCGGGATCGGTGATCGACTGGGCTTGTTCGAAGGCGTAACCGGAAGCGGTGATCATCTCAGCGATGGGGCGGCGTTCGGCTTCGTAGCTGTCGAGGATGCTGTCGGCCGCGCTGCCTTGGCAGACGAGTGCCAATTTCCAAGCCAAATTAAATGCGTCTTGCAGGCCGCTGTTCATGCCGTGGCCTTGCGACGGCGAGCAGACGTGAGCCGAATCGCCGGCGAGGAAGACGCGGCCCGAGCGATAGTGCGACGCGACCTTCGTGTGGCAGTGGAAGCGTGTGGGGTGCGAGACATTTTCGAAGACGATTCCCGGCAGGTAACGGCGGAGCGTCGACGCCGCGTCGGCTTGTAAATCTGATTCCGCCGAGGATGGCCGCAGGTAGACCCGCCACCGCTGGTTCGGCAACGCGGTGAGAATCACCGGCGGCTCGTCGAGGTAGGCGTAGTTCGCCTCGTACGAGTGGGGCCAACCGGCGATCGTCGTGTCGAACACGGCCCAGGGATCGGGCCGATCGTGGCCGATGAGTTCGATGCCGCTCAATTGCCGCGTGACACTGCGGACGCCGTCGCAGCCGACGGCCCACTTGGCGGCGATTTGCTCCGTCACGCCATTGTGCTCGACGGTCGCCAGCACGCCGTCGGTGTTTTGTTCTAAATTGACCAGTCGCGACGCACGCTGCACATGGCCGCCGAGTTGCTCCAGGTACTCCGTGAGGATCGTCTCGGTCACCTCTTCCGAAATGCCAATATTAAACCCGTAGCGGCTGCCGCAGATCGACAGATCGATGTCGCCCAGCACGCTGCCGGCGGAGTGAATGAGGGCGCGACGTTGCTTGACGCCAGCGGCGAGCAGCGACGCGACGATGCCGAGCGATTCGAAAATCTCGAGCGAACGGGGATGAACGACGGTCGCGCGATCCCAGTGGAGCGGTTCGGGATTGGCGTCGATCAACCGACAAGCGACGCTGCGGCGCTGGAGTTCAGCGGCCAGGAGTAAACCGGTCGGGCCGGCGCCGACGATGAGGACTTTCGTTGCGGTGACGGCATTCATGCTGCTGGAACTTTTACAGGCGCGTGGAGTAGATCCACGGTGCAGTGCTCACTGGGGGCGAAGTCCGCCTCGTGAAGCAGTCGGAGGGCAAATTTAGATAATTCAGCGGCGCTACAGGATCAACCAATCGCTCTGCGATGCCGCTTGCATCATAATGATAGCATCTCGGATTGTCGTTGTTGCCGGTGGGAGCGATTACAACATGGCGAGCATACGACGAATCGCTCGAATGCTGATCGTTTGCATCGCTATCGCCTTGTCTCTGCTGACATTTCCAGCCGCGATTCCGTGGATGATCGCGGCGTGGTTGGCTTTGCATACGTGGGCGGCGTGGAATGGCCGGCCGAGTTGGGCGCCGCTGGTGATTGCTTTCACCGTGGTCGCGGCGAAGCGGCCTGATTGGTCGGTTAGTTTGCTGACGTTGATGGCGACGATGGGCGGCGTCGTGGCGGCAGGCTGGTTGCACGCATGGCGCTCTCCTCTTTCGCGGCGAAGCATCGTGTGGGGATCGACCGCTCTGTTGTGGGCAGCTTGGGCCTGGTTCGCCTGGGACTATGCAGCGGCGAGTCACGTGAGTCGACGGCTAGCGCTCTCGGACCGGCCGGTGGTCTGCATGGGCGATAGCCTCACCGCATTCGGCTACCCAAAGTTACTCGCGGAACGGTTGGCTGTGCCGGTGATCGACCTGAGCGTCAGCGGCAGCTCGACCGTCGACAGCTTGAAGCTGTTGGGACGGATGCGCGAAGCCCGGCCGCAGACGGTCGTAATCGAGCTCGGAGGTCACGATTTTCTCCAGGGCTCCTCGCGCGACGCGACCGCCGACAACTTGCGGCAGCTCATCGACGCCGCCGAAGCGGTTGGCGCCAACGTCCTGCTGGTGGAGATCCCGCGCGGCTTTATCGTCGATTGGTTCGACGGTTTGGAGCGGGAACTGGCCAGGGAGTACGATCTGGAGTTGATTTCAGATACGGCGATTCGGCAGCTCGTGTTATGGAGTTCCTCGATGCCGCCGGGAACGTGGGTCGACGTCTCCGCTAGATTGAGCGACGACGGCCTGCACCCGAACGCCCGGGGCAACGCCTATCTCGCGGAGTGCGTCGCCGCGGCGCTTGCGAAAATGTACGGTCCGCAGATTCTCAAGTGATGCCCGCGATGCTCCGGTTGATCGAACGCCATTGGTTGGGGAGAGGGCCGCTCATCCCGCTGCTAGCATGCGGCGTCACTTGCGCGCTGGCCGGTGCGAGCGACGCCAATGAACAAATCGCGTCGATTGCCGGGGAATGGAGTCGCCGCTACCTCGAGCTGTCGCGCCAGCCCGAGTATCACTATCGCTGTACGCTCGAGACGACGGAACTTGTTCGGTACGTCGAGCGCCCACGGAGCTCTTTTGCGCCGCCTCGCTCTCCGAGATAGCGCGGGCAATTCTTAGAGGGCTAACCGGCTGAGCGCAAAAATAGCCCCCGGTCACTGACCGGGGGCTAAATGGGGAACATGATGTATTCGGTGCGGGCGCCGCTTCGCGGCTTAGCGACGTCGGCGCACCAGCGCCAACCCAGCCAGCGCCGCCAGCCCAATTGCACTCGGCTCGGGTACGGCCAGCACTGCCTGCAGGATCTGCCCGTTGCCGCCGTTCACGATCTGGTAGCTCCAGCCGACAGGGGCGGTGAAGGCGATGCCGCCGTCGACGATGCTCGCCGCCGTGAGCAGGTTGTAAACGTTCTGCATTGGTGCGGCGTTGGTCGCATCGAACACCAGCGCGGCGCCCGCGCTGAACGTCGCCGTACCGGTGACGGCCATTTGCGACAGCAGGTCGCCGGCTTCGAGTTCGAACGCGAGCGTGCCGAGACCGTTGGCTCCGTTGGAAATGTTCACGGCGCCGGTGACGTCGATCGTGGCGTCGTCGCCGACGACGCGGAACTCGCCGACGCCGTTGTTGGCGACGTTGAGCGCGGTGGCGATGTTCAGATCGCCGGCCGAAATTCTGTAAAGGCCGCTGTTGGCGCCGGTGGCCGTTTCGCGGTTGCCGATCGACAGCGTGCCGTTGAAGTTGGCGACGCCGCCAGTTTGGAAGAACTTGGCGGCGCCCTGCCGGCCGACGATGCCGCCGGTGGTGGAGTTGATGACGCCCGTGCCGCTCAGGTTGTAGGTCGTGTCGCCGCTGCCCGAGTCGCCGACGCGCAGGTCGAGCGTCGTGTTGAGCGTGCCTCCCGAGTGGTTGGTGACGATGCCGGTCGCCGTGCCGGCGCCCATCAGGAAGCGGTTGCCGGTGTTGAGGATCGCCGTGCCGGAAATGTTGACGGTGGCGTTCACCGAGGCGCCGCGGCCGAGGAAGAAGTTGCCGCTGTGCGTGGTCGTGCCGCCGGAGATGCTGTAGCTCGAACCGACGTTGGCGACGAGGCTGGTGCTGGCGCCGACTTCGATCGAATCGTCGATCGAGACTTGACCGCCCGTTTGCGTGAACGTCGACTTGGCGCCGTAAACGCCGACGACCAGGTCGGAGCCAGCGCTCATCGCCGAGACCGTACCGTCGACGTTGACGTGGCCTTGCACGCCGTTCATCGCGTTGTTCGATTCGCCGAGATTGATGTTCCCGAGCGTGGCGATCAGCGAGCCGCCGTTGGTGATGTTCACCGTGCCCATACGGGCGATGTTGTTGCCGTAGCCGATCGCGATGAAGCGGGCCGCGGTGACGCTGGTGCCGGCGCCATCAATGTTGAGCGTGCCGTTCTGCACGTTGCCGACCCAGAGCGAGGCATTGGCTCCGCCGGCTCCGCCAACGGTGAGATCGATCTTGGCGCCGTTGCTGAGATTGACGATGCCCGTGCCGGGGTTGGCCGGGGCCGCAGTGTTGTGGCCGACGCGCAGCTTCTGCAGGCTCACCGTGCCTGGCGTCGAGTAAGAAGCCGTCCCGCCGCCGCCGACGTGAACGACGTCGCTCGCGGTGGGCGTGAGATTGTTGGTGACGCCGTCGGTGTAGTTGGGCCCCATGAGGTTGCCCGAGACGTTCGTCCCCTGCCAATAGATGTTGGCTCCTTGCAGCGGAGCGGCGACCAGGCAGAGGGCCGCCCCCGCGCCGAGCAGGCGCGAGAATCGATTGCGGATGTTCACAGTAGCGTTACTCCCAGATGTCGAGACGAGTGTTGCAAAGCTGATGTTTTGAGACGCCTCAAGAGCGTCCGCACGCCGCTGGCGGTCGAACCCAGGCGTCACGGGCGATGCCGCAACGCCTGAATTCTCCGCATGTCTGATCGCGGCTGCAGGCGGGCCGTTTCCCCAGAAAAGTGCCGCCGGGAAGAACTCGCGCCTGATGAGCCTCAGTTACTTAACGGAGGCGGGGCGGCGGTTACGGGGAGAATTGCGGAATTTGGGAAATTGTGCCGAACGGGGCGGAAAACGGGTGTTTTCGCTCCTAGCCCCGGGCTTTGCCCGGGGGTCGCGCGGCGCCACGCGCGACGACGTTTTCCGGAATGGCGTCCGACCCCCAGGGCGGAGCCCGGGGCTAGTTGCCCGCCGTGGCAAGCTCAATCGCCAATTCGCGGACGCGGTTCGGGTCGACGTTGGGATTCTTCTTTTTCGCCTGGCCGATCAGCGAGGCGGCGGCTTGGAGTTTGCCGCCCTGAATGTCGGCGACCGTCTTCGGGTTGGCAGCCAGCAACTCTTTTACCAACTCGACGAGGGCCGACTCGTCGACCCGCTCGATTTTCAACTCCGCGAGCGCGGCGGTGATGTCGCAGCCTTGGGCGAGCATCAATTGGAACGCTTCCGGAGCGCGTGTCGAAGGGAGCAATCCATCGTTCACGGCGGTGATCAAGCCAGCCAACTTCGAGGCGCTAATGTCGAATGCATCGATCGCTTGCTCGCGTTCCTTCAACTCGCGGAGCACCTGTTGGGTGACCCAATTGCAGGCGGCTTTCGGGTCGCCCGATTCCCCTGCGACGGCGAGGTAGTAGTCGATGACGGCGCGTCCCTGGTTCACGAGCACGTCGGCGTCGTAGGGCGAAAGGTTGTAGCCTTCGGCGAGCCGCGTTCGTAAGTCGGCGGGGAGTTCGCCGAGCGATTCACGCACCGCTTCCACCTCGGCGGCAGAGGTGATCACCGGCGCCAAGTCGGGGTCGGGGAAGTAGCGATAGTCGCTTGATTCTTCTTTGCTGCGTTGGCCGCGCGTGACGCCGGCGACGTCGTCCCAACCGCGGGTTTGCTTCGGCGCCTCGCCGAGTTGCCGGCCCGTTTCTTGCCACTCGCGGTATTGGCGCGGGGCCTCGTACTCCAGCGCCCGTTCAACGGCGCGGAAACTGTTCATGTTTTTAATTTCGACGATCGGCGTCGCGATTTTCTTGCCATCCTTCTCAAGATGAAGATTGACGTTCGCGTCGACGCGCAAGCTTCCCTCCTGCATGTTGCAGTCGGAGACCGCAATGTAGGTGAGCAGCAATTTTAGTTCGTCAAGAAAGGCCCGCGCTTCGGCGGAACTACGCATATCGGGTTGCGAGACGATCTCCAACAGCGGCGTGCCGGTGCGGTTGAGATCGATCTCACTGTCGGCCTTGCCGTGCGCTTCGTCGTGGACGCTCTTGCCGGCGTCTTCTTCGAGGTGCGCGCGGATGATGCCGATGCGTTTGGGCTCGAACTTATCCTTCGGATCGCTGATCTCAAGATAACCGTCGGCCGACATCGGCAAATCGAACTGGCTGATCTGGTATCCCTTCGGCAAGTCGGGGTAGTAGTACTGCTTCCGATCCCACTTGGTGAACTCGGGGATGTTGCAGTTGAGCGCGACCGCCGTTTTCAGCGAGAGCTCGAACGCGCGGCGATTCATCACCGGCAGCGAACCGGGCATGCCGATGCAAACGGGGCACGTCTGCGTGTTCGGCTCGGCGCCGAACTGCGTGCTGCAGCGGCAAAAGAGCTTGCTCTTCGTCGCCAACTGGACGTGAACCTCAAGGCCGATGACGGTGGTGTAGGGAACGTCGCTCATTTCGCCCCCGCAAGCGTGGGTTGCTTCGTGTGCCAATCAGTTGCCGCTTCGAACATTCGGGCGCCGCGGAGGAGGCGGTCTTCTTCGAGCGGCGGGCCTTGGAGTTGCAAGCCGATGGGAAGGCCTGCCTTGGTCATGCCGCACGGGAGGCTGATCGCCGGGATGCCGGCGAGGTTGGCGCTCACGGTGTAGAGGTCGACCAAGTACATCGCCAGCGGATCGTCGACCATTTCGCCAAGCTTGAACGCCGGGCCCGCGGTGACGGGGCCGACAATAAGATCGACTTGCTTGAACGCTTCGTCGAAGTCGCGGCGGATAAGCCGCCGCACCTTGAGCGCCTTCAGGTAATAAGCGTCATAGTACCCGGCGCTCAGCGCGTAGGCGCCGAGCATAATGCGGCGCTTCACTTCGGGCCCGAAGCCGGCTTCGCGAGTGCTGCGATACATCCGCACCAGCGGCGAGTCGACGTTGTCGGCCGCGGCGCCATTGCCGGCGGCGACGGAGGCTTGGCGTTCCGCGGCGAGATCTGCAATCGCCGACGATTGATCGGCACGGAAGCCGTAGTGCACGCCGTCGTAGCGAGCGAGGTTACTCGAGGCTTCGCTTGGAGCAATCACGTAGTAAGCGGCGACGCCGTACTTGCCGTGCGGCAGGGCGACCTCTTTCACCTCGGCCCCGAGCGATTTGTAAACTTCGATCGCGCTCTTCACCGCGGCGGCGACTTCGGGATCGAGGCCGGCGCCAAAATGCTCCGGCACGATGCCAAGCTTCAAACCGGCAAGCGGTTTGTTGATCGAGTCCGTATAAGGCGGCGTCGGGCGATTGATCGACGTCGAGTCGCGCGGATCGTGACCGGCGACCGCTTCGAGCAACAGTGCGGCGTCTTCGGTCGTCGTCGCGAACGGGCCGACTTGGTCGAGACTGCTCGCAAACGCGACGAGTCCGTAACGGCTGACGCGGCCGTAGGTTGGCTTCATGCCGACGATGCCGCAGAGCCCCGCAGGTTGGCGGATTGAACCGCCGGTATCGGTGCCGATCGCCAACGGAGCGAAGCGCGCCGCCACCGCTGCAGCGGAACCGCCGCTCGAACCGCCCGGCGTCCGCGTCGGATCCCACGGGTTGCGCGTCTGTTGAAAAGCTGAGTTCTCAGTCGAGCCTCCCATGGCGAACTCGTCCATGTTCGTGCGGCCAAGCAGCACCGCGTCGGCCTGCTTCAACCGCGCCACGACCGTCGAATCATACGGCGGGCGGAACTCGGCCAACATCTGCGATGCACAGGTGGTGATCGCCTGCGAGTCGCACAGCACGTCCTTCACCGCGACTGGAATGCCGGCGAGCGGGCCAAGCGTTTCGCCCGCAGCGCGCCGCTTGTCGACGGACTTTGCCTGCTCCAAGGCGCGCTCGCCGTCGACGCGGAGAAAGGCGCCGATCGACTGATCGTGCGCGGCGATGCGATCGAGGCACGCCTGCGTCAGCTCGACGGACGTGAGTTCGCCCGCGGCCAACGACTTGCGAAGCTCCGTGGCGGGGCGATCGACGATAGACATGGGCGGCAAGCTCTCAGCTTCAGCGTTCAGCAGTCAGCCAGACATGCACGCGACGCCGTCGGGCTGACTGCTGAACGCTGACGGCTGAACGCTGACTTGCTACTCACCCAAGACCGGCGGCACCAAATAGCCACGGCCATTTTGCCGCGGAGCATTGGCGAGCGCTGCCTCGCGCGGCAGGCTTGGCGCGACGACGTCTTCCGCAAAGACGTTGGTCACTTCGACGGCATGCGCCATCGGCTCAACGCCTTCGGTGTCGACTTCGGCAAGCTGGTCGACGTAGCCGACGATCTGGGTCAGCTGCTCCGTCATCGTTCCCAGCTCGGCTTCGGTAAGCCGGAGCCGGGCGAGCAGCGCGACCTTTTCAACGTCGGCACGCGTGAGCGCCATCGGGCTTAGGCCTTCGCAGCGCCGACGGGCAGCTTGAACGGAGCGACGCGGACGATCTTCTTCACGCCGCCCGAGCGGATGCACTGGGTACAAACGAGCTGGCTCTTGTTGGAGCCGCCGGCGGTCACGACGTTGACCCGCTGCAGATTAGGCTTGAACGTCCGCTTGGTGATGCCGGTGATCTTGGTACCGACGCCGCCGAGGTACTTCTTCTTACCGCGGATGGTGACCTGGTTACCAACCTGAGGGCCCTTGCCGCAGACTTCGCACTTTCTGGCCATGATCAATCCTGTCTACTTCTCGAAAAACGCTATGTGTCTGGTCGCCGCGAGTGAGGCCGGGCCATCCGATGACCGCTGCCTGAGGCTCACATTGGTGAGCCCGTGGGCGACCAGTATTGATCGGTCGTTGTAGGGTAAACGGCTTAGTATACGGAAGTTACGTCAGACCGCAACGGGGGAAATGGGGGGCGGAGCTGAGGGGTACGCTAGAGATGGTGGCCGGCAATTGAACAGGAGCGAGCCTGTGCGGCATCGCATTCGATTGTCCGCGATATTTCCGCAAGTGCTTTCGGAGAAGGGGTTTGCTGCTCGGAAGTGTCGCCAAAACCTGCGGGAAGGGCGGGTACTTTCTCACTCATGCAGCTAGCATGCCGAGCCCGCACCCCGCCTTGAGCCGCTGCAGAAGCTAGGAAACTAGGCGATTTCGGAGCGGCGCACCACCGAGTGGGTGGGTAGAACATGCTTGCGAGCGCGCTCTCACAACGGCGCGAACGCGTGTTCGCCCGCTGAAATGGCGCCAATTTACCGCTAGGTAATCGCACCGACCGAAGGGAGCTTACTGGCCGCCCAGCGGAGGCAATTTGGGTAGAAAAGGCCGCTATTCGCCGGATGTATGGATTGCGCCCTCCCATGCTCGCCCACAAATTTCTGGTGAGCTAGGCCCCTAAAAGCTTGTTGTGAAGTGGGTATTCCAGGGTTGTTCTAGTATTCGCATCGCAAACGGTGTGGAGAGAGGACGCTCATGAGCGAAAACGAACTTGTTGAAGGTTTGGAAGAAATGGAAGTCGAAGCTGCAGAGGCGACCGAACCGGAACTGGTGCTCTTGGCCGACGTCGCACGCTGCGTCAATGCGGCGTCATGCCAGAATTCGACGCCATTGCTGCGTTCGCTCTAGATACGGAACGATTCGACGGAAGCTTATGCCGATCTGCGAATCGAACTCGAAACCTCGCCGGCGTTCGTGCGAACAAAAACGTGGCTGCTGCAGCAACTGCGGCCAGGCGAAACGTTGACAATCCGCGATCGCGACGTCCAACTCGATCCTGGTTACCTCAACGGGCTGAACGAGGCGGAACTTGGCTTGGCGACATTCCGCATTCGCCATCATGAGAAAGTCCTCCTGGAGGACGTTCGTCAAATTCGAGTACTTGCACGCGACGAGTGGGGCGGGATGCCTTCGATGTCCGAGTTGCTTGCTGCGTTTGTAATGCCAAACGATCCTGCAGTCGCTTCGATCCTGCGCAAAGCCGCCACGATTCTGGAGAACCATCATCTTCCGTCGGCACTCGATGGCTATCAAAGCCACGATCCGCGTCGAGCCTACGTGCTGGCGTCGGCGATTTGGTCAGCTATTGCCGACGAGTCGCTCACGTATGCCAATCCGCCGCGTAGTTTCGAGCAAGTCGGGCAAAAAATTCGACGCCCGGCGACAATTCTCGCCGAACGGTTGGCGACCTGTCTCGACTCGACGCTTTTGTTCGCCGCCGCGCTCGAAGCGGTCGGGCTCAATAGCGCGATCATCATGACCGAGGGGCACAGTTTTGCCGGCGTCTGGCTAATCGAACGAACATTCAAACGCATGGTTGAGTGCGACTGCAGCGAAGTTCGCAAAGCGATCGCGGCGAAGGAATTTGTCACGTTCGAAACCACGCTCGCGACCCAGCGACCGGCGGGGCGTTTCGAAGATGCAATCAACGCCTCGCTGGAAGCGACGCGCGAGTCGCGTGAACAGCAGTTTGCGGCGGTGATCGACGTGACGCGAGCGCGGATGTCGCAGATTCGCCCGCTGGCGTCGCATGAGAAGGCGGAAGCGAACGGGGAGGCGGTGGAAACCGACGGAGCTCCTGCGCTGCACATTCCGACGTCATTCGGCGAATTGCCGGCTGCTGAAACGGAAATCCAGCCGACGACTCCGGCCGGGCGCGTCGAACGTTGGCAGCGAAAGTTGCTCGACTTATCGCTACGCAACCGTTTGCTCAATTTTAAACTCAACAAGCAATCAACGCCCATCCTCTGCCCCGATGTGTCGAAATTGGAAGACCGGCTTGCGGCGGGCGGCAAACTACGGCTCACTTCGCTGCCCGAGCAGAACCCGCACGGCCAGCGCGACGCGCAGCTGCATCGCAAGCAAACGCAGCAAGATCTTGATTTGGAATTCGCTCGGCAAGCGCTGCAACGCGACGAGATTTGTTGCCCGATTTCGTCTAGTGATCTGCAGGGTCGCCTCACGACGCTGTATCGCAACGTACGCAACGATCTCGCTGAAGGAGGTTCGAACACGCTGTTTCTGGCGATTGGCTTTCTGAAGTGGCGACCAAGCGCCGATGATCCGAAGTCGTATCGCGCGCCGCTGCTGTTGGTTCCGGCGAAGTTGATTCGGAGCAGCGCCGTCTCGCCGTTCTGCCTGATGCATCATGAAGACGACGTGCGGTTCAATGCAACGTTGATCCAGCTGCTCAAAAAGGACTTCGGTTGCGACATCTCGCGGTTTGAGACCGAGTTGCCGACCGACGCGAGCGGCATCGACGTGCCGCGAGTCATGGAGCTGATGCGGCAGGCGGTGCGCGACATTCCCGGCTTCGAGGTGATCGACGAGGCGGCGCTCGCGTCGTTTTCGTTCGCGAAGTACCTCATGTGGAAGGACTTGGTCGATCGGGTCTCGAAGTTGGAAGAGAATCGCGTGGTTCGCCATTTGATTCGCGATCCCGACAAGCCGTTCACTTCCGGCGGCGGAGGAGCCATCCCGCTTCCGCATGAAATCGACGTGAAGTACGAGCCGAAGGATATTTATCACCCATTGCCGGCTGATTCGTCGCAACTCGCGGCGGTGATGGCGGCGTCGGAGGGGCAAGACTTCGTCCTCGTCGGCCCTCCCGGGACCGGCAAAAGCCAGACGATCGCCAACATGATTGCTCAGTGTCTGGCGACGGGGCGCACTGTGCTGTTCGTCGCCGAAAAGACGGCGGCGCTGGACGTCGTCCATCGGCGACTGCGCGCTCACGGTTTGGGGGACTGCTGCGTCGAACTCCACTCCAATCGCGCGGAACGCCGCCGGTTTCTTGAGCAGTTGGAGTCTGCCTGGCTAGGCAATCGGCGCGTACAGGGAAGGCAGTGGCTGGAAGTAAGCGAACGACTCCGAATCCGCCGTGACGAACTCAATGCCTACGTCGGGGCGATTCATGCCAAACATTCCAACGGTTGGAGCGTCTTCGACGGACTGGGAACGTCGGTGCGCGGAGCTGAGGATGAATGTCCGAAGCTGGAGTGGCCTCCCGGCGCGCAGCACAACGCCGCCGCTTACCGCGACCTCGAGGCGATCATCGACGACGCGGCGCTGACCTTCGGCAACATCGATCCGAACGTGCGGTTGTCGATGGTGAAGACCGTCGAGTGGTCTGCTGCATGGGAAGCAAAGTTACTCGCTCAGTGCAGTCGTCTGGCGGAAGCTGCGACGCAAATGACCGCGGCCATTTCGCACTTCGGGCATGCGTTGGGGACGCCGGAAATAGTCGATGGATCTTTCGACCGCATCGCCGGTTTAGGGCGGTTGGCGAAGGCGCTGCTTGCAGTCGCCGGGGAAGACGTGCGGATTATTTTCCACAAACAATTCGCTAAATTGCCGGCCGCAGCGGGCGAGTTGAATTCGGCGATCGAGTCTTACCGCAACGCAGGAGCGACATTGCGAGCCGAGTACGGCGAGGATGCGTTGCACAAACTTCCGTTGGACGATCTCGATCAGAAGTGGAGAAAGGCATGCGCGTCTTTCTGGCCGATGTCCTGGTTGGCAAAGCGAAAGGTCGCCAAACTATTGCAGACCTACGCCGCTTCGGGAGCGGCGGCCCCGGCAACGGATCTCGCTGCGATACGGAAGATGCGGGAACAGTTCGAAGCGATCTCTCAGAATCCGCTGGCAGACGGAACGCCGCGTTGGAAACGCCTCGAGACCGACGTTCCCGCATTGCAGAGCCACTTGCAGCGTGCGGGGGAGCTTCGCCAGTCGATTCTGGCCGTCGGTCAGCCGTTAAATGCAACGAATCAAATCACGAAGACGCTGCAACCGACGTTGAAGGGGGCGACGAACTCCTCGGCTGCCCTTGAATTAGCAAGTCAATTCTTGCGTGCGACCGAGCAATTCCTAGCCGCTTTGAGCGACTTTTCGACCATCGCGGGATGCAGCCCGGTAAAGAAGACGTCGGAGACCATCGTCGGCGACTCGCAGCGGGCCGCGGCTTATGTTCAAACCCACCGAACGCAGCTGCAGCGGTGGACTACTTGGTGCGACGTCAAACGACGCGCCGCCACGGCGGGGCTCGCAACGTTCATCGTCGAACTCGAGTCGCGAAGGCTCGCTCCGCGCGATGCGGCGAAGCGATTCAAAACGGCCTACTCAAGATGGTGGTTGCCGATCGCCATCGACCGGAGCAAGACGCTGCAGAAGTTTCAGCGATTCAAGCATGAGGAGGCGATCAGCGACTTTTGCAAGATCGACGAACTCGCGCGGGCCACGGCCGCAGTGCGAGCTCGAGAGGCCGTGGCGCACGATCTCCCGGCGCCAGACGGCGTGCCTAAGCAATCGGAACTTGGATTGTTGCGGCATCAGATGAGTCTCAAGCGGCCGAGCAAGTCAATTCGCGAAGTGATCGGCGGCATGCCCGAATCGTTTGGCAAGCTCGCTCCCTGCTTGCTCATGTCGCCGCTGTCGATCGCGCAGTACTTGCCGACGAACCAGGCGACGTTCGACGTGGTAATCTTCGACGAAGCGTCGCAAATCACCACTTGGGATGCGATCGGCGCCATCGCCCGCGGACGGCAAACGATCATCGTCGGCGATCCGAAACAGCTGCCGCCGACTAACTTCTTCGGCCGAGCCGACGATGACGAGGCGAACGAAGAACTCGAGGATCACGAGAAGGATCTAGAAAGCATTCTTGACGAGGCGCAGGCGTCGGGATTGCCGACGATGCAACTCAATTGGCACTACCGGAGCCGCCATGAATCGCTCATCGCATTCTCGAACTACCACTATTACGGCAACAAGTTGGTGACGTTTCCCGCCGCCGAGTCGGCCGATCGCGGCGTCTCGCTGCGGCACATGCCGGAGAACAAGTATGATCGCGGCAAAAGCCGTACGAATCGCGACGAGGCTGCGGCGATCGTCGCCGACGCCGTGGCGCGAATGCGGCGCTGTCTGGAGTTGCCGGAGGCCGAACGATTGACCTTCGGCGTCATTACATTCAACAGTCAGCAGCAGTCGTTGATTCAAGACTTGCTCGATCAGGCGCAGCGCGACTATCCGGAGCTCGATTGGTACTTCTCGGATGATCGCATCGAGCCGACGATCGTTAAGAACCTCGAAAACGTGCAGGGCGACGAGCGCGACGTCATGTTCTTCTCGATCACTTTCGGCGCCGACGCTGCAGGAAAACTGTCGACGAACTTCGGCGCTCTCAACCGCGACGGCGGCGAGCGTCGCTTGAACGTTGCCGTTACCCGAGCTCGGCAAGAGTTGGTTGTCTATTCGTCCTTCAAGGGGGACCAGATCAGCGCCGACAAAACCGGCAAGCAAGGCGTTCGCGACCTGAAGAATTTCTTGGAGTACGCGGACAAGGGGCCGTTGGCGCTGCTCGCCGCTACGGAGGGTCGGTCGGCAGCTTCGATTCCCCTTTCGAAGAAGCGGTGGCGGCGCGGCTCGCTACGAAAGGATGGCAGGTTGTCCCGCAGGTGGGCGTTTCGGGGTTCCGGATCGATTTGGGCATCGTTCACCCTGACAAGCCAGGCGCGTATTTGGCCGGAATTGAGTGCGATGGCGCTACCTATCATCGAGCGGCGGCAGCGCGCGATCGCGACAAGACGAGGCAGCAGGTTTTGGAAAACCTCGGCTGGAACGTCATCCGCATTTGGTCGCCCGACTGGTGGTACGATTCCGCCGCTGCACTCGAACGCGTCGCCCATCGGCTGGAAGAGTTGCTCAAAAACGATCGCGCTAGCGCGAAAGCGTCGAAACCGCTTGAGTCGATGGCGACCGCGACGGCAGTCGCCGAGGCGGGCAGCGATGGCCACCCTTTGGCGGCTGACGGCGCGAGCTGATGGTAAACGGCGAGGAATTCTATTCCAACGAGGCCCGTAGAAGCGGTGAGCTTTCCACGGTGCTCAGTTCGGCTGCGGTGAACTGAGAATTCCTCTTCGCCGTGAAGCGGTTGGCGGCCGATTCGGTTAGACTCCAGGCTGGGAATGCGATGCGCTCGCGCGGTCGCCTGGGCCAGTCGGCGTGGAGTCAGATCAATGAAGCGCATGCTCAGCGGGACAGCTTGGTGGAGTTGTTTGGCAGCGTTCACCGCGATGGCCGCGCCGCCGGACGAGGTTCCGCATGCGATGGTTCCGGCACTCACTCGGGCAACTGGCGCGTCGCCCGACGATGATCGGCAGGCCGCGGCGGTGGCGGCGCTGGCCCGGGCGGCGAGTCAACCGGGGAGCAGCGTTGATGATCGCTACCGGCCGGATGGTGCAACTAGCGCCGCCACCAACGCGGAGCGAGAAGAAGCTGCGCGGCTTGCCGTTTGGAACAGCGAGGAGATGCTCGAAGCGCGGCGCTACGTGCTTGAGGTCGGCAAGCGATCCGCCCGCTCAAGCGAGCGCGAGGCGCAGGCCTTCTTGAATCGGCTTAGCGCCCTCTCGGCAGAACAAATGACCGTGTGGCTCCAGCGGCTACAAGCACAGCGTCGCGGGATTGCAGTGCAACGGGCCGTCGAGGACGAGGCGCGGGAAGCCCAGCAGGAAGAAGCACTCGCTCTGATGCGTGAGCAAGAAGCCGCGCGGCAAAGCGTTCGGCAGCGGCAAGGCCGCAGCGCCGAGTGGCTGCAGTCGCGGTTCGAGATCGAGCGGTTCCTCACGCAAGAGCGGCAGCAGGGGCGGCGGACAGAGATTGCCTCGGCGCTCGATGCCCAGCGGTTGCGATTTAATCCGTTCTACCCCACGCTCGATCCGATGAGCCCGTCGGCAGCCGCGGCGGCGGCGGCGAGTTTGCCGGGCGACTTGCCGCGGAGCGATCCGCGGAACTTCATTCGCGGCGATGAGGGGATCGACACGGGCGAGAGCGGCGGCGTTGGCTTCGCAGGAGCTACGGCTCCAGCGGCGTCGCCCTCCCCTGCCCCAACGACGGCGCCTTCGGCCGCGCCGGTGGCGGTCGAAGGCGGAGCGTCGGGCGTCGCGGAGGCTGCGGCGGCGAATAGCCCCAACGTCGACGCGACGACCAGCCAGCATGCTCGCCGCGATTAAGGCCAAGGTTTCGGCACGACGCCTTGAATCGCCTTGTCGAGTTCCGTCGTCAGCTTGGCGTGCAGCTTGCCGTCGCCTTCGACCTTCTTCAGTTCGTGGGCGACTTCTTCGGCTTCGGCGGTCCGATCGTTCACCACGAGCAAAGCCACCAGCGTCGCCGAATCATTGAGAAACTTCTTGTTGGCATATTTAATATACGAGTCACCTATTTTGGGGTTCTTTGCCAATTTCTCGGCCATTTTGTAGCTGTTGAGAATCTGCTCGAGCGATTCATCGGCGTCGATGTACTTCCCGCACAGTTCATAATCTTTCGCTCGAATGAGCGCGGGTTCAGCCAACGCGAAGACCCGTTGCGCCGCGTCAGTATCGGCGGCGTCGAGGGCGCGGAAGGCGTCCACTGTCTGCTCCGCGTCGCCTAGCTCGCGGTTGATGCTCGTAAACTCTTGGAAGTCTTCGAACGCGATCTTCCGTCCCTCCTCGGGGGTGATGCGGGCCTTGGCGGCGTCGCGAACCTCGCGAAGCTTCACCAGCGCGGGCGGGTAAGATTGGCCCAACTTCCCCCAGTTGCTGAGGGCGAACGACAACCGGACGCCCGTCAGCGACGGCTGATATTCCAGCGCGTGCTCGTAGAACCACTCGAGCTTCGCGAGCGACTCTTCGTAGCGCTTCGCTTGCGTATCGACGTCGACCTCCTGCAAGATCTTCATCGGATCGGGATCTTTTGGCGGGGTCCAGGCTTCGGCCGACGCCAGACGCGAAATCAACAACACAACCAGTAAAAATCCAAACTTCATGGCAACCAACTCCTTCAAATAAAAGTCCGTGACTACTCATCCGTTACGTAAGTGAAGAAACTCGCAGCCGAGCACGATGAAACGCTCGACTGACTTCCCAGTCTCGCTAGCTTCCCAGTCCCGCTAACGAGTGTTCGATTGCCGTCAGCCGGCCGTTGTGTTCGCTCACGCAGACATCGATCCCTTGGGCGAACGCCTGCGCTGCGTGCTCGTCGTTGAACGTGCTCAGCAAATCAATCGCGGTCGCCAGCCGCTCATCAGCCGCATCGCGAGCTTCCGATCGCGCGGCAGCCAATTGCATGAGCTGCTCGCTCGGCTCAGCTGAGGGGCCCGGCGCCTGCCGCCACATGTTCAGCCCCCACAAGAGGCTCGCCGCCACGGCCATGGCCAGCGACCGTCGCACGAGTTGCCGTTTCGTCCAGCGCTGTGATGCCGGCCGCTCAACGACGACGGCAGAAGCCCGCGCCGCCGCTGCTTCGTCGAAGACTTGCATTGCCCGCTCGCGGACCTCGCGTCGGTGCGCGTCGCGAATCGAATCGTCAAACGAGCAGCCTTGCAGTAGTTCGCCGAAATTGTCGTTGGCTTCGTTCATGTGATGACTCCTAAATCGCGTCGCAGTTTTTCAATGGCCCGCATTTCCGCCGTCCGCACGGCGCCCGGACGCATCCTCAAGATTTCAGCAATCTGGCGGTGCGGCATACTCTCGAAGTAGCGGAGCACCACGATCGATTGATCACGCAAACTCAGTCGCAGGAGCGACTGATAGACGCTCGGCCACTCGAGCGCCGCGAAGCTGCCAACGTTCTTTGCCTCTGGCGACGAATTGACGGCCCCATTTTGGGCCGCCGCCAGCAGCAGCCGGTCGCGTCGCTCGCTCTTCCGCAAATGGGCATTCACTTGATTCGCGGCGATGGCGTAGACCCACCGCATGAAGTCGCGATGCCCGCCGCCGCAAAAACCGTGCATCGACCGCGCGACGTTCAGAAAGACTTCGGCGGTCACCTCCTCGGCGTCGTCCCACCGAAACAGCCGTCGCCGGCAGTAGCGAAAAATCGGGGGATAGCAGCGATCGCAGAGCTCGCCGAACGCCTCGCGATCGGTCCGAGCCCGAACCAGCAAGGCGTCGTCGTCGTTCGGCGAATCTGGTACATCGTGCGTCATACCCCTAATAATGCGCGGACGGGGGCGATGTCACAGGAGAAGAGTGAGAAAGTTCGTTGCTTGATGCGGGGCGCGGCGAGGGGGTGGCATTTTTGGCCGCGGCTGGCCGACCGGAGATTGCGCGTCGTGGTAGATATCGAGGCACAGAGAGAACGTCTGTTTCCGCCCAGTGGCCACGGCGATGCGAAAGCCACCCGGTTGCGAGAGGGTGAATTTTGTCGCCACACGCGTTTTTGGCGACACAATTCGGAAGTTGTTGGGTTCGTTGGGTTTGCGGCGAAGCTGTCGGCGGCAGAAATGCCAAGAGTGGCAGAATGGGGCGTCTCGGAGGGAGCGGGCGCGTCGCTGGCGACCGTGCGGCTTGCTCGCCTCCCCCGCCGAGGGCGAGCCGGCTGGCGACCAACGGTGCTATGAGCGGCCGAAGTGCGAATGGAGCATGGCCCCCTCCCGACGGATGACGCGTAGGCACCGCGGTGGCGCGGAACATGGACATGCGACCACTATAGCGAATTGAGTGGCCATTTTCTAGATGGTATTTTCAGGATTAAACCAAAGCTTACGCTGGAGCATATTTACTAAAGAGGTTGCCGCCAGATCGACATATCTATTCCGCTAATAACGTGCCTTGCAAATGGAATCACTTGCGCTAGCTTTCGAAATGTCAGTCGGATCTGTCGAGCATGAACAGCTCGCATCGACGGCGTGGATGGGTGGGGAGCTCGTCACGGTCAGGTACTGGCTTGGGCGACTGATTGGCCGGAACCTGTTTAGAGAATCAGACCAAGCGGTTGGCAGCGCGCTGCAGCGTTACTTGCATACGGCTGGGTTTGCTGAAGGGTCGCGATTAGCGGAAGATCGTGCCGCTTGGGGACCTGTCGCTGAGTATCTGCAGTCTGTTTGCCTTACCGCCAAACGCGGGCGTGTATCACGCGGTGCATCGAAGATCGCAGTGATCGAAGCATTCCTAGCCGATCCAACGTCCTCAGATTCGCAACTAGCGGTGACGGCGAACACAACGGAGAAGCAGGTTAGTTGCAATCCGAATGTGAAGGTTCTTCGAAAAGTTTGGCTTCGAATGAATCGTAGTAATGCTTGAATAAGAAATGAGTCGTCGTAAGTAACTAACCGTTTAGGTCTCATGTAGCCTTCCCTTCAGGCTACTTGCACGCCAACGAGTAGTCGTATTTTCACCTCGCTTCGCAATGGCGACACGCCAGTGGCGCCCGGCGTTCGGCTTGGGCGACGAGCGCGCGGTGGGTGGCGCCGGTAGTTGAGTTCGACGACGAAGACTTGCTCGCCGGGATCTAAACTTGGCTGTTTCGACAACTCACTCGCCCCGCGAATCTGGCGGGGCAATCTTTCTCGTTTCGCTCGTGCCATACGAATGCGTATCATCAGCGTTCCATGAACGACGATTCCTCGGCCAAGGCGATTCAGACGCTGCGATACATGCAGATATTTGCATGCTGGGGAATGCTGGCGGGAGTTGGCTTGTCGCTCATCGATCACGCGTGGTGTGTGGCTGCCTTTTCGATATCCGCGATGATGTTGGTGTTCTCCACGATCGGGATCTCGATTTTTGAGTGGCGAAAGCGGAACTGGCGGGTGTCTATGAGAGGCCTATTTCTCGCGATGACGTTCGTGGCCGCGATCTTGGGAGTCTGGGCTGCACTGGGGCTGTTCGGCTAACCGCCGGCGGACGCGGATAGCGAACCTTCCGCCGGCTGCTTTGCGGGCGGTGTGCAGCTGGCAGGTTTCTCCTTTGGCTGAGCTACTCGTCTTTTTCGCCTCTTCGTTCAATTTCGTCGGAGCACCGCCGAGCGGTTTCCTCGTCTGGAAACTCAGCCAATCCGGCGATATCCGAAACGGGCAACCAGACCGGCAAGCCATCCCTAGCGTTGCCAGGAGTGTGCAATATTATCACGCCCCGTGATGAATGCTTGATCGCCGAGCATCTCAATGCGAACATCCCTGAGCATTGTCCCCTTGCGATGAGTTCTACATCTGACGTGAACCAGTGCCTCGAACACCCTTTCGGCTGGCATTTGTCGTACTCTCCAGGCTGAGTTGAATGGACTCGTTCGGCCACTATAGCCAGTGCATTGCTTCCACCAAATAGTTTCCTCCCTCGCCGTCCGCTATACTGCCCTGCATGCTCACCTACCTCCGCTACGCCCTGGCGACGATTTGCCTCGCGCTGAGCGTGGCGTGCTTGGGGCTGTGGGGATGGAGCCTGAGCGGCCAGGATGTTTACGTGTTCCATCTCGCGCCGAACTCGCGTTTGGCTTTCGAGTCGTGCGCTGGGAGCCTCGATGTCACTCGGATCACTGCGCGAGGGTTCCTGGCGGGTTCCGACAACTGGGTGGTAAAGTCCTCGCCGATTTTACCGGAGAGATCGCGAACCCATGCAGCAGATGTTGACGCGGAGGGGCGTTTCGCATTCGGAGAGGGGCATACTCGCTTCCCTCTCTGGTATGCCGCTCTAGTCTTCGCTCTCGCCAGCATCGGCGCGCTCCGTCTTGGCCGGCGCTTCATGCTCCGCTCGGCGATTATCGCTACGACGGTTGTGGCTGGGCTGCTGGGGATGGTTGTGGCGAGGTGAGCGCTTTCCTTTGCCACTCGCCTCGGCTGCGGCTAGAGTGGGCGGCATGGAATGCACTTGCCCATGCTGTGGCTACATCACGATCGAATCGCGGGGGAGTTCCGAGATATGCCCAATCTGTTATTGGGAGGACGATCCAGTTCAATTTGAAAACCCCGACTTTGCGGGTGGACAGAACCCATTCTCGCTAAGGCAGTCGCAGCAGAATTACCTCTCCATCGGTGCGTGCGACGATACGATGCTGGAGAACGTGCGCCCAGCAAACGAAGGTGATCGGCGAGACTTAGCATGGTCGCCGTTACAAGCTCGCATGAAATATCGCCGCTTAATCTTGCCAGGCGCGCTATTCTTTTTGTTCCTTGCCACCATACCTTTCGGCAAGAATCCGATTGGCGTTGCGGTGTTCGTCGCCGCTTTCTTGATTCCCTATTATGTTGTTCGGCACCACGGCTGGCGTTTTTGGCGCCGAAGACGCGAGAACAACCCGGTCGCTGAACAGCAGTGAGACAGTTGATTTTTTCGCTCCGCACGTCGCCAGTGGGTGTAGTAGCGGCTTTGAAATACTTTGATTCCTAGTGACGTCCTCGTCCCGTGCAGCAAACCAACTAGATGAAGAATCTGCTGTTCCAAATTTCGAACCATCACGTTAAGGGAGGGGCGCCGTTCACGATCACAAGCGACCAGCCGCTACGTTACCGCGGATATTTCGAGAACTCTTTAGGCAGGCAATGGGTGCTCGCCGTCGACTTGAGCGGCGAGGTGAAACTGCGCAGCGGCGACATCGATTGGAGTCAAGAAATCATTGTCAGCAACGTCGATGAAACGGTTCGCGACGAGAGCCTGCAGCTAGATGAGGAACTATGGCTGCGCAGTTGTTGGGCGGCGTTATTTCCGGAATGGAAGCGCAGGGACTGATGCAGCGCGATCGAGCCTCCGGCCGGGAAGCGGGGCGGCGGGTGGCATGCCCGTCGCGAAGCGTCTGGATGCTGGGGGATGAGGTGGCGGCCACGCAGGGTTCGCATGCTCATGCCTTGAAGGGCAAGAGCATGGCGCCCAGCAGAGGTAGCTTGATAGCCGTACACTGGCACTTTCCACTGCGTTCGGAGCCAAGGAAGAAGCGTGACGCCCGAACTGCAACGCCGTTGGCAGACCGCTACGGCACCGTTCGACGGCATGGTCGTGGCGACGTGCGACGAACACGAGCTGGGCATCCTACAAGAAATGCTGCTTCTAGCGGGCGGTCGATTACAGGGCGCATTTCCGGACGTTTACGTCAGCGACGATTGGCACGAGCATGGCGGCTTTCTGACGGAGCCGACGCTGATTGCCTGGGAGGAGCTGCTCGAGAGGTTTTCCAGCCCGCTCGCCGTGTACGACAGCCGCCATCGAGATGTGGAGGTGCGGGTCGCGATCTTCCCGAGTTCTTATGAATGGCTGCTGCGGTACTGCATTGAGGATTCAGAGCCCGACTATCGAGACGCGTGCGGCGACTTTGACTTCACTTGCTCGCCGGAATCGCCGGCGCATGGCTTAGTCAGCCAGATTCACGCGAAGTGGCCTGGGTATACCGACGTGATGCCAGCCAAGAAGTTCTTTGACCGTTCTTACGGAGGATAACGGCGGGCGGCATTTGCTCGCGTCGCGTCGTCATGCTGCGGTGCGAGCTGGCGTCGACGCAGGGTTCGCTTGCGCATGCCGCGAGACGTAAGAGCACGGGGCCCGGCGGGAAAGCGGTCGTCTGTGGATGCGTTGCGAGTAGCTTTCGCCCCGCCGCCATCGCTAGAATGCGAACATGAAAGCGAGTTCAGCCTTCACCCTCGCAACAGGCCTTCGATGACGATTGAGCAACGATTGGATGTGTTGGCGCGTTGCGGGCTTCACCTCAAGGAGGAGTTCAGCGTCGCTGATCTCGTCGACGCATGGGGGCGCGAGGCGCTCGATGAAGCTGATTGGGACCTGGCGCTACTCTGCCTCGGTTCGGCGCAAGAGGAGCCTCCATGGACGCCTTACAGCGAAAACGTGTGGCACTTCGACACTGAATGCATCGAAGGCGACGGGTCTTACGTCCGCATCGCGCGCCGCATGGCCGACATGACGCGTGGATCGCTCCCGCTGGCGGACGTTCAGGATCATGTGGACGTCGACGAAGAGACGGCTTGGCTCAGTTTTACGTGCCAAGGAAAGCCGGTGCGCATCGACTGCAAGGTACAAGACGACTGGGTCGATCCCGGGCTCTTCGGTTATTTCGTGATGTTGCTCGGCCGGTGTGATCCGACGAAGGTCTACTTTTACTACGATCTTGGCGGGCAAGATTGCATTCTTGGCTGCGTCGCGGTCTCCGAGTATCGAGAGCTGCAGAAGGTGCTGCCTGCAGTTCAGGAGCTAAGCTAACGTCTGGCGCGGCATCGCCTGGTCGCTGAAGCGACTCAGGCCGAATGGGGCGTGAGTTGGCGTCTACGCAGGGTTCGGCATGCTCATGCCTCGAGGGGCGAGAGCATGCCGCCTGGGCGCATTGCGGATGGCGTTGAGCATGCCGGCTTAGTGCATGATTGGCATTTCGACCCCTTCGGCGACGACGCGGGGCTTCATGTGGAGGGTAATGTGCCATACGCATCCCGTGACGGTGTCGAGGCGGTAGCAGGCGCCCGCTTCAGAGGCGATTTGGAAGCGACCGGACAGTTGGGGGAGGAATGGGGCCATCATCATCGGCTCGGCCGGGGCGCTGGCAACGGCTTCGGGGGGCGCGAGACGCTCGGTGATGATCGAGGCTTCCTGGCCGACGGCGTCACGGCTCCAATCGACGCCCGACGCGGCCCAACCGGCGGCGATGCCAACGAGAACAAGTGCGAGAGGTTTCATGGGGAGGCTCCTTGAAGTGAGAGGACTTGGCGGGAAGTGATTATAGCGTGGCGGGGGGATGGCGTTGGGGTGCTTGCGTGGCGGGTGAGTGTGAGAAAGGCGGGCTTGAGGGAGCGTTAGCCCTTATCCACGGCCCTTCTCCCGTGGGGAGAAGGGGGCTGGTTGGTAAAGAGCGGGGAGCGGGCGACTGGGCCGAACCTGTGGTGCGGTCGCGTCATCCTTATCTTGAGTAGCCTTTGCGAGCTTAGTTTCGGACTATTGAGTTGGTTAACTCGTATTAGCGGAGGGTTTGCTTAGGAGGCGGCGATGCGGCAGTTCATCACACAGGCGTTCATGAAACGAATCGGGCGCGACGGAGCGCTCGCTGAAGCGGCGTCGCGATTGGCGCCGGTGGGGAGTTACGCGCCGCTGCCGAAGTTTTCGACTTGGGAACTGGTATGCGAGGAGGTCGTCGACACCGAGTATTCGTCGGAGTACTACGAACGGGTGCTCGCGGAGCTTTATCGACGCGGGCTGGCGCCGAAGGAAGTGACGGCGATGCGGATGTTCGCCTGGGAGACGGCGGGGTGGTTGAACTTTGAGCGAATGCTTTGGGACTGGTGCTCGCTCAATGAGGCGGATATCGAGTTGGCGATTGTGTGGCAGCTGGAAGGCGGGGAGATTTCAGCGAGGAAAGCGGATAAGATGCGAGAGTATTTGCGGCGGTATGCGAAGAAGGATTGAGAGAGTCCAGGGGGACGTTGCTAGGGCTGGCGATATGGAGGATATTCGGGTGGTTGGCGCGCTGATCAGCCGCACTCTCGGTGGCGATGAGTCAGACTCGGCTTGAGCTCGTTGATGCGATTGAGCGGTTCGAAACTACCTTGGCATCGTAATTTCCGTTAACAAAGGATTGAATTAACGTTCGATCAGTCCTTTTTCATCTGGCGGGCGCTGCGCGGCATGAAGTTGCGGCGTTCTGTTCCCAGATCGCCGAGGCGAATGGCGACGAAGCCTGGCGGTGGCCCATCGGGCCAGAGTCGGCGACGCTTTACCTCGGGTTCTACGACGATCTGCTGCTAGAGGCTTGGGACGAGGATCTCGTCATGCTTGAGGAGGCCTTGGGCGCCCTGCCTTACGTTTCCGTGATGGTGGACGTCTCCGGCCGAATTCCGGGCGAGACCGAGGTGTGGGAGATTTCGCGGCTGGTGCTGAATCAATTTCGAGGCGTGGCTTGCGACCTTAGGTGCGACCACTGCTGGACCTTGGCGGAAATCGAGTCGCATGCGGTGTTCAATGGGCATCGGTTTTTCGTCGACGATTGCTAAATTCGCGGGGCTAGCTATCGACTCGACCGACGCCGGTAGGCAACGGACACCAAGGGCGAGCAATGATGCATCGTTTACCGGAAGGCTGCGATTTGACGCTTGTTGAGGAAGAGTTCTGGCTGCTCTCGAAGCAGACCGGCAACGCTGCCTACGATTTCCCTTTTGATTCTACGTTTGCCTGCCGGCGTCCGTGGGCCTCGCCAGGCGACGTGACTGCGATTGCGCGCGTCGGCGCCCCGGCTGACTACGACGCGCTCTTCGCGGGACTAACATCGTATGGTGTTAAACTGATTAATTCGCCGAGGCAACATCGCAACGGCAGCGAGTTGCCGTAATGGTACCCGTTCGTTGAGGAGTCGACGCCGGAGTCGGCTTGGTTTGATGCGCCGCCGCCGGCGGATGCGTTTGCGGATAGGCTGGGCTGGCCTGTGTTCGTGAAGGGCGCGCGCCAGACCAGCCGCCACGATCCGCAAAAATGCATAGCGCGCAATCCGACGGAGTATGCACGCTTGGTCGAGGACTATCGTCGAGACGGCATTCTGAACTGGCAGCAGTGCGTCGTCCGTGAGTTCGTGCGTTTGCGGAGCGTACCCTGCGACGGCGCCATCAAGATATCGCCTTCATTTGAGTTCCGAACCTTCTGGTGGCGGAAGCAACTCGTCGGCGCCGGGCCATACTGGTCGCAGGCAACGCGATACTCCTGGACTGAACGGGAGCGACAAGAATGCCTCGCCGTTGCGCGGCCGGCTGCAGAGCGTATTGATTGCCCGTTTCTGGTTGTCGACATGGCGCAAACGATCGAAGGCGAGTGGATCGTTATTGAGTGCAACGATGGCCAGGAGAGCGGCTACGCCGGCGTCTCTCCACTGGGAATGTGGCACGAGGTGATTCGACTTGCTAGAAAGGCCGCCGACTAAGCACGCTAGCGGCAGCGGGCGCTGCAAGCGGAATTAGTCACCGCCGAGCGGCTGCAGGAGCTTGCCGAGCCTCTGCATGAGGATTGCTCGCTTGAGCTGGAAATCGCTGAGCCGTGAGGCTGCGTTCGCCGCGTCACCATTAGACCGCCAGCCACGTCGCGTACATGCTGCCCGCGCCACCAGCTCTTCTCCCTCGCGAAAAGGGGGCGAAGGCGGGCGGCGTGAGCCTCGCACCGGCAATAAAGGCTAGTAAAATAATCCTTATCGATTATCAACTCAATTAAAAAAGGAGGCCGTCATTGACGACGGCCTCCCTTGCATGGTTGCGGTACGGTCACTCGCCGCCGGCGGTCATGTTCTTAATCTGCTTCTCCAGCGATTCGAGACTCCAGTCGCCCGGCGTCTGGCTGGGGGGGAATTCTCTCATGCTGACGAGAAACTCGCTGGCCACCGCTTGGAGGGGCACCAGGACGTACGCCCGGTCGAGCATCCAGTCGTGATACGTGTTTGAGTTGTGTTGCGATTTCTCGAACGGATCGCGCCGCAAATTGAAAAGCAACGGCAGACGCAAGTGGGTGAGCGGCTCGCGCCAGATTTGCAGTTGCTCGGCCCGTTGTTCGAGGTAAATCGCCTTCCAGTCGCCCACGCGGATCGCCATCACGGCGCCGTCGTCGCCCACATAGATGAACTCCTTGCGGGGCGAGTCCTTCGCCTTGCCGCTGAGGTAGTCGAGCTGGTTGTAGCCGTCGAGGTGGTTCTTGTAGGTGCGTCCGTTGAGTTCGACGCCCCCCTTGAGCAGCTTTTCCTTGATATTCGGGGCCCCTGCGGCGGCGGCGAACGTGGGCAGCCAATCTTCGTGCGCCACAATGCCGTTCAACGTCTCTCCGGCAGGGAAATGGTTCGGCCAGCGAACGAAGCACGGAACGCGGAAGCCCCCTTCCCAGTTGGAATTCTTTTCGCTGCGGAAAGGCGTCGTGCCGGCGTCGGGCCACGTGTTGTAGTGGGGGCCGTTGTCGGTTGAGTACTGCACGATCGTGTTGTCGGCGAGGCCCAGCTCATCGATCAGCTTGAGCAGTTCGCCCACGTGGAGGTCGTGTTCGACCATGCCATCGCTGTACTCGTCGGAGTTGGGACCAGCCAGATTCTTGTGCTCGGGCTTCACGTGCGTGCGGAAATGCATCCGCGTACCGTTCCACCAGCAGAAGAAGGGCTTGCCAGCCTTCGCCTGGCGAGTGATGAACTCCTTTGCAGCAGCGACAGTTTCGTCGTCGATCGTTTCCATCCGCTTCTTGGTCAGCGCACCGAGACTCTCGACGGTCTGGCCGCCCTTGCCGTCCGCCTTCGACTTGATAATGCCGCGCGGGCCGAACTGCTCGAGAAACGTTTTGCCATTGGGCAACTTCATGTCGCGGGGATAGTCGCGATTCTCCGGTTCTTCCTCGGCGTTGAGGTGGTACAGGCTGCCGAGGAACTCGTCGAAGCCGTGCATCGTCGGCAGGTGTTCGTCGCGGTCGCCTTGGTGGTTCTTGCCGAACTGGCCGGTGGCGTAGCCTTGGCTCTTGAGAACCGTGGCCATCGTCACGTCGGATTTCTGCCAGCCCTCTTTCGCGCCCGGCATGCCGACTTTGGTCATGCCCGATCGTACGGGGACGCTGCCGCTGATGAAGGCGGCGCGGCCGGCGGTGCACGACTGTTGCGCGTAGTAGTCGGTGAACGCGAGGCCTTCGCTAGCCAAGCGATCGATGTTGGGGGTTTTGTAGCCCATCATGCCGCGACTGTTGTGGCTGATGTTCCAAGTGCCGATATCGTCGCCCCAGATGACGAGGATGTTCGGCTTTTTGGCGGCCGCGTCTTGCGCAGATGCCTGCTGGCTGGCGACGAGATGGCCGCAGAGAATGGCGGCGGCGATCAAGCAACGATATGGACTGGTCATATCGCGGCTCCTTTCGATCAGAGGGGTGAGAGTAGAGGGAGTTACAGCGCGTAGTGCTTCCCATTAAGGGTGGCCTACTCCGATCGAAGAAGCAATGAGAATCCTGTACTTTGTGGGGGATAGCCCTCATGCACGGGCAATTGTGCAGAGCGGGGCCGCTAAGCGATTTGGCCGTAGCAGGCTAGTAACGAACGCCGACGCCGACGTTGGAGAAGAAGTTGGCCGCGTCGTCGCCGAGGCCCCAGCCGACGCGAACGCCGACTTCAAAGTCGGGCGTGATGAGGTAATGGACGCCGGGGCTGACGTACGACTGACTGAGTTCCTCGGCGCGGCCGTCGGTGTAGATGCCGAAGTATTCGAGGTGAGCGTTCCACTGCCCGTCGATGTTGCATTTGAGCACCGTCGAGGGCGCCCAGCGGTCGAACGATTCGCCCATGGCGCCGGCGTCGCTATACCTGATGGCTGAATCCAACAGCAAGACGCGGTCGACGTCCCACCCCCAGGCATATGTCCCGATGAAGTGGGTGGCCGATTCGTTTCCACTGGTCGGAGTGGCGGCTTGCAAAATGGCGACGCTGCGTGGCATCCAGCCATTTTGCTCGGAGAGCGCCGCCTTCATGCCGTAGATCACTTTCGCTTCGGCTTCGACTTCGGCGGACTCAAAATCGTCGTCGCCGCCGCCCGCGCCGCCGGAGATCGCGTTCGACGCTCCGCCGACTTCGTAGTTTGAGCCGAGGCGAATTTCAAGCCACTCCGTGACGCCGTAGCGCGTGATCAGTTCGGGGAAGCTGTGCGTCTCGGGGACCGAGCGATTGTCGATGAACGAGTACCCTGATTCGATGATCACCCGACCAGCGCCGGCGGTGGTCGTCGCCGGCGTGAATGAATCGCGGTCGGTCTCAAGCGGAAGTTCTTCGCCATCTTGCGCTAATGCCACCGACGACGCCGCGAGGCTCAGGAGTGCGGCCAGCAGCAGCGGAAGAAAGTGACGCATCAAGAACACGCTTCGACTAGATGGCTGCGGGCGCCGGTGGGAGGAACCTACAGGCAGCCACGCCTATCCAATCGGGTTCCTGCCTACCAATGCCCGCGGTGATGACCGTGATAATGATAGTGATATCCCCAACTCGGGCCAGAGTAATAATGGATCACCGGAGCTGGTTCTACGTACACCACTGGGCGCGGGGCGATCACCCCAGCCGGGGCCGCGGCGACGTACGCGGGAGCGTAGCCGCTGGGGGCTGACGATTGAGCCGCCATGACGACGCGATCGCTCACGCCGCTTTGCTTGAGCGCGATCAGGCCGTTGGGGCTGAGATCGAGTCGGCTGCCGCGGCTGCGCATGGTGCTAATGATGAGGTCTTCGCTCACGCCGGCGCGGGTCATTTCGACGAGGTCGAAACTGGTGACCGCTTGGGCGGCGACTTGTGCGTTCGCTTGATTGGCGACGGCGACTCCTGTGGCCGTCGCGCGGCGATCGGCTTGGTCGACCGAGTTGCCGATAAGTCCGCCGGTAAGCGCTCCGACGCCGGCGCCGATGAGAGCGCCTTCGCCGCGCTGGTCGCGGCCGCCGATGAGCGCTCCGGTCACGGCGCCGAGTCCGCCGCCCACGACGGCGCCGCCGACGGTGTCGTTGCGGTAGTAGCTTGGCGCCGGTTGATAATAGTATTGCTGAGCGACAGCCGGCGTGGCGGCAGCGATCGCGGCGAGGCCGCCGCCGAGGTGGAGCAAGCCGAGCAGCGTGCGCGCAGTGCGACGATGCGACGCTAGGCGGGCGAGTGGTGCGAAAGTCATTGCGGTCTAGCCATCACGGGGTGGGCGGCGATTCCGTGCGAGTGGAACGCCGCTAGAGTGATGTATCGACCATTGGCCGGGGCCACAACATCAAGTGGAGCCGCGGCGGCGCCGTCGATGCTAGCTGCTGTCGCGTAGGCAGCGAGAAGGAGGCTATTTCTTCGCCTCGCTCGCAGCCGGCGGGACGGCCGGCAGGAACTTGAACGCCGGCGTCGGCTTGAACTCGTCGGCCGCGTCGCCAGAGAAAATCGCACCGTCGTTGACGGTCAGCTTCTTCACCGGCGCCCCTACCTTGAGATCAAGGTCAGCCAGGTCGACCCAAAAAATGCTTGGGCTGCTGGTCGATTCGAAAAAGTAGCGGCGGTTCTTGTGGTCGGAGAGGGTGCGCCACAGCGTCGACGAAATGTTCGGTTGTCCCGGCGTCGAGATGCCGAGCGGCACCGAAACGTTGCGGATGACGCTGAACGCGCTCGCGATCGCTTCTTCAATTTTGTCGGTTTGCGGAACGGCGTTGATGTAGAACGAAGCCCGCACGAAGCGGTCGGAAGCGCGGTTCGTGCCCGGCAGCATCGTCGTGCCGCCGATTTGTTGCCAGTAGGCGTCGAGCGCGAGTTGCTGTGAGTAGATCGGCGAGTTGGTCATCACCTGGTACTCGCGGCCGTGGTGGATGACGAGCTGGCCGTCGACGTACTCGAAGATCGCCGAGTCGCCGGTCGGGTCGGAGATGGCAAGGTGGACCGTGCCGGCGTGCCCATCGGGCGTTTCGACCGGGACGACGTAGAACTCTTCTTTGCTGAGGGCCTCGACTGCTTCGGCGACCGTCGAATAGTTGTCGAGCACGTATTGCGCCCACGCGGAGATCGACATCGTGCGGCGCGGGTCGTTGGGCTTGGGCGTTGGGTACTCGGATTCGGCGAGGTAGAGCAGGTTCGTCACGAGGCCTTGCTCGTTCATGCCGTCGCAGGTGGCGGCGTCGAAGGCGGAGCCAATGACGCTGCCGTACTTGGAGGTCCACTTCATCGAGTTGGCACCGGCGGCGCCGTCGCGAGCGATGCCGCGGGGCATCACCCACAGGTTCGTGCCGATGTTGCTCACCCAGTCCATGCTGCGAACGGTGATGATTGTGTGGTTCGGGCCGAGGTAGACGGCCCGTGAGCAGGCGTCGAGTCGCGTCACCGCGAGGAATCCGCCGGCGATGAGTAAGGTCGCCAACAGGCTGACAGAGAATCGTGAGCGCATCGTCACCTCGCAGTGCAAACGGAAGTCGCCGAGACATGAGAGCGTCGGCGTTCGTCATTACTATAGGTTTCGATGCGAGGGCGGTTTTCCGCTGCGATCGGCGCTGCGTGTAGAACGGGCAATTCGCGCCGCACCGTTCGCCGCAATTGCGGTCGATCATGCGGGAATTGTGGACTTTGCCGATCGTAGCAAGCTATACTTGCCGCGGGCGCCGATGGTCGATTTCGCCGAGCTGAAGCCCGCGCGAATCGCTTTTCTGCACAACGAACATCTTCGGAGGCTACGATGAACGCTCTCGCGTGGCGTGCGTGTCTGTTGTTGGCGGCGGCGAGCGTCGCCCAGGTTCAAGCGGCCGATGAGAAGCCGAACATTCTGGTTATTTTCGGCGACGACATCGGCATCGCCAACGTCAGCGCCTACAGCGACGGCGTCATGGGCTACGAGACGCCGAACATCGATCGCTTGGCGAACGAGGGGCTGCGGTTCCTCCATTACTACGGCGAGCAATCGTGCACCGCCGGCCGCGCGGCGTTTCTCACCGGCCAGCATGGATTGCGTTCAGGACTGACGAAAGTCGGCTTCCCAGGCGCTCCGATGGGAATGAATCAGCTCGATCCCAGCATTGGCGGGTTGCTGAAGAATCTCGGCTACGCGACCGGCCAGTTCGGCAAGAACCATGTCGGCGATCGCAATGAATCGCTGCCGACGGTGAACGGCTTTGACGAGTTCTTCGGCAACCTCTACCACCTCAACGCCGAGGAAGAGCCAGAGTTGCCCGACTACCCGAAGGATCCGGCGTACCTGAAGAAGTACGGCCCGCGCGGCGTGCTGAAGTGCACGGCGACCGACGTCGACGATCCGACCGTTGACCCCCGGTTCGGCAAGATTGGTAAGCAGAAGATCGAAGACACCGGCGCCCTCACGAAGAAGCGGATGGAGACGATCGACGACGAAACTTCGGCGGCGGCGATCGACTACATGAAGCGGCAACACGACGCAGGCAAGCCGTTCTTCTGCTGGTTCAACTCGACGCGGATGCACTTGCGGACCCATGTGCGGCCCGAGCATCGCGGCCGCTACACGCATGGCGACAGCGAGTACGTCGACGGCATGATCGAGCATGACGAGACGATCGGCTCGATCCTCAAGGCGCTCGATGACATGGGGATCGCCGACAACACGATCGTCGTTTACTCAAGCGACAACGGCCCCCACATGAACACCTGGCCTGACGGGGCGATGACGCCGTTTCGTTCGGAGAAGAATACTAACTGGGAGGGGGCCTTCCGCGTGCCGTGCCTGGTGCGGTGGCCAGGGAAGATCAAGCCGGGAACCATCACCAACGAGCTGATGAGTCACAACGACTGGGCGCCGACGCTCTGCTCGATCGCGGGCGAGCCGGCGATCGTCGACAAGCTGAAGCAAGGCTACAAGGCCAACGGCAAGGATTATAAGGTTCACCTCGACGGGCACGATCAGTCGAAGTTCCTCACGTCGGTCGAGGGTACGGCGGGCAAGAACAACGGCGCCAAGAGCGCCCGCAACGATTTCTTCTACAGCGACGATGACGGCGAACTCGTCGGCTATCGGCAAGGCGACTACAAGTACGTCTTCGAAGAACAACGCTCGCCCGGCACGATGCAAGTCTGGGCCGAGCCGTTCACAAAGCTGCGGCTGCAGAAGATCTTTAATTTGTTCCAAGACCCCTACGAACGGGCCGACATCACGTCGAACACGTTCTGGGACTGGCAGATGAATCACGTCCAAATGATGTATGGCGTGATGAACGACGTCTTCGTGTTTGCGGAGACGTTCGAAGAATTCCCGCCGCGCTCGACGCCGCCCAGCTTCAATCCGGCGACGATCCTTGACGAGACGCTGCGGGAGATCAAAGCGAAGAAGAAGATTGAAGCGGCGTTTCCGATGTTGAAGGAAGGGGAAGCGCCTCAGAAGTAATCGCGAGGTCATGCGCAACGACCAAGGGCTGCTTCAGCAGTCCTTGGTCGTTGCTGCGTTTCTTAGCGACTCTGCAGCCATCACCCCGGGCTCGTCCCTTGTCACTGCGCCGGAGAACCGTCATGTTCCAGCGACTTCGTCGTGCGTTGAAACTCTCGTGCCTCCTTTCGATCTGTTTGGCGAGCGTCGCGGACGTTGCGCTCGCGGCCGAACCAACGCCCGCGGTGCTCCCGCGACCCGACTTCCATTTCCCCGGCAATGTCGGCCGCACTTACCTTGATTCCGATCCCGCCCAATTCCCGCAGCCCGTAAAAGCGCCAAAGGGGGCGCCGAACGTCGTGCTCATCTTGCTCGACGACGCCGGCTTTGGGCAGTTCAACACGTTCGGCGGCGGCGTCCCCTCGCCGACGATGGATCGACTGGCGAAGGAAGGGTTGCGATTCAATCGCTTCCACACCACCGCGCTTTGCAGCCCGACGCGGGCGGCGCTGATCACCGGCCGCAACCATCACTCGGCGGCGTTCGCGGGAATCACCGAACTCGCCACCGGCTACGACGGCTACACCTGCATCTTGCCGCGCAGCTGCGGCACGGTGGGCGAGGTGCTGCGGCAGAATGGCTACAACACGGCGTGGATCGGCAAGAATCACAACACGCCGACGTGGGAACTGAGCGACGCGGGGCCGTTCGATCGTTGGGCGAATGGGCTGGGGTTCGACTATTTCTATGGGTTCAACGCCGGCGACATGAACCATTGGAACCCGGTGCTGTACGAGAATCGCAATCTCGTGCCAGCATCGGAGGATCCGAACTATCATCTCACCGAAGACCTGGCCGACCACTCGATTGCGTGGCTGCGCAAGGCAAAAAGCATCTCGCCCGACAAGCCGTTTTTCCTCTACGTGGCGCCGGGGGCGACGCATGCGCCGCACCAGGCGCCCAAAGATTGGATCGCGAAGTTTAAGGGGAAGTTCGATAACGGCTGGGATGAGTACCGCAAGGAAACGTTCGCGCGGCAGAAGAAGCTTGGCGTCATCCCGGCGAATGCGGAACTGACGGCGCGGCCCGACGGCCTGCCGGCGTGGGAGTCGCTCAACGCCGATCAGAAGCGGCTCTACGCGCGGATGATGGAAGTCTTTTGCGCCTACGGCGCTCACTGCGATCACGAGATGGGCCGCATCGTCGAAGCGATAAAAGCCCTGCCCGACGCCGACAACACGGTGATCATCTACATCGCCGGCGACAATGGTTCGAGCGCCGAGGGAGGCATCGAAGGCTCGCTCAGCGAAAACATGTTCTTCAACGGATTTGCGGAAAAGTGGCAAGACAACATCAAGGCAATCGACGAACTCGGCGGGCCGAAGCATTTCAATCACTTCCCGAGCGCCTGGGCCCACGCGATGAACACGCCGTTTCAGTGGACGAAGCAGGTGGCGTCCCACTTCGGCGGGACGCGCAATCCGATGATCATCTCGTGGCCAGCGAAAATTAAGGATCAGGGAGGGCTGCGTTCGCAGTTCATTCATACGATCGACGTCGTGCCGACCATCTACGAGGTCTGTGGCATCACGGCGCCGACGGAGCTGAACGGCATCGAGCAGAAGCCAATCGAAGGCATGAGCTTTGCCGCGGCGTTCGACGACGCGAAGGCGAAGGAGCAACGCACGACTCAGTATTTTGAAATGGCGCTCAATCGCGGCATCTACCACGAGGGATGGATGGCGTCGGCCGTATCGTTCCCGCCGTGGCAAGCGACCCGCGAGGGATTTGATCCCGACAAGCAGAAGTGGGAACTCTATCACGTTGACGAAGATTTCTCACAGGCCGAGGATCTGGCCGCGAAGGAGCCGGCAAAGCTCCGCGAGTTGCAAGACCTGTGGTGGGTCGAGGCGGCCGAGCACAATGTGCTGCCGCTCGATTGGCGCGGCACGATTCGGATGAACGCCGAGGCGATGGGACGCCCCAGCCTGGTGCGGGGACGCAACCACATCACTTATTACCCGGGAACGGTCGGCCTGCCCGACGCCGCTTCGCCGCCGATGCTGAACAAGTCTTGGAAGGTGACGGCGAAGATCGACGTGCCCGAAAAGGCCGAGGGAATGATCGTCACGCAAGGCGGACTCGAAGGGGGCTATGGCCTTTATCTGAAAGAGGGCAAGCCGACGTTCGTCTACAACTTCCTCGCCGGCGATCGGACGGCGCTCGCGGCCGACGAACCGTTACCGAAAGGGAAGGCGACGCTGGTCGCTGAGTTCAAGTACGACGGCAAGCCGAACCCGCAGAACTACGCCGACATGGGCCAGGGGGGCACGGTCACGCTGTCAGTCAACGGAAAGAAGATCGCCGAAGGTCGCTTGGAGCGGACGATTCCGATTCAGATGTCGATCAGCGAGGGCCTCGACGTCGGCATGGACGTCGGCTCCGCGGTTTCCTTCGACTACAAGCCGCCGTTTGCGTTCAACGGCGAGATTGAAAGCGTGACGGTTGATCTTGAGTAGGCCGTGGAGTGTTCCGTGAATGCGTCCATGGAGTTGGCGTCGCCACCGGAGCGACAGTCGGCAAATAGTAACATCGGGGAGGTCGGTTTGATGCGTCACTTACGATCCAGCGATGCGCGAAACACGTTGGCTAGTCGCTTGGCGCGAACGTTCATCCGCTGCCAATGGTGCTTCGCATTGTTGGGGACGACTCTGATTGACGTACGTGCGGACCAAGTGCCCCCGCCCGAATCCGCCGCCGAGGTTCCCGGTACTCCGGCCGGCACCGTGATGACGAAGGAATACGTCGAGACGGTCGGCCGAATGGCCTACCTCTGGGGCTGGCCGTTGGTGAACAACTACAACCGCTCGGAGGCGATCAAAAATCTTCCCGAGCCGGGGCGAATGGGCGGCATCGTGCCGGTCTCTCCGCCGGGGCAGATTTCGATGCTGACCGATTACATCGACGCCGAAGAGCGGTTCGTCACCTGCCCCAACCAGGACACAGTCTACGGCGCGGGCTACCAGCGTTTGAACTCCAAGCCCGTCATCTTGCAGGTGCCTGATTTCGGCGATCGATTCTGGACGTACCAACTGTGCGACGCTCGTACCAACGCCTTCTGCAACATGGGCCAGCAGAATGGTACGAAGCCTGGGTTCTATTTGATCGTCGGCCCCGAATGGCAGGGCAAGAAACCAGACGGCGTGACGGAGGTCTATCGTTCGTCGACAGACTTAGCCGTGATTTTTCCTCGCGTCTTCCAGAGCGACGATCCCGCCGATAAGGCGGCGATCCAGCCGCTGCTCAGCCAGATTGTCGTCTACCCGCTCAGCGAGTTCGACGGCACGATGAAGACGAAGGATTGGCACAAGACGCCGGCATTCCCGTCGCCCGCCGGAGCAGGCTCGGGCGAAACGAAGTGGGTAATCCCCGAGAAGTTCTTCGATGAACTTCCGCAAGTCATGAAGGAGATCCCGCCGCTGCCGGGCGAGGAATCGCTCTACGCCCAATTCCAAGCGGTGCTCGATGCGGCGGCGAAGGATCCGAAGATCAAAGCGATCCTCACGCAGACGGCGATCGACGCGGAAGAGTCGCTCATCAAACCGCTGTTTGAATTTCACAACAATGGCCGACCGGTGGGGAATGGTTGGAATTCTCCTTCCAACGGCGCGGCGTGGGGCGTTGACTACCTCTCGCGTGCGGCCACGGCGCGGTCGAACATGTACGACAACGCGCCGAGCACCACGCGGTATATTTACGCCGATTACGATTCGACCGGAGCGCGGCTGAATAGCGCGAATAAGTACACGGTGACGTTCCCGAAGGGCCAAACGCCGCCGGTGAGCGGCTTCTGGTCGCTCACCGTCTACAACGACAAGCACCTCTTCTCGCCCAACGCGCTCAATCGCTATTCGCTGGGAACCAAGAACGCGAAGACGCTGAAAGAAAATGCCGATGGATCGCTAACGCTCTATGTGCAGAGCGAGTCGCCGGGCGCTGAGCACGAAGCGAACTGGCTGCCGACGCCGAAAGACGCCGACTTTTCGCTGTTCATTCGGGCGTACTGGCCGCAACTGGCGGTGCTCGACGGTTCGTGGACGCCGCCGAAGATCGAACTGCAGAAGTGAGAGCTATCGCCCACTAATCTAGCGTCACACGTCGCGCGGCAAATCGGACGCACAGCGCAGGGCACCCGACGCGCAAATGCCGTTAGCGATACCGCGCCAACCAATGGGCGTAGGCCGCCGGCAGCGTCGACCACGCGGCGTACTCCATGCCGAGTTCCTTCGCGGCGCGGTACGGCCAGTGGGGATTGGCCAGGAAGGGGCGGCCGAGCGTCACGAGGTCGATCTTCTCCTCGCGGACCAGCGCGTCGGCTTCTTTCGGATCGGAGACGTACCAACTCGTTGTCGTGGGCAGACCCGTCGCGCGGCGCACGCGTGCGGCGACGTCGCCCATGAAGTTGGCGCCCCAGGGAATCTTCGCTTCCGGCGTATTAAAACCGATCGAAACGTCGACCGAATCCAGCCCTTCGCGCTGCATCTGTTGCAACAGCGCGATGCTCTCGCCAAGCATCGCCTCGTCGTCGCCGTGGAATTCTATGCAGCCGAGTCGTACCTGCAGCGGCCGGTTCTCCGGCCAGACTTTGCGCACGGCGGTGAAGGTTTCCAGCAAGTAACGCGCACGATTCTCGGCGCTCCCGCCGTAGCGATCGGTGCGGTGGTTGGAGATCGGCGAGAAGAAATTCTGCGCGAGGTAACCGTGAGCCATGTGGAGTTGCAGCCAGTCGAAGCCGACGTCGCGGGCTCGCACGGCGGTGGCGACGGTGTCGGCCTGCACGCGAGCAATGTCTTCGAGCGTCATCTCGCGCGGCGCCCGCATCATGCCGGGGCTGCCGAACGCGAGCGCCGACGGAGCGATCGCTTCCCACGAGTTCGGCTCGCCGAGCGGAATCTGATCGTCCCCTTCCCACGGACGATTCGTCGCCGCTTTGCGGCCAGCGTGCGCGATTTGAATACCCGCCGCCGCGCCCCACTGCTTCACGCTACTGACGATCGGCGCGAATAGTTCGGCCTGCCGGTCGTTCCACAATCCAGAATCGGCCCACGTGATGCGGCCTTCCGGCGAGACGGCCGTCGCTTCGACGATCACCAGGCCGGCGCCGCCACGGGCGAACGACGGGTAATGAACGCGGTGCCAATCGTTCATCTCGCCATCGTGAGCCATGTACTGGCACATCGGCGACACGACCGTGCGATTGCGGAGCGTAACGCCCTTCAGTTGAAACGTTTCAAAAATGCCGGCCATCGGCGCCCTTCATGTGAGTTCGGGATTTCTCACCCCAGCAAAAGATCTCGCGTACCGGGTGATCGTAGAATGTAGCGACCGCTCAGGCTAGCCGCCGTTGCATTCGCAACATGCAGCCGGCGGCGATTAGCGCCAGCATCATCGCTGCGGGCTCGGGAACTGCAACGGCTGCCAGCGCGGCATTGCCGCCCCCCGCCTGTCGTTGCCAATCTAAAAAGTCGGCGCCGTCGACGATGCCGTCCCCGTTGGCGTCGCCCTGTTCGGGGAGCGTGCTGCCGGGATTGCCAAACCCTTGCTTCCAAATGGCGAGGTCGGCCGCGTCGACGACGCCGTTGCCGTCGAAGTCGGCGCTGACCGCCGCTTGCGTGAGGATCGAATGCCATGCCCGCAGGTCGTCAATGATTGGCTGCCCCGCGGCGTCGAGGGCTCCGTTCATCGCGCCATCGATGTCGGCGACGTAGAGTTCAAAGAACCTAGTACGATACGCGTTGTAAGCGAGTTCGATGCCGGTGGCCGGGTTGCGGCTGTCAAGTTGTGCGTCACGCTCCGGGCGGTGGACAAGCCACGAGTCGAGCGTCTGGATCATTGAGGGGCCGCCGAGGTTCGACCAATCGAGCAGATTGTTGCCGGCGCCCATGCCGTTCGGTTGCGGCAGCGGGCCGTCGTCGGAAAGGTTCTCGATGAAGAACGCGAGGCCCGGCTGGCCGGGGCCGTTGTAGAGGGGGGCGAGCCGCGCGATCAGTTGCTCGTCGACCGGCAAGCCGGGCTGGCTATCGTTGAACGCGAAGAAGGCGAGGAAGTTTTGATCGTGCGGAAACGCCGCGGCTGCTGTGGCGACTCCCGCTGCAACGCTATCGACGTAACGCTGTTGGGTGTAGTCGGGATGCGCGCGAATGGCGCCGTTGAGATCGCGGACGCCGAAGTTCAGCCCGACCGGCGCCGCGTCGATCGAGCGGAGCGTCGGATCGTCCCGCAGCGCGTGCGTGGAACCGCCGGCCGTGACGACGTAGTCGCCGAGCGCTGAATATAGCGCCGCATGTCGCGACTGGGCGAAGGCGTCCCACGGCACGGGGTTCAGCCCGCCGCGATGATCGGTGTACTTGGCCGCTGCGCCGTCGAGGACGTACTGCGGCTCTTCGCCGGTGAAAATCTCAAGACTCAACCCTTGGTTGAGGGGCGCCAGCAGATTGACGGCCTCGTTGATGACGTTGAAGTTGTAAACGCCCGGCGACGTTTCGAGGTCGTTCCAAAACAGCCGCAGCGTGTAGCCCGAGACGAAATCGTAGTCGCGGATGTTCCCCAGCCGATCGTCTTGCGGCGTGTTGGGATTGTTCACCGCGGTGCTGAGAATGTAGATGCCGTTGGGATCTTCGGCGGCTATCGCTGGCGAACAAGCCGCAGCGAACGGGGCAAGCGAAACGGCGAGAGCGCGTAGTCGGCGTGACAGCATGGTGGTTTCTTCGAGTGGCGCCGCCTGACGCGATTTTGGCTGCCAGTGGAACTGAGCAGCCGATAACAGTGTAACCCTCGACTCGCGCACAGGTGCGTCGCGGCCTGGGGAAAGTGGCAGAATTGTCGCCTCGCGCGCGACGGAGGCAACCCCCTGTCCTTCAAATAGCGGCGAACCGAATCAGCCGCTGACCGACTCAGCCAACTGCTCCAGCTTAAGCGCCGTATTCCAATTTCGCCCCGTGCCGCGCGCCGCCAACCGCGTCTCGATCAGCTTATTTGTGAGCTTCGAACGGCCGATGCCGTCGGGGTAGACGATGAAAAGTTCTCGGCCGACTGCCGCGACGAACTCGCGGCCATGGATCGCGGTTTGGAGATCTTCCACCTGCTGTTTCGTCGGCGCCTTTTTCAACGGCATGATGAGCAGATGGCTTGGATCGTTCGCCGCCTCTTTGGCGAATGGATTGGCTGCGATCGCGTGGCGCCACTCCTCGGCCGTACGCACGAAGACGTCGGTCGTCAGCTCGAATCGCTCGGCGAGGGCCTGCTCAAGCTTGGCTTCAAGCTTGTCGCAGGTCGACTTCGCCGTTTGGAACACGACGTTGCCTGTCTGGAGCAGCGTCTGCGGGGCGTCGACGCCCAGGTCGACGAGCATCGCCTTGAGGTCGGCCATGGCAATCTTGGAATTGCCGCCGACATTGATGGCGCGGAGGAGAGCGATGTACGTCTGCATGTTGGTCACTCTCAGAATGGGGCGGAACCAGCGCTGCTTCAACTTAGCGAGTTCGAGGCGCCTTATGCACCCGCTGTGAACGGAAGCGATAGGCGACGAGCACGCCCCCGACCGCGACCAGCCAGGACGCTGGTTCGGGGATCGCGGAGACCGAGGCGACAGGGGTTGCGTTTCGCTGCCACAGCAAAAAATCGGCGCCATCGACGGCGCCGTCGTTGTTTGCATCCCCCTGACTGCGCGTGGCGGCCTCGCCGACGCCGAAGCTGAGTTTCCAGAGTTCCAAATCGCCGGCGTCGACGAGTCCGTCGGCATTGAAATCGCCCGGCGTGCCGTCGAGGAGTGCATGAGCGCGTGCGGCGAGAATCGTGTGGACCGCCGTCGTGGGATGAAGGTCGTCCCAAAATAAATATTGGTTGGCGTTCGGGGCGATGAGCGCCGTGTTGTAGCTGCTATCGCCGGGCGAGAGACCTGGCGCTGCGGCATTCGTGACGTTCACGAGTCCAAACTTCGCCGGCGTCGCGATCGCCTCCGCGAAGAGGCCGGCGACGTCGAGGCGGAAGAACGCCAGCCCTGCAGCGTCATCACTCAAGTCGAGCAGCGACGCGTCCATCGTGGCGTTGAACTGCGATGTGCGGGCGTTGTAGGTCGCCGCCGTCGTCGCGTTGCCGTTGAAGCGGGGCGTACCGCCGAGGAGCGGTAGGTTCGGCACGAGAAAGTTGCGGGCGCCGGCGGTGATCAGACGTGAAATGTCGGCGGTCAGCTTTGCGGCGGGTGGCGCCACGTTAGTTTTGCCGCCGATGAAATCGTTCGCGCCAGCGAAGACGACATACAGCGCCGCCGGATCGACGGTGCGCTGGTTGAGGTACTGCGTCACCTGCTCGTCGATGTCGCGGATGAAGGCTCCCTCGATGCCGCCAGTGCCGGTCGTTTGGGCGCCGCCGTACGCAAAGTTGTCGCCGCCGGCTGTACTGCGCGTGACGGCAGGGAGACCAAGGCTGGCTGCGAGCGTCTCGACCCAGACCGGGCCGTTCGAAAATCGGTTGTTCGTGTAGTATTTTCCGGGATAAATGCCGAAGGAGGAGCTGGCGACGTTGCCAACGTCGGAGAGGCTGTCGCCGAAGATGATGAGCTTGCTATAGAGGGCGGCGTCGGCCCTCGCGCTGGCGATGAGTAACGCAGCGGCAAACGCGATGAGGGCGAGGGAGCGTTGCGGAAAGCTAGTCACGGGCTGCTCCGGGCGCTCATGCTTCCGGCCATAGGGAGCGAACGAATATCTGCATCACCCTTCGCGGGTGATGCTCAGCACCAACCCCGCCAGTTGCGGGTTGGTCGCCAGCGAGTTGCCCGTGTGGACCGAGGGCCGACCTTGCCAATCGGAGTAGTAGCCCCCTGCCCCTTCGATAATCGGTTGCAACGCTGCGGCGTCCCACAGGTTCATGATCGGGTCGATCATCACGTCGGCCCGGCCGGTGGCGATCAGCATGTAGCCGTAGGCGTCGCCCCAAGTGCGGGTGAGGCGGCAGGCCTTTTCGAGCTGGTTGTAGACGCCGCGGGAACCTTTTTCGCCCACTTCGTCGAACGTCTTCAGTTCGGTGGTGAGGAAGGTCGCTTCGGCCAGGCGCTCGGTGCCGGAGACCCGCGCCTCGACGGCCCGACCGTCGCCGTTCTCGTACATGCTCTGTCCACCCGCGGCGGCGTAGACGATTTCTTTCGTCGCCGGGGAATAGATGACGCCGACGAGCGGTTGATTGTCCTTCAGCACGGCGACGAGTGTCGTATACAGCGGAACCCCGCTGATGAAGCTCTTCGTCCCGTCGATCGGGTCGAGCACCCATTGGTAAGCGGAGGTTCCCGCCTTCTCGCCGAATTCTTCGCCTAGGATCGCATCGTCGGGGAACTGGGCCGAAATCTGCTCGCGGAGGAGCGATTCGGCGGCCCGGTCGGCGGCGGTCACTGGCGAGCCGTCACCCTTCCGCTCAACGGCGAGGGCCGACTGGCGGAACCACTGGAGCGTGGCGGTCCCGGCGGCCCGGGCGGCGGAAACGGCCAAATCGAGGCGGGATTGGGTGGCGGGATCGGCGGGAGAAGTGGAGCTCATGCTGAGCAAACTACCAAAGAAGTCGGGGAACTAGCTAGCCAATGTAGCACGGTTCGGCACTGCCGGTGAGGTTTTTGGCCGGGCCGGCGGCGACGAAACGCAGTCATTTCGGTTGGAGCGTGCGGCGGCCCGCTGTTGCAGGCGACAGTCGTCTCCGCGGAGGCCGGTCTGAACGCCCAGCCGACTCCTGAGTGGCGTTGTGGGAGACTAGCGAGCCGGGGTAGACTGTGCGGCCACGGCGGCGATTGTAGCGGTTATGCGGGCCGTGGAGTAACTTAAGGCAGGGCAACAGGATCGGTTGATTTTTTCTTGAACCTGGGAGCGGCCCATTTAGAATGAACAGGAGTTCATTCGCCTCTTCCAGAAGCGCGGCCGCGAGGTCGCCAGCGCTGGAGGATGGAACCGTGGGCAAGTCGTATCGAGGGGTCGGACTGGCAGTTGTGATCGCGGCGGCGGGGTTGGTGTGGTCGGCACAGGCTCAACAGCCGGCGTCGATGCCCAGCTTCGGCGGCGCCGGGCAACTGATCACTTACCTGATTCCCTCGACCGACGCCAAACCGACGGCGTTGACGATTGTGGAACCGGCGACGAAGAGGATTGTCGTCTACCACATCGACAAAACGTCGGGAGAGATCACGCTGAAAAGCGCACGGAACATCAGCGGCGATCTTGGACTCGACTATTGGAACAGCGGAAGCCCCCTGCCGTCGGAGATCATGCAGGGGATCGAGCGGAAGCAGTAGCCTCCGTTCGAGAGAACAGACAGATCACTTTTCACGCGGACTGCAGCAATGGAGTCGCGCCGCGCGAGAACCCTCGAACCCCCCATGGGGGCCCGAGCTAACGCGAGGTTGCGATGGAGCAGAAGTTCGTCAAATTCGAAGAGGCCGTCGAAAAGCTCGGAATCACTTCGGAGCGTCTCAACCAGCTCCGCGAGGATGGAGAGTTGCGGGCCTACCGCGACGGCTCCAGCTGGAAATTCCGCAGCGACGAAATTGAACGGCTCGCGACTGAGGGGATTCCCGATTCGCCCCCGCCGAGCGACATCAGCCTCATTGGCGCCGACGATCTGGTCGATTCCTCGCCGCTGGTCGGGCTCGACGATCTCGACGATTTGCAGCTCGCCGGAGACGACGACTTCTCCCTAGGGAGCGAGTTGGAACTCGCTGAGGACCAGGACGACACCGTTACGGCCGGCGGCAGCGATCCGCAGCTCAGCATCCACGATGAACCGGTCGAAGCGAACGACCCCTCCGATTCCATCTTGCTGAGCGAAGAAGAACTCGGCGAATCGCTGCCCGCGGCCAGCACGATTATCGGCCGCAGCAAGCAGAACTCGCCCGACGCCGACCTGGAGCTGGTGACGGAAGACGACCTGTCGCTCGACGGCAGCGACGTCGCCCTCGCCGGGGGCGCCTCGAACGTCCTCTCGGCAGGCGTTGCCGGTTCGGGCGTTCTCGACGAACTTGAAAAAGAGTCGGGCGCCACGAGCGCGTTCGAAGACCTCGAAGAACTGGAACTCGATCTCGCAGCCGAATCGAGCTTGGGCCTTGGCTCAGCCCAGCCGGTGGCTGCGGAAGAGAAGTCGAACTTCGCTCAGCAACTTGCTCCGCCCGATAGCGATCTGAAGATCGAAGACGACCTGGAACTCGACGACGGCACCGACCCGGTGCCGGAAATCGACCTCGACGCGGGCAAGGCAAAGGCGAACGCTGGCCCTACTTCCGATCTGGAACTCGCCACGGACGAAGACGACTTCGTCCTCGCGACCGACGGCGGCAGCGACATCACCCTCGACAGCGGCGACAGCGGCATCAATCTCTCGCCGTCGGACAGCGGTCTGGCGCTCGACGACATTCCGCTCGAAATCGGCGGCTCGGCGATTCTCGACTCGCTCACCCTCGGCGGCGGCAACGGCGAATCCGACCTCTCGCTCGTCGGCAGCGACATCAAACCGGCTGCCGCGCCCAAGCTGCAGACCGACGATTCGTTCCGGCTCACGCCGCTTAACGAAACTGATGACGATGGCGACAGCAGTTCGCAGGTGATCGCCCTCGACGCCGACCTCGGCGATTTGGGCGGCACGGAAGAGGCCGGCCTGCTCGGCGACGACGCCTTCGCAGAAATCGAAGGAGACGACGGCGTCGTCCTCAGCGACGACTACGGCGACGGCGCACCGGGCGAATTCGAAATGGCGGCGTTTTCCGGCGCTCCGGCGGCAGCGGCTCGCAGCCAGGGCGAATATTCGGTGATGAACATCGTCGGCCTGGCTTCCTGCTTCTTCCTGCTGATGTTCGCCGGCGTCCTGTCGCTCGACATGGTCCGCAACATCTGGAGTTGGGAAGACAACCTGACGCTCAACGATTCGCTGCTCGAATCGATTGGCGGCATGTTCGGGATGCGGTAGTTGGGCAAATCCTGCGTGCTGGGCGGCAAAGCCGCGACCGGTGGTCGCGGTGCGTCCATGCCGACGCGTATCGTCGTTTGTTCGATAATCTGTGGGTTCGAGCCGCGATTGAACTCGCTCCGGCGGGGGCGTTGCCCCGCGGCTACCAAGCGGCGATAGCGGTATCCCTGGGGAGGGGGACCGCCTTATAATGAGTGGCTGATTTGCTGCGCGGCGCCGGTGGTGCGCCGGGCAGGCCTTCCACCTCATTCCCGCCGATCCTGATGCCTACCAATTGCCGCTCCGGACGCGCTGTGCGTCCCGTCTGTCCCGGCTGGCTCGCTCTTACCCTTCTCGCGGCAATTGTCCCGGCTCTCGCCGGTTGCGGCGAGGATCCAAAAGTCACCACCTACGAAACCCCGGCGACCGAAAAGTTTCGCACGGTGGTCGACGTCGCGGAGGTCCGCGCCGGAACCGATCACATGCTCGCGGCGATCATCGCCGAGAAGGCGGCCGATCCGCAGCAGAGCCAAGCCTGGTTCTTCAAGCTGGTCGCCCGCGGCGAAGGGCTCGATCCGCTCCGCAAGTCGTTCGACGAGTTCCTCTCCACGGTGAAGCTGAACGGCGCCGGCAAGACGCCGAGTTGGACGCTCCCCGAGGGCTGGGGCGAAAAGCCGGCGAGCGCCATGCGGGTCGCGACGATCGAGATTCCGTACGAAGGTAAGACGCTGGAACTCGCCGTGTCGTCGCTGCCGCTGACGGCCGACTGGGAAGAGTTCCGCAAAGTGAACATCGATCGGTGGGTCGGCCAGATGCAGCAATCGAAGCTCTCTGCCGATGAGATCGCCAAGTTGGTGAAGGAGAAGCCGACGGCCGACGATGCGGTGCAGGCGACGTTCATCGAGCTCATCGGCGTCATGCAGCCGATGAGCGGTGCGATGCCGGGCGTCGGCGGAATGCCGGCGGGCCATCCGCCAGTCGCCGGCGCCGATTCGTCCTCAACCACAGACGCTGAAATGCCGGCCGGCACGGCTCCTGCAGCCGCAGCGCCCAACGCCCCGCCGGTAGCCGCGACGACCCCGCCAATGCGTCAGCCGATGCCCCCCATGGGCGGCGGCGGAACGCCGGCGACCGAAATGCCGAAGCCGAAGGAGTTCACTTACACCCCTCCCGAAGGTTGGCAGCCGGGCGTGATGAGCAGCATGCGGACGGCGGCGTTCAACGTCGTCGACGGCGATCAGAAGGCGGAAGTCACGGTGATGCCTTTCCCTGCCACCGGCATGATGGGCGACCCCGTGGCTCAAGCCCAACGCTGGGCCGGCCAGGTCGGTCTCACGATGTCGCCGGACGAAGTGAAAGCCGCCTCGAAGCCACTCCAAATCAGCGGCGCCGACGGCGAGTCGTTCGAACTGCTCGGCCCCGACAGCGAAGCGAAGCCGATGGGCATCCTCGCAGCGATGGTCAAGCAGGGCGACATGGTGTGGTTCTTCAAAATGACCGGCGACCGCACGCTCGTCGAAGCGCAGCGCGAACCGTTCAACAAATTCATCGAGTCGATCAAGTTTGCCGGCGACGGCAAGTAAACGAGGCGGCGAAGTATGGCGACAGTCGATCTCCCACGGCACGGTTCGATGGATCTCCCCGGCGATGGCGCGGGGCGCGTCGGCGGGCGAACCCAGCAGAAGCCGCTGCTCGTGCAACTGCTGACGCCGCTGGCGTCGCTGCAGCTCACGGTAATGCTGCTGTCGCTCTCGCTGTTCTTGGTGCTGGCGGGCACGCTCGCGCAAATCGACTACGACGTGTGGCGCGTCGTCGACGACTATTTTCGCACGCCAATCGCGTGGGTCGAGCTGAAGATATTCCTCCCGCGCGCGTGGGACGTGCCGAACATCCGCTTCCCCTTCCCGGGCGGTGAAATGCTCGGCGTCTTTCTGGCGATCAACCTGCTCGCCGCGCATGGGCTGCGTTTCAAAATCACCGCCCGCGGCAGTCGGTTGTGGGGCGGGCTCGCGCTGCTCGCCGCAGGCGTGGCGATCACTTATGGCGTGATTGTCAGCGGTTCGAATTCGACGATTGAAAGCGAGCTCCCGGAGTCGTTCCTCAACAACCTGTGGCACGCGATGCGGGCGGGCTTGGGCGCCGTCTCGCTAACGCTCGCTTACATCCTCGCACTCACGCGCCGCAAAGCGTGGGAATCGGCCGGCGTCTGGCTCTGGTGGTTCGGCGCTGCGGCTGCGGCAATCCTCATTGGCCTTGCCGTCTGGTTGTTCGCGAACCCCGACGTCCGCCTCGACGCCGCGGGCCTGCGCATCTTGTGGCAACTCGCGAAAGGAACCTCGGCGAGCATCGTCCTCGGCCTCGCCTGCTGGGCGTTGTTCGGGAAACGGGGCGGCGTCGTGCTGCTCCACGGCGGCGTTGCGCTGCTCATGTTCGGCGAACTTTACACCTCTCAATACGTCGGCGAAGCCCAGATGCGGCTCGTCGAAGGCGAAACCAAGGCGTACGCCGACGATACGCGGTCATGGGAACTGGCGATCACCGACGTCACTGATCCGAAGCGCGACGTCGTCTCGATCGTGCCCGGCGCGATCATCGACGCCGCGGCGCCGAAGATGGAATTCGTCGACGGCAAGGAAAAGATCGTCGACAAAGGGAAGCTGATCACCGACGAAGCCCTCCCCTTCGACATTCGCGTGCTCGAGGCGATGCCGAACGCTACGACCCGCCGCGCCCATCCGGGGGAAACGAGTCCCGCCAACGCCGGGTTCGGCCAGTTGCGGGTGGTCATGCCGCTGGAACTGAACAACGGCGTCAGCACCGGTTCGATTCCCGACGCCCCCGCGGCAGTCGTCGAACTTTTCAGGAAGGATGGCAAAACTGCCGACGATTCGACGTCGGTCGGCAAGTTCTTGCTGTGGTCGTTGCTCGGCGGCGAAGTGATCGAAGTCGACGGCAAGGTTTACAACGTCGGCCTGCGCTACAAACGCGTCCCGAAGAATTACTCGCTCACGCTCGATAAATTCAAGTACGAAACGTACGAGGGAAGCGTCACGGCGAAGAACTTTCAGGCGTTTGTTCGGCTCCGCGATCCCGCGCAAAACGTCGACGTTCCCCTGTCGGTTTACATGAACAATCCGATTCGCTATGCCGGCGAGACGATTTATCAGGCAAGCTACGATCCTGAAAATCTGCAAAGCACGACGCTGCAAATCGTCAGCAACGCCGGCTGGATGATCCCCTACGTCGCGTGCATGATCGTCGCTGTGGGGATGTTAATTCACTTCCTGCAAATGGTCGTGCGATTTGTCTATCGGCGTGAAAACGAGGCGATCAAAGCGGTCGAGGCTGGCGGCGACGTCGTCGTGCGGCGCGGGCTGAGCCTCTCCGACTGGGGACGCATGGAAGTCTGGATTCCGGCCCTGCTCGTCTTGCTCTTCGCCGGGTACGTCGTCGGCAAGTCGCGGCCAGCGAAGGAAGCGGCTGGCGAAGCCCAGATTCACGAATTCGCCAAGCTGCCAGTCGCCTACGGTGGCCGGACTCAGCCGATGGATTCGCTGGCCAGCAACGCCCTGCGGACCCTCTCGGGCAAAGAAACCTACGAGGATGCTCGCTTCGACAAGAAGCAGCCCGCCATCCGCTGGTTGCTCGACGTCATCACGCAAAGCAAGCCGGCTGCGCAGCACAAGGTGATCAAGGTCGAGAACCTCGACGTATTGCAGGCCCTCAAGCTGAAGCCAAGGCATGGATTCCGTTACAGTTTGGCGGAACTTTACGGCGGCGATAATCGCGCTGAACTGCAGCGGCAAATCGATCTTGCCCGCGAGGTTCCCGAAGCGAAACGCAATCTCACCCAGAAGAAGTTCGTCGAGCTGGGTCGCAAGCTAAGCGCCGTGTTCACGCTGATGGACGCCTTTGGCCCGCCGATCCTCGATGGGCAAACCGAGGATGAAGTGCGCGACAACATCCAGCGCACCGTTGCTCAAATCCAAAGCATGAACGAGGGGGGAGCCCCGCGACCCGTGCCGCCGCTCACCCCGGAGGCCGATTGGCGGACAATGCTGGCGGCCGAGATGGACACGCTCATTTCGAAGTTTGCGCCCAATGGCGGACGGCCCGACGACGCCGCCACTACGCTAAGAAAAATCCTCGACGCCTACGCCGACGGAAAGTCTCAGGACTTCAACACCGCGGTGGCCGATTACCGGAAGCTCGTCAAAGAACGAGCCGTGGCCGAGGCTCAGCATGAAGATGCGGCCGCGGTGAAAACGGACGCCGCCACGCGTAAGCCGGCCGAACGGCTTAACCTCGATCGCATCGGCTTCGAAGCCTACTTCAACAACTTCAGTCCGTTCACGCTCTGCATCGTCCTTTACATTTGCGCGTTCGTGCTTGCCGTGCTCGCGTGGCTTGGTTGGTCGGAAGGCTTCAACCGCTCGGCGAACTGGCTCCTCTGGTTCACGTTCGCGCTCCACACGTTTGGTCTGATCTGCCGAATTTACATTTCCGGCCGCCCACCGATCACCAATCTTTACTCTTCGGCGGTCTTCATTGGCTGGGCGGCGGTCTTCTTCGCACTACTGTTCGAAGTGATCTACAAGCTCGGCGTCGGCAACCTGCTGGCCGCGGCGCTTGGCTTCCCGACGATGATCATCGCCTACTACCTGACGTTCGATAACGACGGTGACACGATCGGCGTTATGCAGGCGGTGCTCGATACGAACTTCTGGCTCGCCACGCACGTCGTGTGCATCACGCTCGGCTATGCGACGACACTGGTGGCGGGGGCGCTCGGCATTCTGACGATCGTGCTTGGCCTGCTTACTGGCAAGCTCAACGAAGATCATCGCCGGCAGCTCACCCGCATGACCTACGGGACGATTTGCTTCGCGATCTTCTTCAGCTTCATCGGCACGATTCTCGGCGGCCTGTGGGCCGACGACTCGTGGGGCCGATTCTGGGGCTGGGATCCGAAGGAAAACGGCGCGTTGATGATCGTCATTTGGAACGCGATCGTGCTGCACGCCCGCTGGGGCAAAATGGTCGGCGAGCGAGGCCTCGCGGCGCTTGCCGTCTGCGGCAACATCGTCACGCTCTGGTCATGGTTCGGCGTCAACGAAATGGGCGTCGGGCTCCACTCGTACGGCTTCACCGAAGGCCGCCAGTTCTGGCTTGGGATCTTTATGCTGAGCCAACTGGCGATCATCGCGCTGGCGTACGCCTGGCCGCTAATCACCGCCGCGCCGAGCGGCGGCCCGCGCGACGGAGCAATGCCAGCCGCGTAGCGAGAATCGCCACACACAAATGCTCTGGCTCCCTCCCCCCTTGAGGGGAGGGCTGGGGAGGGGGTAGATCGCTGGTACCCGCTGCCGTCACCCCTCCCTAACCCTCCCCCTCAAGGGGAGGGGACCTCAGAGTTTCATTCTTCTGTGCTCCCCGTGGCTGGCTGTTGAATTAACTCGGCAGCGCGGGGCGAGAAGATGGCGTGACGCCGCAATCAACCGCGCTGCAAATCAAACAGCACCTGCTTCAAGCGATGCAGATGCCCGGCGCTCAGTTGCCACGACGGCGGCAGGTCGCTCACCTCGAACGCCTCCGGCGCCAGGAAGACCTGCGTCGGTTGTTCGTACCCGCGGGCGGTCGCCAGCGCGGCGAGCAGCCGCTGGCTCGGCAGGTCGAGCTCGTGGATTTGGCACAGCTCGCGGAATAGCTTCCACGAATTGTTGCAGTGAATCGACATGTCGTTGCGACGGCGCCAGTACAGCAGCATGGCCGTCACGATAGCGCCAAGCACCACGGCGATCCCGTAGGCCCACAGGTCCGACCAGTTGAGTCGTCGCCCCGACTGCGGGAAGTTGTCGCCGATTTCGCCCAATAAGGCGACGGCAAGCGTGACGTTGCCGCTCATGGCGCCACCCTCCCGATCACCGTCGGCTGATCGCCGCCAGGCACGTCGGCCCCGAGGGTTCGCAAACTGTTCCGCGCGGCCATCTGCACGGCGACGCTGCTGTCGCCGATCGCCGCAAGCAGCGCGTTTCGCACGTCGTCGGCCGTGCAGTACTGCAGCGCATCGGCGGCGGCCGTGCGGACCATGTGATCTTCGTCTTGCAGCCGTTCGATGAGCGCGTCGGCCAGCTTCGGCAGCAGCCCCATCGCGGCCGCCATCTCGATGGCCCGCAATCGATGCCGCCGCGCCGGATTGGCAAGCTCTGCAGCGAGCCGTGCGACGCTCGTTTGGTCAACCAGCGCGACCCGCACGCCCATATCGCGCCGTGCCGATTCGTCAAGCAAATCGAAACGGGCGACGAAATTATCGAACATGAATTCCCACAGCGCATCACGCGCCGCGGAACTGACCGCTTCGATCGGGCTCTGCACGAGTTCCAGCAGCTTGTTCATCGCGCCCGGGATTCGCCGCTCGCGCAGTTGTCGGACGGCGGCGGCTTGCACTTCGCCATGCTCGTCTTGCAAGGCTTGCAGGGCGAGTTGATTCGCACGTTGCCCGTTGATAGTCCGCAGCGCCTCGCAGGCGGCGATCCGCCCCTCGACCGGCCCATGCTTCATCAAGATTTCGGCGAGGCTCAGCTTATGATCCTCGCTCGTGCCCGACGCGGCCAGCATCCGCATCGCGGTCGCTTGCTGTTCGTCGGTCAACTGCGCCAGGATGGCCGGGTTCGCTTCACAGCAGGCGATGCCCTTCGTCCGAATGAGATTGCGCTGCAGCAACGCATTCTTCGAATCGAGCGGAATCGCCAGGAAGGCATCGATGAACGGTTGGTCGGTTCGCTTCGCGACGACGTTGCGTACCGCAGGCGGAGCTTCGCGGTAGGCGTACATTGTCGTCAAGAGCCGCAGCATGCTCGGGCTGATGCTCGCGGTCAGCGACTTGACGATGCTCTGGTGGCACGGGTGGTGCGGCGATTCCAAGATGCTGCGAAGCAACTTGCTGTCGGGCCCGGCGAGAACGACGAACGCTTCGAGCAACTCGGTGCGGTGATGCTGCCGGTAGCGCTCGACGGAGCGTTCCAAGCTCTCCAGCACGCAGTAACGAATGGTTTCTGGATCGCGTCCCAGCACAGGTTCGCGCTCGGCGGCCAGCCAGCGGCAAAGCTGGTCGACCAGGTTGAGCGTCAGCGATACCGCGGCATCGGCCCGTTCGCCGCAAGTTTGCTCGGCGACCATCACGAGCGTCGGCACGAGATCGTAATCGCCGGAAGCTTCGACAAATTCGTACGCGGCGCCGAACAGCTTGTCGTCGCCGTCGAGTAGCGCTTCGCGAAGGGCGACGCCCATGCGGCAACGCCCTTTTTCGACGATCAGTTTCTGCGACGGCGTTAGCACCTCCCAGTAGCGGAGTACGGCAAGATGCCCGACTTTGCTGCGGCGCGCGCAAAGCGCCCGCACGACGCCGTCGAAGACTTCAATCGACTGCGTGCCGAGCGCAGCAATTAGCGCCGGCGTGGCCGCCTCGTTGTGGCTCTTCGCCAGGGCGTCGATGGTTCGCTGGAGTGGATGCACCGGTGCTGGCTCGCGCGGGGCGAGGCCGACGAACGGGAAATGCAAGGTTCACAAATGCGCAGCGTCGCCGCGCACCGTGGGTTGACGCTGAAATCTACGCCGTGTGGGCGACCATGCCGCAGAAATCGACACGAAGTTACGACCGAATTGGCGGTTTCGCGCACGCCGCCGCTGTGGAAAGGTGCAGCCGAATTTCGCCGCCGGATAGCCGCTCTAATCGATACCGTCGGAATACGGGCCGCCGTGCCGGTCATTGCAACCCGCTCGGCGGTCGGCGAAACTGGAAGTCTGAGCTGAAGGAGCAGGCGTCGGACGACCGTTACGACGCCACCGCGGCAGGAAACGCGTGCCATGAAGGAGAGATCGACAATGACTGGCGAACGAACGCGCGACGCCGTGCTGGAGCAAGAGTTCCTGCCGCTGCGGGCCAAGATTCTGGAAATTGCGGCAGGCCTTGATCGGCTCGACCGCGCCCTCCCGGCCGGCGACGACGGCGGTCGCCGTGAACGGCTTGAAAAGGCGATCCAATTGCTGCTGGCCGAGGACCCGAGCCGCGCCGCCCGCGTACAGCTCCTCTTCAGCCGCGACTACGACGAACAGTGGCGCACGCGCCTTGAGGTGTAACCAACGCGAGCAATAAAAGCCGCCGGCTCCGCCGGTGGACGAACCGTTTTCGATCCCAGATCCATAACGCCCACCGCAAAACCGGTGGCTTGAAACGGCGGCGAACAGCGCGGTGTACTACATCGACCCCCATATCCACATGGTCTCGCGGACCACGGACGATTACGAAACGCTCGCCAAAATGGGCTGCGTCGCCGTCAGCGAGCCGGCCTTCTGGGCTGGCTACGATCGCGGCAGCGTCGACGGCTTTCGCGACTATTTCGAACAACTCACCGCGTTCGAACCGAAACGCGCCGGTTGGTACGGCATCCAACACTTCACTTGGCTCTGCATCAACGCCAAGGAAGCGGAGAACGTCGCCCTCTCCCGCGAAGTGATCGCGATGATCCCCGAGTTCCTCGACCGCCCCGGCGTGCTCGGCATTGGCGAGATCGGCCTCAACAAGAATACCCGCAACGAAGCGACCGTATTCCTCGAACACATCGACCTCGCGGTGAAGACGAACGAGCAGATTCTCATCCACACCCCTCACCTGGAAGACAAATACCAGGGGACGCGGATGATTCTCGACATGCTCACCGGCGACGGCCGCCTGCAACGCGACCGCGTGCTGGTCGATCATGTTGAAGAGCACACCGTCGGGCTGGTGCTCGACCAAGGCTTTTGGGCTGGAATGACCCTCTACCCGGTGAGCAAATGCACCCCGCAACGGGCGTGCGACATGGTCGAAATCTACGGCCCCGAGCGGCTGCTGGTAAATTCCGCCGGCGACTGGGGCCCGTCGAAGCCGACCGCGGTCCCCGATTTCATCATGGAGATGCGCAAACGCGGCCACGCTGAATCGCTGATCCGCCGCGTCGTCTACGACAACCCGCTGAAGTTCTTCGGGCAGAGCCGCGGCTTTCGGTTTGAAGAGAAGAAGTGACCCGCGAATCACGCGAATTTTCGCGAATAAGCAATGCAGTGATCGCTTGTCTATTCGCGCCAATTAGCGTCATTCGCGGGCTTTCTCTTAGAGCCCGAACTGCCGCAGCACGATTTCTGCCACGTCGGTGTCGGCCGTCGGCCCTTCGACGAAGACGCCCTTCTGCGAGCTGAGTAGCACGCCGCGTTGGGCGGCGTCGTTCGCCGGCGCACCGTGCGAGCCTTTGACTAGCGTGGCATCGAGCGGGATGCCACGCGTCGCCGGGTCGAAGAACATCTCCACGGGGTCGTAGCCTGGCTTGCGGTGGATGTCGACGCTGCGGGCGAACTCTGGCGCCCGCGCGTCGTCGTTCCACCAGTAATACGCCTGCCAGCTGTTCGGCTCGCTGACGACGACAAGCTCGCCGCTCCGCTCGTGGTTGAGATCGTACTGCGGGGCATTCTTCGGTTCGAACACCTCTGCAACGCCCTTGAGCCTTTCAAACAGCGCCCGTACTTCTTTGATCGTCGCCGCATCCTGATCGCGGACGAAGATATGCGAGAATTGGTGATCGGCCAGCGCCCACGCGCGGCTCGCCGCGAAGTCGATCAACTCGCCGCCGTCGACTTCCTTCACCGTCAGCAGCCCCGCGTCGCGGAGCAATCGGTTGGGGTAAATCACGTGATCAACCGCGGTGATGACATACTCGCTGGCTACGAGCCATAGCGGTTTCGCATCGCCATAGGCCGTGGCGAACCCATCAACCAGCCGGCCAATCTCCGCATCGAGATCGACGAGCGCTTGTCGCGCCTCGGGGCTATCGGGCCCGAACTTCTGCGGCGCGTAGTCGAGATGCTGCATGTACAAGTAAAAAAAGTTCGGCTTGAACTGCTCGGCCGCCTGAATCGCCGACGAGACGATCCACTCGGTCGACTTGATGTTCGACATCGGCCCCCAGTAGTTCATCAGCGGGAAGTGGCCGAGCTTCGCGAGGAAGTCGCCGTACAGCATCTCGGGCTTCGTGTAGCACCACAGCGACTCGCTGCCGTCGGGGTTGTGTACCGGCGCCGGCAGGCAAACGTAATCGGCCCCGCAATGCTTCGCATGGAGCGGGAACCACACCGCCGACGTCACGCCAGGCGCCTGCTCGTGCAGCGTATCCCAAATCTGCGGCCGGTCGACGCACTCGTTCGGCGTCGTCCACATCTCGACCGCCTGCCGATCGCGCCAGTAAAAACCGTTCGCGATGACGCCATGCTCGCTCGGCGGCGTGCCGGTGGTGATGCTCGACTGCACCGTGCAGGTGACGGCGGGAAACGTCGGCGCCAGTTCCGCCTGATCGCCGCCGGCAGTGAGCGCCGCCAACCGCGGCATGTGAGCGAGATCCTGACGACGCAGGCCAGGGACGGTGAGCAAGATGACGTATTCGGGCATGGCTATTTTCTTTTTAGCCGCAAAGAGGCGCAAGGGACGCAAAAAATGGGTGCAGAGTCTTGCAGTGACCTGGATTGCTTACCTTTTTTGCGTGCTTTGTGCCTTTTCGCGGCTACCTCTTCATCAATGGTGACAAAAATTCAAACGCCAGTTTCGCCACGCGCGGCGCGTCGTGGCTATGGCGGCTTAGTTCCACGTGAACGCCGCCATCATAGTCGACCTCGCGGAGCGCCGCGATGATCGACGGAAAGTCCATTTCGCCGTCGCCGAACATCAGGTGATCGTGCACCCCGGCCCGCATGTCTTCGATGTGAACGTTGACGATCCGCTCGCCCCAACGGCGAATCACGTCGGCGATCGGCGTTTCGTTGAGGCAGTGGAGGTGGCCGACGTCGAGCGTCAGCTGCAGCCGCGGCGAATCAACGCGATCGAGCAGTTCCGCGAACGAACCCATCGTGTCGATCAGCATCCCCGGCTCGGGCTCGAAGCCAATCGTCACGTCGCGACGTTCGGCATAGTCGACGACGCGCTGCAGCCCCGCCGTGAGATCAGCCAGCGCCGCATCGCGACCCGCCGCGTGATGAACGACGCCCGCCCAAAGCGAGACGCAATCGCTGCCGAGGAACTTCGCCGCGTTGATCGCCCGCTGCAGAAAATCGATTCGCCGTAGGCGATCTTCTTCCCGCTGCGACACGAGCGTCGGCTCATGTTTTACATGTGGATCGAGTAGGAACCGCGCGCCGGTTTCGATGACGCTGCGCAGCTGGTACTTCGCCAGCAACTCCGCTGTCGCGTGCAACTCTCGCTCAAAATCCGCGGCAAACGGATTGAGCGAACCATGATCGAGCGTGATCGCGACGCTGCGGTACCCGATGCCCGCCAACACCTCCAGCGCCGCCGGCAGGCTGTGGTGGGCGAAGCCGTTAGTGACGTAACCGAGGTGCATGGGCGTGAGTGGGCAGTGGGCAGTGGGCAGTGGGCAGAAGATGTTTGTGAGTGGCGTGTGGCGTCAATCTTGTTTTTGCTGGGTGACTATTTTAATCCCTCCCCTAGCCCCTCCCTTCAAGGGAGGGAGATTCTACTGCCGACTGCCGACTGCTTTTACGTCATCGCCGCCCAACGCGCGATAATCAACGTCGGAATCAACAAACAAAGCACCGCCAACCCCGCGATCCAACCGGCGGCCAGCGTCGCGGCAATCGCGTCGATCACAATAAATCCCTGCAATAGCCGCGTTACCACGTTGCGAATGTGCAAGCTCCGCGCAAAGTTGCCCACCATTTCGCTCCGCGCCACATAGGTGAGGCCCACTGTGTACGCTCCGATCATCACGGCATACGCGAACGGCACGACACGGTGTGACAGATCAATCGCCACGCTCGCCCCCAGCAACACGTTGAGCACCCGGCACCAGCCCATCGCGTACGGCCCGAATCGCGTCTTCTTCAGCCCGCCGTCGTACTGCACCACCGCGATCGCCAGCAGCACGCCGATAAGCCCCGGCGCGATGTTCGCCTGTTGGTAGCTAATCGCGAGCGCGAGCAAGACGCCGATCGCCAATAGCGACCAGCCAACTAACCCCGCGACGCCGCGCGGAATTCGCCCCGAAGGAATCGGCCTCTCCGGCCGTTCAACGCTGTCGATCTCGGCATCAAAAAAGTCGTTCAGCACCATGCCGGCGAGATACAAGCAGGCCGAACTCGCCACAAGCGCGGCGAGCGCCTCCGCCGGTTCAAAACTGCGCTGCACGATCAAAAATCCGGCCAGCACGTTCGAGGCCGCGGTAAAAACGTTGGCCGCACGCAGCAGTTGCCACCAGGCGAGCATCCGACCAGGCTGCGCGACGCTGCTCATGACGGGGAAGTCTCCGGCACGCCAAGGTCGCGGAGGGCACGGGTGAGAAATTCGCGGGCTTCCCGCGCCGCGGGGTCGGGGCTCACGCCGTAGGGGTACAGTTCCACCGTCAGCCAGCCGTCGTAGCCGGTCTTTTGAATCTCCCGCAACGTCGCCGGGAAATCGATCGCCCCCTGCCCTGGCACCATGTGCTGATGGATACGAGTGTCGGCGATATCTTCCAGGTGATAGTGGACTGTGTGGTCTGCCATCTTCGCAACCCAGTCTTGCGGGTCCTCGCCGACGCAGTACGCATGGCCGACGTCGAAGTTCAGTCCCAACTGCGGCGAGTCGATCCGCTCGACGAACTCCAGGTACTCGTCGAATCGCTCGATTAGCAGGTCAGGCTCCGGCTCGATGAGTAGCCCGACGCCGAGTTGTTCCGCCACTTCGAGGCACGGCATCAGCTCGTCGTAAAAAATCTGGCTCGCATCGGCCCGCGACTGCCCCGGCGCGAGTTGCCCGCCTGGTTCAGTGGTGATGTGCGGCGCGCCAAGTTGGGCCGCCAGCTTGAGCGCCCGCTTCGTATGCTCGCGGCGGATCGCGCGGTAGTGCGGATCGGGATCGGTCCACCCCGGATGCCAATACGGCTGCCGCGGATCGGCGACGGCGTTCATCATGAACGCGTTGATGTTCGAAATCGTCAGCCCCGAGTCGGCGATCGTCTGGCGGATCTCTTCGAGTTGCTCCGGCAACATCCCCGCGGGCCACGCATGCGGCACGTCGGCGAGAAGCTCGATCCCCTCGTAACCGATTTCGGCAATCCGCCGCACTGTTTCCTTTAGCGTGTAGCGAAGATAAGCGTTGGAACTAAAGGCAAGTTTCATACGGCGGCAACCGCGACTGGGCTGAGGATGGGTAAGCTCCCATTTTAGCCTGCGAAGGGGGCGGAAGTTACCCCTGTCAACGCACGGCTGAAGGTCACCGCACCGCCTAAGGTCATTGCGGCATTGGAGGTCAACGCAGCATTGAAACGTCATTCCGAGCGGAGCGAGGAATCTAGAAGCAGTTTCGATCCGCCAGATCCGGGATGACGCCCGCTGTGCAGCCCTACGTCGCCGTCGCCAATCTGCGGGCTACGATCGCCACCTGCCGTTTCCCGATACGGGTGAGAATCAGCGTCGCCGCATCGTCGCCGCGCAGTTTCAGATCGCGGCGAAATTTTTCAGGGTCGATCGTCACGCCCCGTTTCTTCACCTCGAGCTTCCCGACGTTGCGTGCGGATAGCCAACTCCCCACTGCGGCAACACGCAGCGGGAAGACTTCCTCGATAGCGAAGCTCGCAAGCAGCGGATCGGCAATCGGTTCGTCGCCGGTGAGATAAACGCCCCCCGCGCCCAGCGACGTCAACTCATGGTGCTCGGCGATCGCACCCAGTAAGTGGGCGGCGATCAGCGACGGGTCGGGATCGTACACGTAACGTAGTGGCTCGTTTGCGGCGACGCAGTCAATTTCTACCTCGCCGACGAAGCTCGCGCTCTGCGAACCGCCGAGCGCGATCGTCGCCCGCCGCTGTCCCGGCGCGAGCGCGAGCTGCCCGAACCAAGCGACCAGCTGCCGGCACTCGCGCTGCGAGGTGATCCATTCGAGTTCACCCTCGCGTTCCCAATCTTTGGGAGGCGTGCTGGCTGGCGAGAGTTTAACGGCGCCGTCGGGCGCGGCGGCGCGCCACCGATCGATCACCTCCGGACCGGGCGAGTGATTCTCGAGCGTCGTCGATCGCCGCCCATCCGCGCGGCGGTCTGGATCGACATGCCACGCCTCGCCTGCATCCGGCGTCAGTTCGGCCACATCCCCCTCGCGAACTTCGCCCTGACTCGCAATCACCCCGACCGCCATCGCGGCCGCGGCCAAGTTTTGCTCGGCGAGCAGCCGCACCACCGGCGACGAATCCCAACCAATCGCCGGTCCCGCCGCCGCGAGCGCTAGCAAATCGCCGCCAATCCCGCAGCAGTAATCGTGCACCAACCGCCCTGCCCCATCCGCTCGAAACCGCGCCGCCTTGTAGGCCGCGATTTCCCCGTCAGTCGCCTGCTCGAGCGCCACCGGCGCGAAGAACATCCGCATCGCGAGCGGGCCGAACTTCTGCACCCCGCGGCGTCGCAAGCCAATCTGCTCGAGCACCAGCCGCGCCCGCTCCGGCGTGAACTGCTTCCGCAGTTCGTTCTGCTGCTGCAATTCCGACCGCGGGTCGTCGGCGTACGCTGCGAGCGCCGCAGCCGCCGCTTCGTCGCCCGTCAGCCACGCATAGTCGTCAAGGTTTACCATAGCGTGGGTCGTGCGAGTGTCGCCGAAGTGGGGTCGCGACGCCTGCTACGCGCGTCGGGGATGTGGCGCGTTTAGGCGTGGAGTAAGGTGCGGCGGCGCTTGAGCGTCAAAGCAAGTTGCAGTCGCGAAGTGGTCGAACAGGATTCTAGGGGGGAGGGTCTATCGTACTCACCACCTCGCGAGCCGGGGAGCGACGGGGAAGATGATCTCACGAACTTTAGCCATGCCCGCGCTGCTGGCCGCATCGGTGGCGGTTCCCTACGTCGCGACGAACGCCCCCGAATGGGCCGAGCAAATGCGCAAACCGGCCGCGACGGCTCCCGCGACGCCGGCTCCGGCCGCCTCTGCGCACAATGCAGCGGCCGCCGTAGCCCCCGCCGCCGGCGCAACTCCAGCCAATAACGCCGCGAACTCTACGCCTGCCTCGCCGTTTGCCCACGCCGCCACGCCGCTGCTCCCCGCACCGACGCCGCGGACGTCGGCGATGACCTACGCGCTCCCCGAAATCTTGCGGTTCGACGTCACGAAAGAGTGGGTCTACCAGCGCTGGGATCGAAAATCGACGGCGCTCGCCGATCTCGATCTTTTCGGCGTCCGCGTCCCGCTCGTGAGCGGCACGCAGGTGTACGACATTGCCGGTTCGCTCACCTACTTCTTTGGCGCCGACGGACGGGTGAAGCGGATTTCATTCCGCGGTTGGACCGGCGATACGACGCAACTGGCGATGCTACTGCACCAACGCTTCGGCCTGCAGGCGGTGCCGACGGTGATCGCCGGCCAACAGGTCCTGCAGGTCCGACAGGGAGACGACGTCATCAGCGAACTCCGCACGCAGGTGGCGTCGATCCTGAACACCAGCAACCCGCACGACAGTTTTACGGTGGAGTTCGAACTACAAGACCCCGCTACGGCCAAACCGCTGAAGCCGCAAGTTGCGTCGGTCTCGACGCCTCCGCCGGCGGCGCCGGGCACGTCGACGGTTCCCGCAGATCCAAAGGCTGCCACAGCCGCTAAGCCCGCCGCCGAGGAGGCCAAGCCGACCGAAACGGCTCAGGCGGAGAAGAAGGAAGAGCCAGCCGCGGAGAAAAAGTCGCTGTGGGAATCGTTCCGTCCCCGCAGCCGGGCAAGCGAGGGGCAGCTCAACCAGCTCAATCGCAACGGGATTTATTAGCAGTCGCCCGTAGCGATCAAGAAACCAGCGCGCTCACGGTCGTAAGGCAGCATTCCAATTTTCGTTGAGCGCTTGCTGACCGTGGCCCTGGACGACGAGGGCACTGTTGGCCAACGGCTATTAGTTTGAGAAGGACTCGATCTCCGCCAGCAGCTCGGCGACGTCTTCAGGGCAGCGGTCGGCGATTTCGTTGGCTTCCCAACGGTCGTCCGGTTTGGCGAAGAGTTCGATGGTTGGCTCGGCCTCGCCAAGCTCGCCGGGTTTCGTTGCTTGCCGCAGTAGCCAGCTCTGCGTTCGCAAGGCAAGCTCGCCATGCTTGCCGATGGCAACAACGCGATCGCGCGCGGACGCCAACGGTGAGGCATCGCCCGGCGACGGCGGGAGGGAACAGCCGAGCCATTCGAGCAGGTAGGGCGCGAGGTCGGCAGGCTGGGCAAGTTCGCTCGCACGCGGCGGCGCAACTGGCGCGCCGTCAGGCCGACGGAGCAAGCAAGGAATGTGCGTCACTTCGCCGTAGAGGTCGTGGACCTCGCTTCCCGCGGCGCCATGTTCACCGAGGGCGAAGCCGCGGCAGCCGATGACGACGACCGCCGTCGAGTCGGCGAGTCCTGTTTCAGCAAGCATGTCGATCAGCATACCGACGCACTCGTCGAGAATCGCCGTTTGCGCGGCGTAGGCGGCGCGTTGCAGCAGCAACTCGTCGAGGTTCGCCGTTTCCAAACGTAGCGGCGGCGTCACGAACGTCGGTGCCTCTGGGTCGTCTTCGTCGAGGAGCGATTGGCGGAGTTCGAGCGGGGCGTCCCACGCGCCGTGATAGCCGCGGGCATGGAGCCAGAGTAAGCGGGGAGGCTCGGCGCCAGCTGTCGCTGAATCTCCCGCGACGCTCCACTGTTCGAGTTGGTCGGCGGCGATCGCAAAGAGCTGCGCGAGTTCCGTGTCGGCCATGCTCTCAGCCGTCGCGGGATGGGGAAACTCAAGTGCGCGGACATCGCGGAAGCCAAGTTGATCGCCTTGCTCGGCAAGCCAAACGTCGTCGGTGGTGAGCGACGTCGCGACGCCTGCTGCCAGGAGTTGCGGCAGCAGGCCGGCGGGATGCGCGGCGGCAAGGGGCTTGAGGTTCGTCGGTTCGACGCCGTCGTGCGGTGCAGGTGCGCCGAGCCAGGCGGCGCGGTAAAACCCGGCGAGGGCCGGCGAATCGACCATCATCCAATCGAACAACAGCGACTCGCTCGCAAGCCGATCGAGCGCGGGGGTCGGGTGCCAGGTGTTTCCGTAGGCGCCGAGGGCGGAAGCGCGGAGTCCGTCGACGGCAATGACAATAGCGTGGCGTGGGGGCATGGGGCCACTATATCAAAATGAACGCCGCGAAACTGCGAGCAGTTGGGTAAACGCTAGTGCGGGGCGAGCGCCCGGCGACGCCAATCTTGCCACACCAACTGCGGAAAGACCCAGGCATCGCGAAGGTAACGCTTCGCGAGGCGGCCCGGTTCGCTCGAGAGGCGGTGGAGCCATTCGAGGCCGACGCGGCGCATCCAGCGCGGGGCGCGGCTCTTTTCGCCGGCGAGGAAGTCGATCGTGGCGCCGACGCACAGGGCGACCTTCGCTTGCAGCTCGGCGGCGTGGGCGTGAATCCAAAGCTCTTGCTTGGGCGCGCCGAGACCGAGGATCAACAGATCGGGCTGAGCGGCGGCGACGGCGGCGAAGATTTTTTCGTTCTCCGCCGGGTCTTTCTCGAAGCCCATCGGCGGCGAGAGCGTGCCGACGATTTCAACATGCGGCCAGCGAGCGATGACGTTCGCGGCGGCCCGTTCGGCGACGCCTGGCGCGGCGCCGAGCAAATAAACCCGCAGCGGCGGCTGGCTTTGTTCAGTGTCGGCATTCGCCCGCTTGAACAGCGCCGGAGCGAGGTCGCTGCCGGCGACGCGCTCGGGAAGCGCGCGGCCAAGCAATCGCGAGGCCCAAATCACCGGCGCCCCGTCGGCGAGGATCAGCGACGCGTCGGCGTACGACGCGCGGAGCGCGGCGTTCGTCTGGTACATCACCGTGTGATCGACGTTCGGCGTCACCACGTACTGGCAGCGACGCTCGCGGGGCGTGCGACACCAATCGAGAATCGTGCTGATGCTCTCAGGCATGTCGAGCGCGTGGATCGTCATACCGAACAGGTTGATTTGGGGGATGGGCATTGGAGTGTCAATTGGCAGTGGGCGGTTGTCAGTGGGCAGTTATGCGGGGAGGGCGTGCCACGGCGCGGTTGGAACTGGTTGCGTGGCTGTGACGTGTTCTGCGCGCCGGGCTAGCAGCGCTGACGAAACGCCGGCGCTGAGGAACAGCGGCCAGTGTTCGGTGGGGAGCAGCGTCAAGTCGTGGAACAGCGCCGACGACAGGTAGTTGATGACGACGGCGAGTTGGAATAGGCCTTGGGAGCGTTCCCACATCGGTAGGTCTTCGGCGCGATACAGCTGCCACGCCATCCGCGTCCAGGCGACGAGCAACGCGAGGAATAGCGTCACGCCGACGATGCCGGTCTCGACCAGGATGCTAAGGACCGTGTTGTGGTGGTCGAGGTTGCGGAGCGATTCGAGTTCGAGCTGCTGGCTACGATCGGAGAGGTACGGCATCTTTAGGTCGTAGTAGCGACCAAACCCGCAGCCGAGGAGCGGGGCGTCGCGCCACATCCGCATAGAGACGTACACGAACGACGCCCGTTGGTAGACCGAGTGCTCGGCGGAGGCGTCGGAATCTTTGCGGCTGAGGTTTGTCACCTTGTCGCCAAGGGCGACGACGCCGATGGCGCCACCGAGGATGACGCCAATCGCCAAAGCGGTGCGCCACTTGGGGAGTTGAAGTGCAGGAACAACAGCGAGACCCGCGGCAAGGCCGATCCAGGTTGAACGAGTGAACGTGAGGAAGATGCCGCCGGCGATGGCGAGCAGCAATCCGGCGACGGCGCCTTGCGCGAGTCGCGAAAGTTTGGGCCACAACATCCACGCCGCCCAGAAGCAGACGGTGAGCATGATGCCCAAGCTCGCTGAGTTGAGCGACGGGCCGCGGGCACGGCCGAAGTGGGTGCCGAGCAGCGGGTCGGAAATATAGCGAGGGAAGACGGCCCACCACTGTTTGGTGATTTCGGCGAACGCGGTGAACGCGAGGAACCCGCCGAGGCCGGCGAGAATCCAAAGCATCCCGCGCCAGCGGCGCTCGCCGTCGTTCGACGTGCGAGCGGCGAGGTACAGAGCGGCGGGAATCCAGAACGCAGCAATGAGTCGCCACCAAGGTTTCACGGTAGAACCGTCGGGCGGCGGCGTGGGCGTCATCGCGCAGCGAACGGTGAAGTACCCAATCGCGGCGAGCAACAACCAATCGGCCGGCGAGATGTGTCGCAGCGCGAGTTCGCCTTGCCGCCATTTCCAAATGTAGGCGGCGCCGAACCCGATCAGCAGGACGCGGTCGACGGTGAGCGGGATCGGGCCAATGTGAGCAGTCCACAACGGCGGCGCGAGGACGTAGCCGAGGGCGATGAAGGCCCCGCAGCCCATCCAGAGCGAACCCCACCGCGCATACGCCGCCCACCAGAGCAGTCCGCCGAGGGCAGCGATGGCGATGGCGACTTCCATAGGGCATTGCGAGAACTGCGGTCGTCGATCAGTTAGCGGATTGCTTGGCGACTTGGATCGCTTCTTGCAACGACATGGCCGGGGCGACAGCGACGCCGGCGGGCGGCAGGCTGCCGAGGGCACTTGGCAGCGCACCGGGAGGAAGCGGCAGCGAGGGTTTGCGTTCGGGCATCGTCGCGACCGGCGCGGCGACCGTGGCGGTTGCGCTGGCGCTCGTTACTTGCGCTGCGGCCGGGCGGCCGGTGCCCAGCAAATGTTTCGACGCGGCGGCGAGTTCAGCGCTCGTGCCGAGGCCGCTCCAATGTTCCGCCGGTGGGCGAGTTTCGACGTCCCACGGCTGCGCACTGCGCGGCATTGCCGACGCTTGTGACGGCGCGGCTGCCGCGAAGTGTTCCACGGGCTGCAGCGGTTCGCGTGCGGGAACGGGTTCGAATGTTTCAGCACGACGTTGCGTTGGTGCCGGCGCATATGGAATCGTTTGCGATGGAGCGGGACGAACTCCCACGACCGACTGCGTCGATTCTTGCGGCGCCCCGACGGTAGTGAAGAAAATGAGCGCGACGCCTAGCATCCCGCCGCCGACGGCGCCGGCGAGCGCGATAATCGTGCGGCCCGGCCCAACCGGGCGGGGGCCCGTTTCAGGCGTGCCGATGCGAGTCACGAGGCTGGCGCCCTGGGCGGCGGCTTCGGCAGCCTTCGCGGTGCTCAGATTGTGACGGGCCTGGTTAAGCGTCGCGCGGCTGTTGTCGACCGCGGCGATACGGTTGGCATACTCGGCCCGTTGCTCGGCCAGTTTGACGAGCCGGGCTTGCAGGGCGTGCAGCCGCGTCTCCGTGGCGGTGACACGTTGCTCGGCGAGGCTCTTTTCAACCTCGGCGCCGTTGACGGCGGTATCGAGTTCGCGGTGGAGATCGTTGCGGATCTGCGCTTCGCTTTCAATGGCTGCCTTTACTTGCGGATGTTCATCCGAACGGGTGCCAGAAAGTTGCGCGGTGGTGATTTGGGCCTTGATGAGGCCATCCTTCAGTTGCCGCAACGCAGGTTGCGTCGTCAGCAAGCTATTCGGGGTCGCGATCAGCTGTTGGGCGTCTTGTTGGGCCGCTTCGAGCAGCGAGATCAGCTCGCCCGCTTCGCGGACCTGCGTTTGGAACTTCCGCAGATCAGATTCAAGCTGCACGAGCTCCGTGCGGAGGTCGCTTTGCCCGCTCGAACCGGAGTGGAGCATCCGGAGCTCGCCGAGGTCGGCGCCGACTTCGGTTTCGAGCGACGCCAGCTTGGCCGTTTGTTCGTTGTTCATCGTCGTGGCGAGATCGACCTGCTCCTGCAGTTCGGCGACGAGGCTTTGGGCCCGTTCGGTGCGGAGCTGCTTGAGGGCGAGATCGAGCTGCCGGCAAAGTTCGCCGACGAGGGCGATCGCACGCTTGCGATCGGGATCTTTCATATAGAAGTAGAAGACCTCGGTCTTGCCGAACTCGCCGCCGTGGGGCGGGAGCATTTTGAGGTGCTCGCGAAACTTGTCGATCTCCTCGGCGTCGGGCTCGCCGGCGGCGCCGTTGAGTTCTTGGTTAACGGCCTTGAGCGTGCCGACGACGACTTGCTGACTCTTGGCGACTTCGAGAATCGTTTCCTGCAACGTGCGCATCTCGTACAGATCGGCGAACTTGCCGGGCGTGGGACCGCGGGCGCCGGCAGTTTCCTGCCGCACGACGAGGCCTTGCGACGCTTCCCAGTAGCGCGGCATCACCAGCGAGTAGGCGGCCGCGAGCACGCCGCCGACGATGGCGGGCGCGAGAATTAGCGCCTTCTTCCGCCACAGCAAGCGGGCGAGTTCGTGGGGCGTGAGCGAGGGAAAGGGAGCGGCATTCATCGCGTGGGCTCGATCGATGAGGGCGGAGAGCGCGCGGCAATCCGCTCGCGCAGGGCTCCCCTCCCGATACACGAACTTAGCTCATGGAGGATCGCTGCCGGCGGAATCGTCGGCCGCCGGGGATGCGGTGCGGCTGGCCTGACCGGCCGAGCCGTTACAGTCGCTACTTCGGGATTCCGTTGTCATCATTTTGCGAATCCCGACCTATGTTTTCGCTGACTTTCGGACGGTGGACGGGCCGCCCGTGCGCGAGCGTTGCGCGCGGGTGCGGCCGACGCCGGCGTTTTACGAATCATTTCAGGATTGCCACGGTGCGACTCCAACGCTTCGACAATCTGAACGACCTGCTGCCCTACCGCGACGCCTGGGATCGGCTCGCTGGTGGGCTGCCGTTCCGTCGTTGGACGTGGCTGGCGGCATGGTGGCGGCACTACGGCGAAGAGCAGGCCGAGCGCGAACTGAGCGTATGGATCGCGTTCAGCGACGCGTCCGATTCAGCAGATAGCGTTCGCGCCATTTTGCCCGCGTACTGTGAAACGACCTGGACGCAGGGCTGCGTCTTGCGGCTGCTAGGCGATGGGGAAGTTTGCAGCGAACATCTGGGAGTAATTCTCGATCCGGCGTTTGAAACCGATGCGGTGGACGGCATCGCTGAAGCGATCGCCGCCATTGGCGAGATCGATCTGGTTGATTTCACGGCGATCGACGACGCCGACACCGCGACGATGAATCTGCTGGGGAGCTTGGCTCGCCGCGACTTCACGACGCGGCGGATGTCGACCGACCGCTGTTGGGCGATCGACTTGCCGGCGACGTGGGACGAGTTCCTCGCCCTGCAGTCGAAGTCGCACCGCAAACAGATTCGCCAGATGGAACGCCGCGTGCTCGACTCGCCGCGGGCCGAGTGGCGGATGATCGCATCGCCGGAGGAATTCGGCGATGCGTGGCAAACGCTGGTCGACTTGCATCAACGTCGGCGGCAATCGCTCGGCGAGCCGGGTTGCTTTGCCTCGCCGACCTGGGCGGCGTTTCATTGGGACGTTGCTCAGCAATTGCTCGCCGAAGGCCGATTGCGGCTCTCGACGCTCACGCTCGACGGCCAGCCGATTGCCGCGGAATACCACGTCGGCAACGCCGAAGCGACTTGGGCCTATCAAGGAGGCGTCGATCCGACGCGGCTTGCTGACGAGCCGGGGCAACTGTCGACCATTTGCTCAATCCGCCACGCAATCGCCGCCGGACAATCGCAGTTTGACTTCCTCCGCGGCGACGAACCATACAAAGCCCACTGGCGCGCAACGCCCCGCCAGGCCTATCGATTGACTGCAGTTCCGCATCGACTCTGGCCGCGGTTGCGCGACCGGGTGCGCGGGAGCGCGACCAACTTACGAACGACCGCCAAGCAACTCACCTCGCTGTTTAGTTAACGAGTCGATGCCGCAGACCTCCGCGTTTTTCCGCCCCCCTGAGGTGTTTCACATGCTAGCCGAAGCTTGCAAAGAACCACTGCTGGGCATGTACTACCTCGCAACGCTACCGTTGCGTCGTCGTCGGGCTGCGCAATTGGTCGCCGCGGGGCAAGCGCCGATCATGTCGCTCTTCTACCATCGCGTTGCCGACGAGAGTCCGAACGACTGGACGATCTCGAACCAGCGATTTAAAGAAGAGATGATCTGGCTGCGGGAGCGGTTCGAGATCATTTCGCTCACCGAAGCGCAGCAGCGGATGGGGTCGGAGGCGAACCGTACCGCGGCGGTGTGCATCACGTTCGATGACGGCTACGCCGACAACTGCCGCGAAGCCCTCCCGTGGCTGATCGAGCAAGACATTCCGTTCACTTACTTCGTCGCTTCGGGGAACGTCCTCGAAGGCCGGCCGTTCGTGCACGACGTGCGGCAAGGCAAGCCGCTCGAGCCGAACACTCCGGAGCAAATTCGCGTGTTGGCCGAAGCGGGCGTCGAGATTGGCGCCCACACGCGCAACCACATCAATCTCGGTCCGATCACCTCGCAGCAGATTCTCGACAGCGAAATCATTGGCTCGAAAATCGATTTAGAAAAAATCATCGGCCGATCGGTGCGCTACTTTGCGTTTCCGTTCGGACTGCATGCGAATCTGTCGCAACAGGCGTTCGCGACGGCGTTTCGCGCCGGATACTGGGGCGTCTGCTCGGCGTACGGCGGCTACAACATGCCGGGCGACGATCCGTTCCACATCCAACGCATTCACGGCGACCCGAGTTGGGCGCGGTTCTGCAATTGGATGACTGCCGATCCGCGGAAGTTTCGGCGGATTCCGCGGTTTGATGCGGGGGACTTTCGCGGGGGTGCGGGGCTAATGGGCAAATAGCACCGAAGCGCTGAATTGTGAAAGCCACCGTCTCTGACGGTGGACGAATGTTCGAAAACGATAACCAAACGTGATGCACCGCCGACGACGTCGGCGGCTTTATGAGAGTCGGATCTATCGCTACTGAAGCTGACAACTCGAAGACGCTGGACAAGCGCCGAAACCTGGAGGCTGATACGCTCGCCGCGAGCGTCATCATTCTGCTCGTGGTGACGGTCGTCCAGCGAACCGTTGGCTTTGGCCGCGGGATCTTATTCTGCCGCTGGCTGAGCCCTGAGTCGCTCGGCGAGTGGGAGATGGTGTACAGCTTTTTGATGCTGGCGGCGCCGCTCGCGGTGCTCGGCGTGCCGGGGTCGTTCGGCCGTTACGCCGAACATTACCGGCAACGCGGGCATTTGCGGACGTTCCTCAACCGGGCGACGATCTGGACGACAGCGTGCGGGTTGATCTCGGTGGCGATCATCGAACTGATGGCGCCACAGCTCTCGCAAATGATGTTCGGCGACGCGAAATACGCCGACGTCATGCGAAACATCGGCTTCTGCCTGCTAACGATTATCCTGCAGCACACACTGACCGCGCTGCTGACGGCGCTGCGACTGGTGCGGATCGTCTCGGCGATGCAGTTCGTGCAGAGCATCTTATTCGCGGTGATTTCGCTCGGGTTGATGTGGAAGTACCCGACGATGAACAGCATTCTGTTCGGGTACTCGATCGCCTGTTTGATTTCGTCAGTCGGCGCCATCATTTGGGCGTGGCCGGCGTTCACCCATCTCGATCGGCCCGAAGACGATTTGGTCCACCGCGAGTTTTGGACGAAGCTGCTGCGATTCGCGTTCTTCGTCTGGGTGACCAATCTGCTGACGCATCTATTTGCGATCGTTGATCGGTACATGATCGTGCACTGCGCTGGTCTGACGCCGACCGAAGCGTTGGAGCAAGTGGGGCACTACCACAGCAGTCGAATCATCCCGTTGCTGATGGTTTCGGTCGCCGACCTACTGAGCGGGTTGGTCATGCCGCACCTCAGCCACGATTGGGAAGCAGGCCGACCGGAGAACGTTTCAAAGCGACTGAATGTGACGATCAAACTAGCGGCGATCAGCATGATGGTGTTCGGCGTCGCGGTGCTTTCCGTCGCGCCAGTGCTGTTCCATAGCGTGCTGCAAAGTAAGTACGACGACGGTTTGCACGTACTGCCGTGGACGCTGGCTGGTTGCGTCTGGTACGGAATTTACATCATCGGCCAGAACTATCTTTGGTGCGCCGAGAAGGCCAAACTCTCGACCGTCCCGCTATTCATCGGGCTGGTGACGAACATCATTCTCAATTTCATTCTGCTGCCGATCTACGGGTTGCATGGGGCGGTATTCGCGACGGCCATTTCGACCTGCCTCTGTTTGGTCGTGGTGCTCGGCCTCAATCGCCGGCATGGGATGCGCGTCGACCTGGGGACATGGCTGCTGTCGATGGCGCCATTCGCGCTTGGGTTCGGCCTGTGGCCGGCGACAGTTGTCACTACTGCCGTGCTCGCTGCGAGCTTGCTGACGCCATGGATCCTTAACCCGTTGGAACAATACGAACTCAAACACTTCGCCTTCGAATCGCTCGCCAAGGTGCTTCCCGTGCTGCGGCGTCCGCGCGTTCGAGCGGCGAACTGATCCGCTAAGTTGCGAGGCTTGCGATGGAAACTGTCGAACGTTCGAAACCACTGCGCGTCTTGTTCTTGCTGACGAGCATGCCGGTCGGCGGCGCCGAGACGCTGCTGGTGAACCTGGTGCGCCGCCTCGATCGGAGGCGGTTCGCGCCGGAGATCGTCTGCCTCAAAGAGCCGGGGCCGCTCGGCGAAATGCTGGCGGACGAGATGCCGGTGCATCACGATTTGCTGGCCTGCAAATACGACGTGCGGATTCTGCCGCGCTTGTGGTCGCTGATGCGGCGGCCGCAGGCCGATGCGGTGGTGACCGTCGGCGCAGGCGACAAGATGTTTTGGGGACGGCTCGCCGCGTATCTCGCAGGCGTGCCGGTGGTGGCGTCGGCGCTCCACAGCACCGGTTGGCCTGACGGCGTTGGTCGGCTCAACCGGATGCTGACGCGGATCACCGACGCCTTTATCGGCGTCGCCGATGCGCACGCGGTCCACCTCGTGGAGAACGAATGCTTCCCCGCCGCGAAGGTCAACACGATTTACAACGGCGTCGATTGCGAGCGATTCTCACCGCAAGATGCCACGCCGATTCGCAGTGAGCTTGGCATCGCTGCCGACGCACCGGTGGTCGGCATCCTCGCCGCGCTGCGCCCCGAAAAGAATCACGAACTGTTCCTGCACGGCGCCGCGGCGATTCGCCAAACGCTGCCGGCGGCGCACTTCATCATCGTCGGCGACGGGCTGAAGCGGAACGAACTGCAAACGTTGGCGAAAAATCTCGGGATTGCCGAGGCGGTGCACTTCGTCGGTTCGCGGAGCGACGTCCCCGCGCTGCTCGCGGCGTGCAACGTCGTGGCGCTTACTTCGCACAACGAGGCGTCGCCGGTATCGATCCTCGAAGCCCTCGCCTGTGGCGTCCCGGTCGTGGCGTCGAACGTCGGCTCGGTCCGCGAGACGGTGGTCGACGGCGTCACGGGGCGGCTGTTTGCGCCGGGCGACGAGGGAGCGTTCGTCGGGGCGACCGTAGAACTACTGCAGAATCAGGAAGAGGCCCGCCGGCTGGGCGAAGAAGGACGGCGACGGGTCGAGGCCCGCTGGTCGCTGGAGGCGATGGTCCGCGGCTACGAAGAGCTGATCGAGCGGATTTTTGTCTCGAAGCAGGTGGCGAAATTGGCGCCCGCCCTGGCGACGGACGACGACGAGGGGCCGAGCACGCTGCCGTTTTTGACGGGCGTTTTGCCGCGGCGAAATGCGAAAGGGACGATGTAAGAGATTTTTTCTTGTGGCTCCCTCCCCCTTGAGGGAGCAACGAGCACGGTCGCCAGCGGCGAGCGAGCGCAGGCGGTAGTCTGTGCGTAGCACCGGGCGGGGGGAGGGGGTTAAAGCGGGTACCAGCCACGCCCCCCTCCCTAACCCTCCCCTCAAGGGGGAGGGGACCAGAACAATCAATTTTTGGCGCGGTTGTGTGCGGGCGGAATCGGGAGCGTTCGGCGAGTTGAGAATGCCCAAATCGCGTGCATTCCGCTCGACTCGCCCCGCCATTACCATACAGCTTCGCCATTTTCCGAAACCCCGCAGTCTGACATGGTCACCGAAACCCTCCTCACTTGGATTGCCCGCGCGATAAGCGGGGCCAGCGTGCGCTGGGTCGAATCGCAACCCGATACCTGCCAACGGGTTTACTTCGCCAACCACACGAGCCATCTCGACGTGATCCTGGTCTGGTCGGCCCTGCCGACGCCGGTCCGGCGGCTCACCCGGCCAGTCGCTGCGAAGGATTACTGGTCGAAGGGCTGGCTCAAGCCGCGGCTCGCGAAGAGCTTCAACGCGATGCTGATCGACCGGACCGAGATCAAGGTCCACCAGAGCCCCGTCGACCTGATGGTCCGCGAGATTGGCCGGACACAGTCGATCATCATGTTCCCCGAGGGGGGGCGTTCGAGCGGCGAATCGGTCGGCGAGTTCAAGAGCGGGCTCTATTACCTCGCGAAGAAGCGGCCCGACCTTGAATTGGTGCCGGTCTACATCAACAACATGAATCGCATTTTGCCGCGCGGCGAGTTTCTGCCCGTGCCGCTGTTGTCGTCGGTGACGTTCGGCCCGCCGTTGTGGCTCGAGGCCAGCGAACCGAAGCCCGATTTCCTCGCCCGTGCCCGCGACGCGATCCTCCGCCTGAAGGAGGTCTGACGATGAATCCGAACCTGTTAATCTTCGTCGGAACGGTGCTGCTGCTCTTGGGAGTGGCGACGTTCGTCGGTCAGTGGCTGCGAAAGCGAGAGTCGCCGGCGCTCGATCGCCGAGCGATCGAATCCTTCAATTCACGCATCCAGGCATGGTGGTTCTTCACTGCCGTGATCGTCATCGCGTTCCTGTTGCCATGGCTGACCGTGGTGCTGTTCGCGTTTATTGCATTTTGGGCGCTGCGGGAGTTCGTGACGCTGACGCCGACGCGCATCGGCGACCACCGGGCATTGTTTTGGGTCTTTTTCTTCTTCACGCCGATGCAGTTTTTGCTTGTCTACCTCGACAAGTACGGACTCTATAGCGTGTTGATCCCAGTATTCGCGTTCCTCTTCATCGCCGCGCGGGCGGCTGTGTACGGCGATTACGACCGCTTCTTGGAGCGGATCGCCAAGGTGCAGTGTGCGCTAATGATTTGCGTCTACTGCTTGAGCTTCGCACCGGCCTTGCTGTACCTGAAGCTCGACACGCCGGAACGGTACTATCCTGCCGGGATGCTGTTCTTCTTCATCACGATCGTGCTCGCCTCGGACCTGCTCGAATGGTTCTGGAGCCGGATTTATGCAAGGCACCTGATTGCTCAGAAGGTCGATCCCGTGATGTCGTGGGAAGGGGTGCTGGCCGGGGCGGCGTCGACGGCCCTGTTGGGCGTGCTGCTGCAGTGGGCGTCGCCGTTCCAGTATTGGTGGCAGACCTCGGCGATGGCGCTATTGATCGCCCTGACCGGAGCGGCCGGATCGCTAACGATGTCGGCGATCAAGAAAGACCGCGGCGAGGTTTCAAGCGGGAACTTTGTCGAAGGGCACGGCGGCGTGCTGAGCCGGATCGATTCGATCTGCTTCGCGGCGCCGGTGTTTTATCACGTGACGCGGTACTTCTTCGGCGCGGGTTGAGCACTTAGCCCCCGGTTCTTCAAACCGGGGGGAGCTGGCACGGTGGACGGGGTCGGGGGCGTTTTGCCACTTGCAGTCGTCAATTCGGGCGAAAGCCGCTAGTGGCAAAACGCCCCCGACCCCTTAACGCTTACCGCATTGCATTCTCACGCCCGCCGCTCATCATGATCGGGCGGCCCGATTCGTAGCCGGCCGTCGCGGCAACGGGTTGCGAGTTGCGAGCCGGCACCCAGTTGGTGCTCTCGCCGTAGACGCTCTGCGGGCGGGCGGCGACGTTGCCGACGGGGCTGGCCGTCGGGGTGATCGTCGCCGAGGCGCTGCTCGCCGTCGATTGCTGAGCCGGAACCGTCACTTGAGCCGAGGCGAGCATCGTGCCGCCACCGCCGACAAGCTGCAGCGGCGGACGACCCGCGCGAACCCAGTCCATCCACGAGTTTTGCAGCGCGAGCAGGTGCTCGTACTCATAGTGGCTTTGGATGGCAGCCCGCCAATCGTTCGTCCGCATGCCATCGGCGAGGAAGTTCAGGAAAACCTGCTTGCCGCGCTGCGAGATAAGGAACTGCGAGAGCGAGTGGCCCTGGGCGTAGAGGGGTAGCACGTCGGCAGGGTACTCGGTCATCGCGAACATCTCGTCGAAACGAATGCCGCGCTTCGTCTTCAGGAAGTCGATCAGCATCCGCTCTTGTTTCTGGATTTCGCTATGGTGCTCGACCGTCGTGCAAGCGCCTTCGTCGGCCCAGCGCGGTAGCGGCTGGCGGAAGTGGGTGGCGAAGATCGTGTGCGTGATTTCGTGCGGCAGGACCGAGTCGAGCACCCGTTCGCGCGAACCTTGGATGTTCATCCGCCAGTCGTAGACCTGGCCTTGGTTGAAGACGAAGCTCGTGGCGCCGCCAGCGCCGAGGTGAGGAGCGACGGTCGCTTTGATGGGGCAAGGTTGGCTCCAACGCGGCAACTCTTTGCCGAGCCATTCCTTCGCCAGGTCGCAGCGCCAGACTTCGGCCGAGTCGCCGATTTCCTTGGCGAGTTGCGGCGTCGGGGCGTCGACGGTGAAATTCACGGTGCGGTAGCCGGCCGCGTGCGAGAGCGGCGACACGGCAGCAACGATCGCTGCCAACAACGACAGCGCAATAAGCCTACGAAGGCTCCGAGAGACCTGAGCGTCCATGCTCTTCCTTTGCGATTAAAGGACCATCCTTGTCCTGGGATCGCGACGATAGCTGCGGGGCTAGCGTCGAGACGTTCGCATGCGGCCTGCGTGTAGAGCAACTGTGGGGCCGAATCCATCCGGCCGTTAACTCAGAGCTTGCCGATTCGAGGGTCAAGGCGGGGATTAACGGGACGAAATCGTAGACTTACGGGTCACGATAGCGGGGGTTCCGTTCCGTCAAGGTTTGCAGAATTTACCGCACTCGCCGTAAATTGGCAAAGAGCGATTGAATGAGAAAAGTGGAGAAGTGGTGCTAGCACGGCAAGGCGTGCGTGCGGCGACGCGCATCGCGATTCGTGAAAATGCGCGAAGCGAGCCGGGCCGTCTCGGCCCCGGCGCGTGTTGAATATCGAAGCCACAACCAAGACCGGAGGGGATAAACCCTCCGGCTCGCAGTTGGTACTACTTCGCTTGCGCGGCTTTGATCTGGTCGACCATGCGCCCGGGCGAGCCCATCGCGTTGTAGCCGCCGTCGAGGTGCAGGATCTCGGCAGTGACGCCGGCGGACATATCCGACAGCAGGAACGCACCGCACTTGCCCGCTTCTTCGTGCGTGATGTTGCGGCCCAGCGGAGCCATCGCTTCGTAGAGCGACAGCATTTGATCAACGCCGGCGCCGCGGCCCGAGATCGTTTGCAGCGGACCGGCGCTGAGGGCGTTGACGCGGATGCCGCGCGGGCCGAGGTCGAACGCCAAGTACTTTACGATCGAGTCGAGGGCCGCCTTGCAGACGCCCATGATGTTGTAGCCGGGGACGCATTTTTCGCCGCCGTAGTAGGTAAGCGTCAGCACGCTGGCGCCATCCTTCAGTACGCCCTTCGCCCCCTTGGTGAGCGCGATCAAGCTGTAGGCGCTAATTTCCATCGCGATCTTGAAGCCTTCGCGACTCGTGTCGAGCGTGTCGCCCTTCAGGTCTTCCGGCGGGGCGAAGGCGATCGAGTGGAGCAGGAAGTCGATCTTGCCAATCTCGGCCTCGCAACGGGTCATCGCCGCGGCGATGTGCTCGTCGTTGGTAGCGTCCATCGGGGTGAAGAACTTGGCGTTCTCCTGGCCTTCGACCAGCTTCGAGATGCGGCCGAGGTTCTTCTGGCGGGCGTCGTCGGCCTTGTCGGGCATGTAGGTGAAGCCGCAGACGCCCCCCTCACGCATGATCAGCTCCGCGATGGCCCAAGCGATCGACTTCTCGTTGAAGACGCCGGTGATGAGACCCTTTTTGCCGCTGAACATGCCCATAACCCGCTCCTAAATCGCCGCGAATGCCCTGGAGTGCCGGGGTCGGACGACCCACGGCAGTCGCCGACCCTCCGAGCGGATCCGCGAGCGTCGCAGGATACACCGCTATCGCCGGCAACGGTAGGGGGGCGTTTTACCCCTGCATTTCCGCGGAATTTGGCCCCGGCAAATCATTTAGACAACACAGCCGCTTGACCTGACGTCTACAAAAGGATACACTTGCCGTGAGTCTAAAAGATGTCACTTGCCGCTGCAGCTGCACCGATCGATTACTCCCCTGGCATAAACTGAGAACAGCCCCGTGGCCAACACTACCGATCAAATCCCGCTGCTCCGCCTGCTGCTCGCTAGCTCAGGCCGGCATGACACCCTCAAGGGGCTGCTCGACGAGGTTTTGCCGGAAGCGCGGGAGCTCCTACCGGCCGCTTCGCTGGTGGTGGTTCACTCGAACCCGCCCAAGTGGGAGGTGCAGTCGGCCAGCGGCATGGGCGAGCGGCAGGTTCCGGCGGAACTCGTCGCTGATGCGATCGACCGCGACGGCGTTGCTTCCAGCGCTGATTGGCTGGCCGCTCCGCTCGGCGAGGGTTATGCGATTGCGGCGCGCGGGCTGAGCGATCAGGCGGCGTTCCGGCAGTTTGCCGAAGGGCTCGCGGCGGCCGATCGTTCGGTGCTCGGCCGGCAACGGCGTGAGCATCGCATTCGTCGGCTGGAGACGATTCTCGAAATCACCCACGCCTGGCGGCAGACGAACTCAATGGAGGCGCTGCTTAAGGCGATGGCCGAAGCCGCCACCGAACTACTGCAAGGCGACCGCGCGAGCATCTTTCTGTGGGATCGGCCCAAGCACGAACTGGTCGGTCGGCCAGCGCTTGGCGTGAAAGGAAACGAGCTGCGTATCCCTGATGATTCGGGCATCGTCGGCCAAGTGATCCACAGCGGCGAACCGCGTCGCGTCGGCGGCGGGCTCGGCGACGAGCAAATCGATCGCGACGTCGACCGCTCGACTGGTTACACGACGCACTCAATTCTCTGCGTGCCACTGCTCGCGCCGAATGGCCGCTGCCTGGGCGCCTTTGAAGTCCTCAACAAACGCCAGGGGCACTTTACGGATGACGACGAGCGCGGGCTGATCGAGCTCGCCGCTCACGCCGCGGTGGCGCTGCAGAATACGCAAGAATTTGAAGAGCTGCTGACGAAGCATCAACAGCTGGTCGCGGAAGCGGCCCAGGGACTGCAACTCATTGGCGAGAGTCCGGCCGTCGAGGCCGTGCGCTCAACGATTCGGCGGATTGCCGACACCGATCTCGCGATTCTTATCCTGGGTGACAACGGCACCGGCAAAGAAGTCGTGGCGCGATCGATTCACTACCTCAGCCGCCGACGCGAACAGCCGTTTATCGCGGTGAATTGCGCGGCGATCGCCGAGACGCTGCTCGAGAGCGAACTCTTCGGCCATGAAAAAGGGGCGTTCACCGACGCCCGCGAATCGCGGCCGGGCAAGTTCGAGCTCGCCTCGGGCGGCACGCTGTTTCTTGACGAAATCGGCGACATGAGCCTTGGCGGGCAGGCCAAGCTGCTGCGGGTGCTCGAAGACAAAACGGTGGTCCGCGTCGGCGGGTCGACGCCGATTCATACCGAGGTTCGCATCCTCGCAGCGACGAACCAAAACCTCAGCGCGATGGTCCGTGCCAAACGGTTCCGCGAGGATTTGTTCTTCCGGCTGAATGTGGTGAGCCTCGAACTGCCGCCGCTCCGAGAGCGCGGCGAAGACGTGCTGCGGCTGGCCGATCACTTTCTGCAGACATTCTGCCGAACGATGGGGCGGAAGGCGCCGAAGTTCTCGGCCGCCGCGCGGAAGCGATTGCTGTCGCATAACTGGCCCGGCAACGTCCGCGAGTTGCGCAACCTGGCCGAACGGCTCGCCTATCTCACCACTGGCGACGTCGTTGAAGTCGACGACTTGGTGCTGATCGACTCGGGCGGGAGCGACGCCGATCGGCTCGCCGAGTTCGAGGGTTCGCTCGCCGATGCAACTCGCGACTTTCAGCAGCACTACATTCGCAAGACGATCGATGGCTCGCGCGGCAATATGAGCAGCGCGGCGAAGCGGTTGGGGCTGCACCGGTCGAATCTCTACCGCAAAATGCGGCAGTTGGGGATGGCGACGGATGGGGCGGAGGATGAGGGGGACGAGTAGGTATGCGGGGTGTCACGGAGGTTGGCGGTCCGCATTCCAACGGTTTGAAGAACCGGGGGGGTAACGTGCTACGCAGTGCGGAGTTTGGCTTCAATGCGGCGGACCGCTTCCTCAACCTGGCAGAGCTGATCGCCGACGACGATCTCGCCCCGCTCGGCGATGAGTCCGTCGAACTTTCGTTGCGCGGAAACAACCGTGCTGTGGCTGCGGCGGCCGAAGAAGTCGCCGATTTCGCTGAGGGCGGCCCGGGTGAACTTGCGGGCGAGCCACATCGCCAGCATCCGCGGTTCGGCGACCGCACGCGACTTGCGTTGCGACTTAAGGCTCGTCGACTCGACGCCGAAGACTTCGCAGACGGCCTTCTGGATGTCGATCAGCCGGACTTGCGGCGAGTGTTGGCGGCAGAAGTCGGCGATCGCTCCGCCGGCGAGTTCGAACGTGATCGGCTTGCGGGCCGCCATGCTTGCGGCGACCAGACGGTTGATGGCGCCGCTAATCAATCGGCCACTGCCGACGACTTGCTGCGCGACGAGTTGCATCACATCCTCGCCCATCGCGATGTCCATGCGGCTGCTCATCGCCCGCACGATGCCGAGCCGCGTCGCGTAATCGGGCGGATCGATCGCAACCGCGAGGCCGGCCGAGATCCGCGACGCAAGTTCGACGCTGACGGCTTGGAGTTCCGAAGCCTGCCGATCGCTCGACAACACAACCTGCCCGCCACGGCTTTGCACAGCGTCGATCGTGTATAGCAGTTCTTCGAGCGTCGCCCGCTTGTTGTTGAGGAAGTGGACGTCGTCGATGGCCAGCAGGTCCAGGTTGCGGGTCTTCTGCCGCAAACCCGGGAGCGACCGCTTATCGAGGGCTTCGAGAAACTGCGCGGTGAACTGCTCGGCAGTGAGTTGCATCACGCGCGGGCGTTGCCGCGAGGCGCGCCCCATCGCCGCGACGGCGCTGAGCAGATGCGACTTGCCGGTGCCCGACGGGCCGTAGATCAGCAGCGGGCTGAAGCGCCCCAGCTGTTGAGTCGCCGTGCGGGCCGCTTCGGCCGCCATGCGATTCGAATCACCGACGACAAAATCTTCGAAGGTCCAACGCGGGCGTTTGCGTTCGGCCGATTGTTCGGGCAGCGCCGGCAGCGGTTGAGCGGCGGGCTGCGAAACGACGCTAGTCTCGACGATGCCGTCTAGCGACAACTGCGACTGGCAGTATTGTTTGCGGCGCGTGTGGCGCGGGGCGCGTTTGAGGGTCGCCACTTCGCCGTTAGCGGCGGCTGGCGAGGATTGAGCAGGTTGCGAGGTTGCGGCAAACTCCACGGACGGCGACGAACCAAAGACGCTCGCGCTGCATGAGGCGAGCGCTTCGTGCAGATTGCGGCGGAGCCATTGCACTTCCATTTGCGAAGCGCAGCCCACCAGCAGCACGCCGTCGGCGAGCGTAAGCGTCGTTTGCGGCCCGAGCCACAACTCGTAACGCTCGTTTCCGAGGTTACGGCGTAACTCTTGGCGCAATGCGGACAGCCTGTCCGAATCGTCCATGACCACTTCCTGTGAGCTTTCAAAAGCGCGCAACACGACCGCGACGGAAACGACCCGGGAAATTCATTTACCCGATCGCCCCCGCTGATTACTCGTGCGTGCGCCCACCCGTTGGAGAAGCGATCGGTCGCGTGAACGGCCGATCGACGTTGTTCGTTGTCACCTGCGAGAGGCGATTCTAGGGACGCTAGCACTCCTGTCAAAGCCCTTGACTTCATTCGGCGTCGCGTACTTTTCGCCGCTCATGAAAAGGGTCGAGAAACGGGCCCTCCCGATCGTGCGCTCGCGGCGAAAAAAATTAAACTCCCGAGAAGGCCGTGCGTGGATAACGTGTTGGGGTCGGAATTTGTATCGGCGATTCGCCGACGAATGCGAATGAGTCGGAAAATGTCGGATGATTCGACACTCGCAACAGAAGTCTTGATCGCAGCGTTTGTTACGCTCGCGCGCGTAAACGGGCGTACACAATACGCTCAGCCCACGTGATAAAACCGAGTCGACCGTAGACGCGAAGCGCGGGTTCGTTGGCCGCATCGACGGCGAGCACCAACCGTTCGGCATGATGGCGCGCGGCAACGTCGATGGCGAACTCCACGATGCGTGCGCCGTAGCCGCGGCCGCGCGCTTCGGCGGTGATCCCCATGTAGACGAGCTCCCAATTCCCCAACCCAGGGTGTTCCGCGAGGATGAGAGCCCCTACATCTTGTCCCTCGGTTTGCGCGAGGTACCAGTGCTCGGGGCGATGCGTTCCTTGCGCGCGATAGCCCTGCAGTACCTCGGCGAGAGGGCGAACGCCGTCGAGACCCGGACAATCGAGCGTGCCGACGTACGTTTGCTCAACGATGCGCTCCAGGCGGCCTGATTCGCGTTCCGCATGCGCGGCGAACGCGAGCGGCGAGGGCGTTAGCGATGGCCCTCGCGAATCAACACGACGTGAATCGTCCGCAAGGTCGACGTAGAGGTACCGCAGCGTCGCAAACTTCGGGAAACCCGCAGCCGAGCATTCGGCGTCTGAATAACCGTCGTCGGGGCTTACCACCAGTTGCGTCAGCGGAATTTGCCGCTCGTCGACGAAGGCCGCCGCGGCCCGCATTATCGCGCTGCCGATGGCGCCCTGATTGGGGGGGATCCACAGGCAGGCCGTCTCGCCCGGCAGCCTTTGGACCCAGGCGACTCCCGTGATGGAATCGGGACTGATCTCGATGTTCACTGGAGCGGCCGAATCGGACGCCGCGATGAGCAAGCCATCCCATGCCGTGGCGGTCGCCACGCCGGTTGTATGCAGAGCCTGTGCCAGCCCAGCTTGCAGTTCCGCGGGCAAGCTGTCGTGCAACTTGCGAAGCGCAGCGGGCCGCCAATGCGGTGGACAGCGGACGACGGTGCACGACTTCTCAGGCATCGCGACAGCATAACTGATGGGCGGGCGACTCGCTGCAGCGCGAGCGGGGCGACGAAGCCAACGCCACGCATCGCGGAAGGTTTTCCGTTGCTCGAACCTCCTGGGCAAGCCCATCCCCCAGACGCCCTAGGATGGTGAATACGCGCAGGGCAGCCTCTTTAGCTGAAGGCTACACGCACCCCATTCTCGCCAATTTTCGGGCGTTCATGGCTTTCAACCAACGTAAATCGAGGCATCGCCGCATTCTTTGGGCCTCATTCTAAGCCACGGCCCTTAGCGCATTCAGCCGACGCTAGCGTGGTTCCGTCAACGACGGGGCACTGCCGCAAAAATCGGCGCAAGTCGCGAGTTTCACTTCACTTGCACCCGATAAGTGACCTAGTGAGGCAACCTACCGCCTCCTACAATCCCGCCGCGCTGCCACGGATTTGGCCGCTCGCCGGGCTCCTCCGTTGCTCTCAGCATTCACTGCTCGCACTCTAGGATCGTCACGCGATGCTCGGACAAGGAAGTCCGATCTGCCGGCCCAACGCGCCGACGCGATTCGTCGCCCTTGTGGCGGCCATCGCGGCGCTGGCGTTCGGCTCGGAGTGCGCACTTGCCGAAACGATCGAAGTTCGCCTCCGCTTCGGCTGGGGCGCTAACGCTCAGTCGCAGCAAAAATGGATCGGCTCCATTGCCGTCGCCGGCGGTGAACTGAGCGACCTGCAACCCCTCGGCGTCGAAGCCGACGAAGCGGCCGCCGTTCGGCTAATCGAGAATCGCGTCGCCATCGCCCCCCTGCTCCGCCGCCAAGCCGACGGCTGCGACGTCACCATCCGCGCGGATGAAACCGCGAGCGTCGTCGTCGATCTCCGCAAGTCTCCTGAAGAACCAGTCAAGCCGATTGAGTTCAAACTCGGCGACCTCGCTGCCGCCAAGCAGCAAACGCCGCTCGACGATCTCGGCAGTTACGTCCGCGTCGAGCGCGCCCCGGGCGACCTGCTCCGCGTGCAACTCAATCGCGATCATTTGGTGTTCAATCCCGAAGAGTCGCTGCGGCTGACGCTGCGACCGCAAGTCGCTACGATCCTCACGGCGCCCGCGACGCTTGAAGCGAAACTCTACCGCCAGGGATCGTCCGCCGTTCTCTGGCAAGCGACCTTCGCCTGCGATCCGCAAAACCTGAGCGAAATTCCCGTCGAACTCGCCGTCCCGAAAGCCGAAGGCGCCTACCGCCTGCGGATCACGCTCGTCGAACGCCCGGCCGGCTTCGCCAGCCGCTTGGCGCCTTGGGAAAAAGGTTCGGAACTCGCCGCTCGCAACATCGGCTTCGTCGTCGTCGATCCCGCTGCCAAGCTTCCGCGTCTCACCGACGAATGGGAAACGGTCGCGATGATCGACGCCACGAGTTCGTCGTGGTGGCAACGCCTGCCCCACTGGACGCAGGTCGAAAAGCTGCCCGGCTTCTCGACGCCGCGGCCGCTTGGCAACGTCAAACCGCTCCTCTCGCCGCTCGGCCAAAGCCTCGTTGAACTGCCGCCCACGTCCCCGTCCGACGATCTCGCCTGGCAAGCCTATCTGCTGCCCGTAAAAAGCGTCGGCGAGCCGCACGGCATCGAGATTGAAGTCCCGCGCGACTACGAGCAACACCTCGCCGTCAGCATCATCGAACCCGACGCCGCCGGCGAAGTCCGCACGTTCGGCCGCGACTGGGGCGTTTTTACCGCCGATCAAACCACGCAAACCGTCGACGCGAAAACCGGCGTCGTCACGCATCGCATCGCTTTCTGGCCGCGCACGAAATCGCCTGCCGTGCTGATCGCCAATCGCTCGCACGAGCATGGCGCCCTCTACGGCAAAATTCGTCTCCAACATCGCACGACGAAGGCCGCGCCGAACGATCCCGCCAGCCCCGCAGCGAAACAGCGTCTGGCCGCCGCCTACATCGCGGCGCCAACGTTTGCCGATTCCTTCGGCGCCGCCGGCGAGTACGACGCCGAGAGTGGCCGCAGCATCGAAACGTGGCACACGTTCCTCACCGCCGCCAATCGGCTCGCCCAGCAACTGCATGCCGCCGGCTACAACGGCGCCGTCCTCTCGATCGCCAGCGAAGGCGCCTCGCTCGCGCCCGTCGCGGGACTCGGCGTGTCGCCGCGTTTCGATTCGGGCCTGCTCGCCGCGACCGGCGAAGATCCGATCCGCAAAGACGTGCTCGAAGTGCTGCTCCGCATTTTCGATCGCGAAGGCCTCACGCTCGTTCCTGCCGTGGAACTCGCGTCGCCACTGCCGGCGCTTGAAGCAATCCGTCGCACCGCCGCAGCCGGCGTCGGCGGTATCGAATGGATTGGCGTCGACGGCCAATCGTGGGCGATGAGTCAGCATCCGCCCACCGCGACGACGCCCCACTACAACCTTTTGCACGCCGACGTGCAAACCGAACTCGCCGCAGTCGTCGATCGCATCGCTCAGCGTTACGACACGCATCCTGCCTGGGGCGGCGTCGCCCTGCAACTCCACGGCGGCGGCTACGGCGTCACGCCCGGCATCGCGTGGGGCATGGACGACGAAACGGCGACCAGCTTCGCCGTCGCCAGCGAAACCGCACTGCTCGTCGATGGCCACGAGCGCTTCGCCCGCCGCGGCGAACAAGCCCGTGGCCCGCTGGCTCCCGCATGGAACGCGTGGCGTTACCAGCAAACGACGAACTTCTACGCGAACGTCGCATCGCAGCTATCCAATCGTCGGCCTGATGCACGCCTGATTCTCTGTACCGAAGACCTCTTCGCCGGCGCCAATGCTGCCGAACGCCTCCGCCAAGCGGTCTCCGGCCGGGCAACGCTCGACGACGCGATTGCCGAAACGGGCCTCGATCTCGCCCAACTCGCGAAGACGCCTGGCGTTACGCTCCTCCGGCCGCGGCGCATCGCCTCGGAAGACTCCGTCGACGCCTCAGCGACCGATCTCCGTCTGAACCATGCCCCCGAGTTGGAACAGCTGTTCGTCAGTCGCGTCAGCTGCGGCGAAGAGCTCTACCACGTGCCGAGCGAGTTGCGATTGGCGACCTTCGACGCCCAAAGCCCGTTCGGCGCCAGCCATACGAACCTCACGCTCGTCGCCGCGTCGACCGCAGCGCACGAGCAGTCGACGCGCGGCATCGCCGCCGCTCTCACGGCCCGCGACTTCAATCTCGCCATCAGCGGCGGCACGCAATTCCCACTGGCCGACGGCGACATCCACCGCGATGCGATGCGGCTCTTCCAAGAGCTCCCCGCCGCTGGCGGCGAAACGCGCACCGAACGCAAGCAACCGGTCACGCTTCGCATTTACCGCGAAGCCGAGTCGACGACCCTCTGCGTCGTCAACGAATCGGCCTGGCCGCTCGAACTCACCATCCCGCTCGAAGCCAGCGGCACGATGGTGTGGCGCCGACTGGGCGTCGATCCCACGCTCGAAGCATCGCAAGCCGCGAGCGATCCGACGATCAGCGGCACGCTGCCGAACGGCCCCAAAAATTGGACGACAATTCTGCCGCCGCACGGGGTGCAAGCCCGCCGCTTCTCGTCGCCAGCGGTGAAGATCGGCGCGTGGACAGTGAAGATGAGCCCCGCCGCCAAGGCCGAACTCGCCCGCCGGCTCGCCGAATTCGAACAGCGGATGGCGGCGCTCGATTTCGAACGCGTCTACAGCGAACTGCAAAACCCCGACTTCGAACTCACCGGCGAAGCGGGCCAAATGCTCGGCTGGCAACCGCGAATCGGCGCCGCCGGCGTCGTCGACCTCGCCCCCGAAACCGAACCAGTCACCGGCCACTCGCTCCACCTCCACAGCGAAGACGCCCTCGGCGTCGCCGTGCAAAGCCACCTCTTCCCGATTCCGCCGACCGGCCAACTCACCGTCCGCGCCAGAATTCATGGCGCCGCGGGAGCCGCGAAATCGCAGCTCTACGCCTGGTTCGAATACGAAGCAGCCGGCGTCACGCGGCAACGCTACGTCGCCGTCGGCGGCGAGCAGCAGCTCAACGCCGCGTGGACTGAGTACGAGTTCGCCGTCGACGACCTGCCGCTCGCCAGCACGGGCCAAATGCGGCTACAGTTCCACCTCGTCGGCCACGGCGAAGCCTGGATCGACGACGTGCGGCTGTACGACCTTCGCTTCTCGAAAGAGCAGCGATACCAAATCTCCAAGCGGCTCTACGCCGCAAAGTCGGCCCTCGACGACGGCCAACTGATGGACTGCCAGCGCCTGATCGACGGCTACTGGCCACGGCTGTTCGTGGAGCAAGCTCCGATCGCAAGCATCGCCGCCAAGCCGAACGATGTCTTGCCGACGCCAACGGCTGGTTCCTCAGCCGAAGAGCAACGCGGCATCAGCGACCGCCTCCGCGGCATGGTGCCGCGCATTCTGCGTTAACGCGAGTCGATGCAGCGCATCAACCCTAGCCCCGGGCTCCGCCCGGGGGTCGCTCACCATTCCGCTAAGCGTTGCGGCGTCGACCTTAACAGATAGTGAATGTTGAGGTCCCCTCCCCTTGAGGAGGATTATGCAAGTGCCAGCAGTTCCGGTTGCCGGATTTTGATCCACCGGAGGCCGTTGAGAATGAATTTGGCTTGCACCCAATGTCGGACTCGGTGGAAGCGTCGCACCCAGGCTGGCAGCGGGGCTAAGACTCCTCCGGTGCTTGCCAAGACGCCGAACTGTCGCTCGATGGCGCCACGCTCGCGATAGAGCTCGCGGCCGAACGGCGTGGCCAACAGTTCGATCGATCGCAGGCGGCTCGGGCTTTGGCGACGATGGCCGAGGCCGTTGCGACCGCGACTGGGCGTCTTCTTGGCGACGAGTTGAAACCCGGCTTGCGCCGCCGCATCGTAGAGCCCGTTCGCGTCGTACTGCGTATCTCCCAGCAGATAACCGCCGCCTGGCAGTGATTCGAACAACCGACGCGCGACGGTCTTCTCGCTCACGTTCATCGGAGCGAGCGACCACGTCGTAAACAACGGCCCTCCATTCCACACGGCGTGCAGCTTGTAACCTTTCTGCTTCCCCTTCGCGCCGCGACCCCAGGCGGCGTCCCGGTCCTGACTGATCGGACTGACCGCCAAGGCCTTGCCGTCGATGATGTGGATCCACTGCCGCCCTAAACCAATTAAGATCAGCAGTTGCTGCTCTACCGCCGTCAACAACTCCACGGCGTCCGCCTGCTTCAGTCGTCGACTGAGCGTGCTCTGCGGCGGCAGTGGATCGAGCCGCAGATCAGCCGGCCACTCCTCGGCACACGCCGCCCAACTCGTCGGCCGATCGTGCACCACCGCCCAGAAGTAAACCGCCACAATCTCCGCCGTCGAGTACTTCCAACTTCCCCAACGCTTGTCCAATCCGCGCGCTAATAGGTAAAGTGCCAGCCAGAGTTCGCGTTCCATAAAACTCTCCTTGTCAGGGGTTTGCTACCGACAAGGTGGAACGCGGACTCCTTCTTTTCAAGACGCTGCTAGCAGTTGCATAATCCTCTTGAGGAGGAGGGCTAGGGAGGGGTGGCGGCAGCTGGTACCAGGCGCGATCCCCCCTCCCCAACCCTCCCCTCCAGGGGGAGGGAGCCAGAGGATGCGCGGGGCGCCTAATGCGCGTGATGAATCTGATCAATCACCCGCATCGCCTGCCACTTGCCGGTGCGATACCGCAGCACGTAAATCACGGCCAGCGTCGACACCCAAATCGCAATAAACCACCACGCTCCGTAGACGTTGAAGTTGAACACGTTGACGCCCAGGTAGCTGCCGAGCGACACCATCGCCGACATAAAGCAGCTCACGATCATCACGAACCGCGTATCGCCGGCGCCGCGCAGCACGCTCACCAGGATGATCACCGCCGCGTCGAACATGTTGTACGCCGCGACGAACCGCATCAGGTAACTCGTCATCGCCTCGACGCCAGCCTTCGCCGGTTCATCGTGCGCGGCAGTCGTCGACTCGGCCGCGACCGCTCCCGGCGAGACTTCTTCCGTCGCCGCTGCTACCGGCGCCTCGCCATGCGTGAAGAACGTCTGCAAGAACACCCGCGGCGCGAACACGAACACCAGCGAAATCACGCCCATGTAGACGAGGCTCATCGACAGCGTCGTCCGCGCGGCCCGCTGAGCCAACTCCGGCCGATCTTCGCCGAGCTTCTGCCCCACGAGCACCGCCGTCGCCATCCCCAGGCCCCACACCGGCATGAACGCCACTTGGCTCACGCGAAACGCCAAACTCGTCGCCTCCGCCTCGGCGACGCCGATCTTCGCGACGAACATCATGAACAGCGCGAACCCGGTGACGTCGAGCATCATTTGCATGCCGCTCGGCCCGCCGAAGCGAATCATCCGCCGCAACAGCTGCCGGTCCGGCTTAAAGTCGGCTGTATTGAACGCCGCCCGATTGGCCGGCAGCAAAATGAGCACGGCGTAAGAAACAGCTCGCCACCACTGCGCGAGCACCGTCGCCCACGCGGCGCCGTCGATCCCCCACGACTCGATGCCGAACCACCCCCGCACCAGCATCAGCGCCAGAATGAGATTCACCACCACGGCGCCGGCGTCGACGACCATTACCACCCAAGTCTTGCCGCGGCCGCTGTAGAAGCACTCCAACGACTGCGCGATCAGCATGCCCGGCGCGCCGTAACAAAGAATCTGAAAGAAGAGCGCCTCCAACCGCGCGAGTTCTTTCTCGTGACCGAACAGATCAAACAGCTGCGGCGCGAACCACTGCGCCACCGGCACGAGCAACGAGAACGACAGCGCGAGCCACGCCCCTTGCCACACGGCGGGGCCGATTTTGTTCGGCTGCTCATCGCCGAAGTACTGCGCGACGAACGTGGCGCTATACGAACAAATTCCCCAGAACAAACTAATCGAGGCAAACCAGATAATGCCCGCCTGATAGGCCGCAGCCATTGCCGTGCCGGAAACCTGCATCAGAATCGCAGAGTCGATGAATTGCATCAACGTCCACGAGAGCGTCGTCACAACCATCGGCACCGCAATTTGCAGCACCTCACGTCCCCCCGCGGGCCGCGACCACCATGACGTTGTTTCGCTCGCTTCGCTTCCGTTCGACATGAATTCCGCCTATCGCTGTTGCTCGTACCTCTAGCCCCGGGCTCCGCCCGGGGGTCGCTCACCATTCTAGTAGGCGTCGCCCCGCGTTGTGCTAACCGACCCCCGGGCGGAGCCCGGGGCTAGATTAACGACTCTCGCCGCAATGCGTGCCGAACAAGACAGCCCCCGCCCCGCGCAGGTTCACTCCGCCGGCGACGCCAACGGGTTCGGCTCCTCAATCGCCGGATGGACGCCCGGCCCGTCGACGTTGTACCACTTCGCGAGCACGTCGCGCCAACCGCCAACAATCTTCACCGTGCCGAAGTCGGCTCGCACCTCGCTATGCTGCGGATGGAGCTGCGAATATTTGATGCCAAATTTCCGCATCGTCGGGATGCAGCGCTCGGCGCCATACAGCTCCTCGGCCAGTCGGTAGTGCTCGGCAATCACCTCGCGCTGTTCGTGCAACGTCGGCGGCGCCGGCAGCGGTTGGCCTGTAGCTAAGACGCGACATTGCTGGAACACCCACGGATTGCCGATGCAGCCCCGCGCGACCGTCACGCCGTCGACGCCGGTGTACTCCATCATGTCGAGGCACGCCTGGGCGTTGAACAAATCGCCGCTGCCCAGAATCACGCGGTCGCCGGCGTACGCCTTCAGCTCCCGCAAAAATTCCCACCGCGACGGCCCGTCGTATCGCTGCAGCACCGTCCGGCCATGCACCGTCACCGCCACGACGCCACGTGCGTAGGCGCCGTCGAAGATCTCAAAAAACTTCTCACGGCTCTCCGCCGAATCATCAATCCCGCGGCGCATTTTGAGGGTCACCGGAATATGGGCCGGCACCGCATCGCGGACACGAGTCACAATTTCGAGCGCCACTTCGGGTTGGCTCAAATGAAATCCGCCGCGGCATCGGCCCAGCACCTTCTTCACCGGGCAGCCGAAGTTGATGTCGATAACGTCGAAACCTTTTTCGACGAGCTTCACCGCCGCCGGGCCAAATTGCTCCGGCTCGGCGCCCATCAACTGCCCCGCGACCGGATGCTCCTCGTCGGCCACATGCATCAGGTGACTGTTGCGCGGCCGATCCTTCACCTGCATGATGAAGTAGTCGAGCATCACCTCGCACAGCGTGTAGCTCGCCCCGAGGCGGCGCGCGATCACCCGCATCGCGGTGTCGCTGTATCCGCTCAGCGCAGCCTGCACCACGGGGAAATCGAGTTCGATATTCCCGATGCGGAGGGGCTTCAGCGAGTGAGTGGTGGCAGTGGTCATCGGTTTAGGTAGGAAGCCCCATTTTTCTGCAACGAGCGTCGCCGTCAAGCGCGACGGCGTGTGATTGAATGATCAATCATGGTTGCCGAGCGACTCAAGCATCCCCTGCATTCTCTAATCTCTGGGAAAAAAAGCTCATCCAACTGCAAGCCCCAGTCTTCCATATAACGAAACCATGAGGTCCCCTCCCCCTTGAGGGGAGGGTTAGGGAGGGGGGCGGCAGCGGGTACCAGGGTTCCACCCCCTCCCCAGCCCTCCCCTCAAGGGGGAGGGAGCCACAACATTCAGAGTGGATCAGCACGCACTTAAATAGTGCTTCCGTGGTGCATGATTAGATTCAGGTACTCCAAGATCACTCTGACGTTTAGTGTGCTACATCATGTCGCCCCTTTCTGGGCTATTCTTCACACGGCTCGTGCATTGGTGTGTTACTCAAGGCATCGTTCCCAAAATCTCTGCACGAACCGTCGCGTCCTCTTCAATTCCCAATCGCGCCCGCAACAACGCCGCCGCTTCCACTTCCGGCTCCGCTGCCGCGATCCGCCCCAGCGCCCACGCGGCTGCCGCCCGCACGAGCGGCGCTACATCATTCAACCCCCGCGCAAGCGCCGGCAGCGCCGACGCCCGTCCCTGATTCCCCAACACAATCGCCGCGTTGCGCAACAACCCATCCCGATGCGGCCGCCACAACGGCGTCTTGCGAAACCGTCGCCGGAACGCGTCGTCATCCAGCTCGAAGAGCGATGTCAGTTCGAGCGGGTTCATCGCCTCCACCGGCTGCAACCGCTCGATTTCGCTCACCGGCGCGAACCGATTCCACGGACAAACCTCTTGGCAGACGTCGCAGCCGAAGACCCAGTCGTGCATCCCGGGCCGCAGCTCGGCCGGAATGTGATCCCGCAATTCGATGGTGAGATAACTAATGCAGCGCGACGCATCGAGCACACCCGCCTGCGGAAACGCCTGCGTCGGGCACGCATCAAGACACGCCGTACAAGTGCCGCAGTGATCGGCCTCAAACGCGTCGTCGGCGGCTAGCTCCACATCCGTCAGCAGAGCGGCGAGAAAGAAATAGCTCCCCGCATCGCGGCTGAGCAACAGGGTGTTCTTACCGACCCAGCCGAGTCCCGCTCGCTGCGCGAACTCCCGCTCCAGCAGCGGCGCCGTATCGACCACGCCCCGCGTTGTCGCCGCCGGCGCCAGCTCGCGCAAGTAGTCGGCAAGATCATGCAGCTTGTCGCGAATCACATCGTGGTAGTCCGCCTCGCCCCACGCATACCGCGCGACCCGCCCCTCGCCGTCCCCCGCCGGCGCCGCCTCGGCCGTGCGATACGGCAACCCCAGCAGCAACAAGCTCCGCACCCCCTCGAGCACATGCCGCGGATGAGCATACGCCTCGCGGCGGTCGTGCAGATACTTCATCTGCCCCGCATAGCCGCGATCAAGCCACTCGCCGAGCCGCGCCACGCCGTTAGGCGCTGCGGCATCGCACACGCCCGTAAGCGCAAAGTCCAGTTCACTGGCTCGCAACTTCAGAGCGGCGGTAAGTTCGGCTGGCGACACGACTGGTTCGTTATGAGAGTTGAAAAATCTGATATAAAAGTCGTGACAGCGCCCTAGCCCCGGGCTCCGCCCGGGGGTCGCTCACCATTTCGGTAAGCGTTGCCCCGCGTTGTGCTAACCGACCCCCGGGCAGAGCCCGGGGCTAGAACGCCAAACCCACCATTCTAACTCCCAACCGCCAATGCGAAGGCCCCTCACGCGCCGGCGAAAAATTCTCCTCGCCCTCCTCATCGTAGCCATCGTCATCGTCGTTTCCGTCTCGCGGCCGGCCGGGCACCTCGCCACCGTCGCTTGGCAAGACGCCGACCAACTCCAGCCGCTGGCCGCCGGCTACATCGACGATGCCAGCCGGCTGAACGCCTCGCACGTCGCCGAAGTTTGGCCCATCCCGGCCGATCCCGCGCAAGCCGAATCGCAGCTCCGCGACCTCCTCGTCCGCGCTCGCCGCGACAAGCTGAGCATCTCGATCGCCGGCGCCCGCCATTCGATGGGAGGCCACACGATCTCACCCGACGGCATCGTCATCGATATGACGCCCTTCCACGCGATGTCGTTCGATCCCGAAACGAACCTCCTTCGCGTCCAGGCCGGCGCCCGCTGGTCGGAAATCATTCCCTATCTCGATCCCGTCGGCCGTTCGGTCGCCGTCATGCAATCGAACAACAGTTTTACGGTCGGCGGTTCGCTGAGCGTCAACTGCCACGGCTGGCAATATGGCCGGCCGCCGATCGCCTCGACGGTGGAGAGCTTTCGGCTGCTACTCGCCGACGGCACGATCAAAACCTGCAGCCGCACCGAGAATGCGGAACTCTTCGCCCTCGCCCTCGGCGGCTACGGCCTGTTCGGCGTGATCCTCGACGCCGACCTCCGCGTCATCCCGAACGCCCGCTACCGGCTCGAACAATTCGTCGTCTCGCTCAACCAGGCGCTCGCGACGTACGACGCCGAGATCGCCGGCCGCGACGACGTGGCGATGGCCTACGGCCGACTCGGCATCGCGCCGTCGCATTTTCTCGAAGACGTCATCATCAACGTCTTCCACGAAGGCCCCGGCGGCCCGATCCCGCCGCTTGCCTCGGCCAACTCGATCAAACTCCGCCGCAATTTGTTTCGCGGCTCGGTGGGCAGCGACTACGGCAAAGAACTCCGCTGGTCGGCCGAGGCGAAGCTGCAACCGCACCTCAACAAGGAGTACTTTTCGAGGAATCAGCTCCTCAACGAGGGAGTCGAGGTCTTCCAAAACCGCTCGGCCGCGTCGACCGACATCTTGCACGAGTACTTCGTCCCCCGCAGCGGCGTCGCCAGTTTCATCGCCGCGCTGCGCGAGACGATCCCCAAGCACGACATCGACCTGCTGAACGTGACGGTCCGCTTCGTCGAGGAGGACCACGACACGTTCCTCCGCTACGCCACCGAAGAGATGTTCGCGTTCGTGATGCTGTTCAACCAACCGACCACCGCGGCTGCCGAGGCCGAAATGAAAGCGGTGTCGCAGGCGCTGATCGAAGCCTCCCTCGCCGCCGGCGGGCGGTATTATTTGCCGTACCGCCTCCACGCCACGCCGGCGGAGTTTGCCCGGGCATACCCGCAAGGGGCGGAGTTTTTTGCCGAGAAGCGGAAATACGACCCCGACGGGGTTTTTCAGAACAAGTTCCATCTGAAGTACGGCGAGGGCGAGTGAGCAACGCCATGTATTGTTTCAGGGTGCCACTGGCATCTTGCCATTGCAGACGCGCCGGGCGACTCGCCCGTGAAGATCGAACTGCATTGAGCCCCGAAGGGGCTGGCAGTCAATAGCCAGGGGCGTAAGCCCCTGGGTAAACGTCGCCGTCAACACCCGTAGCCCCAACGGGGCGACAGTGCCGTGACCCACTTTCGCCCCGTTGGGGCTACGGCGTTTGTTTCACGCACGGGTCCAGGGGCTTGCGCCCCTGGCTATTAACGAACGCCCCTTCGGGGCTGAATTTCGGACTCAATTGGGATAAATTTCATCCGCAAGAAAACGCTTCAAATAAATCGCCGCCCAAACAGCCCGCCAATCCTCCCCTCACGCCCCCGTTTGAACCCCAAAATTGCCCGCCGCTCCCTCAAAAACGCCCGCACAACCCGCACACCCCCTCCCACCCCACCGTTGCGGCGAAAACTCGGCTGATTAGGCTGGATAGGAGAGCGACCAAGTCGAGTCGTTGCACCTACCGCGAGACTCACCCCCGAGGCGTCCCCACGATGAACTTCCGACGAATCTTGTTGTCCGCCTTCCTCCTCGCCGCCGCGTCCGCCGGCAGCCAGGCCCACGCCCAATGCGGCCCCTACGGCGGCGGCTACGGTTTTGGCGGCGCCTGGGACATGGGCCGCCTCTACGGCGTCATGGCCGACAACGTTCCCTACTTCGCCGCCTTTCCGCCGGTTTACTACAGCCAGCCGGTGCCGCGCACCTACGGCTACAGCCCCTTCGCCTACCCGCCGGGCGTGATGACCCCCGAGGTCGTCGAAGAGGTCCAACCGGCCGTGATCAACAACCCGTACGTCACGCCGGAACCCGCCGCCGTCGAAGGCCCCGCGATGGTCGCCCCCAACACGGTCGACCAAACCACCAGCGTCGCCCCCACCCGCGGCCCGCAAGTGATCCTCAACCCCTACTTCTCGAAGACCGAGAACGCCGTAGCCGCGGGTCAACGACCCGCCGGAGCGAGCACCAGCCAAGCGTTCTAGTTCATTTGAATTGAACCAGTTCGCAGCAAGCGATACTTAGGGCGTGCTTCAGTTGAAGCGTAGCGTCCGTCATCCCGAACGGAGTGAGGGATCTAGTAGCACCAACGAGCTTCCAGATTCTTCGCTTCGCTCAGAATGACATTGCGGTTAGCTGACAGCGACATTTAAACGAGCTCCAACGGAGCGAAAGTAAATAGCCGGGGGCGCAAGCCCCCGGTTTGCATTGATAGCAACAACCGTAGCCCCGAAGGGGCGACAGTGCCGTGGCCTACTGTCGCCCCTTCGGGGCTGCGGTCTTTCAACTCGACTACGAACCAGGGGCTGACGCCCCTGGCTATTAACTCTCGCCCCGTTGGGGCTCCATGCATGCACTAACTTCGCTGCATTTGGCGCCGCCGCCCGCCCTCCGCGCAACGGCCAGCACTGCTATAGACGCCTCCCGGCAGTTCGCTATCATCCTCGCCATCTCCGACCGCGGCGTAGCGCTACGTCTCGGTCGCCACTTGGGCAGAAAGGATGCTGCCGATGCGGTCCGCCGCCTCACTTGCCATAGTTGCCGTCGCGATCTTCGCCGGGTGTCGTAGCAATTCGACGCCGATGGCGAATCCATTCCTCACCCCCGATCGCGTGCCGCCGCCCACGACGCAGCTCGCGCCGGGCATGGCGGCTCCCTATTATCAGGGCGACGCGATGCCGAACGCCGCGCCGCTCGCTGTCCCCGCTGCCGGGATGCCGCAGATTCCGACCGCAGGCGCACCTGCCGGCGCGTATCTGCCCCCCACCGGCGCTCCGCCCGCCTCGGCCTACCCCGCCGCCCCCGCAGGTTCGGCGTATCCAGCTGGTTCGACGTACCCCGCGGCGAACCCCGTCACCCCCACCGCTCCGCTCAACTACGGCGCATCTGCCGCTCCCGCAGCGAAGGGCGATGCCGTCGGCGTCCCCAACGACGAGCAATCACTCCGCTTTGCCGCCGCCAGCCTGACGCCCACGTCGACCCCCTCCCCCGCTGCCGTCGCCGCCTCGGCCACCAAGCCGACCGCGTCCCAGTTCCGGGCGCCAATCCAATCGATGCTCCCCGTCGCCGGTTCGATGGATGAAGGCGCCGCACGCGCGTTCACGCCAAACGCCGGCGCTCCGGCTCCGAACGCAGCTTCGCAGGCCACGAGCAGCGTCACGCAAGCCAGTTTCGACGCCCCCGTCGCTGCGACTGCAACTGGCACAACACTCGCTGCCGACGGCTTCCGCCCCCAAGGCAGCCAACCCCGCACCGAAGCCGCCGTCCAATCCTCCGGCGCCACCGGCTTCCGCCCGCCCTCGATCGGCAAGCAAACCGCCGCCGGCGACAACCCGAACGGCCGCTACGGCGTCGGTTCGAAGCAAGAATGGCTCCGCGGGCAACTTGAGTACTGGCCCGAGCGGGGCGAGTGGAGCATCAACTACATGGACGAAGGCGCCAAGGACCAAATCGGCGGCCGCGTGCTGATCGACAACCCGCAGGTCCTTGCCAACCTCTCGCCAGGCGAGTTCGTCGCCGTCGAAGGCCAACTCTTCGGCCGCCAAATCGACGAAAGCTCGTACATGCCAGCCTACCGCGTCAGCTCCGTTCAACGCCAACGCCAGTAGTCGCGATGCAAACGGGGTCGGGGGCCTTTTGCCACGAGAGATATTCCTGGCAAAGTGGAATCGCTAGTGGCAAAAGGCCCCCGACCCCTTCCGCGCCGCCACATCATTTGACGCCCCCCGCCCGCGCAACCTATTCTTCAGTTAGGGCGTCAATTTCATCAGAAGCAACGCCCCGCGGAAGAATGGACAGGATCACAGGATTTCATAGATCAACAGGATTGAAGGATACGTAGCGAGCAGATCAGGCATTTCCAAATGCCTCGTCCGCTACCATCCAGTAAATCCAAGCCATCCTGTTATCCTGTCCATTTCTCACTCAGCTCAGCCAACAGAATTAGCTAACGGTCACAGCAAGCCATGGACACCAAGCGCGGGATGGACGTCTCTCGAGTCCCGCGCGGCTGGACCCGCTCGGTCCGCGCCGTCGCCGGCGATCGACTCGCCAAGTGGGCCGCCTGCCTGCCGAAGATCGCCGAGCTTGAACCCAGCCTCGAAAAGCTCGCCGACCACCAGCTCCGCAAAGAAAGCCTCGGCCTCCGTTATCGCGCCCGCAGCGGCGAGCCGCTCGATCGCCTCCTCGTCGAGGCCTTCGCCCTCTGCCGCGAAGCCGGCCGCCGCAAGCTCGGCATGCGACACTTCGACGTCCAACTCCTCGGCGGCGCCGCGGTTCATCACCGCTCGATCGTCGAGATGCAAACGGGGGAAGGCAAAACGCTCACCGCCACGCTGCCGATGTACCTTGCCGCGATCGAAGGCAAAGGCGCCCACCTCGCGACGGTGAACGACTACCTCGCCCGCCGCGACGCCGAGTGGATGAAGCCGCTGTACGAAGCCCTTGGCATGACCGTCGGCATCATCCAAGGCCAGCAGCCGCAAGACGACCGCCGCAAAGCCTACGCCTGCGACGTCACCTACGGCACGGCCAACGAAATGGGCTTCGACTTCCTCCGCGACCGCCTCCTGCTGCGCACCCTAAGCGGCGGCCAGCAAGATCTGTTCGGCCAAATGCTCGGCGGTTCCGCCGGCAAAAGCGATGACCCCGTCCAACGCGGCCTCCACTTCATGCTCGTCGACGAGGCCGACAGTATCCTCATCGACGAAGCCCGCACCCCGCTGATCATCAGCGCGCTTCCCGGTGAAGACGAACAAATCGCCGCCGAGGCCTACCGCTGGGCCGCCGAAGTAAAATCACGGTTCGTCGAAGACGAGCACTTCGAATACGAACACGACGAACGCTCGATCGAACTTTCGCTCGCCGGCCGGCAACTTGTCCGCGGATTGGCTAAACCCGCCGCCATGGACCGCTTACCGCTGTCGGTGATCTACGAGTACGTCACGCGCTCGATCAAAGTCTCGCGCGAGATGTTCCTCAATCGCCAATACGTCGTCCGCGACGGCGAAATCGTCATCGTCGACGAGTTCACCGGCCGCCTCGCTGAAGGCCGCAAGTGGCGGGCCGGCATCCACCAGGCGGTCGAGGCCCAAGAAGGGGTCGAAATCACCTTCGCCACGAACCAGGCCGCCCGCATCACGGTGCAGGACCTCTTCCTCCGCTACGAACGCCTCGGCGGCATGACCGGCACCGCGTCGAGCAGCAGCCGCGAACTCCGCAAAATCTACACCGTCCACGTCGAACCGGTCCCCACGAACCGCCCGCCGGTTCGTCAGCAGTTGCCGACGCTCGTCTTCGGCGACGCCGAACAGAAGTGGGCGGGAGTCGTCGATGATGCGGTCGCCCAACACACCCTCGGCCGCCCCGTCCTCATCGGCACACGCTCGATTGACAAAAGCGAAAAACTCGCCGGCATGCTCGCCGAGCGTGGTGCCGCCGTAACGATCCTCAACGCGAAGCATGTCGAACGCGAAGCCGAAATCGTCGCCGCCGCCGGCGAGATGGGCAAAATCACCGTCGCCACCAACATGGCCGGCCGCGGCACCGACATCCGCCTCGGCCCCGGCGTCCTCGAAGTCGGCGGCCTGCACGTCATTTGCACCGAACTTCACGAAGCCCAGCGCATCGACCGCCAACTCATCGGCCGCTGCGGCCGCCAAGGCGACCCCGGCACCTACCGCCAGTTTCTCGCACTGGACGACGAAATCCTGTTAGGCGGCTACGGCCCCAAGAAGTCAGACCGCTTGAAGCGCCGCGGCGCCGAAGCCACCGGCCCCATCAAAGGCCTCGAATCGGTCTTCCGCAAAGCTCAACAACGCGTCGAACGCCGCCACTTCCGCGACCGTAAGGTAATGCTCTACCACGAAAAAGAGCGGCAAAAAGTCCAACGTCAAATGGGGCAAGACCCGTATCTTGATACGCCCGGCTAATAGCCCCGGGCTCCGCCCGGGGGGCGGTTTCCACTTCGGTTGGTGTTGCCCCGCGTGCTGCTACCCCCAGGCAGAGCCTGGGGCTGGAATACAGGAGTGATCTGGAATCTTTTTAATAAGCCCAGCTCGCCGAAGCATACGGCCCATGCACCGCAAAATTGTTGTGCAGGTGATAAGCCGATTCCAAGAACACGCCAATCCCTTGCACGTTCGGCGGCACGACGACGTCGCTGATCGCGTACTGGCTGATCGCGTTGATGTAGACCGCAGCCTGGTATCCCGCCTCGATTCGCAAAATGCTGCCCCCTTGCATCGGGATCGTTAGTCCGGCGCCCAGCTTCGAATCGATGGCCGGCACCACCCGCGTCGCGTCGGGCGACGAAATCGATTGACGATTCGGCGGCGTGATCCCCAAGCCCGGCAGGTCGGGCGAGATCGCGGCGAAGTCGAGCTGGTTCTCTTGCCGACCAACGAGCGCCGAGCCGGCGATCTGTCCCAAGAGATCAAACCGCCCCTTCACGACGCCCGCCTCCATGCCGAGTCGCGGACCGACGCCGTTAAATAGCGATGAGTTCGTGTTGGTGGATAAGTAACTCCCGTCGAAGCTGGCGAAACTGCCGGTCAGTTCTTCGCTGATCCGCGCGTACTGCAACCCGCCGAAGACCCGCACTTGCGCCGGGCTGCTGTCCGTCAGCAAATGCCCCACTTCGAGGTTGACCGAATCGTACTCGAACTCAACGTTCCCTTGGGCAACGTTGTACAGATTCGAGTCGGGACCAATCTCATAAGGCGGGCCGGCGAACTGCTGGGCGTCGGCAGTGAACGAATCATTCCCGTCAGCGTTCAGGTGCGTCCACGAGAGTCGCACATCGTTGCCGTTCTCCGGCACGATGTAGCGCAGGCCAATGTTGAAGGCCGGGCTCAAACCAGGATCGACCCCTTGGTTCACCCAGTGCGGCGAAGGCGCCGGCAGCGGCGTCACCTGCGTGCCGTACTCCAAGTTGTCGGCGATCGGCTGCAGATAGAGGAGCGCCGCACTGAATTCGAGCCGGTTGTAGCACTCGGCCGTCGGCTTTTGCAGTTGGCCCGCGAGCGCCGTCGTCTGGTAAGTGGCGCCGTACGAAGCCGGGTCGACGAACCCCTGGTCGACGGTTGCCGGCGCGTCCGCAGCGGCCGCCGCACTTCCCGCCGTCAACGCTAGCAACAACCCCGACGACCACCGCGAAAACCTGGCCATGATAAGTTCCTGGAGAAAAGTCCGCCCCCAAAACCACCTCCGGAAGGCCAAGCAGTCGCTAGCAAGCGCGCCGTCAGCCATGCGAGCCGAACTCGCGTTGCCGAAGACTATCGGCAAAATCGGCCGCTATCTTCGACATAACCCGTAGGGTTTGCCGCTCTCCCCATTCCTGCCCCACCAACAAACTCCCCCCAACGCGTAGCCGCGGGGCAACGCCCCCGCCGGAGCGAAACTCGATTCGCGCCGCCCCTCGTCAACCCCCAAATATCAGCCACAAGTCCAGTTTTATTAGCCCCCGGTTCTTCAAACCGGTGGCGGTGCGCTGCGCCCGACCCCTTCTCGCGCCGCAATAAAATACGCGGTGGCCAAATTTAGTTGTCGAAACCGGGCCACTAGTTTTGCTAACGTGAACTCGCGTCCGCGAAGTGCACATTCTAGCCCCGGGCTCCGCCCGGGGGGTTGCGCACCGTACGTCGACGCGCACCAGCACGACTAAGTCACCCCCGGGCAGAGCCCGGGGCTATTTACACGTTCACACAGAGGGGACCATCACATGCAACGTCAATACATCCGCCAACGCGAACGCGTCTTCACCGAAGAGATGAAAGTGAAATTCTGCGAGCTAGTCCGTAAGAGCTATTCGCTCGCCGAAGCCGCCCAAGGCGTCGGCGTCACGCTCCGCACGGTGCAGCGCTACCGCCGCGAAGAAGAAGATTTTGACCAAGAAGTGCGGATGGCGAAACTCGCCAAGCCAGACCCACTCAAACTGATGGAATCAGCGGCCCGCACGCACTGGCGCGCCGCGGCCTGGCTCCTCGAGCGCACGAAGCCCGAAACCTACGCCCGCAAACGCGGCGACCTCGCCTCCGGCCTGAAAGTCACGAAGGCGCTGCGGTTGATGATGGAAACCGCGCTCGCCAATACGCCGGAAGAAGCCCGCACCGAACTCTTCAAGCACCTCGATAAAACCTACGAACACGTGCTCGACTGCTGCTTCCCGAGCCTCGGCCCCTGGGACCGCCCGCGCGAACCCAAGATGGCCGACACGCCGTTAGTCTTCCGCGAGCGCGCCAAGTCGGCGCCGGTGATCCACAACTACGGCCTCGGCACCCCCGACGAGTGGTCCTTCGCCGCGCCGCAACCAACCTTAGCCCCCGGTTCTTCAAACCGGGGGCACAACGCCAAGCCCTCCGAGGGAAGGTGGGTGCTCGCACCCACCACGCCCAGCGAGGAGTCCATCGCCCCTTCGCAAACCGAGCAACCTCCAGCGCCACAAACAACCAACAACGATGTCGCATCAAACGACCTCGACGCGGCAAAGGTGGGTGCAAGCACCCACCCTACGGAAGCGGAGCGCGCCCAACGCCACCAAGAACTCCTCGACTGGGGCGTGCGTCTCATGCAAAACGAGCAACGCCAAAAAGACCGCGACAAGTACGACCGCTTAATGTCGCGTAAAACGAAGAAAGCGACACAAGCGACACAAGCGACGCGAAGCGAGAAGCGACGTCAGAACCGCCGCCGCGCTGCTTAGCCCCCGGTTCTTCAAACCGGGGGCTCGATCGATGTTGCCCACACGCACCGCCGTCGGGCTGAGATGCTCAACCTACGCAAGCGCCAGCCCCTCAACCTCCAGCCGCACAATGACGCACTTAAACGCCGGCGTCTTGCTCGACGGATCGAGGTGCCGGCTCACTAGCACGTTCGCTTCGGGATAGTACATCGCCGCGTTGCCCGGTCGAATCTCTTCGAACGGATGCAACCGCACGTTGCGCAACGTGCCGGCAGGGCCATGCACCGCGACGGTCATTCCCTGGTGGACGCCGAGCCGGCGGATGTCGTCGGGATGGATCAGAATCACGTCGCGACGCTCGACGCCGCGGTACAGATCGTAGTCTTCGTAAACGACCGTGTTGAACTGCCCTTCGCTGCGAATGGTCATCAGCCGCAGTTCGCGCTCGCCCTGCCCTTGAATCTCCGGCAGGCGATGCGTGTGCAAGTTCGCGCGGCCGTTGTACGTTGGGAAGCTCGCTTGGTGGAACGTCCGACCGCCGACCTGGAACTCTTGTTTGTTCTTGTCGATTTCCGCAATCTGCTCGAACCCCGGCACGATCGCCGCAATCGCATCGCGGATCTGCCCCGTGTCTTGCATCGACTGCCAATTCACCGCGGTCAGCCCCGTCGGATCCCCTAGCCCCGGGCTCTGCCCGGGGGTCGCGTCGCCGTTGGAGTGAGCGCCGTTGCTGCCGTTGGCCGCCGCGCGCCGCCCATCCGCCACGCCGCTAGCAATCGACGCGATCACCTCGACCTCGCTCTTCGGCCCCGCATGCCGCGCCGGCCCGCCATCGCTCAACCGTACAAAATTAAACATCGACTCCTGCGTCGTCGCCTGCGGCTCTTCGTCGCGCGCGAGCACCGGCAAGATGATCGTTTCCTTGGCGAGGCCAAACGCATGCCCTGTATTCAGCGTCGTGCTCATGTAGACGAGCATGTCGAGCTTCTCGATCGCCTGCTGCGCGTAAGTCGAGTCGGGGTTCGAACCGTATAGATTGCCGCCGAGGCAGAGGCCAAACTTCAACTCGCCGTTGTCGGCGCCGTTCATGCAGGCCATCGTGTCGCGACCCTCGGTCGTTGGCAACTTGACGCCGAAGTGCGACTGCAGCCGATCGAACAGCACGTCCTTTAGCTTCGGCGTGACGCCGACCGAGCCGATGCCCTGCACGTTCGAATGCCCACGAATCGGCATCAATCCCGCGTTTGGCTTGCCAACCATGCCGCGCAGCAGGGCGAGATTGCCGATCGCTTGGACGTTCTCGACGCCGTGGACATGATGCGTGATGCCCATCGTCCAGCTGAAGACGGCGTTTTTCGACTTCGCATACCGCGCGGCGATCTCGTTGATCTGCTCGCGCGGAACGCCGCTCTTGGCGATGATCTCTTCCCAGGTGACGCTCGCCAGCCAGTCGCGCAGTTCGTCCCAGTTGTTGCAGTAATTTTCGAGGAATGGCAGGTCGTGCGCCCCCATCTCGACGATCTGCTTCGAGATGCCGGTGAGCAGCGCGAGGTCGCCGCCGATGTGGGGCTGCACATAGAGGCTGGCGATCTTCGTGCCGAACAGCATGCTCCGCACATCGCTCGGCACGCTGAAGTTGACGAGCCCCGTCTCGACGATTGGGTTGATGACGATCACCTCGCCGCCGCGTCGTCGCAGGGTCATCAGCGACCGCATGATCCGCGGGTGATTGCTCGCCGGGTTGCCGCCGATGACGAACACCATGTCCGACTTCTCAACGTCGTCGAGCGTGACGGTCGCCGTGCCGCTGCCGGTGACGCTGGTGAGGCCAACGCCGCTCGCCTGGTGGCAATAGAAGCTGCAGTTGTTGACGTTGTTCGTCCCATACAGCCGCGCGAACATCTGCAGCAGGAAGCCCGCCTCGTTGCTGCTGCGGCCGCTGAAGTACCAGAAGGTTTCATCGGGCGTCAGTTCGCGCAGCTTGCCGACGATCCGGTGGAAGGCATCCTCCCAGGAGATCGGTTGGAAGCGTTTCAGTGCGGGCGTGTACAGCACCGGCTGGGTGAGCCGGCCGCAGTTCTCAAGCTCGCGCGGCGAAAGGCCCCGCAGTTCGTCGGGGCCGTACTTCGCCCAGAAGTCGGGCGTAATCGCCCCCTGCATGTCGGCGACCATCGCCTGGAGCGACTTTTTGCAGACCTCCGGGAAGTGGCCCGCCTCGTTGACCATGCCGCCGCGCTGCCCCCCCATGCCAAGTGCACAGGTCTTGCAGGCGTTCTTGGTGCGCATCGCCTTCCAGAGCTGCCAGATGCCGCCCGCTTCGCGACCCTTCCGGAAGGTATAGAGAAGCGCTGGCCAACCGCCGCCGGTCTTAACTTTTCTCATCTCGCCGCTTCCGAGTGCTGCTCGTTGGATTGCCCCGCAAACTGCGCGATCCGCGCTGATTCGCAGGCCCTCGTTCATCGCCAACAGATAAGCGTCGGCAAGCCGCCGCTCGGGCCCGCTGGTCCGGGCTTCGTCGAGCAGATAGGCTATACCGTTTGCCATGCTCACGGGGGCGGTCGTTGGGAAACCAGCGAGATTTCAGCCGTGAGTCTCTGCCTTCAGCATACGCTGACCGCGATCTCCGCGACAGGCTGGGGCAGCATCCGAAGGGCGTTGTTTTTGGACATGTCGGCGCGTGAGAATCTGGGGAAGCGGCTCCGCCTCTGCGGATTGACGCTCACGCTTGCGCTGCTCGCCGTGCGTCCGGCGGTTGCGCAACTCACCGACGACGACTGGCCCTCCTTCCGCGGCGGCGGGTTGAACCAAACCGCCGCCAAGCTACCGCTCGACTGGTCGATTCGGCCGCCGAAGAACATCGCCTGGACCGCCGACCTGCCGGGCCGCGGCGTCTCGAGCCCGATCGTCGTCGCGGGGCGCGTGATCGTCACCTGCTCCGCCGGCGAGAAGGAACGCGAGCTCTTCGTGCTGGCATTCGACGCCGAGACGGGCCAAGAGCTGTGGCGCCGCGAGTTCGAGGCCCAGGGGAACGTCGTCATCAACGAGCTGACCGCCGTCGCCGCGAATACCCCGGCGACCGACGGCGAGCGGATCTACACGCTCTTCTCGTCGAACGATATGTTCGTCCTTGATCTCAACGGCAAGGATGTGTGGCAGAAGGACCTCACTGCCGCGCACGAGGGACTCGGCAACGACTTCGGCATGGCGAGCTCGCCGGTCGTCGTCGACGGCGTGGTGATCATCCAGTGCAACGGCGAGACGGCCGGCTTCGTCGCGGCATACGACGCGGCGACCGGCGAGCTCCGCTGGCAAGTCGATCGGCCGAACCAATCGAGCTGGACATCGCCCTACTTCATTGACGAGCCCGACGCCCGCGGCGTGGTGCTCCAAACGCCCAAGGCAGTCCAGCTGCTCAAGCCGGCCGACGGCCAGCCGGTGTGGAGCGTCGACATGGAGTGCGACACGATCTCCTCGTCGACGCCGTACGAAGGCCGCGTCTATGTGCCGGCCAAGTGGCTCTCGGCGGTGCAACTCGTCCCCACGGCGGAGCCTGCCGAGCCGGTGTGGGAAGCGAAGCGACTAAAGCCGACCTCGGCGAGCCCCGTCATTCGCGACGGCAAAATTTACGCGATCAACCGCGGCGGCGTGCTCAATTGCTTCGACCTCGAGACCGAAGAAATCGACTGGACGACGCGACTGAAAGGCTCCGTCTGGGCCACGCCGCTGCTGGGGCCCGAGCATCTCTATTGCTTCAATGCCAAGGGGGATGCGTTCGTGCTAGATTTGAAGGGCGAGATCATCGCGGAAATTAATATGGTCGAAGAGATCCTTGCGTCGCCCGCGGTTTCGGGCAACGCGATGTTCGTCCGCAGCCATAGCCATCTTTGGAAAATTGCTGAATGAGCGCCGCTCCCGATTCGATCGAAATGACGCCAGTCGCCGGTCCCGTGAACGGGTCGATCCGGCCGCCGGGGTCGAAGAGCATCACCAACCGCGCGCTGATTTGCGCGGCGTTGGCTGATCAAGCGTCGACGCTTACCGGGGCGCTTGAGAGCGAAGATACGCACGTAATGATCGCGGCGCTGCAGCAACTTGGCATCGCGGTCGAGGTGAGCGATCGGGGTCGCACGCTGCGAGTAGCGGGTTGCGGCGGGAAGATTCCTGCTAAGTCGGCGGAGCTGTTCATCGCCAACAGCGGCACCTCGATGCGGTTCCTCACGGCGATGGCGACCATCGGCCACGGCGCCTACAAGCTCGACGGCATCGCCCGCATGCGCGAGCGGCCGATCGGCGATCTCGTTTCCTCGCTGCGGCAACTGGGCGTGCAGATTGAGGCGCTCGGCGCCAACGACTGCCCGCCCGTCGCGGTGACGGCGAGCGGCCTGTCGGGCGGGGAAGCCTCGATTCGCGGCGACGTGTCGAGCCAGTTCCTTAGCGGACTGCTCATGGCTGCTCCCTACGCCCAGCAGCCGATCACGCTGAAGGTCTCCGGTACGCTCGTTTCGATCCCGTACGTCGACATGACGATCAAGGTGATGGAGTCGTTCGGGGCCGCTGCTACCGCGACGAGCGACTACGCCACGATCTCGGTCTCAAACGGGCAGCAATATCGCGGGATTGAGTACGCGATCGAGCCCGACGCCTCGGCCGCCAGCTACTTCTTCGCCTTAGCGGCGATCACCGGCGGGCGGGTCACGGTCGAGAATCTGAGCCGCGCGAGTTTGCAAGGAGACGTCGAGTTCTGCGATTGCCTCGCCCAGATGGGGGCCAGCGTCGAATACGGGCCAGACTCGATCACGGTCCAAGGCGGCAAACTTCACGGGATCGACGTCGATATGAACGGCATCAGCGACACGGTGCAGACCCTCTCGGTGGTCGCCTTGTTCGCCGACGGACCGACGCGGATGCGGAACGTGGCTCACATCCGCCATAAGGAGACCGACCGCATTGGCGCCACCGCTTGCGAACTGCGGAAGCTCGGCGCGACGGTCGACGAGACCGAGGAGGGACTCACCGTCCATCCCGGCAAGCTGCGAGGCGCGGCGATCGATACCTACAACGACCACCGCATGGCGATGAGCTTCGCGCTGGCCGGATTGCGGACCCCAGGGGTGGTAATCCGCAACCCGGGCTGCACGTCGAAAACGTACCCCGAGTTCTTCGAGGACTTGACGCGACTAATCCGCGGCGCGTAGGGCGTAGGCCAACAATCACTGCGGGCGGCCGCAATACGCGTGGGCATGGGAACAGTTTCGCAAACCATTCCGGAAGCGCATCTAATTCTCGCGGAAGCGCGAGTTAGATAGCACTGCGAGTGATCGTGCTCAGGCTGCTGCGGGTCGCGCTTTCGATCAATTGATCGGCGCGGGCGAGCAGCGATAGGCTCGATTCAGACGGAGGATAGGCTGCCGAACTTGGATCGCAGGCTTCGAACTTTGCCTTGCAGTGCTGACAAACTACGCGCTTCCCCAAATACTCCACGCGGATCTGCAGATTGCGACCGCAAGTCGGGCATTCCTGGACGTAGTATGTGGCAGCCATGGGCACCTATCTCCTGCTAGGGTCGGGGAAGCATCCACTTCCACCGCGGCGGTATTCAGGTTATCGCCGCTAAGGCGGCAATTCAATGCAATTTCCGATTAATTACTCGCAATAACCAGGTGAAGATCCGGATTTGTGGAAATCCGTAACTTCAAACAGTGCCGGAACTTACAACGCGGTGGGAAGCCGATTGGCCGGAAACTCAACCTGATCGGCAGCGAAGCGCCTCACTTCCCCCACGGTAGCGGGGCGCCATCCTTCGAGGCAGAGCCAGTGCAAGCGTCATGCCAATAAATTGGCGGCTTGCGATTTTCCCGACTCTCCCCGATCGTTTAACCCCAGCGGCTCGTCCTAAGTCTTGCGGAAATTAAGACTAAAGTTCTCCGCCGCTGCATTCAACACCTGCGAGGAGGAGGAGAAAGCCGACAGCGAGGTTCGCGGCAAGAGAACGGCATTTGACCAGCAAGTGTCGGATTTGATTCCAGCGCGAACTAAACTGCAGATGCTGGTGTTAGATGAACAGGCGAGTTTTGGCGAGCGCGTAGATCGTTCGCTGAAGCCTGCCGCCGACAGCGGTTCCGCGCGAGTTAGAGAATTTCTTCGCCGTTTGCGGCGAAGGGCGTTATGATGGCGGAAGCGTTCCGGGGGGAGCGCCGCTGGAACGGTCGCTTGGAGGCGGCTGTCGGTTGTGGGCTGCCGTCGCCAGGAAGTTCTGGTTTCATCACGGTTGGGGAGTAGCCTCTCATGGCCAACCGAGTGTTCGTATGCGCAGTGATCGTCATCTGGCTGGGCAGCATGTCCTGGCTCATGATCGACAAGGTCTTACCCTCGTTCCACGGGGGCGAGCCGCCGGTAGGCGCTGGCTTCGAGCCAAACGTCCCGGTGGCATGGCGCGTCTCCTGGGGCGACCGGGAAGTTGGCTACGCGGCCAGCGTTCGCAAACCGGGCGTGCTCGGGACCACCAATCTCGAGAACCGCGTCATTCTCAACGACGTTCCGCTTCTCGACTTGGTGCCGGCGCTCATGCGGCAAGTGGTCGGCGACATTGGCAGCATGAAGTTCGACGCCCGCACGACGCTTGAGTTCGATTCGCTCGATAACTTTTCGAAATTTGACAGTCGCGTCTCGCTCAACGAGGTAAGCAGCGTCCTGCACCTCGATGGCAAGGTGAACGGCGCTTTTCTTGATCTCACCGTCGAGTTCGGCAACGTCAGATACGAGCCGAAGGTTCCGATTGGCGACCAGTCGATGCTGAGCGAGGCGTTGTTCCCGGACGCAAAGCTTCCTCACCTGTACGTCGGTCGCAGTTGGACGGAAGAGATCTACAACCCGTTTCATGCGCCGAGCGCGCCTGTCGAGACCGTCGACGTCGAAGTCACCGGCATCGAAACACTGACGATGGACGGGGAAAACCACCGTGTGATGCGAGTCGAGTTCCACGGCCCGCCGGCGCCCGGCGTCCCAGAAGAAGCCCGCCTGCAGGCGATTGCTTGGGTGCGGCAATCGGATGGCGTCGTGCTGCGTCAGGACGTGATCATTACAAACTCAAAGCTGCGATTTGATCGTCTCTCCGATGAAGAGGCGCTGGTACGAGGCAATGAGTTGCTGTCGATGTCGGACTACGGGCGACGTCGGGGCCGGGGGCGGGGCCATGGGACGTACGGTCCAGGCCATAAAGGAGGCGAGCACCGCTACGATCCGAACCGAGGCCCAGGTCGTCACTGGGAACGCCCTGCGGAGTTGCCTCCTGCGAAGGCTGATGCTCAACTGTAAGCTGCATTCAGCATCTGGCCGAATCAAACTTCGCGGCCGCAGTTCCACTTCCTGACAGGCCGTCGCCGGAGAGGCTGACGGATCACCGGCTCATGCTCCGCTTCGACAACGTGACGCGCACCTACGGCGCACGCGTCGCGGTGGATTGCTTGAATCTGCATATCGATCATGGCGAGTTGTTCGCGCTGCTGGGGCACAACGGCGCCGGCAAAACGACGACGATCAAGATGCTCGTCGGCTTGCTACGCCCCACGAGCGGCGAGATCAGCGTCGGCCCCTACAACGTCGTCGACCATCCCCGCGAAGTGAGTCGGCTGATCGGGTACGTGCCCGATCTGCCGTTCTTGTACGACAAGCTCTCGGGCCGAGAGTTTCTGCGATTCGTCGCCGATATGTACGGGATGTCGGAATCCGCCGCCAATGAAGCGGTCACTCGCGAGGCCGATCGCTTCCAACTGAACGACTTCCTCGACCAACTTACCGAAAGCTACTCGCACGGGATGCGGCAGCGAACGGTCTTCGCTGCGGCGCTGCTCCATCAGCCCGAACTGCTGGTGGTCGACGAGCCGATGGTCGGCCTCGATCCGCATAGCATCCGGCTCGTGAAAGATCTGCTGAAGAGCTACGCCGAATCGGGCAAAGCGGTGCTGATGTCGACCCACACGCTCGAAGTGGCGGAAGCGATTTGCGACCGCGTCGGCGTGATGAAGAGCGGGAAAATCGTGTTCGAGGGGAACGTCGAACAAATGCGGCAACTCAACCCCGCGGCGGGGCAATCGCTTGAATCGCTCTACCTTGCGATGATGGACAACTAGCAGGTTCCGCACACGCAGATGACCGACCGGACGCCTCCCACCGACGCACAGTTAATCGAGCTGTGCAGCAAGCTGCCGTCGCATGATCGCGAGGGGCAGATCTTTTGGCGGTTACGGCTGCAGATGGGGCAGTCTCATTTGCGATATCTGCTAGCAAACGCTCGGTTGCGTACCGCCTTGGTCGTCGGGCTGAGCCTGTTCTTCTGGTTCGGCTTGTTCGCGCTCTTCTACAAGGGCTTCGATTTCGTCATCAAGTACGTTGAATCGCCGGGCTCGCGATATCACTCGGACACGATGTTGTTCGTCTTTCCGCTCTTCTTCCTGTCTCTGCAGGTGATGCTGATTTTTTCGTCGGGCATCATTCTGTACGGCGGGCTCTATCCGTCGCGCGAGACGGCGTTTCTGATGACGTTGCCAGTGCGTGACGAGCGGCTGGTGTTTTACCGCTTTCAAGAATCGCTCGTCTTCAGTAGCTGGGGATTCTTCCTGCTGGCGAGTCCGATGCTGCTCGCGTACGGCTTAGTGGCTAAGGCGCCTTGGTACTACTTCGCCTACCTGCTGCCGCTAATGGCGTCGTTCGCCTACATCCCCTGCACGATCGGCGCGATTTGCTGCTTGTTGCTGATCTACCGCCTGCCGAATCTCAGGCGTATTGCCGTCGGCGTGGCGGCGCTTGCCATTATCGTGGTGGCGTACCAGTCGATCTGGAATACGCTGGAGTTCTCCGAGACGGAGTTCCTCGGCAACTCTTGGTTCAAGGACACGCTCAAGCGATTCCGTTTCGCGCGCGGCGAGTGGCTGCCGAGCACTTGGCTTAGCAACGCGCTGATCGAAGCAGTGCGGCGGTCGCCCAACAATCCGCGCGATCTACCCTGGCTCGAAGCGGGCAAGTATCTCGTCGTGCTCGTCTCGAATGCTTTAGTGTTGCACCTGGCGTTTATGTGGCTGGGGAAGCGTTGCTACCGCGTGAGCTACTGGGAACTCCATTCGCGCCGTGCGAAAAAGCCGAAGTTGACGCTCGCCTGGATCGATCGAGTTGCGGCATTTCTACTACGGCCGTTTCCCGTCCAGACCAAGCTGCTGATCATGAAGGACTTGCGGCTGTTCCGCCGCGACCCGGTGCAATGGTCGCAGTTCCTGATTTTCTTCGGCCTGCTACTGCTTTACTTCGCGAATGTCGACCGCTTCCGCCAGCACAAGTCGGACATCAACGTGCTGACGTGGGTCAACATCGTCAGCTTCCTCAACCTCGCCGTCGTGGGGCTGATTCTGTCGACGTTCACGACGCGGTTCATCTATCCGTTGATTAGCCTCGAAGGTCGCCGCTTTTGGATCCTCAGTCGGTTGCCGGTTGAGCGTGATACGATTTTGTGGGGCAAGTTCTTGTTCGCGGCCTGCGGGTCGTGGCTGCCATGTGCGGCGCTTGTCGGCATCAGCGACGTGATGCTCGACGTTTCCTTTATGGTGGTGGCGGTCCATCAGTTGATTTGCCTGCTGCTTTGCCTCGGCTTGGCGGGCATGGCGGTCGGCTTTGGGGCGATGATGCCGAACTTCCGCGAGCAGTCGCCGTCGAAGATCGCGGCCGGGTTCGGGGGGACGCTGAACCTCGTGCTGAGCGCCCTCTACATCATGGCGGTGGTGCTGATGACCGCCCTCCCCTGCCATTTCTACCTGCTGGCTGGGAAGGCCGAGATGCCGCCCAAGCTGCTCCAGCCGCAGTACCTGCGGTTCTGGCTGATGCTGGGGATTTTGGCGTCGATGATTCTGGCGGCGATCGTCACGATCTTGCCGCTACGGGGCGGGCTGAAGGCGTTCCGGCGGCTGGAAGTCTGATCCTGGCTGGGCTTCTCTAGCCCCGGGCTCCGCCCGGGGGTCGGCATCCATTCTGGTAAACGTTGTCCCGCGTGACGCTACGCGACCCCCGGGCGGAGCCCGGGGCTAGCGGGAAGCGTTGGTTAACTCGGGATATTGCTCGCGGTTTAATGCTGGAGGGGTGCGAACGGCCGCATCAAACTAGGCGAGCCGCGCCGATCGCCCTATAATTCGACCACGAAACAAGTTAGCCCGCCGCCACCCGTTGCCCGCTATGTCTTCCGCCGCGCCGGATCCCGCCGCTCCCGCCACACGCATTGGGGCCGTCACGTACCTCAACACGGTTCCGCTCGTGCGCGGGCTGCAAGCCCAGCTGCCGACGGCGGAGCTTTCTTTCGATTACCCGAGCCGATTGGCCGATGAACTAGCGGAAGGCCGGCTCGACGTCGCGCTGGCGCCCTGCATTGAGGTCGCCCGCCATCCCGAGTGGTCGATCGTCTCCACCGCCTGTATCGGCTGCCGCGGACCGGTCCTCAGCGTGAAGGTGCTGTTCCGCCGCTCGCCCGCCGAGGTGCGGACACTGGCTCTCGACGAGGGTTCGCGGACGAGCGCGGTGCTCGCTCAGATCTTGCTCGCCGATCGATTTGGCACGCGCCCACGTCTGCAACTGCTGCCGCTCGCGTCGTCCCCGCTCGATTCCACGGCGGACGCGGTGCTGGTGATCGGCGACCGCGCTATTCGACCCGTTTCTGGCGATTTCTGCGAAGCGTGGGATCTCGGCGAAGAGTGGGTGCGCGAGACGGGCCTGCCGTTCGTCTTTGCCGTGTGGGCCGCTCGTCCCGGTATCGATGCCTCGGAACTTGAGCCAGCCTTCGATGCGGCCCGCGACCTCGGCCTGCGTGAACTCGAAACGATCGCCACCGAGCAAGCCACAGCGATGGACTTGCCGCGGCCGCTGGTGCTCCAATACCTACGCGACAACCTGAATTTCTATCTCGACGATTCCGCTCGCCGCGGCCTCGACCTCTACTTCCGGCGGGCCGGCGAGCTGGGACTCATTTCCGATCACTTCAAATTGCGATTCCATGATTGCCATGTTGAGCGTTAACGGCTTGCTCGAAAAAGCGGTTGCCGGCGAACGGCTGACTCCCGAGGAAGGGCTGCGCCTGCTCGAGTCTCATGACTTGGCTGCGCTCGGCCGCGCCGCGAACGAGGTGACGCTCCGCCTCCATCCGGAGAACTACCGTACCTACAACATCGATCGGAACATCAACTACACGAACGTCTGCACGGCAGTCTGCGACTTCTGCGCGTTCTATCGCAAGCCAAAGTCGCCCGAGGGGTACGTCCTCAGCCACGAAGAGATCTTCCAGAAGATCGAAGAGACCGTTGCGCTCGGCGGCGATCAGATCCTGCTGCAAGGGGGCCTGCACCCCGAGTACAAGATCGAGTGGTACGAAGAGATGCTGCGGGCGATCAAAGGCCGCTTCCCGCAGGTGAACATCCACGGCTTTAGCCCGCCGGAGATTTATCACTTCACCAAAGTTTCAAAGTTGCCGCTGCAGGAGATTTTGGAACGGCTGAAGGCGGCCGGCCTCGGCAGTTTGCCGGGCGGCGGCGCCGAGATCCTGGTCGATCGCGTGCGCTCGGCGATCACCCGCGGCAAGGTAATGACCGACGATTGGCTTAACGTCAGCCGCGTGTGGCATCAACTCGGCGGCCGTAGTTCAGCGACGATGATGTTCGGCCACGTCGAAACGCTGGCCGAGCGAATCGAGCATCTCGAACGGCTGCGCGAAGTGCAGGACGAGACGGGCGGCTTCACGGCATTCATTTGCTGGACCTTCCAGCCCGATCACACCGATATGGCCGATACGCCGCCGGCCGGTTCGTTCGAATACCTCAAGACGAACGCTGTGGCGCGGCTCTACCTCGACAACATCCAGAACATTCAGTCGAGTTGGGTCACTCAGGGGCAGAAGATGGGGCAACTCGCGCTCCTCTACGGCGCCAACGATATGGGTTCGTTGATGATCGAGGAGAACGTCGTCGCCGAGGCGGGAACAGTCCACCATCTCACGCTGCAGCAGATTCGAGATTCCATTTCCGAGCTGGGATATATCCCCCGGCAGCGGAATGTCCATTACCAGCTGATCGACCAGGAAGCGGAGGTCGAGTCGCTTCACCCGCACAGCCCCTCTAATCTGTACTCCTTGCCGATCGTAAACTGAATCGCTGCGGTCACTTGCGTCGACTTTTCCGGGGTGGGCTGATAAGCTTCAACGTAGATCAGGCGTTCCTGCCTGACGGCGATGCGTGGGGGCTGTCGTCCCCGCGCACACGCTGACTTTGTTGGCTTCGCGCCGGCGCCCGCAGCTCGTCAGACTTGAAGTCTGACCTACTCATGATCGAAGCCCGCAACCTCAGCAAGGTTTACGCCGATCTGCATCGCGGGGAGTTCGTTGCGCTCGATAGCCTGTCGTTCACGGCCAAGCCGGGCGAGGTCTACGGCCTGCTCGGTCCCAATGGCGCCGGCAAGACGACCGCCCTGCGGATCCTGAGCACCGTGCTGCAACCGACTGGCGGCACCGCAATCATTAACGGCTACGACGTCGTCACGCAGCCGGCGCTCGTGCGGGCTCATATCGGCTTTATGTCGGCCAATACGGCGGTCTACGACCGGATGACTGCTTGGGAAATGGTCGAGTATTTCGGCAAGCTCTACGGCCTCGAAGACGAACGCCTGCGGGAACGGATGGAGCTGTTGTTCGACCGCCTGCAAATGCAAGAAATTCGCGACCTGCTTGGCGCCAAGATGTCGACTGGCATGAAGCAGAAGGTGTCGATCGCCCGCGCCATCGTCCACGACCCGCCGGTGCTGATTTTCGACGAAGCGACCAATGGCCTCGACGTGCTCGTGGCTCGCTCGTTGCTCGAAGCGGTGGCCGAGCTGCGCGACCAAGGGAAGTGCATCGTCTTCTCGACGCACATCATGAGGGAGGTCGAGCGGCTCTGCGACCGCGTGGCAATCGTCCACCATGGCCGCCTGTTGGCCGAGGGCCGCATCGAGGAGCTGCGGGAACAACATTCGCAGCCTGATTTGGAAGATATTTTCTTTGACTTGATCCGCGCGAACGAACGCCGTTTAGCTGCCGGATCTTCAGTCGATTAACTCCGCCTTGCACGAAGCATGCAGTTCAAGAACGTCAAACTGATCTACCTCCGCGAGATGCGCGACCAATTGCGCGATCGCCGGACGTTGTTCTTGATCGCCGTGCTGCCGCTGTTGCTCTACCCGCTGCTGGGGACGAGCTTCTTCCAGCTGACGCAGTTTCTGCAAAAGGTGGAAGCCCGCGTGCTCGTCGTCGGCGCCCGGCAGCTGCGCGGCGCCGATTGGCTGCCGCCGCTGATCGACGGCGACCGCTTCGCGCTGCCGCTGTTCGATCAGCCCGACTGGCACGAGAAAATCGAGGTGCTCTCGCCGCGAGATTTTCCTGACCTGGCCAACGACCTGCGTAAGGGAAAAGAGCTGCCGACCGAGGGGAAAAAGGAGCAGCCGACTCCCGACGAAGTCGCGTTTGACGCCGCTGCCAAGGAGTTGCTTGATTCTGGGCGGGTCGAAGCGATCCTGGTCTTCCCCAACGGTTTTGAAGAGCGGCTCGTGGAAGTGAGGCGGGCGCTTGTCGAGCGGACCGCTGCGGCGGGCACGTCATTTCCGTCGCCGATCATTCTGTACAACTCGCCCGACGACAAATCGCAAGTGACCCAACTGCGCGTGTTGCAGCTGCTGCAGCGATGGCGCGGCGAGGTCACGGAGCAGAACCTCAGCGCGAGCAACGTGCCGGTCGAGGCGACAACGCCGTTCGAGCTGTATCCGCGCGACGTCGCCCAGGCTCAGCAGCGGCAAGCGGCCGTTTGGTCGAAAGTGCTGCCGTTCTTTGTGTTCATTTGGGCGCTTACCGGCGCCTTTTATCCCGCCGTCGACTTGTGCGCCGGCGAGAAGGAACGCGGCACGCTGGAGACCCTACTCACTAGCCCTGCCCTACGACGCGAGATCGTTTGGGGCAAGCTGCTCACAGTGATGACCTTCAGCGTCGTCACGGCGATACTCAACCTCGGCAGTTTGGGGCTCACCGGCAAGTTCGTGATCGACAATCTCACGAAGGCGGGCGCCTTCAATGCCATTGAGGCGATGTCGCTGCCGCCGCTGCCCTCGCTGTTGTGGTTGGCGGTGGCGCTCATCCCAATCTCGGCGCTGTTCAGTGCACTTTGCTTGGCATGTGCGGCGTTTGCGCGCAGCACGAAAGAGGGGCAGTACTACCTAATGCCGATCATGCTAGTGACGATGCCGCTGATGATGCTGCCAATGTCGCCGGGCGTTGAACTGAACCTTGGCAACAGCTTCGTCCCCGTCACGGGCATGGTGTTGCTGCTCCGCTCGGTGATTGAGGGGCAGTACGCGATGGCGTTCAAATTCGTCTGGCCCGTGCTCGGCGTCACGCTCATCTGCTGCTTACTAGCCATTCGCTGGGCCGAGGAGCAATTCAACCGCGAATCGGTGCTGTTCCGCGAGAGCGAACGCCTGGAACTCGGCCGCTGGCTGGTCCATTTGGTGCGAGACCGACAGGCGACGCCGAGCTTTGCTCAAGCCTCGCTCTGCGTGGCACTGATTCTGATCGTGCAATTTTTCGTCAGCCTGTCGGCCGCGGCGCCGGCTGAATTCACCTTCGCTTACCTAGCGAAGATGCTGATTGTCAGTCAGCTCGCTTGCGTCTTTGCACCGGCGATCCTGATGACGATCATGCTGACGCGCGAACCGGCGCAGACGTTGTTGCTGCAGCGCACGCCGCGCTGGGGGCATTTATTTGGCGTGGTTGCTCTGGCCCTGGCGCTCCATCCGGTCGTGGTGCGAGCCGCAGAGTATATCGGCAACCTCTACCCGATCCCCGAAGCGACCGTCCACGCCGCTCAGCAGATCGAAGGAGCGCTCAACAGCGTTCCAGACATGTGGGGCGTGCCCGGCTGGCTTATCGCACTCGCGCTGATGGCGCTTCTGCCGGCCGTTTGCGAAGAACTCGCGTTCCGCGGGTTCGTGCTCTCCGGCTTCCGGCACGTCGGTCACAAGTGGTGGGCAATCGTCCTATCGGCGGTGGCGTTTGGCTTCGTCCACACGTTCCTCCATCAGAAAATCTCGGCCACGATGATGGGCGTGATCATCGGCTACGTCGCCGTGCAAACCGAAAGCATCTGGCCCTGCATCTTGCTCCACACGGTGCATAATTCGTTGCAGTTGTCGGTGCACAAGGCGGCTCAGATCGCGACAGCGAACCCCGAATCGCCGCTCGCATTTTTGCTGAGCGGCGATGATCCGCTCATCTATCGCTGGCCGACTGTCGCCTTGTGTATAGCGATCGCGGCTGGCATCTTGTGGAATTTGCACGGCGTGCGGCATTCGCGAACGGCCGAAGAGCAATTGGAAGAAGCTCGCCAACAACAAGGGCGGCGCTCGGGCGTCCCCGCCTGACGACGGGTCGATCGAACGTGGCCGTAGTGAAAGGCTGTCGGGCGGAGAGCCCAACCTACGATGACGCAACAGACGCTACGAGCTCGCTGGGTGCTGCCGATCGAAGGGCCGCCACTCGAAAGCGGCTTCGTCACGCTGCGTGACGGCGTCATCGCCTCGGTCGGCGCGCGTGCGACGGAAGCGGGCGCCGTGACCGACCTTGGCGACGTGGTGCTCCTGCCGGCGCTGGTAAATGCGCACACCCATCTGGAATTCAGCGGCCTGGCCAAGCCGCTCGGCTCGCCGGGAATGAGTTTGCCGACGTGGATCCGCTCGGTGATCGCCGATCGTGGTCGCGGCGATCGAGATGCGGCTGCGGCGATTTCGGCCGGTCTTAAAGAGTCGCGCACCGCGGGCGTTGGCGCCATCGGCGAGATCGCCACTTCGCCAACGGCTTTGTACGAGGCGAACGACGACGGCACGCTCCTGCTCTTCCAAGAAGCGATTGGATTCTCGGCGGGCCGCGTCGACTCGGTCTTTGCCGAGATGGAACGCCGCGTTGAGCTCGCCGCCGCCGCGGCCGGGATCAGTCCGCACGCTCCCTACACCGTTCACCCGCGGCTGCTGGAACGGCTCGTCGACCTCGCCGTGGAACGCCGCCTGCCCGTCGCGATGCACTTGGCGGAATCGCGCGAGGAGTTGGAACTGCTGCGCGACGGCGCCGGCCCGTTCCAGGAATTGCTCGCCGACCGCAGCATGTGGGACGCATCGGCGATTCCGCGTGGCTCGCGCGTGCTCGACTATATGCGGCAGCTGAGCCGCGCCGAGCGTTCGCTGGTGATCCACGGCAATTACCTCGGTGCCGAGGAGATCGCGTTCGCCGCGAGCCAGCGCGAGCGGATGAGCGTCGTCTACTGCCCGCGGACTCACGCCTACTTTGGGCACGAACCCTATCCGTTGGCGGCGATGCTAGCCGCAGGCGTGCGCGTCGCGTTCGGCACCGATAGCCGGGCGTCGAATCCCGACTTAAATCTGCTGAGCGAAGTTCGCTTGGCGGCCGCGCATCATCTTGGCGTTTCCCCCGAGACGCTGATACGGATGGCGACGCTCGACGGCGCTGCGGCGCTGGGGCTTGAGGGCTTGCTCGGCAGCATCGCGATCGGCAAGGCGGGACGATTGATTGCCGTGCCTTGCGACGCAGCGGAACGCGATCCGTACGCCACGCTTTTAGGCGGCCACGCGCAGCCTATCGTCTTGTAGCCCCGGGCTCTGCCCGGGGCTAGGGAACGCACTACTCTCCTTTGGTGAGCGCCTTCGCGTACGCGGCCACGCCTTCGAGCAAACCAACCGGCGCGACCACTTCGCTTTGCAGTTGATTCTCGGTGAAGTTCACTGAAACTCCGAGCGGCGGAGTGGCGGGGAACGCGGGCGTTTTGGGTTCCGCATCGCCGACCCCGAAGGCCATCGTGGTGGCCGCGATGAACCGTTCTCCCCACGAGATGGCGCCCGTGGGGCTCACGAATGCCCTCCAGGGCGCCTGCGGATCGAGTAGCTCCGCCGTGACGCCAATCGAGGCATCCTCGGCGAGGCCCTGGGCGTCGCTGGCCGCAGCCTCCACCGCTTTGGCGACGGCGGCTTGCGGGGCGACCGCCATCAGCACCGTGTCGGCGTCGACGGCCACGGCGTACATGCGAACCTTTCCGTCGGCGCCAAACATTGCCTTCAACATCGGTTCGACCATGGCGACGTTCGGATCGGCGCCGGCCGCAACGACGTCGGCCACCGCCTCCAGCGCTGGCTTGTCGGCGATCGTCACGTCCTTCAGCTTGTATTCGAGGAGCAGATCATTCGTGGCCTTGGTCATCAACTCGTTATTGATTTCCATCGATTCGCGGAACTGCTGCAAGTAGGCATGCGAGTCCTCCACTTCACACGTGAAGTAGTAGTTGCTCAAGACGCCGTCAGCCTTCTGGCCTTCGTACAAGACGAATCCAATCGACTTCAGCCCCTTCCACATCAGACGGTACGACTTTTCGAGCTGCTGCCAATCCCCCTCTTCGAAGCCGGTGTAACCGCGGCCTTGCGGAAGGTTCTGGAGGAGCTGTCGCGAGAGCGCGGCAAGGCGGTTGCCGTAACCCGCGGGGATGGGGCCGCCGCCGCCGATGACGTAGGGCGCCGCTGCGAAGCCGCTGAGCGGCGACTGCTCGGCCGGCTCGGAGGAGGGCAATTTCGATTCGCCATCCTTCGCCGTGAAGATGACTCGCTTGGCCAGGCGGACGTTGGTCGCGTCGTCGATCGTCAGGCCGACAGCGCCGGCTTTCACTTCGGCGCCCAGGAACTCCAGCGCCTTGTCGGCGAGTTCGATGTTGCGCCGCATGCCGTTCATCATTTCGCTAAGCGCCGGATCGGCGAAGTTGGCTTCCATCTGCTGGCGGAAATCGGAAGCGCTGCGGCGGCTCAGGGCGATCAGGCGTTCGACGCCCGAGCGGGTGAGGCCCGCCGAGACGTCGGTCGTCGCAAGCCACGATTCGAGGGGCGCCAATTCGGGGGTCGGAGCGGGTGCGGCCGCGAGGATCTTTTCGAGATCCTCGCGGTGTTCGACGTTCATGATCGCCGCGAAATCGCCGCGCTTGGCGAGCAGCACCTCTTCGCCGGCGAGCGTCACGCGGCAGATTTCGCCGGTGGCGTCGCCGCCGATCGATTCCGCGAGCGCGGCGTAGTCGCTCACGGGTAGTAGCAACAGCGGGCGCGGCGGCAGCGGGGCGTCGTCGCCCGGCATCAGGGCGAGGAGTGCGTCGCCCGATTCGTTGAGGCCGGGGCCGATGCCGGTAACTCCCTGCGCGATCGCCAGCGGCGGCGGGACCGGGCCGGGGGTGAGTTCCTTGAAGATTGCGGTGACGCGTTCGATCTTCGCGCTCGTTGCCGCGAGGTCGTGAATCGCCACGAACCCGGTCGCATCGGCCGGAAGTTGGTCGAGAATGCCGGCGGCCCTCGCCGTTTGGCTCGCGAGCAGGCACGCGGATAAGAGGGCAATGGTACGAAGAGGCGCGAGTTGCATACGGTTGTTCCGTTTGGATTGTGTGAGCGCTGACAAGCTCGTTGGAGAATGAAGTTCGCTGCGGCGCGTTGCTTCTTGCCGAATCGATCTGGCCAGGGCCGGCTGGCATTATCGACGGCCCGTCCGCGGGGAGCAAGCCGAGGCGGGCCGTGAGGAACTTACGCTTCGTCGGCAATCGGCGGCAGCCGGCCGTCGGCGATGCTGTAGATGAACGACCAGTGGCACGCGAGGCCGATGAGGACCGCGATGTGGAAGACTTCGTGCGAGCGGATGGCGCCGGGCCAGATTTCGGGCCATTTCATATGATCGAGGAGCGCCCCGATCGAATAGGCGATGCCGCCCCACAGAATTGGAGCGACGAAGGTAAAGCCGAAGCGGCGGCAGAGGGCTCCGCCTGAGGCGAGTCCGATCCAGCCCATGCCGAGGTAGAGCGACAGGCCGAGCCACTCGGGCATCGTGTAAAAGTAGATCGATTTGCAGATGATCGCGACGACCGCAAATCCCCAGATCGCCAGCAGCGATCCCCAGCGACCAATGCCGCGGAAGAGAATGACGTGGACTGGCGTGAAGGTGCAAGCGATCAGCGTGAAGATGGCGGCGTGGTCGAGCACTCGCATCACTTCGCGAGGCTTGCCCTTCGGATCGAGCAGATGGTACGTGCCGCTGACCGAGAGTAACAGCACGGCGCCGAAGATGAAGACGCCGAGGCTGATCATTCGTGGCACGTTGCCGGCGCCGCGGCGAATTAGGAAGAAGCCGAGGGCCAGGAAGATTACTGCGCCGAGCAGATGACTGAGGCTGGAGACGGGGTCGGCGAATCCTGGGATGGGGGTGAGCGGCATGCTGGCTTCACGAAATAGCCCCCGGTTTGAAGAACCGGGGGCTAAAGGATTGCGTTCTAAAACGACACGCCGATCGGTTATTTGCCGAGGACGCGTTTCGCTTCGGCGACGACGCCGGCGGTGGTGATGCCGAACTTTTCGTACACCGTTTGAGCCGGGGCCGAGGCGCCGAAGCTGCTCATGCCGATGAACCCGCCGCCGAAGCCGAGGTACTTGTCCCATGGCTGGCGGATGCCGGCTTCCACGGCGACGCGAGCCGTCACCGACGCCGGCAGCACTTGTTCACGGTAGGAGGCGTCTTGCATCTCGAACAGTTCCATTGACGGCATGCTCACCACGCGAGCGGCGACGCCCTCCTTAGTGAGTTGTTCATACGCATCGCAGGCCAACGACAACTCGCTGCCGGTGGCAATGAGGATTACCTGCGGCTTGCCGTTCGCGGCGTCGATGAGCGTGTACCCACCCCGTTCGACGCCCTCGGCCGAAGCATACTTCGTGCGGTCGAGCGTCGGCATGTTTTGGCGGGTGAGGATCATCGCCGTAGGGCGGTGCTTCTGCTTGAGGGCAGCACGGTAGGCGTAGATCGCTTCGTTCCCATCGCCGGGGCGAAGGACGATGAGGCCCGGGATCGCGCGGGCGGCGGCCAAGTGCTCAACCGGTTGATGAGTCGGGCCGTCTTCGCCGACGCCGATTGAATCGTGCGTGAAGACGAACAGCGACGGAATGTTCATGATCGACGCGAGCCGCATCGACGGACGGAGGTAGTCGCTGAAGACGAAGAAGGTGGCGCCATAGGCCCGCAGGCCGCTGAGCGTCATGCCGTTCACGGCGGCGGCCATGCCATGCTCGCGGATGCCAAAATGAAAATTCCGGCCGGCGTAGGTATCGGCGGTGAACGTGCCGGCGCCGTCGAACGTGAGCAGCGTCTTGGTCGATGGGGCCAAGTCGGCCGAACCGCCGAGCATCCACGGAATTCGCTCGGCGTACATGTTGAGCGCCTTGCCGCCCGAGATGCGGGTGGCCAATCCCTTGGGATCGGCCGGGAACTCGGTGACCGGGGCGTCCCAGCCGGCGGGGAGCTCACGGCGTTCGAGCGTTTCGATCTCGCTGGCCTGCTGCGGATGAGACTGCTTGTACTTGGCGAAGAGGGCTTCCCACGCCTCGCGAGCCGCGCGGCCGCGGGCGCCGAGCGTTTCGGCAAAGTGCTTGGTCGCTTCCTTCGGCACGAGGAACGCTTCGTCGGGCCAACCGTAGGCGGCCTTCGTGGCGCGAATCTCGTCGGCGCCGAGCGGTTCGCCATGAGCGGCCGAGGTGTTGGCCTTTTTCGGGGCGCCGTAGCCGATGATGCTGTGGACGACAATTAGCGTTGGACTCTCGACGTTATCGAGGAACGACTGGTAGGCGTCGGCCAGGGCGTTGAGGTCGTTGGCGTCTTCGATCTCGACGACATGCCAACCGAGGGCGCGGAATCGCTCGGGGACGTTCTCGCTGAAGGCGAGATTCGTGCGGCCTTCGATCGTGATGTTGTTGTCGTCGTAGATCCAGCAGAGGTTCGAGAGCTTCAAGTGGCCGGCGATTGACGCGGCCTCTTGCGAGATCCCTTCCATCAGATCGCCGTCGCTGCACTGGGCGTAGACGTTGTAGTCGAACAGCTTGAAGCCGGGGCGGTTGTAGCGGGCTGCGAGCCAGCGCTCGGCGATCGCGAAGCCGACGCTGTTGGCGACGCCCTGACCGAGCGGGCCGGTGGTCGTTTCGACGCCGGTAGTGTGCTCGTACTCGGGGTGACCGGGCGTGCGGCTATGCCACTGGCGGAAGCTTTTTAGGTCGTCGAGCGTGACGGAGAGGCCCGACTCGATCTTGCCGTTGGCGTCGACCTTCTTCACACCTGCGAGGTGCAGCAGCGAGTAGATGAGCATCGAGGCGTGGCCGCACGACAGGATGTAGCGGTCGCGATTCGGCCACAGCGGCGAGCTGGGGTCGTAGTTGAGCGTGTTGGCCCACAACTCGTAAGCGACCGGCGCTAGGGCCATCGGCGTGCCGGGATGGCCGGAGTTGGCCTTCTCGACGCCGTCCATCGCCAGCGTGCGGATCGTGTTGATCGTCAGTTCGGTAACGTTGCTCGAAGTCGTGGCCATGCAGAATTTTCCGCAGAGAAAGTAGTCGTTGGCGTGGTCGCCATGATTTGCGCAAACCGCAAATATAGGGAACGCATTTGCGAGGTGTCAAACCGTCGAGCTCGTTAAGTGCAAATGGACTGGGGGGTTACGCATTTTCTCAAGTTGCGGTGCTGGTTTGGTGGGTTGAATTCTTAACCGCCAAGGACGCCAAGAGCGCCAAGGGAATGCGGGGAGTTTTTGGCCACGAAACACACGGAATGACACGAAAATGCGCACCGCTGATTGACGCTGATGTTCGCTAATAAGAATTCGAGTTCATTAGCGGTCGATTAGCGTTCATCAGCGGTTCACGGGCTTTCTTTAATCCACAACTGCTTTGGTGTCCTTCGTGTGTTTCGTTGTTGAACGCCTTTCTTCTGCGCGCTACGAGCGGTTGCGCTCGATTCGGCGAGTAGGCAGTGTGTCGATTCTGTCGCGGCATTTTGTCGCGAGACGCGTTTTTGGCGACAGAATTCCAAGTCGTTGCCTGCGTTGAAGTTGCTGCGTCGCGGCGGGTGATTGGTCGGTGACAAAATGGATTCGAGCTCGCGAGCGGCTCGTCAAGGGAACAGGAACTGCGCAGCGAACCCTACGCCATGTAGAGCGTGAGTCCTCCTGGAGTACTAAATATCCATTCGTACACTATCAAATTAGGTGGCCGATTTCTAGATGCAATCGCTGATGCTGCGAGCTAATCGGCGAGGCTCAGCAGTAGACCCGCTGGCCGGTGGCGCAGCTTTGGCGGGCGAGCGCCGCGATGGCGAGGGCGCGGTGGGCGTCTTCGAGGCTCGCCGTCTTTAGGACCAGGCTTTCGACCGCGCGGTGGAAGTGCATCAGCAGTTGCTCGCCGACGGGGCGTTCGTGGTCGAGCGTTTCGAGATGTTGGCCGGCGCTGTCGAACCAGGCGACCGTGTTCGGCAGGTCGACAAACGCCAGGCCGTTGTCGCAGACGACCTTCAGATCGGCCGGGCGGCGGTAGGCGAGCGACTCTTCGCACGACTTCGGCACGTACTGGCCGCAGGCGATCATCGCCATGGCGCCCTTCCCTTCGGCGGTCGGGTCGGCGAAGTCGAGGCTCAGCGAGAAGTAGTCGGCGAAGCCCTCGCCGCGGGGATTGTGCGAGATGGCCACGAGCGAGCTTGGCTCGGCGTCGACAACATAGCGGCACCAGTCGATCAGTTCCACCAGATCGAGTTCGCAGCGGGTGCCATGTTCGCCGGCGGCTTCCATCGTGCGGCGGCGATTGCAGAACAAGATCCGCGGCGTGCCGAGCCGGGTGGCGATCAGTTCCTTGAGCCGCAGCGTCGCGGGCGAGAGCCGGCAGGGGAACTCGGCCATGAAGGCGATGCCCGACTCGCGAACGCGGTCCCGCAGGACCATCGCTTCGTCGTCTTTGAGCTCCAGAGCGGCGGCGCAGTAGATCGCTTTGCCCTCTTCGCAAGCAGCGTAAATCGGCAGCGGGCCGAACCACTGGGGCGAGAGGAGCAGGACGGCGTCGACGTCGCTGCGGGCCGTGAGGGCTCGGTAGCCGTCGTGGACGGCGGCGTTGAGCTGGCGAGCGGCCAACGCGGCCCGATGCTGCACTGGATCGCAGACGGCGGTGATCTCGAAGCGATCGGAGAGCGCCCGCAACGCGGGGAGGTGCCGAGTTTCCCACAGTGGCCCAATGCCGACGACGCCGACCCTGATTCTCATAATCTTGGCGCGCTGTGCGTGAAGGCTACCGTGGAACTACGGAATGGAAAGCCACTGAAGTATACCGGGCGCTTGGCAGTCGTCCCAGTCTGCCGTGGCTGGGCGGGTGATTCAGGGCGGAGGGCGGGATTCCGTAGCGGTTTAATCGGAACAATCGGTGGGTTGGACTAGCCCCGGGCTCCGCCCGGGGGTCGCGTTGCGTTGGGCGACGCCGTTGTGAGATGGAGACTCACCCCCTGGCGGAGCCAGGGGCTAGAGGATCACTCGCCATCGATGCGGGCGAGCATGTTGGCCAGCAAGTCCATCGGCAGGCCCACGACGTTGGATTCAGTTCCACTGACCAGGTGGAGCCAACCGGCGCGGTCTTGGTAGCCGAACGCTCCGGATTTTCCCTCCCAGAGGCCGCTGGCGAGGTATTCGTCGAGTTGCTCGTCGGTGATCTGATCCATGCGGAGTTCCGAAGTTGCCAGTTGGACGTCGGGCTGGCCGGCGTCGCCGGTCGCCCCGGGCCGCCAGACGGAAATGCCGCTGTAGACGCGGTGGAGCGTGCCGCGGAGTCGCTCGAGCATATCGCGGGCGTGGGCTTCGTCGACCGGTTTGCCGAGGACCATGCCGCCGCACTCGGCCACGGTGTCGCAGGCGACGATGACGCACTGATCGTCGAGTTGCCCAAGTTCCTTCAGCTGGGCGACGACGTTGATCGCCTTGCTGAGGGCGAGTTCGACGACGAGCGCCGCGGGGCCGCCGGTCGAGCAGATGCCGCACTCGACCGATTCGTGCGGGGGGAGGATTTCGAACTGGTAGCCGGCGTCGGCCATCAATTGGCGACGGCGGGGGGAGCTGCTGGCGAGGATGAGGCGGCGGGTGGGCATGCGTTTGAAGTACCGGGAATCTCTCAGGGATGGGTGGCCCCCAGGATACCTTCTCGATTGGTTGATATGCAGAAGATTTAACCGCCAAGGACGCCAAGAGCGCCAAGGGGAAAAGAAATGCTTTTTTGCCACGAAATACACGAAGCACACTAAAGAGAAGCACACTAAAGAAGCGAGGGATAAGCCAATCAACTCACCGCTGATAAACGCTGATCAGACGCTCATAAATTAAAAATCCTATCAGCGAACATCAGCGTCAATCAGCGGTGCGTATTTTCGTGTCATTTCGTGTGTTTCGTGGTTAAAAACTCCCCGCATTTCCTTGGCGCTCTTGGCGGTTCAAATTTCGGCATTAAGCACGATTGGCCAAGCCGAGTGATTAGTGGGCGTCACGCGGTTCGTGGTATGGTAGGTGATTCTTCACTGTTCAAGTTTCACCGCTGTTGATCTATGTCTGCCCGGAACGATTCGCTGCAAGTTATCTACGAGGACAATCACCTCCTGGCGGTGAGTAAGACGGCTGAGTTGCCGACGATGGGGGTGGCTGAGGATCGTGAGAGCTTGCTCACGGTGGCGAAGGAGTACATCGCCGAGAAATACGACAAGCCGGGGAATGTGTACCTTGGGATTGTGAGCCGGCTCGATGCGCCGGTGACCGGGCTTGTGTTGCTCGCACGGACGTCGAAAGCGGCGGCGCGGTTGAGCGAGGCGTTTCGCACGCGGCAGGTGCGCAAGATTTATCTGGCTGTCGTGGCGGGCCGGCCGCCCGAAGACGCGGGCGTGCTCGAGCATTACTTGCGGAAGGACGAACGGCATCGCAAGGTGCATGTGACGCACGCGGGAGCCGAGGGGGCGCAGCAGGCGCGGCTGAGCTACCAGTTGCTCGGCTCCGCGGGCGGGTTGTCGCTGCTGGAGATCGAGCTCGACACGGGACGGAAGCATCAGATTCGCGTGCAGCTCGCGAAAATTGGCTGTTCGATTGTCGGCGACCGGAAGTATGGCGGGAGCGAAGATTTTTCGCCGGGGATTGCCCTCCATTCGTATCGCGCGGAGTTTGAGCATCCGGTACGGCGCGAGCCGATGGAGCTGAAGGCGCGGTTGCCGAAGTCGTGGGCGCGGCATGGCGGGGTGAGCCGGTTGCCGCTGCCGAACTAGCCCCGAGCTAGCCCCGGGCTTTGCCCGGGGGTCGGCTACCATCGCGATAGACATCGTCGCTCGTGGCGCTGCGTCACCCCCGGGCGGAGCCCGGGGCTAGGGGTGCCGGCGGCATCCAGTTACGCGACGACGCGTTGGGATTCATAGTGTTCGCCTTCGCCCGCGACGTACAGGACCATGCGGCCGTCACGCAGGTTGGGGCGGAGTCGCTTGCCGAGGTTCACGGTTCCGGCGGCGAGGCGGCGGCCGTCGTCGGTCGTGAAGATGTCGTCGACGCCCATCTGATAGAGCTGCTCGACGGTGAATTCGCCGGTGAGATCAAACGCGTCAGCCGGGACGCGGTAGCAGCGGATGACGCGGCCGCTGTTCCAGGTGGCGAGCAGGCCGACCGCGGCGAGGGCGCCGATGACGCCGTCGCCGGTGCCGCCGAGGGCTTCGAGGTGAACGCCGAGCGTGTGAGCGAGTTCCCACGCGGCGGCTTGCGTCACAAGTTCTTGCTGAGCCGTGCGTCCCCAGGCCGAGAGTCGTTCCGGCGCATCGGTGACGATGCAGAGGCCCGGATCGCTCCCCTCAGGAATCCAGCGGGCGATTTCATCGCGCAAGATGTTCGTCAGCTCCGCGACGCCGTCGCTTCCGAGCGGTTCGAATAATAGCGAAACGCAACCGTTGCGGTTGGTGCACGGCACGCGCGGATCTTCGAGGAGCTGGTGGCGGACGATCCAGCGGGTTTCGAAGCGATCGCGCAGCAGCTCCGACAGGTACATCGCGAGCTTGTTCGTGCCGGGCGTCTCGCGGGTGTCGGTGTCGTCGATGCCGATGTAGATCATGTTGCTACCGTTTCGGAGCGAGGTTTGGCGCGAAACCAGATCGCTCCGCAGACCACGCCGGCGACGAGGCCGAAGATCGCGAAGCTGACGAGGGCTAAGGGCCAGCCCATTCCAGTGCCGGAACCGGGACCGCGGCCCGAGCCGCTGCCGCCGGCGGCCATGCGCACGGCGAACGAGGCGAGGTTGGCTGCGAGCCCTGCCGCTGCGAAGCGCAGGTAAAGCTGCCAGCCGGTCGCGCGGACGTTCGCGGTGACGACGTCGAGCGCGGGGCCGAGGAACGCCAGGCCGCACGCGGCCGCGACCGGCAATCGTGCGCCGCCGAGTGGTAGCGAGAGGGCGAAGCCGAGGAGGGCGCCGACGCTCATGATCATGCCGGCGCCGCGACGGGGGACGAGACTGAGGCCTAGAATCATCGGCAGCGTGCCGCGGAGAATTGCGTGGCCGGGGAGGCGAATTGGGCTCGCTGCGATCGCCGTTAGTCCGGCGGCGAGCAGGCCGAGGACGAGCAAGATCGCCGCCTCGCGCACCGCGTAGCCGTCGAGCGTTCGCTGCCAACCGCCGAGGCGCGAGCGATCGGCGAGGTTGCGGTTTTCAGTCCACGAAGCAATCACGCTGCGGTCCTCCGAGTGGCTCAATCGCCAAAGTTCAGTCGTTGAATCTTAATTGCCGTCCCCGGAGCGGCTATCAGTTAATACTAGCGTCGTTCCGAGCGGAGCGAGGAATCTGGAAGCTCGTTTGAGCCGCTAGATCCCTCGCTCCGCTCGGGATGACAAAACACTAATCATCCGCCGCGCGGGTACAGAGCGCGAGCTGGAGCGGGCGGTCGGTTTCAGTTGTTAAGAATCGCAAGCTGCCGTCGGCGAAGCAAAAGTTCGCGCCGCCGGGGTGGTTGCTGCCGAACGCCGAAATTCGCATGTCGACATAGTGCTGGAAGTCGGCGAACGAACTGGCCGAGGGGGATTGGCCGCTGCGACTGGCGTAGTCGAATGGCAGCTGATAGTTGAACGGGGCGTGAGCGCTCATCGACACGTGGCCGATCATTTTGCGGCTCGTCGAGGCCCCCCACCAGCCCCATTCGAGCAGCGGTTCGCCCCAGCCGGCGTCGTTGAAGGTTTGGTAGTTGGGGTCGAGGTGGGTCCGCTCGCCGAAGGCGATCGTGTTGCTCAAGCCGTCGGTGATCGCGCGGGGTTCGACGGCGACTTGGTTGTTGGCGGGCTCCGACGCTTCGCCGGTGGTGTGGAACAAGCCATCGGCGGTCGATTGCTGCGGGAAGTAGCTGCGCGTGCCGCCGTTGCCGCCGTAGCTCGTGAGGGCGTAGTGCCAGTCGCGCGCCGGCATGACGATGGGGTTCTGCGGCATCTCGTCGGAGGGGCAGATCAGCAGCGGGATGAGGGCGGCGGTATTAGAATTGGCGCCCTGGTCGGAGTTATGGATCGGGTCGACGTAGTCCCAATCGGCGAGCATCGTCCCCTGTTCAAAGTAGGGGAGCAGGTAAGCGAACAGCGGGACGCCGCGGTGGGAGACGGCGGTGTTGAAGTACCACTGATTGATGCCAGGAGGTAGCTCGCCCTTGGCACTCACGTAGTTGAGCGACGCGAGGCCAAGTTGCCGCTGTTGGCTGGCGCACTGCGTGCGGCGAGCGGCTTCGCGGGCTGCTTGCACGGCAGGGAGTAGGAGCGAAACCAGCACGCCGATGATGGCGATGACGACGAGCAACTCGACGAGCGTGAACGCGGCCTGTGCGCTCGACTGACGCCGAGCGAATCGGTGGCAATGCGGCGGTGCGGCGAGTCGGTTGGTTGGCATCAAGCAAGCTAGGTACGTCGGCGTACGCGAAATCCAATCAACGCCACAGTTGCGAGCGCAAGCGTGGAGGGTTCCGGTACGGCAGTGTATTCGATTACCAACGAGGGAGGAACGTTCGGCGCAGTGGTCGATTCGCTGCTGTTGAGCCGCTTGGCCGTTTGACCGGCCGACTCGTCGCCGATGAGGGTCCAACCGAAGTTTGAGGCGGGGTTCGCGAGCCAGAACTGGATATCGGCAATCATTGCCGGATTCGTCGCGCTCGACCAAGTAAAGAGCTGACCGGCCCCGAGGTCGTCGGAGACGATCGACGAACCGCTGGCCGTCGGCGCGTAGTCGCCGCCGGGGGTCGCCCAGGGGGTGCTCGCGGCCGGTGTCGTCGCGTCGTAAAAGCTGTAGAACCAAGTGGAATCGCCGGTAGTCGCGGGACCACCCTGGCCGCCGCTGAAGAACGAGGTTCCCTCGCCCCAATCGGCCGAGGTGCGGTGCAGCTTCACCGCCCGATCGCCGTTGAGGCCCATCACGTCGCGCATCGTGAGCGAAACAGAAGTGATCGTCGCCCCCGCGGGGATGCCCGAGCCGGCGACGTCGAACGCCATCAGGCCGCGCCGCATGCTGATCGTCGCAGGGCCTTGGCCGTCTTGGTTGGTGCGGCCGACGAAGATGTCGCCGAGACCGTTGCTCAGTTGGGCCGCGCTGGCGGAGGTGACCTGAATGAGGGAGTTGTCCTTGCTCGGTGCGAGCGTCACCTGGGCGGCGGTAGCGAACTGCGTGGTTGCCGCTAGGAGGGCAAAAATGGCCGAAAGGATCGTGAACGAAGGGCGGGAAGTCTTCATAGGTGGGTATCTTTTTCGTCGGGGGAACGGCGAAGGGCGATCAGGTCACCGCGGCATTCCCAATTGGAATTGGCAGGATAGTGTCTATCATAGGGACAGAATCATGTCAAACAGCCCGTCGCTCATTCGCCGCCTGCAGCAGTTTCGCGCCGCCCGCGGGTGGTCGCAGCAGCAACTCGCCGACGCCGCCGGGCTGCCCCGGACGAACATTAGCGCCATCGAGGCGGGCCGGCTGGTGCCGTCGACGGTCGCCGCGTTGCGGTTGGCTGCAGCCTTTAACTGCCGCGTCGAAGACTTGTTCCAGTTGGAGGGCTCGGCGCCTGCCCAAGTTGAGTGGGCGTGGCATGGCGGCGAACCTGCGGGGCGATATTGGCTGGCAGAGGTTGGCGGCCGCACGTTTCGCTACCCAAGCGAGGCGGCGATCCCGTTTGCCTTTCCCCATGATGGCGTCGAGGGGGACGAATCGCTCGACGAACTGCGGGCCGCGCCGCCGACGCTGGTGATCGCTTGTTGCGATCCGACCGTCTCGATCCTTGCCCATGAACTCGCTCTGCGGACAGGCGTGCGGCTGCTGAGTTACTTTCGCAGCAGCCGGCACGCCCTGGAACTACTTAAGGCGGGGCGGGTCCATTTGGCCGGCGTTCACCTAGGAAGCGATGCGAGCGGCGGCAATCAGCAGGCTGTTGAGACGATTCTTGGCGCGGGTTATCGGCTCGTGCATCTGGCGACGTGGGAAGCGGGACTCGTGACGACGGCGGAGCGGCGGCGGCCCAATGTGGCGGCGCTCGTCAACTCGAAGGTCCGTTGGGTCGGCCGGGAAGTCGGTTCGGGCGCCCGACAGTGTCTCGACGATTTACTCGAAGGGAAGCAATCGATTCGCCGCATCGCCAGCGATCATCGCGGCGTGGCCGAGGCGGTGCGGTCGGGGTGGGCAGATGCAGGCGTGACGCCGCGGGTCGTGGCGTGCGAGTCGCGGCTTGAGTTCCTGCCTGTGCGAACTGAAGCGTACGACTTGTGCGTCGCCGAAGAGTTGCTGGAGGATCGCCGCTTTCGCGCGCTGCTCTCGGTGCTGCAATCGCCTCGCTACCGCCGGCTGATGGGCGACGTGCCGGGGCACCAGGCCGTGGCGGCGGGCGAGTTGCGTTAGTCTCGGCCCCTTCAGATGCTCACCGGCGCCGATTCCCGAGCCTATCTGGCCGCATATTTGCAGAGGCTATACTATGGCGGCGTCCTGTTGTGCGCAAAAGCGGGCACCGTGCATCGCCCGAACCCTCGGACTGGTTATTCATTGCCCCATTCGCATCACTCCATTCTCGAACAGGCCGGCCTTGCCAGCGGATTGCTGACGCAGGAGCAGATCGACCGCGCCTGGCACGAGATGGTTGATCCATTGCTGTCGGGGATTCAGTCGCTCAAGAACCTTTCCGACGACGTCCTCAGCGAGCAGTTGATTAAGCTTGGCTATCTCAATCCGTGGCAGGCGGAGCAGCTACGCCATGGGCGGACGAAGTTCACGCTGGGACCGTACAGAATTCTCGACGCGATCGGCCATGGCGGCATGGGGTACGTGTTTAAAGGCGAGCATTTTTTGCTCGGCCGCATCGAAGCGATCAAGGTGTTGCCGAAGAGCCAGATGGATCCGCGGTCGATCGACGCCTTCTGCCGTGAGATTCGCGCGCAGGCACAGCTCGATCATCCGAACTTGGTGCGACTTTCCTACGCGGACAAGGAAGGCGAAACGTACTTCCTGGTTTCCGAGTTCATTCCTGGGAGCGATTTGCGGCGTCTCGTGCGGCGTCATGGGGCACTCTCCGAAAAGCAGGCGACGTTGGCGATTTCACAAGCGGCTGAGGCGCTCGCCCATGCTCACGAACAAGGGCTGGTCCATCGCGACGTGAAGCCAGGCAACCTGCTCGTGACGCCCGAGGGACTGACGAAGCTAACCGATCTAGGGCTGGCCTCGTTCTCCTCCGACGCGGCGCCGGCAGCCGACGGCGGGCCGCGGCATATCGTGGGAACGCCCGACTTCATCGCTCCCGAGGCGATCACCAATCCGGGCGACGTGCGACGGTCGTGCGACATCTACTCGCTCGGCTGCACGCTCTACTACGCGGTGACGGGCAAAGTCCCCTACCCTGGCGGCGCGACGCGCGACAAGCTGCGTCGGCATCTCGACGAGGCGCCGATCACGCCGTTGCGATTTACCCCGAAACTCGACCCGCTACTCGCCGATCTCATCGCGCAGATGATGCACAAGCGGCCTGAGGAGCGGATTGGCTCGGCGGCCGAAGTGGTCGATCGGTTGCGGCGTTGGACTTCCACCGCCGATGAAAACACGTGGCGACAGATTGGTCAGTACGCGGCCGACCCCGGCGAAGATTCGTTCATCGCCGGCAACCTTGCGGATACCGTCGCCGTCGAGGCAGGGGAAATCGATACCGGCGAGCAGACGCCGAGCCGTTCCGCGCCGGCGATGCCGCTGGCGGGATTACCTGTGTCGATGAGCGATTCGATGAGTTACTTCATCCGGCCGAAAACGGAAGAAGCTGCTGCAGCAAAGCTATGGGAGCAAGCCGGCATCAGCTTCGGCTTGTTTATGCTGCTTGGGACGGCGATTCTGGTGGCGATCGTCGCGGCGGGACTCACGATCTTTACCTAGCCCCGGGCTTTGCCCGGGGGTTGTGCACCATGCCAATGGCACGTCGCGCTGACTTCACGCCGACCCCCGGGCGGAGCCCGGGGCTAGAGTGATGAGACGAGCGTTGCAGCTTAGCTCGTCGGCGGTTCGGCGGCTGGCGTCTCGGACGGCTCTTCCGCAGCGGGAGCGCTGGCGGCGGCATTCACCTCGTTTTGCAAGTCGGTGATCGCCCGCGTGCTCAGGAATTTCGACAGCATGTCGCGCGTCGAGCTGAACAGCGAGTCGATGCGCCGTTGCACGGAAGCGTCGCCCGACTTCGGAATGCGTCGCGAGGCGTTGTCGATCGTGCGGCTGAAAACCGAAGGCGACGGCAACGCATCGAGTTGCGACATCAATTCCTTCGCATCGTCGACGCGACCATTCTTGAGCAGCGATTTGACTCGGCCCATCATGATCGCGCGCCGCGCGACGAGGTCGATCAGTTCCTCGCGCACCACTTGCGCTTCGGCTTGAGCTTGCAGCCGCGCGACATTGTCGGCAATCGGCGTTTCCTGCATCACGCCGCCGCTGACGACCGGCACTTTCGCGAGCACCTGCCCGTCGCTGCGCAAGAGCACCATCGAAATGTTTTCGGCGCCAGGAGGAATAACGGCGACCCCGTCGCGATCGGTGACGCCGAGCGGAGTGTTTTCGTCGTTTGGCCCCGCCAGAAACACTTCGTAGCCAGCGAGACCTTGCGTCTTGTCCGTACGCGAATGGAACCGAACCGGAGTCGGTCCGGGCGTGTTTCGCACGCCGATGGCGACTTGCTGCACCATGCCGCGCTTGGCGCTGCCGAACGGCAGGCGCGAGCCGCTAAAGATTTTCGCCGTTGGGGTGGAAAGATCGTCGATGGCGAGATAGGTCCAAGCGACCGGAGTGAGCCCATTTTCCAGCAGCTTGCCGGAACGATCGGTCCGTCGCAACAACGGCAGGTACGCATCGCCAAGTGCGACGAACGCCTCTTCGCCGGAGGGACGCGGCAACTTGCTTCCTTTGAAGCGGAGCTGCACTTGCTCATTGTTGCCTTCGATCGGTTCGATCATGGCGAGTGGCGAGAACGTTTCTCGGAGCAGCGCGAAGCAAGCTTCGCCGAGGTACGATTCCTGCTGCACGAAACGAGTCCGCACGGGACTCCAGCGGCGCAAGAAGAGATCGAACTCGCGGCAAGAGAGTTCGTACCCTGCGGGCGTCGCCTTCACGCCGAGCCATAGCAGCTTGTCGGCCGCGAGTTGCTCGGGCGTCAGTTCCGCCCACGGAATCTCTCTGAGCGCGAAGCATTGCCGCCGCTCCGCCGGCGTCGCGGCAGCGTTCGCAGTGAACTTCCAAAGGGGTCGCAGCGACGCTTCGACGCGATCGCGAACGGCTTGGACCAGTTGCGCCTCGAGACCAGGCTGCGGTCGCGCGGAGTCGTCGCAAGCGACCGTGGCGATCACTTTGTACGGGGTATGCTCCCACGGCTGCTGATCGGCCGCTTCGGTGCGGGCAGCGATGGTGCAGAGCGTCGCCATGAGAGCGCAGAGCAGACCCCGCACTGGGTTCGCCAGCCGAGCGGAGCGAGTTCGCGTCTGTTTTGCATGCAACTGCACGGCGAATCCTACTCGAGCGCCTTCCGCCACTGCGGAAGATTTTGATAAAGCGTGACCGGCGCGTCTCCGACCTGCGTGAGCGCCTTGCGGTGGGCGAAGTAATTGACGGTCTGCCACAGCGGGATCATGGGCAAATCGTAATGCGAAATGCGGTGAATTTCGCGCAACTGGTCGCGAGCCTGACTCCAGTTCTCCGCACGATCGAGTTGATCGAGCGCGGCGGACATCATTGCCGTGGCGCGGCCGGCGACGCCGTTGGAGCTTAGCAAGCGCCGCGCGTCGTACACCGGTTCCCACACGGCCAACTCAACATAGAGCAGGTCGTACTGCAGATCTTGCGGCGGTGCGGCGCCGCTGAAAGCTTTGAGCGTGACGGGAATCCCGATCAGGTCGAGTTGCATCTTGATCGCTTGGCACGCGAGCTTGGCGACGGGATCGGTCCCGTGGGCGAGGACGAGCGGCGTCGGCGGGACCGCTTTCTCCTCTGCGGGCGCGGGGGCAGGCGGCGTATCAGCCGGAGGCGACGGCTCCTTTGCAGCTTCCGGCTTTTTCCCCTCGGCCTTGGCGAGCTCCGCCTTTGCGGCCTCCTCGGCCTTCTGCTTATCGGCGGCTCGTTTGGTGAGCGTCGTCCGCGCCACGGCTGCTAGCAATGCAGCCAACCGCGGCTCGTACGGTCTGGGGAGCAACTCTTGGTTGTAGGCGTAGCCGCCCGGATCGTTCAGCGCAACACCGGCGGGGAATGGCCCACTCAAGGTGCGGAAGCCGGTCTGCTGTTCGCCGCCGAGGATGATGTCGCGAACAATGCCGTTCGCGTCGATGCCGTAGTTTAAGGCTCGCCGAAACTCGCGCAGTTCCAGCAAGGGATTCGCCGGGTTCGGAATCAGGACGTGAACCGTCGGCAAGCGGTAAGGAACGACCACGACGTCTCGCGAGTTCCTGACTTGATTCAATTGCCATGGAGGCACTCGATCGATCGCGTCGACGTCGCCGCGGAATAAGGCGTCGAGGGCCGCCTGGTCGTCTTCAAACAACGTTTCGACCACTAGCCGCGGCTCGCCCGCAGCGTCGGCGGGCGTTCCAGTCCGTTGATAGGGCCACTCCATGCCGTTGCGCTTCGCCGGCTGCGGTTCAAACCAAAGTCCCGGCGACTGTTGGACGGAGCCGAGCCAGCGTAACGGGATTTGGAGAAACGCCTCGGGACGGACGTGCGGGCGACGCCAACCCAGTTCCACGTCGCGCCCGTTGACGAGATTTACTCGGTTGATGAGCGCGGCGAAATCGGATTGCTGGCGCGAGTTGCCCGCTTCGGCCATTTCGGCCATGCCAAGGGCAAGTTTGCCGGGATAGAGGCCGCGATTGAGAGCTGCAGGCGTGAGCGTGATCGTGGTGTGAAGGCCATCGTCGCTTGGTTTCACGTCGGCCCACGGCGACGCGTAAACTCCGCCTTCCGCGCCGAAGTCAACCATTTCGACCAGGCGTGGATTGACCAGCCCGCTAACTCTCGCCACGGCCCAAGTGGGCGTTTGCGACATCACGCTGCCCGTCGCCGCTTGCGTGACGCCGACGCGAATTTCGGGGGCCGTTTCCTGAATCTGCTTCCACAACTCGGCGCCGCCGGCGATCTCGGGCATGATCGAGCGCGCGAAATTAACCGCGTCTCTTGCTTCCGAGTAATCTTGTTGAGCGAAAGCTTTTTGAGCGCGCGTTAGCTGCTCAGTCGCATCGGTGATGAACTTAGTGTGCCAACGGGCGATGTTCGTCAATTGCAACTGAGGGAAGCTGCGACCCAGCGCGTCGACGAGCAGCCGGGCTGCAGCGTAGTCGTGAGCTTGCAATCTTTGATTGATCAAGTCGTCGCTGACAGCTTGGACGGCATTGACCAAGCGGGGATAGTCCGAGTTTCGTTCGTAGAGCGCCACGAGCGCTGGCCAGGCTTCCTCGTATCGCTTCTCGGCGTAGGCAGTCGAGGCTTCGCGCCACAGATGCGCCTGAAGCGCCCGCTCGAGCCCTGGAAGCTGCGGATAGTTCGCCGCTAAAAACGCCAAGTAGTTGAACGCTTCGCTGAACTTACCCGCCGCGGTGAGGCGATCCGCCTCGGCGAGCAACATGTCTTCGAAGAGTTCGACCTTGGTGATGGAAGACCACTGCACCGTGTACGGAATCGACGGATGGCTCAAGCGACGGAGTTCGAGCGAACCGCTCGTCGGGAGCGGCGACGGGACTTTACGATCGGGAAGCTCCAGCAATACCGTTTCGATCTCAAGACCCTGATTCGCTGCGTCGAGCGTGATTTTATCGAAGGGCGTCCGCTCAATGAGCGGGACGGGGATCTCCACCGATTCTTCAGTAGCCGCTGCCGGGGCCGCCGGTTTGTCGGCCGGCGCGGGCGCCTCGCCAGCTGCTTCCTGGCCATAGCAGACGCGGGCGGCGAACAGCAGCGCGCACGCGAGCGTCAAACGCGTTGCGAGAACGCGAATGGCGGAATCGATGCGAGCAGGCTGGCGTGGCATAGGGGCTGTCGAGGGCGAGGGCGGATTCGAGGTGACGGAAGTTATGGTTGGTCGACGACCAACAGCGTTCCGTCGGCGGCGGTGACCAACAGGCGGCCTGCGTACGATACGGGACCGGCGGTGAGCGTTTGGCCAACGTCGACATAGCTGGCTTCCACGCCGTCGGCGAGCGAAATCTTCGAGACGCCGCCTCCGCCATGCAGCAGACATGCTTGGCCGTTATCGATCAGCGGCTTGCCGCTCAGTGCGCCGTGCGCGAGCTTCTGCCGCCAGATGACGTTCCCGTCGACGCCGACGAGCAACAGCTCGTTCGCATCTGTCGCGACCATGACGCCATTGGCGACTGGAAATGGCCCCCATGCCACGCGACCGCCCAGATCGGTCGCTTCGCCGGGCGCGAGATCGGGCACGGTGAAGCGGGCTAGTCGTCCGGCGTCGTTGCCGACAAACGCGGTCGAGCCAACGGCAGCGAATGGCGACGTCAACGGCGATGGCCCGACGTCAACGCTTGCCGCGACCTCCAAATGAGGTTCTGGCTCGGCGACGCGGCGGAGCAAATAGACCTTCGAGACGCCGTCGCTGGTAATCAATTCGCTCGCGGCCGCTTCCCCGATAGAGGTCGGCGCGAGCCAGCGGAACTTTTGGCCTGGGGTTAGCTCCGCTTGAAACGGCGCTCCCAGCGCTGCCGCGTCGTCGGCGCCATACAGGTAAATCTGCCCAACTTCGCTGGACGCGGCGAATCCGTCGCCCCAGGCAGCCAGTTTGCCGCTCAACGGACCTGGCAGCGTCACCTCGCGGAGTTGTTGCCGCGGGTCCTGCGGCTTGAAGTGGATAATTTGCTCGGCCCCGTCACCGGCCAACGCCAGGCGGCCGCTCCCCAGATCGAGCGCGTCGTTGAACACTGGCGGACGCACGGCCGTCGTCTCGAGATGGATCGCTTCGTTTTGCACTCGGCGGCCGAGCGCTTCTCGATCGAGAACATAAACGACGCCTGAGGATGACCCGGCTACGACCTGCTGCGTGCTGGCATCGATCGCCGGGGCGCCGGCGGCGGGAACAGCGATGGCTGTTTCCCATAGCGTCTTGTTGGCGGCGGCGTCCATAGCCGCCACGATCGCCCCCGCTTGCCGTGCAGGGCGGCGGACATGAACGATGAGATTGCCGATCGTTTGCAGCGGGTAGTCGAAGGCGTCGCCGCGGTAGTCGCGAGCGATGCTGCGGACGGGCAGCTGATTGCCAGTCGGTAGGACGGCTAGCTTCGTCAACTCGCGGGCGGCCAGCCAGAGATGCCCGTCATGCAACACGCTGAATCGCGCCAACTGGTCACGATCTTGCGCTTCGCGAGAGGCGAGCGCGGTTAGCGACGATTTGTCGTTCGCGGCGGAGACCTCAAATACGACCGCTTGGCCTTGCGTCGTGACCGTGGCAAAGCGTCGACCAGCCGATTGCAGCGGCGTCGTCACCAATCCTGAGAGGCGATACTTGGCCGCGTCGGCGTTCGCTGCGCCTTGATCGTTGAGTGCGATGACCCGCACCTGGCAAGTTTCGGCGCCAGAGTTGTCAGCGACGACCACTTTATTGAGCAGAGCGATGGGCGGCGTTGCCGCTCCGCCCGCGGCGTGCCCAAGGTAGTAGACGCCGACGCAGGCAAACTTGTCGGCGGAGAGCGTATATAGATTCGAGTGCTCGCCCAGCACATAAACGCGATCGCCCCGCTCGTTGACGGCGGGAGGCTGGCGAATCGGTTGCGGAAATTGGACGAAACCGATCATCTCGCCGCTTGCGGGCTCAATGACATACACGCGGCCGGCGTCGCTGGAGACCAGCAGTCGCTCTCCCAATGCCACCGGCGTGGCCAGCTTTCCTTCGAGAGGCAAACGCCAAGCTAGTTTGCCTGTCATCGCCTGGACGGCCACAAGTTCACTCCGTTGCGCATCGGCGGCGACGACGAGGCCGGAGGGGAGCACGATCGGTTGCGATGCGCTATCGAACCCGACGAACCGCCGCCACAACAGCGAGCCGTCGCGGGAACTCATGCCATACAAGCCGCCGTCGATACGAACGACGAACGGCGAGGCGGCGCCCTCGGCGACCGGGCCGCGGCGATCTGCCAACGCGACCTCCGCGAGAACCGAGCTTTTTGCGGGAGTAGTGACGGCGGCGCGATGCTCGTCGACGAATTTGATGGCGGCTTGCTCGGCAACGCCGATTTTGGCGACCATCTCGAGGAGCGCCGGATCGCCATCGAGCGACGCATGCGTGAGTAGCAGCGTATCGCGAATCTTGAGCGCCTCGGCAGGTTTGCCTTCCGCGGTCACAGCTTCCATCTGCTTTAGAGCCTCGGCGAGATCGACTTTGCGCTGCAAGCGAGATTTCGCGAGGGCCAACGTCTCTTGAATCGCCGCGATCTCGCTCGGCTTCCGCAATTCCTCGGGGATGTACTTCGTGTTGGAGGCCATCGCCAAGACGTCGTCGGCTTGCTTTAAGCGCTCAGCAACTACCGCGTCGTCGCCCCCGCGCTCCGCTTGGCCAGCGAGCCCTTGCGCGATGCGAGGGAGCAGCGAAGACAAATCTTGCTTCGCCTGCGTGACGCTGTTCGTCTGCTCTTCATTTGAGATGAACGCCGGCTCGTTCTCGATCGCGGTGATCAACCCGGGAGCGGCTTCGGCGGCGCCGGAAAAATCCCCTGCTTCCGCCTTTTGCCAGAGTTGCGACATGTTGACGCGAACTTTGGCCTCGCTGGCGTCCTTGTGGTGCGCATACTTCGTCACGAAATCTTGGTAGAGGACGGTTGCCGCCGCGTAGTTGCCCTGCTTGAAGGCGTCTTCCGCCTCGACGAGCGCCTTGTCGGCGGTCTCGCGGAACAATAACCACCACAACACGACGCTGCCAACCGCCATGACGGCCAGCGCCCCGCCGCCAATGAGCAGCAGCGGCGAATCCCATTGACTGGCGGAACCGTCTTTGGCCTTGCTCTTTGGCTTCTTGGAAGTCGATTTCTTTGGCTTCGACTTCTTACCAGCCCCAGGGCGGAGCATGCTGCCGGCGGCGCGACGCGATGGTTTACCCTCTGCTTCGGCTTCAGTCTCCGTTTCATCCGCAGTCAATTGATCGCCGTCGTCGTCGAACGCCGGCATCAACTGCACGGGTTCTTCCGAGTCGAACATGTCGCCGGAAAACGACGCGGGCGGGACGAGCGGCGGAGGATCGGCTGGTGGCTTTGGAAGGGCTGGCTTAGGCGTTCGCTGCTCAGCGGACTTGGCGATGATTTCGTCCGGCAGCGGCGAAAGCCCCAGAATGCTGGACTCCGCCTTATCGCTGACGGTTAGCGTGGTTTCGAGCAGCTCCTTTGCCTGATCGCGCGTCACCAGCTCCTTTTTCACCAAGTATTTAAGAATCGATTTCGGCGTGATTCGCGAATCACCCTGCTCTGATTTGGCGCGCAGCTGCCGAGTGACGCTAGCGGAGATGAGCGCCCGCTTTTCTAGCAAGGTGATGAAATCTTCAGTGGAAATCACGGCGACAATCCGGACTTGACGTTGAGCGGTAAAAACGGCGACTCAGAACAACTAAAAATACTTCTGGTCGACGACGACGAAGCGATAGCCACTGCTGTCTTGCACCACAGTGAATACCGTTTCGCGAATCTTGTTGGCATCGTGCGACTTGTAGTTCGACTTCTCCATGTGCGCTTTTTCAAGCGTGTAGAGGAGCTGGTCGATCTCTTTGGGATAGAACAATAGCGCAATGGGGCCACGCTGCAGCGTGCCCGCCTTACGAGCGAGGTCTTTCGTCAGCGCCGGCATCGGACCGTCGGCGGGCAGCGTTTGCCCCCAGCTGTTGTATACCGCGGGATCAGCTGTTTCGACTTGCGGCGTTCCGTTCGTGAAGCCAAAAGCCACGTGGACTTTGTTGTCGCGGCCCAGGACGCCAATGCGAATCTTGTATTGATCGAGCCACTTGGCGAAGTCGGCGGCCGACTTCGGCTCGAAGCGAATTTTCCAGCGCTGCCAGCGCGGCACGCGTTCGATCACGCCGTCGCCGCCGGGGCCTGGTTGCCGGCCGTCGCCGACGCCGCTTCCCTTGCTTGCCTGGTCTGCTGTTCCCTGGAGGGATTGATCGGTCACTGAGGCGTCGCTGATGATCGAGTCGCTCAACAAATCGGTCGTCATTTCAACGGCCGCTAACGTATCTTCCAGGTTCGGTTCCACTAGTTCGGAGCCATCCTCGACGCCAGGCGGATCCGGATCGGTGCCGAAGCCGCCATTGGCAGTGGGGCTGGTCGCTTCCATGGGGACGAACGCAATCTCGACCACTTCCTCGCGGTTGAACTTGTCGGCGAAGAAGATCATGGCCAACCCGCCGAAGCTCGTGCCGAAGATCACGAGCAGCGTGATCACCAGCGTCGCCGCCTGCTCGTACGAACTGACCTTCAGCGCAGCTTTCTCGGCCTTTTCACCGGCTTTGGCCGGCTGTTCAGGGGCGGGTGGCGGGACGATGGCCATAGGTATCGTGGTAAGCTGTGAACTAGTCTCGTGGCGGGCAGGCTTGCCCGCGAAAACAAATTGTTGCGTGATTACGGATCGGTTGGAGGTGCGGCGTCTCTATTCTACGGAATCGGTCACTGCCAGCCGCATATCTTCCATACCGACGTCAGCGCCCGAATCGAGCACCATCACCGCCGTGCCGTGGCTCGCCTTGGGATTGCAGCTGATCATCATGCCGGTTGGTTGAAAATCGCGGTTGCGGAGGTCTCGTAGTTTGACGCGCAGACTTTGCGAGCCGAAGACTTGCTCATCTTCGACCCAAACGGTGTCGTCGGCTTCAATGGTGACGGAGACAAAACTTGGGTCGTTCGCCATATCGGGCGCCGCCTGGGCCACCGGCGCCGAGGTCTTCTTCTGGGGCTGAGGAAGTCCGATGACCGATTCGACGGCGCTGAGCGAGGTGACCATGAAGAAAATCAGCAGAAAGAAGACGATGTCGACCATCGCCGTCATGTCGATCAGATCTTCCTCATGCTCGCCGCCCGACGAATTGAGCAGGCTGTGAGGCGAACTGCTGTGCGAATCGCTCGCCGGTTTACGGCGTGCGGCCTGTTCAGCGGTGGGAACTTTGATCTTCGCGCGGCACTTGGGGCATGTCCGTTCGGTGCCGACCAATGATTCCGGCGCCGAGAGCTTCTTTCCACAAATTGGGCAGGCGAAGGAGATTGTCATGGTTCGTCGATCTCCGTGACGCCCGCATGGAGCTTCATGCCTTCGATCGCCGCCGCCAACGAGATGCGGTTGACCTGCCCTTCTTGAACCTTCGCCTCCGCCTTGATCAGGACGTTCGACTTGCCCTCTTCCAGAGCCTTCTCGACGTACTCGCGGACTCTAAGTTCTTGCTGCTCCGGATCCTTGATCTCTTCGCCTTCCTTGCCGTTGCCGAGGTAGACGCTGACCGACTCGCCGTCGAGGCTGCCCAGAACAGTGATCCGCACCGCCGTGTCGCCATCGAGAGCGGAGACGTGCCGGGCAGTTGGTTGGGCTATGTCGCCCATCGAGGCGGTGAGGAACGAAACGAGGAAGTAGATGTTCATCATGAACACCAAATCGATCATGGCCGTGATGTCGAACTCGGCGTCGTCTTCGAGCGGTCGGCGCGCGAGCAGCGTATCGCCGCCGGCGTGGTCGCCTCCCAAGTTCATTCCTCCAGAATGCATACTCGCGCTCCCTTACGCCTACGACCGGTGCTTCAGGGCGTCAAGAATTCGAACCAACCCGGCGCCGAGCGCGTCTTGGAACTTCCGAATGCGATTGTTGAGACTCGCCATCATGAAGTTGAACGGGATGGCCGTGAGCAATCCCATCGCGGTGCAGATCAACGCGATGCTGATTTCGCCGGCGATTTCAGACGGCTGAATTTTGGCGCCGGTGCCGATGCGTCCGAACGCCGCCATCATGCCGAGCACGGTTCCGAACAGCCCTAGCAGCGGACCGCTTTTGATCACGGTCGCGATCCAACGCGAGCGATACTCCAGGTCGCCGACGATGTCGCGTTGCACGACTTCCGCGACCATTTGCCGCAATTGGCTTTCGTTTAAGTCTCGATTGGCGACCGCCATGTAAGCCAGTTGCGGCAGCGCGCGAGAGTCTTCGGCGCACATTTCCTCGACGGCGTCGTATTGCTTCGACTCAATCAGCGGGAGTAACTCGTCCATGAGTTCCGCTTGATCGTCGTGCGTCTTGAAGCTGAGCTGCTTAATTCGCCGGAAGCCTAGAACGAGGTGATACAGCCCCCAGAAGAAGTTCAGCGCGAGAAACCCGTAGCACCAATCTTCGAGTACGGAAGCAAAAGTATTGGCGACGTTCATTCTCGAATGCCTTCTAAATAACTATTTGAATTTAATATTTCAATGGACGGCGAGCGTCGTTTCTCGCGTGCATTGGAAGCCCACGCCGCTGAACGACTATGGGAGGGGCGGGGCATCGGGACGGACGGTCCGGTACCACTCTTTCCAACGTTCGACGGACGCGCGCCGCTCGGCGTCTTCGAAATTGTCGGACGGACCATAACCTTCAAAGCGGCGGCTGACCGATTTAAGGCCGTCGCGAGCCTCGCGAACGACTCGTTTGTCGGGGTCCGTCAGTGCAAAAATCAGCGTGGGGGCATACTCGACGTCGCGAAGTCGCGATAGCGCGCGAACAGCCATGACGCGAGCCCCTGCCGAGCCGCTTTTCACGACCTGCTGTAGACGCCGGGCGTCGGCGGCGGTGACGTTGTCGACGTTAAGCGCAGCAGGATTATCGAGTAATTCGTCGAGGGCGGCGGAATTCGAATCTTCCAGCATCCCCATCAATTGATCGGCTTCAGTCGGCTTGTGCTCGACAATTAGCTTGCCGCCCCGCAGTTTCATCTTCGAAAGATCACGCGGCAAGCCGCGTCCGCCGACGAGCGTCCCCTCGCCCAGGCTGGCCTCGATGCTCTTCTGCGTCGAACGCAGGAGAAAGAGAACTGAAAATGCAGTCGCACAAGCTTCACCGGCATTGTCGTTCCAACTGCCGTTCGCCTGTTGCGACTTCTTCAGCATCTCAACGCCGTGGTTGTACCACTCTGGCTCCTCCGTCACGGTACCGTCGAGATACTCTTGGAAGCTGCGGAAACGCTCGATCGAGTAGAGGTAATAGCTCTGGTATTCGTGAACCTCGAAAGTGAAATTCTTGTCGAACCAAGCTGCGCCGGCCGCAACGCATTCGGTGACGCGTTGCGGTTCGACGTTCCCACGAGGAAGAGTTGGCGCGCGGGCGACTTTCGAAGTTTCGACGCGTTTCAGAGCGTCGGGCAGCTCATCGCCGGCGGCGGTCAGATTGGCTTCTTGCGGAGGCTTGAGAATGCCGACGAGGTTCCCCAGGATCAGCGTGCCGCTCATTCCGGCGGCAGCCATCGAAACGCCGGGCTTATCGGGCTGTTCAATCAGCGTGAAGTTGCCAGGATCGATCCCTTGATACCCCCACACGCCGGATGGATCGCGGGTTCGCATGACCCAGTTCAAGCAGCGCTGCACCGAATCTGCGTCGGGACTGATGCCGTGGTTCAAGAGTTCCCAGTAAGCCAGCGCGGCGTACTGAGTTTGCGACGTATCCCCAGTCGGCACGCCCTTGTAGCTGAAGCCGCCATGTTCCTTCTGGTGATCTTTTAGCTGTGAGAGGTAGCTATTGATCAGGTCGCGATGTTTGACCGCGTCGAGTTCCGTCAAGAAGATGATGGCGATGCACTTGCCGTAGATATAGCTCCGCTGCTGCTCGTCGTTGACGGAACGTCGACACCACTCGACCGCTTCTTCAATTTTCGGATGGTCAGCCGGCATGCCGCGTTTGAGAAATGCCAGCGCAATCAGGCATTGCCCGCCCACTTCTGTATGAGAAGTGGTCTCGAGATACTTCAGCCCCTTGTCGATCAGGGCGACGACTTCCGGGCTCTCCGGCGTATAAGCGTGCGCGTTTCGAGGCGAGACGAAAGCCAGGCCGAGTATCGCTGTACACAAAATCGCCGCCATGGCGAGGCGGGTGACGCCAGAAAGAAGGATGCGCGCGCGCCGCCTGACCGCGGAATGACCGCAGCGGCGCGCATCGATAGCAACTACGGCCATCATCGCGTGGCGTGCCTCAAACGTAGCTTCTGTGTTCCGTTACCTGGACGCTGGCGACTCGGGACAAACCCGTCGCCGCTCCTCAGAGTGAGTCGTCCTCGACCCGTCGCCTACCATGCCTCATAGGTTTGCGACGATCGTTGCGTCCATGCCGCAAAGCATGTTCTGCAAGCTATCTATCGTAGCTGCAATTTTCGCGGAATGTCAAGCAGCCGGGGGGCCCGAGTAGGCGGCTCGCGCTGGTTATGCCGTGCGTCGGAGACGAACTGGCCGGCCGCCGCTGAATAGCCGAAAAGTCTTCTCAACGATCGCGTCTCGCCTCATTGACAGCGTGCGTTCCGCTCTTTAGGATGCGCGGTTTCGATGGTGCTTGCGCCATGGGGACAGGTAGCTCAGTTGGTAGAGCAATGGACTGAAAATCCATGTGTCGCCGGTTCGATCCCGGCTCTGTCCACTGAGAGCTCTGGCTGTTGCGAGCGAGGCTGACGGCCCCGCATAGATTGAGAGTCTCACGACGCTTCTTTCGAACTGCAGCGCAGTAGCCAGAGCTCTCTAATCTACCCAATCGCGCGCGACTGGATTATTACTCCTGTCGCGCTCTCGTCAGCTGGGAGAGACGGTGGAGAGCTACATTCAGGGCTCTGACTCCTACTACGTCGACGTCCACGGCGAGTCGACGTGCCAAGCTTTTCTGTCTGAAGCGTGCGGTGGCCCCACTCAGAACGGCCGTCAGTTTCGCACTCAAGCGTTGCTCCGCATCACGGAGGCAGGCGTCGCAGTTGAGATCAATGGGTCTGCGGTCGGGCTGTTGAGTCCCGAAGATGCGCGAACGTATCGATACCAACTCTCCAACGCGGGGCGGTTAGATCACCTCGTATGGTGCGAAGCGATGATCGTCGGCGGTTCGAAGGGCTTCGGTTGGGAAGTCAGCAAGTTTGGCGTGAAGCTAGATTTGCCGCCTATACAGTGCGACCTCGACATCATTGATGGCCCGCCGCAATGGCCAGACGGCAGCCGCAAGCTCCCGCGAAAGCCGAAGCGACCAGCTGAATAGCGGCGAATAACCGCCGCTTGCGCTTCTAGTTGACAAGCGCCATGGCCATCCTGTATCTTCGCCGACGCAGTTCGAAATAGAAGCGTCGTCTAAGGCCTCTCTCCCGTTCTCGCCCAATTCTCGGGCAACGGAAGTCGCGACCAGATGGCGACGCTGGTCGGCCGTTCGACGCTTCGCGGCTACTGCCGGCTTCCGTAAACCCGTTCGTTGCGCCACTCGGCGCCCGTCCCTAGTCGTGCGCGCAAATCGTGCGACTAGGGCGTGCGCTGAGGGTGCGCACAAAGGATCGGCCATGAGGGCTCTTCGCAGGAAGCAATCGTTTGCTGCGCGATTACGGAGTCGCAACGTCCGGTTTGTCAAGAGTGGCAAACCACCACGGCGGCAAGCATCATGCAGACTATCTCGTCTGCTTATCCAATCAGTCGCGGAAGGGAGTTTGCAAGCCACGGAAGTTAAACGCGGCCGCTTCACGTTGGATCGTGGAACATCGGAGCGGGCGTTAAGGGGGTCGAATGACGACCGGCGATTCGGAGCAAAGTCTGGAATTCGTGGCAACGCTCCACACCGAGGTAACCGAATACTACGAGCATATCTATCGGCCCGACAAACACGCGTTGCCGAAGAGCCACACCACGCGCGACTCGTTTCGCACCGAGCTCCGAACGTTCAACGCCGCCTTGCGGTTCCGCTTAGCGGACGAAGGGAAGAAACTGCGCAACGCCGCGATGCTAGATCTCACGGACTGGATGCTCAAGGCCGCCATGACGTATCAAGTCGATCGAGGGCGAGCCGTTCCTACCGCCAACAAACTTTATCGAACGCTCTGCGCCATCTGGCGAGACGCGTTCGATCGCGGGCTGATGGCTGCGCCGCCGCGGACGAAGGCTTTCAAGGAACCGAAGCGCGAGCCGCAGTGCTGGAGCTTGGCGGAGTACGAGAGAATTCTCGACGCCGCCGATCGATTGCAGGGTTGGGTCGGCGCCGTCGAAGCGAAGATATTCTTCGCAGCATACTTGTGGTGCACCTATTCGGTGGGCTCGCGGCAGGGCGTGACGCTCGCGATTCCGAGCGACGACTTCGACGCAGTGAGAGGCGATCTGCTGCTGCCGGCCGACGAGCAAAAGCAGAATGCCGACCAGCGGGTGGAGCTGCTACCGGAAGCCGTCAAGGCGATCAGCCGATTGCGCAGCCAGGAGCGGGGTTTGAAGCTGCTCTTCGGCGACTGGCGCGGCCATATCACCAACTTCAACATGCGACTGCGGAAGATCATCGTAGCCGCGGGCCTGCGCCACAACGTGGACGAAGTCACGCGATGGGATCTATCGCACCGGATTCGTCGGACCTTCGCGACGCACGCGTGCGCCAACAGCGACGAAGAGACCGTGCGCCAGCTGCTCGGCCATTCGCACATTTCGGTCACGCGTCGCTATCTCGACAAACGATATCTGCCGCGCGTCAGCGCACGGAACGTCGTGCCGCCTTTGCGGCAACCGACGCCGGATCCACCGCCGCCAACTCCGCCGCCCGTTCAGCCGGCCGAGATGCCGCTACGCGTGTGGCACCCCGAGGCGAGTTAATCTTTTCGTCGACGCGACGTTGGGCTGGTTGCTTGTTGCAGCCTGTCCCTTCGCAGCGTCGCGTCGACGAAGCTTCCATGCCCGGCCCCAGCGCATCGATCGGTTTGCATCGTGCAAGCCAGGTGCGCTGGGGCTTTTCGTTTCGTACTTGCGTGAGCCCGTCGCGTCATTAGTTCGAGGATGTTCCTCGAACGACGCGGCGGGCTTTTTATTTTTGGAGGGGAGCATGAATCCTGCGCACCTGTTCGCATCGTTGATGGGCGGCTCGATGTCAGCCGAGGATCGCGAGAAAGTGACGAACGATCTGGTCAGCAAATTCGGCGGCGACATCGATGTCACTCGGACGGCGATATTTCGGTCGAGCTCGTACGAGTTTATTGGCTCCGCCCATACGCTGGCCGGGAAGATGGCGGCGACTTGCCCGAGCCAGCTCCCGGAGTTCGCTGATCTGCTCAACAGAGCTGCGAACGACATTCGCCAGTTGGCCATCTCGATCGAGCGTCGCGATCGAGACGCAGCCAACGCTGCTGCCGAAGCGTCGACGGTTAGCGGCTGCAGGTAGTTAATCACGTCAGTCTTCACCCCATGTAAGTAGGAGGCGACCAATCATGCCAGCGCTCGTCGACGAAGAGCATCTCATCCACCTGCAAATGTCGCGTCTCTGCGAGTCGTTCCCGTCGCTTTTCAACAAGCCGGGAGTTCGCCCCTGGAACCAAAAGATTTTCGCACAGTGGGCGAGCGGTCCGGGCGCAACGAGCGGCAGCCGGTGGGCGGCTGCGTTTGTGCTGGGCGTGTGGAACGGCGTGTCGGTCGGTCGCGATCGCTGGTTCGGAAAGCGCCCTTATCGCGTGCCGGAGTTCGACGTCGTGCAGGCGATGGGGGCGTGGGATCACCAACATGCGGCCGCGTTCATCGCGTGGTGCAGCAAACCATTCTGGCCATAGGCCTCACTTCATTTCTCGAAAGGAGTCTGCAGTGTCTGTCAAAACTGGTCGCGAACCTTGGCGAAGAATCGAGAGCCGTGCGGCGTTACTTTCCTTCGATCGCAGCCGGCGATCGCGGCGTCGCAGCCGTCGCAACCTGCGGAAGTCTGCGACCGCGATCGTGAAGTTCGCCACTCGGGGCGTTCGCCAACATCGGCGCGCGGCGTGATCGATCAAGAGGAGGACCGCCGCCACGAGGGCGGCGGGTTTGTCCGCGGCCAGGAAGGCCGGAGTCATGCGACGTTCGCTCGGGCAGAGGGAGACGCGTGCGACTTAAGGACGTTTCGGCCGACTCGGCGCAGGGAGGCGCCGCGTCGGGATGGCAACGTACCACGGCCGGTCGCCGTGGGCTGGAGATTCACGGAGGGGGAGTTGTGTTAGTGCTATCACGTAAGCGCGATCAGTCGATCGTGATCAACGACGACATCACGATCGTCGTCGTCGAGATCCGCGGCGATAAGGTGCGCCTCGGCGTCGAAGCGCCAAGGGAAATTCCGGTGCACCGCAATGAGGTTTACGAGGCGATCAAGCGAAGCGAGGGCCAGATCGATGTCAAAGCCGTGGCCGAATGACGCGATCATTATCACCTGCTCACGGCGGGGCGAAGAGATCGCGGCGAACATGGAATCTGTCGAGCACGGGGTGTGCCGCGATTGCGGTTGTGACGTTGCGTATGACTCGCGGACTGTTCGGATCGCACTCGCTCGCTTTGGTCACTTGGCTCGGCCGATCGACTTTTTTTGTTGGCCGTGCGCCATCACGTACGACCGCAAGTCGTTATCCGAAATCGTCGATTTGCGAGGGCCTGTTCGATGAGCGATCGATTCCGCTGTGAGCGTTGCGGCGACGAACGTCGCGAAGACGACCTGCTGCTGGTGAAGAGATTCGTCGACGGAAAGCTGCCCGGCGTGTTTCGGTTCGTGTGGATCTGCCGGAGCAGTCGATCCTGCAACTGGCGACTGCGTGCTAATCAGCGAAGGGAGGCGGCCCGTCATGGCGGGTACCTGGCGTGATCAGTTTCGCCCGACGATCGCTCGCGTTATTTGGCGCGTGGGAGCGACCAATATGAGGACGTTGCGACGCGAGCTTCGTCGGGCTTTTCCGCTTAGCCACCGCGGCTACTACCCCTACCGAATATGGCTCGACGAGATCCGTCGGCAACTCGGTAAGAAGCCGCGCGGGAAGCGGCTGCGATGGAGTGACGATCCCAATCAACTCAATTTGTTTCAGGAGGTTTAGATGCTGGACGTGAAGCTCACCGAAGAGCAGTGGCGGGAGGAGCTGCAGCGGCGTTACGGCGACAACCTGGCGGCCGCGAAGTTCGTGTGCCCGTCGTGCGGCTTTGTTCAATCGCGGGCCGATTTCGAAACGCTGGGCATGGGGCCAGAAGTCATCGGCTCGATGCTCGCGTATTCGTGCATCGGTCGTTATCGACGTGGCCAATGCCAGGCGGCGTTCACCGGCGGACCCGGACCGTGCGACTACGCCGGTGGCGGGCTCATCATGATCGCTCCGGTGATCGTCATCTCGCCGACGCAAACCGTACGCATCTTCGATTTCGCGGACGATCCACTCGTTCCGAGGGAGGCGACGGTCAATGGCTAACATTCCGCTTTGCCAACAGATCAAAGCCGTCGAACGGGAGATTCGACTACGCGGCCTGGTCTATCCGCGGTGGGTGAAGGAACGCCGCATGAAGCAAGTGGAATGCGATCACGAAATCGCGGCGATGAACGCCGTACTGCACACGCTGATGGCGCTCGACCGTGCCCAAGCCGGCGAGCAACAGCGATCGTTGTTCGAAGAACTGACCACCTAACTCCCCTTACATCAGAGGTAATTCATGAGACTCAATCGATCAGTCATGTACGCCATCTGCGCTGCCGCGCAGCTCACTCACGACAAGTCGGCGCCGCCGGTTCCCTGCAGCGCACTCGCCGTCGCCGGCAGCATGCCGGAGCGGTTCCTGCTGCAGGTGATGCGCCACCTGGTGAACAACGATATTTGCGTGTCGACCCGCGGCGTCGACGGCGGGTACCGGCTCGCACGGCCGGCCGGCGAGATCAACCTCGCGCAGATCTATGAGGCGGTCGACGGCCCGCTGCGAGTCGATGAGTTCGACGCGATGGGTCTGCAGCCAGCGTCCGCCCAGCGGATCCGCGACGTGATGAACAACGTCTCGGCCGACATGCGCAAACACTTAGAGGCAACCACGCTGGCTGGCTTCAAAGTCACAGTCGGTAAGAAGCAACTGGCGGCGGCTCGTTAGTCTTTTCTCGTCAGCATCGGAACGAAGGCTAGGAGGCCGTCGTGTCACAACCACCGCGAGAGCAACAGAGGCGGATCCCGTTTACGCGGGACGCCCGCCTCAAGCTGCTCGGAGCTATCAATCCAGCGATCGCCGGCGTGAGTCGACGGAGCTGGATCAACATCGCTGAATTGCTCACGCAAGTCGAACTGTGCACCGGTCGCGACGGGTGTTTCTCTTACTGCGAAACGCTGTACGACCGGATGTTCGGCGGGCGAGGCATACCGCGCTCGACGTTCTTCCGCGTGCGTCAAAAGGCGGGAGAGCTGGGGCTGCTCATCGGGGATGAGCGCTACGCCCGCAACGGCAAAACGTCGAACGAATGGCGCGTCAATTGGGATCAGGTCGGGGCGCTCGCAGCGAGGTCGGGGACCGTGCTGCAATCGGAGCCGGAGGTCGCGCCGGGGGCGGACCAACGGGCGCCAGCAAGTGAGACCGACCGGTTCCAAACTGGGACCGATCGGCGCCAAACTGGGACCGACCGGTCCCAAAGTGGGACCGACTCTATAAGAGGATTAATTCCTTCGTCAGTTCGTCCAATAGTTCCTACAACAGGGTCGACTGTCGACAAGGCAGACGACCAGAAAAATGGGACTGATTCAAAATACGGGGAGCATGCCGGAGGCGCGGGGCGCGTCGGCACGCTCTGCCCGCCGCCTCGCCAGGCGATTGCGCCACCGAGGCGGCAGACATTGGCGGATCCCGCCGCGATTCGAGGCCTCGCCGAGCGCATCGAGCGAGGCCTCGATCGGCGGTGCCGCAACGCCGGCGACTGGTTGCTCGCCGTCAAGGCGGCGATGCTCGTCGAGCGCTTCGGCGAGGAGTGGCTGTGGAGCGCCGTGAACGGCGTGCTGGCCGCTGATGCGGAACGTCGCAAGCGCGGCGAGCTTCCGATCGACAATCGGTGGAGTTACTTCACCCGCGTCCTGCAGGACGCCACGCGCAAGCTCGGCAAAGCGCTCAACCGAGAATTGGCAAAGACCACGCCGCCGCCGGACGTCGTGCGTTACGACGGCGGCGCTTGGCGAGAAGCCGCGCGCATGTGCGATGGAGGCGAGCTTTGAGCTGGTATTGGCAGTTCATAACGGCGTGCGGTTTGACCGCGACGATTCTTGTTTACCTCTGCACCGGCAGCCCGACGTCGGCAACCGGGGTTGCCGTAGGCTTCGTGCTCTCGATCGCGTTCGTTTCCGTAACCAGCCGAGGGAAACCGCGATGACTCGACGCACGGCTACCGCATCGCCGGCGCCGCGAGATGTCCCGCGGTGGGTGGCTCGCGACGAATGGGGAACGCCCGTCGTCCTCAGCGGCGACGGCGATGATCCCGACACGATTGGCAAATGGTTCCGTGCGGTCGACGCGACCGCGGCCGCTGAGCTCGCGGTTGAGCATCTTTGCTCGCAAGGTTTGGTCGAGGGGCCGACGCGAGTTGAGGTGCGATGCATCGACACGCGTGACGCCCCCTGGCATTTGATTGCCGTCAACGTGTGGATCTCCGTGGAATACGAAGTCTCCGCCCGCGGTTACGCAAAGCCGGAGAAGCTCAAGGACACGCTGGCAGAGTTGATGACCCAACTGCGACGTCGAAACCGAAAGAGGGCTTGATGGGAACGCGACGCGTACGGAAAAGCGGTGAGTTTGGTCGGCCATGTGACAAGGCGCCGATGCCGTCGCGCAAGGTCGCCGAGCGATCGCGATCGCGTTTGCTGCAGCGCGATCGCCGCCGCGGTGACGGCTTTCGTACGACGGTGTTCTACTGCGACATCTGCGGCGCCTGGCACATCGGTACCGTACGGAAGGATCCCAAGCGATGACGCTTTGCCCGCTCTGCCGAGCAGGAACCAAGATCCAGTCGCCGGCATGGCGGCGAAGCTTCAACTGCGGCACCCACATTTACGCCACGGGGCGGAGCCAGTCTGCCCCATGCCGGATCCGGCAGCTCGAGCTGCTGCTCGGCGAAGTGTTGCCGCTCGCGCGAGGAGCGTCCTGCGTGCACGCGTCGACGCCGTCTGTTGTCTGTTGCGAGTGGGCTCGCATCGTCGATCAACTGGAAAGCGTGTTGACAGTCGTCAACTGAAAGGGTGGAAATGAACCGAACGGTTCTCAATTACTTGCTCATCGCGGCAATCTGCCTTGCTGCGTTTGCCTGCGTTGTGTGCCAGTGGTTCGCTGGCCGCAAGATGTGCGATGGGCGAGCGTAGGTTTTTTGCGCCGCGGTTACCATCGCCGACATGCCGCGCATTATCTACACGCTTCGCTATCACTGCACCGCCGGCCGCTCGATCGACGTCGAGTTCGGCCGCGACGGTCAGCCGCTATACAAGCCGCATCACGACTGGTACGGCAAGCCGCGGCCGCCGAAGATGCGGACGATTGATTTGCGGGCGGGCGACGAGATCTTCCTGCCGCCCGACTGGCGAAGGATCGAGCGAATCGTCTGCCTTCGTGACGCGCTCGTCGACGAGGTGAACGGCGCCGCGGGATTTGTGATGCTCGACTAGTGCGGCTTCCGCGGCGCCGGCGGCATCGGCATCCAATGGGTAATTTTGCCCTGCGTTCCGTAGAGGCCGATGAGGTCCCACGCGTTAGGCTGGTAGCCTTCGACTTGATCGTCGGGCAGGTACTTGCCCTGCCACCAGCCGTAGCTCTCGTCGAAACACATGACGAACCGTCCGTCAGTCGGCGGCTCGTCTGCCGGAATTGGGTCTGAGATTTCCATCCTCCCATTCTAGGCAGGCGAAAAACCCCTATCCATAATGCCGAAATGTGCCATCACTACGTGGGCCAAAAGGCCGGGAATCCAATGTACGGCGATGCATTCAGCATCCGCTCGAACCTGCGCCAGATAGGCCTCGGCATCGTACCTGACGGCGGGTTCTACCCCCTGAAGCCCGTCCCTGTCATTCGCCTGGGCGAAGACGGAGAGCGGGGCCTCGACGTTTGCGAATGGGGGCTGCTGCCGTTTTGGTGGAAGCCGTCGGATAAACAACCGAAGCGAGCGGCGTTTCAACGTCAATGCTTCAACGCTCGCAGCGAGACGGCTGACACCAAGCCGACGTACCGGGAAGCGTTCAAGCGACGTCGCTGCCTACTCCCGGCCGTGAAGTTTGAAGAGAAGAAACACTACTTCTCGTTCGCAGGTGAACGACCGTTCGCGTTTGCCGGCCTTTGGGAAACATGGCGTGGCGACGACGGCGAAGTGTTCAGCTGCACGCTACTGACGACCGAACCCAATGAAGAGATTCGCAGCGTCGGCCATCATCGGATGCCGGTCATCTTGCAAAGCGAAGCCGAGTACGAGCGCTGGTTGGATCCGGAGATCGTCGAACGCGGTCCGCTGGAGGACCTGATGCGAACGCTAGCGGACGGCTCGCTGGAGGTTGAGCCGATTGGGAAGTTGTTCTAGCGACGGCCGTAAGTAAATGCCGCCCTGCCCTGCTACGCTGGGCAAAATGTGCGATGTCTGCGGCGATCACTCTCAGTACCGGCTGATGCTTTGCGCTCGCTGCTTTCGCATGCTTCCCCAGGGACTCATGCAACGCTGGCTCGCCGCGTACGGCTCTGCAGAGAAGCTGGCCGTCGCCGCCGCGATCTTCGAATGGGCTAGGGGCCGCCGGGTGCGGGAGAGTTGGGCGGGAAGTACTCCCGATCCGACCAGCGTACGCAGACTTGGCGAGGCGGAGAGCTAGTGACCATCGACGCCACGAAACCGCGAAGCTCGACCCGGCCGCCATTCGCGCACGGCAACGACAACGTCACGCGCTCTCCCACCTTGATGGCCTGCACCTCATGGAGCGGCAGTTCGCTTACGAACGAGTCGCCGAGATCTTCGAGGAAGCCGTATCGAACCCGCTTTTCAAGTGGATCGCTCATGGCGCCATCATAGTCGATCCGAGATTCCCCTGCCCACTTTGCGGACGGCTGCTAATCTTATGGCATGAACTCAGTGGATTGGCGGCAACAAGCACACACGGCGATCGATTCACTCTTCGACGCCGCGGAGAAAACCGACGCCGGCCCGGCGGCCGTCGAACGGTGGAGCCGCTGTCTAATCGCCCTGCTTACCCCAGCCACCGCGGCCGCACGACAGCGACTTTACGGTAGGGCAAGCTTGGAAGTTCCGGTTACAGCCGGAGCTCCTGACGGCCACAAGCCGAGCAGCGCCGGGTTCATTGCTAGCGTGAAGTAGAGCGGGCCGGTCGCCCGCCAAAATAAAATAGGTCGACCCGAAGATCGGGCGGCCGACCATACCAGCGGACACTGAACGATCACAGGTCCGTCGCTGCGCACGTGCGCGGCGACGGGCCTTTTTTTGTGCGCTGGGCCGAGCGGAGCGAGTGATGGTTTGCGGGCCCAAGCGAGTGCGGTCGCCTCACCTGGTCGGCGTCGAGACGGATGCCCTGGCGGATGTGCACACGTTCGACGCCGACGACGACGGCGAACGACCGCTTACCTTTGCCGAGATGTTGGCTGCAGCACGGGCGATGCGTCGCAGCATGACCGGCGTGATGAAAGCGAGGCTGCAATGGGAGGGCCTGGAAGCGGCCGCGGAGGCTTACCGACCCCGACGATCCTTCAGGCGGAGCGACTGATTCGGCAGGGTATGCCGACGTCGCAGATCGCTCGCCAGCTCGGCATCGGCGAGCGGACCGTGCGCGTCATCAAGAGTGGAACGCATTTCACGCAGGTTTTCCGCGACGAGCTGAAGCACTGGCGTTGTCCAGGATGCGGCGGATTGGTGGAGAAGTTCCCCTGCATGTTGTGCGAGATGCGAAAGGCTGGGCTGTGATCTCGATCGACGCTGTTCACAAGATCATCGAGCTCGGCGCCGCCGGACTCAGTTATCGCAAAATTGCGATAAGCGCCGACGTCGCCCGCGGCACAGTAGCCATCGTCCTGCAGGATCCGGAGCGAGCCATCAGGAAACATCGGCCGCGGCCGTCGTCGCCGGCGAGCTCGCAGCGAGTGCTCGGCGACTGCCGCGGTTGCGGGCACGTCGTCCCCATGCCCTGTGTCTACTGCAGCGCCGAACGGGCGAAGCGATTCGGCGTGCAAGTGGCTCCCGCCAACGATGCGCCGCCGCGTTCGTTTGATCCGTCGCCCGCAGAGATCGAAGCCCGGAAGCCACCGCAGCTTCGCCGCCGGCGACGCTCGCAGCGAGTCGAGATCCGCGAGTACTCCGTCCGCGACCTGGTCGCACGCTAGGAAAATGCCGCCTTCGCGGCGACTGTTGAACTGATGCTCGGCACGCTTCTCAACTTGCTGTCGGTGATACGGCGGATCCGCTTCGCGCCGCAGCCGGCGCCGTTGCCTCGCAGCAGCGAAGTGCGGATGACGATTACCGACGCTCGCGTGGCCGGCCTCCTGCAGGCGGGCGACCTGCTGCTCTTCCGCGGCGTCGTGTTCAGCTGGCGAGATCCTCGCACCTATACCAGCAAACTCATCTGCATCGCCTCGCGTGGCATCCACTCGCACGCCGCGAAGCTCGCCTTTTGGGGCGGCCTCCCGTTCGTCGCCGAGGTACGCGAGATGGTCGGCGGCCGTATCGTCACGCTCGATAGCCAGGTGCGGCGGTACCCGGGGCGGATCGACGTCTATCAAGCGAACTGGCGGAACTGCCACGCCGAGTTTAATCGCGTGGGCGTCGTGCGCTACATGCTCGAGCTCGCCGGCTGCAGCTACGGTTGGCGATCGCTGCTCGCCGCGGCGCCGCTTCACCTACCGTTCATTCGCTGGCGCGTGACGCCGAACGTCGACGACGCGTCGCGACCGGTCGGCATGCCGTTTTGCAGCCAGGCCTGCGCGATGGCGGATCGCATTGGCGGTGGCGTCGACGTCGTGCCGAACCTCGCCGATGAAATCACCGAGCCGGGTGACATGGCTCGCAGCGACTTCTACCGCTATGCGTTCACCCTCATTCCGGAGGCGGTCGCATGATCTGCGAATGCTGCGGCCACGAATCGCGCGACGGCTACAAGGTCAATCCGGAGACCGGTCGCGTTAGTCAGTTCAAGTTCTGGTGTCGCTGTTGTTACGAGGCGATCGCCGCGCGTGCGGCGCGGGACGCTTACAGCGGCAGTTCTTCCAAGAGGCCTTACGACAATGCGAGCTAACGCCGTGTATTCCCTGTTGCTCCTGTGGGGAGTTTTGCTAGTCGCCGCCGGCGTCGCGGCGAAGTGCCGCGCCGCCGGCGAGTTGCCGGCGAGCTGCCGGATCCAGGTGCGGACCGATGAGCGATCGCCGGAAGGCTATCAGCTCAACTCGCTAGGCAGCGGTACGCTCGTCGACGTCCGGCCGGCAACGGCGACGCGCGAAGCGGCCGGCCTCATTCTCACTTGTCACCACGTCATTGCCGGCGCTCGCGAGATTGTCATCGAGTTTCCCAACGGCCAGACTCACGGAGCGCTCGTTGTGCAGAGCAACGAAGCTGCCGACCTCGCTGTGCTGGCGATCAAGAATCCGAAGGTCGCTCCCGTGCCGCTGGCGACGTCGTTCCAGCCCGGGGACGAACTAATCGTCGCCGGCTATGGCGGGGAAGGATTATGGCGAGCGGCACGCGGCCGCACGCTGATCAACGACAACGTCTCGCAGGTGAATCTCGTCGTCGGTACCCCTGTCCGCTCCGGAGATTCCGGCGGCCCTGCCCTCAACGCCCGCGGCCAGCTTGTCGGCGTCGTCTGGGGGTGCAACTTCCAGCAGGGAGTAACGTACGTCACGAGCGGCCGGCCGCTCAACGTGATGCTCACGCAGTTCTGCCAGCCCTGCAATCCTGGCGGTAGCGTCTGCGGCCCCGGGGGATGCCCGGGCACGACGCAGGGCGGGATCTTCCAAGGCAACGGCGGCGGACTATTCCAGGGCAATGGAGGCGGCCGACTCATCCAGGGCGCCGATCCGATCCCCACCGGACCCGCAGCTCAGCAGCCGGCCGCGGCCGCGTGCGAGTGCCCGCCCAAGCTCGACGCGATCGATAAGCGGCTCGGCTCGATCGAGTCGTCGCTCGGCACGTTCGCCAAGCGCGACGAGCTGGCGAACTATCTGCGGCGGGACGAAGCGGCTCAGCATACGCCCGATCTTAGCGGGTACGTCAAAACAAGCGAGCTCCCCGCGCCGCCCGACCTGTCGAACGTCGCGACCCGCGATGACGTCGCCGCGATCGCCAAGCAAGCCGACGCCGAAGATAAGACGCTGCTCGAGAAGATCAAAGGCGTCGCCGGCGTCGCCGAAGGAGCCGCAGCCGCGGCCGCGAGCGGCCAGGTTGGTCTGCTGCAAGGGATCGGCGTCGGCAAGATGTTGGCCGTGGCGCTCGGCGTCAGCGGCCCGGTCGGCCTCGGCATCGCCGTCGCCGGCGGGCTGGTCGGCCGCATGCTGAAGAAACGTCTCGCGAGCGCCGGGGGTCGCTCTGAAGACGCGCCCTTTCGCGCCTACGAAAACGGCTAAGCCAACGCCGGCGGCGGCGGCGGTGTTCGCCGGCAACGACGTACGGGTTGTGGCGGTCGACTCGCCGCCGCCGCCCCAAGTCATTCATCCGCAGCAGCAGTTTGTCGGTTACGAGACCGACGCCTATCGCCTCGCTCACGCATTCGCGCGTGAGCAGATGGCGCGCAAATATCCCAAAAGCGTCGAGTACCTCGAAGCCGAGGACGCGATGCTGCAGCAACACCTCAAAGCGCAAAAGTAAGCGAGCCTGCCATGCCAGTCACAAACACCGACGCGATTCTGCACTACTCCGTAGGCGTCTTCGGCGACGCCGGCTATGGCGTACCGAATTGGTCGAACGACGTTGGTTCTATCAATCCGGGCATTATTGACGTCTGCAATCTTATCGGTCAGTCGCTGTTCGCTGTGATGCATCACGAGGATGTCGATCTACGGATCCCGCCGTCGATCAATACTCTCCGGCGTGTGCACAAGCTCTACTTGCGATCGAAGCAGTTGCTCGCCGGCCGAGCCGTCCCGCCGAACGAGGCGAATATGGAGACGGTACACTCGCGCCCCGCGGGTGAAGTCTTCCGCGTGTATCCGGTGCCATTCTTTAAGGTCCGCAATCCGTTTATGCGGCGCTGGGCGGAATGGATCCTAATCGCGCTCGCCGAGGCGATGCAGCACACGGAGAACCGTAAGGAGCTGGAGTTCTCGACGGCGTTCGCTGGCCAGATCGGCCAGTACATGACGCGGGTCTATCAGAACATGGCGATCGAGCTGTTTGGCAAGACTCGAGACGTGGCGATGGCCGCGGGCTTCGAACTCGCCGAGGAAGATTTCACCTCGTTCGATCCGACGAAGTTCTTTACGGCGACCGAGCTGGTCGACACGGTGCCGCGGCTCGATCGAGTCTTCACCGAGGACGGTCTCGAACTCCTCCGCGAAGGGATCCCGGTCACCTATCTGCCGGAGCTCAAGCCCTGGCCGAACAACCTCACCGACTACTACGCGGCCACGCGCACCGATGCGACGGTCGGCGTTAGCGCGGCCGGATCCGCCGCCGCGGCCGCCAGCGGGTTCGTCATGCCGCCGGCGCCGCAACCGTAACAGGTCACGCATCTACCAGGAGTAGACAGCGTATCGGGGCCGCCGCCCTAGGCGGCCCCAGCCTTTTTTTCGAGAGACGATCGCCATGCATGAAGTCACGAGCCACAAAGTGAACGGCCTCAACGAGGCTATCACCGTCAACGCCATCGACATCCCGGGGGATGGCAACGCGAACCATGAGTATCGCATGGCCAGTGAGAACTTCTGTTACGAGCTGAAGTTTCAGAAAGGCCCCATCGGAGACGCTGGGCCCAACGGACTCAGCAACGAGGTGCTGCTCGCCATCGTCGAGGACCGTTTGATCGGTTTCCAGGCTGGCAAGTTCGCTTGCCGCGAGAATGCCGTCGCATTGACGAAGCTGCAGGAGGCCCTGATGTGGCTCCACAAGCGCACCCGTGATCGCGTCGCCCGCGGCGTTGAGGGAAAGAGCCAACTCTAACGTCGCGCATTACTTAACAAACGAGCGTCGCTTCGACGCATTACTTACATCGTTCGAGGCTGCTGCGGCATGGCTGCGGTCACTGTTTGCATTGAGGAGCGGCGCCGATGGTGGGTTCCGCTCGCCATCCTTGCAGTTCGCATCACTGGATCGACGTGGTTGGCGGAGCTCGTCGTTGCGCGCGGGTTGGAGTTTCGATTTCGAATCGGCCTTCACCCTGGCAGGTGGATCCCGATCGCGGCCATCTGCAAACCGAGGATCAAATGGGAATCGAAATAAGCGGCAACACGGTCGACACCGCGGCGATGCGCCGGCAGCTGCAGCTGTACTACGGCTCGCCGAAGTTCGCTGAGGAACTCGCCAAGCGGCTCATGCAAGAGCCAAAGCGGACACCGCCGCGTTATACCGCTAAGAAACTGCTCGGCCTCCACCGCAAGTTGAAGCTCGCCAAGGACGTCCGGCCTGGTCGCAATGCCCCCTGCCCTTGCGGCAGCGGGCGGAAGTTCAAAGTCTGCTGCGGAGTTTTGCCGTGAGAGGTTTGTCGGAAGAAGAGTACTGGGCGGTGGTGAGCCTCGGAATATTGGCTCTCCAGATGGCTCTGTGGGCCGTTGAATCACTTGGAGCGAAACTATGAGTAAAGAATGTCGATCGTTCTGCTTCCGCCTCGCCATGGCAGCCCTCTCGATTTGGTGCCTGATCGACGCGACCAACTTGCGTACCGCCTTAGCCGAAGCGCAAGCAGCTCTTCCCGTTGAGCGGCCGCACGTCGTGAAGCCGTCGCCAGGCGTCTCGCTCCGCTGCCAGGTCGTCGGCGTCGTCGATGGCGACACGCTGGAGGTGGAAGTCATCCGCCGCGTCCGTGTGCGCTTGCTCGATTGCTGGGCTCCCGAGTCGCGAACGACCGACGCGGCCGAGAAAAAAGCCGGCCTCGCTGCAAAGGTTGAACTGTCGGCCGCAGCCGTCGGCAAACGGGCGACCCTGTTTGTGCCGACCGACGCTGCGAGTCGCGTCGGCGACGTCTTTACCTTCGATCGAGTTCTCGGCCACGTCTGGGTCGAAGGTCTTGCCGAATCCCTCTCCGAACACCAGGTGCGGCTGAAACATGCCGCGACCGCTAAGGGTAACCCGGTTGGCCAGTGAGCGTTCCGAAAGCGATTAGCGACAACTCCCCCGTGACGATCGGGCTCGCCGGCGGGTTGGTCGTCGCCGCGTTCTTCGGCGGCAACATGCTCGGCCGCTACGGCAAAACCATCGACGCCGTCGAAGCTCGCCAGGCGGCAGCCGATCAGACGCTCGCCGATCACGGCGCCAGCATCATCGATCACGAAGCGCGGCTGACGACTCAAGAGCGGCTCTCTCATAGCCGCGACGTCGCCGCGAAGTAACGGAGGCCTCCGCCATGTTCATGTCTTGGGAAGAGGTGGCGCTGCGCCATCGCCGTCGAGCTCGCCGCGGCTGGCTCATTCTGCTCGCCATGCTTGTTGCCACCGTGTGGACGTGCTTGTTCGGCGCCGTCGGCCATGGCCAGTGTTACGACGCGACGATCGGCCGGCAGCTCGCCGGCGTGAAGGGATCCGTTTCCGTCGACGTCGTCTACAACGCGTATCCCTGGCTCGGCTACAAGCAGGTTCCCAGCGATCACAAAAACGCGATCGTCACGATCGATTACGAACCGACGACTCTTCAGGGGATTCGCCGGCAGCCGCTTGATCCGCGGTTCGGCTCGCTCGACGCGATCGCGGCGACTCATCGCGAGCTCTATGACGCGTTGGAAGCGATTCGCCCTGCCGCCAAGGCGGGCAAGACGCGCATCGGCGTCTACAGCTGGTTCGAACATACGCCGTTTAATCCCGAGTTCATTCTCGACTCGCCGCGGCAGTATTTCGCCAACGTTCGGACGACGGCCGAGCTGCAGGTTTACCCGGGCAAGACGCTACGCGATCAGATGATCGACCTCGGCGGCGTGAATTGGACGGACAACTACGTGCCGTTCGGCTGGAACAACGAAACGTGGGGGCTGGAGAAGTTCCTGATCATGTGCGAGCGCAAGGCGGCCGCGCTTGAAGCGGCCGGCGTGCCCGCCATTCCACAGATTCGGCCGATGACCGTTGGCGAGAAGAGTGTTCCCGTGAAGCCGGCAATCGTCCGCGCTTGGGTGCTCTGGGCGAGATATCGCTACCGGGACCAGTGGAGCGTGTGGGCGCCCGCCGGCGAATGCACGCCGGAATTTATTGAGTGTCTGAAGTAAGCCTGTCCGTCGTTCGTTCGTTGTCAACCTGGTGATAGGTGCCCTCACGATGTTTCGATTCCTCTCTGCGATTTGGCTCAGCCTGGTGACGACGGCCGTTGCCCTCGGCGCCGTTCCTTTGCCGGCCGGCGCCGATGATCCGGTGTCGCGTTGGGCCAGCGAGGGTCTGTTCGACGCCACCGCCGGCGGCAATGCGATTACCGCAACCGGCGGGCAGGTTGCAGGCTGGCAAGATCTCGTCGCGTCGCTGCGACTTGCGCAATCCACTGCTGCCCAGCGGCCGAAGTGGCACGCCGAAAAAGGACTCGTGTGGTTTGAGTCGGGAGCCGACCAGCGGATGCTCGCTTCGAAAAGCGGCAATCGCAATAGCTTCTCCCTCTACCTCATTGGCGACATCGAGCCGTTGCGACGCGGCTGGACCGGTTCGGCTTTCAGTGGACCGGGCGGAGGCATGCGAGACCTGATGGCCCTCGATCCGGCCATCTACTTTTCCATGTCATGCCAGGACCTCGGCGGCGTCGGCCAGATCGGAAACCCCGGGTGTCTCTCGTTTTTCGCGGGCTCCTATACCCACACCAATCTCCGCGTCCCGTCGTCGCGATGCCTAATCGGTTACTCCGGTGGCACGAATTACCGCGTGCGCGTGAACGGAGCGACCGAGGCTGGGCCCGCAACGTCGTCGACCGCATTCACGACGTTTCAAGTCGGCTTCAATGCGGCCGCCCGAGGGACGCACGGCGGCGTCAAAGAGATCCTGCTGTACTCGCGCCAGCTCACCGACGCGCAGGAAGAAGCCCTCTATCGTTGGGCGGTGAACTATCGCGGCGTCGTCGACGCGGCGAACGCCCCGGCCGTCGTCGTTTGCGAAGGCGACTCGAACTCGGATGGCGTGAAATGCACGATGGGGCAGAACTGGTTCAACCAGCTCATGCAGCCTTACGGCTACGTCGCGAAGTACAACCTGGCCGAAGCGGGCATGCAGCTCGACGGGCTACAGACCGCGGCGGCCGCCCGCGTCGACGTCCTCATTCAAAAAGGGAAGCCGAACCTACTGTTCGTGTTTGCCGGCACGAACGACATCGAGCTCGCCGGCCAGACCGGCGCCCAGGCCTACGCTCGCCTCCAGACGTATTGCGCCGCGAGGAAGGCGGCCGGCTGGGACAAGGTCATCGTGTTGACGATGCTGCCCCGGGGCATCGTCGCGAACACGGAGACGTATCGCGGCAACTTCAACACGCTCATCCGAGCCGCTTGTGCAGAGCCGACGCCTTATGGGCCGCGGGTCTTCGCAAAGTCGCCCGGCGGAACGCTCTCCTGCGACTTCATCGTCGACGTCGGCGCCCACCCGGAGCTTGGCATCGCCGGCGCCCAGAACAATACGACGCTGTTCGACGCTGACAAGATCCACTTCAAAGACGTCGCGGCCAAGATGATCGCCGACGATTGCGCGTCACTGACCGGAGCGCTGATCGGCAACAGCAGCGGCTTCTCGCCGACCGATCGGCTATTGCTCGCGAACATCGTCGATAAGGCGACGACGGCCGCGACGCAATCGACGGCCGCGGCGGCCGACGCGGTGACGATCAAGGGGCGGACCAACAATCTTCCGCCCGCCCCGGCTGGCACGAATGGCGGCTTGCCCACGGTGAATGCGAGCAACCAGATCGCCGGCATCGCTGCCGGCGGGATCGACGTCATCGTCGACGCTTTCTGGGATGAGCCGGTGAGCGATCACAACGGCGAGGGCGACGCCGGCCGCGTGCTAAGCGATAAGCCGAGCGACGTACAAATTCGCGATTCGATCCTCCAAGCAACGCTGGCGAGCTTCAATGGCAACAACAGCGTTGGACAGGCTCTGAACTGGATGAAGGCGACGATGGATGCGTCCGGCCAGTTCACACCGCAATCGCTCGCCGACGCGCCTGCCGGTGGCGTGACCTATATCTCGCCAATCACCGTCGACAAGGCACGCACTTGGCGGCCAGATCCGCTCAACGCCTCGAAGGCCGAGAACATCGTCACGGTCAAAGGCCCCGTGATTGGGACGCTCGCGGCGATCATGCCGCTCAATCCCGATGCGGACATCGACGAGCCCGAGGACGTCACGATCATCGGACCCGTCGTCGACGGCGAGCCGCTGGAGTTCACGGCCACGGATCTTAAGAAATCGGCGGACGGCCGTCAGATTCATTTCAACGTTCCAGACCTCGCGGTGAAGGGCGTTTACAAAGTGACGCCCACCGTGAGCACGGTCGACGGCCAGACGCCGTCGATGGACTGCACATTGATTGTGAGATGACCCATGTCTAAAGCGATTGTGCACGGCGCCCCGCTGCTCGAGGCGCTGGGCATCCCTGCTGAGGGAGTTCGGAAAGCGACCATCGTGCTTGAGTACGGCAAGGCGCCGACGGTGGTTGTGGAGCGGATAGGGAGACTCGACATCGAGTCGCAGGCGTTTCAGCAAGTCACCAATTCTTACGCGTTAAGACCCCTATGCCCAACGGCCCACGCAAACGCACCCGCCCCTGGCAGGAGATCGACACACGGCGGCTAACGCCTACTGAGCGTGGTTATGACGCCGGCTGGACTGCAGCGAGTGCGCTCTATCGGAGGCAGCATCCGACGTGCGTGCTGTGCGAACTGAAAGGGAAGGTGAGCCCGAGCGAATGCGTTGATCACATCATCCCCATCCACTGCTGCCCTGAACTGAAGATGGAGGCAGAGAACTGGGCTGCGCTTTGTTGGACATGCCACTCCTATAAGACCACCAAGGAACCGCGAGAAAAATGGTTACCGAATAGAGGCCGGGTGGTTGTGTGCGGCGTGCCTGGCACGGGCAAGAGTACATGGGCGCACGCGCAAAGCGTGCCGGTGTTCGACGCCGATGAGCTGGGCTTGAGCGGGTGGGAGCAGATCATCCCCGCCCGATCAGCGTGGATCGGTGAGCAGAGCGGCCCCTGCATCGTGATCGTCGCGTCGACGCTCACTGCAGCGCTCGTTGCGAGGGAGCTGAGAGGCGTCGTGCGGCACCTAACCGAGCGTCATATCGACCGAAAATGCCGTTACGGCAGCTAACTTACAAACGGGACGGCGTTGGTCGTTTTGCGACCAGCCAAAGTGGCAGCCGTCTCAAAACTAGACGGGGGGGGTGGTCAAAAAGTGACCAGGCCCCCTTTAACTACCGCTTCCCCCAGCGTGCAGTTTTTTTGGCGAAAAAATATTTTTTGGTTCCGAGATAAAGCGGATGGGGAGGCACCCAAAGACTGAAGAGCAGCTCGCAGCGAGCGGCGGCTATCGAGCCGATCGCCACGCCGGCCGGAAGAACTCACCGAAGTTCGACGGCGTTCCGACACCGCCGGCGGGGCTGAGTTTCGCGGCGCGAAAGCATTGGGACGTCGTCGTTCCCGCGCTGATCGAGGGCGGGTTGGCGAAGGCGATCGACGCGCCGGCGCTTGCCGCGATGTGCGAGGCCTGGTCGGAGTACTGCGAAGCGATCGCAATGCGAGTGGATCCCGAATTCATCGACGTGCGGCGTAAGCGGCAAATGTTAATTAGCAGCGCGCTTCGCGCGTGGCGGGATCTCGCGGCTCGCTTCGGTATGACGCCGAGCGATCGCGCACGGCTAGAGGTGGCGCCGGATGGCAAAGAAGAAAACCCGTTCCTCGCGCTCTGGCAACAGCCGGCCCAAACCAAAACCCAAGCCAAAGGCAAAGGCAATGGCCCGACCAAGAAATAGACCGGAGCCGACGGATCCGAAAGGGCGCTTTGAGCAGTACATCCAAGACGTCATCAGCGGCCGGCGCGTCACCGGTCTCCTGGAGAAGCAAGCCGTTCGTCGGCACCTGAAAGATCTCAAGCGATCGCGTCGCAGCGGAATCTACTTTGACGAAGATCTCGCGACGCGCGCGTGCAATTTCTTTCCCCTACTGAAACACACTGACGGAGAGTGGGCGGGTCAGCCCTTCGAATTGAAACCGCTGCAGCTGTTCATCGTGTGGTGTCTCTTCGGCTGGCGTCGCGTGAAGGATGGCATGCGGCGCTATCGTCGCGCCTTTCTGTCGATGGCTCGCGGCAACGGCAAGACTTACTTCGCCGCGGTTCTCACGCTGCTGCTCTTCGCGTTCGATTGTCCGCCCGAACCGCGGGCGGAATGCTTCGCCGCGGCGACGACCAAGAAGCAAGCCCGCCAAGTTTGGGGCGACGTCAAAGCGCTCGTCGAAGCGCGGCCCGAACTCAAGCAGCTGATTCGCATCTTCGCGAACGTGATGACTGTGCCGGCGACGGGCGCCACGTTCGAACCGCTAGGCGGCGTCGGGAAAAGTGCCGACGGCAAACGGCCTCACCTCATCATCTGCGACGAGCTGCACGCGTGGATGGATGAGCATCGCGAACTGTGGGATAAGCTGACGACGGCCATGGGCAAGCGGCGGCAGCCGCTCTTCCTGATCATCACGACGGCGGGCAGCGACGAGAGCGAACTGTGGGAGGAGCAATACGACTTGGCGGTGAAGATCCTCGACCCGAAAGTCGCGTTCAATCTCGACGATTGGTTCGTGATGATCTGCGAGATCGACGAAGGCGACAAGTGGTACGACGAAAAGATTTGGCCGAAGTCGAACCCGTTGATGAACGACGGCGTGATCAAGATCGACGAGCTCCGCTCGCTCGCCAAGATCGCTCGCGAGGATCCCGTTGAGAAGAACAACTTTCTCCGGTACCGGTGCAACACCAAGGTCACCGCGCTTACGAAGCTGATCAGCAGTGACCTCTGGGCCCGCGGCGGCGGCAAGCTCCCGGATCTTAAGGATCTCACCGGCCGCGGCGGTTTCGACTGGGGATGGAAAGACGACCTGGCGGCGATGGCCCTGACGTTTCCGCTCGATCGAGTTGCCGTCGGCGACGAGCTGCTGCGATCGTACGCGACGCTCTGCCAGGCGTTCATCCCTGAATCAACCAAGCGCAACCTGGCCGAGGAACCGTGGGCGGGTTGGATCGCCGGCGGCTGGCTCAAGGTCACGGCCGGCGAGACGACGGACACCGCGGCGATCTACGGCCAGCTGGCCGAGTGGCAGGAACTTTACGGCATCCGTTCGTGGGCGATGGATCCTAACAACTGCCGCGAGTTCGGCAGTCGGATTCAGGCGGAGTATGGCATCGAACCGTTTTGGTTCGGGCAGACGCACGGCCGCTACAACGAGCCGACGCGCGAACTCATTACTGCAGTTCGCGAACGGCGATTCTTCCACGGCGACAACCCGCTCCTCGCCTGGTCGATGCAGAACATCATCGCCAGCACCGATAGCCGCGGTTACATCAAACCCGAAAAGCGGAAGTCGAAAGAGAAGATCGACCCCGCGTGCGCCGTGATCATGTCGCTCAGCGAATGCCTGTTCGGCGAACGGGAAGCGGCGAGCTTCTACGACTCTCATGAATTCGAGGCAGGATAACAACCATGTTAGATCTGTGGTCCCAATCCGTGGTTGCTCCTGGCCAATCGTCGCCGCTGGAAATGCCGCTCAACCTGTCGCTCGAAAACCCGCGCGTCAGCTTGGCGGATCCCGAGGCGTACGACGATCTCACCGACGGCATCGAGTCGGGCAGCGGCGTCGCCGTCAGCCGTGCGCGTGCGCTCGCCATTCCCGCGGTGTGGCAGGCGATCGACCAAATCAGCGGCGACGTCGCCAAGCTTCCGATTGATCTCTTCAAGAAAAACAAAGAGACCGACGATCGCCAGGAGGCGCTTGAACATCCGGTGTTCAAGTTGGTCCGCCGCAAGCCGAACCGTGAGATGGACGCCTACAAGTTCTGGCGCCGCGTCATGGTGCACCGGCTCTTTTGGGATAACGCGTACGTTTACATTTCGCGTCGACTCAATGGAACTATCCACGAACTGATTCCGATGTTGCCCGATCGCACCGAAGCGGTGCGCGTCGACGGGCAATTGTTCTACGACACCGAAGTGAACGGCACTGTTTACCGGTTATTCCCTGAGCAAGTCTGGCATATTGAGGGGATTTGCTGCGATGGTCTCACCGCGCTCAATATGATGCGCTTCGCGCGTGAGGCCTTCGGCCTAGCGCTCGCTCGGCAGAAGTGCTCGGCGAAGTTCTTCCAGAACGGCATGCGCACGGGCGGCATTCTGGAGATCTCTTCGGCAGTCGCCAAAGGCACGGCCGATAAGATCGAGCAGGGTTTCCGAAAGAGTTATGAGTCGGTTGAGGAAGCGTTCAAGACGGTCATCCTTCGCGAAGGCGCTAAGTTCCACATGGCTCAGCTGAGCCCGGAGCAAACGCAGATGACCGAGAGCAGCCGCGACTCGGTGCGCGACGCCGCTCGCTACTTTAACACTCGGCCGAGTAGGCTCGGCGAGGAAGCGAAGGCGAGCTTCGCCAGTAAGTCGGAAGACAATCGCGACTATCTCGACACGACGCTCTCCCCTCATCTGGCGTCGATCATCGCGCAGTCGAACGACAAGCTGCTGACGGAAGAAGAACTCGCGGCCGGCTACTATCTCGAGTACAACCTCGCCGCTCTGCTGCAGATGGATTTTAAGAGCGTCTGCGAATCGCTCTCAGTGCTACGGTCAGCTGAAATCCTCAGCCCGAATGAATGCCGGGCGGTGATCAATTACAACCGTCGCGACGACGCCGGCGGCGACAAGTTCGGCAATCCGAACACGACGTCGAATAAGGGAAGCGATAACGCCGCGGCCGTCGCGGCCGCTCATCGCAAGCTGCTCGCCAACACGCTCGATCGCATGGTCGCGATGGTCGACGGCAAAGCCTCGCGCAACTCGTCGCTGCCGAACAACCTGATTGAATGGGTTTCGGCAAAGCTGCCCGGCCTGCAGAAAACGGTGCGAGCCGCAGTGACGCCCGTGATCGAAGCGCACGCGGCCGTCGCCGGCGTCGACGCCGAGCCACTCGTTGCGAAGGCGACCAGCTCATTCATGCTGCAGATGCGAGTGACGCTCCTGCAGTTGGCGAACACTGTACCCGCCGGCGCCCTCAAGGCGACCGTCAACCAAACCCTCGCCGACGTTTCGTGCGAATCGATCGCCGAGGAAGTCATTCCCATGGGAGAACCAAACGGTGAATAAGTTATTCAATCGGGTCAGCGATCGCAAAGCCGAACTGCTAATCTACGGCGACATTGGCGGTCAGTACTACGGCGGCATCACGGCGCGAGACTTCATTCAGCAGCTGCAAGACTTGGGCGACGTCGACGAAATCGTCGCCCGGATCAACAGCGTCGGCGGTCTCATCCATGAAGGGTTTGCGATCTTCAACGCGCTCCGAGCGCACAAAGCCGAAGTCACCACGCGGATCGAAGGCGTCGCGGCGAGCATTGCCAGCGTCATCGCTCTCGCCGGCGACAAACGCGAGATCGCCAAGAATGCTCACTTCATGATCCATCGCGCGTGGAACGTCTGCATCGGCCATGCCGACGACATGCGGCAGACGGCCGTCACGCTCGAATCAATGGAAGGGAAGATCCTCGATATCTACTGTGCGGCCGCGGCGTCGACGCCGCGCGAGGAGATCTTCCAAATCATGAAGGAAGAGACCTGGCTCCCGTCCGAGCGTGCGCTGGAGATGGGCTTCGTCCAGGAAGTGTACGACGACGACTCGTCCACGGAATCGGCGATGGCCATGACGTTTGATCTGAGCCGCTTCAAGCACCCGCCGGCATCGCTCAAAGCGAAGGCGCCGAACGCAGAGCTCGCGGCGATGGCGGAGTCGCAGCGGATGGCCGACGAGGTTGCTGTCAGGCTGCGAATGCTTGACCTTGACGAGGCAGCGTAATACTCTTCCTTGTCACCAAACATAGCCGCGGGGTGCGGCGACTGGCGCAGCCGGCCTCACCCCGCGGACAGTAAGCGCTTAGCTGAGCATCGGCGGCGGCTTTCTGACGGTAGTTCCACAAGACTATCGCCGGCAAGCCGCCGCTTTCTTTTTGGCGGGGCCGGCGTCACAGCTCACTAGGAGTTTGCGATGTCAGCACTCGCTGAACTGCAGAAGAAGGGTAAAGATCTCGCGGTCACGCTGCGCCAGTACGGCGAACGCTTCAACGCCAACAACAAGGCGTGGAAGGACGGCGAAGAGGCGAAGGCGTGGGAGAAGATGAACGCAGACTACGATGCCGTAGTCGCGGAGATGAACACGCTGCAGGCCGCGGTCAACGTGCAGGCCCGCCTCGATCGTCTCAATCAGCAGGAAAGCGAGCTGCTGAACGGCAACTTCAATCCGCTTCCGAACAACTCGGGAACGCTCCGCGGCGGCGCCGGCGGTCGCGACATGCTGGGCGGCGGCGACGAACAGCCGACCGAACAGCACTACGCCCAAGCGCTCGCGGGCTGGATGCGCTACCAGGTTGGTAAGAACCTGACGCGCAGCCAAAAGGAAGCGGTTGCCAAAACTGGCATCAGCCCGCGGCAACGGCAGCTGAAGTTCAAGAGCCCGTCGACCGAGTACATCAACGGCTTGGCTCACAAGTACTCGTCGACTCACCCGTCGAAGATCGACGTGCGCAATCCGGCGGCGTTCTACAACGCACCCATGACCGTGGGTACCGGTTCGTCCGGCGGCTTCATCCGGATCCCGGAGTCGATGCAGACGGCGCTTGAAATCAACATGCTCGCCTTCGGCGCCATGGCGCAAGTCGCAGAGCTCATGGTCACGCAAACGGGCGAGCCGTTCTCTTGGCCGACTGCTGACGACACCGGCAACACCGGTGTTCAAATCGGTGAAAACTCCGACGTGGCCAACGCCGGCGCCGGCGGCCCGATTCCGACGATCGGCAAGTTGACCTGGAATGCCTATAAGCTTTCCAGCCAGGCGATTCTCGTGCCGTACGAATTGCTTGAGGACAACGTCGTCAATCTGCCGAAGGTGCTCGGCGACATGATGGGCGAGCGTATCGGCCGCTTCCGCAACACCCGTTACACGACGGGCACCGGGAGCAGCCAGGCTCGCGGCATCCTGACCGCGGCGTCGCTGGGCGTCACGGCCGCGAGCGCGACCGTCATCGCTCCGGACGAGATCTACGATCTGCAGCATTCGGTGGATCCCGCCTACCGGATCGGCGCCTCGTTCATGTGCGCTGACACCGTGCTTCTCCATCTTCGTAAGAAGAAGGATTCGCAAGGGCAGTACCTGTGGCAGTCGGGCTTCAACAGCGGCGTGCCGGACACGCTCGCCGACGCCCCGATCGTCGTCAACCAAGCGATGCCCGCGATCGCGACCGGCAACAAGACGCTGCTGTACGGCCAGCTCTCGCGCTACAAGATCCGCCGCGTCAACGGCTTCCGCCTTTATCGGCTGGAAGAACGCTACCGCGACACGGATCAAGACGGCTTCATCTTGCTTCTGCGCGAGGACGGCAACTTGCTGTCGGCCGGCACGGCGCCGGTGAAGTATCTGCAGCAGCTGTAATCCGTCGTCTCGTTTCGTTTTGCACCTGGCCGGCGGCGAGCTCCGCCGCCGGCCAGTTTTGTTTGCTTGCTCAGCTCTCACGCGTTTAAGGATCCACTGCTATGGCGAAAGCCGCTGAAAACAAGCCGCCGGAAAATGCCGCGGCCAAGGGGAAAATCCGTTTCAAGCTCACGCACAACTGCCGCCGGCCGGGGTGCGAGGGTGACATCGACGAGATCGTCGAAGTCACCAAGGAAGACCTGGCGTACTTAGTCGAGCGTGGCGGCGGCTACGAAGTCGACGCCGCCGGCGTCGCGATCCCGGTGAAGGAAGAAGCGTAAAGGTTTCGCGTTCATGAATTACGGGCTCATTCAAATCACTCCCCCCGGTGCGGAGCCTCTCGACCTGGCCGAGGTCATGAAGCACTGCAACGAGTGGGATGATTCGAATGGCCCGTACATTCAGAACGTCATGATCCCTTCCGCCCGTCAGCGGGCGGAAATCGAAACCGGCCGTCAGCTCATCACGGCGACGTGGAAGCTAACGCTTCCGCGATTCCCGTGCGACGTCATCCTCCTGCCGAAAGGCAGGGTGCAATCGGTTGAAGAGATCAAGTATGTCGCGCCCGACGGAACCGAAACCATCCTCGACGACGAGCTCTGGCGATTGCTCGACGATCGCGAGCCAGCCGAGATCGAACCCGTCGACTACTGGCCTGCCACCCATTGCCGCCGCCGCAGTGCAGTCTCAATCAAATTCCGGGTTGGGTACGGCGATGCGGCTGAAGACGTTCCCCACCTGTTGAAGGCGGGAATGCTGATGGCCATCGGCCACTGGTATGAGAACCGGCAAGAGGTGCTCACCGGAACGATCGCCACGCTGATTCCCAAAAGCGCGTCGGACATCTTCGAACAACATCGCGTCGGCGACGATTACGTCAACTACGAAAAGGGCGGGTGATGGCGACGGCGATCGGCGAGCTTCGCAACAAGATCAACTTCTGCACTCCCAACGAAACTCGCGACAAGAGCGGGCAAGTCGTCCAGGACGTCGCAGATCCGTGGACGCGACTGCATCGCAAAGTTCCGGCCATGTTCGCCGAGGTTTCCGGCGGGCAGATGGTGCACGACTTACAGACCAAGACGGAGACGACGGCCGTCTTCGTCCTCCGCTACATCCGCGGCCTGCAGGAAACGATGCTCATCGAACTGTTCAATGACGTCGTCGAGGTTGACGGCGGTCGGGTGGAGAAGTTCCGCCAATTCGAGATTGTGACCATCCACGATCGCGAGGGGCGGCGGAAGTGGAACGTGATCGAAGCGAAAGAAGTGAAGTAGGTGGGCTACTACAAACGAGCGAGCGGCGACGGAGCGTCAAGCACGCCCGCCGTTTCGTTCGGAAAAAGTGACTCCAAGCGAAAGATCCGCATTGCGCTCACGGGGCTCGTCGAGCTCGATCGGCAGCTGCAGGAACTCGCCAACGAGACCAACGCCCGAGGCATCAACAAAACAATGCGGCGACTGTGCCGCGAAGCAGTCAAGCAAATCGTCAAACCGGCCGTGCTCGAGCTGATGCCGTGGGACACCGGGTTCCTGGAATCGCAGCTCACCGTACGGGCGACCAGGCGATCGCGGACGTCGGTCGGATATCGGATCGGGTTTCCTGACGATTCGCTGTTCGCCGGCGACACGTACTACGGCGGGTTCATCGAGTTTGGCTGGGATCACTTCGGCGGCGTCCACGTCGAAGCGGACTCATTCCTAAGGCGAGCCTTATACCCGAATCAAGACAGGATTGTGGCGTTCGTGCGCGAAGGCATGCGGGCGTGGTTGGCGGAGCTAAACGCTCAAACTTGATGAGTGACGTTTCTGACATCGACGACGATACCGACGTCGCGGAGCTCATGCAGCTTCACGCGATGAAGGATCGCCGTTTGCGCACGCTCATCGGCGATCGCTTCCGCCCCGGCGCCTTGCACGAGAAAGACGAGCGGCCAGCGGTTTGGTACGAGACGACGCAGTCAGATCCAAACCACGACTTGGAGGGAGCGAGCGGATCAGCGCAATCTCGCGTGCGTTTCGGTTGCTGCGGCAACTCGCAGCGAGAAGCGAAGGCGGTGGCGAAGATCATTCGCGATCTGTTCGACGGATTCACCGGCTACATCGACGACGCGGAGACGGTCGAGATCTCCGACTGCATTCTCGACAACAAGTGGGATACACGCGAGAAGCCCACCGCCGGCAGTGCGAAGTGGGCGTTCACGCGCAACGTCGATTTCATCGTCACGCATTCCGAGCCAGTTCCAAGCCTTACGGTCGTTCCTGAAGACGAGCCTTTTGAAGAGGAGTAATTGAATGGGTGTCACCGGACAAAAAGGCACGCTCGTTTTTACGACCGTCGCTGTTGCTCTGAAGATCATCGAGATCGAGCCGTCGACGGAGGAAGTGTCGGACATCGCCTGTCCGGACCTGAGCCTCAATGTCGGCGACGGCGTGCCGTACGAACCAGGCGATCTGGTTGAAGGCGGCACCTATCGCGTCTTGCTCGCCGACGATCAGAACACGCAGTTCGTCCACGCCAATAGCGCGTCGACAGGAGCGACGTTCAAGAAAGCGAAGGGGCTTAAACAGACCGTCACTTGGACGAAGCCCGTCGCCACCGGCAACTCGACGGGAGCGACACGCGCGTTCACCGGCTACATCAAGAGCGTGAAGGAAAGCCTTCAGGGAACCAGCGTGCGCTGCACGATCGAGCTGATTGTGAAGGTCGCCGGCACGATCACGAAAGTTGCCGGCACCGTTTAATCCGCCGCGGCCGCGGCGGCCATCCAATCAAATTCAGCACGGGAGAAGCCATCATGGCGAAGGCAACAGCGAAGCCGGAAGAGCAAGGCGACATCGGCTCGATGACGGAAATCAAACTGAACTCTCGGCACGCCGAGTCGGCGGACCTATACGAGATTCTCGTTGGCGGCCGGCGCGTCGCCTACGTGATCGACGAGGCCCCGTTCCCGATCACGCCGTTGCCGAAGGGTTCCGCTAAGCAGCCGACGCTGACGAATCAAGAGTGGCTCGTCGTCGCCGAGAAAGCTCGCGGCGAGATGGAGCGGATCGTCAAAGAGCGCACTGCCGAGGGCGGCGAGCTCGATCGCATCTTCGCCGGGATGTAGTCGCCGGCCGCGTCGCGTTTTCCACACCAGCACCCGCAGAGTGTTTGCCATGTCCCTGACAATTGACCAAGTACTGGCGGCCAAAGATCGCCAGATGATCACGGTGAAATGCCCCGAGTGGGAGGGCGACGTCTGCCTGCTGCCGTTCAGCGGCGACGAGCGGGACTGGTACGACCAGATGATGAATAAGAAGCGTTATCCGGTCGACGACAACGGTAAGGTCAGCACCGAGCTTGCCGACTGGCGCGGCGTTCGGGCGGCATGCATTGCGAAGGCGTGGTGCAACGAGAACGGCGTCAAGCCGGAGACGCCGATCACGGAACTGCAGATCCTCGCGCTCGGCACGAAGAGCGGCGCCCCGATCGATCGCTGTTACGAAGCACTCGCGAAGGCGAGTGGCCTCGCCGCCAACTCCGCGGAGGACGCGGAAAAAAACTTGAAGCCCGCCCAGAAAGGCAAGCCTGGGTAGAGCTCTCCCTACTGATGCGCATGCCGTTGTGGAAGCTGCAGCGCGAGATCTCCAGCGAAGAGTTCACGGAGCTGCTCGCCTTCAAGCGGCTTTATACCTGGCAGCCTGATCTCTGGTTCGGGCTGCAGCGGCATGCGTTCGTTGCCCGCGGCGGCGACCTTAAAGATTTCGTGCCGATCAAACCGGACGAAACGGCGAGCGATCGCAAGACGCAAGCGGCCGAAGATCAGATGGACGCCGACAGCGACGGAGGATGGTAAGTGTCAATCGGGCGTCTCAGCGTTACGGCCGCGGCCGAGATCGGCGAATTCAACGCCGGCATCGCCAACATGCGCGCCGGCATCGCTACGATCCCGCCGGCTGTGGGCGTCGTGTCCGCCTCGTTCGATCGTTGGGATGATGCGGTCAAACGGTCGGGGCTGAACTTCAACGAGTATGTGAAGAAGCTCGCGCCCGATTTGCTGGAGGTGAAGAAAGTTCCGAAGGAACTCGACAAGATTCATCCCGTCCTGCAGAAGCTAATGCAAGGCGTCGGCATGTTTTCTCCGCAACTGGCGGGGATCGCGACGGCGGCCGGCATCGCTGTCGCCGGCGTCGGCCTGGCCAAGGTTGCGTTCGGTCAGCTGCAGGAAGCGATGACGCGACTCGACGAGATGAACGACAAGTCGAGTCGGCTCGGCATCGATCCTGAGCAGCTCGCTCGGCTGGGCTATGCCGCGAAGATGAGCGGCTCCGATCTCGATACGATGGGCGCCGGCCTCGCGCAGCTCAACCGCCGCGTTTCGGAGGCGGCGACCGGTACCGGCAAAGCCGCGGGCGCGCTCAAAGAACTGGGGCTCGACGCCGCGAAGATTAACGGCTTGTCGGTAGAGGAGAAGTTCGCGTCGATCGCCGACAAGATTGCCGCGATTCCCAACCCGGCCGACCAAGCGCGGCTCGCCTTCAAGCTCTTCGGCTCGCAGGGCTTGGAGTTGATGGACACGCTCCGCCTCGGCGGCGAAGGCCTTGCCAAGTATGCGGCCGACGCCGAGCGTCTGGGAATCGTCGTCAGTAAGACTGATCTCGAGAAGATCGGCGAAGCGAACGACGCAATGGATCGGCTGCGATTCGCGGCAGAGGGCGCTGCCAATACGTTCGCCGTCGAGATGGCGCCCGCCATCACGAAGTCGCTGAATCTGATCACCGACTACGTGACGTCGGATCACTTCAAAACATTCATGAAGATCGCCAACCCGGCGCTATTCCTGAACCTTGGCGGCGGCGACGAGCAGGGCGGCGGCGAAGCGGCGGCGAAGAAAGCGGCGGCGGAAACCGCGGCCGCCGCGGCCAAGGTCCAGGCCGAGTCGTTGGCTGCGGCCGAGAAGACCACCGAGGAATACCAGAAGCAAGTCGCGGAGCTGCAACGACAGGCGAGGGTTTCCCGATACGGCGAGACCTCGGTCAAGTACACCGAGGACCAGATCAAATACGGACGCATTCGCGCCGATCAGCTGGCGGCGGAACGCCGCAACGCAGCTGCTGCAGCCGAGGAAGACAAGCAGCGGAAGAAAGCAGAAGCCGACGCCGAGCAGGCTCGCAAGGACAAGATCAAAGAGAGCGAGAAGCAACGCCAGGAGCAAGAGCGCAAGCACATGGAGAATATCCGCAAGGATGAAGAGACCATGCAAAAGCTTCGCGATCGCGTCCGCGACTTCGGCAAATCCGATCTGCAGAAAGAGCGAGATCAAACGCTCCGCGGCCTGGAAGATCCTGCGCAACGTACCGAGGCGGAGAAGCACTTCGCAACGTTGAAGCGGCTGCAGGGGAATGACGATCGCCTCAAGGCTCTCAAGGAAGATCGCAAAGAACTGGAGAGCCGCAGCGGCAAAGACAAGATCCTCGACGCCCGCTCCGTCGAAGGTTGGTCGCAACTGCGATCCAACGTGAAGGATCTGCAAATCGTGAAGCTCGATCGACAGATCGAACTGATGGAAGAAAACAATCGCCTCCAGCAGGAAAAGGCGCGGGGCACCGTGATCAATTTCTAATGGCTGTCATCGGAAGCAAGTTGATTGATTGCGGCGGCGGCCTCGACAGCAAGGGCCAGTTCACGCACTGGGCGAAGTTCCGCGTCTTCTGCAACGCCCGCGACGACACCGATATGGAGGTGCTGTTCGGAGCTGCGCTCGCGCTGCCCGATCCTATCCCGTCTTGGAAGGCGAGTTACGTGCTGCTCGGATCGTCTGATCCAAACGCGTTCGCGCAAGAATTCACGGCGGTCCGCGAGAGCGTCAAGGACAACGCCTGCATTTGGCTCGTGACGGTGAACTGGTCGCCCAGTGAAAGCGACCCCGACGACGATTGGACGAATGATCAGGATCCGCTGCTCAAGCCGATCATCATCGACGGCTACGAGGAAGAGATCCAGGAAGTCTGCGACGTCGGCTGGAATGACGAAGAGCTGCCGGGCATCGGTCGCGACGCCGACACGTTCGGCGCCATCGTCACGGCCGCGGGCAAGCAGCCTGGCACGCCGTTCACCAAACGCCGACGGCTGCCGGGGTTAATCTTCGAAAAGCCGTTCAAGGATTTGCCGGGCAACGACGCTCTCACGCAGATCATGACGCTTGCGAACTCGCACACCGACACGCTCTGCAATGCGACGTTCTACGGCGGCGGAGCTGGGAAGGTGATCTGCCGCAGCATCGAGCCGAGTAAGCTCCTTTTCGCCGGCAACAAAAAGTATCGTATCGCAACGATTCGCGTTTTGTACAACGAGCGCGGCCACTCATTCCCGATGGTGAATTGCGGCTTCGATCATTTGAAGGCGAAAGACGGTGGCGGCTTTGAACTTGTTCAGGCGACGCGCAAGCCCGATACACCTGGCGGCCAACCGCGGCTGGTGACCGAACCGGTCAATCTCAAGCTCGATGGCACGCTCGCCGGCGACGACGAGATGGGCACGATCATCAACTGGCGGACGTCGCCGAAAACCGACTTTACTCTCCTCGGCGTGGGGACGGGTTAATGAGCGTTGGGTTCACACCACGCGGAGCTCGGCGAGTTATCGCAGCCACTGTCGGTTGGGAGCGAGGGACGACCGTCGATGCGTTTCCTCCTAAGCGCCCACGAATCGTGCGCGATAGCGAAGGCGGCGGCCAGGAGATCATTTACGGTCTGCTAGTCAAGACGATCGACGCCAACAGTGCGTTGTATGGAGCCGTCTATTTGTACGACCTGCCGGCCGGCGGGTGGTTCACAGCCAGGCTCGACGCAGACGGTGAGCTTGTCACCTGGACGGGCTGTAACCCTTCGCTCTACTCCGCGATTCGCGGCGACGTCGTCACGCCGATCCGCGTGTGGGGCGTCGCGCACACGCTCGATAGCGTGCCGAACCCTGATTACGACTCAGAGGATGAGGAATCCGAGGAGTATTTCTACAACGTACCGGCGTTCATGATACTCGGCTTCATCGACCCGTTGGCGGCCGCGGACGGATTCGTTCTCAACCCCGACAACGATCGCGGCCAGTTGCTCATGCACCACGATGGCTCGAAGGCGACCGTCGCCGAGGGCGGCCCGTGCGGCGACGAGGGAGGCTAGCGCATGGCTGCGGAACCTCTCATCGGCCCCGACGACAAACCGATTATCAACCTGTTCGACTTGCCGAAAATCTGCGGCAAGCCCGTGCCGGAGGGGCATCCATGTTGCGATCTCTGTGACGATTGGATGCTCTGCCTACGCCGCACGCCGCTGGAACTGACGATTCCGGGGCTCGACTTCTCGGCGTGGCTGCCGAAAGTTTCCATGTCGGCCGACAAGGTGTTGGCGGCGAACGCCGTTTACGCTGCGCAATTCAGCGACTCGGACGGCACCGACGAATGGAACGGCACCTACCTCGCGTTCCCGCATAAGGCGACCGGCGAGAGCAACACCGGCGGCACGCAGCTCACCGACGGGGACTGCGGCTTTCGCGACGCCGCTACGTTCTGCCGGAACCCCTGGAGCTGGTACGGCGATTGGGAGGGCGGCTGGTACGGGATGGGAGCGTGGGGCTGGTTCGGTTGGTGGTGGGGCTACTACTACGGTTTAGACGCCGGCGACTACACGTTCGATTCGTGGTATGACGTTTTCGGCGGCTACTTCAGCTACGCGAGCAGCCGATTTGAGGCGACGCATCACACGAACACGCCGCGCACCGTCTACGCTCCGGCCGCCAAGTACGGCAAAAACAAAGAGTTCTACATCGATTGCAAGGTCGCCTGTCGCCTCAACGAAGAGGACCAGCCCTGCCTGCAGTTCACGCTGCTGCTGCGGATGCAGTTCGAGAAAGCCGCCGCCGGCGTCGTCGGCTGCCAGAATGAAACGCTTGGGGTCGACGCCTGCGACGCCGACATTATCGCCGAGCGCGAAGGCAACTGGGACGGCGAGGCGTACAACTATTGCGTCCCGCTCGCCGTGACCGACTTGATTCCGCTAGCCGATTTGGCGTGGGAGGACCTGCAAGACGCCATCAACTTCAACATCATCCCGCCGCCAGTGTGGGAGGAAGTCGATCTTCACGATATAGACCCCGCGTATCCCGTCGATACGAACATCTGGATGGTGACCGGCGGCAGTTACGGCGGGGCCGCGTTCCCTGAGTTCGGCGGCTACCGGGCGGTCGGCTGGGTGATCGATGGCGGCGTCTCGGAAGGCCCGTGTCGCGAGGAAGCGATTCGATGCGGCGGCGGCGATGTGGAGCCGCCGGCTCCGACGTTCGCTCACGGTCACCACCGCGACGGCCTGCTCGATTGCGATGAAGGGCCATGGGTGGCGGAAGGTCTGATCACCGGGACCTACTACGCCTACAACGAAGTCTGCGTCCCCGACCCGATCACCTTCAACGACGGTCCCTGCACGGTTCGCGTCGTCACCGAGAACTGCAAAGTTCCCGACGGCTGCAAGACGTGCGCTCCCGATCCGGAGAAGCCCTATATCAGAGTGCCCGTCGTGTTTGGGTTTCGCGCGAGCGGCGGCGATTGCACGAAGACGCTCACGCCGTTTATCACGGCCTGCAAGACGATCGCGAAGATCTACTGGAGCGACGGGCAGACGAGCACCGGGCTCGACCCGATCACCCACACGATCCGCAACAATGCGAACAGCGGCGACAGCAAGCGAGATTCGATCACGGCGCTCGCGGTTACGACGGATGGTTGTTACTACTGCTACACCGGCAGCATGTCGTGCGGCTGCTGCGAAGTCACCGGCGGCGGCCTCACCGTGACGTCACTTGCGGGTTGCAAGTGGCAACTGTGCGCCTCGATCGAGCCGCATCCGTTCGGCAGCAACTGCTACGGCCGAACGCCCGTTATCGAGTACCAGTATGACGATGTGGTCGGCCAGCTCACCGACGGCCAGTGCGTCGAGATCGAGCCGGCGACGTCGTCGACGATCCTGCGCTGGCGCTTCCGCGACTACAGCGACGGCTGTGCGCACGATGAAGTGATCGTGCCGCTCAAATGTATCCAGTGTCTGCCCTGCTGCCTGGGATCAAATCGCCGCGTTTACCTGACGCTCGCCGGATGGGCGGAGTTCGAAAACTGCGGCGGCTGCTTGAGCCTGAACGGCGTCTACCTGATGAAGCTCGGCGAGCGCGGCGATTGCACGTTTGACTACGGAACGCTCACGGGCGACGACGACGGCCATATCTTTGGTTGCGAACAAGTTGGCGGCGAGTCCTATTTTGTTATTTACGGTCTCGTTTATTGCCACATTGAAGACGATCGCCTGTTAATCGGCGTGACAATTATTATCGAAGGCGGCGGAGCGCACGCGGTTTATTCCAAGGAGTGGGACATGGGTCCGTGGGACCCGATCGGCGATCCGGTTTTTGGCGGCTTCCCCGTAGATTGCAGCATCATCCAGGGTGACATTCCGCTGGATTCGTTTAATTCCTACGCCGGCGGTTGCAACCCGTTTCCCTCAAGCGTGTTCCTGGAAACAGAATGGGTCTAACGCACACACTACTTGCCCCCGGACGCTACGAGCACCGCTGCCCCGCATGCGGATTCTCCGTCGTCGACAAGTACCCGGAGATCCGGGCGAACTGCAACTGCAAGCAGCCGGCCGGCCCGCCGCGGCCGTGCGCCCATCTGGGCAAGGCGACGGGCGAATTCTTCCCGCCGAAAGATGGCGCCGGCGACCTGGCAGAAAAGGTGCTCAGCTCGATCGGCATCACCAAGAAACGATTCGCCGACACGATGGCCCTATTCGTGGAAGTCGAGCGCGACGAGCAAGGTGGTTGCGGCGGCTGCGGAAAACGTCAACGCGGAGTGAACTGGGTTGGCGACAAGCTCGGCGTCGGCCGCAACAGTCGCGAGCTGCTGACGGTGCTGGGCCTTGAGGACGGCCAGAATCTGCCGCTCTACGAATGCGGCGTCCACGGCGTCTGCATCCAGACTCGCGAGTTCGCCGCGATCGACGGCACGCCGGCCGGCTGCCGTTGTCCGCAGTACATGTCCGCCCATCAGGAAAATGCCGCCCTGCCCCGTAGCCTCGGAAGAGCTCACGCAGCTCTACCAGCTCCATTCTCCCGAGGCGACCATGGCCCAAGCACGCAAGCCCGCCGCGCAGGCGGCGACGAAGCCGACCCGCAAAACCTTCGAAGCCTATCTGAAAGCCCGCGAGAATCGCCTGGCGAAGAGTCGGGAGGCGGGAGCCTTCGAACGACAGGAGAAGCGGCTGGCGGCGGAAATCACCCGTTACATTGAGCAAGAGGGCGGGCCGGAACGGATCGTCAAATGCTGCGGCCATCGGGCGTCGATCACCACAGAGCCCGGCCGCGTGTCCTGGGCGCAGGAGTTCGAGCGAGCGATGGGGCATGACGAAGCGGAGCGGCTTCGCCAGCACCCGCCGGATTCGGACAAGCTCAACGTCGTCGCGTTATGAACCAGTTGCCGTTGCAATTTGATGCCCCTGCCCCGCGGCGCCGTCGTCAGGCGGCGCCGCGTCGCAAACGCCCCAGCTTGCGCCAGGAGCTCGAAGCGCGAGTCGCGACGCTCGCCAAGTTCTCTCCCGCCCGCCGCCTGCAGGAAGCAAACCAGGAGCTCCTGCAGCAACGCCGCCACGATTGAACTTCGAGGCGGCTTCTCTTTTCGGCGCAAAATCAAAGGACTGAAAATCCATGTGTCGCCGGTTCGATCCCGGCTCTGTCCACTTATATTTGCGGTCTGCTACCTAGACTGCTACCTCGGTCGTCCCGTTCTCGACGACACGCCATAGCTCATCGGCCGTGGCTTCGGCATTCTGGCCGACGTAGAAACGCATCGTCGTCTCGATGCTCTCGTGCCGCAGGAGCTCTCGTAGAACTGTCGGCATGACGCGACGGGACCACCGGAAGCCAAGGCTGCGGATAAGATCGTGAGCGGTGGCGAACTGCGAGACCGTCTCTGGCTGGCCATCAGCCCCTTCGAGCCCTTCGCGCGTCCGGTCTCTTTGATCCTCACACCAGCCGCCTCGCCCACCGCGGCGAACATCCTACAGGCGGCGTGGAGCGCCCGTAGCGTCCCATTGTGGAACCAGAACGCCACTCCCCTGCTCCGTCTGCAAGAACCGTGTCGAGTAGTTGGGCGTACTCCGGCGCCATCGTCGTGTTGACTTGCGCGAGCTTGCCCGGTCGGAATTTCCGCTCAAACACGTTGAACGTCGAATCGTAGGCGAGCGCCGTCGACTCACGCGGGCCGCTCATCACGTTGCGATCGAAGTGATTGCGGAACTCCTCCCAAGTCATCTTAGACGGACGCTTGTACCGTCCTTCGCGAAGCTCCGCCTCTCGTTTCGCCGCGGCGCGGTCCGCTTCCTTCTCATCCTTCGTGCCCGTCGAGCGCGCGATCTGCCGTCCGCTGTCGGGGTACTTATCCCGCATCATCAGCCGAGTGCGGTCGGGGTACTTCACAACGTGTACTTTGATGTCTTCCATTGGTGGGTCTCCAAAGGGTTTGGGGTTAGAATCAGCGGAATGGACGCGATTACCAAAATTGGATTGTTTGGGTTGTTTGTCTCGGCCCTTCTGTCGCTGCTGATCTGCTTCGTGGTCGCGATCATACGGAAGCGGTTCACGGTGCGAATGCTTTTCGTGGCGGTCACCGCCGCCTGCGTCTTGGCTGCGTTTCTTACAAGTGCCCGCGAAGCGGCCCGGCGTAACGCCATCAGGAACATTGAAATAGAAAGGAAGCGATACGAGACTTGGCGGACGAATATGACGCCGCTCGAATACCAGCGAGCGATGGATCAGCTTGATGCTCGCGCCGTGGAATGGGGCGCGGGCAAACAACCCTGATGGCAGCCACGGTCTGCACCCCCGGTCCCGCTCCCAGCCCGGCCACTTCCCGGGCCTTCCTGCTCATCGCCAACGAAAACGGGCTGATTCGGTCCCGGTTGGTCTACAGCAATCTACGGATTTCTGGATGTTGGTTTGCGGTTGGCTTCCGCCCTCGCTACTCTGAAGCCGTCCTCCCTGCCGGAACGGGGAGACGACAACTCTTCAACTCTGGAACGGAGAAGGCTCATGATCGCGCAGCGACTCGTCCTCACCATTTTCTCCACTGCGACGCTGATGTTTCACTCTGTTGCAGCGGCTCAAACGACACCGCTCGCAACGACCATCGTGCGAGTCGGATTCCATCCGGAGCAAAATGCGTTTGAGATTGAAGCCACGTCTGGTTTTGTTAACACAATCACTGCTCCTGACGGTACAGTTTTCCGTACCAGGCCGGGCGATGTCGTGGGCGGCCTCAGTGAAAGCGGGCTACTAAATCGATTTGCGGGTAACTGGTCCATTCGAGATCCGCTGACGGGTTGGCAATATCGCTTCTCAGTTACGGGTGAGCAGTTGGCGGCAACGCTTCCCGTACCCGAGATAATTAGCCCCGCAGATGGTGCGCGCTTACCGGCGATCTTTGAAATTCAACACACTGGCGATGGCCATGCCCTCGCTGGTGTAACCGCAGGTGGAAAGGAAAGCTTTATCAACTACGCCTTTAATCGACAGGTCAACGAATCACGTCGACAGCCGGGAAGCTTTCCAATCTCTGCTACCGACTGGGCTTTCAACTACAATCGAGTGATTCTCGGCCCTGCCACTCCAATCGGCGACGCTGTGCGCAGTGACATTGTTGCAGTCGTTAATATGTCCTTCTCCACTCCGCGAAACTGGACCATCGGCGTGCCGGAACCTACGTCGATGTTGATGGCAAGTTCTGGCTTACTCGGCCTCGCCGCCCTCCGCCGTCGCAAATAACCCCGCCGCCTGCCCGCGGCGAGTGGTTACCCGAAACCTCGCCGCTTTCCGCGAGCACCTTAGTCGACGTCTTGCAACGACGTTATTGGGCGCTGCACCTTCGCAAATGCAGTCGCCCTACGACTTCGCGAAGTCGGCGACCGTGCCGAGGCTGCTCCCCGGCACGGCGTCGACTTGCGAACTTCTATTTTAGACACTTCAATCGGTAATCTGCCGCAGCTTAGAGAAGCGGCCAACTTGATGGAGAGACCATCCGATTCACTAAACGCGGAATTCTCCGCAGGATTGTCTTTCGTTGCTCTACCGCCCTCGCCCCGACCGCAAACTAGCGTTTACGGCGCACTGAAGCTAACAACGCGGGGCCAATTGCAGCGATTAGCAATGAGGACGCCGGCTCTGGAACCGCATCCGCTGGAATGTATTCCACAGCGGTCTGTCGGCCGAACCAAAGTCGTGTTGTGACCTGATAGATGGGTTCAACGGGAGGCGTCACGACGTTCGATATCAGATTGCTTAAATTCTGACTTTCGGTGGTAGCGAAGCGAAGGCGTGCGCTGCTGTCGTAACTTTTTCCGAAGACGTACTGAAGCTTTCCGGGATCAATAAATGTTGACTTGAAGCCTGCTACTTGGCTCGCGCCGCCGGAATAAGCGCTGCTCGGCTGGTTCCAAGTTATCGTCAACGGACTGGTGACGACGCTCAAGCTTGACGGCGATACTGTCGGGAATTGAGGCGTTAGTTCTTCATAAACGGGCGACGAAATCGTAAAGCCGTATTCCTGCGTGTCTGAAGGGTCTGTCTTCGATGTGGAAACAAATTTCCAATCGCCAACGCTTTCGCCAACCAACGCATCCCAACTTTGGAATTCCAAGTACCCAAAGTTCGCGATGGGCTTACCCGTGGGCGTGATCAAATACTCAGAGCGTGAGAACGTCAGTCCGGCTGCTCCGTCGAGACGATACGTGATCTCGCCTGAGGGATTGCGACGCTCGGTTAACGAAACGCTAATGAGCGTTGGAACCGCCGCGAGGGAGACGGCTTGTAAGACAGCCAACATCGTCAGAAGCGCTAGCGCACACAGTCGGACCGATCTTGAGATCGCCATTAGACGTGCCTCCAAAAAGAGAAAACTGTTCCGCTGGCTATTCTCTATTCGGACGGCGGCGTTTGCAATGTAAATTTCCTGTTTTCCGCGCCGCGGCGAGTGGAAAGCCGCGTCAATCTGGAAGGAGCTTATAGAATGCGGCGATGAAGTTAACTCTGTTAACAATTGCGTTTGTTTCCGCCAGTCTCGCTCTAGGATTTTGCTTGGCGACGCAATCCCTTTGGAGCTTTGCCGTCTTACCGGTCACGGTAGTGTTGGGATTTTATTGGGCGTCGTGCCAGGACCTCGGGTGCGAGGAGTAGCGACTGGTCTTCCTAAAACGCCACCGTGATGCTCAATCGCTAGGCGACAACCGTCGTGGGTAATGATTGCCGAGCGTAAGCGCTCACCAGCCGTGTGAGAAAGCACGTATTCCTCGCTACCGGTTGCGCACCCTCGTAAATATCGGGAAGAAACTGAATACGGCACAAACTAAAACCGCACTGCCGGGCTCCGGAATCGAGAATTGCGATCCGCGTTCGAAGCTAGCCGTCATGCCGACTTGGCGCTGCCAGTAGACGAAATCCGCTCCGTCGACGACGCCATTGCGATCGGCGTCGCCATTCGCGCGGACGGCGAGATCGCTTCCGAAGTTGCTTTTCCAGATCAGTAGATCGTCGCGATCCACGCGGCTGTCGCTGTTGAAATCGGCTGACGCCACCACATCGAGCGACACGCTATTCGGCGAATATTCGACGAACCAATCGAGACCGGCGGCGAGCGTCGGGAGAGAGACGCCGCTAAAGCTTCCCGACAAACCTTGCGCGGCTGTGAGGATTTCAAATGCATCGCCGAGAGCCGGCGAGAAGAGCTGACCGCTCGCGTTGGCGAGCGATACGCTGAGACGTCCCTCAAGATTGACGGCGCCGGCCACATTGACGACGTCGAAGTCGACGCCAGCCGAGCGCCCGCCAAGGTCGATGGCCAATGTGCTTCCGGCGAGGTGATCGTAGTCGCCATCCACCGACAGCTGGCCGGTCGGGTCTACCTCGCTGCCAGCAATTGACGCGAACCTGGCTCGCAGCGAGGCGCCGACGAGGTGCGTGCTCGCGAGGGACGCCGTGGCGTTCCAGCCGTACAGGCGGAATTCCACGGGTTCGGTAGTTGCCTGAGCGGCGGTGAACGATCCGGTAATCTCGAAGCGGTTGGTGGAACCCGATGAGGAATTGTTGACTTCTGCGAGTTGTTGGCCGGGGACGAAACCAGCGACGCTTGAAAGCACAGCGTAGGTCGCAGCTGAAGCCGCGCTGTCCCGCCACAACGAGAAGCTCACGCTGTCGGGGAACATCGCCATGCCCTCAATCGGTCGGACGGCGAACGACAGGTAGTCGCCCCCGTCGATGGCCGATTGCAACGAGGCGCCGGCTGAGAATCCCGTGACGCCGAGTTCATTGGGAGTATTGCCGCCGCTCGGCATAGCGACTCCCGGCCCCGCGGCCAGTCCTGCCGCAAGCTCCAGTTGCGAGTCGGTGTGTTTCAGGGCAGTCAACGGCTCTCCATTGTTGGGCTGACCGAAATCGAATTCGAGCGTTGGTATCCCGACGAATTTGGCGTTCAACGAAGCTAGATTGACGTGCGTGTTACCTCCGCCATCCGTGGCGCCCCACCCGTAGAGACGGTACTCGATCGGATCGCTGGTGGCGGTGATCGCCGGCAGCGTCGCCGTGAGCGTGTGCTGATTGCCGCTGCCGGTGTCGGTGTAAGTTGCTTGAGCAAGTGTTGCCGTTGACGCGAAGCCATTAATGCTGGAGAGAATTGCAAAATTCTTCGCAGCGGCGCCGCCGTTGCGCCAGACGCGAAAGCTCACGCTGGAAGGAATGGCGCCCGCACCGTCGACAGGGTCAACGGTAAACGAGATGTAGTCGCCGTTGTTGATCGCGGCGGCGAGCGTTGAACCCGTCTGGCCGATGATATTAAACTCGTCGCCCGCATCGGTGCCGCCGTTGCCAAGTTTGGGCGAGATGCCGGGACCGAAGTCGAGGCCGTGCGAAACTTCGGCGTAGGGACTGAGAGCGGTCGTGGCTTGGAGCGGGACGTCGTCTTGTACGCCGCTAAAGTTGAAGTTGGCGGCGGTGACGATGCCCGTGTTAAGCGAGCTAGGCGGAAGCGCGGGGGGAGCGACGACAGGCCAAGCGGTCGCATCAGCGCGGCCGGGCGAGAGTTTGCCCTCGTTGTACAAATCGCCGACGATTTGCCCTTGGCCGCGAAGCTCGCCACCGGCGCGAATGTTCGTCCAGCGGTTCGAGGAGAGCGTACCGCCGCTCAAATCGACGCGGCCATGTGCTCCGATGCGAACTTCATTTCGACCAGTCAGCGTTTGTCCGGCGTGAATGTCGACCACTTGTTCGGCGGACTCGCCGCGAATCTCAACGCCCAACGTCGTCACGTCGCCGCTCACGTGCGCGATCCGCGGCGTGGCGCCGTTATTCGTGATGGTCGCAGACCAATATCCGTTAGGACGCCCGGCGCCATCCCAACTCGAGTCGTCTTGAACGCTGCTGCCGTTGCCGCCCGTGTAGGTGCGGTATTCGACGACGCCGCGCAGCGCGCCTTCCGCAACAGCCGCCGCCTGCAATTCCGCAGCGATTTGGGCGTTGGCGGGGCTGCCGAGGCTCAGCGGGCTCGATTCGCTGGGATCGGCATTGAGATTGAAGAGCGCTTGCGTCTCATCGTAGTACTGAATCAGCTTCATCCCGTCCTGACGGACGACTGCCCAGCGGCCAATGCGAGGGTCGGGATCGCCGCCACGCGAGCCTTGGTGCTCGAAGATGAGATAGTCGCGTTCGCGATGATGCCCGACGCCAGTGAGCGTGGGGACGATCGACGTGCCGTCGATGCCGACCGGCGCTTCGGCGCCGGCCAAATCGGCAACGGTGGCCATAAAGTCGGCCAGATCGGTGCGGTAGCTGCTTACCGACCCTGCGGCGATTGTGCCAGGCCAGTAGGCGACAGTCGGCGAATGGATGCCCCCTTCATAGAGCTCGAATTTGCCGCCGCGGAAATCGCCGTTGGCGTTAAAAAAATCAATCGGAGCATTGTCCTCGGTGGGACTTCCGCCGTTGTCGGAAGTGAAGATCACGAGCGTATTCTCGCGAATGCTGTCAGAGTGATCGCCGTCGTTGTTGGGATCGTCGAGCCGCGCCATCAGCGAGCCGATGCTGGCGTCCATTCGCGTGATCATCGCGGCGTAGGCTTTTTGCTGCGACGTCCAGGTCGATTGAGAGGCGTAGATGCCATATCCGCCGGGCGCGCTGCTGATGGCGTCGAGATCGAAATGCGGGATGGTGTAGGCGACCTCCATATAAAAGGGCGCCTCGTCCGCGGCGTGCGCAGCGACGTACTGCTCGCTCTTGGCGGCGATCAGATCGTGCGTGTATTGAGCCGTACCGCCGGGGCCGCCGTTGTTGATCGTCGTCGACACGCCTTGCGGAGCGCTGCTGGTTTGCCACATCCACTTGTTGAAATAGTCGTGAGCGGCGCCATGGTTGAGGTAACCGTAAAAATCGCTGAAGCCGTGGTTGTTCGGCAAACTTGCGGGGGCGTTGACGACCGGAGCTGAGTTAGCGCTCCCCTGAGTCGCGCCAAAGCCCCATTTGCCGAAAATCGCTGAGTTATAGCCTGCTGCGGCGATCACTTGCGGCGTCATCACGTCTTCAGCGCGAAAACCGTCGGTAATCTCATCGTTGCCGTCCAGGCTGCCGTGGCCTTGGTGGAAGCCGGTGTAGAGCATCGCCCTACTCGGCGCGCAGACCGGCGCCGAGTAGGAGTTTTCAAACCGCATCCCGCGGGCGGCGAGCAGATCGAGATTGGGCGTGGCAATCTGCGTTTGGCCGTTGAAGCCGACGCTCCCCCAGCCAAGATCGTCAGCGAGAATATGAACGATGTTTGGACGCGGGGCGTCGGCCCGCGATATTGGAACTGGCAGCCCCATGCAAGCCGGCGCTGCCAGCCCAATCAACCAAAAACGGGACGTCATGTTCACGGCGTGGTCGTCGTTGCGTGTTATCGAATTGCGACGCCCCTCGGCGGCCGCGAACAGTTGCGAGAACGCCCGCTACCGCAGTCGCGGCGAGCAGGATCGCGGTAGGTTCAGGCACATTCGTTTAATTGAATGAGTTGGCGAGCGCCGCAGTGAGCCCATTCACGCCATCGCCAGGGTCGTCGGAGGACGTTCCATCGCAATGGCTGGCGCGTCGCAACGGCCGCTCAGCGTGTGACCAGGGGCCAGGCAGGGCGGACGAGTATTCGCGGCGATTTAGCTTGCCGGGTTTGCAGTTGCTTTCCGCTTCGTCGGGCCTGTGCTCTTAGCGGTCGCCGGCCAGTAGGGCGAATCGGTCCGCGCCGTGCGGAAGAACTCTACGAACTTGGCGACGATGTCCGGCCGCTCGGCCGCCAGATTCTTTGTTTCGCCAATGTCGGCGGCGAGGTCAAAGAGTTCAATGGAGCCTGATTTCGGGTCACGAATCGCCTTCCAATTGTTCCAACGAGAGCCTTGCTGCTGGAGATCGAGCTTGTCGAATTCCCAGTAGAAGAATCGGTCCGCCATCTCCGGCTGATTTTTACCGGCAAGCGTCGGCGAGAAGTCCTTACCGTCGGTCTGCTGCGGAGCGTTGCCGCCGGCGAGCGACGCGAAGGTTGGCATCACGTCGGCGAAGTAGACAGGCGTCGCGGTGGTCTTGCCGGCGGGAACGTGCCCCGGCCAACGGGCGATGAGGGGAATGCGGATGCCCGCCTCGGTCACATGGCCTTTGTAGCCGCGGAGAGGCCCGTTGGCGTTGAAGAACTTCGCGTCGAATCCGCCTTCATCCCTGGGCGCCCCGTTGTCCGAAGCGAAGATCACTAAGGTTTTCTCATCAATGCCTAGTTGCTTGATCAGCGCGAGCAGGCGACCGACGTCGCCGTCCATTCGCTCCATCATCGCCGCGTAACCTTTCAGCGGCTCGGGCCAATCGCGGTCGGCGTACGAGCCATAGCCCGGCGTCTCCATCCCGTTCGCGCCGGCTTCGTTGTTGCAGTGCGGAATCGTGAACGCCAGGTTCAAGAAGAATGGCTGTTCAGCATGTTCGCGCACGAACTTGAAGGCTTCTTCCGCGAACAGATCGTGACTGTACTCGATCTTCTTCGACGACGTTCCGCGATCGGCGGCCAAGCTTCTCGTCGGCCCGTTACGAAGCATCACCTTCGACTCATTTCGCCACAAGAACGCCGGATAATAGTTATGCGCGTGGCCGTGGCGCAGATAGCCGAAGAAGTAGTCGAACCCTTGTCGAGTCGGCAAACCGGCCTGCGCTTTGCCGACGTCGCCCAATCCCCACTTGCCAATGAGGCCCGTGGCGTATCCCGCATCCTTCATCACGCGCGGCAGGCTCACATCGCTCGCCAGCAGGGACAGCCCCGGCATCGCCGCATCGCCGTTACCGCGGACGCGAGCGTGGCCGCCATGCACCCCGGTCATCAGCACGCAACGCGACGAGGCGCACACAGGTCCGCCTGAATACGCATCGGTGAAGCGCAAGCCCTCGGCCGCCATGCGGTCGATATTCGGCGTGGCCACCAGCTTCTGGCCGTAGCATCCCAAGGCGCCGTAACCGAGATCGTCGACCAAAATCAGGACAATGTTCGGCTTTTCGCCGCTGGCCAGCGTTGCCGCGAGTGCTGCCTCGGGAAAACTCGCGGCAAACGCCGACAACGACGTCAGCAGCAGGGACAAATGCCATGCCGCAGTCACGGGCCGAGATCGTCGGCCAATGATCGATCGAAAATGTGAAAGCATCATAAGGGGTCGCCTACCGTCTCTTCGCCATCCCGTGAGCCTGCGGCTCGCCAAACAATTGGATCCACGCCGTCAGCGACAAAGCGCGTACTACCGTCGGCCATACTCAAGTTCACGCCGCCGTTGTGATTGCTCGAAGCCGTCGTTGCCGTACCTTGCTCGTTGACCGGCACAGCAGTCAAACCACCGCTGCCGTGCGTGCAACTGCGAGAATTTGGCGGCATCAAATGGTTGTAACGGGAGGTGGAGTAGTCGCCGTGCAACCAGTTGCGCCCGCCGCAGCAAAACTGATTTGCACCGGTCAATACGCTAGGACTAGCAATCGACGTGCACGAAGTATACGACTGGTCGGCGGTATCTTCGGCGGCGCCGCTCATTCTCAGCCAGTCGCTTGAGTCCTCGACGACTGACGTATCGCCGTCGCCTCGCACGCGTTCGCTGTAGAGTGCGGTGTGCGACATGCCGTCGGTCACCTCTTTGATCCTGATGGCCGCATTCGTCACGAACATGCCGTTGTTGCGCTCCAAAGGAGGACGGCCGGGCGCTGGCACCATTCCGGGAATCGGCGTCACTCCCGTATCGCTGCCGCCGTTGCCGCGGACGCCAGTTCGCCCCACATTGAGCCAGTCTGTGCCAGCGGTGCAGGTTTCGTTGTTTACGCGGTCTTCGGGGTCCGACGGACAAAGGAAGAATGGAAACGACACGAATTTAATCGGACTGTCTTTAGGCGCGCCCTTGAAATCGATCTGCCGGTGCGTTGTGTTCGCTTCGACGTAAGGCAGAATATGGGCTAAGTGCCCCCACTGAGTGATCGTCGACGTATCGGCGTTCTGCCCGCTCCGCCGTCCAATGGGAAACTCCTTCTTTGCGGCTTCGTAGTTGAGTGCAGCCAGAGCGCACTGCTTCAGGTTGTTGATGCATTGAGAGCGACGCGCCGCTTCTCGCGCCGCTTGCACGGCCGGCAACAACAGCGCCACTAGCACGCCAATGATGGCAATGACCACGAGCAGTTCTACTAGCGTGAACCCCGATCGACGCATCTCGCGAGAATTGCGAGCGCATCTCAGTCGCGTATCGACAAGGGACTTAATCATACTTTGAGCATTCATTGCGGACACCGCTTCATTAGGGGCATCGAACATGTTGGACCGGCCAGGCTCGGCCTCTCCTCCGAAACGGCCCGCGGTCCAAGGACTTTCCTACTTCCGGCTAACGGTTGCTGATCGACGTACGCCAGCCAAGGCGCCCGCGGCGAGTAGCAACAGCGCCGACGACGCGGGTTCGGGAACGGCCGCCGCCGCAATCGCGGGGCTCCCTCCGCCAAATTGGTTGCGCCAGACCGTTAGATCCAAGCCGTCGATAACGCTGTCGCCGTTCGCATTGCCGTGCGCTTTGTCGCCGGCAGTGCCGAAATTGCGCTGCCAAGTGAGGAAGTCCGCGCCATCGACGTCGCCGTCGCCGTCGAAGTCTGCGTCTTCTGTGCTAGGTTGGGTGGCGCTCAGCACCACGTCGTTGCCAGTACCGCCCATGTAGTTGATGTAGAAAGTCTTACCGGCCAGATCGACGGCGGCGCCTTGAGCGTAATTGCCAAACGCACCGTTGATCGCGCCCGTCCCCGTGTTGTTGATCAGCGTGAACGTTTCCGTCCCAGCCGGCACAAAGGCGCCGAGCGATAGATTAAGCGTGGCGCCGCTTAGCGAGATGGCGCCGCTGGAAACGACTTGGTCGTAGCCGGTTGCCGCGACGGCGCTAGTCAGGTCGATTTGCATCGTCGACGCCGCATCGAAGGAGAGATCGCCCAAGATGGTAAGTCTGCCGGGCGACGTGTAGAGGTTCGGCAACTGCGGAGTCGGCAAATTGGCGCCCAACGTCGATGCGAGTTCGCCAGGCGCGAGCGTGCCGCCAGTGAGAGTGACGTTCGCAGTGTCGCCCACCGCGCCTAACGTGCCAGTGCCGCCGAGGATTGCGGCGTTGACGGCGACGTCGCCCGTCCCCACGCCCGAGCCGGAGGCATTGTTGACTGCCAGGGCGCCGTTGGAAATGGTCGTCCCGCCTGCATAGATGTTCGCAGACGCCAACTTCAGCAAGCCGTTGCCAGTTTTCTGGAGTTGGCCGACGCCTCGCACCTCAGCCGACAGCACTCCCGTGGAGTCGGCCGAGGCGACGTTAATCTGCGACGCCGATTGCAAGTTGACGGGGCTATTGAAACTGCAAACTATCTCGCCGGCGCCATCGAATCGCAAGGCGCCGTTCTGAGTGACCAATCCTGGGAAGGCTGGCTTGCCGGGGCCGTTGAGTTTCAACTCAGCGCCCGGGCCGAGGGTGACGCTCGAGAGCGCGTTGCCGAATTGTAGCTGGCCGCCGTTGTTGACGGTGACCCCTGCCGCTTTGCTTAGCGTGGGGTTCAGCGTGCCTGGCGCGGAACCGTTAGGAATGATTAGCCGCACGCCGCCGGCGTTAATGACGAGATTCCCCGAAAAGCCCTCCGTCGCTCCCAGCGTCCCGGCAAAGCCGAGTTGCAAATTGCCCAGGCCTTCTTTTGTGATGGTCCGGCCAGCGGCGCCGTCGATGCGCTGCGCGAACTCAGTATTCGTGTTCCTGCTTAGCGAGTTGTTTGCGTTGATGATGAGATCGGACTCGACGCGAACGGGGACGTTGATGCGCAGACGGCTTTCCAGTTGATCAGCCGCGCCGAGATTCTCGTTCAACGTCGCGGAACCGGAACTGGTTCTAAAAACGAGCGTGCCTTGCGTAATTTGAGTGCGGAAGTACTTCGTCGGATCGCTCGGGTGATTATTGGAAGTGAGCGTCCCGACGACGGTGTCGTTGCCTCCAAGCGAGAGGGTGTACGTCGAACCGGCTGCAACGCCCGTCGAAATGGGCTGATTCAGAATCGCCACGGCGTCGGTTGCGTTTGGGATCCCGCTATCCCAGCTCCCTGCCGCGTGCCAAGACCCCGAGGCGTCGACGTCGGTGTTGTAGGTACTCGCCTGGCCTTCAGAGACGAGTCCGGTGAACGGCACTAAAATCAAAGCGAGCGTATTACTCGCTACCTGGATGGACGCCCAACTGCTTCGAGCCATGCCTAGAGCCCTCCTAGTTGATTCCGCCTGTGGCAATCAATCAGTCCATCGCGGAAATGGCGAGACGCCCACCGATCTTGTTCACGCCTGCGCATGAAAAGCGGCGTTTACCGCGACGTTGATCAGTCCCCGAAAAGTGAAAAGTTTCCAGTCGAACGGCCAATCCGACCTAACCGCTCTCGACTGATTCCGTGGCGCGAACGACGCCGATGGATTAGTCAGAAGAAGATGAGTTTTGTTCCAACCGGTCAGCGCTCCATTTGCCGAAACCAGTTGACATTTTCTTCGCTTGGGTGCAATATGACCTTGCACAAACGATTGTGCAAGGTTTTTCCGAAATAATTTTGACGACCGGATCGCCGGAGGCGGAATGACTCAAGAACCCGTAACGCTGGAGCACGTCGCCGCCGCGGCGGGCGTCTCGACGTCGACGGCCTCTCGAGCATTGGCCGGAAAGGCACGCGAGTGCCGGATCAGCGCGAAGACGGAAGAGGCGATCTTGTTGGCGGCCAAAGGGTTAGGATTTCAACCTAGCCATGTCGCGCGGTCTCTCCGCAATCGCCGATCTGGCCTGATTGGTTTGCTGGTCCCCGACGCCTCGAACCCCTTCTTCGCGGCAATCGCGCGCAAAGCGACCGTCTTCGCGGAGCAGCATGGCTTGTCGACGTTGCTAGCGGACAGCCACGATTCGATCGACCACGAGAAGGAACTTCTAACCCATCTCCAGTCGCGGCAGGTTGAAGGCCTCATCATCTGCTCGATTGGCGGCTCAAGTTCGCATTTGCAAACGCTAAAGCGGGCAGGAACGAACGTCGTGGTCGTCGACCGTTGGTTTTCCGAGGTGCGCCTCCCCACGGTCACGTCGGACAACGAGCGCGGCGCGTTCATGGCGACGAGCGCGATGATCGACAAAGGACATCGGCGCATTGGCTGTTTGCAAGGCCGGCCGGGGACGTCTTCCAACGACGAGCGTCTGTTGGGATTCAAGAATTCGCTCCAAACGAACAACATTGAAGTCGATCCCACCCTCGTTCGGGGCGACGACTTCAGCGAAGAGTCTGGCTATCGTTCGGCTTGCGAACTGCTTGACGCGCATCCCGACCTGTCGGCCGTGTTTGCATTTAGCAACCAAAACGCCTTGGGCGCGTTGCGAGCCTTCGCCGAAAGGAAAGTCAGCATTCCCAGCGACGTATCGCTGGTGATGTTCGACGATGCCCCGTTCGCTGAATTCCTCGCCTCCCCGCTGAGCGTCGTTCGGCAAGACGTCGACGCGATCGGCCACCGAGCGGCGGAACTGTTGATTGACCAAATTCGCACTGGAAAGAAACCTCGCGACTTACTCCATCGCCTGCCGGTGGAGTTCGTGTCGCGGAGTTCCGTGGCTGCACCTAAAAACGTCGGATAGGCTTGGTTCTTCGCTGATTCGAAGACCGAGCGTCTCCTTTTCACTCGCTGTTCACTCATCCCTCTTATCAATTGAAGCGAAGCTCGCCTGCCGAGTTCGGCAGACGAATCGCACTCATGCCATGCTCAACTTACGAACTCTCTCGCTGTTTTTGGCCACGCTAGCGGTTGGCGCACAGCTTCACGCGGAACCTGCTCGGCAGCTTTCGCGCAGCGTCTTACGCGACAAAATCCGCGGCGCCTGGGCAGCCCAGATGATCGGGGTGTCGTACGGCGCGCCGACGGAATTCAAAACCGTCGGTAAGACAATTGAGGGCGAGATCAAAGGCGATCCGCTTTCGAACGCCATCGATCAAGACGATTTGTACGTCGAGATGACGTTCGCGCGCGTGATGGACTCCAAAGGACTTGACGCAACGACCGCCGACTACGGCGACGCGTTCAAAGAAACCAAGTACAAGCTGTGGCACGCCAATGCCGCGGCGCGGCGCAACCTCAATCGCGGCATCACGGCGCCGATGTCGGGCCACCCGACCTACAATCTGCACGCCGACGACATCGACTTTCAAATCGAAGCAGATTTTATCGGCATCATGTGCCCCGGCCTGCCGCAAGCTTCGAACGCTTTCTGCGATCGAGTGGGTCGCGTGATGAACTACGGCGACGGCCTGTACGGCGGGATGTTCATCGCTGGGATGTATTCAGCCGCCTATTTCGAAACCGACCCGCGCAAAGTCGTCGAAGCGGGTCTGGCTTGTATTCCCGCGGACAGTCCTTACGGGCAGATCATTGCCGACACCCTCGCGTGGTCGGCGGAGGAACCAGACGACTGGCGCAAGGTTTGGCAGAAACTCGAAGACAAATGGGACAAGCACGACGTTTGCCCCAACGGCGTTCATCGGCCGTTTAACATCGACGCCAAGCTTAACGGTGCTTATGTCGCCATGGGGCTGCTCTACGGGCACGGCGACTGGCAACAGACGATGGAGGTTTCGACCCGCTGCGGGCAAGATTCCGATTGCAACCCTGCTAGCGCCCTCGGCGTCTTGGGGGCAATGCTTGGGTTCGACAAGCTCCCCAGCAGTGATCAGGAAGAAATGACGAAGCTGGCGGACACCAAGTTCAGCCACACCGACTACTCGTTCAACGACATCGTGAAGTCGACCGAGACCCGCGCGCTGGAAGTCATCCGCCGCGCGGGCGGAACGGTGACTGATACCGAAGTGACAATCCCGCCGCAATCGGCCGAACCGCCGCAGCTTGAACTATGGAACTTCGGCATTCCCACGAAGGTCTGGAAAGCGAACGACCCCGCCTGGAAGTGGACTGGAAAGTGGCGCGACGTGAAGGACCGTCAGAACGCCCCCGCTAAGGTGACGAACGTCCCCGGCAGCGAGGCGACGTTGAGATTCAACGGAACGGGTTTGGCGCTGATGGGAAATCTTTCCGAAGCAGGCGGCCGTGCAGACGTCTACATTGACGGGGTGAAGAGCGATCTCGTGGCAGACAACTACATCGTGCCGAACACCATCGACGACGACTTGTGGCGAGTCTACGGGCTCGCGCCCGGGGAGCATACGGTGCGTGTGGTGGTGCGAAAGGACGCCGATCCCAACAGCAAGGGCAGGCGCATGCTGCTGCTCTCGGCCATCACTTATCAAACAACTCACGCGGATGAGGCGCCCGCAAAGTAGCCGCGTCTTTTCCATCGCTTTTCAGGCGGATTGAATCCATGGTTATTGTTGAATCTTATCCACTCGCCGTGCTGATGTGCATCGTCACGATGATCTGCTGGGGATCGTGGGCGAACACTCAGAAGTTGGCGACGAAAGAGTGGCGGTTCCAACTGTTCTACTGGGACTATTGCCTCGGCGCGCTGCTGCTCACGTTGATCTTTGCGTTCACGCTTGGCAGCATGGGCGATAGTGGCCGAGGCTTTCTCGATGACTTGCGTCAGGCCCAAGGCAAGTACATTGGCTACGCCTTAATCGGCGGCGTGATTTTCAACGTGGCGAATATTCTGCTGGTCGCCGCCATTGACATCGCCGGCATGGCCGTCGCCTTTCCAGTCGGCATCGGCCTCGCCCTGGTGATCGGCGTCATCACCACCTACCGCGTCGATCCTTCGGGAGATCCATTCCTGCTGTTCGCCGGCGTCGCCTGCGTCGCGGTCGCCATTATCGTTGACGCCTTAGCATACCGGCGCATCCCATCAAGCGGGCAGAAGACGACCGTGAAGGGAATTGTTCTCTCAGTGCTGTGCGGCATTCTGATGGGACAGTTCTTTCAGTTCGTCGCGGCCGCGATGCCTCCTCTCGACCAGATCAACGCTCCGGAGAACGCCGGGAAGCTCACGCCCTACACGGCGCTCTTCTTCTTCGCCCTCGGCTTGTTCCTGTCGAGCTTCGTGATCAACACGGCCGTTATGATGAAACCATTCGTGGGCGAACCTGTGCCCTTCGGAGATTATTTTCGAAAAGGAAATCTGCGGCTCCACCTCGTCGGCGTGTTGGGCGGCATGATTTGGTGCGTCGGCATGTCGTTTGCGATTCTTGCTGGCGACGCGGCAGGGTACGCCATCTCTTATGGACTGGGACAAGGGGCGACGATGGTCGCTGCTTTCTGGGGCGTCTTCATCTGGAAGGAATTCAAGGACGCGCAACCTCGCGCCGACCGCCTGCTCGCGCTAATGTTTTTGCTGTTCGTCGTCGGTCTGGCGTTCATCATCTACGCGAATATCAAATAGCGTGACGAGCGAGCCGCCTGCCTGAAGCCAACGGATTGCTTCAACATATGAGCATTTAGTCCACCCGCTGGTGATTCAATGATGAAAGCCAATATCGTCGTGGTCGGCAGTTCCAACACCGACATGATCATCAAACTCGACCGCATTCCGAAGCCAGGAGAGACGCGGCTCGGCGGAGAGTTTTTAACTGCCGCTGGCGGCAAAGGCGCCAATCAAGCCGTCGCCGCGGCGCGGGCCGGCGGTTCCGTGGCGTTTGTCGCGCGAGTTGGGCAGGATATGTTCGGCGAGCAAGCCGTCGCTGGGCTGGTCGAGAACGGCATCGACGTGCAGTTCGTGCAGGCCGACAAGGCCCCGTCTGGAGTGGCGCTAATCTTCGTCGGCGAAGACGGCGAGAACAGCATCGCCGTTGGCAGTGGCGCGAATGCAAAGCTATCGCCGGCCGACGTTCGTAAGGCAAAATCAGCCATCGCTGACGCCGATGTCGTCGTGATGCAGTTGGAATCTCCTTTAGAAACCATCGAAACGGCAGCCAGACTCGCCGCTGCCGGCGGCGCGACAGTGATCCTCAATCCCGCGCCTGCGCAGCCCTTGTCAGAAAAACTGCTCAAACATGTTACTATCCTGACTCCCAATGAATCTGAGACGGAGTTGCTGACAGGCGTACGGATCAGCGACGATATGTCGTGCGTTCGCGCCGCCGACATCCTTCGCGCTCGCGGAGTTGAAACGGTGATCATCACACTTGGCTCGCGAGGCGCCTTCGTCGCCTCCCCGACGCTAAGCGAACGCGTGCCGGGGTTCACTGCAAAGCCCGTCGACACGACCGCCGCCGGAGACACCTTCAATGGGGCCCTTGCCGTCGCTTTGGCAGAGCGAGTATCCATTCTCGAAGCAGTGCGGTTCGCCAACGCGGCCGGCGCGATTTCCGTGACTCGCTTCGGCGCTCAGCCGTCCGCTCCCACGCGTCGCGAAATCGAGAAGGTTGTCAAAGGCAAGCGGCAAAGAACCGACGCGGCTGTGAAACCCTCTAACAAGAAGTCTCGCGCCCCTGGCGGCTCGCGCCGTCGAGCGGTCGCCTCCCCCTAGCGTCCGTCGAGCGAGAATCACCGGAGCAAGGCTGGAATCGCGTGAGGACATGCTGCGCGGCAAGCCAAACGCTTTCGCTATGCCGCTACGGAGTACAGAGAGGATCTTTCATGAGAACTTCAGCAGTTCTGCTCTGCTTGTGCTTAACCGCGGCTTGGCTGACATCGCTCCGCCATACGCAAGCTGAAGAGCATTCCGCCCTGGTCGCGAACCATCCCGGCAATGTCCATGTCGTGGGAGAGACGGTACGCGTCCCGATTCCAGCGACCTGGACCAGTTGGCGCGCTATCGACGTCGATGGCAAGGAGATCGGCCGCGGTAGCTTGTCGAAAGATCCGGTCGACCTAGGGAAGCTGCCCGTCGGCTACTTCGAAGTCCTGGAATCGGCGGGGCCTGGAATCGTCACCGCCGCGGTGTTGGCCCCCGTGGAACCGGTCGCCGACACGCCGATCGCGCTCGACACCGCGATCGCGTGGTTTTACCCCGAGCCGCAGCAAATTCGCGATGCGTGCACCCTTTGCCGCCTCGCTGGCGTCGAATGGGTCCGCGACCGGTTGAGTTGGCCTGAGTTGCAACCCGCGCGAGGAGTGTGGGCGGACGAGGGACGCTACGAACGGGCCATGCGCATCGAGCACGAAGCGGGACTCAAGGTGTTGCAGGTCAACCACGCCTCGCCCACTTGGGCGACGGACACGCAATCGCGGTTTCCTGAGGACCTACAACTTGTTTACGAGTTCTATCGCGGTTTGGCCGCGCGTTGGAAAGGATTGGCCGACGCCATCGAGCCTTGGAATGAACCCGACATCGAGCTGTTCGGCGGTCACACCGGCTGCGAGATCGCCGCATTTCAGAAGGCCGCGTACTTGGGACTGAAAGCGGGCAATCCACAGCAACCGGTTTGCGGAACGGTCTTCGCAATCGACCGCGCAGAAACTCTCGAAGAATTCGGCGCCAACGAAGTTTTTCGGTACTTCGATCGCTACGACTTGCATCACTACATCGCGCTGCCGCAATACTCGCGCGCTTACGGTCGGCACCGCGACGTCAGCGGTCGCCGACCGTTGTGGACGACCGAGTTTAATCTTCCGGTGAACTGGTCCAACGAAGCCACGAAAGAGCCTTCGCAAGAAGAGTTACGAGTACAAGGCTTCCGCGTGGCGAAAGTCTTCTCGCAAGCGCTGCATGAGGGAAGTGAAAAGGCCTTTTATTTTATTCTGGGCGACTATGTCGAGCGAAATCTACAATACGGACTCGTCCACCACGACCTGACGCCCCGGCCCGCTTACGTCGCCTTTGCCGCAGCGGGGCGGCTGCTCAACGGCGCCAAGCCTCTGGGGCGGATCGACTTAGGCGACGACTTACTAAAAGCATATCTCTTCCGCACTGTCGTCGACGGCGAGGAACGCTGCACGCTCGTTGCATGGAGCGAGACAAAGCCCGCGGCGCTCAAGCTCGGTTCGATCGACAAAGCGTACGACTATCTGGGACGCGAAGTCGCCGACGTCGCCGCGCTGCAGCTCACGCGAGCGCCGCTATTTTTGGTGACTTCTCCCCGAGGATTTCCCGGCGTCACCATCATGCCTCCGCCCGCGAAGCCCGCTTGGAGCGAAGGGAGCCCCTGCCCTGTTGTGCTGCAGATTTCGGGCGCCGGCGACGTCAAACAAGCGGCGTTTCAGCTTGATGCGGAGCGGGAGCTGCGCCTAACCGCATACAATTTCGGCGACGAAACAGCCAAGGGGGTGCTGAAGGTCGAAGGATGTACTTGCTCGGCTCCTGAGATCACTATCGAAGCAGGGCAAAAGGTTGATCGCATTCTCAAAGTCAGCGACGTTGAAGATATCACCGTTGAACTCGACTTAAATGAAATTGGCCGAGCCGTTGCTGCAGCGCGCGTCGTTACCAATCACAACGCCGGCGCAATAGCGCATTAGGTGTGCTTGGTCGACGATTTGGCGATGCGATCGGCTTCACCAGAAAACTAGTTTGGACGTTACTCCATGCGATACGCAGCACTTCTGAGTTTCTTCTACTGCATCACCTGTGCAACCGGCGCCTTCTCGCAATCGCTAGTCGCCGAAACGCAACCGCTCACCGCGCAAGAGCAGCTGAAGAAATTTCATCTTCCGGCGGGGTTCGAGATCCAGCTCGTCGCCCAGGAGCCGGAGATTCACAAGCCGATGAACATGAAGTTCGACGCTCGCGGCCGGTTGTGGGTCTCGCACAGCCTCGAATATCCGTTTCCAGCGGCAAACGACGAAGCGGCCAGAGACGCGATTAGCATCCTGAGTTCGTTCTCCGCGGCCGGGACCGCGCAAAAGATTCAGCAATTCGCCGATCACCTTGACATTCCTATCGGCCTGCTCCCGCTCGGCGAAAGCGAGGCGCTCGCCTGGTCGATTCCTAACATCTACCGCTTCGTCGACTCCAACGGCGATGGAGTGGCTGACCAACGATCGATCGCCTTCGGTCCGTTTGGCATTACCGACACGCATGGAAATCAAAATGCGTTTACGCGCTGGATCGACGGATGGGTCTACGCCAATCATGGCTTCAACAACGACAGCAGCGTGAAGATCGGCGGCCAGGGCGAGGAAGTACTCCGGCTTCAATCGGGCAACACTTACCGCTTTCGCGCCGACGGTTCGGCGATCGAGCAGTATTCCTGGGGGCAAGTGAACCCCTTCGGGCTTAGCTTCGACCCATTGGGGAATCTCTACTCCGCGGACTGCCACTCGTCTGCCGTCTCGATGTTACTGCGCGGCGGTTACTACCAGAGTTTTGGCAAACCGCACGACGGGCTCGGGTACGCTCCGGTGATGACGAATCTCGATCATGGCGGCACCGGCATCGCCGGCGTGGTTTACAGCACACTGCCAGACTTTCCACGCAAGTATCGCGACGTGTTGTTCGTCGGCAACGTCATCACCAACCGCGTCCACTGCGATCGACTGAAGTGGAGCGGATCGACGCCTGTCGTCGACAAAGTCGAAGACTTTCTCACCTGCGACGATCCGTGGTTCCGTCCCGTGGATATTCAAGCGGGCTCTGATGGCGCTCTGTACGTGGCCGATTTCTACAACTGCATCATTGGGCACTACGAAGTGCCGCTGCAACATCCCAAACGCGACCGCGAACGCGGCCGAATTTGGCGGATCGTCTACGTCGGCGACAAAGCAGCGACTTCGCCAAACGCAATTCAGCCGGCGCCCGACCTGCAAATATTGGACGCAGAAGTACTCTTCTCTTTTCTCGGCCATGCGAACCTAACGACCAGGGTTCTCGCCACGAACCGACTCGTGGATGAATTCCCTCAACAGGCGGGCGCGATGGCGAGCAAATTGCTGTCGGGGTTCGCTCAGGCAGCTGCGCAAGGCGACAACGACTCGCTCGACCACGCCGCGCATCAGGCGAGTCATGCCGTTTGCATTTTGCAACGTACTGACGGAATTCCCGAGGGAATAGCGGAGGGGCTTTTGCATTCTGGCGTCCCGCGCGAAGTCCAGGTCCATCTGGCCAAGGCGCTCGGAGAAACCGCCGACTGGCAGCCTTGGCATTTCCAAGCAGTCCGTCGCACCCTGGAAAATACCGACCCCTTTGTCCGTCGCGCCGGAGCCGAAGCACTTGCCAAGCATCCAGACGCCCAGAATCTTGCTCCGCTGCTCAGCCTGCTCAACACAACTGATCCAGAAGATGCGCAACTGTACCATCAGACGCGCATCGCCATTCGCAACCAGATCGCCAGTCCGGCCATCGCGAACGACCTACTGAATCTTCAGTTATCCGCGGCTGAACGCGAACAATTGGTCGCTTTTGCTGTGACGGCCCCGAAGGGCCCTGCTGCGATTTTGATTTTCGACGAGGCCCTCGACGGTCGCAGCGACGACGATGCGTTGCTCAACGCACTTCCCACGGCGGCCGAGTACGTCGATACGGATCGAATTGCCGCCATGCTCGACCACGTTGAGCAACGGTTTGCGTCGAAGCCAGCCAGTCGGCTGATGGCGCTCGAAGCTCTCGCCAAAGCATCGGTACGTCGCGGCGTTCCGCTGAGTGCCCCGGTGCGCGAAGCGATGGCGGCGCTGCTCAAGCCGGTGCTGTCCGGCAACGCCGCTCTTGAGTGGCACAATGCTCCTCTCGATGGCCAGGCCGCCACGCCGAGCCCCTGGGAGCGTCAGCAACGGCCGACCAATCAAGGCGGCCTTCTCGACATGATCAGCTCGTTAGCTGGACAGGGAGAGCGCGGCGGCGGCGTGCTCCGCAGTCCAGAGTTTCAACTCTCGGCTCGCATCCACTTCTGGATGTGCGGCCACGACGGACTTCCGAACGAGCCCGACCGGCGCTTGAATTATGCGAGACTTGTCTTGGCGGATGGAACAGAGATCGCCCGCAGCTATCCCCCTCGTAACGATCTCGCCCAGAGCTATGAGTGGGACGTGCAATCTCATGAAGGGAATTGGGGACGAATCGAGGTCGTCGACGGCATGACGGATCGCGACGGTTTTGCTTGGCTTGCCGTCTCGAATTTCGAGCCTGCCGCGGCCGCGCTCCCCCGTGGTGCAGTGGAGAGCCAGGAAAACGCTCGCCTGCGACTCATCGACTTGGTCGGCCAGTTGAAACTAGATCCTCTCCAAGAACATATTCAGGTTTTGGCTACATCGGCGACCGAAAACGCGCCCGTGCGACTGGCAGCCGCCAAAGCGTTAGTTGCCTTAGACGCCAAGTTGGCGGTTGCGCCGCTTAGCGCTGTGTTGGCTGATTCGAACCTGCCCATGGCCGCGCGCGTTGCGGCCGCCGAACAACTGGGGCAGGTCGACTCCGACGAAGCTCGTCGTCAACTACTGGCTGCCCTCCCCTCTGCCCCCCAATCGTTAGCAACGACGATCGCCGCGAGCATCGCCGCTCGCGCTGAATCGGCGGAAGCGTTTCTTCAGATGATCGAAGAAGGAAAAGCCTCGGCGTCGCTCTTGCTTGAGCCGCTGGTCGTCGAGCGACTCCGATCGCGAAATGTACACGATGTGAATGATCGCATCGCGCGGCTAACCGCAGACCTGGAAACAGCCGACTCGCAGAAAGCCAACCTTATCGCAGAGCGGCGTGCGGCCTACTCGGCAGGGAAGTTCGATCCTGAACAGGGTCGCGCGGTCTTCGCCAAGAGCATCTGCGCAAGTTGTCATCGAATTGGCGACGTCGGCAGCAACGTCGGCCCCGCGCTCGACGGCATCGGGAACCGCGGGCTCGATCGGCTACTGGAAGACACGCTCGATCCGAACCGCAACGTCGATCCCGCCTTCCGCACCGTGACCATTCTAACGGATGAAGGCCAAGTCTTCGGCGGTTTTGGGGTTCGCGAAGAAGGGAAAGAACTGGTCTTCAATGACGCGGAAGGCAAAGAGCATCGAGTGCCAGTCGACCAAGTGGTCGAACGCATGTCGACCGCGCTTTCTCCGATGCCGAACAACGTGGCCGATCAGATTCCGCCGGACGACTACTATGCGCTCTTGGCATATCTTCTTAGCCTGAAACAACAGTAGTGGAAATGGATCGCCACTGAACAAATGACGCCGCGCAAAGCGGGCGTCTGGTTGGATAGTAGATGCGCAAAGAAGTTCTGCTGGCGATTCACATCTTGGCGGCCGGGGCGACTGCCCGCGCTGCCGATGCGTGGCCTCAGTTTCGCGGGCCGACGGGCCAGGGAGACGCGCAAGAGGAGCGGCTGCCGCTGGAGTGGAACGAATCGGAGGGAATCAAATGGAAGACGTCGCTCCCGGGACGAGGGTGGTCGTCGCCGGTCGTCGCCAATGGACGGATCTGGCTAACAGCCGCCGTGGAACATGCCAAGGACGAAGCCAAGCGAGCGGAACTACTGAAGTCCTACGAAAAGCTCCCCGTCAAAGAGCAGTTCCTGCAGTTCGACTCGATCTCCCTCAAGGCGATCGAAGTCGACTTTGAGTCCGGTAAGATCCTGCGCGAGATTAGTCTTTTTGAGCGGGAGTCGCCGCCGCCGATCCACGGGCTGAACACCTACGCGTCGCCAACGCCGGTGTTGGATATTAAGACTGGACGACTGTTCTGCCACTTCGGAACATTCGGGACATGCTGCATTGACACGAACTCGGGTGAAGTGATCTGGGAGCGGCGACTCGAGCTTGATCACGTCGTCGGGCCGGGAAGTTCGCCCGCGTTGTATGGGAATCTGCTGATCGTCCCCAACGACGGCATTGATCGTCAGTACATCGCAGCACTCGATGCCGCAACCGGCCGAACGGTTTGGGAGCGGAGCCGACCTCCGATTCGGGAAAGCAACACAGATCAGCATAAGGCCTTTGCGACGCCACTCATCATCGAGGTCAACGGTCGACCGCAGGCGGTGATTCCTGGCGCCCAGTGGTTTGTCGCTTACGATCCGCTCAGCGGCGCCGAACTGTGGCGCATCGAACATGGTTCCGGATTTTCGAACATCGCGCGGCCTGTGTTCGATGGACGGTTGCTCTTCCTCAACACCGGTCTCGGAAAGGCCCAGCTGTGGGCCGTGCGGTCGGACGGCGCCGGCGATGTGAGCGAGACGCACGTGGCATGGCGTGAGACGCGACAGGTTCCGGCGATGTCGTCGCCAGCGCTGAGCAACGAACGCATCTACATGGTGTCCGACGGGGGAGTAGCAAGCTGCTTGGATAGCGAAACCGGCAAGACGCTATGGCGCGAGCGCATGCCGGGCAAGTACTCGGCATCGCCGTTGACCGGCGGCGGTCGCGTCTACTTTTGGAGTCACGAAGGACGCACCACTGTCATCGCAGACTCGGAGAAATTCGAGGTGCTCGCGCGAAACGAGGTCGACGGAATGCTCATGGCCTCGCCCGCGGCCGTCGATGGGAACTTGTTGCTAAGAACGGACAGTGCGTTGTACCGAGTGATGGGTCGCTGACGCACGGGCCGAAGCTCCCTAGCAATCCGCAAAATTCGCACAACCGCCAATCTGCCTTTTCCTTGGCACAGCGCGTGCTTCAGGTTGCTGGCTGCAACCACATAACTGACAAGTGCCGGTAAGGCGTACGCACTTGGTCGCTTCGAAAGCAGGCTGACTGCTTTCTGACCAGTGTTGTTGCGCGCACATGGTCGCAAAGATGCGACCTGCCAATTGCGAACTCCAAAACGGGAAGGGAGCGTCCCTCATGGCGACTGTCGCCGAGCCGAGCCACGCGGAAGTTGATTCAGTCGACATCTCGATGCTTCTCGAAGCGCTCACTGCGCTGCGCCGTGGCGATTTCAGCACGCGGTTGCCGGCCAATTGGGTCGGAATTGCCGGTAAAGTCGGCGATACGTTCAACGCGGTGATGGATCAATTGGAGGGCATGACGGAGGAAATCGCGCGGACCAGCCGAGTCGTTGGTAAAGAGGGGAAGATCAAGAAGCGGGCGTCCCTGGGGGGACTTAGCGGAGCTTGGGCGGGAAATATCGAATCCGTCAATGCATTGATCAGCGACCTTGTCCATCCGACCAGCGAAATGGCTCGAGTGATTGGCGCTGTTGCCAAGGGCGACCTGTCGAAGACGATGGCTCTCGACCTTGATGGCAGACCGCTCGAAGGCGAGTTTCTGCGGACAGCTAAGACCGTTAATCGAATGGTCGATCAACTCGGCTCGTTCGCCTCTGAAGTGACCCGCGTGGCGCAGGAAGTCGGCACCGACGGCAAATTGGGCGGTCAGGCGGCCGTGAAAGGCGTCGCCGGCACTTGGAAAGATCTGACCGACAGCGTTAACTCGATGGCCGGCAATCTTACCGGGCAGGTTCGCAATATCGCCGAAGTGACGACGGCCGTGGCGAACGGCAATCTGTCGAAGAAGATCACCGTCGACGTCCGCGGTGAGTTCTTGGAATTGAAGAACACGATCAACACGATGGTTGATCAGCTCCGCTCTTTCGCCTCGGAAGTGACGCGCGTTGCTCGTGAAGTCGGTACTGAAGGACGCCTCGGCGGACAGGCGCGCGTGGAAGGCGTGTCAGGCACGTGGAAAGATCTGACCGACAGCGTCAACTTCATGGCGTCGAATCTTACTTCGCAGGTTCGCAACATCGCCGCCGTGACAACCGCCGTCGCTACAGGCGACTTGACGAAGAAAATCACCGTCGACGTCAAAGGCGAGATTCTTGAGCTGAAGAACACCATCAACACGATGGTCGATCAGCTCAGTTCTTTTGCGGCCGAAGTGACCCGCGTGGCGCGTGAAGTCGGCACCGAAGGCAAGCTCGGCGGGCAGGCCCAGGTGAGGGGCATCTCGGGCACTTGGAAAGATCTGACGGACAGCGTTAATTTCATGGCGGGCAATCTTACCGACCAGGTTCGCAACATCGCCGAGGTCACCACCGCGGTCGCCAACGGCGACTTGTCGAAGAAAATTACCGTCGACGTGAAGGGCGAAATCCTGGAACTGAAGAACACCATCAACACGATGGTCGATCAGCTTAGCTCGTTTGCCGACGAAGTGACGCGCGTCGCACGCGAAGTCGGCACCGAGGGCAAACTCGGCGGGCAAGCGGAGGTGAAAGGGGTCGCGGGCACATGGAAGAGTCTCACCGATAGCGTCAACTTCATGGCCGGTAACCTGACGACGCAGGTCCGCAACATCGCCGAGGTGACGACAGCCGTGGCCAACGGCGACCTGTCGAAGAAGATCGACGTCGATGTCCGCGGCGAGATCTCAGAACTAAAAAACACGATCAACACGATGGTCGATCAGCTCCGCGCATTCGCGTCTGAAGTGACGCGCGTGGCGCGCGAAGTCGGCACCGAAGGCAAACTTGGCGGACAGGCCGAAGTCCGCGACGTCGCCGGCACATGGAAGGATCTCACTGATAGCGTCAATTTCATGGCCGGCAATCTGACCGACCAGGTCCGCAACATCGCTGAGGTTACTACTGCGGTTGCGAATGGCGATCTCTCGAAGAAGATTACGGTCGATGTGAAGGGCGAAATCCTGGAGCTGAAGAACACCATCAATACGATGGTCGATCAGTTGAGCTCATTTGCGTCGGAAGTGACACGCGTCGCGCGAGAAGTCGGTACCGAAGGAAAGCTTGGCGGTCAGGCCGAAGTGACCGGCGTCGCGGGGACGTGGAAAGACCTCACCGTCGGCGTCAACATGATGGCGGGCAACCTTACCGGCCAGGTTCGCAACATTGCCGACGTCACTACGGCGGTCGCGCGCGGCGATCTTTCCAAGAAAATCACCGTCGACGTGAAGGGCGAAATCCTGGAGCTGAAGAACACCATCAACACGATGGTCGATCAGCTTCGCTCGTTCGCTGATGAAGTGACCCGCGTAGCCCGCGAGGTAGGCACCGAAGGGAAGCTCGGCGGACAAGCCGACGTCCGCGGCGTCGAAGGAACTTGGCGGGCCCTCACCGACAGCGTTAACTCGATGGCCGGCAATCTCACCGGCCAAGTCCGCAACATTGCCGACGTCACCACGGCGGTGGCGACCGGCGACTTGTCAAAGAAAATTACGGTTGACGTGAAGGGAGAAATCCTCGAGCTGAAGAACACGATCAATACAATGGTCGATCAGCTTCGCTCGTTCGCTTCGGAAGTAACGCGCGTCGCCCGTGAAGTTGGCACCGAAGGCAAGCTTGGCGGGCAGGCCGACGTGAAGGGCGTCGCCGGCACGTGGAAGGACCTGACGGAGAGCGTCAATTTCATGGCCGGCAACCTCACGGCGCAGGTTCGCAACATCGCCGCCGTGACGAAGGCGGTGGCCAGCGGCGACCTCTCGAAGAAAATCACCGTCGATGTCCGCGGCGAAATTCTCGAACTGAAAGACACCATCAACACGATGGTCGATCAGCTTCGCTCGTTCGCCTCCGAAGTGACGCGCGTCGCCCGCGAAGTCGGCACCGAGGGCAAGCTCGGCGGCCAAGCTGAAGTCCGCGACGTCGCCGGCACCTGGAAAGATCTCACCGACAGCGTCAACTCGATGGCTGGCAATCTCACGGGCCAGGTTCGCAACATCGCGGAAGTGACCAAGGCCGTGGCCAGCGGCGACCTCTCGAAGAAAATCACCGTCGATGTGAAAGGCGAAATTCTCGACCTGAAGGTGACTATCAACACGATGGTCGACCAGTTGAGTTCCTTCGCGGCGGAAGTGACCCGCGTGGCTCGTGAAGTTGGCACGGAAGGCAAGCTCGGCGGACAGGCTCAAGTGAAGGGCGCCTCAGGCACGTGGAAAGGCCTCACCGACAATGTGAACTTCATGGCCGGCAACCTCACCAGCCAGGTCCGCGGTATCGCTCGCGTCGTCACGGCCGTTGCGAATGGCGACCTCAAGCAGAAGCTAACGGTTGAAGCGAAGGGCGAAATCGCCGCTCTTGCCGACACGATCAACGGCATGATCGAAACGCTCGCGACGTTTGCCGACCAGGTGACGACGGTGGCGCGCGAAGTCGGCGTTGAAGGCAAGCTTGGCGGTCAGGCGAGCGTTCCCGGAGCGGCCGGCACGTGGAAAGACCTGACGGATAACGTCAATGAGCTTGCCGCCAACCTCACGACGCAGGTGCGAGCAATTGCGGAAGTCGCGACCGCGGTAACGAAGGGCGATCTAACTCGCTCGATCAAGGTGGAGGCGCAGGGCGAGGTCGCGCTGCTCAAAGACAACATCAACGAGATGATCGTGAACCTGAAGGACACGACGCTCAAGAACGCGGAACAAGACTGGCTGAAGACGAACTTGGCGAAGTTCAGCCGCATGCTGCAGGGGCAGAAAGATTTGCTGACGGTGGGCCGGTTAATTCTCTCAGAACTCGCGCCGGTGGTTTCTGCTCAGCACGCTGTCTTCTATACCTACGACGCAATGCGCGAACAGCCCTGCCTAACGCTCCTCGCCAGCTACGCCTACGAGCGGCCGAGCGAAGTCGGCAAGCAGTTAGAACTCGGCCAGGGACTTGTCGGACAGTGCGCGTTGGAAAAGCAAAAGATTGTCCTCGCCAACGTCCCTTCAGACTACGTCCGCATTTCCTCCGGCCTCGGCAGCGCGCCGCCGGTGAATCTGATTGTGCTCCCGGTGGTGTTCGAAGGACAAGTCAAAGCTGTGCTGGAGCTCGCTTCTTTCGAACGGTTCAATCCAACGCATCAAGCGTTTCTCGACCAATTGACCGAAAGCATCGGCATCGTGCTCAACACGATCGAAGCGAACATGCGCACCGAAGATCTGCTTAAGCAGTCGCAGTCGCTCGCGGAAGAGCTCGGCAGCCGGCAGGACGAACTGCAACAGACGAATCAAGAGCTCCAGGACAAGGCGCGTCTGCTGGCGCATCAGAATGTCGAAGTCGAGCAAAAGAACACCGAGGTCGAACAAGCCCGCCAAGCGCTGGAAGAAAAAGCAGAGCAGCTGGCCCTCACATCAAAATACAAGAGCGAGTTCCTCGCGAACATGTCGCATGAACTGCGAACGCCGCTCAACAGTCTGCTGATTCTCTCGGACCAGCTATCGCAGAACCCCGACGGAAATCTCACGACGAAGCAGACCGACTACGCGAAGACGATTCACTCTTCTGGGAACGACCTGCTAATCCTCATTAACGACATCCTTGATCTATCGAAGATCGAATCGGGCACAGTGGTGCTCGACGTTGGCGACCTGAGGTTTAGCGATCTCCACAATTACATCGAGCGGACCTTCCGCCATGTCGCGGAAAACCGCGGCGTGGAGTTTGTCGTCGAGCTAGATTCTTATCTACCCCGGTCGCTCACGACAGATAGCAAGCGACTTCAGCAGATCATCAAGAATTTACTATCAAACGCGTTCAAGTTCACGCATCACGGCCAAGTTTCGCTGCGGATCGGCATCGCCTACGATGGCTGGCATGCCGATAATGCAGCCCTCGCATCCAGCGATTCCGTCATCGCGATTACTGTGCGAGACACGGGCATTGGCATTCCGGTCGACAAGCAGCAGATCATTTTCGAAGCCTTCCAACAAGCCGACGGCAGCACCAGCCGCAAGTACGGCGGAACCGGTTTGGGGCTGGCTATTAGCCGCGAGACGGCGCGACTGCTCGGCGGCGAGATCCGGCTCATCAGCACACCCGACGTTGGTAGCGAATTCACGCTCTACTTGCCGCAGGTTTTCGTCCCACAGAAAACCGTACGAAGGCTGTCGGCCCCCACGGCGCCCTCTCCGCCAGATAAGGATTTCTCCGGTGCAGCAAATCCGGATCGCTCCAACGATGCGGACCAGAATGGCGATGAAGGCGAGTCGCTCCAAGCCGCAGACGACCGCGACTCAATCGCTGCAGGCGACCGGACGATTCTCATCGTCGACAACGACCGCGGGTTCGCTGACTTCGCGCGAGACGCCGCACGAACAACAGGCTTCAAAACGCTCGTAACAGCCTCGGGCGCGATGGCGCTCACCCTAGCCAAAGATTTTCAACCTCGCGCGATCTTGCTCGACATTTCGCTGCCTGACATCGACGGCTGGAGGGTGCTGCGCCGACTCAAGCACGACCCGCATGTGCGGCACATTCCGATTTATCTCGTCTCCAGCGCTGACAATCTCGAACACGGGACGCACCTCGGCGCGAAGGGGATCCTGCAGAAGCCCATTCAGAAAACCGAGCAGTTGAAGCAGTTCCTTGAGGGCGTGCGGCGATTCGTCGATCGAGACGAGCGCACCGTGATCATCATGGAGCCCGATGCCGATCGACGCCATCGACTTTACGACATGCTATCGAGCCCGAAAGTCGAAGTCGTCGCCTTGGACTCCGGGCTCACCGCTGTGCGAACGATGGAGCAGCGACGCGCGGACTGCGTCGTGATCACGCCAGATCCCGTTGACATGAGCTTGCCGACATTGGCAGAGTTTGCCATCTCCCGCTGCGAATCCGACGGAGTGCCTGTATTTCTGTGTGCCGAGGGGGAACAGACGGCGGAAAGTAAGCACCGCCTCGTCCACCTCGCGAAGGAATTCGACCTGCGGTACGTCGAAGATTCTGAAGACCTATTGCATCGCGCAACGCTCGCACTCTGCCAACCGATCAGCGATCTTCCCGATCAGCAGCGGCGTCGCATTATCGAGGTAATGAATCAGTCGCCGATTCTCGCGGGCAAGAAGGCGCTAATTGTCGACGATGACATTCGCAATATCTTCGCGCTGACTAGCGTTCTAGAGCGGCATGAGATGGCGACTGTCTCTGCAGAAACGGGGCGTTCAGCGATCAGTCTGTTGGAAGAATCGACCGACGTCGACGTCGTCCTCATGGACATCATGATGCCGGAAATGGATGGAATCGATACCATGCGCGCGATCCGGAGGATCTCCCGGTTCAAAGACTTGCCAATCGTGGCTGTCACCGCCAAGGCGATGAAGGGCGATCGCGAAAAGTGCATCGAAGCGGGCGCTTGGGATTATCTGTCGAAGCCCGTTGATTCCGAACAAATGCTCACCGCACTCCGCGCCTGGCTCTCCACATGATTGACGGCACGCTGCCCAAAGCCAAGATACTCGTCGTCGACGATGACCCGACCAAGGTCATGGCGATCGAAGCGGTGTTGCACAGCCTCGATCAAACGATCGTCTCGGCGAATTCCGGCGAAGAAGCGCTCCGGCGTCTACTGACCGAGGACTTCGCGGTCATCCTCCTCGACGTCAACATGCCGGGAGTTGACGGGTTCGAGACTGCCGAATACATCCGCCAGCGGCGTAGTTCGGAACATACGCCGATCATCTTCCTTACCGCGTACGCAGACGATGCCTTCGAGGATCGGGGTTACGCGCTCGGCGCCGTCGACTATTTGTTGATGCCGGCAACACCGAACATGCTCCGAGCTAAAGTCGCCGTCTTCGTAGATTTGTTCCAAAAAACGGAGCAAGTGAAATGGCAAGCCGAGCAACGCATCCAGCTTGCGCAGGAACAAGCGGCTCGGGCCGAGGCGGAGCGGGCGAGCATCGCCAAGAGCCAGTTTCTGACCAATATCAGCCATGAATTACGCACGCCGATGACTGCGATTATTGGCATGACGGACCTCTCGCTGATGGAGGCGTTGTCGGCGAATGTTCGGGAGTATCTAGGAGCCGTTCGCACCAATGCCCACCTGCTGTTGGAACTCCTTAACGAGATCTTGGATTTGTCGAAGCTCGAATCAGGGACCTTGACGCTGGAGTCGGCGCCTCTACAGCTCCGCAAAATTTTGGGCGAGCTAAAGCAAACGTTCGGCCATCGCGCGGATCAAAAGGGGCTGGAACTTCAGGTGGTCGCGGACCCCGCGGTGCCGAACCATTTGATCGGCGATTCACTCCGACTGCGGCAAGTGATCTTCAATCTGCTGACAAACGCCATCAAGTTCACCGAGCACGGGCGAGTCAGGCTCGACGTTCGCGTCGAGTCGTCTTGCGATCGCGAAGCTTGGATCAAGTTTAAGGTTTCCGACACGGGAATTGGCATCTCTGCGGCAGACCAAGATCGCATCTTCTCGCCGTTCACTCAGGTTGACGCTTCGGCGAAGCGACGCCGCGATGGCGCCGGGCTTGGTTTGGCGATTTCCGCAGATTTGATTCGCGCGATGGGGGGCAGCCGTTCGGTGAAGAGCGCGCCTGGCCAGGGGAGCGAGTTCAGCTTCATCGTTCCGCTTCTGGTCGATCGAAAGAAGATCGACGACGTTCCCGACGCGGCGACCGAATCAGGGCGCATGTTGACGGATGCTTTTATCGCGAGCGCCGCGGCGCCGCCGATCAGAGTCCTCTTGGCCGAGGATACGCCGACAAATCAATTGCTGGTGCGACACGCCCTCGCCAAGCGGGGACACCATGTCGTCGTCGCCGGCGACGGAAGAACCGCCGTTGATCTTGCCAGGCGCGGAACGTACGACGTCATTCTGATGGATTTGCAGATGCCCGACATGGACGGATTTGAGGCGACGGCCGCGATTCGCGCGTTGCCGGGGAAGCAGCCGCCGATTATCGCCCTCACAGCCCACACGATGATGGGCGATCGCGAGCGATGTTTGGCGGCAGGGATGCAAGATTATCTCTCGAAGCCCATCGATTTGCGTGAGCTCATTTCAACAGTGGAATCAACGGTTCGCGACAACGGAGAGCTGTCGCCCCACAAACCTACGACATAAGCAAAAACACTTCGTGGATGTAAGCGGCGATTTCGAGTCAGCTCTCGACCGTCGGTTGCGGCGCAACAACGACCCCTGCCGAAAATGCCGTGAACGATCCGCTGCCTTTGAACGTCCGCCGTTTCCTCGCTCATCAAATTGAGTCCGTGGCGCAGCTTGAAACGCTACTTCTTCTACGGCGCGATTCACACCGATTGTGGAATGCTCAGGAGCTTGCTCAGGGTCTCTATCTCTCGGAGAACATGTGCCAAGCCATGCTGGATGACTTGGAGCGACGTAAGTTCCTCGTTCGGGCTTCGGATAGCAACTCTGTGCGATACGAGTGCGCGGATCTCAAGGCGGATTCGATGATTGCACTTCTCGAAGACCTTTATCGCGAGCGACGAGTCGCGGTGATTAGCGAAATTCACTCGACGCCAATCTCCAAAGTCCAAACATTCGCCGACGCCTTTCGTTTACGGAAAGATGGCAAACCATGATGCCGGGAACCGTTTTCATCTTGTGTGCGGCTACATGCCTGCTCTGTTCGATTCTCCTTTTTCGAGGATATCGCCAGCGGCGCGTGCCCCTGTTGTTTTGGAGCGCGATCTGCTTCTTCGGACTGATGATCGACAACTGCATGCTTTACGCCGACCTCCACCTATTCCCGGAAGTCCGCATGGTGATTTGGCGGAAGATTCCGGGCCTGATCGCGACAGTCGTGCTGCTGTTCGGATTGATCTGGGAGTCGGAGTAAAAATGGCCATGGAACACTTCATCATGGGGGCGATTGCGATGGCGTCGCTCGTCGTCGCAGCGTTCTTCCTCCGCTTCTGGCGAGATACGCATGATCGGCTATTCGCGATGTTCGCCGTCGCCTTCGTTCTTTTGGGACTCACGCGGTTAGGCTTGGCGATGTCGGGAGACGCCTCCGAGGGAAATACCTCTTGGTATTGGGTGCGGTTGGCGGCGTTTATTCTCATCCTGGTCGCGATCGCGGATAAGAATAAACGCTGACCTCGCACAATTGCTGCCAGGAAAAGGGGGACAGCGACGCCAGGTTCTTACTCCGCGGGCTCGGCGCCCGCCGCCGTTCTAAAAAGCTGATTGACACCAGCCCGGCGTTCGGGCTACCGTAGCTGAAAATACTGCATGCACTTCCCCCAAAGCCTCTCGCGGAGGTTCTCTGGTGCCTCGGGTTATTCTCTACTTGGTCAGCATACTTTCGGCTATGCCCTCAGCTTGTGAAGCAGCGAAGCCGCTACGGGCCGGTATCGTCGGCTGCGACACCTCGCATGCAATTGCATTCACTAAGCTCATTAATGATCCGCAGGCGACGGGCGCACGGGCAGAAGTAGAGGTTGTCGCGGCGTTTCCTGGCGGCAGTCCTGACCTTCCGAGCAGCGCCGATCGCGTGGAGGGATACGTCAAGGAACTCCGCGAGATGGGTGTCGAGATCGTTGATTCCATCCCTGCACTTGCTGAGAAATGTGACGTCATCCTGCTGGAAAGCGTCGACGGACGCCCTCACCTCAAGCAGTTCGAACAGCTCGCCGTTGGCAAGCCGGTCTTCATCGACAAACCAGCGGCAGCAAATCTCGCCGACGTTATCGCTATCTTCCGCATCGCAGAACAAACCAAGACTCCCTGCTTCTCGTCATCTGCCCTCCGCTACTGCACGGCAGTGACCAAACTCGCCGACGACCCTGCCCTCGGCGACGTGACGGGGTGTAGCGTTGCCAGTCCGTTTGAGATTGAGCCGCGCCATATTGATCTCGCTTGGTACGGCATTCATGGCATTGAGGCGATTTACGCGATCATGAAACCAGGCTGCGAAGCCGTGAGCCGCGTCGACGGAGCCACTGCGACGATCGTCACAGGCAAGTGGACGGATGGCCGACTTGCCGTGTGGCGCGGCCTCAAGGGCGGACACGACTACGCGTTCACGGCGTTTGGGTCGCAGGGAATCGCTTTTGATCGCGGCTTCTCGGGCTACGAACCGCTGGTGGACGAGATTTGCACGTTCTTCGTGAACGGCAAACCACCAGTGCCGGCGGCCGAAACTATCGAAATGTTCGCGTTGATGGAGGCGGCTGACGAGAGCCTCCTCCGCGGCGGAGCGCTCGTTAGCACGGCTGAAATGATCGATCGCGCTGAGAAGTCGCTGGCGGCCAAGGCAACCAAATAGCACGCTGCCGTTTCGTAAGCTAATCCGATCTGTTCGATGGGCGGGTAACGACTATGAATTCGACGCGTCGAGACTTTCTTGCCGCTTCCGCCGGACTGGCGGCCATCGCTGCAACCCGCGTTCACGCCGCGGAAGCGAGCAGCGAAGTCGTGCTGGCGATCATGGGAGCGAACAACCGCGGTTCGCAACTAGCCGAGCAATTTGCGGAGCAAACTGGCTGTCGCATCGCCTACATCTGCGATCCCGACGAGCAGGCAATCGCCAAAGGAATCGCTGCAGCGACGTCGCGTGGAGCGGCTAAACCGCAAGGGATTCGCGACTTTCGTCAAGCACTCGACGATCCTACAGTTGACGCCCTTATCTGCGCCGCCCCCAATCACTGGCACGCTCCCGCGACGATTCTCGCTTGCAAAGCCGGCAAGCACGTCTACGTGGAGAAACCGTGCAGCCATACGGCGGCGGAGGGCGAGTTAATGATCGCCGCCGCGAATAAATCGGGATGCGTCGTCCAAGTCGGCATGCAGCGCCGCAGCGGCTCCCTCTATCGCGAAGCGATTGAAAAGGTCCGCGGCGGCGCCATTGGCGCGCCCCTGCACGCCAAGTCGTGGTACCACACCCCTCGCCCCTCGATCGGCCGCGGGCAGCAAACGGCGCCGCCCCCCACGCTTGACTATGCACTGTGGCAAGGCCCTTCGCCGGAACGACCGTTTCAGAGCAACGTGATTCCTTACAACTGGCACTTCTTCTGGCACTGGGGCAACGGAGAGATTGGCAACAACGGCGTCCACTCAATCGACATTTGCCGATTGGCGCTAGGCGTCGATTACCCGACGCGCGTCACGTGCGCCGGCGGGCGACTGCGCTACGACGACGACCAAGAAACCCCCGATACGTCGACTGCTATTTTCGAATGCGGCGACAAGCTCATCACATGGGAGCAAATCAGTTGGATGCGGCCGGTGGGGAGCCCGAGCATCTTTGGCATCGAGATTCGCGGAACCGAGGGAGTGATGTGCGTCGACGACGAAGGCGCCGTCGTGTACGACTTGGATCGCAAGGTTGTGGACGAATTCCAGGGAAGCCGCGGCGACGCAGAGCATTTGCGCGACTTTCTCGACGCCGTTCGCGACGGCCATCGCACCGCCCTGAATATTGAAGAAGGGCACAAGAGCGCGCTGTTCTGCCATCTAGGGAACATCGCCTACCGCACTGGGGAGTCAATTCAGGTCGACCCCGCGTCGGGGCATCTTGTTGACAGCCCCGACGGTAAGAAGCTGTGGTCGTGCGAGTACCGCCAAGGCTGGGAGCCTCGCGTCTAAAGCCAGCGCCGAGCAGTGCTGGAAGTGTTTCAACCTAAGCCGCGGGATTATCCCAGCTTTTCCTGGCCCGCACTTGACGATTAGGAACGAGTCAGCAACACTGCAAAAAGTGAATTCATTTTCCTGCGGTATGCAAATGACAAAAACGGCCGCCATCGCCCCTCCCGAAATCAGCGACGACGATGCGCAACAGTCGCGCGTCGACGACGTGTACCACGAAATTTTGGCCCGCATCGTTCGCGGCGAGTTGCCGGGCGGCAGCGAGCTGAAGTCGACGCAACTGGCTCAAGCCTTGGGCGTTAGCCGAACGCCGGTCGTCCAAGCACTGTCTCGACTGATTGCCGACGGCATCGTGACGCAAAAGATGAACATGCGAGCGGTCGTTCGCCCCGGGGCGGAGAACTGGCTCGTCGAAATCCATGAGCTGCGATTACTCTTGGAACCGGCCGCTGCTGCGAAAGCCGCGCAGCATATGCCGCTCGAGTTGATTCAACGGCTGCAGCGTCAGGCGGAAGCGGTCGATCCCCAGAACGACGACGACTGGATCCGTCGCGCTCGCGACTTCGACTTTGCCCTCCACCTCGCCATCTCCGATCACGCCGCAAATCAACCGCTACGCGGCGCCATCAACAAATGCTGGCAGTATAAGCAGCTCTCCTACAAACTCGGTCCTGAACGGACCGACGCGATCCTCCGCGGTTTTCGCGAGCATCGCACGATTCTCGCGGCGCTTGCAGCCCGCGATGGGGCGACGGCTTCGGCGGCGATGGAACTTCACCTGCGATTGGCTTCGTCGTATCGCCCGGAAGGTCGCGTCGTTTAACGCCGCCGTTGCATCGCCCCTCGCCCGTTCCAACGCCCCGCCGCAAGCTGCCGTAACTCCCTTCGAATACTGCTGTGACGCAATCTCCTAATACCGTCGGCCCCCGTGAACTCCGCGTCGGCATGGTCGGCATGGGGATGATCTTTGACGAAACGTACCGCCCGTTCTTCGAGCGCGTCGCCAGCCAACCGCTGTACGCGCCGGAGCTTGGTATTTGCTCGGCGCCGCTGAACGCCGTCGCCACGCGAACGGGCCAGCGGGCCGCCGCCTACCGCGCGAAAGCGCCGAAAAACCTCCAGGGCTTCCAAAACTTCTTCGGCGTTGATGCCGTTGATCAACTGATCGACTCGCCAGTCGACGTCGTGTGCATCGCGACGCCCGACGATCGTCATTTCGCCGCGGCGAAACTCGCGATCAACGCGGGCAAGCACGTTCTGATCGAGAAACCGTCCGTTTTGCGCCTGCAAGAGCTCGATGAGCTCAACGCACTCGCCCAGGAGCACGGCGTTCTCGCGAAGGTCGTTTATCACAAGCTCCTCGATCCCGATCACAAGAAGCTCCGCACGTTCATTGTCGACGGCGTCCTACAACACGTGAACAACGGCTATTGCTCTCTGCTTGAGCCGAAGTCGATTGCTGGATCACAGTTCGCCGAATGGATCGTCGGCCGCAACCCTGGAACCTATGTCGCCGTCCACTACATCAAGCTGATCGACTTCACGTTCGGCCTGAAACTGAAGCGAGTGACCTGCACTGGTCAACGCGGCATCGTTGGCCCCGCCGATGGGCCAACGTGGGATTCGACGCAGTTGCGGCTCATTTATGCTCATGACGATGGACGCGAAGCGGCGTTCGACATCCACACGAGCTGGGTAACGCCCGACAACTTCCCGGGGTACGTTGAGCAAGAAGTGCAGTTTAGGTTCGACAACGGCGTCTGGAATGGCCATAGCCGTAAACGCGGCGTTGAGTGCACCGTCGAGGGCGCGACGCCCTACAAGATCAAGAATACGATCAACAACCACTACAACGCCTCGGTGCTGGAACCGTGGGGCGAACGCTCGCAGCGCGGCTACGGCGTCGAAGTGATCGAGCGATTCATGCGCGAAGCCGCCACCGTCGAGTTCGGCGGTCCGCTCGAAGAACGCTCCGTGCGTTTGGCCGCGGCGCGTGAACTGGCTTACAACGATCTCGCCGCGGACCGGCAAGTCGTCGCCGCCGTCGAAGCGATGGAAATCATCTTGGCGCGCCATGCCGCGGGCATCCCCGAGTGCGTCGTCGAGGTGAATGCTCCTGCGGGCGGGCTTGTCTTGAAAGTTCCAGGCGAATCCCGCGACGAAGTCATCTATGCGCCTGCCGTCTAAATGGCGCTTCCTATACACGTCTACCCCCTACCAACGAAGTTCGCTATGAGTTCCGTTGAGCCAATCCGCCAAGTCGCCAAGCGCCACGAACCGCTCAGCGAGACGACGCGACGATCGATCGGGCAAGCTGAGCCGCGAGCGCTGCGCACCTTCACGCCGACGCTGGCGGTGATCGAGCGGAGCGCCGGATCTTACCACTACACAGCGGACGGCGCTAAGCTCGCGGATTTTACATCGGGCGTGTTGGTCGCGAATCTCGGCCACAATCCGCGCCGCTGGTGGCAGCGGGTTTACGAGTACCTTGGTCACACGCCGGAGTTGCTTAGCACGTCGAACGCAGCAACCGGCAGCAGCACGGAGAACGGGTACTTCTCCGCCACTCCGTTGACCGCTTACAACGCAATCACGCCGCTTGAAGCTGAAGCTTGCCGGCGACTCCTCGCAGCAATGCGAGCGTTGCCGGGCGGGAGTCGATTCGAGCAAGTCGTCTGGTCGGCGAGCGGCAGCGAAGGGGTCATCAAAGCATTACGAACGGCGCTCGCGCAAGATCCAGCGAAGCAAATGATCCTTGCGACGCGGCACGGCTTCCACGGCAAAAAAGGACTAGCGGGCGCCGTGACTGGCAGCGAGCGAGATGCAGAACGCGATCCCCGCGTTCGCTTCGTCAGCTTTCCGCGCGAGGAATGTCGCTCGCTGGAGAAGCGACTGGAACCGCTTAACTTGCTGCCTTACATCAAGGAGTTGGAGCAGTTGGCCGACGAACTCGGCGACCAAATTTGTTGCCTTATTACCGAGCCTTATCTCGGCGGCGGCGGCTCCTACCATCCGCAGAAGGAATACCTGCAACTACTGCAAACCTTCTGTCGCGAGCGCGGTATCTTGTTCATCCTCGACGAAGTGCAATCGAACTTCGGACGAACCGGATCGCTATTTGCTTACGCCGACTACGGCGTCCAACCCGACATGGTCATCCTCGGCAAAGGGATGGGCAACGGCATCCCGGTCGATGCCGTGGTCGGTCGACGCGAACTCTTCGAAAAGCTGACCTACGGCGAAGCGTCGGACACGTGGAGCGGTCATCCCCTCGGTTGTGCGGCGGTGCTAGCGACGCTCGATGAGTTCGAACAGAACAATGTGCTGGCTCATGGCCGTGAACTCTCGAAGGTGTTCGAAGCTGGGCTCCAGCGTCTCACGGAAACGGCCGCCATCACGGCCATCCGCGGCGAGGGAAACGTGTGGGGCATCCAGTGCGGCGCCCTGCCTGGCCGCACGTCGAACGAGGTCGCCAGCCAAGTCGTCCGTGCCTGCTACGACGGCGACGACGCTGGACTGGCCATCCATTTGCTCGGCCCGCTCAACGGCGACGTCATTCGCGTTGCTCCGCCGCTGACGATGGAGCTTGATGAAGCGCAGCAGTATCTCGATGCGATGCTTGCGATTGTTGAGCGTCTTGGCTGAGAGGGCTGGCGATCGTAAGCCCCGGGCGAGATACCCGTGGCTCGCTGGGAGACTTTTGCGCGTGGCCGGGGGGCCCCATTAAAGTGGCGCAAAAGTCGGTCTCCTGAAATCGCTGCAGCGCCGTTGACGCGAGATTTCTCGAGGAATTCGCGTCAACGCGCGGAATTCGATCTGGGACTTTTGCGTTTCTTTGATTCGTTCTGAACGCGCAAAAGTCTTCCCCAAACGTCGCTTTGACCGACAGCGGCGAGGGTGCGCTGTTCGATCTGGCGGGTCACTTAATTGTCAAAGAGCTTCGGCGGACTCATCATCGAACCTACCGTCATTGACATGCGATTTGAATGGTCTATTTTTGGCCGCTCCGTGTGGTGCGGCGATGCTCAGCTTGTATCGCGAGTTGGGGCGTCTCGCAACTTGTTATCGCGATTCTTAGCCTTGGGCTTCGCCAAAGGGTGACACTGCGTGCGGCAACAGCTAAACGGAATGGAGACTTACCCCCGGGCGGAGCCCGGGGCTAGAGCGCGTCACTCCGTCCACCGGCGGAGTCGGTGGCTTCTGTGCTTCTCGCTACACGCCGAGCGGCCGCCAGTCGTCACGGTATTTGCGGTGGACTAGGGCGTTGGCGCCGTCGTGATCGAATTTCAGCGCGGCCGAATCCCACGCCAACGTCTCTTCGGGGAATGCGCCTGCGACCGTTCCCGCGATCACCGCTTCGGTTAACGGGCCGCTGAACGTGAACGGCGTGCTCGTCTGGCCTTCACCGCGAATCGCCGCCACCCACTCGTGATAGTGGTCGACGTTGCCCTCGGACTTGATCTCGAGATCCATTGGCTTGCCGTTAGAGTAGAAGGTTGGCATGCCCCAGTGAGGCAGGACCATCACGCCCTTTTCGCCAACGGTAAACGATCCCGAGGCCGACAAATTCACGCCGTCGGGAAGTTGTGCTTTCGCTGCATCTGGCTTGAACGTGCCGTTCGTCCAGCGGAATTTGACCTCTCCAGCAGTCAACGGCGTGCCAGCGAAAGTGTAAAGAACCTCGGTGTTTGTGGCGTAAGTATCGCGCAGATGAGCCGGACCGCCTGAACGGAGCGTGAGTGGGGCCTTTAAATCGATTCCGGTGAAGATCGGGTCGAAAATATGGCTCGCCATGTCCCCCAAGACGCCGCCGCCGTAGTCACGCCACATCCGCCAGTTGAACGGGTGGTAAAACCCTTCGACGTACGGTTCTTCAGGCGCGACGCCTTGCCATAGATCCCAATCGACCGTCGCGGGAATCTTGTCGGCCCGATTGGCAGGACGTTCTTTCGCCGGCAAGGGTAGGCCGCGACCGATCCAGCAGTGGACCTCGCTCACCTTGCCGATGGCGCCGTCGCGCAACATCTTCGCCGCAGTGCGATACGATTCGTCGCCGTGAATTTGCGTTCCCATCTGGGTGATCACCCCCTGCTCTGCCGCGGCGTTGCACATGGCGCGGAGTTCAGCCAGGTTGTGAGCCAGCGGCTTCTGCACGTAAACGTGCTTGCCGAGCGCCATCGCCGCCAGGGCGATGGCGCCGTGCATGTGGTCGGGAGTGGAAATCAAGACGCCGTCGATGCCGTTACCCATTTTGTCGAGCAGCACGCGGTAGTCGCGGAAGGCCTGAGCTTGCGGGAACTTCTCTTGGGCGACACCGAGGAAGTTGGAGTCGATGTCGCAGATGGCCACGATCTCGGCGCCCGGAGCCGATGCGACCGCCAGCAGATCGGTCCAGCCTTTGTTGCCGACGCCGATCGACGCGATGCGAGCCTTTTGCTCAGGCCCGGCAGCGAACGATCGGCCCGTGCGGAGAAACGGTCCGGCGACCATCGCAGCGGCGCCAATTCGCAAGGCGTCGCGGCGGGTGAATCGAACGGCAGACTTGCCTTCGCGAGCGGGGGAGCGATCGGCCGACATGAACCTACCTCGTCAACTGGTGCTGGGAATGCAATGCGGCGTGCGAGCCGACCGCTCCAGTATACGAAGTGCGCGAGTTCAGCGGCGCCAGGGAGTTCAGTTCGTGAAATCTCGCAACAGATGGAGCGGGAATGAGAAAAGGCCCCGTTCGGAGCGACGCGAGTCGGGGGGCGAATTCCCGCGTCGCTCCTTGAGGGGCCTCTTGATCTTGATGATACCCCTCCCATGAAGGGAGAGGCTCGCTGAATTTTGTGTGCGGTGCCGCACGAGCTTCGTCCACCGGCGGAGCCGGTGGCTTGTATTCGCTTAGTGCGTGCCGGCGGTTTGCAGCGGTTTGCGGCGGGGGTGATGGTGATCATCATCGTCGTCGCCGGCGAACTTGTGGATCGCCGGTTCGGCCGCGACCATCGGCTTCCACCATTCCGAGACTCCCTGCAATATCAGGAAGAAGACCGGAGTGAAGAAGACCGCGAGGATCGTCGAAGTGATCATGCCGCCGAACACCGCCGTACCGAGCGCTTGCTGGCCCGCGGCGCCCGCCCCGGTGGCCCACACGAGGGGGGCCACGCCGAGGATGAACGCGAACGAGGTCATTAGAATCGGGCGGAACCGCAAGCGGGCCGCTTCCACCGCAGCGTCGTAAATCGACCGGCCTTCCTTGCGGAGGTCGCGGGCGAACTCGACGATCAGGATCGCGTTCTTGCTCGCCAAGGCGATGATGAGCACGATGCCGATCTGCGTGTAAATGTTGTTGTCCATGCCGCGGAACGACACGGCCGCGACCGAGCCGAGCAAACCAAGCGGCACCACGAGAATGACCGCCGCCGGCAAAATCCAGCTTTCATACTGAGCGGCAAGCACGAGGTAGACCAGCAACACCGCGAAGGCGAACACCCAGACGGCTTGGCCGCTGATGCGCTTTTCTTGGAACGATTCGCCGGTCCAGTCGTAGCCCATCGAATCGGGGAGTTCGGCCGCGGCGATTTGCTCCATAATGGCGAGCGCCTCGCCCGAACTGACGCCTGGCGCCGGCTCGCCGCGAATCGCTGCGGTCGGGTAGAGGTTGTAACGCTGAATAATTTGCGGTCCGAACGACCGCGACACCTTCACTACCGAGCCGAGCGGAATCATCTGCCCGCGCAGATTACGCACTTCGAGCCGTTCGATATCGCGCGGGTCGATGCGGAAATCTTCTTCAGCCTGCACCCTGACTTGGAAGGTACGGCCGAACTTGTTGAAGTCGTTAACGTAGGCCGAGCCGAGGTACGTTTGCAGCGCGCCGAAAACCGCCGACAACGGCAGGTTGAGCGTCTTCACCTTGACGCGATCAATGTCGATGTAAAGCTGCGGCACGCCGGGACGGAAGGTCGAGCTCACGCCGGCCAGCTTCGACTGGGCGTTGGCGGCTTCCACAATCCGCGCCGTCGCGGCGCCAAGTTCTTCCAGCCCGACGCCCGATCGATCTTCCACTTGCATTTGGAAACCGCTGCGGAAGCCGAGCCCTCGAATCGCCGGCGGAGGGAACGCTACAATAAACGCCTCGCGAATCTGCGAGAATTTGCCCATTAGGCTACCGAGAATTCCCTGCAAGCTTAGGCTGGGGTCCTCGCGTTTGTCCCAGTCATCAAACCGCATGAACACGGTCGCCGCATTGGACGCCGCGCTACCGTCGAGCAACGACAGACCGCCGACGTTGAACCAGGTCATGATGCCCGGTTCCTTTTTCATGATCTCGTTGATCTGGTCCGTGACCGCCTTCGTACGCGACTGCGAAGCGGCATCGGGGAGTTGGATAGCGGCGATGATGTACCCCTGATCCTCGATTGGCAAGAAGCCGGTCGGCACGCGTTGGTACCAGTACGCTGTGCCGGCGACCAGGCCAACGAAGGCGAGCATCGTCACCCAGCGGAAGCGAAGCAACACGCGAACAATCGCCACGTAGACGCGTTCAAACTTGTCGTAAACGTAGTTAAAGCCGCGATAGAACCAGTTCTTCTTCTCCGACGGCTTGCGAAGGTAGGTAGCGCATTGAGCCGGCTTGAGCGTTACGGCGTTGATGGCGCTGATGAGCGCGGTCGCGGCGATAGTGAGCGCGAACTGCCGGTAGAGCTGGCCAGTGATGCCGCCGAGGAACGCGGTGGGAAGAAACACCGCCATCAACACCAAGGTGATGCCTATGATCGGGCCCAGCACCTGCTCCATCGCGCGAATCGTCGCTTCGCGGGGCGGCAAGCCATTTTCGATATGGTGAGCGGCAGCCTCGACGATGACAATCGCGTCGTCGACGACGATGCCGATCGCGAGCACGAGGCCGAACAGCGTCAGCATGTTCACCGAGAAGCCCATCACGTACATCGCGGCGAACGCCCCGATAATCGTCACAGGCACCGTCGTCGCCGGCACCAGCACCGCCCGCCAGTCTTGCAAGAAGACCAGAATCACGATGAGCACGAGCACGCCAGCTTCGATGATCGTGTGATAGACCGACTCAATCGACGCCTCGACGAACTCTGTCGTATCAAGCGGGAAGTCGACGAGCATCCCTTCGGGAAAGGACAACTTCATCTTGGCGATGGCGTCGCGCACGCCTTGGGCGACATCCAAGGCGTTCGCCCCCGGAAGCTGATTGACGGCCATACTCGAAGAAGGCACGCCCCCCTTCTCGGCATACTGATCGTAGTTCTGGCCTCCCAGTTCCACGCGAGCGACATCTTTCAGATACGTCACGCGGCCGTCTTCGCTCGCCTTGACGACGATGTTCTCGAACTGCTCAGCATCGCTGAGCCGTCCGAGCGCGGAGACGATGTACTGGAAGTCGAGTGTATTGGGCGACGGGGGCTGCCCTATTTGCCCCGCCGCCACCTGGACGTTCTGCTCCAAGATGGCAGCGTAAACGTCTTGGGTCGTTAGATTGCGGGCCTTCAACTTCTCGGGGTTGAGCCACACCCGCATCGAGTAGTTGTTGCCGCCGAAGATCTGCACGCCGCCGACGCCCGGCACGCGGCTGATTTCGTCCTTGATTCGCAGACTCATGTAGTTCGACAGATACAACGACGAATAGCGGTCGTTCTCTGACGTCAAACTCACCACGATCACAATCGCGGTCGACTGCTTCTTGACCGTGATGCCTTGACGACGAACTTCTTCCGGCGTCTGCGGTTCGGCCACGGCTACCAGGTTCTGCACGAGAACCTGAGCCTGATCGAGATCGGTGCCGATTTCGAACGTCACGGTGAGCGCGTAGGTGCCGTCGCTGGAACAGACAGACGACATGTAGAGCATGTTTTCGACGCCGTTGACCGATTGCTCGATCGGCGAAGCGACGGTGTCGGAAACAACCTTCGCGTTGGCGCCAGGGTAGACGGCGTTCACCACGACGGTTGGGGGGGTGACGTCAGGGTACTGCTCGATCGGCAGACCGAACACGGCGACGCCGCCCATGATCATCGTGACGATCGCGATGACATTGGCGAAAATCGGTCGGTCAATGAAGAATCGACTTAACATAGGACGTTAGTTTCCCCCCGTGGCCGACGCCTTGGCGGGGGTCGTCGTCGAGAGTTGGGCGCCGCTGTTCGCGATCGCCGGGTCGTTCGAGGCGTCGAGTTGCTTCGCTTCGACGATCTCCGTCGTCCGCTCGGGCTTGACCGGCGCTCCGGGACGAGCGCGTTGCAAGCCGTTGATGACGATCCACTCGCCGACCTCCAATCCTTCGTTCACCACACGCATACCGTTGACGCGCAGGCCCAGCTTCACCGACCGCCGCTCCACCGTATCTTTCTCGTTAACCACCAAGACGTATTCGCCGCTCTGGTCCATTCCAATCGCGCGATCGGGAACCATGAGCCCCGGCGCTGGCGAGCCGACGGGGAGCCGCACGCGGACAAACATACCCGGAACGAGCAATTTGTCGGCATTCGGAAAAATCCCGCGCCGCATCTGCGTACCAGACTGAGGGTCGATGCCCGCTTCCGCGAAGTCGAGTTTCCCTTCGTGCGGGTATCCCTTCTCGCCGGTGAGTCCGACATAGATGGTCGGCGGGTTCGCCTTGAGCGACGCGGCGCTTGTACCGGGGGACTTGGCCATCAGCTCAACCACGTCCGACTCGCTGATCGCGAAGTAGGCGTGGATTGGATCGAAGGCTTCGACGCGCGTCAGCGTCGTTTGCTCAGCCTGAACCAAGTTGCCGATGTCGACCATGTGCCGCGAGACGCGGCCCGAGATCGGCGACTTCACTTGCGTGTACGAAAGATTCAGTTCGGCCTGCGTTAGCGCCGCCTTCGCCGAGGCGACGTCGGCTGCTGCGGTCGCCACGTCGGCCTTCTTCACGTCGAGTTCCTGCTCGGTAGACGCCCCGCGCTGAACCAGCGGCTGCGTCCGCGCCAGGTCGGCATTGGCAAGCGCGAGGGTCGCTTCAGCCTTTTGCTGAGCCGCCTTCGCCGCGTCGAGGGCCGCCTCAAACGGCGCCGGCTCGATCACGAACAGCACATCGCCCGCTTGCACGTCGGCGCCATCCTCGAAGTCGATCTTCTGCAAGTAGCCGTTCACGCGGGCGCGAACGTCGACCGCTTCAGTAGCCCGGGTGTTACCGGTGAACTCGAGCTGGTGAACGATTTCGCGCTCCACCGGCTGGGCAACCGTCACCGCCGGCGGCGGCATCTTGACCATCTCGTTGGAGACATTGTTGCAGCCGGCTAGCGCCACAACGGCGAGGGCTGAACCGATCCAGCAGGAACGAGGACTCATAGAGATTGACGCCTAGGTGGATTCGCAGAACTGTCTGCTTCGCAGGCAGGTGGACTCAGGCAGGGGCGGTGTCGGGTGGGCGAGGATTTTGGGCCTGGTCGGCCTGGGTATTCACGGCGAGGGCCGGACCGATGATAAAGTATAACGTGGACGGACGCGCCCGTCCACGCTAATATTGAAAGACGGCCGCCAGCCAACCGAGGTTCGCGGCCGATTTTAAGCAGGGTGCCAGAAACTGCGGCAAACCGCGGCGTGTGGCGTCGATCAGTTAGCTGTAGACGGGTTGAAACCAACGCTCAGCGAGCAGGTAGAACTCGACTCGCTCACGCTGGCCGATTTGCAAATAGATTGTCACATTCCCTGCGGAACCATATAGAAGAGATCGCCACAGATCACTTCACCACTTCGAGACACGATGGATACAGAATCCCTCGCCCCGGAACGCCGCGAAACGCCACACGCCGAACGCTCGCTCGAGATTCTCGACGCGGCGATCGTGACGTTTGCCGCCAACGGTTACAACTCGACCGATGTGCAGGAGATCGCCGATCGCGTCGGCATCGGCAAGGGAACGGTCTACCGCCACTTCGGCAACAAGGAGGCGCTGTTCCTCGCCGCCGTCGCGCATGCCCGCGATCAGATGATCGTCGCCGTCGATGCGTCGAAGAAGGCAGGCCTGCCGCCGCTGCAAGAAATGCGGGCGTGTATCAACGATATTTTGCGATTCTTCGACTCGCGGCCTGAAGTGGTCGAGTTGATCATCGAAGAGCGGTCGCTGTTCCGCAATCGCCGGCCGTCGCTGTTCTTTGAGCATGACGAAAAGCGGAAGGCCGAATGGGCGGTACGGCTGCAGGAGCTGATCGACGCGGGCGAGATTCGGCCGATCCCGGTCGCGGAGATTCAAGACACGCTGTCGCGGTTCGTCTTCGGGGCGATGTTCTTCAACTACTTCGAAGGCCAGAGCAAGGGGCCGCTGTCGGAACGCTCGGCGGCGATGATTGATATTTTGTTCAATGGCCTGGCGGTGCAGAAGTAGGCCTGTCGCCGCCGATGGATCAGAACGCAAGCCGTTTGCATAAAAAATTAGGCCGCTGGAGCCGAGCATGGCTCCAGCGGCCTTTCTCTTACCTTGAAGCGATGCCTCACCGCCAGTTGAGGATCTTAAAAATCCCCTCGCGGTTGGAGATGCGCTCCGGCAGCCGCAGCAACTTCTCACGGTAGACGCTCAGCGCGATGCCGGTGGCGAAGACCAAGCCGCCGCCCACCGCAAGGTAGACGCCCACGGCAACTTGCGGCCGGTAAGCAAGCGTCGTCACGAGCACCACGAGGTAAATGGCGAGCGCTCCGCCGCCGAAGAGCGTTGTCGCGCGAATCTGCCAGCTGACGCCGGTCACCGCCATGATAATGGTGAACGTCAGCAGCGCGAGTTCGTCGTACAGCGACGGCCCGTCGCCCGCCCAACGGTGGTACAGGACGGCGACCAGGAGCGTGCCCGCAACGAGTACGCTGCCGAGCGTGAGACCGATGCTCACGGAGTCGTCATGCTGCGTGTCGGTGTCGCGGAAGAGCGCCCAATGGCTCGCGGCGAGCATGATTGCTCCGGCGACGACGGCGAAGATTTCAAACTTCTGCCAACCGTTCAAGTCGATGAGGATGTTAAGACGTAGGAAGCCCACCGCCGCTAGGGCGACCGCCGCGGTGGCGTACAAACGCCTCCAGGGACTTGGCGGCGCCACAAAGCTGGCCGCCCCAGCTGCGATGGCGGTCACGAAGATCGAGACGATGTCGATCACCTGCGCGTCGCGTGCGGCGAGACCGGCGAGACCCTGCATCAACGCCGCGAGCGACGCGACGGTGAGGATGCCATGGCCGCACTGTAGCAATGCGAGACCACGACCACGGAGCACTGTCGTTGAACGATAGCGCTCGCGGTAGACGGTCACCGGCTGCAGCCCCAACGAGCGTGCGCCGACGAGGCAAGCCAGACCGAGCCCTGCATAGAGCATCGTGTAGTAGCTGGCGTCGATGCCGTAGTAGCCCATGAACTGCCAAATGGCGCCGCACGCTGCGGCCGCGGCGAGGTAGGTGTTCCAGCTCCGGCGTTTGAAGAACCCGGCAAGCAAATAGAAGATCGCCGCTTCGCTGAACACCAGCCCGTAGAGCAAGCTGGTGCGCTCGCCCAGTAGCGGTCGGAACGCGGTCGGATCCTTAATCGTCGCGATGAATCCGGCGGCGAGAATGACGCCCGTTGCCGCTTGAGCGACATAGTACAGCGGCCGTTCGGCGCTGTGGCCGCGCCAGAGTCGGGCCCCCAGCAGGTAGGCGAGCGGAATGAGCATCAGCCACGGGGCCTGATCGCTCCAATCGGTGAGCCCGCGATCACGCAGCTGCCCCGCTGCCGCCACCAGCACGCACGCCGCACTCAGGAAGAAGTAGAGCTGTGAGGTGCGGGCGTCGCTGCGGCGATAAAGCGCCGCCGAAATCCGATTGCAGACCGCGGCAATGAGCATCGCCACGACAAACGCAAAACCGGTGTTGTAGCCCCAGTCCATCGCGTTGAAGGCGCCGCTCGTGGCGCGGATGTGCAAGATCAGCCCCGCCGCGACCGGTAGCAGGCTGAGCGCCATCCCCACCGGCGGAACGATGCGGGCCAGTTTGAGATCGTCGTTCGCGAAGCGGCTCCAACCAAGGTTCACCGCGAGCGCTGTCGCCGACATGACGGCGAGAATCCACTCCATGGGAACATGGAAGCCGACGAGCAGCGTCAACTCGGCCATCACCAACGAAAAACCGGCCAGCCAGAGGTAGAGGCCAATTTTGCGAACAATCAGGTCGGAGTAGAGGTAAGCGTAGACGGCCGCGAGCCACAGCCCGCCGGCGAGCAAATGGTTCGTCGTCAGCAAGTTACCAGTCCATTCGATGTCGAACAGATCTTGCGCCGGCGTCAGGAGCCAACTGAGGAGTTGCGAGGCGAGCAGAATCAACAGCGACGTGCCAATCTGCACGTGCCCCGACCAGAACAGCGGCAGCCCGAATCGGCGGCGCGGGAACTGAGCTTCGTCGGCAGGCGAGAAGGCCCGCTCGCTGTGAACCGAAATCAGGCCGAGGGCCATCAAGAACATCGCCAGCATGGGGGCGTCAGTGATCTTGCCCATGTCGGCCAGCAGAAGCAGCGTTGTCAACGTGACGCCGACTTCCACCGCATACATGAAGAGCGGATCGCGCAGCACATAGACCGTCGCTGCATAGAGCAAGCAGCACACAACGCCGCCGACCCACAGATGGCCGTCGACGGTTAGCAACCCTTGGGCGTGATAGAACCACAAGTTGAGCGGAGCGACGACGCAGCCGAGGAAGGTGAGCGCCTGGCCCGCAACCTTGAACCGCGTGCGAAGCGCGACGAACCAACCGGCGCCGAGAATTGCGAGGGTGCCGACGCCGAGCACGACGGCCAGTACGTGAGGATCTTTGAAGACGCCGAGGCTGACGAGCCAAACGATGAGTCCGAGGACGCAGAGCCCGCCGCCGATCATCAGCATCCACTGGATGCTGCGGGGATCGAGGAGCGCCTCGAACATCCGCGCGGCGACCGACTTCGGCGGTTTGGGAGGAGCCCCTGCCCCGCCGGCAGTTCCGCTGGACGCGCCAACACTCGACTCGCTCGGCGGGTCGAGGAACTCAGTGATCTCGATCGCTTCGATATCGGGAGCCGCCGCACTGGCGGCAGCGGGCGGCGGGGACGACGGCGAAGCTGGACCGGCATTCGGGCTGCGCGCGCTGGGATCAGCAGGGATCTGCAGAGTACGCCCGCAGGTCGGGCATTCAGCCCGCGCACCGGCGAAGTCGTCGCGCGCAAGAAGATGACGGCCGCAAACGCAGCGAATCGGAATCGACATTTCGAGAGCTCCAGCGAGACGGATTGTTCAACAGACCGACGGCGCAGGTTGCTCTAAATGCGCGTGTGCGAAAGTCTACTTTAGAGATGGGACGTGGGGGATATCAGTTAGAGGTTTTCTCGGGGTGCGGGGCGTTGTGGAGACGCCGATTGGGACGGTTTTTCGCCGTATCGGCCAGTGTGGAGTGGCTGGGATGCGGCGACCAACGAGTGGGGTGGTTGTAGGCGATTCGCTGCAGCCGCTGGTTTATTGCCGATGCCTTGGAAGTACTGCAGATTTTTGAACCGCCAAGGACGCCAAGAGCGCCAAGGAATGCGGGGATATTGAAACCGCCGATGGACGCAGATCAACGCAGATATTTCTTATTAGCGTTCATCTGCGTCCATCGGCGGTTCCTAGATTCTTCTGTATTCCCTCGGCGCTCTTGGCGTCCTTGGCGGTTAATCTTTTTGAATTGCACAACTCGCTCAAACAGAACTCCGAGCGGTTTGCGACTCGCCCGCGACTCCGCTACGATACCGGCCGCTTCTCATCCCCTTCGTTCGGAACTTGATCGCCATGCGTGCCATAATCATCGGCGCCGGCCGGGGCAGCCGGTTGATGCCGACCACTGCCGACGCTCCCAAGTGCTTCGCCGAGGTCGGTGGCATGCGCATTATCGACTGGGCCATCGAGGCTTTTCGACAGAACGGCGTTACCGACGTCGCGTACATTGGCGGCTACCAAATCGAAAAGCTCCGCGCGGCGTATCCCGAGTTCGACTTCCGCCACAATCACGCTTGGGAGCAAAACAACATTCTCGCCTCGCTCTTCTTCGCCGAAGACCTCATGGACGAGCCGTTCATTTGCAGCTATTCCGACATTTTGTATCGCCCTTCGGTGATCGAGGGCCTGCTCGCCAGCCGCGACGACATGACGCTGTCGATCGACACCAAGTGGCTCAACCGCTACGGCGAACGGACCGAACATCCGTCGGACGATGCGGAAAAGGCGACGGTCGCGGGCGGATTGGTCACGCGAGTCGATCGCAAGATCCCTGAGGGCGAAGCGTACGGCGAGTTCACCGGCGTGGCGAAATTCACGGCCGAGGGGGCGCGGCGATTGACGCAGCACTATCATGAGGCGCGCGAGCAATATGCTACGGGCGAGTTCCGCGACGGCCGCACGTTCGAGAAGGCATATCTCATTCAGCTGTTTCAGTTGATGGTCGAAGCGGGCGAGCGGTTCGGCCACACCGATACGCCGGGCGGGTATATCGAGATCGATACGCAGCAAGATTTTGACTTCGCCCGCCGCAATTGGGCGAGCGGCGGGGTCTAGCATTTCTGGAGCAAGCCATGGGCGGATCTGTGTTATTCCCCACGTCGGTCGTCGGTTCGATGCCGCGGCCCGACTATGTGAAGGATCTCATCTCGGACGATTTCACCGGCTCGCCGGGCGACTATCACCGTTGGATGGAAGGGGCCATTCGGTCGGTCGTCGCGCTGCAAGAATGCGCGGGCCTCGACGTGGTGACCGACGGCGAATGGTGGCGGAAGTCTTACATTGGCGTCATTGCCGAATTGGCCCACGGCTTCGAGCTGAGCCGCAATCCGGCCGACGGCCGGCCATGGACGATCGTGGTCGACAAGCTGTCGCCGAAGAATCCAGGTTTCATCGCCCGCGAAGCAGAGTTTCTCAGCTCGATCACCAAGCGGCAGATCAAAGCGACGCTCCCCGCGCCCGCGCTGCTCGGCGAACGGATGTGGGACGCCAAGCTTTCCGCGAAGGCGTACCCGACGCGCGAATCGTTCGTCGAAGCGTGCGTACCGATCTTACGGCGCGAACTCGAGCTGCTGCAGAAGCAAGGAGCGTCGGTGGTGCAAATCGACGATCCCCATTTGTGCCTGTTCGTCGATCCCGAAGTGCGGCGGCAGTACGAAAATCCTGACCGCGCTGCTGACTTCGCCGTCGAGATGACCAACCAAGTCGTATCGGGCGTGAAGGATGTTCATCTTGCGGTGCATTTATGCCGCCGCGCTGGCGCTCGTGGTCGCGGTGAACTGCAACACAGCGGCGGCTACGACGCGATCATCCCGCAGCTCAATCGACTGCAAGTGCAGCATCTCACGATGGAGTTCACCGCGCCCGGCGCCGGCGACATGGCCGTATTTGGGAAGTTGCGCGAGGACTTCGAGATCGGCCTGGGATGCGTGAGCTGCCAGCCAGGCTGCATCGACTCGGCTGATGCGATCTTCGATCGCGTCGAGCTGGCGCTGAAGCATTTGGCGCCTGAGCGGATCACGCTCAACCCCGACTGCGGCTTTGCGCCCGGCTCGGCGGCGGTGGTGAGCATTGACGAGGTTTACACGAAGCTAAAGAACCAAGTCGCCGCGGCCCGGCGGCTCCGCGAGAAGTATGCGTAGAGCGATGTACAAAGCGTGCCCCTCGCCATAAAGCCGCGGGCGGCGCCCGCGGGTAGCACGCACAATCCGCTCGCAAAAAAGCAGGCCGCGGAAGTCGCCTCCCGCGGCCTGATCTTGAACTTAGTTCGTTAACACTACGCGACGACAAGCGTCACGTTTAATCTTCGAGTGCAAACTCCTCAACGTCTTCTTCAACCTGCTGCACAGCGGCAAACTCAGCGGTCGAGGTACGGCCCTTCGCGTCGTACTTCTTATCTAGCGACTTGCTGAGCGTCCGCAGCAGCTTTTCAGCGGCCGCGTGAATCGCGGCGTCGACGCTTGGCGCCGTGGCCGTCACGGCAATCGGCTGCAAGTGGGAGAGTCTCGCTTCCATCGCACAACGCTTGTCGTGATTGCCTCCCTTGTGACCATTCTCGTCACCAATGTGCACTTCGACGCGAGTGACGCGGTTCCCAAATCGACTCAACGCAGCCGACACGACGTCCTCTACATGGCTGGTCAATCCAGCGCTGCCGTTGACGTGGTTGTCGGTGTGAACTTGAACTTGCACGTTGCGTTCTCCTCTACCAGGACCACCGGGAGCTCGGCCGTCGGAAAAGACTGACAAGGCGGCCGAGAACTCACCAAGTAATTATAGCTCGTCGCGGCTATCGGTCCCGGCGAGTCGTTCCGTTTGAAACAGTTGTTCCAAACGCCAGTCGATCTCCTCGCCGTCAAAAGGCGACGACTTTTCCGGCCGTAGCGAGGAAGAGACGTCGCCCGGGCCGGACGCACCGGCGACAAGCGACTCTCGGGCGAGCAAATCCCATGCCTGGGCGGCTTCGCTTTTCCACAATGCGGCAGGCGCGCCCGCCGGGAAAACCGTGGACTCTCGCCCGGCGACGTGGAACGCCGCAGAACGGCCGGCGGGGGTGGTTCTTGATAGAGAATCGAGGAACCAAGTCAGGCGACCCTGCTCCGCCCGCGGGCTTGGTCTCTGGGCAACCACTGACCAAGAATTGGCCTCGTCTGGACTCGCTGCGATTGTTGCGGCAAGAGGCGCCACGATAGGCAACGAAGCGTCGTGGACATCTTGCGTGACCAATGACGCCGGAGCTGTGGCTGCCGCGAGCGCAGGAACTGCCGGACCGTAGTTTCCCTTCCACACGTCGAGGTCGCCGCTCCCCACGCGACCGCTTTGATCGCCATCGGCTCCGGCGCCGTAGGGATTCGCGGCGGCGCCGAGATTACGCTGCCAGAGAAGGAAGTCGGCGCCATCGACGACGCCGTCGCGATTGAAGTCGCCGGCGAGCGGGGCTGCCTCGACGAATGTCGCCGACCAGAGTTCGATGCCGTACGCGACGGTTCTCAGCGGCAGAACCAGATGGTCGCCAACGACGATCGGCGGCGGCGCTGACGGGGAGAGGGTGACGCCGCCCACTGCCGTCACGAAGATCGTTTCCGCAGCAGTGCCGTCAGTCCGCCAAAATTCCACTTCATTCGAGGAGCTACCAACGGTGAACCAAGTATCGTCGCCAACCTGCCTCAAACCGCCGACTGAGACGACCGTCCCAGCTTTAGCGACAATCGGGGTTACCAGCGTCGTTCCGGCGAGGGTTCCGTCGCTCCGCCAGAGTTGCCGCTGCGAAGAACTGTCGCGGGCCGTGAAGAGGAGAACTCCGTTGGCGTTCGTGAAGCTCGCCAAGTTCGAACTGGTCGCTCCCGGCGAGATGTCAGCGAGTCTGAACGTCCCACCCGCCGAGCCGTCGGTGCGCCACAATTCGTTGCCTGTTCCATCGGCTCCGGTTCCCACGAAGTAGAGCAATCCACTCGCTTCCTGAAATCCAGGACCTTCGAACTCGCCTAACACCGAGAAGGACGAACTGCTGCTGAGTTTCACCGTGCCGGCCGCCGTGCCGTCAGTCCGCCATAGATCCCGCGTCAACTGCCCTGTCGCAAAGTAAAGGAAGTCTCCCGCGACAGTGAAGTTCGTAGGATAGCTTCCTGCGATTCCAGGAACGATATCCGCTAGCAGCACGGTCCCCTCGACCGTGCCGTCGGATTTCCACAACTCCGGCCCGCTAACGCCGTCGTTCGTTTTGAAGTAAAGCTCTCCGTCGAATGCGATCATCCGACTCGCGCTCGGCGAGACGAAACCTGGCGAAATAAGTTTAACGATCGAAGTCCCTTCAATCGTTCCATCCGTACGCCAGAGTTCCCAACCGACGTTGTAAACGTACGACTGGAAATAGAGGACGTCGTCCACTACGGTTGGCCATGACAGGCCGGAAGCAAGCGGCTTTACTTGCCAAGTGCCGGCCTCTGTTCCGTCGCTCCGCCACAGGCTTCTGGTCGTGCCGTCTTGAGCGGAGAAATAAAAAAGCCCGTTCATGGCGGCAAACTGGCCGACGCCGGATCCTAAGACGCCCGGATTAATGTCGCGAACGATGTATGTTCCCGCAACTGTGCCGTCGCTGCGCCAAAGCTCCCAGCCATGCTCTACGTCTGTCGCGGCGAAGTATGTGATCCCGCCAACCGTCTGTTGTAACCAGGTGCTAATCGCGTGGTCTGTGCCTGAATCAGCGGCGGAGATCGGCAGCGTACCAGCCGAAGTCCCGTCGGACGCCATCAGCCGGGGCGATTGCCCACTGCCGGGGTACGGCGTATAGACAAAGTAGACGCGGTCGCCCGCCGCGATCATCCAAGTCTCGATTTCACCGGACGGCACGGTAGGCTGGACAACGTCTACTAACTGCCGCACCGGCACGGTCCCTGTAGACGTACCATCGGTTTTCCACAGTCGGTTATGGAAATCGCCGAGGAAGTAGAGCTCGCCTCCCATCACCGCAGCCCACGGCGTGCCGGCATCGAGATCGCGCGGCAGGTCGAGGTAAGGGCCGCCGTCGGCAATCGAGCGGACGAGATTCGTTCCCGCCGTCGTCCCATCCGTTTTCCACAGCCCAAAACCGCCGTAATCTCTTGCAGTGAAATAGAGTGAGCCCGCCCAGTTGTAGAACATGTCGGGGGCGCCGCTGAATTGATCGGCGTCAAAGCCCTTCACAAACTGAGTGCCTGCGGCAGTACCGTCGCTCTTCCAGAGTTCGGAACCCTCAATGCCGTCGTTGCCGCGGAAGAAAAGCGTGCCTTTGACCTCGATCAGTTCGCGGAAGAAACCGTTGCCCGCGCCTGGGTTGAGATCGACGACCATCGTCGTGCCGGCGACGGTGCCGTCTGTCCGCCACAACTCGTGACCATGCGCGCCGTCGTTGGCGCTGAAGTACAGCAGATCTTCGACGGCCGTGAGTTGGACTGGATTACTGCCGAGCGTTCCAGGGCGGATGTCCGCGACCGCAGCGGTGCCGGCCGCTGTGCCGTCGCTGCGCCGTCGCTGCGCCGTCGCTGCGCCATAGCTCTACGCCGCCTGTACCATTGGCGACGAAGTAGATCTCACTCCCCACGGCGGTGATGCTGCGGGTAACTTTCGTATAAGAGTCGCCAACTCCGATCGTACCAAGACTGTTCCCGATGTTGGTCACGGCGGTCGTGCCAGCGGTCGTGCCGTCGCTCTTCCAGAGCTGGATCGGCCGCGACGGCGTTGTCGAGCCGTCGGAGACGACAAAATAAAGGACGCCGTTCGCGTTGGTAAGCGACGTGGGAGAGCCGCCGGTAACCCCTGCGATGGTATCCTTCACGAGGGCCGTTCCCGCGGCCGTCCCGTCGCTCTTCCAAAGTTCAAAGCCGCTCGCGCCGTCGTTGGCAGTGAAGTAGAGCGAGCCATTGAACTCGACGGCACGCGCCAAGTTTAATATGCCGTCAGAAGAAGCTGAGAACGTCTTCAGCAATAAGGCTTCGTGCGTCGTCGGATCGATCTTCCAGAGCGATTCGCGGTCGCTAAACGAAATGCGTTCGGTCGTGAAGAAGACCGTCTCGCCAACCTTGGTAAGACTCGTCGGCTTCCCGATTTGGAGGGGGAGTCCGGCAGTGTTGATGTCTTCAATGAGGCCGAAGTCGATCGCCAGCATGCGGCGGTCTTCGAGGGACTCGACCGCCAAGCGACGTCGCGAATGCTGAGGGATGCTACGAATAGCGCGCAGACCACGACGGCGACGCCCGGAACTTTCGTTCGGTGTGTTCTCTGCCACGAGATTGCCTCTTCAGTTGCCCGACATGCGTTGAGCCCCGATCAACGCCTCGGAAAACAATTAGCAGACAAGCGACGCCGCTGTTCCTGGCCGTTTCCCGTGCCACGACGTCGTTAGAGTTGCTGGTATAGCCACGCTGCTGGCCCGGCAACTCCCTGAGTATACAAACATCCGGAAATGAGGCTACACGATTCCTGGAAATTCCTGCGTTACGCCCCCAGCTGCCGCTACGGCCTAAAGTCGGCTAAAATCGCCAGAAGCTCGGCGATCGTGTTACAGACTTCCGCGCCGTCCGACCACGCACCCATCCCCAAAGGACAAATACCATGCCCGCACGCTCCGCCACCGCCGTTTGGAACGGCGATATTATGTCCGGCAACGGGACGATGAAACTCGGCACCGGCGCCTGGGAGGGCCCTTACTCGTTCAAGTCTCGCTTTGAGGATGGCAAGGGAACCAACCCAGAAGAGCTGATCGCCGCCGCTCACGCCGGCTGCTTCTCGATGGCCCTCAGCGGCGCCCTCACGAAGGCAGGCCACCCGCCGGAGAAAATTGAAACATCCGCAGATGTTGCCCTGGTGAAGGATGGCGAAGGCTTCAAGATCCCTAGCATCAAGTTGAAGACCGCCGTAAAGGTGGCGGGGCTTGATGACGCGAAGTTCCAGGCGATCGCCAAGGCGGCAAAAGAGAACTGTCCAGTGTCGAAGGTCCTTGCTGCGGCGGAGATCACGCTCGACGCGAAGCTAGTGAGCTAACGCCCGCGATTGTGCAGATTGATAAGAGCGAGGGCGAAGCATGGAGCTTCGCCCTCGCTCTTTTTTTGATTGTTGCGCATTCCTAGCCCCGGGCTCCGCCCGGGGGTCGGCATCTATCCCGGTTCGCATCGTCGCTCGCAACGTGCTGGTGAGCGATGGCGGACATCCGAGCCCGGCGGTGGCCGAAAATCGTAACGGACATCCTCAATCCAATTTGCTAACGTGGAGGCATCCCAGGAGATGTTGCGCGCTAACCCGGTCTTTGACAACCCATCGTTCGCTCGCCGCCGACCCGGGCGGGAACCATCGTGAGGCGCGAACTCCGTGTCGCCAATCGCCTTTAATGTCGCCTCGCGACATCACGCGACGAGCGACAATTGCCGCAAGCTACTCCGTGCGAACAACTTAGAGCGATGCTTTATTGTCGCCTAAAATCGCATTCACCCCACGCGACGACGCGACACTACTCGCCCGCCTTGGCGCCTGGCAGCACATTGCGTTTCTTCAACGGCTGGCCCGGCTTGAGCAACTTCGCCGGGCGGGCGTCTTTGTACGACGCCAGTACGTCTTGCAACTGCTTAACGACTTTCCGCTGCTGGTCGCTTAGCTTCGACTGATCGAGCGGCTCACGCTCCTCGTAGGGATCGACGCCCAAGTCGAACAGCCGCCCATCGCGGTAAAGCTTGTACTCCTTCGTCATCGCAAACTCGCGTTTGTTGTTCTCCCCGCCGTCGGAGGAAAACCATGAGTACCGCCACTCGCGCGGCTTGCCAGCTTCGCCCAACGCCTGCGGCCAGAAGCTTTGGCCGTCGAGCTTCAGCGATGCAGGAATGGAAACTCCCGCGGCCGCGCAGAGCGTCGGGAAGAAGTCGACCGCTGAAATCATGTCGTCGTTCACCTTGTCCGCCGGCACGTGGCCTGGCCAGTTGACGATGAGCGGCACATGCATGCCGCGCGCGGTGCTCGTTCCCTTGCCGCCCTTGTACGACTTCCCTTTGAACTGCGAAGTCATCCAGGGACCGGTGCCGTTGTCGCCGAGGAAGATGATGATCGTCTCGTCCCGAATGCCAAGTTCGTCAACGTGAGCGACGATCTTGCCGACTTCCTTATCCATGTACGCGACCATCTCAGCGAAGTGCCGCGGGGCTTGGTCTTCGCGTTCGGCCTTGGCGTGCGGGTTGTAGTCGGGACTGTCGGGCGTCGGCACGTAGGGATCGTGCGTCAACAGCATCGGGTAGTAGAGTAGAAACGGCTGGTCCTTGTGCTGCGTGATAAAATCACGCGCGAACTCGTTGATGAGATCAGGTCCGTACTCGCCATTGGTGAAATCGCGTTCCTCATTGTTGTATTCGAGCCCGGGGTTCGCGTATCGCAGCGGCCGCCGCGTTTGCTGCCACAGGCACGATTCGTCGAAGCCAAAATGCTGCGGTAAACCAAGCTTCCGGCCCAGCTGCCACTTGCCGGTGATCGCGGTGGCGTAGCCCGCTTGCTTGAACAACTGCGAGAACGTCTTCGCTTCAGGATCGAGCACGCCGAATTCGATGTAGTTGCGAACATTCGACAGCCCCGTCATCAGCTCGACGCGCGTCGGCGTGCAAACCGGCTGGACGTAGCAATCGTCGAACCGCATCCCTGCCTTCGCGAGGCGATCGATATTGGGCGTTTGGTACGATTCGCCGCCGTTCGCCGTGATCGTCTCGTAGCCGAGATCATCGGCCATGATGAGAATGATGTTCGGCGGGCGGTCCGCGCTTTGCACCGCAGAGGGGAGCACGAGCAGCAAGACCAAGGCCATGACGAATCCGGAATACCGATGCATCGCGAAACCTACCCCGTTCAAATCTGTTAAAGTAAACGGAGCGTTGCCGCCATTTCGCGCTGCTCCAGCGCTTTGATCGTACTCACAACCAGTCTCGTTTGGGAGTCACCGCCGCCCTCCACGGCTGATTCGAAATTGCCATGAAACAACTCGTCGCGACATCTCGCTGCTTGGCCATCATCACCGCTGCGCTGGCAGTCACATTTGCTTGCAGCTCCGCAGATTTGCAGGCCGCCGATGCCAAGCGCCCGAACGTGCTGCTGATCTGCATCGACGATCTCAAACCATACCTCGGCTGCTACGGCGATCCGCATGCCGTGACGCCGAACATCGATCGTCTTGCGTCGCAAGGCGTCCGCTTCGATGCGGCGTACTGCAATCAGGCGGTGTGCGCTCCGTCGCGGAATTCGCTGCTCACCGGTCTCCGACCGCAGACGCTTGGCATCTACGATCTGCAGACTAACTTCCGCCAAGGAAAGCCCGACGCAGTGACTTTGCCGCAAGCGTTCAAAAACGCTGGTTACCGCACAGAGAACCTCGGCAAAATTTTTCACGTCGGCCACGGCAATTTTGATGACAAAGCTTCGTGGAGCGTGCCGCACTTTCGCGGAAAGGGCGATTACGCGCTGGCGGAGAATCGAAATCCCGAAGGGACGCGCGAAGAAGCTCGCTTTACGAATGTGCCTGAGCTGAAGGCTGGCAAACTTCCGCGCGGCGCCGCTTATGAGTCGGCCGACGTGGAAGACGAAGTCTACGCCGACGGCCAGGTCGCTGCAGAGGCAGTGAAGCGCCTCGCCGCCGCTGCCGAGAAGCCGGACGAGCCGTTCTTCCTCGCTGTCGGCTTTGTGAAGCCTCACCTTCCCTTCTGCGCTCCGACTAAGTATTGGGACCTGTACGATCCGGCCAAGTTTGAGCTGGCGAAACTTCGCGAAGCTCCCGAAGGAGCGCCCGAATTCGCGCCGACCAAGTGGCAAGAGCTTCGCCAGTACAAGTATGCTCCCGAGAGCGGCCCGGTCGACGACGAACTCCAGCGCAAACTCATCCACGGCTACTGCGCTGCGACGAGCTATACCGACGCTCAGATCGGCAAGGTACTCGACGCGCTCAAAGCCAACGGCCTCGACAAGAACACGATCATCGTCCTCTGGGGCGACCACGGCTGGCACCTCGGCGATCACGGGATGTGGTGCAAGCACACGAACTACCAGCAGGCGGCCCGCATTCCGTACATCATCGACCTGCCCAGCGGCGTGCGCGCGGGCGAGGTTTCGGAGGAACTCGTCGAGACGGTCGACATCTACCCAACGCTGTGCGAACTCGCCGGCATCGAGCTGCCGTACGAGCTCGACGGCTCCAGTCTGGCGCCGGTTCTCAACGACGCAGCGGCCCACACCGATGGCGTCGCGTTCCATGTCTTCCCGCGCGGCAAGTTGCTCGGCCGCGCCGTGCGGACTGATCGTTATCGGCTCGTCGAGTGGAAGACGCCGGGCGCCCCGGCTGAAGAGGCGATCTTCGAACTGTACGACTTCCAGGCTGATCCTGAGGAATCGAAAAACCTCGCGGCCGAGCAGCCGGAAGTCGTCGCCCAGCTTCGCGAGATTTTAGCGAAGCAGCCCGAGGCGAAGCCGCAAGTCGTTGCGAAGAAGGGCCAAGGCAAGGGGCAGGCGAAGGCGAAAGGCAAGAACAAGAAGAACAAGCGGCCCGCCGCGGCTCAGTCGTAAGCGAGCGACTCCCCCTCGCTCAAAGGGAGGGATTTGGAGGAGGGCTCGCTTCGCAAGATGGTTTCACGCCACCGCGGCGCAACCAGCTTCGCCAATCCACGAATCCCCATTCCCCTCTTGGCCTCCGCGTCAGATCAAACTAGCTTATCGGGGCGGCGCTGCTCGACAGCGCCGCCCCGATTTTGCTTTATCTGTCGATCCTGGAGACGCCAGCATGAACGCCCGCGACGCCATCAAAATCTCCATCGATTGCGGCGCCTTGGTCGCCCTCTCCTACCTCGAAGATCTCACCGACGCCGAGATGCTCCACCGCCCTGCCCCGGGCGCCAATCATATCAACTGGCAAGTCGGCCATCTCATTTGGTCCGACCACCATCACCTCGAGATGAGCGCGCCGAAGTTCTTGAAGCCGCTGCCCGAGGGGTTCACGTCGATCTACAACGCCGAGACGGCAAGTGTCGACGATCCCGCGAAGCTGCTCACGAAGGCTGAACTGCTCGCCGCCCGCGAGGTTCAGCAGCAAGCGACCATCGAGGCCCTCTTCCAGCAAAGCGACGCCGATCTAGACCGCGAGACGGGCGTCTTCTGGGCGCCGACCGTCGCGGCCCTCTTCTCGATGGCCGGCAGCCACTGGCTGATGCACTCGGGCCAGTGGGTGATCGTGCGGCGTCAACTCGGTCGTCCGCCGTTGTTTTAGCGATACTGCGAGAAGCCGAAGAATCAGAGATTGCACACAGGGTTGGCGTCCGCTTCTACTCACTGAACGAGCCCATGCTTCACGAGCCACACGACCACCACGAGCCGACGCATATCCCGATGCAAGATCACAACAGCGATGACAAGCTGCATGATCACTTGCTGAATATCATCTCGGTCTCGGCCGGCATGCTGGGCGTTTGCCTCACGGCCATCGGGCTGATCGGCGTCATCAAAGCGACGGCCGAAATCGAAACGCTGTGCGACGAGGTTCTCGCCGCCACGTCGTTCGTTTACCTTGGCGCCGCGATCATCTCGTTCATCGCCCTGCGGACGCCGCTGCGGAAACGGGCGATTGGCATGACGCTAGTCGTCGACGTGCTGTTCTGCGTCGGCCTCATTCTGACTGCGGTGGCGTGCGGGTTCTTGGTGATGATCGTGCTGTAGCCCAGCAGCCATCGTCCGTATTTCTAGCCCCTGGCTCCGCCAGGGGGGCGCGTCACGTACGGCGATGCCTCACGAACTGCATGCCGACCGCCGGGCGGAGCCCGGGGCTAAAGATACGACGATCAGTCGACCTTTTTGAACACGCCCTGTCCGTCGAGATTCAGATTCTCGACGGACACGCGCTCCGCTTTCCCTTCCGGACCGATCGTGAACATCACACCCGCCGTCCCCGCGGCCGACTCCCCGGTCGGTTCGTAGGTGAACAGATCACGATCCCAGTGCCGTAGCTTGAATTCATTCAGCTGTGGGCCTGATCGCAACACGAGGCCTCCCTGCTTTTCGGCGATCTCGATGATGCCGTACAGATCGTTCTGGTACTTGCCCGCGTAGGATTTCAGGTTGAGAGGCGCCCCACGGTCGGAGGGAGGATGGCTGTAGTCGGCCAACTGATCTTTATCCTCCTGCGTCATTTGCTCGAACTTCTGGTTAGCCAGCGTCATCCAATCGCGCTGCAACTCGCCGTCGAGCACATAGTCGAAGAAGCTCTGCGAGATTCCTTCCGGCACACCGGTGGGAGCGCCGTTCGAGAGGATAGTGATGCCAAGTTCCTCGATCGGAATGAGCGCCACTTGCGAACGAACCCCGAGCGAAAATTCTCCCGAGTGGTTGAGCGTGATGAGGCCGCCCCGTTCGGCGTTGACGTTCCAACCGAGGCCATAGGCGCCAATCCGCCCCTCTGCCGGGGTGTACCCAGTGACGAATTGCGGCGTGTGCGTTTCCTCAATCGCATCGGCCTCGATCAATTGCGTTCCGCTAAGTTTCCCCTCAGCTAGGTGGAGCCGCATCCATTGGGCGAGATCCTTGATATTCGAACTGGCGCCGCCGGCGGGGGCCTGCGCATCGGGTTGCCGGATGTACTTTGTCGTCCACTTGCCGTCGACGAGTACGTGATTCTTCGCTCGGTTCTTCGCTTTCTCGTAGTCGGCAAACTGATAGCTGGTCGACGCCATCCCGAGCGGCTTGAACAGCTTTTCGACGGCGAGGTCATTCCACGACTTGTCGACGGCCTTTGCCGCGGCGTAACCCGCTTCGCTGAAGCCGAAATTGGTATACGCGTACCCTGCGCGAAAGCTACTGCTCGGTGGTTGATACCGCAACCGATGCAGAATCTCGTCCTTCGAAAAGCCCATGTCTTCGAGCAAATCGCCCGCATGAGCAGGCAGCCCGCTGCGATGGCAGAGCATGTCGCGGAGTCGCACCTCGTGCGTCACGTAAGGATCGAACATGACGAAGCCGGGGTCGTGATCAATGATGCGATCGTCCCAGTCGACCTCTTTCTGGCCAACCATCCGCGCTAACACGGTGGACGTGAGCGGTTTCGACATCGACGCGATCTGAAAGACGGTGTCGGCGTCGACCAGTTCTGGCTTGCCCGCTTCGCGGACGCCGAAACCCTTGGAGTAGATGACTTCGTCCTGGTGGACGACGGTGATCGCGATGCCGGGCGCCCCGTTCGCTTTGATCGTGTCCTGGGCGAGCTTTTCGATCTTGGCGATCGCTTCGTTGATCCGCTCCCGTGATATTTTCCCCTTCGCTGCATCCTCTGCACGCAAGCCGTCCCCAGCTAAGCCGAGCGACAGCGTGAACGCCGAAACCATGATCGCGAGATACCGCATACAAACTCCATTTCAGCGTGTCGGAAGTGCGAAGGCCGCCTTTCCTGTATCCTAGCTGACATCACGGCACTCGTCAGGGCCTCACGTCATCGACTCACAGTGACGCGGCGCTGGCCGAGCGAATGATGATTGCACGATCACACCCATCATGCTCCGGCTATATATCATGCATCGATTTCGAACACTCACTTACGTTTTGCTCGTCGTTGCTGTCGCTCCGTTCTACGCGACTGCGGCGGAGCGCCCGAACATCGTCATCCTCTACGCCGATGACATGGGTTACGGCGACTTGGCTGTCCAAAATCCCGCAGCCAAAGTCCTAACGCCCAATCTCGACGCTTTGGCTCGACAGAGCTTACGATTTACCGATGCTCACAGTTCGGCAAGCATCTGCTCGCCAAGTCGGTACGCGCTACTAACCGGACGCTACCACTGGCGAAGCTTCCACGGCATCGTCGATTCGTTTGGGCCGTCGGCGTTCAACGGCGAGGCGACGTTGCCCGAGGTCCTGCGCAGCGCCGGCTACCGCACGGCTTGCATCGGAAAGTGGCACCTCGGTTGGAATTGGAATGCGATCAAACGGCCAGGAGCCGTTCCGTCGCGCGAAGCTGGTTACGCGCCGGATGCCTTCGATTGGTCGCGTCCAATCCCCGGCGGGCCGCTGGATCACGGGTTCGACGAATATTTCGGCGACGACGTTCCAAACTTTCCGCCGTATGCGTGGTTCGAGAACGATCGCATCGTGACGCCGCCGTCGGTTCCGCGCACCACGCCCGGCAAGCCGGCCGAGGGCGGCTGGGAATGCCGTCCCGGCCCCATGGTCGAGGGCTGGGATTTCGCGGCGGTGATGCCGACGCTGACGAAGCGGGCGGTCGACTGGATCGGCCGGCAAAAAGGCAAGGCCGAACCATTCTTTCTGTACTTCCCGTTCACCTCGCCGCACGCACCGATGTTGCCGACTTCCGAGTACGCGGGCAAGTCACAAGTCGGCGGCTACGGCGACTACCTCCTGCAAACCGACGCCACCGTCGGCGCCGTGCTGGCAGCGCTGAAAGCCAACGGTCTCGACGAGAGCACGATCGTGATCTTCAGTTCGGACAACGGCCCTGAGAGCTACGCCTATCCGCGGCTGCGAAAGCTTGAGCACCGCAGCACCGGGCCATGGCGCGGACTCAAACGCGACCTCTACGAAGGCGGCCATCGCGTGCCGCTGCTCGTTCGCTGGCCCGGCGTCGTCAAGCCGGGCATGAGCGATGCGCTAGTGAGCCAAATCGACCTGTTCGCAACCCTCGCCGCCGCCGGCGACGCGCCGATTCCGGCCGGGGCCGCTCCTGACAGTCACAACCTCTTGCCGCTGTGGGAGGGGACTGGGCCGAGCCCGCGACACACGATCGTTCACGCCGCTCCCAACGAGCGTTACGCGATCCGCGACGGAGATTGGGTCTACATCGACGCGCCGACAGGCAATGTGACGAAGGCGCCGGGCTGGTTCAACAAATCGCAAGGATACGAAGCTCACCAGTCGCCCGGCGAGTTGTTCGACTTGAAGGCCGATCCCGCGCAGCAGAGCAACCTGTTCGAGACTCATCCCGAACAGGTTGCCAAGTTAAAAGCAAAGCTCGCTGAAGCGCGCCGCTAGGCGGCCGTTTACGTTGCAATCTGCGAACCTCGTAAGCAGGTTACGCCTTCTGCAACTTCACGGCAGTGCCGTAGGCGAGGACTTCCGTCACGCCTTCCGCGAAGCCCGACGCGTCGTATCGCATGCCGATGACGCCGTCGGCGCCGACGCTCGCGGCGTGCTGCTCCATCCGCACATAGGCTTCCTCGCGACCCGCCTCGCAGATTTGGGCGTACGACTCGATGTTGCCGCCGACGATCTGCTTCAAACCGCCCATGATCCCTTGCGTGATGCTTGGCGAACGGACGACGACGCCACGGATGACGCCGAGGTAATCGGTGATTTCGTAACCGCTGATTTGGTTGCCGGTGGTGACGATCATCATGTTTGGTTCCTGGAAAGTTGATTCGCTTGGAATCGTTTTTTAGTTCATTCGACGGCGCGATTCGCCGCCGGCAAAGTTCGGAGTCAAGCGAAACGCATTAGCAGCACGAGCGACCCGATGGCGAGCGCGATCCCCGCCAACTCGGTCGCGTTGAGCGTTTCTCGGTAGACGATAGCTCCGATCGCGGAGAGCAGTAGGATCATCGACACTGAATAAACGACGCCAACGGTCGCCAGCTTGAGGTGCTTCATCACGAACACCCAGCCGAACGCCGTCGAGGCGTAGACGATGAAGCCGACGTAGAACCACCCCGAGCGCAGCGAATGCTCCGCAAGGCTGGCCCGCTTCAGAAAGTAATCGCCAATGACGCCGACGACGCTGAAACCGATCGTCACGAGGATGGCGAGAGTCTGCTTATCCATGGCTACCAAGCGTAGCTCATGATTCGCGTCGCAGGGCCTGCTCAGAGCAACCGCTACATTCGCGATAACTACGCCGACCGCAACTCGGGCGCGAGCTCCGTGCCGCCAATTACTGGTCGCGGAACCCGAGTCGCTCGTCAACGACGTAGAGGGGGCGGCGCTTGATCTCGCGGTAAATGCGCCCCACATATTCGCCGATGATCCCCAGGCAAGCCAGCGTCACGGCGCCCAAGAAAAAGACCCCGACGAACAACAGTGCGAAGCCTGGCGACCAGTTGTCAGTCAGCAGCCAGCGGCAGATCACGTAGAGCGTGCCGATCGTCGCCATCAACGCGGCGACGAGCCCGAATCCCATCGCAATCCGTAGGGGCATGAGCGAGAACGAGATCACGCCGTCGAGCGCGAACAGCAGCATCTTGCGCAGCGGGTACTTGCTCTCCCCTGCGGCGCGCTCGGCGCGCGAGTACGCGAGCGCAAATTGCTTGAAGCCGACCCAACTCACCATGCCCCGCACGAAACGATCGCGTTCCGGCATGCGCTGCAGCACCTCGACGACGCGGCGGTCCATCAACCGGAAGTCGCCGGTATCGAGCGGAATCGCCACGTCGGAAATGACGTTGATCAAGCGATAAAACGCTTTGGCCGTGAGCAACTTGAACGCCGACTCGCCAGCACGTTGGGTGCGCACTCCGTAGACGACTTGGTAACCTTCTCGCCATTTAGCGATCATTTCTGGAACAAGCTCAGGCGGGTCTTGCAAGTCCGAGTCGATCAGCACGACCGCGTCGCCTGCGGCGGCGTCAATGCCGGCGCTCACAGCCACCTGGTGCCCGAAGTTGCGCGAGAAAGAGAGGACTCGCACCCGCTCGTCCGACTTTTGCAGCGACCGCAGAATTTCCAAAGTCCGGTCGCGGCTGCCATCGTTGACGTAGATGATCTCGCCATCAAGGTCGAGCGACGCCAACAGCTGCAGCAACCGCGCATGAGTCGTCTCAATAACCTCCTGCTCGTTGTAGCAGGGGACGACGATCGAAAGCAGGCGTCGCGACGGGGCGTCGTCAAAGGCGTCTGGCATGGCAAGCGCGACGCCCGGGCTTCCAGCTATGGAAGTGGTGCGTGCTCAAAGGTTCTGGCGGGCCGTGAACGGTTGAGCGCCCTGCGAGAGAACGCTCAGGCTGGCATGCGATCGGCGGGGCATCACAATACGACGCCATGGTAAGCTAGGCAAACGCACAAGTCACGCAAGTTCCGCTCGCTTCGCCCATATTTCTGTACCGACTCATACGAGCCCACAACCAGAGCTGCGGCCAGCAGCTTCTAGATCACCGCTGCACATTCAAGCGCACGGCTAATCGCCTGCACCAAATTCGAATACGTGCCGCTCGCAACGCCATTGAGGACTAGCGGCGCGGAATAATCCAGCACGAGTCGTGGCGATCCATTCCGATGTGCGGATAGTAGTCGCGGGCCTTCGGCGCGGCGAGCAAGATAAGCGCCGTTTCGAGCCCGGCCGCCTCATGCGTGCGGCGGATGAGTTCGCGGCCGATTCCTTGCCGCTGGTAGGCTTCATCAACGGCGAGATCGGAGAGGTACGTGGCGTAACCATAGTCGGTCAGCGCACGAGAGACGCCCACCAATCTGCCGGCGGCATTGCGTGCCGTCACAATGAGATCGGCATGTTCCAGCATCCGCGCAATCAGCTCGGGATGCTCCACAGGCCGGCGCTCGGCGAGCGTCGAACGCCGGAGCACGTCGACGAACTCATCGGCCGTGAGTTGTGGTTCAAGCTGGTACGCGATTTCGTCCATGGCGATGCGTCTCTCGCGGGGAATATGGCGGCGCTGATTCCGAGCTAGCTCAGAGAGCCAGTTGCTTCACGCCAGGTTCGCGCGACGGCTCGTGTTCCGGCGGTTCCAAGTCGGCCGGCAGAGAATGGTCGAGACCCGTCACCGTTTGCTTGATGCGCGACTTGAGCGGCGTCCGCGCGACGATCGGCATCACGTAACGTCTAGCGAATCGGAAGGGAGCCGCGTCGGAAGCAACGAGCTTTGAGAAGAACTCGACTTCCTTCACCACTTTCACGTCGACCGGGTGGCGCAGGTCATGGTAACGGCCCAGTTGGCCGATGCGAAGCAAGTTTGCGAAGACCCACGCATCTTCGACGCCCAGGTTCATTCCACGGGCGCCCATCGGCGAGTGAATGTGGGCGGCGTCGCCGGCGAAGTAAACATTGCCAACCGAGAGCTTCGCGTTGACGCGATGCGAGACATGGAAGCTCGATTCCCATACCGGCGCGGCGGTTGGCTCAGCCTCCTCGAGCATCGCCAGTGGATTCGGGCGATTACCGAGCACCCGCCACAGCAGTTGGCCGTTCGTGTGGGCTTGCTCGTCGCCGTAGACCGGCATTACGAACAAGAACCCGCCGTTGCGGCAGTAGATGATGTGGGCGAATTCGGGCGGTAGCGACGTCTTCAGCGTGACGTCGGCGAGGTACCACTCGCCGGGAAACGTCGAGCCTTCGAAGTCGACGTTCAATTGGTGACGCGCCAAGCTGCGGGCGCCGTCGGCGGCAAGCAGTTGCGGCGTCGCGATTGATTCGGTTGCATTGTCGGCAATGCGGCGCAGTTCGACGTTCGCGCCGCCGTCGACGTTGCTGCACGAGGTCATCTCGATGCCGCGTTCGATCTCGCCGCCCGCGGCGATGAACGCTTGCGCGAGGAGCCGCTCAGTCGTCGCCTGCGAGAGGCCGAGCATGAACGGATATTTCGGATGGATGCCGTTGAGCTTCAGCCCAATGACAACCTTGCCGTTGCGGTGGAACTGCATCCCCCGCACGGGGCTGCCGAGTTCCAGCATCCGCGCGGTGACGCCAGTCGATTCGAGTAGGTCTAGCGTCCGCGGATTGACGGCCAGCGCCTTCGACTGCGGCGCCGCTTCGGTTTTCGTCTCGACGATGCGCGGCTTAAATCCTTCGCGCTGAAGGAACAATGCAGCGGCAAGCCCGACGGGACCAGCACCGACAATTAGCGGACGTTCGGCGGACGACATGGCAAACAGCCCCAACGACCCAGCGGGTGGAAATCCAGCGACGACAATTGTAGGCCAAAAAGCCGCGACCGGCGGTCGCGGGCATTTTCCGCGGGGTTTTGTGCGTCGTCATTCGTTGGGATACGGGGGAAATGCGGGTCCGCGACCACCGGTCGCGGCTTTTTGCACAAAACGGCAATAAATTCAGTGGCATTTTCCGCTCATCAAAAATACCATCGCCGGCATGGCACAAACCATCGGTTACCACATCGTGATTTCCGGTCACGGCCTGTGGCTACCCGGCGACGAGCGAGGCCACTGGTCGGAGGCGTGGGATGCGGAGCTTGGATTCGTCGAGCCGCATACTCTGCATGCCGGCGATGCCATGCGTCGAAGGATGGCGCAAGAGCGGCAGAAGTTTCCACCGACGAAATTCACTCCGCGCATGCAAGCTGTGATCGCCGCAATGCTAGAGCGTTGCGAAATTGAATCAGACTGGTCATTCGCTGCCGCGGCGATCGAGGCAACTCACGTCCATCTGCTGATGACGCGCACGGATCGCGACATCGACAACGTCGTAAAGTGGATGAAGGACCAGACGACAAAAGCGATTCATCGCCAGACGCCGTACCAACGCCCAGTCTGGTGCAAAGGCCGCTGGCGCTCGTTCATTTTCGACGAGCACATTTAGTGGAACACCAAACGGTACATCGATCGCCACAACGAACGCCGCACCGCATAAAGCCGCGACCGGTGGTCGCGGTTCGTTGCTGCGTGACAACAACCGCGCGATGCAAGAAATGCGAAATGCCCGCGACCACCGGTCGCGGCTTTTTTATCGAGCGATTTGTTGAACGGATCAGTCGAGTTCCTCGAGCCAGACCCGCAGCTCGTTGTCGTATTCGCTCGCCAGATCGCCGATCACTAACGTCCGCTGGAATTCGGCGAGCCCGTCGGGGCCGGTGTTAGCGTCTTCCGCCGACGCAAATCGCAGCAGCGGATCAGGCGCCGTCAGCCGGCGGCAAACCGACATCAGCAGTTCGCTGTCGGCGACTTCGTCCGGCAAAATCCGCTCAAGCCGCTGCGGCAGCGTCCACTTCGCTTCGAGCAATTCGCCCAAGCTATTCAGCCCAGCGAACAGCGGCCGGCCGGCGAGGATTTCGATCAGCACGTAACCGAGGCTCGCCAAGTCGCTCCGCGGCGTGAACTCGTTCCGCTCCAACATCTCCGGCGCGGCGTACTGCGGCGTGCAGGTCCGCTGGTCGGGCATGTTATTCAAGTGGAGCGCCGAACCGATGTCGACGATCTTGGCGTTGCCGGTCCGCTTCACCATGATGTTCGCCGGCTTCAGATCGCCGTGAACGATGTCTTCGCGGTGGAGCGCGGCCAAGGCCGAAAGACATTGCCGAATGATCGACGCGGCAATGCCCGGTTTCAACCGGGGCCGCACGGGGCCGGCGGTGACGATGACGTTGTTGATATATTCCCAGCGGCGATGGCTCACGCGTTGCTGAACGCGGGCGAGCATCGCAGGGGTCAAGAGCCGATCGAGGTCATAGCCGTCGACCCACTCCATCTCCATGATGCGGATGCGATTGCGCTCGATGAAGTTCTGCACGTCGAGCAGCGAGTCGTGCTGAATTTTCGCGACGCTGCAGGACACTTGGGCGATGCGAGCCATCGCCATGTCGTAGCTTTGTTGGCTTGAGAAGCGTTCCGGTGAAAACACCTTCACCGCGACCGGCAGCGTAAAGCCGTCGCAACCGCGACGGTCGCTGAGGTATACGACCCCCTGCCCACCCGTCCCCAGCAGGCGACGAAAGCGGAGGTGTTCGGTCCAACCGAGGTGTTGACCTTCCAGCAGTTGCTCATACCGATCGTAAAGATCGGTCGGGCAGCGGTTGGCTTCCTGCCCATCGAACGTAATCGTCCGAGTGCCTTGAAGAATGGTCGTCGAGGGGTTCATAGTTGTCCTTCGGAAGATAAGTCGCGGCGGACGAGCTTGAGGTTCGCACCCCAGCGCCAGAATCCCTCCTGGTCGAATTTGGTGCGGCTCATCACGCGGCGCTTGGCGGTCCGACTGCGCGGGCCGCCTGCTAACTCCTCTATATTACGCAGCGGGTGATGCCGCGGTCCAGATCGGAAGTCTACGCAAACTGCCCATTCTGTAGACACTTTCGCGACAAAACACGCAATCTTGGTGCGGGAATTCGCAATTGACTTCGTGGCGTTGAGAGGCTTCCACGTGGGGGGCGTTGGGCGCTGCCACGAATGTGGGGCGCGATGGTGAAGACCGCGACCACCGGTCGCGGCTTTGTATGAGTGGCGACGTTCCGTGGACGGTGCGTTACACCGCGCCGTAGATTTGGCTCGGCTCGGGGAATCCCAAACGCTTGTCGACGAGGTTCGCGAGCGGCTTGCCGGCGCGGTAGCGCCGCAAGTTCTCACAGAACAGATCCGTCATGTCGTCGATACGGCTCGCCCGCTGCCCGCCGACGTGAGGCGTGATGATCACATTCGGAACCGCCCACAACGGACCGTCGTTCGGCAACGGTTCCACCTGGGTGACGTCGACGCCCGCGCCCCACAGGTGGCCGGAGTTCAGCACCTCGACCAAATCGCTTTCGACAATGATCGGCCCGCGAGCCACGTTGATCACCACCGCGCCGGCCGGCAACATCCGCAGCCGGCGGGCGTTGATCAGCCCGCGGGTGTGATCGGTCAGCGGCGCCGCCAGAATCAATACATCGACTCGCGGCAACAGATCGTCCACACGGTCGGCCGGCAGAATCTCGTCGACGAACGGCGACTCCTGCTCTGGGAACCAATCGGTGGCGATCACTGAGCAATCGAACGCCTTCAGCAATCTCGCTAACAGCCGGCCATTCCCCCCCAAGCCGACGATGCCGACGCGGGCCCCGTACAAGTCGCGGGTGGGGCGGCGGATGAACTCCCGCGCCTCTTTCGCCCGGAAATAGGTCGGCAAATTCCGCAAAACCCCGAGCAACAACGCAAAAGTTTGGTCCGCAACCTGTTTCGCCAGAACCCCCGAGGCACTTGTCACCGTAATGCTGCTGTCGACCACGCTCGGCACGAGGCAGTGGTCGAGACCCGCGGCCGACGATTGGATCCACTGCAACCGGCCGCCGGCCACCACCTCGTCCCATGGCACCGGCACTTTGGCGTGCCCGCAGTAGATGTCGGCGGTCGGCAGTTGTGCGGCGATCCGCTCCTGCCCGGCGTCGACCAGTTCGGCCTCCGGCCAAACGCTTTGGATGCGGGCAAGGTGTTGCGATTCAACCGGGTAGCAGAGAACAATTCGCATGAGAAACACTTTCACGGCGTTCGGAGAAACGACCGCTATAGGTTCGTGAGTGACTGATTTTGCTGGATCGGGCTGACGGGGCGCCATACCCTAGAGCGTAGGCAACCTGTTTCGTAGAATATCGTTACCGAGGCGGCGTGGGCAGGTGGGTGAAGGCGACTTCCCCCGCAGGGCTAAGCGTGCAGCCAACGTACCCTTTTACTGCATCTCCCTCGCGTCTGTGCGACAACCGACTGCGACGTTCGTCGCCTAATCCAGACGCGGCTCCGCTCAACCCACAAGCGCCATGGCCCATCCCCATCATGATGAACCGAAGCCGGCCCCAGTACGCCCCGCAGTGTACTTGCCCACCGGCCTCGTCATCGCCCTGATCGTCCTTCGCTTGGCCACTGGCTGGCACTTCTACCGCGAAGGGACAAAGAAACTCGCCTACAACCCGGAAACCGGGCAGACGACGCTCGTCTTTTCATCCGAGCCAATGCTGCGGATGGCCGTCGGCCCCGCGGCGAAAATGATCAAGGAAACGCTCCCCAACGTCTACGACTGGGAGAAGCATCTCGCCGTTCCGCGCCAGGCGCGGCCCTCGACCGAGGACGAACTCAATGCCCGCGCGAAGTGGGAGGCCGACTACGCCGCCCGCCGCAAAGCCGCTCTCGCCAAGAAGGAACCGGCGCCGATTGAATTTCCCCCTCACTCGCCTTACTACGACTGGGCCGACCGGATTGAAGATGGCTGGCGCAGCGCCCATGACCAGTTCGTGATCATCCCGGGTCTTTCGGATGATCAGCGGGCAGCCGCTGCCGCTGCCCTCGACTACCGTCATCAGCAATTGGCCGATTACCTCGAATCGCAAACCGACGCGATTGCTGAATGGGAGCACGAGCTCTATCGGCTCGACCAAATGAAAAACGAAGCCGGCTCGGTGAGCCTGCCGTTCCTGGGAACTCGCATCAGCGAGAAGGCGGCCGAAACGAAGGCCGCCAGCGGCGCTTGGATCGCCGAGGTTCGTTCGATCGAAGACGGCTACAAGGGCGACCTTCGCCAAATCATCACTGTCGAGCAAGCGGAAGATCCCGCCACTTCGAAACTCGTTGACGAAGCGCTCGTTGACGAGGACGCGCGTAAACTTCACCAGCTCAATGTCGCGGTCACCGCACTGATCATCGGCACGGGCGTCTGCCTTCTTCTGGGACTCTTCACGCGAGTCGCAGCGGTGGCGGGCATCGCCTTCTTGCTTTCGGTTATCGCCACGCAACCGCCGTGGGTCGCCGGAAGCAACAACCCCGTGTTTTATTTCCAGCTCGTCGAGATCGCCGCCTTTGCCGTCATCTTCGCCTCCTCGGCAGGACGCTACGCGGGTCTCGATTATTTCATCAGCCGCATCACCGGTAAGTGCTGCAGCCGCAAGGAGTCTGTTTAGTCATGAATCTTACGCCTGAACAACGCGACATCGGCAAGCAGAACTTCAACGAGGCCGTTGGCTCCGACCTCAATCGTCGCGAGATGATGATGGGCCTCGCCGCCGGCACGATTGCCGCGGGCAGCCTCGGCGCCATGTACTTCGGCTACGGCGCCAAGGTTGAAGAGCCGCTCCGCATCGGCATCATCGGCACCGGCGACGAGGGAAGCGTCCTGATCGGTGCGCTGAACCCTGAGTACCTCGACGTCGTCGCCATCGCCGACATCCGCCCCTACAACCAGCATCGCGCGTTCCACGGCGATCAGGACAACATCGGCGCCCGTCCCGGCCTCATCAAGCAATACGGTTACGCCGACGAAGCTGATGCGAAGAAGCACATTACGGTCTACGCGGGCGACTACCAGGAGTTGATCGACGATCCGAACGTCGAAGCGGTCATCATCGCCCTCCCCTTGTGGCTTCACGACGTCGCCGCGTTCAAGGCGATGCGGGCTGGCAAGCACGTCCTTACCGAAAAGCTGATGGGGCAAACTGTCTCACGCTGTAAGGAGATGGGCCGCCTTTCCGAGCAACTTAAGGCCACGAACGGCGATCCGATCGTCTTCGCCGTCGGCCACCAACGCCACTACAGCGTCCTCTACGCGAACGCGGTCGACCAAATTCGCCGCGGCCTGCTCGGCGAACTTCACCACATTCGCGCCCAGTGGCACCGCGGCAACTTGCCCGGCAACGATAGCTGGTGCCCGCCGCTCCCTGAAGCGGCTGACTACAAATACGACGTCTTCGACGCCGCCATCGTCGAAGCCGAAAGGGCGGGCGACAACAAGGCGAAGGCGGCCCTCGTTGCGGCTCACCCGCTGTACACGAAGCTCCGCGCCGCCAAGGGCGCGCTGAAGAACGCCAAGGGCTCCGACATCGATCTGCAGAAGGCGAAGCTCGCCCAAATCGAGAAGCAACTCGCCGACATTTCGATCGAACTCGATGCCGGCAAGACCTACGGCTACGAGTCGAAGACGCTCGCCAACGGCAACAAGCGATCGGCCCTCGAAGAGCTGATCCGCTGGCGGTTGTGGGACCGCACCGGCGCCGGCCTGATGGCCGAGCTCGGCAGCCACCAACTCGACGCCTCAAGCATCTTCGTCAGCTCGCAAGCGAATGACGGGGTGAAGGTCTACCCGATCGCCGTCCAAGGCATCGGCTTCCGCTCGCTCTTCCCGGCCGACCGCGACGTCGACGATCACGTCCACTGCAACTTTGAATTCCCCGGCAAGAACTACTACGAGGACATTCAGAAGCAGAAAGACGTCAAGGATCCTAACAGTAAGATCGTCGTCACCTACTCGTCGATCAACGGCAACGGCTTCGGCGGCTACGGCGAAGTCGTCCTCGGCACCGGCGGCACGCTGGTGCTCGATCGAGAGTCAGAGGTGATGCTCTACAAGAGCGGCGACGCCAACACCAAGATCCAGGTGAACGAAGGCGGCAAGAAAGCGGCCATGAGCACCTACGAAACCGGCGGCGGTCCGCCGGTCGCGGCGGCTGCAGCGGCGACGAAGAACGTCAGCCGCGGTTACAAGGAAGAGATGGAGCACTGGGCTTGGTGCATCCGCAATCCTTCGCCGCAGAACCAGCCGAAGTGCGGCGCCAAGGTCGCCATGGCCGACGCGATCATCGCCCTCACGTCCAACATCGCGATGAAGCAAGGCAAGCGGATCGAGTTCAAGAAAGAGTGGTTCGACATCCACAACGATGCGTCGCCTGAAGTCGATCTCGGCGTCGATGGCGCCGCCGACCCGCGAAAGACTGAGACGTTAGTGTAGCCGCGCGTTGCGAGTCGGCTCGCGGCGATTAGGCAGGTGGACGGACTGAGGCGTTAGCACCAAGGATCGGGGCCGAAACGCCTCGTTGGAATCATGTTCTCCGAACGACTCGGACTCGTCGCATCAGGCGTGGGCTTGGCGTTGTTGCTGGAGTGCGCCGGCTGCGGACAAGCAGCGCCAACCGCCGGCGGCCAACCAGGGCAAGTTGCTGCCGCGAAGGCCGACGCAGGCAAACCGAACGCAACCCCGCCGACCGTCGCCGAAGCCGTGAAGGTGCTCGACCTGCGGACGCTGCCGCTCGTCGCCGGCAGCGAGAACCCGGGCGGCCGCTCAGTCGCGCGACTCGCCTACCAAGCGCCAAGTTCGCCGAAGGCGGCTTACGAGTTTCACCAGAAGCAACTTGTCGACGCCGGCTGGGAGATCGCGCCTCACGAGTCGATTACCGAAGAGTCGGGCAGCGGCTCGTTCACGCGCGACGGCTTCACCGTCACGCTGCAGGCGTCGCAAGTTGCCGGCGGCGACAAACCCGCGACGATGGTGTTCGCGTCGAACCTCGGCAACCTCACGCTCAGCACGCTGCCGAAGCCCCCGAATGCGAAGGTCCTCTACGACATGCCGGCCAGCCTCGCCTACGTCACCCCCGAAGGCGTCGCAGCGGTCTCCCTGGCGATCGACAAAGACCTCCAAGCCGCCGGCTGGGAAACCTACGGCACGGCCGGCGACACGCGGTTCTATCGCAAGAACGCCGTCCGCCTGCTCGCCACGACCGCCGCAGCGCCCGCGCAAGAAGGGAAGACGGTCGTCACTTACTTTACGGAACTTCTCTCCGCCGAGCTCCCCGCTCCCGCCGATGCAAAGGCAGTGCAGTACTCCGAGCCGCCGGTTCAGCTGTACGTCGAATACCCCGGCGATCTCACGGCCGCCGACAATTGGTACCGCGAAAGCCTCGGCAAACTCGGCTGGGAGCCGACGCTCGACCACCCCACGGAGCAGGGCTTCGAGTCGTTCGTCATCTACCGCAACAAAGCGGGCGAGATGCTCGAGATCAACTTCCGTCCCGTCGACGACTTCACGCGGCTGACGCTAAAGTTCACCACCGCGGAGGAGTTCGCGGAGATGGAGAAGCGGTGGGACGAGCAAAAGAAAAAGCTGGAAGCGGAGCGGGCGGCGCAGCCAGCGGAGTAGGTTGAATTTTCTCGCAACAGCGGGCGTTCTGCATACTCCGTGGTTAGGCGATTAACCGTTAAGCATTTAAGAAGGGCTGGCAGCAGAACAACCGTCGCTTCTACAGCCGATCGAGCCCGTCGATCCATCGCCCGATCTTCGCCCGCGTCGCCGCGTCGAGCGTCGTCGAGCGGCTCTCTTCGCCGCGACGCACAAGTTGCGTCACCGGATAGCCGGCGTCTTCGAGCTTCTTGAGATCCTGCCGAATCAGCAGCGACAGGGGCGTGTTTTGCGTCTCGACGGAGAGAATCGCCAGTCGCTCGTTTGGATTGTTCTCGGGAACTTCCAGCGTCCGCGGTAACGGGCTGTCGACGACCGCCACGCCGCGGATCATCTTGCGGCCTCGCAAGGCGAGGGCGTACGCGAGTTGCCCCCCCTTCCCTTCGCCGGCGATCACGACGCGACTTGGGTCGATCCGCCAGCGGCTGCCGGCCGTTTGCAACAACCGGGCCAGGTACTCCAAATCGTCGTTCGTCCAGCCGCCGGCATCGCCCGGTTCGGGCATCAGCAGGGTGAGCCGATCGCGGACGCAGGTGCGCTGCCAGTCGGCGGCCATCGCTTCGGCCGTCTCACGTTTGCCGTCGCCGAGCCAAATCAGCAGCCCAGGCGTTGCACCGCCGCTGGGCGGTTGGAAGTAACGGGCCGTTTGCGACATTTCGGGAAGCTTGAGCGTCTGCAACTTCGGATCGCCAAGGCTACCGGAGTCGCTTGCCCGTTCCGAGTCTGCTCGCAGATCGGCCGCGTCGAGAACGGCCGTCGGCAGTTCGCCGAGTTTCACTTCGAATTCCTGCTCTTCGTCCCCGCGTTTTGCTACGACGGCCAGTTCGTCATCAGGCGCCTTGGCGTTCAGTTCCGACCTGGCCTCGCCGGCGCTCGCGATATTCTTGTCGCCCAGTTTGACGATACGATCGCCGGCACGAAGCCCAGCGTCATCGGCGGGACTATCCGGCCAGACGCTGCGAATCACGACGCCTGCCGCGTCGTCTTTCTTTGTTTTGGCGTCCGCTACATCATCCTTCTTCTCGTCGGCCGCACCATCTGCGTCAGCCTCTTCGCCGCTGGCGGATGCCGCGCGCTCGGGCAGCACGCCCAGGAACGGATGAGCGTACGGCGGCAACTTCGCAACGAGCCGAATCTTGGTTTCAATTTCCTTCGCCTTGTCGCCCGAACCGCGACGCAGCGTCACCGCCAGCGTGTCGCCCGCGTAACGCGGCATCGTCTGAAAGCGGAGCGCCGTCTGCGTGTTGACCTTCACGCCGTTGACTGAAACGATGCGATCGTCCGCCTTCCAACCGGCAATTGCCGCCGGCGAACGGGGCCAGACGTTCGTAATGATCGGCGCCGTCGAATGGGCGTTGCCCGCCTTCAGCCCAATCCCCAGCAGCCCGCGATGCAAATCCTTCTCGTCGGTCCAACGATCGACGATCGCCAACACGTCGACGAGCGGCACGGCGAACCCGATCCCCGAGTCGTAAAATTCCGCTCCGGCGGTGACGTCGGCCTCGCTCGCTCCGGGCGACGGCGGCGCCATTGGCGCCAGGATGCCCAGGACGCGGCCTTCGAGATCAATCAGCGGCCCGCCATAGTTCGCAGCCGAAACGTTCGCATCGGTTTGAATCGCACGGCCGAACATCCGATTGAGCGCGCTTACCACGCCGACCGAAACGCTCACATCCTCAGGATTGAACGGCCGCCCCAACGCAATCGCCGAATCGCCGGTGCGCACCTCGTCGAGCGGGGCCGGCTCGGCCGCTGTCAGCGGTTCGTCTGCAGCCACCCTGAGTAGCACGAGCATGCGATTCTCATCGCGGCCGATAATCCGCGCGGCTTTTTGTTCGCCGTCAGGCAGGCGCACCAAAATCGACGTTGGCTGTTGAGCAAAATTAAAAGCGCTCGAGACGATCAGCCCGTCGTCGCTAATGATCACCCCAGTCGTGGGTCCTTGGGCAAGCGTCTTGCCGTCAATCTGATCGACGCCGCCGATCGTACGAATCTGGACGACCGACTTCTCGGCCGCCTTCACCGCGGCGGAGATCGCTTGCTGTTCGAGTTGATCGAGATCATCGGCAGCGAACATGCGCACGGGCGAAGCCGCCGCCATGCCGAGCGCGAAGCAAATCGCCAATCGTGAGAAGAAACGCGTCACCAGCCGTGGCTCACTCAGTAGGGGCGTCAAGTTGATCGGAGTTAGAATCCTCGGCATCGCTTGCGTCGCTTTCACTCGCTTCGTCGCCTTCCGACGCATTGTCATCTTCCGTGACAGGCTCGTCGCCATCGACAGCCGCTTCAGCGTCAACCTCGCCGCTACTCTCGCCAGGTAAGTTGGCGTTGGCTTCGTCGGAGGCGCTTGGTTCGTCTTCCACAGGCTCTTCAGCAACCTCGGCGTTTAGCGTCGCTTCGACCAGCTTGCCGTCGCGCAACACGGAAATCCGAACATCATCAAAACTTTCGCGCCGGCCAAACTGTTCGGCAACGACCGAGCAAGAAGACGTCGGCTCGCCTTCCACGAACACGAGCAGATCGTCAGGCCGCAAGCCGGCCCGCTCCGCCGCCGAACCGGCAACGACCGAATCAATGTACGGCGGCGTCCGCGGCAAAATATCGGGCACCAGCACGATCCCCACTGCCGCTAGCGTCAGCGGATCGCTCGCCTTTGCGACCGTCTCATCGTCGGCGTCGATCGTCCGCCCCGCTTCCATTGTTTCCACTGAAGCGACGAACTGATCGACCGGAATCGCATAGTGCAGCCACGCGCCGGTCGAACGGCTCCGCAACTCTTTGCCGAGCAGCCCGACAAGTTGCCCGCGCCAATTCACTAGGGCGCCGCCGGCCGCGCCGGGGTTGTTCGCGGCCGCGTCGACGATGTAAACGTTGCCGTGAAAACTCGCCTGATGGGCGCCGCGGCGGGCGTCGAGCGGCGCGATCCCGCTTACGACGCCTTGCAATACGCTCACCGGTTCGTCGCCGCCGGCGATGTTGAACAAATTGCTCACCGCCAACACCCGCTCGCCGACCTTCGCCAGCGGCGCCGCGTTCAAATCAAAATGCGGCAACGCATCGGCCTCGACCGGCAGTTTCAGCACGGCCAGTTCGCGAACCGGGTCGACGCCCAGCACCTCGGCCTTAAACTTCCGGCCGTCGTCGAGCACCACCGCCAGGTCGTCGGTGTCGAGCACGTAACTCTGCACCGTGAGGACATGCCCCTCGCCGGAGATGAGGATGCCCGTTTGATAGGCCTCCAACTCCTTCATCCCGCCGGCGCCGTAGATCTTCACGACCTTCCGCTGCACGTCGCGGATCGTTTCTTGAAACGAAGCGGCGTGAACGTTCGAGTGAACAACCAACGCCGCCAGCGGCGCACTCGTCGCGAAGAGCGCGGCCAGCAGCAGTCGCGAGAATTGATGGCGAGCTTCAGTCAAGCTAGTTGGCTCCATCCTGCGGACCGTTCGGCGGCTGGCCGACGTCCCACTGCTCAATCGCCAGTTCCGCAAACACGCCGTCGCCATGCTGCACAAGCCACCGCGCCGGCAACCGCCTTCCTTGGATATCCTTGAACTCCCTGAAGCTCAGTTCGCACGGATCGGCGTCGTCGGCCGAAAAGAGTTCGATGCCAGTGAGATCGCCCGAATCTTCCGCGAAGAAGAACCGTGTCTCCATTCCCTCAAAGTAACCGACGAGACAATCTTCCGGCGTCCCGTCGGGGCCGTGCGGCAGCTTGCCGAGGTAGTAGATTTCGCCGAAACGGTTCAGACCCTTGTCGATGAACCGCTGCCAAGCGTTGATCGTCAGCAATAGGCCCCCAGAGCGCGGCGGGCTAAGTTGCCCCGCCACATCGCCGTTGAAGATCGCGCCCGAATGGCCCGACGGCAGCGTCAATTCCGAGCGATTCGCCGACGTGACCAGCTGGAACACGCCGCCAGTTTCAACCTTGCCGCTGACGCGCCAGTCGTAGCCAAGGTCAGCGAGAGCGCTCCGATCGACATAATTCGTCCAGAGCCGCTCTTGCGCCTGCTCGTTGTACCAATAGTTCGCGTAGCCCCGGCGCGCTTCGTAGCGTTGTACCACCGCCGGCGGCAGCTTTTTCTTTTTGAGCAATCCTTCCAGCTGAGGAATCGGCAGCTTGGGGCCTTCATCCTTCGGCTTCTCCTGCGGATCGCCGGGATGGCCGCTTGGTTGCTCTTCCTCGCTCTGCACCAGTTCAATCAGCTCCGCTTCGTCGTGCACGCCCATCAGCCGCACCTGCGTGCTGAAGGCCTGCCCGTTCCGGCGGTACGTCAGCGGCGCCCGCCACCCGCTGGGGTAAACGCCCAGCACATTTTTGAGTGCGTTCGCGGTCGAGATCTCGCGGCCGGCGAAGCGAACGATGCTGTCGCCATACTGCAAGCCACGACGGAAGGCGTCGCTCGTTTCCAGAATGTCGTCAACGACGACCGAGCCCTTCTCGGTCGACACCGTCGCGCCGAGCGTCGCGTGGTCGACGATCCGGCCGCTCTTCAGCATCGGCACAAACCGCATCACCTGATTGACTGAGATTGCATAGCCGACGCCGACGTTGACGCGGCCGCGCTTCTCGAACGAGCCGCGACCGTTGATGCCGATCAGCCGTCCCTTGGCGTCGAACAGTGGACCGCCCGAGTTCCCTGGATTGATCGCCGCGTCGGTTTGAATGCAGTCGGTGTACTCGAGCAGCGTGCCTGCCGGGTATTGGTAACGATGCGTCCCCGACACCAGCCCGTAGCTGATCGAGGGCGTAAAATCGTCCGCGAGCAAAAACGGATTGCCGGCGGCGAAGCACCAGTCGCCAACGCGCACCTGATCGCTGTCGCCGATCTCGGCCACCGGAAAGTCGTTACGGCCTAGCAGTTGAATTAGGGCCACGTCTCCGACGGGATCGATGCCGACAATGACCGCGTCGTAGAGCTTGCCGTCGTTGAGCCCGCACTTCATCGCGGCGCCGCAGGGCGACGTCACATGGAAGTTCGTCACGGCGAAGCCATCGGGGGAAATCAGCACCCCTGAACCGCCCCCGCCGCCAGCCCCATCGAACACCGCCACCGTCGCGGCCGAGGCCTTTGCAATCGCCTCAGCCCGCTCGTCCTCCGCCTTCAGGACGGCCGGATCGGGCGTCACGGCGCCGCGCACCGCGGCAGCGCTGCACAACAGCGAGGCGGCGATCAAGATCGGGTGATAGCAATTCATTTGATGAAGCGAGCCTCGATCAGGTGAAGGCGATCGCCGTAATCGAGGTTATCGCCATAGTCGACGACCAACTGCAACCGGCGCGCCGCCTGCAATTCTACGTCGATCTCGACCGGAGGTTGCCCCCCGTCAATCGTCCCTTCCCATAGAATCCGGTCATCCCCGCGGATTTCGAGCGCGACGTTCCCCTGACTGGCCGTCGCCGGGTCGATCCCCGCCGTCACGGCAAACCGCGTCATCCCCTCGGGAACAAGATACGTCAGCTCCGTCCGGCTCCGCACGGCCAGCCCGCGCGAGTAGGTCCGCACGTCGCGACGAGCCGGCACGGGATCGTCGTCCCACAGCAGCGAGAGCTGCGAGCCGTCGAACGCCACGTTCTGCCGCGGCGCGCCGAAACTGGCGATCAGCTTTGCGTCTGCCGGCAGCGCCACCCGCGGCGTCCAGCGGCTCGTCGCCGGCTTAAGATCGCTGAGATAGGCGATCTTCCCGGAAGAAAAATCGATGCGGGTCACTTGGTCGAACGGGAATTCAACATCGACGCCGCCCACTGACTTGAGTTGCAACTGTTGATCCTTCAGCGTCGCATCCTTCGCCGCGATAACGCTGCCGTTTGTAAACGAAACTCGGCATAGCGCCTCCCGCAGCGCCGCTTCCTTCGCATGATAAAAAACGATGGCGGCGATCTTCGACAGCTTCACCGGCACCTTCTCGCCATCCCAGCGAAAGTCGGCCTGCTGCGCGGTAACGTCTTCAACGACGCCCGACAGGTAATCCATCGCCTCGCCTTTGACGATCACCAGCGAGTCGCCGGCGGGTTGCTTCTGTTCGATCTCAGCGAGCATCTTTGCGAGCGGCTCGCTCGCCGCGACGAGCTCGATACGTTTGATCCGCGCCGTGGGGACGTCGACCTTCGCTTGCTGCCCCGGCAGCTGGAACGTCGCCGTTCGCTTGGCAATCGTGAACTCTTCGAACGCCAGTCGCGAGCCATCGACGAGTTCCGCCACGCGCAGCGCCGGACCGTCGCTCGGTTCCCGCTTCCACGCGACGTCCATGATCGCATCGGTCGCCAATTGCTGAGCGCCTTCCGCGGCGTCAATCGTCAACTCCGTCCCATCCCACGCGGAGACGACGCCGTTGATCGTCTGCCCCTCGAGCGTCGTCAGCGACGCCTCATCCCCCGAGACGGCGAGCAGTGCGGCGAGTAAGGCGAACCAAGGCGTCATGCGGTAGTTGTTCGTCGGGGTGTCGGAACGGAAAACGCGAGTTTTCGATTATTTGTCGGCGGGGGCGGCCTGCTCGTTGGCGAGTTCACGGAAATATTGCTCAACCAACTCGCGGTAGTGGGCCGGAAACTCGCGGCCAATTTGCTGCAGCGCTTGCTCGCGTTCTTTCGGCGGTAGGTCGCCCCAGCCCGATTTGTCGCCGATGTCGCGGCGTTCCGCTTGCATCCCCGGCTTCGTCTCGCCGAGGCCGCTATCCTGCATCGGCTGAGAGCCCTGCTGCGGCTGGCCGCCGCTCGACGACGAAGACGATTGTTGTTGCTGCTGTTGTTGATCTTCGAGATCCTTGATCATCTTGTCGAGCGAATCGAGCACGCCCTGTTCGATCTTCTGCACCTGATCGCCCGCTCGGCCGTAGGCCAGCCGGCGACGAATGTCGTGCATGCGGCGCGCGATGTGGTCGAGCGATTCGTCCTCGAGCCCCGCCAAATCTCGCTCCACCAATTGCGCCACTTGTAAGAACCGCCGTGGCAGCGAATCGTCGTGTTCCATTAATTGCACCATCGCCGACCGCGCTTCGTCAGGCTGCACCAATTGGTGGTACGCGACCATCTGATAGAACAACAGCGACGCAGGATCGATCACTTCATCGGGCCGCAAGTCGCCGATCTGGTGGAGCACCTCGTCGTACAGGCCGTACTGCGCGAGCCACCGCGCGTAGTAGAGTCGCAGATTGTGACGCACGAGCAGCGGCACGTCGGCGTCGGCCAACCACTCCGGTTCGGCCACCGCCGGCCCCTTGTAGGCGGCGTTGCACATCGCGACGAGCTTCGCTGCATCCTCGGACGAGGCCGCGAAAGAAGCCGCCGCCAAATCGAGCATCTGGCTGGAGTTCAGTTCTTCTGGCGGCTTCGCGGGCCACAGCTTGCGAACGCTCGCCGCCTCAACGCGATTCAAATCGCTCTGCTCAAGCCACGCCAGCACTTCCTCGCGCACCACGGGGTAAGTCGGGGCGTCCCAACTCGCCTCAAAATCGACCTGCGCAAACGCCATCGTCGGCGCCAGCGCGGCGATCACGCAGCAGGCGGCCAGTACGAAGCGGCGAATGTCGCGCATCGAGTCCATCAGTCTTCCTTCGTGTTCAGTTCGCGCGTAGCTTGGAAGATTTTCTGCTGCCGCACCGCCAAGCCTTCAATCGCCTCGATCAGGTCCGTATCCTCGGCCTGCTCCCCTTCGATCATCGCGCCGTATTGCTGCGTCCGCTTGTTGACGCGCACCTGCAGCGAGCGAATCATCCGCAGTTCCGCCAACTGGTCGACCAGCGGCTTTTCGCCCGGCTCGCCCCCGCCCTGCTGCGGCTGGCCTTGCTGCTTCTGCTCGCGTAAATCTTTGAGGGCCTGCTGCAACGCGGCGAGCGTCTCTTCAAGCGCCGCAATCACATCTTCTTCCAACCCTTGCGTAATGAGGTCGACCCGCGTCTCGCGCAATCGCTCGGCAATCGACTCCATGTCATCACGGGCCTGCTCGATCGCTTCGGGGAACGCCGTCGACGTCCCATCCTCGCGCAAGAGCACGAGCGCCCGATCGGCCTCGCGGACGATCAGCGTCTCCTTCCGCGCGAGCCGGCCGCTGGCGATCTCCAGTTCGTGAGCCGGCGCCTTTTGCGACGCGGCGTCGAGCTTCTTTGTCTCGTCGTACACTTCGATCTGCTCGTCGAGCATCTTGCGGAAGCGGGCCTCGAGCAGCACGAGCATCCGCTCCAGCTCTTCCTCACGCAGTTGCCGCAGAATCCGCTCGAGTTCGGCCTTCGCTTGTTCGAGTTCCTCAACGGCCTTTGACTGTTCTTCGACGGCGCCGTCTCGCTGCGATTCTTCGAGCTTCTTCTGAGCCTCGGCCATCCGCTGCTGTGCCTGCCGGAGCTTTTGCGCGGCCCGCTGCATCGGATTATCAGGCGGCTGCTCGCCGTTTTGGGGCGACTGCTCCCCTGACTGACCTGGCTGCTGCTCCGATGGTGAACCCTGGCTCGGCTTACTTTGGCTCTGCTGCCCCTCGCTGGGCTGACTTTCGCTTGGTTGGCTCTCGCTCGACTCCGATTCGCCCGACTCGCTTGGCTTCGATTCTCCGTCGCTTGGCTTGCTTTCGCCCTGCTTCGAATCGCTCGGCTTGCTCTCTTCCTTCTCTTTCGAGTCTTCGTCGGCCGGCTTGCCTTCGTTCGATTTTTCTTCGTCCGTCTTCTCAGAATTCTCCGCTTCGTCAGACTTGGACGATTCCTTCCCCTCGCTCTGCTTGCCCTCTTCGCCCTTCGACTCGGAGTCCGATTGCGATTCGCCCGATTTGCTCTGCGGCGACTCGCTGTTCTTCTCACTCGACTCTTGCGACTCGGCCGCCTTCTGAGCAGCCATCTTCTCCGAGTCTTCAATCTCATCGCCCAGCTTGTCGGTCTTATCGCCGACCGCTTGCTGATCCTTCGAAAGCTCCTTGTCATCGTCGCCCCCGTCGGTGCGGGCCTTCACGCCGCGCTGCATCCGGATGAGACGGTTGACGTCCTGCAGGTAACGGCTCACCCGCTTCCGTTCGGAATCGATCTGCCGGTCACGATCTTCTTGCAGTAACAGTTCGAGCAGCTTGTTCAGTTCGGTCTCAAGCGAGGCCTGCCCGTCGATCGCCGACGAGAAGCTTTCTTGCTCGAGCGCCGCGATCACCTTGTTGAACTGCCCGTTGACGTCGCGCGAGCGACTCTGCGTGATCAGCTGCCGCAAGAGCGTGGCCCGCCGCGGCTGCGTGCCGCGCGAGAGTTCGGCCTGCCGTTCGACGAGCGTTTCCAAGCGGGCAAAGCGCTCGGCCAGCCGGGCTTCGATCTGGGCGAGGCTTTCGTCGCTGCCGGGCTGAGCAGCGGGATCGCCATCCACCACTGGCGGCGCCTCTTGGGCCGCCGCGAAGCGAGCTCCGCCAACACCGGCACCGCAAATGGCAACCAACATTGCCATCGTCCACCAGCGCCAGGATTGGAGCGTCGTCCTCATCGCCTAATCTTCCAGCAGGCCCTTCAGTTTGTCGCGTTGCTCTTGCTGCGTCCGCTCTTTCAGCTGCTCTTGATCCTTCACGATGCCCCGCAGCAACTCGACCAATTCATTGTAGTCTTCCAGCTCCAGCATACGATCTAACACGGCTTTCATCGCTTCTTCGGCCGTTTGAGCCGCCGCTTTCGCCGCCGCCAGCGGTTCCGCCGCCTCGGCCGGCCCCGCTTCGTAGGCTGATTCCAGCGCTTCGAGCTCCTTTTCAAACGCCGGCAGCAGTTCGCCGCTGATCTCTTTGAGCGGTTCGGAAATGCCTCCTTCGAGCCGTTCCTTCAACTCCTCCGTATCGACGCGGTTGTTGATCAACTCGGCGACGATGTCGTCGAACCCGGTCGCCACGCCGCCCGTCTCGAACGCGATCTGCGTCGAGCTCTGCCGCGCACCGCCGATGCGCGACAAGTCGCGCTGCCGGATTCGTTCGTGTTCTGTCGCCGAGGCATTGCTCTCGTCATTCGCCGGGGCGGCGTCGGTCTCGCCCGCAGCGTTCGCAGTATCGTCCGCCTGCGGCGTCGCGGCGGCAAGATCAATGCGGTCGAGCAACTCGCGGACCGCCACCATTTTCTCGTGGATCGCTTCGAACCGCTGCCGCAGCCCGAGCTCGCGGCGTTCCAGAATCGCCCGCAATTCCGACGGCGTGACGACGTCGAGCACAAACCGCTGGCTCCCCCCGATATGGGGTTCTTGGCCCAGGTCGTAAGCGTCGCGAACCTTCACCGCGAGCGACAGTTTCTGCCCCGGCGCCACCGCCACGAGCGGCTGCTTCGTCTGCGGATCGGCGTCGGCCAAGTCGAATGATTCCGTCAGAGCGAGGTCGGTGAGGCCATCCGGTTGCGTGCGCAACGGCCGGCGACTCGCGGCGCCTTCGTTCACCATGTACTCGAACCACGCCTCTTCGAGGCCGTAGTCGTCCGACACGTTCCCCGCTAGCATGATCCGCGCCTGCGGCGTGATCGCCGAACCAATCCCGCGCAACGCCACCGACGCTTCGGGCAATTGGTCGGGCAGCACCGAGACCGGCAACCGGAACGGATCGCGATTCTCGACGCCATCGGCGTCGCGGAGCGAAATGCTAAAGACCTGATCGCTCGACGCGGCGGGAATCTCGAAGCTGAACTCTTTCGCGTTTTTGCCGTCGATCGTCGTCGCCAAATTCGTTTGTGCCGTCGAGTCGCGCACCGTCGCTGCGACGAGCGGCTTGTTCGCCTGAATCCGGCAGACTGCCTTGGCGCCTTCCGGCAACTCAGCTCGGCCGCTTACCGGCACCGACCGCGGCTCGCGTTCCATGTACTTCGGGTAATCGACCTCAAGCCACACCCGCGTGATCGCCGGCCGCTCGACCGCCCGCAGCCGCAGGTTGCGAATCCGATCGTCGCCGCCGATGACGTCGAACTCGATATCGCTGCTCACCTTGAAGGTGTAGTTGTATTCCTGGGCTTCGTCGCGGCCCGGTTCAGCCTCGCCGATCTTGAGCATCGGACCGTTGCCGCGGCCGCCGTCGCTCGGACGCCGCCAGCGGATCTCGACTTCGTCTGGCGCTGTATGCTTGCCGACGATCGACGCCAGCACCGTCAACTCAAAATCATCATCGCGGGCGACGTTCACCACGTCGGCATTTTCGCGATCTTCGAAACCGACGACCGTAAGCTGCACGCGACGCGGCCACAGCTGTTCGCCCAGAGCGAGCCGATCGAGGTAAAAATCAAACGCCCCGCGCTGCGTTAGCGCGAAAATCGCCATCGCCGCGCACAAGCCGATGGCCGCCGCACTTTTGCGTGCGAGCGGCCGCATGTCGAACACTCGCCGCAGCGAAACTTGTTGCATCGCCGCAGCCGCGTTCCGCCCGGCGGCGTCGATCAACTCGCGATTGGCGCCGGCCAGCGCCGACTGCTCGCCGTGGCCATGCGACTGTTCGCCGTCGGTCGCATCCACCGCTTCCGCATCACGCACTATCCCCGCGCGAACGCCCGCCGCTTGAACGGTGGTGATCATTCCCTCGCGCAACTGCGGGTACTGCCGTTCAACGAGTAGCGCCAGGCTATCATCCGGCAGCGGCGCGAACAGCCGCCGCGCGATGTACCGCCAGCCGGTCACCAGCACTGAGAAGAGTGCCGCCAGCCACATGAGAATCCGCATGCCGGCCGACGGCTCGAACAGCCAGTCGATCGCCAGCCCTAGCCAGAACGCCAGCGCCGCGACAATCGCCACCGCCGCCACCCCCTCGGCGAGGCTGTATAGCCGCACCAACATCCGCAGTCGCGACACTTTCTGCGCGACCGGACGGGGAATTTCGAAGGGTAACGACGCCGTAGCCATTTCGTCAGTCAATCTCTCGCACGTTGAAGGCTTACGCCAATTTCAATAACCGTCTGAGCAACCATTCCAAGCAGAGCGCCCCGCAAATCCCCGCTAGCAACCAGCGATGGAGCGACTCCGCAAACGCCTTGTCAGGTTGCCCGCGGACGATCTCGGTCTTCGCCTGACTTTCAATCAGCGTCCCCGCCGCCGGTAGGCCGCTGTCGCCGTTCGCCGCGAGCGCGGGGCTCGCGTAGTACTTGCCGCCCGACCGAGCCGCGATCGCCGTAAGCAGCGCTTCATTCCGCCGTGTCTCGGCAAACTCCAAGTCGGGCACCGCCGCCGTGATTCGCTTCACCAGCGACTCACCCGGATCGCCCGGCGGCGACAGTTCAATGCGGTACGAACCTTCGTTTGAGACGGTGAACTGCCCCACGAAGTTCCCCGGCCGGCTTTCGTCGGCGATCAGTTCGACGTTCATCCCGGCGTTGTTCGGCCCAGTAACTCGCGCGGAAACGCGCGGCGCCACCAGCGGTTCGCGATCGGGCGTGCTCAGCTGCGCCCGCACCACCACCGTATCGCCGACGAAGTACCGATCTCGCTCGACCAGTAACCGGCCGGTCGACGAGCCGCGCAGCAATCGCCCTTGGCTCACATGCCGCACAAGTTGCGTGTAGAGTCGTTCGTAGTAGCCAGGATCGAGCGTCCGCAACCGCCACAGCTCGCCGCTTCCCATGTAGAAAACGCGGCCGGCGCCGTAGAACTGATCCGCAAAGTAAACCGGCCGTTCGGTCGAGATCCCCGCCTCAGGATCGCTGTACCGACCGTACACTTGCGCGCCAGGCTTCGGCCCCTTCACCGCGTAGCAACCGAAGACGCCCGGGAAGCGTCCCCACCGCGCGCGATTCTCTTCCGGCGTGTCACCGAGCCAAAGAAAGTCGGCCTCCATCCCTTCGCGCGTGAAGTCAATCTGCCAAGGCGTCGGCGAGCCGTACAACCCGTCGTCGAGCAAGCCCATCCGTCGTTGGAACTCGACCGGGTAGAGCGCGCGAATTTTGCCATGCTCCGGGCTCTGCGCCCATGTCGCCGTGTGGACCGGCCCCGCGACGACGATCATGCCACCCGCCTCCTCGGCGACCCACTGCTCCAGCAAGTCGACTTGTTGCGCGTCGAGTTGCATCCAGTCGGGATCGAACGCGACGATGACGTCGTAGTCGAAGAGCTCGTCCTTCGTCTTCGGAAACTCCTGCAGCACCTTGTCGGCGTCTTGCGAGATTCCGGGGGGCGACATTTGCAACCAGACGTCGACGTTGGCGTGCCGATCGCGCTTCAGTTGGTTCCGCAGAAAGCGATAGTCGCGAGTCGCACCGCTCGCGATGAGCAGCACCTTCGTACTCGTCTCGACGACGTCGATTTCCGCCGTGCGGCGATTGTCGTCGCTGTATTGGTCGTCGGGTGGCGCAACGAGGCGGGCCTCCAACTCCAACCGCCCAATTACCGACGGTTCGATGTCGAACTCCACCGGCACGGTCTCGCCGTCGGCGTTGAGCGTCACTGACTCTTGGCCGATGCGAACCTCGGCGCTCCCTTCGCCTTCGCGAGCGTAGAGTTCCACGTCGAACGAGCGGCCCGCATATCCCTCGCCTTGCACGAGCGCTCGCACGGCGACCTTATCTTCTGGATATGCTCGCGACGGCGCGATCAATTCTTGCAGCCGCAAGTTGCGCCGCGGCGCCGTCGAACCGACGCCGACGGTGATAATCGGCGTTTTCGCAATCGCCGCGGCATCCGCAACGGCAAGCGGGTCGACGCCGAGGTTTTGCCCGCCATCGGAGAACGCGAACACCCCCGCAAGTTGCCCCGCCACCGGTTCCGCCAGCGTCGCCGCCAACGCATCGCCCAACCGCGTTTCGGCCCCAATCGGTTTCCCAGCGTCAAAAAGCCGCGACCGTTGGTCGCGGTCTTCATCACGGCCGCCATCACGCGCGCCGTCGCCGTCATCGTTCGATTCGGTGGCGGCGTCGTTTGCTGAATGCACGCGACCGCCGGTCGCGGCTTTATCGCGTTTCCATTGTTGGATGCGGCGAACTTCGGCGTCGAATACTTTTACCGTCACGTCGTGCTGGCTGCGCAATTCTCTGATGAGCGGCGAATCGGCCAATACCTGCAACACCGCCTCGCTGCGGCTCACGCCATCGTCGCCGCTCTTCTCATCTTCCACCGCCATGCTTTGGCTGGCGTCGACGAGCACCGTCACCCGCGATTCAGTGACAATCTCCTGATCGGTCCGCTTGAGCGGATCGAGAAAAAATAAAATCGCCCCCGCAAACGCCGCCAATCGCAACGCTCCCAGCGCGAACGTCGCCCAGGTCGGCAGCGCCGAATGCTCGCGGCGATACTGCCACACGACGAACAGCACGAGCAACACGGCCGCCACCGCGACGCCCAGCCACAGCCAGCGGGGATCGTCGAATTGCTCCAGCCGGCCGAACCGGTAGCTTGTCAGCCCCTCCCCAAGCGTGGGTGCGACCGCCGGCGTGGCCGGATCGGTTGCTGCGCCAGGCGACTCCGCGGTCGTTTGCGCGAGCAGCAGCAAGCGGTTCCAGGCGATCATGCGGCGCTCCTGGCCGCGGCCGGATGGTAGCTCGCCGAAACGGCCAGCAACTGCTCGAAGATGAGAATCGCCGCCAATGCGTAAAGAAACGCGTCGCCCAGCTGATAACCTTCCAACTCATCGTCAGCCTTCGTGAACTCCGACGCGAGCGCGTACCGGTACTCCACGCCCGGCAGCCGCTCGGCCAGTTCGCTCTGCGGCAAGATCGCCAGCTCTCCTTCGCCGGTCGGCACGTTCACCGCGACATAACGAACCTGCGGCTTCCCCTCGCGCGTCGTCAGCTCAAACCGCCACACGCCGCTCCGCGGTTGTCCCGGCGCCGTGATCTCGTAAACCCCCTCCTTCGCCGCCGCGACAATCGGCGTCGCATTGCTTTCGCCAACGCCCGGCGCGCGAACTTTTACTTCAGGCAGATAGGCAGCCTCAGGCAGCGCGAGTTTGATCGGTTCGTCGACGCCGCGCACATCAAATCGCCGCCGCGTCGCCGACAGGTACCCGACGAGTTCGTTCGCGTAGATCGGGAACACTGGATTGAGACTCCAGTTCGTCCAGACCCCTTGGTCAGTCGGCGTCGGGGCCAGCTTCGCCAAATGAAGCAGCACGCGGCCTTCGCCGAACTTCTTCTCCAGCGCCAGCGGCGCGCCGTTGCGGAGCGTTGCGATTGCGCTCACGTCACCCGACTCCGGAATCTTCCAGTTCGGATCGAGTGCGTAATAGAAATCAACGTTTGCCACCGACAGAAAACTGTTGCGCTGCCCGGCGAAGACGCGGAAAATCGGATGTTCGGCGACGCGAACGTCGGCGCCCGCTTCCGACGGATCGCGCAAGAGCTGCGAAGGCACGTTCAGCGGCGCCGGCAGCAGCCCCGCACCATCGGCGAAGAGTTGATCGTTGTAAAACGGCTGCTGCGATTGCGGCCCGACGAAAATCGCCAACCCGCCGCCGCTGCGCACATACGACTCGAGCACTTCAACTTCGGCGTCGTCGAGCCGCGGCACATCGAGCAGCACGATCACCGCGTAGTTGGCGAGCGCTTCGTGGTTCCGCAGATAGCTCGGCGGCTCGACCTGCGGATTCCAACCGCCCACATTCTTTCCACCGGGGCTAAGCGCCGTCCGCAGATAGTAGCCATCGTCGCCGTTCGCCGAACCGTCGATCACCAGCACCGGGAAGACCGGCGGAATCTCCGCGGCGAAGTATCGCTTGTTATCGGTGAGCACCGCGTCGCTTTCGAGCCCCGCCGTCAGTTCGTGCGGGCCGGCGGTCGGGAAGGTCACGCGGAACCGCCGCGTTGCCGTTTCGCCCGCAGGAATTTCGTCGAACTCCACCGCCGGCAACCGATTGCCATCTTGCTCGACCGCCACGGTGACGGCGGCGACCGGCGCCTTGCCGTAGTTCGCCACGGTCAGTTCCATCCAAGTTTCAACGCCCGCCGCGCGAATGCCCGACTCCGGCTCGAGTCGCGTGATCGCGAGGTTTGGCCGCTCGTCGTAAACGGTCTGCACGAGTTGCAAGTCGCCAACCCGTCCACGAAGCTCCGTCATCAGTTGCTGCAGCTGCGCTTGCTCTTCCCACTGCGGCCGGCGGAAATCGGTGACAAGGTACGCAATCCGCGTCTCGCCTTCGACCGCCTCGGGCAACCGCGTCGCCGCTTGCAGCCCGTCGATCGGCCCGGCGTTCGTTTCCGACGCCTTCATTTCGCCGAGCGTCCGCTCCAACTCCGCGAGCAGCGCCGCATCGAGCGGCCGCCGATCAATCTCCGGCCCAGCGCCAGCCGCCAGGCGACGGGCTTCCGAAAACCGCAACAGCGTAACAAGCTGATTCTCCGACCGCCCCTGAGCTTGCTCCAGCACCGCGGCGACGACGCGCTTCGCCTGCTCGAACGCCGACGTCTCATCCCAGTGGTCGGTCATCGAGTAGCTGTCGTCGAGCAGCAGCAAGTGATGCGTCACCCCGCGGCCGAACAGCCCGGCCCAGGTCGACTTGATCACTGGCCCAGCCAACATAAACACCACCGCCGCGATCGCCGCCGTTCGCAGCAATAGCAGCAGTAGTTGCTTGAGGACGATCCACTTCTTATTCCGCTTTTGGCTCTCCAGCAGAAAGTCCATCGCCGCCCACTCGATCCGCCGATGCCGCCGCAGGTTGATCAGATGGATCACCAGCGGCGCCGCGATAAGCGGCAAGCCGAGCGTCAACAGTGTGGGGAGCAGAAACGACACGTCGTGGGGTGATCAGTTACTGGTGATTGGTGATTGGGAATTCGTAGTGCCCGAGGGCCTTCGATTTACTGAGATATTTGCTTGCCGAGATTAACCGATCACTGATCACCAGTAACCGATCACCTCCTTACTACTTCCGCGCCGCCAACCGCCGGCTCAAAAACGCCGCCAGCGCCGCGTCCATCGGCTGGCTCGTCCGAATCAACTCATAATCAACCGCGTCGCGTGCGCATCCATGCCGCAGCGTCGACACAAACTTCTCGACCGCCTCCAAATACCCTTCACGCAGCGCCCGCGGGTTGCAATTGAGATGCGCCGGCAACTCCAAACCTTCGAACCGCGTCGGCCCGTCGAACGGAAAATCCAGCTCGTCGTCATCCATCACATGCAACACGAGCACGTCGTGCCCGCGTTGCCGCAGTAGCCGCAACCCCCGCAACGTCGACGCCGGATCGCCTAGCAAGTCCGACACCACGACGATCAGCCCGCGGCGATAATTCTCCTCCGCAATCAACCGCAGCACGTTACCGGGATCGGTCTTCGCTTGCGGCCGATTCGCGTCGAGCGCCTGGACGATCGACGCCAGATGCACCTGCGTGCTCCGCATTGGCGTCCGCGCGCGAATCTTTTCGTCAAACGCCAGACACGCCACCGCATCATGCTGCCGCAACAGCAGATAGGCGATACTCACCGCCGCCGTCGCCGCGTACTCGTACTTATTCAGCGGCCCGCTGCCATACTCCATGCTTTTCGAAACGTCGACGAGCAGCGTGCAGCGCATGCTGGCGTCTTCTTCGAACTGCTTCACATAGAGACGATCGGCCTTCGCCCAGACTTTCCAGTCGACGTGGCGCAGATCGTCCCCCGGGGCGTACTGCCGGTGCTGCAGGAATTCGATCGATCGGCCGAAATACGGGCTGCGATGCATCCCGCTCATGAACCCTTCGACGACGTGCCGTGCACGAATCTCCAGGCGCCCGATCCGCCGAATCGCCTCAGGATGCAAAAATCGCTTTGAATCGGGCGTCATTGGCCAATTCATCCTCGCGGGCCGGGGTGGACTGGATGAGCCGATCGATCACGTCGTCCGACGTGACGCCGTCGCTTTCGGCGGCGAAGTTGACGACGATGCGGTGCCGCAGCACCGGCTTGGCGAGCGCCTGGATATCGTCGACGGTCACATGCGTGCGCCGTTCCATCAGCGCGCGGGCTTTGGCGCCAATGATTAGGAATTGCACGGCCCGCGGACCGGCGCCCCATGCCAACTGGTCGGCGACGAAGTCCGGAATTCCCGGCTCGCCGACTCGCGTCTGCCGCACCAACGACAACGCGTAGCGAATCACGTGATCGCTCACTGGTACTTCGCGCACCAATCGCTGCAACGTGAGAATTTCTTCCGGCGAAATCACCGACGACACGGTGTCCGTGATCGCCGCCGTCGTCCGGCGGGCGACTTCGAACTCTTCCGCAAAGCTGGGGTACGTCACCAGCACCTTGAACATGAACCGGTCTTGCTGCGCTTCCGGCAGCGGATAGGTTCCTTCCTGCTCGATCGGGTTCTGCGTGGCCAGCACGAAGAACGGATCGCTCAGCTGATGTCGCACGCGGCCGACCGTCACTTGCCGCTCTTGCATCGCTTCGAGCAGCGCGGCCTGCGTCTTCGGCGGCGTCCGGTTGATTTCGTCCGCGAGAATCACGTTCGAAAACAGCGGGCCTTCGAGGAACCGCATCTCGCGCTGCCCGGTCGAGCGATTCTCTTCGATGATGTCGGTGCCCGTAATGTCGGCCGGCATCAGGTCGGGCGTGAACTGAATGCGGCTGAACGACAGGTTCATCGTCCGCGCGAGTGTGCTGATGAGCAGCGTCTTCGCCAGCCCCGGCACGCCTTCAAGCAAGCAATGCCCGCGGCTAAACAGGCTGATCAGGAGTTGATCGACGACGTCGTTCTGACCAACGATCACCTGAGCCAACTGGCCCCGAATCCGTTCGACCGCCGAACCGAGCTTTTCAATCACCTGACCGTCGGCGACGGCATCCGCGGAATCGTTCATGCAGGAAGTCTCAGAGGGTTCAGGTGTCGGGGTTCAGGGTTCAGCTACGAGGGTTCAGGCGTCGGGGTTCGGGGGTCAGCACGAAAGGCGATTTCGCATTTCCTGAACCCCGAACCCTAACACCCGAACCCTCACCTTTGGTAAATCGGTAAGTAAGCGTTGTCCAACTGCAAAATGATCAAGTTCAGCGCCGTCGTGTAGACCGGGCCGACGTACCCTTGGCTCCAAGTGTACGCCGTGCCGTCGCCCATCTTCACGGCGGTCGCCTCGGCGAGAATCCGCTTCTCCACTGCCGCGCGATAGTCGTTCCACGCGTCCCCACCTTCGCGGTACTGCACCTGGGAATAGTAGAAGTGGGCGTAGTGCCAATGGCCGAAACTATCTTGCGCCGCGGGATCGAGCTGCTTCCGGCAGTACTCCATCATTCGCGGCACGTAATCATCGTCATATTCTCCGGCGTTGTACAGGCAGGCGATGGCCGCGGCGGTTATGGCCGGCCGCCCTCCCCCGCCTTTCGAGCTGTACTGCACGGCCCCATCCTTCAGCGTGCAATTGTGGATGTACTTGACCGCTCTCTCGATCACCTCGTTCGGCACGGGAATCCCCGCATTGCGGGCGCCGCGCAACCCCTGCACTTGCGTGATCGTCGTCGAGCCTTCGTCGAAGCCGCCGCCATCCTTTGCGCTTACATACCCCCAGCCGCCGGCCGGCGTCTGAGCGTACCCGGTGAATTCAACCGCCTTCGTGAGGACCCGAATCAATTCTGCGCGCCGCTCGACGTCTTCCTCTTCGCCCAGCACTTCCGACAGGAAAAGCATGGCGAATCCGTGGCCGTAGGTGTAGCGATCGTCGTCGGCGTCCCCGATGAGACCGTTCGGTCGGCTGCGGTTGGTGAGATAGTCGACGGCGCGGCGAATGTTCTCGGCATACTTGCCCTGCGTCGTCGTCGAGCCTTCGCACAGCATGGCCATGCCGGCAAGGGCCGTCATCGCGGTCGGATACCGCCCCTGCGCACTCCAGTGGCCCAACTTGTGCTGCTGCGAGGCGAGCCACTCGAGCCCGCCATTGACGTGCGCCTGCACGGCAGGATCCGGGACACGCGCAGCGACCGGCTGCAAAGTCGCCGTCGCTATCGTCGCCAAGAGTGTGAAGATCCATTTCAACATCAGAGCGTCCAACTTCCGAAAGTACGGCGGCCGTTTACTCGCGACCGAACTTGAACAAGATGCCCATCAAGCCGCCGCCGCTCGTCTTCCGTTCAGATTCAACCTCGGCAAGCGAGGGAGGTTCCGGCGGTCGACGCTGATCGGTGAATTGTAACAAGAACGTTTTTCCCGCCGTTTCGATGACTGCCTGATGCTGCGCCGCGTCGGAAATCCGCGCCAAGACCATGCCGCCGTTGTTCATTGGCAGATCGTCGCGCCGCATGATCGCGCGGCCGGTCGCCTTGTCGAGCACCAACATGGCAGTCTGTTGACCGGTATTCCCTTCGCGCGTCAATCGTCCGGAAAATAGGATGAACGGCAAATCAACTGGCTGGTTGGACGTGTACGCTTGCTGCTCGATTTCCGCGGGGCGATTCCACCGCATCTCGCCGCTGTGGCGAGAGAACAGCATCGCGACGCCGTCGATCACCGGCGAATCTGGCGTGAAGCCCTGCATTGTCGGCCCCCGATTCATCGACGCGGGCCCGCGGACGAGCAGCAGGAAATCATCCTGTCCGACTCGGAGATGGAGCTCGTCCGCTCGCAACGCATCGGGAGTCTGGTAGTCGACCAACGTTTCGCCATTGGTTCCGTCGAGAATGACGACGCGTCCCTTCCCGTCGACGATCGACACGTAACGGCTTTGATCAACGTCGATTGCTGCGCCGGAACCGAACTCTCGAGACCACTCCGTCTCGCCGCTCCACGCATCGACAGACGACAGCGTCGCCTGAGCGCCTGCCGTTTTCCACCGCAGGAGCTTCCGCCCGATCGACACGACTTGCTCGCGGAATGGCGGGACCGCCCGCTTGCCTAGCTGCCGACCATCGACCGTGCTGTAGACGCGGGCCTCGGTCTTGCCTGGCGGAATGGCGAATAAGTAGTCGTCATCGCCGAATAGTTCGCAACCGCGCGGCACGTCGGTCCGCGACCACCGCACGTTGCCGGACGTTGGATCAAGACAGACTAGGCGCCGCTGATCTTGGAAAATCACCCCGCGGCTCGTCACGGGGCCAATGACGCCGATCAACTTCCCGTCGGCGTCTGCTGCGCGCGGGGCGCGATTCGAACCAGGCCGCGCCGTATCGCCTCCCGAACTGCTTTGCGGGAACGGCTGGTCGTAATTCAGATTCGTGACAATGCTCGTGCGCCACATCACGCTCGGCGCCAAGGCGTCGGTCGCCGACAGCGTGTTGAAGGCCGCCAGTTGCGTCCCGAACGAAACGACCAGCAAGTTTCCGCGCGAAACGCCGTAGTAATTCCCCGGGTTGTAGCGGTACATGCCTTGGTTCTCCGCTTCGAGGTTCGTGCGGAAAAACTCTTGGCCGTAATTGTCGGTCAGCAGCACCTCGCCGCCCCGTTGGGAAAACTGCGGCGACGAATAACCCAGGATCGAGTCGGTTCGTTCCATGCGAATGCCGACGGTTGGCATCCGCATCCGAGCTCCCATTGAGGGCGTCGTTTGCGCCTCCGCGACCGTTACACGGCCATGCGGCCAAGTATTCGGGTCGACCGGCGTCGCGTCTTTCCACCGCGCAACCAACGCGTTACCGGTGAATTCATCAAAGCAAATCTCATCGGCCAACGGCCCCGCCAGCTCTGCATCGTAGGCAGTCGCCAGCGAGTGAAGTCCCGCTTCGTGCAACTGCCAGGCGATCCGCCCGACCGCCTCGCGATGAATCCGCAGGTCTTCCGAATCGACCAGGTCGAGAAACATCTGCTGCGCTTCGAGCGATTGCCCCGCCAGCGCCAACTCGCGGGCGCACAGCAGCCGCAACGATTCCGTCATCGGCAGGTTGCCGAAAAACGCCAGCGTCCGCTCCAGCGGTTCGCCCCGCGGCTCCGCGCCTAGGGAGGCCAACTCGTTATCGATGCGGCTCTTCAGCGTCGCTCGCTGCTCGTCGTTCGCCGCTTCCCAAATTGCCGCCAACTGCGCTTGCACCCACCGCGCAGCCGTCGTCTGGTGATCGCGGCTCACCGGCATCAGTTCGTCGGCCGGACCGCTGAGCCGATACAACTTGAGGCAGGCGTCCGCCGAAATAAGCGGCTCGCCAACTTCGAGCATCCCCTTCGCTTCAATCCGCAACGTCGCCATCTGCCGCGCAACGCCGCCGTCCTTCAACTCTTGCAGCAGGAGCAGCTTCTCACGATTGCCCGCGAAGTCGGCATCGAGCGCTTCCGCCAAACACTCGGCCAGCACCTCGCGCGTTTCGAGTTCGTCCGGCGCCGCACGGTAGGCTTGCTCTAACATGCGGATCGCGTCGCCTAGGCGTCCTTCGTTGAAGGCAACTTCGCCCAACGTCCGCAGTGCCTCGACGTCGCTCGGATTTTCTTGGAGCGTTCGCACCGAGCGTTTCCGCAGCACGTCGATTTGGTCGTAGCAATCGAGATACTTGCCGTTTTGCGAGATCACCGAGCCGCGGTGGCAAATTAGATTGCCCAACGGCGCCCCGTCCGCCGGCGCGGTCCGCGCGACGACGCGACCTCCCGCCAAATCAATCGCGATCACTTCCGCGGAGGTGAGCGGTAGGAAATACTTGCCGTCGCTTACAAATCCAGTTCCCGCCGGAAAAGCGCCGCTTGCAAAGCCCAACGTCTCTTTTTTCCAGGCAGGCTTGCCGTCAGACAGGGTCAACGCCTTCGCCTTGCGATTGCCGATGAGTAGCACGCGGCCCTCTTCGATGCATGCGAGCCGCTTCATGTCGTCCCGCTTCGCCTTCCACAGCAGCTTGCCGCTCTGCAGTTCGACGCAATGCAACGACGTCGACTCGGGCGGCGTCAGCACGACCTTGCCGTCGGCAATCGCCACGGCATTGTCGGTCCAACGATTCGCGGCATTGAACGGATTGCCGTCGTCGCGGCCCCCCTGATACATGTTCGGAATCGTCGACTGCGCGTCGAAGCGGTAGGCCCACGCGAACGACCGCTTGGCAAGATCGATCCCCATCACGACGCCCGACCCCGTCGGGCAGACAAGAATACCGCCTTCGTACGACGGCGACAGCGATTGCAACCGTCGCCGCAGGTCGAGTTGCACGCTTGCCTCGAGACTCGCCAACTGTTGCTGCCACTCGACGGCGCCGGTCTCGCGATTGAGAGCGATGAGGTACACCGCGCTCTTGGCTTCTCCCAGCACGTACAGCGACTGCCCCACCGCAAGCGGGGCGCCGAGGAAGAACGTCCCTGCCAAGTCGCCGTCGGCCTGCTGACCGTCGATTTCCCACAGCAGTTTGCCTTGCGTCGCCAGGTCGTAAGCGGTCAATCGGTTGGTCGCGATGCGATCGGCGGGGATATCGCCGCCCATCATTGGCGACATATCGTATTGCAACGCCGCCGGCATGTTCAGATTGTTGACGGCGTAGATGCGATCGCCGTCGCTGCTCACAACGCCGTAGAGATAGTCTTCCCACACGCGACGCGCAAACGCCCGCAACGGCTCGGGGCTGCCCGACTGCTCATCGCCGTTGAGCGACGACTGAATCAAATCATCCAGCGTTTTCTCACGCTGCGGCTGGCTTCGCCAGACAAGCTTGCCCGTTCGGAAGTCGACTGCCAACACCCCTTGGGGCGTGCGCGTGACGATGTAATCGCCAGCGGCAATCACGTTGCCCGCGACCGGCATTGGTTGCTCGGTGCGAATAAACTCGGCGATGAGGTTCTCGAAAATCGTTTCGAGCCGCGGGGGCCCTAGCAGCCGCACTTCCCAACGGACGCGGAGGTGAGGCAGGCCGCCGTTCACTGAGCCATTGCGCGCCGCGTTGCCGCGATAGGTGAGCCATTGGCGCTCTTGCTGCGCGACCATACCCGCCGGCTCTCCGACGACTTCGCGCAACCATTCGATAGCCGCTGCTTGCGAATCAAACTTCCGCGTCCGGCCAGCTATTTCGATCGACTGCTCGCCATGGGCGAGGAGATTCTCAAGAATCTTACGGGCCTTCTCTTCTTCGCCAGCAGCCAGCCAACTCGAGGCGGCGCGAATCGAGAGCGATGGCTCGAACCGTCGCGCTGCTTCAGGCGCTTCGAGCAATTGTTCGTAAGCTAGGGCCGCCGAGAAGTGACGCCCTGCGTCCGCCTCGTCCATCGCCAACAGCAGGGCTGCTTCGTAGCCCGCCGGCGTGAACAAATATCGCTGCGAAATCTTTGCAAGGGCCGCCGAATCGCCGCTGGCGATCGCCGCTTCGAGCTGCCGCTGAGCTTCGGCGCCGTAAGAATTCTCGTACGACTGACGCCCCTCAGGCGGCAAGTCGCGGATCAGCCGCCGCGCGGCCTGCTTCATTCCGGAATACTCGCCCGCTTCGCCGAGTTCGACGAAGAAGTCCTCGTCGCGACCCAAGATCTCGTCGAGAAAGCGGATCGCTTGCGAATACTCGCCGCCGGCGATGCTCTCCTGGGCACGCTGCATCCCGCGGCTGAGCGTCCGATCGGTCGGCGGCTGCACGCCCACCATCGCCTCATCGGGGGCGTTCCGGCCAAAGACGGTGCGAGCCCGACGGATGATTTCCTGAGCTGAAGCCGTCTCCGGCCCCTCACCCCAAAAAACGCCAGGTAGCCCGAAAGCGAGTTGGAGACTCCACGCCGCCGCCAGGCAGTGCCTAGCGGTCCGTCCGATCCTCCAGCTCGACATGGCGCTCTCCTATTCCCTTAGTAGCCGGCTCGGCGAGCCAATGGACCGAAATCCCTACCCACGGGCGCTCCTCACCCGGCGGCCAATCCCTCCGCAGGGCGCCGGCGCCACCCGTAACACCTTGCCCATTCTAAGTTTACACCGGGTAACGATTATGGCAATTGAGCGATCGGTGCCGGCGGTGCCCCGCCAGCCCCACGGTTGGGGGCCCGCGCCTGCCCGCACCGCCAAATCCCCTATTTTCCGGCCCAAAACGAGGGCGCCCATAACTTTAGCCCCAGTTTTCTAGGGCCTTTTGGGAGGAAAGTTGGGGAAACCACGGCTTTTCTAGGGTTTTTGCCGACTTTCGGCTTGTAATTTAGCCGCTATCGCCCTTAAATCAGCACGTTGCGTGCTAGATTGCTAGTACGTCGAGGCCCGGGGCCCCGGGCCACACCCGAAACAAGTGTCATCCCCACCCAATTTTCAAACTGACTAAGGAAGGTTCCGATCATGGCGAAAGCCCCTGCCAAGAAGCCGCCCACCAAGACTGAAATCTTCGCGAGCATCTCGGAAGCCACCGGCGTGGCCAAGAAGGACGTCTCGGCTGTGTTCGACACTCTGTCGGACGAAATCGCGAAGGCCCTCAGCAAGAAGGGCGCGCAAGCCTTCACGATCCCCGGTCTGTGCAAGATCGTGGTCCAGCACAAGCCGGCCCAACCGGCCAAGAAGAACGTCCCGAACCCCTTCAAGCCGGGCGAGATGATGGACGTGGCTGCCAAGCCCGCCAAGAACATCGTCAAGGTTCGCGCCTTGAAGAAGCTGAAGGACATGGCCTAATCGCACCCGCGATGCTGGCCCAGGCCTGAGCAAAAATTAACCGCCGAGCGCGCCCCAGGCCCGCTCGGCGGTTTTTTATGCGCGTATACCACACTTCAAAGTAGCCGCGGGTCAACGACCCGCCGGAGCGCCCAAAAACAACGTCGCCCCAAACATTCCCCGACCCAGCGCTCGCCTACTCTCTCTCCGACGCATCCGCTTCGCGCCGTCCCCCGCCATGCCGATGCCCCTGCCCATTCGGATGCAGGCCCCCGCACCACCGCTGCATCACCGCCAGAATCACCAGCGCAAAGAACGTGCTAAGAATCGCCGTCGACGCGTGCCCCAATCCGGCCGTCATGCCGATCGCAGCCGTCGTCCAGATACTCGCCGCCGTCGTGAGGCCGTGAATCTCCTCATTCGTCTTCCCTTTAACGATCGCCCCGGCGCCCAGAAACCCGATGCCGGCGACGAGCCCTTGGATAATCCGCGAGTTCTCCGGCCCGCCCCCGCCCGCGAGCGTGTTCGCCATCAGAAACATCGCCGCGCCGATCGCGACCAACATGTGCGTTCTGACGCCCGCCGCTTTTCCGGCACTCTCGCGCTCATAGCCGAGCGCTCCGCCCAGCATGGCGGCGAGAAACAGCCGAAAGACGACCACCGCCGCCTGCCCGGCATCCGCTAAATCATTGAACTCGCCCGCAATCGCATCGACTATTTCTTGCACCATCGGTCTGTCGTTCTCCCTGGACGCCGGCCACTGAAAAAGCCGCAAATAGACACCTGCCATATCCGCGTTTAGCTTACGACAAAAGCGAATCGCGTGCCGCGGGATCTCGCTGATGAACATGCTTGAGCCGGACTGGCCGTCCCCCGTATACTCCTGATCTGTTGGAGTGAGCCATTTAGCCATGCCAGGCAGCTTGGGGTGGGTTTGCCGGCGCATCGAGGGGAGAAACTGCCGTGGCCAAGAAACAAGCATCGAACGAGAAGAAAGAAAAGCCCGCCGCCGCGAAGCCGGCGAAGAGCGCTGCCAAGCCGGCCGCTGCCCCGAAGACGTTGTTCAATGAACCTGCCGAGGCTAAGCCCGCCAAAGCCGCCAAGCCTCCTGCCCCCAAGAAGAAGGCCGCTGCCCCTGCTGCATCGTCGGCGTCGGTCCGCCCGTTGACGGTTGAAGAGATCGGCCACGTCGCCGGCGAAGTCTGGGGCGCCCTCTCCGCGAACGACAACGGCGGCGTCACGCTCGCCGCGCTCAAGAAGGCCGTCGCCGCTCCCGCCGATCATGTGCTACTCGCGCTCGGCTGGCTCGCCCGCGAAGACAAGGTCGAACTCGACGCCAGCAAGAAGACGCCCACCGTCACCCTGAAGTAGCCGCGGGTCAACGACCCGCCGGAGCGATCCGAAAACGGCGTTGCCCCGCGACATTCCACCCACGGCGGGTTTTGCGCGCTGCAGTTGCGCCGCAAAAGGCCCGCGGCCAACGGCCGCGGCTTTATGTCCCCACGGCTTGCAACACGCCGTCCCACAGCTTCACCCGCGCTCGCAGCGCCGCCAGCGCCCCCGCCTCGGCCTGCCGCCAATGTTCCGCGTCGCTTCCGCAGAGCGACCGCACCAACCGCGCCGCCATCGGCCCATGCTCGTCGCCGTCGAGTTGGATGTGACGCTTGAGATAGAATTCGAACCGTCCGAATCCGCCCGCCGTCGCATTGGCCTCTGCCACGATCTTCTCGAACACGCTCGGAAGCAAATCTTCACGCCCAAATGTGAACGCCGCCGCCAGCCCGCTTAAGCTCCCCTGCTCGATCGTGTGGAACGTCGCTTCGACGAATTCCGCCGCCGCCGCGGGAACCTTCGCCACCTGCAGCGCCGTCTCCAGCCCCGCGCCCTCGTCGATGTGCTTCACAAACTTCTCAATCGACGCGGTATTCGCACCGGCGTCGCGCATTGCCCGCAGGTAGAGCTCGAAGTGGCTGGCATAGCCACCTTCGCCATCCTCGTCGGTCTCTTCCCCCAGCACGATCTCGTTCACCAACCGCGCCGCCGCGGGGTCCGCCGTCGGCCGCCACGGAATCTCGACGCACGTCAGTTGCCGCTGGAGCGCCTTGAGCAACGACATAAAATCCCACACCGCGTACACATGGTGCTCCATGAACGTCCGCAACGCCGCGGCACCGTCGATGCGACGGTACAGGGGATGTTCGAGCAGCGTGGTGCGAAGCGGCAACAGCCGCAACTGAAGTTCTTGCAGCGAATCAACGGCAGGCATGGAACGGCCAAGGGTTCAGCGGAAGTACAAACGAAAAACGGCCCAGTGCGCGGCCACGCCGTCGCACCAAGCCGTTGAAGATACCACGACAACGCCCGCTTTTTAGCCCCCGGTTCTTCAAACCGAGGGCGCACCGCTCCCCGCCCCGTTGCGCCGTCGCCTCGCCCAGAGCCCCACCGCTCCAGTCGTCCCCAGCAAACTCGCCACAGGCTCCGGGACGTTTAACACTGCGGCTTCCGCCCCCGGTGCGCCCGCGCTGCGCTGCCATAGGAGGAAATCAGCACCGTCCGTCACGCCGTCGCCGTTTGCATCGGCGTTGGCGTTGAAGCCGAATGAATTTCGCCAAACCGTCAAATCACCGCCATCAATTCGACCATCCCGATTGAAATCCGCCGGACGGAACACCTCCGGCACGATGAGCGAATTGAGATTCCCCGCCGGGTTGTACGCCACCGTATCGAGGAACACCACCGACGTCTGATTCGGCGCCCCGCCGTTGATGAAGATCGAATCGATGAACGAATTCGGCCCGTTGATTGTGCCGTTGCCGGCCGTGAAATTGCTCCACAGATTCGCGTCAGCAAGATTCCACTGGTAAAGATGCCACTTGCCGTCAGCGATCACCGGCAACGCCGTGCTGATCTCCATCCCGGTCGTCCCGAGCCGGTAGCCGTCGTCGAGCCCAATATTTACCGTTAGCCCAGCGTCGTCCGTTTTGAGAAAGAAGCCGACGAACCCCGTCGTGCCCATCGCCCGCTGCTGCGAGCCCACCGTGACGCGATTGTTGGCAGGCGTGCCGCCGCCGGCAAGAAACCGCAGCCGCCCCTCGACGTCTTGAGCGTCGCGCACGATCGTCAGCTTCTCGCTGCCAGCGCCCTGGTGCGCCGCCTCGGTCGAGTAGTCCGCCGTCGTCGTGGCGGCGATGCCGCGGTTCGTTCCGCTAAAAGTTGGCGCGGTCGCGTAGCGGCCTTCGTTGCCGTCAAACCCATCGAGCACCGTCAGCGTCGTGATCAGCGGATCGGGCGTCGGCGTCCCCGGCCGCGGCGGAGACGTCAGCCGCACATAGTTCGGATTCGGCATCGCGTAGACACCGAAATGATTCGCTACCGATCGCTCGCCGCCGGGACTTTGTTCCGACGATCCGTCGGAAGGGCTGTTGATCGTTCGCGCCGCGCCGCCCGTCCCGTCGCCGAACACTAGCGCGCTGCTCCCGCCGCCATCGAGGTTGATCGCGTTCCGCACGCCGAAGTCGATGAAGATGTTCGCCATTTCGCTGGTGTACATCCCCTTCGAAAAATCGCCCTGCCGCCCGTCGACGACCATGAAAAACACCTTGCCGTCCGCGCCGATGCCAACCGCCGTGTGGGGGTTCAGCGTGTTGGTGTAGGTGTCGTTCGGCGCCACGTTGACGCCGTTGGTGACAATTCGTTGGTTGCCGCTCACCGCGTTCCAAGCGTTCGCCGGAACTGTTCCGTTCGAAACGATCGTCGCTGTGTTGTCCGCCCGCGTGATGAACGAATGCCAGCCGCTCGCTGCCGCGGAGACGACCTCGCCGTTGCTCATGCCGAGCCCGATGACGTTCGTGTTGATGCCCGTGCTCGTGTCGTAGAAGTCGCCGTTGATGCCGACGGCGAGATCGTTCGCATTGACGAAAGAACTGGTGGTGCGGCGCGTGTATTCGAGTTCCGTCGTCCCGTTGCCAGGCGTTCCTAAAAACGACACGCCCGGCGCCGTCGGATCGATCTCGACGATGTGCAGCGACACCTCGCGCGGCAGCACGTACGGCGTAGGCGAGTTGAGCGACTGCGTGATCTGGTAATAAGTCACGCCGATGAACGGCTCGGAAGTCTGCGTGATCGGCGCCAACCACGCCGGCAACGCGGCCCAACAATCGCGGGCGGCGTTCGCGAACACCGCGACCAACGCCACGGTGAACCAACAACGCGCGAGCACGCGCAGACGGCCCGCAGGCCGGCGGAGGGAATCTAGCATCATTGCTCTGCTGCGATCGGCCGCTGCTGCCCACCGCGCCTGCCGCCGACAATTCGACGACGGGGCCGGTGCGAAACGACCTCTGTTCCAACGGACGGGCCAAACGGAGGGGCGCGCCACCCTGCGTACGAAGCCAAATGGCTTACATTACAGTTTAGCAAGGTTCTCCCGCGATTGCCCCGTTGCACCAACTTTTGCAACTAAATCGCAATCAGCCGCAATCCCCTCGACTATTCCCGCTGCCAGTCGCGGGAACTCTGCCTACCGCCCGACGACTCCCGACTGCTTTACTTCTCGCCGCCCACGCGCTTGAAATGCGACCAAGCGATATGCGTCTCCCGCTCCTCCGCCGCCCGGCTAATCACCAGCGTCGTTGACGATTCCGGTTTGTTCACCGTGATGACCTGCAGTTTCACCGGCCGCTCATCACCCTCGTCGAAAACGCTGTCGTTGATGACCGTCACCGACCGGCCGCCATCGCCGCCCAACTGCGGCTTCTTGACGGCATCGTTTCCCTTCTTATCAATGTTCAGCTTCTCGGCGTAGTACTTCGTTACATCTTCAAACGAATCAGGCGTCACGAGCACCGTCTTGCATTTCACCGACTGGAGTTTGGGATTGCCGCCATCCGCCATCTCGGCGCCCTCAACCCACGTCGCGCCCGGATACGCCCACGGGCCGAGCATCCCCATCAAGGTATTTCCATCGCCCGCCGGCGCGCTCGCCAAATCGATCGGCTTGGCCTCCTCAGCGACGCCAGGCATTCCGCCCGCCAGGTAACCAATCGCTAAGACTCCCGCCGCAATCAAAATTCTTCGCATGACTAAACCTTCGATTAGAGAACCACGCCCAATAAGCAGGAACGCCAAGCTTGCGCACTCCCGACGTTCGCCAGCGTCGCTAGAAGTATACTCCGCCATCGATTTTCAGGCATGCGGTTGTATGATGGAGCCGGCGCCGCAACGCTCTCCTCGCGCGGTACGCGTCCCAAAATCGCTCCTCGAATTCATCTAATCCATGAACGCCGACCAACCAGTTGAAACAGGGCAAACCCCGCGCAGCGAGTTGCAACCATCTCGCGATCTGCTCACGCCGGTGCTCAAGGTCTTCGCCGCCATCGCCCTGGTCGTCGTAGCCGTGGGGATGTTGCTGCCCGCCACTCGCTCGGCCCCAGAAGCGGCCCGTCGGAATCAGTGCCTGAACAATCTCAAGCAAATCGGCCTCGCGCTCAACAACTACGCCGACGTGCATGGCCGCTATCCACCGGCATACACCACCGACGACGCCGGCAACCGCCTCCACAGCTGGCGAACGCTCATTTTGCCATACATGGAGCAGCAAGCGCTCTACAAAAGCATCGATCTTACGAAACCGTGGAACGACCCCGCCAATGCTCTCGCAGCGAAACAGACGATAGGCGTCTACCAGTGCCCCTCCCTCCCCGGCGATGAAGAGGACGCGACGCTCACGAATTACCTCGCCACAGTCGGCGACGACACCGTCATCCGCGCCGGCGAATCCCGCACGCCGGAAGAGATTGGCGACGTCACTCGCCACGCGCTAATGGTCATCGAAGTCCGCAAGGAAAAAGCGGTCCACTGGATGTCGCCCGAGGACATCGATGCGGAAAGCCTGCTCGCGGCTTGGAGCGGCGAGGAATACCGCTCGCACCACAGCGGCGACGTCGCGAACGCGCTCTTCGCCGATAGCAGTTACCATTCGCTGCAACCAACGCTCGACCCAGCAGCACTGCGTGCGATGATCACTGTCTCGCGGGACGACGACGGCGCCATCTCGACTGACGAGCAAACGTACTAACCACGGCCATTGGTTACGATGAACGCAGACCAGCCAAACGACGAACGCCAAATTCCCCGCAACGAGTTGCAGCCTCGTCGCGATTGGCTAACTCCCGTGCTCAAATTCCTTGCCCTCTTCGCCATCGTCGGCCTCGTCATTGCGATGTTGCTGCCAGCGGTGAGAAGCAGTCGCGAAGCGGCCCTTCGCAATAGTTGCTTCAACAACCTTAAGCAAATCGGCCTTGGGCTTCAGAATTACGCCTCAGTCAATGGCCACTATCCGCCCGCCTACACGACAGACGCAGCCGGCAACCGGCTCCACAGTTGGCGGACGCTTGTCCTACCGTACTACGGAAGCTCGCCCTTATACCCGTCAATCGACCTCACGAAGCCTTGGAACGATCCCGCCAACGCGAAAGCCGCAAGCGCGGTCGTTGAATGCTACCAATGCCCTTCGCTCGCCTTCGACGATCCCAAGTCGCCGCTGACAACGTACCTCGCCGTCGTCACCCCGGAGAGCGCGATCCGGGCCGCCAATTCCCGGACGCCCGAAGAGCTCGAAAAGGTTGCCGCCAACGCACTACTCGTTATCGACGCTCCTAAAGAAAAAGCCGTCCACTGGATGTCGCCGGAAGACGCTGACGAAACGGAGTTGTCGGAAATGCTGAACAGCGACAATGCACAACTGCAGCATGCCGGCAGCATTCTCCTGGGTCTGTTCGCCGATTATCACGTCGCTGCCATTTCGAAGGAGACTGACCAAGCCGTCCTTCAAGCGATGCTGAACGCCTCCCCCGACGCGACTACCTCCACGGAAGAATCGCAGACAGCCCAACCAACCGACGCCAACGACTCGCCCCGATAGCGACAGAGACGCAACTCACCAACAGCTCATAGCTACTTAAAAACAGGGATCTCTCGATGAGCCCAAACCAGCCGAGCGAAGAGCAGCAGGCGTCGCGCAGGGAGTTAAATTCACCTCGCAGTCGCAAGACACCCGTCGTTGAGTTAGTTGCTTTACTAGCGATCTGCACACTGATCGCCCTGCTCGCCCTACCGATATTCATCGCCGGTCGAGTGCCACCTGTCCGCAACCCTTGCCTTGAGAACCTCAAGCGAATCAGCATCGGCCTCGAAAACTATGCCAAGCAACATGGCCATTCTCCACCCGCCTACACCACCGGCGCGGAAGGGAATCGCCTTCACAGTTGGCGAACGCTCATTCTTCCTCACATGGAGATGCAAGCGCTTTACAAAACGATCAATCTGAGAAAACCGTGGAACGATCCAAGTAACGCGAGAGCAGCCAGCGCAATACTCGAGTGCTACCAGTGCCCGAGAGTCGACTTTGGCGATGGCCAATCGCCGCTCACGACGTATCTCGCCGTCGTCGGCCCCGACAGCGTGATCCGTACAACTGATTCGCGAACGCCGAAGGAGGTCGAGCAAGTCGCCGGCCACACGCTCCTTGTCATCGACGCCCCCAAACAACACGCCGTCCATTGGATGTCGCCGGAAGACGTCGACGAGGCGACTGCACTGAGCATCTTCGCGGGCGATGAACCGCGAACTCAGCACCCAAGCAACCTCTTCCTCGCGATGTTCGCCGATGGCCGTGGCGCGGCGATTCCCAAGGGGGTCGCTCCCAATTCCCTTCGGGCCATGATGACCGTCTCAGCCGATGACGACGACGCCATCGATAAGTGAGTGGCACGCCCCCCATTCGAAAACATAGCAGCAACTCGCGACAGCCGATGACCACGACTCCCCCGCCCGCCGACGATCAAGTTCTCCAGCGTCAGGTACGCGCCACATGGACAACCGCTCTGGCAATCGTCGCCGGGCTCGCCATCATCTTCGTCGCCGTTGACGTCCTCATTCCACGATTCCGCAGCGCGATGCGCAATGCCCTCCTCAACGACTGCCACGGGTATACAAAGCAGATTTATTTGGGGCTCTCGAATTACGAGTCTGAGCACGGCCGCTTCCCGCCCGCGTACACCACCGACGCCAACGGCAAACCGCTGCATAGTTGGCGAACGCTGATCTTGCCCTACATGGAGCAGCAGGGACTCTACGATTCAATCGATCTGACGAAGCCGTGGGACGATCCGGTGAACGCCGCCGCGTGCAGCACGCCGCTCTCGTTCTATCAGTGCCCGGCCCTCCCTTCAGCGGTAAAAAACGCGGGGAACCTCACGACCTACCTCGCACTCGTGACGCCCGACAGCGTCCTACGAGCAGGTACGTCGATCTCCCACGGCGAACTCGAAGACAGCTCGAACACCGTCATCTTCATCGACGCGCCTCCCGGCAAAGCCGTCCCTTGGATGTCGCCCTACGACGCCGACGAGAAAGTCCTGCTTGAATTCGGTCGTGTCAGCGACTCGCAGCACTCAGGCAACGGTCAGCAGGCCGGCGCGGTGATGATGGCCGGCTTCGCCGACGGTCATTCGCAACTCCTCCACAGCTTGCTTGACGACGACGCCCGCCGCGCGCTCATCACAGTCTCAGCTGACGACAACGCCGCTATCCCCGAGCGATAGCTGCGTCTCGCGCGACGCCCGCTCAGGGCCGCGCACCATCTCAACAACTTCAAACGCCGCCAGCGGCACGAGCCAGCTCAGCCACGCCGTCGCCGGATAGATCCACCCCTGGTCGAACTTCGCCACCACGGCGAGTCCGCCGACCAGCCGCAGCGTCACCGCGGAGCAGAGCAGCAAGAAGCAGCGCCACATCCATCGTCGATGCGCTGCGAAGTCTCGCCGCACGGCCGCGCTCCACCCTAACAACGCACTAGCGCCGGTGGCGATTGCCAACGCAAAAAAACCGGCGCCCGCAACCGCTCCCGACTGCGCGTACCAAGCCATCCACGCCCCGCTCGGCGCGAGCACCAGCGTCACAAGCGCGATCTGCAGCTTGCCCAGCCGCCGATGCCAGCGCGGCCACCGTCGACGGAACCACTCGCTCACCAATAGCAGCCCCAACAGCAACGTCACCGGCCCCGTGACGATGTGGGCATAAAACGCCCACGAGTAGGCGCCAAAGAAATACGAGGCCCGTCCCAACAAAAAGTCGGCGCGGAAGCTAACCGGAAAATAGTCGCCGTAGTTCAGTACGACGCCGATCGTGACTTTAACGATCAGCAGCGAGGCCAGCAGGGCGATAATTCGTTTCAAGTTCGCGCTCTCACTGAGCCGGCCGCACGAGCCGACGCGCTTCGAACAGTTTGGGGATTGGGAAGCCCGTAGTTCAACCGTCGTTCTCGCCTCTTCCGTGCTCCAGCCTACCGCCAACCGCCCCTTCCGGGAACGCTGCCGATACGCGGCTCAACGCTGAAACTTCACCGCTGCTTGCGGTCACGAAATGCTTCTTGATACTCCAGAAATTAATTGTATGATGATTTTCGTTCGCAAATGCCGATCCACGCCGGAGTCCAAGCGATGCGGCCCTCTCTTCTCGTTCTCTCTGCTCTCTTCGCGTTCCTCAACCTGCCGACGGCGTCGGCGCAGGCGCCCGCCTACGCAGAATATAATCCCGCGACGGGAGACGTGCGCGTCAAAGGAATGAGCGGACCTCGCCTGACTAGTTTCCACATCTTCTCAGCGTCTAGCCTCTTCGACGTCAACTATTCAATTGCTTCGATCGACTTTTTCCCATCGCAGCCGCTGATTCCACAGTACCTCCGCATGACCCCGCGTGAAACCTTTGTTCTCTGGCCGCGAGAGTTCAACTTAGACTCAGTGTTGCTTCGCGGACTTGTTCCTCCAGGAACGCCGATCGAAGAGTTAAGCTACTACGATCCTTATAACGCAGTGGCGTTACGCAAGGGGACGATTATTCAAGTTCCCGAACCCGCGACGACAGTTCTCTTACTCTGCGGGTTGACTGCGCTCGCTTCGGTCCGTCGCTGCTCTCGACAAGTTGCTTAGGGCGGGCGATACTCACTCCGCCAATAGCGGAGCGAAGTAGGTAACCTCGAGGTGCGGATGGCCTTTAGCATCGTCTCGCAGTTGAGCAGCCGCTTTCGATTCAAACTGCAAAACGCACTTTTAGCAACGTTTTGGGTCGCCGCGGGCCTGACTCAGCTCGTCGTCGGAGATCTCCGAGATTCCCACTGGGCTCCGAATTTGTTCGACGGAGTCCTCCTTTTGCACTGTCTCCAAGTGCTCGCCGTTACCTGCTGGCCCATACTAGCGTTGGGTGCGTTGTTTGGGCGCACCGGCGCCGCTTTACTCGTCTCAGCCGGCGTCTTGCTCGCTCTCAGCGTTGCGAAAGCGCTGCTCTGAATTCACACTAGCACTGGCTCGCGGCGAACAACTAGCCCCGGGCTCCGCCCGGGGGTTACTAACCATTCCGTGACGTTTCGCCCCGCGTAGAACAACCCCCGGGCGGAGCCCGGGGCTAGGGATGCGGCCGCCAACCGAACTATGCTCAAAGCTTACCGCGGCGGCGCCCTACAGAGCGACCACCGCGCCAAGCAGTCCCGCCCCGAGCGTCGCGATGATCGCGGCCAGGAAAATAAAGCCGTCGAGCTCCGCGTGGTGGTCGGAAATCAGCCGGGCCAGCAACCGGCACGCGACCGCGATCAGGCAGGCGATCGCCGTCGCGATGGCGAGGCTCCGTTCCGGCGATTGGTGGGCGGGCGACGAAAGTTGCTGGGGCGACGTGTGACGCATGGCTGGCTCCTTTGACTCACAGAGAGTTGCCAATCAACTCTGCATGAATCATCGCCCAGCCGGCTGAGACCCCGGTGAGGTGAAGATAAGATCCGCTTCAGGTTCAGAAATTTGTGCCTCGTCGCGGCGTCGCCGCCATGCGGATCACCGCAGCGAATCCGCAGCACCGGCCGCTGCTGAATCGGCGAGCGGATAGACGAACACCTGCCGCACCCACTGCGACCGCCAGAAGTCAATAAGCCAAATCACCGGGACGACCGCCGCCGCAACGACTCCGACGCCTGCCGCCGTCGCGCAGTAGAAACACCACAGCAACGCCCCCAACGCGCCGGTCGCCCACAAGGAAAGCCGATAGTCGCGCGTCAGTTCCCATATCTCGCGGCCATCGCTCGAAACGCCCGTCGCCGCCGCCGGTATGCTGCCATCGATTCGGCAACGCTCCAGGTCGTTCAGGCGCCGCATTACGCCCTCAGACTGCTTCTTAGTCCTCCGAGTGCAATAGATAATCGGCCGCGAACCATTCGCGCTCTTGAAATAGATGCGACGCCCTTCGGCGCCTTCGCTTAAGCTTGCGATTGGCGGGTCTCCAAAGGTTAGGGGTAACAAACACAGGGGTATCCAAAATTCCGTTGACTCAGCATTCCGAACTTCTTATGCTCAGCCAGAGCTGACCGTGGGGGGAACAACACGGGAGCTAGAGGCTAATGAGACAACTTCTTCTCGTGCTCTTCTTGCACACCTCTGCGCAGTGCTTTGCCAGTCCAGTTGGCACGATTGACCAAGCAGTCGAGCGACTTCACTCGGGCTTCGCGTCTGCACCCGCGCCGGCGCAAGTTTTCACTGTGGGACGGTCAGGCATACTGTCCCGCGTTGAGTTGGCTATACGACCCGACAACGACCTGGAACGCGTGTCGGTCGAACTTCACCTCCTCGCCGTCACTAATGACGATCGCCCAAGCGAATTGCTCAGTGACCGAATTACTTCTGCCACGATCGATCTCTTAAAAACTGGCGACTCCTTCGGCGGCGATTTTACGTGGGCTGGTATTGACGTTGCGATGCCCGTCTCCGTAGGCGACAAGTTCGCTATCGCGGTCGGTAACCGCCAAAACGCGGCTCAACCGGTCCAGTTGGCATGCTACTTCGACCATGTTTACGACGGCGGCGACGCTTTCTATCTAAGCGGGTTTGGCTACGAGAAGTGGGGAGGATGGGACACCGTGCAAGGCTACGCCTTCCGTACTTACGTTGCCGACATTCCGGAGCCCTCGACTCTTGCGTTGGTTGGCGGAGTACCACTCGCCCTCGCAGCGCTCCGCCGCCGTAGTTAACACTCCCTAGGTCCCGCTCCCGCCCCACGCACTTCCCGGGCTTTTCTGCTCGACGTCAACGAAAACGTGTCGGTTCGGTCTCGGTTGGACTGCACTCTAGCACGAGCCGGCGGTTGGAATGCAGAGCATGAGATTCAGAAAACCAATCGGCTGGGAATGGATAATCGTATTCGCCGTCGCCTTCCTTGTTGGGGACTTGCTTAGCGTCCTGATCCCCGCATACGACACCGCTATCCGCTCTCACCGCTGACCCCGTGCTCGCTGACAGTCTCAATCACCACATTAAGTGCTTTGCTCGCCGACGTTTTACTATACTCGGGGGGCGTTTGGTCACCGGGAGCGATATACTGTTGCAATAATGAAGCGCATTGGGATAGTTGACACGATCGTGTACGCCTCGCCAGCCGCCGCGGCCATTGGTGGTACGCTCGGCTCAATGCCGGCGATCCTAGTTTTCTGCTTTGCCCTGCTGCTGGGAGTCGCCAGATTACATGATTTGCTGGCGAGGATCACTTACGACTCGCAGTGGGACAACATCATCAATCCGATTCGCTTGACGATTTGCATGCTGCTAGGCGCCTCGCTACTAGGCTTTGTTTACTTGGAGCCCTTAGATACGACATTCGCGATAAGTCGAGTCGAATTCTTAAAGAGAGCTATTTTGGGGGCGATCGTAGGTGCCGTGTTCGACTTCGCCGCCCTCCGCCCTCGCAAATAACCCCGCTGTCTGCCCGCGCGGCATTGAAAAGCTGCAAAACGACTACACGCCTTATTCTTGTCGCTTTGCCCGAAACGGAATCACATCCCGCTTGACGCTAACGCGACGAGCATCAGCAGCCACACGCTCCACCGCGGTCGGGCAGCAGTCGTCGAGGTCAATCGACTCGCCCTCTTCTATCTCCTGCATCAGTTGGTTGGCCAGCTTGAGGCCCCAGTTGGTCGGGTCGTTAGCGCTGAACCTTGTCGTCCTCGCGCTTCATCCCCCGTAGGTAGCGGGCGAGGATGCCCGAGTACCGAATTTTTCAGCAGAAGCACATGAAGATTGAGGGAAGGCAAGTTCTTTGAGATTGGCAGCCCGATCGATTACACTGCGGCCTGTCCTCATTCACTATCCACTTAGCGCCAGATCTCATGAACCGAACCACCGCATTGATCGCCGCAGCCGCCGCGATCTTCACGGCGAGCCGCACGAACGCAGCTCTCACGATTTACACCGATCGGACTGCATGGGCGGCCGCGGCAGGGCCACATCAGACGGAAACATTCGAGTCGTTTACCGACTTCACAGAGTTGCCGCAAATCGGTGGAACGTTCGTTACGCCGGCATTCGACATCGTCGTTGACGCCAACCACGGCCGCATTGGCGTAGATAACGGCGCTGATGGCGTTTACGAAACTCCGTACTTAACCGGCGCCTACTTCGTGGGCGACGTTCATAGTCCAGAGTGGTCCCGACCGCATTTCAACACGCTTGTGTTCCACCAACCGATCACGGCGTTTGCAGCAAATTTCGGCGCCCTCGACGACCGCGGTATTGATGACGTTCGCGTCGCCGGCGAATCCTTTCGAATATCACCCTTCGGGCCCGGAGGTTATCTCTCTAACTTCTTCGGGGTGGTGTCAACAACGCCGTTCAGTGAGGTCGATATCCGCAATGCCAACGATAAATTAGAGCGATACGGAATGGACGACGTTAGCTACGTCACCGTTCCTGAACCGAGCGCTGTTTTGCTTGCCGTCGCGAGCACAGTGGCAGTAGTGGCTCGGCGGAAATCATGGGCGTCGCGTTCAGGGCGCTAGCGCCCTGAACGCACCCCGTCGCCTGCGCGCCTGATTCCCATCGCCAACCGCCGCAGACGCACCACCGCTCAATCTATGCGGCGAAAAATTCGGGACGCTTGTAAAGCAAACGTTCCGAAAAGAGATTGGCGGCCATGAGTGTTGAAATCATCAATCGCTGGCTACCTCGTTATTCCCTGCGGGTGCTCCTCGCGGCGATGACGTTGCTCTCGCTTCTCATGTGGCGCCAGATGAACTGGCTCCAGCAACGCCGTGACTGCCTAGCACGAGGCGCGATCATGGCCGAGCCAGATCCAGCAGTGCGAGCCCCCGGAATACTCTCCCTCTTCGGCGAGCATGGCTATTCGGAGATCTGGGGCGTGGGGCCGGCCTACGAAGGGGGCGACGCCGTGTACGAGCAAGAGATCGAATCGCTATTTCCTGAAGCCGACAAGGTGTACGTCGAAATATATTGCCCGCCAGAAAGCGATGAAGACGGGTAATGATGATTTCGAGGAGATTCAGCAGCAGCGATCGTTTTCGAATTGGAGTCATCGTGAGCCCGTTTTGCCCGCCGCTCTACCGCCCTCGCCTCCCGGCCGCAAATTATGCCGTTGCAACGCACGGCTCTTTTCTGAAAAGCGAACAGTATGTCGCAGCGGCGATCATGCCGGCGCCCGTCGCCCAGCAGGCGAAGCGGTAATAGTCGCCCATCTGCCCCTGCAATGTGACGCTTTCCGATTTTGCTTGAGATAGAACGGTGACGACGTTCAGTTGATAAAGGAAGTCGGAGACGGCTGGCGCCATGACTAGCATGGTTCCCATGATGATCAAAGCGATGGCGACGTTGTTTTTCATAAGGAAAGCTTGAAGGTGATTGGGAAACTGCCGAACTCATTCTATTCGCCGCCGCTTCAGGAAGCTTGGCCAGTTTCTTCCCGCTTCCCCCACCCCCCCGTCCCGCCGCCGACCGCAGGATATGCGATTAAAGCTGCTGCTGCGTCGCACTTTCAAACGCGTTCACCATAGCTGCATAGAGGCTTGATGATTCGAGCTGCAACGCATTGTCAGGAGAATTTTCCGGGCGTTCGCCAAACTCAATTGCTTGGCCGTTTGGGGAGATTGCTCTGTCAACGTAGTCAAAAGCGCCGACATCAAAAAAGATCCGCACAGTCCAATCGGCCACGCCAAAAGAAACGAGCCCTATCTCGATCGCGGAAGGCAGATCGATAAGGACTGGAAAAACGTCTCCTTTACCAACGCAACGTAGCAGATGAAGTACTTCGTCTCCCATGCCCCTCACTACATCCGCTGGCGACGGGCGGGGTGAAAGCGTCTCGATCGAGCCATTCCGAACATTACGCAGCCCAATCCCAAGAGGCAGCAGGCTGTGGGCTCTGGAATCGGCGTCACGTAAGTGCGGAACACGGCGTCGCCTGCTGCCGGCAAATCAAACCAACCGCCGGAGAACGCGTAGGACTCTCCACCGGGATAGAATGGATTCACCCCGCCTGCAGACGCTGCGAACCAACTGTATGTCAGCCCATCCGGTTGACCGCTTGGGTCGTCGCTGCGTAGCACGATTGCTAGAACGTCGCCGACTGTTACAGCAATGGAGGCTGACGACAAATCGAAATGCACGAGCTCAAGCGGCAAAGAGAGATCGTGTCGATCGACTGGAATATCTGATGCGGCTTTCTCGCCTGCAATCAGTATGTGCGGACCCACGTCCGACAGGGTAGGTAGACCGCCTGACGTGGTGCGGATGTCGAAGAGTAGAGGCAATTGAACCGTCGGATGTCGCTCGATCCAGATATCGAAACCGGATAACGTTCCCGTCATTCCCACAGTAAACGTTTGCGCCCAGTCGACTTGGTTCGAGTCGCCCACGTTGAGAGCCCCGCTAACCGTGCTCGGCGTGAAATACTGATCCAAACTGGCAGAGGTCGTAGCCGGCGCGTAGTACGCCGCAAGCAACGCCATGACGCCTACAATGTGCCTCAAATTCACTAGTCACCTCGGGAATGTCAATCGAAGCTGCACGACGCTATACGACCCAAATAGCCGCAATAGGCATTCTACTTCTCGCCGCTCCCCAGTGAAAGCAGACCTAGCCTCCTTCAAGTGACAGCCAGTACAGCCCGTAGTAAATGATTAGCGGCAGAGCTGACCACGCCAACACGACCGCCGCGAGAGTTTTTTCTTCCTTGGTCGCATTGCGTTGGCGGCCGCGAAATCGGCCTGCTAACCAAAGCCCAAAGACAGCAGTCGCCAGCGGCATTCCCGATAGTATTAATCGGCCATCCATACTGAGCGCCCTTGTGAGCGGACCTAGTCGCCGGATTCCGGGGCAGGGTTAGGCCGACGGAGAAGCCGAACACCAGCCCACGCTATTCCGCTCGCGACGAGCAGGACTATCGCGATAAATGCTCCAACAGCCCAGACGAACGAGGCCTCTTTAAACTCGGAGGCCTGAACCAAAACGACAGTGAGTCCTGTGGCGTACAGAAACGCCAGGGCGGCGAAGAGCACAAATAGAGCACCTAAGACATTCTTCCATTTCATGCTTAGCACTCCACCCGTGCCGGGACGCCAGCTTTTCGGGACGTTCGGCGCGCAGACCATAATTTCATTCTGGCGTGACGGGCGGAGCAGAAAGTTCCAGGAAAAACACAGCGACTCGTCTGTCACCGCGTATCCTAAAGCCCATGCGCCTTCTTCAATCGCGGCCTGACTCCAGAGCAACTCGCCCAAGACGACGCCTTTCTCGCCAGCCATGATCTTTGCAGCGTGTTTAGCCTCATCGAGCGTCATACCGCTCATTCTAGCCGCCGCCGAAGCGAGTGGGAACTTTGCTAAGCTGGGGTAACAGAACCTAGTGTATCAGTGAATGCTTCAGCGATCATTTACAATCAGGACCCTAGCAGTGACCGACGCAGAATCCGCAATCCGCAGGATTACTCAACTCTCGTCGTTCCGTGACCGCAACGCCAATGGCTTTTGCGATGATGAACTCGCAAATGAATTTCTGGTCGTGGTTATGGAAAGTGAATTGGCGGCCGCCGAGCCATGCTTAGGGATTCTGCCGGAGTCAGCTCGTCTCGCTATGCAAAAAATGCTGATTGAATTTGCGTCCCGCAATTACTACGACGACCGGCATGCCTACGTCAGGGACGGGCGCACCATCGAGGAACGTCGCTTGTACTACCGGCAAATGCAGCCGCACTATCGTGCCGTTGGCGAAAAGTTGCTGGAATTGCTTGGGAGACCGATATCCGTCACAACGCCACCACCATCCCCATCAGCCCAGCCACAACCGTCGTAGCGATGCTCACCGAACGGAGCGTGAAGCGGCGACCAAGACGGAGAGCGCCGACGCCAGCGAGGACGAAGACGAGGGCGGCGTACCAGAGGGGGAATCGATAGGCAGTGTACGGCCAGTGCTCCAATGCATAGAAATAGCCCTCGCCCTCCCAGTTGCGAGTAATGTGCGCCTTCGCCACTGAGTGAAGTTCCTCAACGAAGGCCTTGCGGTAGCGGCCGATGCGGGCGCTCGCGGGAACTATCAGTTTCGCTCCACCATCCATGACTACTACCAGCTCGCTGACTGTTTCGAACGGCGCATGCTCCTTATGGATGTGTTCGACGACTAGCCGGTGATTGCTGTAGCAGTTTGTCCATCCCCACAGCCCCAAGCATGCCACGCTAAGCGCGAATCAGATCGTCGCCAGCGCGTAGCGCAGGTTGGTGAGCATCGGGGAAGTATAGCGGACGGCGCGGGCGAACACGATCACCGCCGCTATAGTGAGAGGCATGGAAAAGGAGATCGAATACGGCGTGCTGCTGCGTGACGATGGCCCCGAGTTGGTGCTTAGCGTACTGTGCGGCGCCATCGGGGAATTCGTGGTGACGATAGCCCTCAATGAAGCTGAACGCCAGCGGTACGAGGTAGAGGGAGACGCCTTCATCCAGGACTTGGCTGCGAAGGTTCGTTGGCGTCCGAAGGACTATTCGGCGAGGCATCGTAACTAATCCCTTTCTTAAGCAGCCCCTCTCCGCGTTAGTCAAAAAGCAGCCAGCGGAAGGTTGGCTATCCTCGACGCAACGAAAAGAGGACCGGCAAGCAAGTGCCGGTCCCTCTCAAAGCGACAACTTCATCAGCGCTGGAACGAAATCCTAAGGCTGCTCCAGCGAAGTGGAGTCGCCGGTGACGCTATCCGGCATTTTGAATCCAATGTTTGACCCTTTGAGCGTCGCCACCCCGATCTCGTCGGTGTAGGCGTCCAGGTCGATCGTACTTTCTTCCCCGCTCCAGTAGAAATCGCCGGTTGCGACGATGTCGAAGACGTCGGCGCCGATGGCGTCGTACTTCGTGTTCCAGTTTCCTGGAGTGACATAGGCCGTCTCCGCGATGAATTCAGTGTCCCCGTCGACGAGCGTCCCAGGGAAATGACCATCGAAAGAGGCGTTTGCCGTCGAATCCCATGTTCCTGAAGTGCCCGCCTCCTCCCAGAGAACTTCGTCGTTAGTGTCGCTGAGGTTAACTGCCGATTGGAGGAACCCGCCGTCGATTCCGGTAACGATCACATTGTTGGAAACCTTTCCTTTGATCGTGATCGTATGCCAACCCGGCGAAAGCTGATGGGTGGCGGCTCGCACGCCATTGATGAAGATCTGATACTCGACGTCCGCGGCAATCGCAGTGCCGCCTGCGAACGCGACGGCTAAGCAAGCGATTGCAAAATACGCCAATCTTGTTCTTCGCATCGTCGAACTCCTTTGAATGCGGGCGTTAGCGACAGAATGTGTCGCGTTGATAAGAATTGCCCGCATTAGAAACAACTTAATCCGTAAATCAATACACATTTACTCCCTTCTCTATCTTTTTTAAAATTGATAGCATGGCGTAAAAATCGACGACTTCTTGCCCGCGCCGAGACGCTGCTCGCGCGACGTGGGCCAAAGTTCGAGCGGTAAAAGAACGAACCGCCAGAACTAGCTGGCGAGGCCTGCATGGCGACGGCAACGATGTCGCCCGTGCGTTAGAACATGCGTTGGACAGTTTGCGATTTGCCGAAAACGAGGCGATTTCACGCCAACGCCGGATAGTCCGTATACCCTGCCGCCCCCTCCGAGTAATACGTCGCCACGTTCGGCTCATTCAGCGGCGCATCGCTCCGCAGCCGCGCCGGTAAATCGGGGTTCGCAATGAATGGCTGCCCAAACGCGATCGCATCGGCCGCGCCGTCGCGAATCGCCGCCGCCGCGGTCTGCTTGTCGTAGCCGCCGTTGGCAATCAACACGCCGCGATACGCCGCGCGAATCGACGGCGTCACCCGCGGCGCGTCGGCGTTGAATAACCGCCCCGGCCGAATCGACTCCGCCACGTGCAAATAGGCGAGCCCATACTGATTGAGCATCTCGCCGACATACGAATAGAGTGCGATCGGATTGCTGTCCGACATCCCCTGTCCGTTCATCGTCGGGCTCACTCGCAAGCCGGTCCGATCGGCCGACCACGCCGCCGTCACCGCTTCGATCACCTCGCGGAGAAACCGGCTGCGATTCTCAATCGAACCGCCATACTCGTCGCGCCGCTGGTTCGAACCGTCGCGCAGGAACTGATCGATGAGATACCCATTGGCGCCATGGATTTCGACGCCGTCGAATCCCGCCTCGCGTGCCCGCCGCGTCGCCGTCGCGTAGTCGCCGACGATTCGCTTGACGTCGGCGACCGTCAACTCCCGCGGCACGACGTACGGTTTCTTCCCCGTCGGCGTGTGCGCTTCGCCCGCGGCCGCGATCGCGCTCGGCCCCACCGGCGCGGCGCCGCCCGCCTGGTAATCGGGATGCGACACCCGCCCCATGTGCCACAACTGCAGCACGATCCGGCCACCCGCCTCGTGCACGCCCGCGACCACACGCGCCCAACCGGCCGCCTGCTCATCGGTGTACATCGCCGGCGCCCCGTGCCAGCCATACCCCTCGGCGCTGATCGCCGTCGCCTCGGTCACGATAATTGCCGCCCCGGCCCGCTGGCGGTAATACTCAGCCATCATCGCGTTCGGCACACGACCAGTCGACCGCGCCCGCGTGAGCGGCGCCATCACAATCCGATGCGGGAACTCGATCGCCCCGACCTGCAGCGGTTGAAACAACACATCGTTATCGTTCATCGCAATACTCTTTCAATGAAGACCGCCGCCTTACCTCGCCGCGAAAAGAGCTTTACTCCCGCAACCATTGCACAGGATGTTCCCGCATTTCGGCAAGCAATTCCAGCTCTTCCGTCAGCGCGAACTTCTCGCAAGCTTTGATCAGCGCATCGTGATATGACAACAGCTCGCCCAAATCGATATCGCCGTTAGCCAAGGATCGAGCGCGAGACTTGGGATCTTCGAGCAGTTCTTGGAGTTCAGCCAAGTGCTCGTGAACTTCTTGCTGCAGATCGTCTCGCACGTCGTCTCGTTCTTTGGCTTCGTCGGCTCCATCTTTCGCACCACTCATCGCACAAACTCCAAAACGGGAACGTCAAGTCGACGCATTCGCCAATGCTACTCGTCGTTAACGCGGCGTTTAGGACCGCGCAAGGCGCGAAGTTCGGGCACGACGAAAACGCTTGCCCAGATCACGAGAAACAGCAATGTCACGAGAATGCGCGCTCTCGCTGAAAGCCGATCGTGATCTAACGAATTGACCCAAGCCACGATCGCAACGTATGGCATCACGCACATAAGAATGTAACGAACGCTGAACCGCATCTCAGCAGTGTAGCAAACGCCGCGATCAAACAAAAAGCCGCGACCGTTGGTCGCGGTGGTCGCGGTGGACGCGTTGCATGCCATGCCAGCGCGAGCGTCTACACGCGACGTTACAAATCAGCGGCGAGTGGCATGTCGTCGTAAGGCGTCGGGCAGCCCCGGTTGGCGTATCCGCCTACCGGGGCGGCGAAGCCGCAAGAGGCATCAGCTCAACGATCCCAGCGAAGCGGCGTTGCCAACTACCGTCAGTCAGCAACAACCTCCGCACTCGCAAATTCCCCACCGACAGCTCGGCAATCTCCAGCCGATTGACGTGGAAAACCATAAAATTAATGCGCCCAAACGCAGCAAAAAGGCCATGCGCGTAAATTGATGCTCACCTTAACCCTTATCGCTCTCGGCCTACGCCAACCCGCTTTTTCAACCGTTAGCAGACCGCGCCTTCGTCGATATAGTTGCAAATCACCGACGAATTGAGTCACCTTAATTTGCGCCGCTTCCGCCCGGCGAGAAACGCTAATCCAATCAAGAAGAGCGACGCTGTGGCTGGTTCGGGGACAGCTTCAACAAAGAGCATTGGCCCCAATTCGACGCCTCGAAAAGCGTACCACCCCGAAGGCGCCGAACCGGGCGGATGAAATCCGTCGGGGCCATTGATATTGAAGTCGAAGCTGATAATGTCCACGCGCGGGTCGACGACCGATAGCGGCGGGTCGCCGATGTAGACCATGTCGTCAGTGGATTGCGCCTTGTTCTGCCCGCCAATCGAGTAAAACCCTGGCTGGAGTACAAGCGGTGCGATTTGGATGCGGCGCCATGGCCCGCTGAGTTCGGCAACTGAACCAGCCGGAATCGTTGCGCTAGTCAACAACGTGGTAGGCTGACCATTCCCTACGGTGTCTTTCCAAATCCCGACTTGGTGTGAGTGGGAAAGACCGTTACGACCCGTGTCGTTCCATCCAAGATGAGTCGCGGTGATCGGCGACTTGACCTCGAACAAGTACCCCCACGTTTTGTTGTTCGCAGGCTCGACAAACCAAGCGTCTACTGCCGGGTCCACGGATAGCAACGGAGTGGATGCCGCCTCAACGACAACGCAACGTAAACAGAGGAGAATCGAGGCGGCTATTCCTAACGATCTCATGAGACCCTCGTCATTTGGGGGAAGAGTACAATATCGGCCAATATACGCATCGCTGCGTATCTCAGCAAATCAGACAGTTGAGCGCCCAATAGACGGCGGCGAGTGACACGTCGTCGCGAAGCGTCGACATGATGGGTCGAGAGTTGGCGTCTCCCCATCAAACATTAACTAGCCCCGGTTGGCATACTCGCCTACCGGGGCGGCGTAGTTGGCAAGAGGCGGCGCGCACGCCTTCCACACCAGCGCGGTACGGGCCCAGCGCACCGCGCTAGTCAGTCACAATCTCGCGCACCCGCAGTTTCCCCACCGAAAGCTCGTCAATTTCCAGTCGGTTAAACCGAGCTTGCCGCACCGTCAGCCGCCTCACCGCCAGGCGGCCAATCGCGAGCGCCCCGATCGCCACCGCTCCCACGGCCAACGCGCCGACCGTGAACGCGGCGATCGCCATCGCCCCCGAAGCCTGCGCCCCCACGGCCACGGCCCCCTGCTTCCGGACGCACGACTCGCTTGCCGAGGCCGCCAGCGCGGCAACCTCCTCAGTAGAGGCGGCGGGTGTGGGATCGCTTTTCATCGGCTTCGCGCCATGGGGTCCATTTTGAGTCGCCTGGTTCCGCTCCAACCGCGGCAGACATTGTATCCGTGTTCCGGAAACGTCTTCCCGCGGCTCCGGCAGCTTCGGCCGAGCAAATATAGCATTTCTCGACTTGCATTTGGCCGCGCCACCAGCGACAATGAACACCCGTACACACCACACGACCTACCTGGAACTCCGACTGATGAGTCCGCCAGTGCCGCAACCGTCTGCGTGTCGTATCGCTTCGAGTGTCGCCTTCAATGCGACATCAGTGACGACCGGAGGCAATGCAACCGATTGTACCATAAGGACTTAACGACAACTCCTTAGTGTCGCCTGAAATCGCTTTTGCTCCTTAGAGGAACGCGACACGACATCCCGACCGCATATTATTGCCCGCAACTCACCCCGAACTGCCCACCCCTCCCAAGCTCAGCCGAAGTGGCTACTTCGGCCCCAATCTCTCCCCTCGGAAGCCCGCCAAACGATTGACTCCCGGCCCACACCGTGCGACCCTAATACCTTCTGCTTTCCGGGGATTCGGACACCCCCCGCCTACTTCGCCCGCCTGCCAACGCATCTCGCCCGCCACGCCGGCGCCGACCACCGACGGAGGATTTACACGATGAGGCTGCTTCTCGCCGGGATGACCCTGGCTTGTCTCGGGCATGTCGCCCACGCTCAAGAAGGCCGTTACTCCGAATCCGGCAGCCCAGCCGCAGCCCATGAATCGGCTCCCGCAGCCGAGGCGAGCCAACCGGCCGCCGCTCCCGCAGAAGCCGCCGAGGCGCAAGCCGACCTGAAGAACATGTTCGACGCGTCGCCCGCTCCGACGATCGCGGCCCCGCCCGCCGGCGCCGCCGAGCCGACGCCTGCCGGCAACCCGTTCACAGCTCCGGCTCCCGCCGCCGCTGAATTCAACCCGGTCGCGGATCCCGCCGCCAGCGCCGCCGCGGTTCACACGCCACCGGCTGCCGCCGCAGCGCTCGAACCCGCCGGCAGCGATCAACGGTCGCTCCTCACCAAGGGCCCCAAGCCCTCGAAGATGATGCAGGACCTGATGCAGGCCCCCGCCACGGCGACGCTCACCGGAACGCCGGTCACGCTCGGCGAAGCGGTCCGCGACTCCCGCACTCGCCAAGACCAAACCCAACGGGCGAAGGCCTACTGGGATCTCGCCGCCGCGACGGCCGACTACTATCTCGCCTTGCTCGAATCGCAGGAACTCGCCACGTTGCGAGCCGGCGTCAACCTCCCCGGCCAGCAATGGGACGCCCGCGGTACAGAATTGGCGAGCCGCGTTGACCTAGCAAAGAAGGCGGCTCAAGCCGCTCAACTGCAACTTCATAACCTCCTCGGCGGCGGCCTCTCCTCGCTCCCGCTGCCGGCCGACGTCCCCCACTGCGGTCGCTACAACGCTGAGTACGAAGAGATCTTCGCCCAGCGCCAAGATCTGGTGGCGAAGAAGCTCGCTGAAGTGCTCTCGCTCCGCCACGCGGAACTCCGCGACATGACCCAAGCGATCGAAGACGCCCAAGCTTTCCGCGCGTTGGTCAGCGCCAACCGCAACCCGTCGGGCGACGGCAGCGACCTGCTCGCCGCACAACAGTTGCTCTCTCTCCAGCGTCGGGCCTTCGTCGCTCGCGCTCGCGAGTACAACCAAGAGATCGCCGCTTACACGGAGCTTGCCGCTCCCGCGGAAGTGCCGGCCGATCGGCTGGTAGCGATGATGATCCGCGTCTCGACGACGACCGATCCATTGAATTGGAGCCAAGGCGGCATTGAGCCGGTCGCCGCGACCGAGCCGGTGACGCCGACTGAAGGCGCCGAAGCGACTAGGAAGAATGACGGCACGCCGTCGACGTTCGCCGAACGCCACCAGGAAGTCCGCCGCCCGCTACAACGGCTCCTCGGCCGCGAACGCGAGCGTTCGATCGTCGTCCGCCACCTCCGCGACGTCCTTGATCGCGACTAAGCGTTCGGGAAAAGTAGCGAGAACATAACAACTAGCGAGCCCCCGGGTTCATTCCGGGGGCTCTTCGCACATCATGCCAGCCGCCACGACCGAAACCTCGATCGACTTCGCCGACCTCCCGCGACCGCTGGCGAAGCCGTTCTACATCGGCACGCAGCTGGTCGACCCGCCGATCCTGCAGGCTCCGATGGCGGGGTTCACCAACTACGCCTTCCGCCAGATCGTTCGCGAGTTTGGCGGCGCCGGGCTCCTCGCCACCGAGATGGTCAACGCTCGCGGCTTCGTTTGGATGGACGAGCACGAGGCCGAACACCCCGACCGCCTGTGGGGCGTCGCCGCCGAAGCCCGCCCGCTCGCCGTGCAAATTTGGGACAACGAGCCCGAAACACTCGCCAAGGTCGGCCATCGCCTCGCCACCGAGTATCAGGTGAGCGTCGTCGACATCAACTTCGGCTGCCCCGTGCGGCAGGTAACGCAGCGGGCCCATAGCGGTTCCTACCTGCTGCGGTTCCCCGAGCTGATGGGGCAGATTATCGAGCGCGTCGTCGCCGCCTGCGCGCCGACGCCGGTCACGGCGAAGATCCGCCTCGGCTGCACTCGCGACCAGATCAACGCGATCGACGTCGCCCAGGTTGTCGAAGGCGCCGGCGCCTCGGCGCTGACCGTGCATGGCCGTACCGCGGCCGACATGTTCACCGGCGAGGCCGATTGGGATCGCATCAGTTCGATCAAGCCGCACCTCAAGCGGATCCCGCTCATCGGCAACGGCGACCTCGATTCGGCCGAAAAGGTCGTCAATGCGTTCAAGCGCTATGACGTCGACGGCGTGATGATCGCCCGCGCGGCGCTCAACAAACCCTGGCTCTACGCCCAAGCCGCCGCCGCGGTGCGCGGCGAGCCGATCCCGCCCGATCCGACGCTCCCCGAGCAAAAGGAGCTGATGCTCCACCATTACCAGCTCGTCTGCGAACGCTTCGGCGAGGAGAAGGCGAGCGTCCTGATGCGGAAGTACGCCTGCTGCTACGCCCAAGGCCGCCCCGGCGCCCGCGAGTTTCGCAAGTACGTCGCCACGATCTCGACGCCGCAGGAATTCTTCGACGTGGTGGAACGCTACTTCCCCCTCTAGCCCCGGGCTCCGCCCGGGGGTCGCTCTCCATTCCGATCGACATCGTCGCGCGTGGCGTTACGTCACCCCCGGGCGAACCCCGGGGCTAGGAAGCGCGACCTACTCCTGATCGAGCTCGTGCGCCAGCGCCCGCAGCGAGAGGTTGATATCTTTCAGGTAGAAACTCAGCGATGCCGCCAAACACGCGAGGCACGCGCTGAACAGAATCACGATCACCACCGAAATCGGCAGCACCAATAGCGTGCCGATGAACAGCACGATCACGATCGTCACGGCCAGCAGCGCCGTCGTCACCGCCAGGGTGATCGCCTTCTGCAAGATCCGCGCTCGCCGCCACAAAATGCCGAGCTGCAGCTCGATCCGCAGTAGCCGCTTCTCGCTCGCTGTCCGCCGCAGATCGACGAGGTTCCGCGACCTATCGATGATTCGCCCCAGCCGATGATTCATCGAGAGGAGCAGCGCCCCGATGCCGGAGATGAGAATCACCGGACCAATCGCGGTTTGCAGGACGGGAATGAGTTCGTTGAGCGGCACAGGTGGTTTACATCCATGCTGAGGGCGATCGCACGCGTGAGCAGCGACTACCGCGATTCATCCGTGTCGCGCGTATCAATGTCGAGCGGCGCCTTCTCATGCTCCAGCAGTTCCCGCGGCGGCAGCATCAGCAGTCGGTAAAAGCAAAACGCCGACAGCGCGCACACCGAACCAATCGAAACGATCATGATCGCCCAGCCAGCCGGATTCATCGCTTCTCTCCTGGTTCGAGTCCTTGCTCGCCGATCGAATCGAGCCCGTTAAATCGCCCCTCACGGCTCCACCGCCTCCCCGCGCTCCATGTCATCACCATGAGGCCGCCGAGCAAGATCGCGATGATCCCCAGCGACAGCTGCGCGACGACGCTCTTGCCGACCGCCTCCAGCTGCGATCCAAGCTTCAGCCAAATGAAGGCGATCAACACCGTGACCAGATACGTCGGCGTCACGTACTTCAGCACGTACTGGACGAAGTAGGGGACGTTCAAGTTGGCGCCTTGGTGGAGTTCCCTGTGCCCGCGCTCGATGCCGAGCACCCAGCCGTAGAGGATGGTTTGCACCAAGGCGAGCATGAACATGAGGAAGGTGCCGACCCAGAAATCAAACGTATCGAGCGCCACGCTTCCCTTCGAGAAGTAGAGCACAAACGTGCAGCCAAACGCCGAGACGCCGCCAAGGATCGCGGCCGACGCGCGACGCTTCAACCCAAAGCCTTCTTCTAGAAACGCAATGCACGGCTGTAGCATCGAGACCGACGCCGCGATCGCCGCCGTGAACAGCATGAAGTACCACATGAACCCGAAGAGCCGCCCGCCCCACATCGCATCGAAGACGTTCGGCAGCGCGACAAAGCCAACGGCAAACGTCGAGTCGAGATTCGTCGCCGCCAGCCCGCCGATGCCGAGAAAGACAAATGCAGCCGGAATGGTAATGAGGCCGCCGTGGCAAACTTCGGAGAACTCGTTGATCGAAGTCGCCGTGAGACTGCTGAGCGCGATGTCATCCTTCCGACGGAGGTAGCTTGAATAATTGATGATGATTCCGAACCCGACGCCCAGCGTGAAAAAGATCTGCCCCGCCGCATCGAGCCAGGTCTTTGGGTCCGCGAGTTCGGCGATCGCCTTCTCGCTCGGGTTCCACATGAAGCCGAGGCCGTTCATGAGGTTCTGATCGGGCTTCGAGGGGTCGGGCGTACCGAGCGTCAGCACGCGGAACAGCACCGCGAACGAGAGGACAAACAGCACCGGGATGGCAATGTTGCAGAGCTTTTCGATGCCGTGGCTCAGCCCGCGGTAAATGCAGGCGAAGTTCAGCAGAAAAACCGACGTGAGAATGACGAGCCACACGCCTCGCCCGCCGAAGATCGCCGAACCATCCTGGCCGGCGCCAATAAACTCGTCGAAGTACTTGCTGAACGCGGCGACCTTGGTGGCGGAACTCAACTCGGCCCCGTCGCCCGCGACGTCCATCCCGGCGATCACCTGATCGATCCGCCCGCCGTGGCCCGTCATCAGGTCGCCGGTGAGGTAGTCGATCGCATAACTCAGGCACCACGCCTCGATGAGGACGTAATACATGTAGACGATCAGCGGGATCATCAGCGCCAGGGCGCCAAAGTACTTGGCCGCTGGATGCCGCCAAATGACGCTGTAAATACCGGGCGCCGAGTTGAACCCGCGGATGCCGCCGTAGCGGCCCATCGTCCACTCCGCCCAGGAAAGGGGGATGCCGAGCAGCAGCAAGGCGACGAAATAGGGGAGCATAAACGCCCCCCCGCCGTGCTCGACCGCCAGTCCGGGGAACCGTAGGTAGTTGCCGATCCCGACGGCCGACCCCGCCACGGCCATGATCACCCCCATCCGGGAGGTCCACTGTTCACCGCCGGGCTTCTCAGACATGGGCGTCGCTCGTCACCGATTTAAAAAGGGCAGCTGGCAGGCCCGCTTTTATACGATAAGCCTCGGCGGGTCAATCACTTACGCTCGTTCGGTTTGACGCAACTAGGCATTTTTCAAACAGCCGGTTGTCATAAATCAGATCACCTGTAGGATTGAGTATCCACGCGACGGCCTGCCGTCGGTGGGACTCCCAACCTGCGATGGGATCATGAGCGCGATTACCGACCTCTCCGACCGCACGATTGTCGACTACCTCCGCCGCCACCCCGCGGCGACGGTGGGCGATATGGTCGAGTTCACCGGCGTCACGGCCACCGCCGTCCGCCAGCGGCTCGTTCGGCTGATGGAGCAAGGGCTGCTCGCGCGAGAAGCAGAGGTCGTCGGCCGCGGTCGGCCAACCCATCGGTATTCGCTCACGCCCGCCGGCGTCCGCTCGGGCGCTAACAATTACGACCAACTCGTGCAGGTCTTGTGGAACGAAATCCGCGAGATTCGCGACATCGAGGTGCGTCGCGGGCTGTTGAAGCGAATCTCGGAGCGGTTGGCCGAGACCTATCGCAACGAGGTGCATGGCGAAACGCTGCAGGAGCGCATGGCTGACTTAGCCCGCCTGATGGCGAGCCAGGACATGCCGTTTGAACTACAGGAGTTGGAGCAGTTGCCGGTGCTCACCGCGCTGGCCTGCCCCTACCCCGATCTGGCGGAACAAGATCGGGGGATTTGTGCGATGGAGAAGATGTTGCTGTCGAGCGTATTGGGAGAGTCGGTGCGGCTGAGTTCGTGCCGTCTCGACGGTGCAAACTGTTGCACCTTCGAGGCGAGCGGAGCAGCCGGGTAGCGAAGTTCGGCTCCTAGGCGGCCGAAAGCTAGCGTGATACGCTAAGCCTTTCACCGTAAGGGCTTAGCCGCTGGCGCGGAGACGCTGCGGAAGCCCGGCTAGTGGCTATCGAACTCGTGGTAACAACTCACAGGACGATTGAACCGCCATGTCGCAGCCTTGGATTGAAGGAAGATTTGAGGAGAACGTCATCACGACGACCGTCGAGCAAGCGATCAACTGGGCGCGGCAAGCCAGCATTTGGCCGCTGACGTTCGGGTTAGCTTGCTGTGCGATCGAGATGATGGCGGCGGGAGCGAGTCGTTACGACATGGATCGGTTTGGCGCCGGGGCGTTTCGCGCCACGCCGCGTCAGGCCGATTTGATGATCGTCGCGGGCACGGTCACTTACAAAATGGCCAGCCGCGTGCGGCGACTTTACAACATGATGCCCGATCCGAAATTCGTGATCGCGATGGGCGCCTGCACCGTCGGCGGCGGACCGTACTTCAAGTATGGCTACCACGTGGTGAAGGGGGTTGATTTGGTGGTCCCGGTGGACGTGTACGTTCCCGGTTGCCCGCCGCGGCCCGAGGCGCTGCTCGAAGGGCTAATGAGAATTCAGGACAAGATCAAAGGACACCGGATTGCTCGCGTCGCCGGCCAGGCGATCGGCAAGAAGGTCGAAGACGAACTGCCGGTGCCGCATCACAGCGGTTACGTCGCGCCGCAAATCGACGTGACGCCGGTGTTCGATCACCAGAAGATTACTGGGTAAGTGAAACGCTGAGATTAATGAGTATGAGTGCGCCGGGGGCGAGACGCCCCGGCTCGCTGCTTAGTTCACAACAAGTCTCGAAAGTGAAATTATTGTTGCGATGGCTGAAACGCTGAAGATTACGAACCTCCATGTCTCCGTCGAAGGCAAGCCAATCCTCCGGGGCGTGAACCTCACCATCAACCGTGGCGAAATTCACGCCTTGATGGGACCGAACGGCTCCGGCAAGAGCACGCTCGGCAACGCGATCATGGGCCACCCGAATTACGAGGTGACCGAAGGCTCGATCACGCTCAACGGCGAAGACGTCCTGGCGATGGACGCATCGGAACGGGCCCGCGGCGGCATCTTCATGGCGTTCCAGCGGCCGATGTCGGTCCCCGGCGTGAAGATGGCCGACTTCCTCCGTCATGCGACGACCAACGTCCGCAACCCGCGCCGCAAGGAAGGCGAAGAGCTAATCCCGATGCGCCAGTTCCGTAAGGAACTAACCGAGAAGATGGACCAGCTGAAGATGGACGTCGAGTTCGCTCGCCGCTATGTCAACGACGGCTTCTCCGGCGGCGAAATGAAGCGAGCCGAGATCCTGCAGCTCGCCATGCTGCGGCCAAAGTTCGCGATCCTCGACGAAACCGACAGCGGTCTCGACGTCGACGCGGTCAAGCTTGCCAGCCAGAGCATCGCGGAGATCGGCGGCTCGGAAATGGGCATCCTGATCATCACCCACCACGACAAGCTGCTCGACTACAACACGCCCGACTTCACGCATGTGATGCTCGGCGGCCGCATCGTCGAAACGGGCGGCGTTGAACTCGCCCGTGAACTGTACACCGAGGGTTACGACCGCATCCGCGCCGCGTACCCGGAAGCCGCGGCGGTCGACGCCGAGATGCAGCAATCGACCGCTGCCGCCGTTTAATTGGAAACAGAACAGATAAGAATCTTTCGACAGGACAGCAGGACTTACAGAGTCAACGGAATTGAAAAGCCCTTCGCTCAATTCATCCCGTTGATCCGCGCAATCCTGCAACCCTGTCAAGAAAAGCAACAGGCATAGCCATGTCCTCCGACGTGCTCGAACAAGACGCCTTAGGCGATATCAATAAGTACGACTTCATCACGCCGTCGCACGACGTGTTCCGCGCCGCGAAGGGGCTGAACCGCACGATCGTCGAGCAGATTTCCGAGATGAAGAAAGAGCCGGCGTGGATGCGCGACTTCCGCCTCCGCTCGCTGAAGATCTTCGAATCGAAGCCGATGCCCAATTGGGGCGGCAACATCGGCATCGACTTCCAGGACATCTACTACTACCTGAAGCCGACGAACGAACAGGGCAAGACCTGGGACGACGTGCCGCAGGAGATCAAGGAAACCTTCGACCGGCTCGGCATCCCTGAAGCGGAGAAGAAGTTCCTCGCCGGCGTGAAGGCCCAGTTCGAGAGCGAAGTCGTCTACGGCTCGCTGCAAGAAGACCTCGGCAAGAAGGGGGTCATCTTCACCGATACCGACACCGCGATTCGCGAACATCCCGATCTGCTGCGGGAATACTTCGGCAAGATCATCCCGCCAGAGGACAACAAGTTCGCGGCGCTCAACTCGGCCGTCTGGTCGGGCGGTTCGTTCATCTACGTCCCCAAGGGCGTGAAGATCGAATTCCCGCTGCAGGCCTACTTCCGCATCAATGCCGAGCGGATGGGCCAGTTCGAGCGGACGCTGATCATCGTCGACGAAGGCGCCGAGGTGCACTACGTCGAAGGTTGCACGGCGCCGATGTACTCGTCGGAAAGCTTGCACTCGGCGGTTGTGGAAATCGTCGTCAAGAAACATGGCCGTTGCCGTTACACGACGATCCAGAACTGGGCGAACAACATTTACAACCTCGTGACCAAGCGGGCGATGGCCTACGAAGGCGCCCTCATGGAATGGATCGACGGCAACCTCGGTAGTCGCCTCACGATGAAGTACCCGGCCGTCTACATGATGGAGCCAGGCGCCCGCGGCGAGATCCTCTCGATCGCGTTCGCGTCGAAGGGCCAGCATCAAGACGCCGGCGCCAAGGTGGTGCATTGTGCTCCGAACACCAAGAGCCGCATCATCTCGAAGAGCATCAGCAAGAACGGCGGTCGCGCCAGCTACCGCGGCCTGTGCAAGGTTGAAGACGGCGCCACCGGATGCAAGAGCAACGTCGTGTGCGACGCGCTGATTCTCGACCCGCAAAGCCGCAGCGATACCTACCCGTACATCGAAGTGGAAGAGTCGGACGTCCAGATCGAGCACGAGGCGAGCGTCTCGCGCATCGGCGAGGAGCAGCTCTTCTACCTGATGAGCCGCGGCCTGAGCGAAGCCGAATCGAGCTCGATGATCGTCAGCGGGTTCATCGAACCTCTGATCAAAGAGCTGCCGATGGAGTACGCCGTCGAGATGAACCGGTTGATTGAACTGCAGATGGAAGGGAGCGTGGGGTAAGAGCGCCCGAGCCTCAATTGCGAGGAAGGACTGTCATGAGCACGGTCGTTGATCCAATCACTGAGAAGCTTGTTGCCGAACTTTATACAGTTGAAGGCAAGGCTGAAATTGTTGATGGCAGGATTGTGTACATGAGCCCAACGGGAGATGAGCCTGGCAGCGCCGGAATGGAGATCGCCGTCAGCCTCAGAACCTACGCCAAACTCCACGGCGGACGGGCGTACGGAGACAACGTTGCGTTTCTCGTGCAGTTAGAGCATCGCAAGTCATTCGCTCCGGACGCTTCTTACTACACTGGCCCTCGCGCTGGTAAGAAGTTCCTGCCGCAGGCGCCAGACTTTGCAGCGGAAGTCCGCAGCGAAGGCGACTACGGTCCCGGCGCCGAACGAGCAATGGCCAAGAAGCGAGCCGATTATTTCGCAGCTGGCACGAAAGTCGTCTGGGACGTCGATTTAGACAGCGAAGAAGTTGTAAAGGTTTACCGCGCAGCGGCGCCGGAAGTTCCGACCGCCTACCGCCGCGGCGAGCTTGCCGAAGCCGAGCCCGCCGTCCCTGGCTGGCAGATGCTGGTCGACGAGTTATTTGAGTAAGACAAAGTCGTTGAACAAGTAGAGATTGATGTCAAACACGTTACTGGCCGCTGGGTTCGCTCAGGAGGCATTTGATTCGTTCCTTGCGTCGCGCAACGAGCCCGGTTGGCTCCTCGATCTGCGTCGCGCCGCGTGGGCTCGCTTCTGCGAGCTCGGCATGCCCGCTCGCAACGACGAAGAGTGGGTCCGCACCGACATTCGGCTGTTCAAGCTCGACCGGTTCGGCTTCCCCGCCGTGCCGCCGATTGGCAGCGACATGCCGCGGGCATTGCTCGCTGAAGGCGTTGAACTTGGCGGCAGCGCCGTCACGAGCGACAGCCACGTCGTTGGCTCCCAACTCGCCGAGAAGTGGGCCGCCAAGGGCGTGCTGTTCGGCGACATTGCCACGCTGGTCGCCGAGCATGGCGACGTGCTGCGGCCCTTCTTCGAACGGAACGTCGTCAATCCGAATCACGACAAATTTTCTGCGCTGAACGCCGCCGCTTGGGCCGGTGGAGCGTTGTTGTACGTGCCGCGACGCGTGACGATCGACGAACCGCTCCATGCCCTGTCAGCGCTCTCCGACGGCGGCGTTGATTTGAACAAGACGTTGGTCATCCTCGAGGAAGGCGCCGATGCGACGCTGCTGTCGGAAACGGCCAGCATCTCGGAGAACGGGGGCGGCTTCCACTGCGGCTCGATCGAGCTGATCGTCGAACCGAGCGCGAAGCTCCGCTACGTGAATCTCCAAAACTGGGGCAACCAAGTCTGGCACTTCGCCCACCAGAAGGCCCACATCGCGTCACGCGCCCGCTTGCAGTGGACGATCGGCGCCCTCGGCAGCCGCTTGGCAAAGGTCAACCAGCACGTCGCCCTCACCGGCGAAGACGCCGAGGCCCAGGTGAACGGCGTGATGTTCACGCAAGGTCGCCAACACCTTTCGTACAACACGCACCAGCATCACATGGCGGCCCACTGCCGCAGCGACCTGCTCTACAAGGCGGCGCTGCAGGACGATTCGCGCACCGTGTGGCGCGGTATGATCAAGGTCGACAAGCCGGCCCAACGAACTGACGCCTACCAGCGCAACGACAACCTCATGTTGTCGCGCACGGCTCGCGCCGATTCGATTCCTGGTCTCGAAATCGAAGCCGACGACGTCCGCTGCACCCACGGCAGCACGAGCGGCCGCGTCGACGAACAGCAAGTTTTCTACGCGATGACCCGCGGCTACACCCGCCAAGAAGCGGTCCGCATGATCGTCGAAGGCTTCTTCCAACAAGTCTTCGATCGCATCCCGATCGAAAGCGTCAGCGAAGCCCTCGGCGAAGCGATTGGGCAGCGGGTTCGCGATATTTAACAAGGGCCGAATTCTTCGGTCCACTAACGCCAAGCACCGTGCGTGGCGATCGTTTGAAGTAAGGCGGTTTCCTGTCGATGTCTGAATTTATCCCGGCTGCGAAAGTCGGCGAAGTTGTTGATCCCGGTTCGATGCTGGTTGAAGTCGATGATCGACTGATCGTGTTGATCCACGCCGCCGGCCACTGGTACGCGCTCGACGACGTCTGCACGCACGACGGCGGCCCGCTGAGCGACGGCCCCGTCGACACTGGCGATAAGACGATCGCTTGCCCGCGGCATGGGGCGAAATTCGACCTCGCGACCGGCGCCGCGGTGACAATGCCCGCCACGAAGCCAACGGTCGCCCACGAAGTGAAGATCGAGGGCGATCAAGTGCTCGTGCGACTCAACGACCACGCTTAAACGAGGAGCATCCCATGGCCATCGCCGAAGACACCGTGCGCGAAGCGCTCAAGACCGTTATCGATCCCGAGTTGTTCGTCAACATCGTCGACCTCGGCCTGATCTACGATGTCAAAATCTCCGACGTCGAAGAAGGCAAGTGCAACGTCGACGTCGAAATGACGATGACGAGCCCGGCGTGCCCCGCCGGTCCGCAGTTGCTCGGCCAATCGAAGGCCGCCGTCGGCAACATCGAAGGGGTCGCCGCCGTCGACGTCCGCATGGTGCTCGATCCGCCGTGGACGCCCGATCGCATGACCGAAGACGCTCGCGATCAACTCGGGATTTTCTAGACCTCGCCTTCGCAACCTCGCCGCCTTCAACGTCAAAGCCACCCGTCGTCGATTGCAGGCTCACGCCGCATGCACGTTTTTCTGTACGAGTGGATCACCGGCGGCGGTTTGATTAGAGAGTCGGGCTCGCTGCCGCCGACGCTTCTACGCGAAGGATCGGCCATGGCGACGGCGCTCGCGGCCGACTTCGCGAAGCTGCCTGATTGCCGCGTCACGCTCCTGCGCGATATGCGACTCGAGTCGCTGCAGTTCCCCGGCTGCGAGGTGCTCGACATTCAATCCGGCGCTGAGTGGCAGGAAGAGTTCGCCCGCCTTGCCGCCGTAGCGGATCGCACGCTCGTCGTCGCGCCGGAGTTCGATCGCATCCTCGCCAAGCTGACCGATCGCGCGGCCGACGTCGGCGGCCGCACGCTCAACGCGTCCGCGGAGTTCATCGCCCTCACAGCCGATAAGCACCGTACCGCCGAGACTCTCCGTCAAGCAGGCCTCCCCGCACCGGCCGGGCGGTTGTTCGACGAAGGCGAACCCAAACTGCCGGCCGATTTCAGCTATCCCGCGGTATTGAAGCCGGTCGACGGCGCCGGCTCGCAAGACACTTACCTCGTCACAAGCCACCACGACGAACCGCCGGCGTACGCGTGGACGCGGCGCCTTGAGCAGTTCCACTCAGGCCGCCCGGCGAGCATCACCGCCATTTGCGGCCCGGCCGGCGCGACGTTCCTGCCGCCGACGTGGCAACGCCTCAGCGACGACGGCCGCATGACTTACCTTGGCGGCGGCCTCATCGGCGAAGCAGGGCTGGCGGATCGCGCCGTCGAGCTCGCCAAGCGCACGCTCGCCGCCCTCCCCGCTGCTCGCGGCTTCGTCGGCATCGACCTTATCCTTGGCCCGAACGTCTTCGGCGATGAAGACGCCGTCATCGAGGTGAACCCGCGAGCGACGACCTCCTACGTCGGCTTGCGGCAGGCGGTGAACCAAAACCTCGCCGGCGCGCTGCTCGATACGATCGAGGGCAAGCCGGTCGAGCTCACTGTTCGCAGCCGAGCGATCGAATTCGCGGCCGACGGCAACGTTTGGCTCACCCGCAGTTAGCAGATCGCCGAAAGAATGTCCCCATGAGCTGGCTGGCAATCGACATCGGCGGCGCCAATCTGAAAGCGGCGGACGGCTGCGGCTACGCCGACTCGCGCCCGTTCGCCATCTGGCGGCAACCGGAACGCCTGGCGCTGGAACTGCGAGAACTCCTCGCCGCAGCCCCTGCCGCCGAGTCGCTGGCGATCACGATGACGGCCGAACTCGCCGATTGCTTCGAGACCAAATCCGAAGGCGTGCGGCAGATTCTCGCGGGGGTGCAAGCCGCCGCGGGCGACCTTCCCGCCTTCGTCTATCAAGTCGACGGTCGACTGCTGCCAATCGACGCAGTGCAGCGTATGCCGGCCCTCGCCGCGGCGAGCAACTGGCACGCCCTCGCGGCCTTCGCCTGCCGCTACGTCGACGCCGAACCCGCGCTACTCCTCGACCTCGGCTCGACGACCGCCGACGTCATTCCGCTCACGCCAAACGGCCCTCGCGCCCTCGGCATGTCCGACGGCGAACGCCTCCTCGCCGGCGAGTTGGTCTACACCGGCGTCGAGCGCACCCCCCTATGCGCGATCGTCCGCGAACTACCGTGGCAAGGCCACGACTGCCCGGTCGCCGCGGAACTCTTCGCCACCACCGCCGACGCTTACCTCATGCAGGGCGAACTCGCCGAAGACCCGCACGAGCTCTCAACCGCTGACGGCCGCCCCCAAACTTGGCCCCACGCGCTCGCCCGCCTCGCCCGCATGGTGTGCGCCGACGCCGATTCATTCACCGCGGAAGACGCCCGCTTGGCGGCGGCGACGGTCCGCGAGGCCCAGCTCAACCAGTTGCAGCGCGCTGTCGAAAAAGTCGCCGCCCGACTCGATGGCCCTCCGCAGCGGGTCATCCTCAGCGGGCATGGCGAGTTTCTGCTGCAACATTTGCTGGATCGCCTTCACTGGCGCTGCGACGTGTTATCCTTGACCGAAGAGTTGGGGCCCGTGGTCAGCCGCTGCGCCCCAGCCCACGCGCTGGCCGTGCTGGCGCGCGAGTTGGAGACTCACCCCACCTGCAGATGATTCGCGTCGTAAAAGTTGGCGGAAGCCTGTTCGATCTCCCCGACCTGCCCGAAAGGTTGCGGGGCTGGCTTGCGCAACAGCCGCCCGCCCACAACGTGCTGATCGCCGGCGGCGGCCCGCTCGTCGAGCAGGTCCGTGCTTGGAATGCGGCCGAGCCGATCGAAGAGGCCGCCGCGCACTGGATGTGCGTCGACCTGCTCACGGTCACCGCTCACCTGCTCCATTCGTGGCTGCCGGAGATGCCGCTGGTTGAAGACGACCGCCTGCTTTGCCAGCGGGTCGGCGAAGAGGGGGCGACGATCTTTGGCCCGGCGCCCTGGATGCGGCGGTCGGAACCAGGCCTCCCCGGAACCTGGCTCCCGAGCAATTGGGACACGACCAGCGATTCGATCGCCGGCCGCCTCGCCGCCGCCTTGCTGGCCGACGAATTCGTCCTTCTGAAGTCGGCGTTGCCCCGCCGCAAAACGAGCCGTGAACTGAGCGCCCTGGCGGCTGTCGGGTACATCGACTCGATCCTGGCCCTGATGGCCCCGGAGCTCCCGCCCACGCGGTTGGTCAATCTGCGAGCCACGCCTCCCATCGAGGCGAGAGTCCCCCGCCCCGGCGAGGGGCCGGGCTGAAAACAGCTATCGGCGGCCCGTTCAATGGCGGTGAGTTTGCCGATTGCCGGGGCGTTGCTGGGGGAATCGGTTGCAGGCCGCCGATAACTCGCTGAGCGCAGCCGGGGCCGCGGCGAAAGCCGAGCGCATTCAGATTGGCCCGCTGGCAGTCGCCTGTATAATGGGCCTCTTGCCTGATCGTTGCGATCGTCAAACTCCAGTCAGAGTCTGCAGAACCTGACGCCCTCCCCTCGCGAGTTTTCATGTCCACCGACCTCCTGCCCGAAAGTGCAGTCGACGCCGATCTTGAGGCCGTCGCTCCTCTCTCCGATCAATCGGGCGAGTGCTCTGCTGCTGGCCGCGTCCTGCCACGCCCCGAAACAACGGTGAAGCCGAGCCAAGTCCGCTGGCGGTACGCGATCGGCATTCCGATGATCCACGTCCTGGCGTGCCTCGCGTTCGTCCCCTACTTCTTCAGCTGGACTGGCGTCGTCTTTGCGATCCTGGGGCTGTACGTCTTCGGCACGCTGGGAATCAACCTCTGCTACCACCGGCTGTTGACCCACCAAGGGTTCGTCGCGCCAAAGTGGCTCGAACACAGCCTCGCGGTCCTCGGCGTTTGCACGCTGCAAGACACCCCCGCCTGCTGGGTGGCGATGCACCGCATCCACCACAAACACTCCGACGAGCAGCCCGATCCGCACAGTCCGCTGGTGACCTTCTTTTGGGGCCACTGCGGTTGGTTGATCTTCAAGAACCGCGACTTCCTCAACGTGAACTACTACCAACGGTTCACGCGCGATCTGCTCCGCGATCCCTTCTACATGAAGCTTGAGCGCGGCCAGAACTGGCTCTACATCTACCTCGGCAGCATGGCCGTCTTCTTCCTGGGCGGCTTGGCGGTCGGCTGGCCGATGACCGGCTCGCTGGACGCCGGCATGCAGTTCGGCCTGAGCCTCGTCGTGTGGGGCGTCTTCGTCCGCACGGTGCTCACGTGGCATATCACTTGGTCGATCAACTCGGTGACCCACGTCTGGGGCTATCGCAACTACGACACCGACGACAACAGCCGTAACAATCTGCTCGTCGGCCTCTGGAGCAACGGCGAAGGCTGGCACAACAATCACCACGCCGACCAACGGGCCGCCGCCCACGGCCACAAGTGGTGGGAATTCGACGTCACCTGGATCACGATCCGCGCGCTGCAGAAGGTGGGCTTGGTGAAGAACGTCGTCCTGCCGCGGGTGTGGACGAAGCAGCAAGCGGGCTAAGCCAAGCTTCTGCCGCGGGGATCGGGTAGCACCGACATCCCGGCGCGATTAATCCACCATTTCGCTGCGCTCAGACGCCGGGGTGTCGGTGTTGCCAACGGCAACTGGAGGTGTTGCGCCTCCCTCAACGTCGCTCGCCTCTTGTCGCTGCGCGACCCCGACATGCGGCCGAGCTGATGAAATACGAATGGCTCATCAACCGCGGCCGAGTGTCGGGGCCACCCACGGACACGGGCGTGGGCTAGCACCGCCCTCCGGCTAGCCGGATCCGCCATTCCGCTCTGCCCAGCCGCCGTCATGTCGGTGTTGCCGCCGGCAGGCGGAAGCACTACAGTCCGCGTGCTATCTGCTACTCCGTCGCTAGCGAAGGCGCCGTTTACCAGGGAATGGTAACTCCAAGATCAACGATTGAGCAGGACGCTCGCGGGAAGATCTCTCTCCCTCGACAGGCGAGCGTTGTTGCGCTCCTAGTCCTGCTAACGATGACTTCCGGCTGCGCGATGGGCCTGGGACTGAGCCGGCCCACCAAGGAAAACAAACTCCTTCGCTATCCGACGGCGATCATTTCCTGGCCGTTGGAACGCACAGCGACGTCCTCCGTCAGGCTGGGCAAAACCACGCTGGCGGAACTCGAGAGGCAGTTTGGCGATCCTCTGCCGAGCGCGGTGTTCAATAACGGCGATCCCGAAACTCAGTACGCTCTCTACAGCCTGAAGTACGATCCGCAGGTCAAAGGCTGCCGCGACGGCGACGACATGCCGTTGGAGAATCAGCTGTTTGTCGTCAAGGACAAGCTGGTGATCGCTCAGGCTCGCTACTCGTCGTACGAGTCGAACCACACCGACTTCGATGCCGACAAGCGCGAAAAACTCGTGATCGGAAAAACCACTCGCGATGAAGCGCTAAGCATTCTCGGTCCGCCCAACGGCACGCGGCATTGCCCGAAAGACGTTGTCTACGCCCCCAGCGGCCTGGAATACCTCTACGTCCACTATCTCGACGAATTTAGCCTCGGCAGCAAGTACCGATTGAAATGGCTGACGGTGGAATTCGAACAAGGAGTCGTCTCCGACGTCCGGTACCGAGAAGGTAAATCGACGAAGGAGCCGGAAATCGAGGCAGCCGCTACGCATGAGCCGGCGAGCACGGAAAAGCCCACGGCTGACGGCGCGAGCGAAGCCGGGTAACACCGACGCCCCGTCGCCGAACCAACAAAAAAAGAGGCCTGGAACCCACGTCTGGTTCCAGGCCTCTTGTCGTTTGTCTTCCAATCAGTTCTAGCAAGCAGGCAACTCGCCGCGGCGAGTTACTCCCACCAGAACTCTTTCACGTCGGCCGAAAGGTCGCTTCGCACGTCACCCACCGTTTCGACCGTCTCGGTCTCGTTGGCGATGTGCCACGGCAGCATCTCGACGCCACCCGAAGCGCTGATCACCCACTGGCCGCGCTTCTTGATGGCGCTCGCCTTGCTAGCGGTGTGCTTCGGAGCCGGGTAACGCTCCAGCGATTGCTCGCCCATCAGCCGCGGCAGTTTGAGGCTGGCGGTGTTGAGCAGTTGCTCCTTCTCGATCAGGGCGCCGATCACGGCAAGGTCCATGATGTTCCGCAATTCGCCGAAGGAGGAATCCTTCTCGGCCAATTCCGAGTACTTCTCGGTCATCGTGTTGGCCCACTTCTCGGCGACCGGGTTCTTCGAAACGCCGACGGTCCGCTCGCCGGTCGAATCGACGTAATCTTCGTTGCTCATGCACTTCACGCCTTGGCCGCGGAGTTCCCAGCCGAGGCCGTCGGAGGTCCGGGCCAACGGCTTGTAATCGGGAGCCAACCACCAGCGGGGCAGCATGTTGTTCATGCCTTTGCCGCCGCTGCCGACCATCGATAGAAAGCTCGGCATCCCCTTCACAGGCGACTCTTCGAAGTCCATCGCAATCCGCTTCATCCGGAAGTCGGCCGCTACCATCGTGCGAGCAAAGTGGCTCGTGTCGGCAACGCCGGTGACCGAAATCGTCTGCGGGCCGAGGGCTTCTTCAATGCGATTGAGCGTCTGCTCCGAGTCGCCAATCGTCCGCATCCGGCTCACCGCCGCTTGCAGGCGAGCGAGGCCTTCTTGCGTCGGATCGATCGAGCAAGTGATCGGTTCGGTACGCGAGGTCGAGCCACTGCGGAGGGCGACCATCAGGTCGTCCAGCAAGATCACCGGGCGATTGGTCGTCACGCCGACAACGTTCCCCAGGGCGTCGAACTGCCACCCTTCGGCCGGGCCGGCGATGACGATGTCATTGCGGTCGGGGTAAACGAAGACGTACTGCACGCGTTGCAGGCCGGCGAGGTACTTCACCTCATCCGGAATCGGCTTCATTTCATCGTGGCACTGCTTGAGGGTCGCTTCAAGCTGCTTCAGCGAGACGGCCCGCAGGTCGGTGTACTCCTGCAGACCGGCCGGCACTTGCAGCTTGGTCTGTTCACGGAGCTGAGCGAGCTCCTGATCGTCTTGGACAGTCGGGGCTTCGAGGACGCCATTGGCGTCGACGGCCACGCCGCCCACCGCACGGTTTTGGAACAAACCGCCGCCCGCTACGCCGACCGGACAGTCGCGCAGACTCGCCGCGACGAGCCCGCATGCAAGAATTAACAAGCCGAATGTCGACCGCGTCATCGAAAGCTTCTCCTGATCCGTAACGACCGCCCCTCGGCCGGCAGAACGCCAGCCCGAAGCGCGGAAAGTGCTCTAGAAGTATGCGAAGCCGCCGACCGGCCCGAAACGCCGCCCCCGAGGCCTCCGCAAGTCTTTAGCGTAGTTGCTAAGGTGTTGTAGTTCAACAGTTTTCGTCCGGGCGGCCGCAGGGCGGGAATCGACCGGGATTCGGCTGCACAGTCCGAAGCCCGCGGAACGGTCTGTAGGCGGCTCAATCGTCCTAACCCCCTGCCCTGTCTCCGCTTTCGGTTTGCCGATCAGCTTGAAACAAGGGGGGCGTTGCGAATAAGGTGTAAGGTAGGAAACGCGCTACGCGCCGCCGTCAGGGACCGGCAGACGACGAAGCCGTTGTATTAAAACGCTACATGTCGAACGCTTACCTCATCATTCGTGAAGGGTCCAAATGGGCCGACGTCTTCCGGCTCGTGCCGGGCGAGTCGGTCACCATTGGCCGCGGCCCCACGAACGCGGTCGTCGTGAAGGACGAACGCTGCAGCCGGAACCACGCCGAGGTCTTCCAAGCGAGCGGTGCGTGGAAGCTCCGCGACCTCGACAGCCGCAACGGCACCGTCGTCTCGGGCCAGCGGATCAGCGGCGACTACGAACTGCAGCCAGGCGATATTATTCAGATTGGCAACTCGCATTTGGCGTTTGTGCACGATCTGGCCCAGGCGTTCCCCGATACCAGTACGCTGCTGAAGACCTCGAAGCCAGTCGAAGGTGAAACAGGCATCGGCGTCGCGGTGAACGGCGACGACGAAAGCGTGTTCGACGCCTTCGAACCGACGATGATCACCCATCGCAAGGGCCAAAGCCGCTTCCTCGAAGGGAGCGGCGAGGACCCGAGCGCTTCGAGCCCGAAGGTCAACCGCGCGACCGCGCAACTTTGCCGGCTGGCGTTCGAGCTGGCGAAGAGCACCGACGTCTTCTCGCTGGCCAACGACGCCCTCGCCGGGTTGTTCGAAGGGACGCAGGTCGACGCCGGCGCCATCCTGCTCCGCAGCCGCGACGAGCGGGGCGTCCGCAACAGCGAGGAGCTTGAGATCGTCTCCTCTCGCAGCGACGGCGTGCACGCTTATCACCGCGTTTCGTCGTTCCTCGCCGCGACCGTGATGCGGGACGGCCAAGCGGTGATGGCCCGCAACGTGATGGATGACAGCCAGCTCGGCAACCGCGACAGCCGCGGCGAGATCCTGGCGACTAGCGTGATTTGCGCTCCGGTCCGCCTCGGCGGCGAGCTGCTGGGATTGGTCCACCTTTACTCGACCGACCCTGATAAATCGACAGATCCCGAGGACTTAGAGTTCACCCTCGCGGTGGCCGACACGCTCGGCGTGGCGCTCGAGAACCTCAACCGTCGGCAAGAGCTCGCCGAGAATCTCAACCAGATGCAAACTGAGTGCGTCCAACTGCGCGAGCAGCTGGGCGTGCAGAGCGAGATCGTCGGCTCGAGCGAAGTGATGATGCGGGTCACGCAGCAGATCGCCCGCGCGGCGCCAAGCCGTGCGACGGTCCTCATTCGCGGCGAGAGCGGCGTCGGCAAGGAGCTCGTCGCCCGCGCCGTCCACTTCTCCAGCCCGCGGAAGAAGGGGCCGTTCGTCTGCTTGAACGCCGCGGCCCTCTCCGAGACGCTGCTGGAAAGCGAACTGTTCGGCCACGAGAAAGGCGCGTTCACCGGCGCCACCGAGCGGAAGATCGGCAAGTTCGAGCAGGCCCACAAGGGGACGCTCATGCTCGACGAAATCGGCGAGATGAGTCCCTCGATCCAAGCCAAGTTCCTTCGCGTGTTGGAAGGACATCCGTTTGAACGGGTCGGCGGCACGGAAGCGATCAAGGTCGACGTCCGTTCGATCGCGGCCACTAACCGCGATCTGGAAAAGGACGTCGCCGAGGGGAAGTTCCGCCGCGATCTCTACTTCCGGCTGCATGTGCTTGAGATCATCGTTCCCGGATTGCGGAAGCGGCCGGAGGATATTCCGGAGCTGGCGGCCCACTTCTTGCGGAAGTTCAACGAAGAGACCGGCCGCAAGCTGCGCGGCTACACGCCGCGGGCGATGGAAGAGCTGCTGCGTTACCGCTGGCCGGGCAATGTCCGCGAGATGAAGAACGTTATCGAGCGGGCGGTAGTCCTCGCGCGGGCCGACTTCATCGACCACGACGATCTGGTCCTCTCGCGGCTCAACACGGCCGGCGATACTGAAATGGGGATGGAGCGAAGCGAGCCGCAAGCGAGCTACCAGCCCGTTTCGCTGGCCGACGTCGAACGGGCCCACATCTTGCGAACTCTCGCCGCGACGGCGTGGAACAAGAGCAAGACGGCCACGATTCTCGGGATCGAGCGTTCGACGCTCGACCGAAAAATTCGCCGGTATGGTTTGGAAGCCGACCGCCGCGGCGTATGATGGGCGGCGTCGGCTGACGGTCCTTTTCATCCCGGCGGGTTTACTCATGCTTTTGCACCGTTGGTTTCTTGTGGCTTGTGCGGTTGTGGTTGCCGGGGTGAGTGCGCGTGCTGGGTGCGCTGCTGAAGCAGCGGACGCCGAGGATGAGCGCCCCCATGTGGTGTTCGTTACGGGGGATGACGAGTACTCGTCTGAACTCTCGATGCCGATGATCGCCGCGATCCTTGAAAAGCATCACGGCATCAAGACGACCGTACTCTACGCCGTCAACGAAAAAGGGGAGCGAGATCGCCATGGCAACAGCATCCCGGGGCTCGAAGCGCTCCGCGACGCCGATCTCGCCGTGTTCTACATGCGGTTTCGCCAGCTGCCGCAGGAGCAGCTTGACGAGATCGTCAAGTTCGCCGAATCGGGCAAGCCGCTCATCGGCCTTCGGACGAGCAGCCACGCCTTCAACTACGCGGAGGCGCCACGCGACCGTTGGAACGCTGAGTTCCCGATGAAGTACTTCGGCCACAAGTGGATCTCCCACTACGGCCACGGCAACTCGACCGAGGCGCACGTCGTCGAGAGCGAGGCGAAAGCGGACAATCCCATCCTCCGAGGCGTCTCGTCGCCGGAGTGGTTGAACTCGTGGCTCTATGTGGTGAACGAAGGGGACGTGAAGCTACCGGAGGACTGCACGGTCCTGATGGTCGGCGATGCGACCAAGGGGACCGAGCCGGGCGGGGAGAAGTTCGGGAACCGCGAGCCGATGACTTGGACGCGCGAGCTGCCGCTCAAAGATGGCGGCGTGCAGCGCGTGTTCTTTACGAGCCTCGGCCATCCGCGGGACTTCTTGAAGGAAGGTCCGCGGCGGTTGCTGGTGAATGCGATACTGTGGGGGCTCGGGCGGGAGGCTTCGATCCCCGCCGAAGGCGCCAACGTCGAGATCGTGGGCGAGTATGTCCCGCCGGATCCTCACTAGTACTTCATACGCTTGCCGACGATCGACGTCTGCATGAAAAATGGACAGGATTACAGGATTTTATGGATCGACAGGATTGCCCGCCAAAGGCATTCATCCTGTCGATCCTATCAATCCTGTTATCCCGTCAATTAAACAAGCGACTCGTTTCACTCTTACTCGTCGCCGGCGCGCATCCACTTGGTGATGGTCGGCTCGTACGCACAGAGCTCTTCCTTCTTGAAGTAGAGCGCGATCTCGCGAGCGGCCGCTTCGGCGCCGTCGGAGCCGTGGACGAGGTTCATTTGGCGGCTCGAGCTGAAGTCGCCGCGGATCGTGCCGGGGGCGGCGTTCAGGCCGTTGGTGGCGCCAAGCATGTCGCGCACGACCTTCACGGCTTCAAGACCTTCGAGGACTGCCGCCAGCACCGGGCCGCCGGTGATGAACGCCTCGAGCGTCGGGTACCAACCCTTGGCGACGTGTTCGGCGTAGTGCTGCTTCGAGAGTTCGGGGGTGATCACCAGCATCTTCGCGGCGATCACGTTGAGCCCCTTCTCTTCGAACCGCGTAATGATGCGGCCCATGAGGCGGCGCTGGACACAATCGGGCTTGAGCAGGATGAAGGTGCGTTCCATGTTTCGTGATCGGGAATCGGTGACTGGTGATCGGGGAAAGGCAGTGAACCAGAACCTGGCCCGCGGCCGCCGTGAAACCCCGGATTGTAGGGGAATGGCGGGCGTCGCTCAACCGGCCTACTAGCGGTCTTGTAAGCCTCATTAGCGACGGAACGTCGACTCACTCTGCGGGTCGTTGAAGATCGGCTCGGCGAGCGCCCGGCGGATTTCGGCTTCGGGAAATAACCTGGCAAGCCTCGCCTCGTCGCGTTGCCAGTCGACTTCGTCCTCGCAGCCGTGGACGATCAGCAGCGACTGGCCGCTCTCGCCGAACCACCCCAGCAGCCACGGGGGCCGTGGCTCGCTGCCCGCAGCGTCGAGAATCGGCGTCGCGGTCACGCGCTGGTCGCTAAGCGCCGCGCGGCGACGGGCGATCCAATCGAGATGGAGCCACATCACCACGCAGAGGGCCGCCATCGCGACGAGCAGCGCTCGCAGCGTAAAGCGGGGACGGAGAGTGGGAGGAAATGGCATGGAGACTAGTTTACACGTTTTTGTTGGGATCTATTTATTCCTCTGAAAAAGGCGCGATTTGCGTTAAAGAGGGCGGCGTCGCGGGTTCAAACTGGTTGCTGAAGCGACCAGTCCGCGGATTTTTTGTGATAATTGGACATCGGGGCCGCGAAAGTCTATGCTGAGCGGCAGTTTATCCATCAATTGTTATCCTCTATTCGACGCTTAGTGGTAGGGATGCTCATGAACCGCCTCGCATTGACTCTTTGCTCGCTCGTTTTCGTCGCTCCATGTCTGTGGAGCGCGATCAACGTTGCCAACGCCGGTATCGTCAACTACCAAGGCCAGTTGACGAACTACGGCGCCACCGTCACTTCGGGTTACGTCGTTGCCGGGACGTTCAAGCCGACGTTCAATCCTGACAACTACAAGTACGTCTACGGCATCGATAGTGCGGGCAATATGGACTCTCCTCGCCTGACTCAGGCGATTGCGGACGGCAACTTCATTCCGATTGGAGCTGGAGCCAACGTTGCTCCTGACGGCTCGTTCTCGGGGTCGGGCTTCACAGCTCTGAGCGCTGGCACGAAGCTATGGTTCTTTGCGTTCGACAACGTCAACGCCGATCTGGCGGCGAACTTCGCCTTGGCTAGCCATTCGACGTGGCTTACGTCGCCGAGCACCGTCGCGCTCAACGGCATGGATGCATCGGAGTTTGTGTTTGGATTCAAATTGGGCGATCAGATTTCGGTGAACGTCTTGCCCATGCCGGAACCTTCGAGCCTGCTGATGCTTGGCGCGGCGGTGGGCGTTGCGGGAATTTCTGTGCGGCTTCGCCGCCGCGCGTAGGCGAACGGCTTGGTCCTCTTTCTGCGTCTTCTCGTTCCCACGCTCTGCGTGGGAACGTAGCATCTTCGCCGCTCCCGCGGCATTCGCGGGGCGTTCGGGCGACGTCGATCGAGCCCCCGGTTTGAAGAACCGGGGGCTAAGCGGCGCGGCGGGGTTTCTGTTGTCGCTTTTGATGTCGCGTCGCTGTTGTCGCTTTCTTCGTTTTACGCGACATTAAGCGGTCGTACTTGTCGCGGTCTTTTTGACGCTGCTCGTTTTGCATCAAACGCAGGCCGCAGTCGAGGAGCTCTTGGTGGCGTTGGGCGCGCTCCGCTTCCGTAGGGTGGGTGCTCGCACCCACCGTTGCCGTTTCGGGTTCGTTTGGTGCGGCATTGCAGGAGGTCGTTGATTGCGCTGGAGGTTGTTCGGCCAGCGGTGGGGCGACTTGCTCCTCGCTGGGCGTGGTGGGTGCGAGCACCCACCCTACGTTGGGTGGCGGAGCGTTGGGCCCCCGGTTTGAAGAACCGGGGGCTAAGGTTGGTTGCGGCGCGGCGAAGGACCATTCGTCGGGGGTGCCGAGGCCGTAGTTGTGGATCACGGGCGCCGACTTGGCGCGTTCGCGGAAGACGATGGGCGTGTCGGCCATTTTCGGATCGCGCGGGCGGTCCCAGGGGCCGAGGCTCGGGAAGCAGCAGTCGAGCACGTGTTCGTAGGTTTTATCGAGGTGCTTGAAGAGCTCGCTGCGGGCTTCCTCCGGCGTGTTGGCGAGCGCGGTTTCCATCATGAGTCGCAGCGCCTTCGTGACTTTCAGGCCGGAGGCGAGGTCGCCCCGCTTGCGGGCGTAGGTTTCGGGTTTGGTGCGTTCGAGCAGCCAGGCTGCGGCCCGCCAATGCGTTCTGGCGGCCGACTCCATCAGCTTTAATGGGTCTGGCTTGGCGAGTTTCGCCATCCGCACTTCTTGATCAAAATCTTCTTCCTCGCGGCGGTAGCGCTGCACCGTGCGGAGCGTGACGCCGACGCCTTGGGCGGCTTCGGCGAGCGAATAGCTCTTACGGACTAGCTCGCAGAATTTCACTTTCATTTCTTCGGTGAAGACGCGTTCGCGCTGGCGGATGTATTGACGTTGCATGTGATGGTCCCCTTTGTGTGAACGTGTAAATAGCCCCGGGCTTTGCCCGGGGGTGACTTGGTCGCGTTGGTTCGCGTCGTCCGGCGGTGCGCGACCCCCGGGCGGAGCCCGGGGCTAGAATGTGCACTTCACGGACGCGAGTTCACGTTAGCAAAAGGGGTGGCCCAGTTTCGACAACTAAATTTGGCCACCGCGTATTTTATTGCGGCGTGAGAGAAGGGCGCGACGCTGCTCGCCCCCGGTTTGAAGAACCGGGGGCTAATAAACTGGATGCGTGGCCGATATTTGGGGATTGACGCGTCGCGCGGAAACCCGGGAGAAGAAATGCGCGGGGCGGCGCGAATCGAGATTCGCTCCGGCGGGGGCGTTGCCCCGCGGCTACTGGCGGTGCGGTTGCGGCCGTAGCGATTCCGGTAGGTAAAGCGGATGGACCGGCGTGCCGTCCTTCGCTAGCCGCAGATGGCAGAGCTCTTGGTGAGTGCTGAGCAGGGCGGTTAATTCCTGGCCACGCTGGCGGAGGGCTTTCGGCGGTTGGCCGTAGGCGAGGACGATGGTTTGGGCCTCGGCGGCCATGGCAAGGATGAGACGGTCGTTGTCGGGGCCGACGGGGTCGTCGACTTCGAGGAGTCGCATCTTGTCGGTCGCGCGGTAGGCGTGGACGTTGCCGACGAGTTGGCCGCCGTAGCCCCAGGCGCGGGCGAACTTGCCCGTCTTGCGGAGCGTGGGGTCGGCGTAGTCGAGGCAGGCGACGCTGGGGTTCATCAGCAGCCAGAGGACAAGCGGCTGCGCGGGGTTCCAGATTTCGCGGAGTTGGTAGCGATAGCGCTGGCAGTCGGAAAAGCGGGCGGTGACGGTGGAATCCGCAGGCCAGGCGGGGCGGACTTTGCCGCCGGGATCGTGGGCGGGGGGGGCTGGTTTCATGCGATTGGCGTTTGGAGAAGAATGGCTGGGAAGTTGGAGCGGGCGAAGCCGTTTGAGTTTTGACTGGCGAGATGCTAGAGCAAGCGAGCCGGATGCTCGTAGTCACTCCCTGCTGATTGTTTCATAGCCCATACACTCGGCTTCGGGAAAGAGGGCTTGAATACGCCCAATCTTAGGATCGCCTTCTTCGAAATCGACATGAAGGATGCTGTACCCTCGCTCTCCCAACAGAAACAGGAGTCCAGGGGCACGGGTATGCCCGCCGATCCCAGTCATGATATCGGAATCCATGAACTCTCGACGCTGGCGTATCCAATTCATGCCGTAGCCGCACCAGAGGGCGAGTAGCGTCATCACCACGAGCATGGCTCGGATGGAAAAACGCAGCTTGAATGGTTTGGCGGGGAGGATCATGGTTTGCTGGGCTGCATTCTCGTACTTCCGATCTTTACTCTCAAATGGTGAGGGTAAACGCGTGGGGTTACGAGTGTTCTGTAGAGCCTAGCTTCTGGAAATAGAGCTTTCACTCTTCGGTGCTCGCTCTCTGGGGCATGGGCGTGCACGCCCAATTGAGTTAGGCCCGGCTCGCCAAAAAAGTACAAAAGGCCGGGCGCACGATCCCGGCGAGTTGTGGCAAGCGTTGGCTGCTCCACATAGCCGGAATTGATGACTCGTTGACGTTGCCGAATCCAATTCAGGTGGTAGCCAAAGAAAAGAGCGAACAGCGTCATCACTACGAGCAAAGCTCGGATTGAAAAGCGAGGTCGGAGGCAGGAAAGTGCAGGCATCTTGCCCAGACATGATAGCGTGATGGCCGCTCAGCGCTTTCGCCGCGGCAACGGATTGACGCTGGGACAGCGCGAGTGCTCCCCTAGTTAAATCAAGCGCGTTTGCTGTTCATTGCCGGCACGACCTTGAGCGATTTTGAACCGCTAAACTTCTTGTAGGCCGCGCTCTCGACGGCAATGAGCCCGATACGGCCCTTCTCGTCAAAGTGCAGCCCCCAGCCGTATTTCTTTGGGAGCGACGAGCAGCGTAGGCAGGCGCGGGGCTTGCCAAAGAACTCCGCCCAGAGTTCCCGGCGTTTCGTTTTGAGCTGCGCCGGCTTGATCCCCTCGCGCTCGACGTGGACGGCGAACTGGAGTTCCTCTTGCGTGTAGAAGTAGGGCTTCGCAGCCAGCAATTCGTATTCTATCACGGGGATCGTCCGCTTCTCGCCGCGCGCCGGCGGAACGGCGCTGTGCGTCGCAACGCTGTCGGGCGCCAGTCGAATGAACGCGTTGTAGTAGTTCACGAGAGTTTAGTAGGAGCGTGAGGATCGCGTTTCTCAAACGAGACGCGCGACGGCGCGAATAGCCAAGCCGGCCATAGCAGTCTAGGCTATGCTTCGCCGCACTCGCAACAGCGACGCCGCCCTTCCCTGCAACCATGAGATCGATCGATGGCAATTCTCGGCGCCCACATGTCGATGGCCGGCGGCTATTACAAAGCCGTGGAGGCCGCGAAGCGCGTGGGCTGCGACTGCGTGCAGTTGTTTACCAAAAACAACAACCAGTGGGCGGGGAAGCCGATTACTGGCGATGATGTACGGCGGTTCCGGGAGGCGCTGGCGAACTTGGGGATTGGGGCGCCGATTGCGCACAACTCTTATTTGATCAATCTGGCGAGTCCCGACGACGCGCTGTGGAAGAAGTCGATTGATGCGATGGTCGTCGAGGTGGAGCGGGCCGAGCTGCTCGGCATTCCTTACATCGTCGCCCATCCGGGGGCGTATACCACCAGCAGCGAGGAGCTCGGGCTCGTGCGGATTGCGGCGGGGCTCGACGAGGTGCATGGGCAGACGGCGGGGGCGAGTGCGCAGATCTTGCTTGAGACGACTTCGGGGCAAGGGTCTTGTTTAGGGTGCAAGTTCGAGCACCTCTCCGCGATTCTTGACGGCGTCGCCGATCCGGATCGGCTGGGGGTGTGCGTCGATACGTGCCACATTTTCTCGGCCGGGTATGCGCTGGAGACGGAGGCTGAGTGGAAGGCGACGATGCGCTCCCTCGACAAGACGGTGGGGCTGAAGCTGGTGCGGGCGTTTCATGTGAACGACAGCAAGGCGAAGTTCGGGTCGGGCGTCGATCGGCATGCGGCGATCGGCCGCGGGGAGATGGGGCTGGCGCCGTTCCGGCATCTCATGAACGATCGGCGGTTTAAGAAGACGCCGATGTATTTGGAGACGCCGAAGGGGGAGGAGAAGGGGCGGGATTTGGATGAGATTAATCTGGCGACGCTGCGGGGGCTAATAGAGTAGCAAGGCTTCCCCTGCCCACCCTCCTCTTTGCGCCTTCGCGCCTTTGCGTGAGATCTCGAATGCGAATTGTCTCACGCAAAGGCGCAAAGAAAATACTCTGAGATCACTCCGGGATTTCGCGGCCGTGGGGGTCTTTGCTGGCGGCGTCGAGTTCTTGTTGCAGTTGCTCGCGCATTTGGTCGCCGATGAAGTGTTCGACGCGGTGGGCTGGTTCGTGGACGTGGTCGAGCGGTAGGCCCAAGTGCTTCACTAGGTAGGTTTCCCAGAGGCGGTGGGAGCGGACGAGTTGGCGGGCAGCTTCGCGGCCGGCGGGGGTGAGGTCGAGGCGGTTGCCAGTGCGGGTGACGCTTCCTTCGCGGACGAGTCCGTCGAGGCCGAGGCGGGCGAGCCAACCGCCGCCGACGGCAGCGCTCGCTTCGGCGGCGGCGAGACGGCGCGGGCTGCCGAGTTCTTCGATGCGGTAGAGCATCGCGAGCAGGTCTTCGCGGACGACGCGGAGCGACACGCTGAGGTTGCGGGCGAGCGCGCTGACGACGCCATGCTGCGGCGCGAAGAGCACGGCGAGCCCGAACAGGCCGGCGGCGGCGACGGTGATCATGCCGGCGAGGTTTGTGTTGAGGAGCGTGCCGAGGATGTAGCCCAGGATCGCGGCAGCGATCGCGACAACTAGCGAGATGAGCACCATCGGCGCCAGGCGATCGCTGAGGAGGTGAGCGGTCGCCGGGGGGATGATCAGCATCGCGACGACGAGGATCGAGCCGACCGCCTCGAACGACGCGACGGCGGTGACCGCGACGAGCGCCATCAGCAGGTAGTGGAGCAGCGACGCCGAGAAACCCATTGTCGTGGCGAGGGCGGGGTCGAACGCGCTCAGTTTTAGCTCTTTCCAGAGCGCGGCGATGATCGCGGCGTTGAGTAGGAAGACGCCCGCGGTGACGGCGAAGGCCCGCGGCACTTCGCGGCCGAACATGTTCACCGTGTCGAAGGGGGTGAGTTCGAGCGTTCCCTGATAGACGCAGGCGATGTCAAAATGGACGCCGGGCGGGATCCCCTTTTTGATGAGGACGACGCCGAGGGCGAACAGGCCGGTGAAGACGACGCCCATGCTCGCGTCGCTGGGAACGCGGGCGTATTGGTGGAGCGTTTGAATGAGGAACGTCGAGAGGAGGCCGGCGGCGACGGCGCCGATCATCAGCGGGCCGATGTCGTAGGCGCCGGAGAGAATGAAGGCGACCGCGAGGCCGGGGAGGACGGCGTGCGAGAGGGCGTCGCCCATGAGGCTCATGCGGCGAAGCACGAGGTAGCAGCCGACGAGGGCGCAGGCGCAGTTGGTAGCTGCGGCGGTGGCGACGATCCACAGACCGTTCGTGTTCCACAGATCGGAAAACGTCGTCGCGATGATGAGTGCGTGTGTCATGGCGATCGGTTTAGCCGTTCCCCTCCGCGCTGACTTCGTGCGGCGACGCCGGGACTTCGGTCGCGATCGCGGGAAGACGGCCCTCGCGGGCGAGGCGCTCTTCGAGTTCCACTAGCAGCGACTCGGGGAGCAAGTGCTCGACGGCGTCGGCGGAGCGGTCGACGTGGTCGGGGGCTGAGCCGGCGAACTCCATCATGTAGATTTCCCACATGCGGTGCGTGCGGGTTGCCTCGGCGGCGCGGCGGAAGCCGAGCGGCGTGAGCGTGATTTGATCGCCGCGGAGGGCGACCAGGCCGCGATGTTCGCTGCGGTCGACGAGCCAGCGGAGCATCCAGGGCGTGGCGTAACGGTGCGACAACAGCGTTTGGAACGACGTCGGCGTCAAGCGAGGTAGCGTCGGTTCGTTGAGTTCGTATAGCGAGCGGAGCAAATGCTCGCGGGCGACGCGAATGCGGAGGCGGGTTTCGCTCCAGACGCGAGCGATGACGCCGCGTTCGGGGGCGAACAGAATTGATGCGACGAAAATCGTGGCGCCGGTGAGCACGACCGTCGGGCCGGTGGGAAGGCTGGAGCTGAGCCGCACGCCGACGGCGCCGGTTGTGGCGCCGATGACGCCGGCGAGGACCAGCAGGACGTTGAAGCGGTTGGTCCACATGCGAGCCGTGGCGGCGGGGAGGATGATCATCGCCGCCATGAGAATGACGCCGACGATCGGCAGCCCGATGATCGTCACCAGCGCGACCGCGGACATCATGCCGAGATCGAGCCAGAGCGTGGGCCAGCCTTGCGATTTGGCGAACTCGTGGTCGAACGAGACGAGCTTGAATTCTTTGTAGAAGCAGACGACCAGCAACAGCACGCCGGCGCCGACCGCGGCGAGGGTGAGCAGATCGCTGTCGAGCATGTTGCCCGGTTCGCCGAAGATGTAGGAACTGAGCCCCGCACTACCGCCGGCCGCGGCGGAGCGAGTGATCACCGACAGCAGCACGATGCCGAGGCCGAAGAAGCCGCTGAGCATGATGCCGATGGCGGCGTCTTCCTTCGTGCGAGTCCACCGGACGACAAGCGTCATCAGGCCGATCGCGATGAGGCCGCTAATGAGGGCGCCGATCGAGAGGCCGAGCAGTTCGCGCGAGCCGGTGATTGCGTACGCGATGCAAACGCCGGGAAGCGAGGCGTGAGCGAGCATGTCGCCGACGAGCGAGCGGCGGCGAAGGACGGCAAAGCTCCCCGCCACGCCCGCGGCCCCGCCGAGCAGTGCGGAGCCGATCGTCACTTTGTCGCTGAGCGATAGGCCGGTCATCGCACGGGCTCGCGGTTGCGCATCGCTTCGGCCGCCTCCTCGAGGATCGTCAGTCGGCCGCCGTAGGTCTTCTGCATATTCTCTGGGGTGAACGTGTCGCTCACGGCGCCGCACGCGACGAGCCGCATGTTGAGCAAGATCACCCAGTCGAAGTATTCGCGGACGGTTTGCAAATCGTGATGCACGACAAAGACCGTTTTGCCGGCGGAGCGCATCGACTGCAGCAAGTCGACGATCGCCGACTCGGTGGCGGCGTCGACGCCGGCGAAGGGTTCGTCGAGGAAATAAACTTGGGCCTGCTCGGCGAGCGCGCGGGCCAGGAAGACGCGCTGTTGTTGGCCGCCGGAGAGTTGGCGAATCTGCCGGCGGGCGAACGAGGCCATGCCGACTTGTTCGAGGCAATGCTCCGCGAGTTCGCGCTCCGGGCGACGCGGGCGGCGGAACCAACCGAGCCGGCCGTAAGTTCCCATCAGGACGACGTCTCGGACGGTGACGGGGAAATCCCAATCGACCGATTCGCGCTGCGGCACGTAGCCGACGAGCTTGCGTTGGTCTTCGTAGGGCTGGCCGTAGATTTCGACCTTGCCGCTGGCGAGCGGGACGAGGCCGAGGACCGCTTTGATGAGCGTCGTCTTGCCGGCGCCGTTGGGGCCGATGACGCCTACGAGTTTTCCCTCGGGGACTTGAAGGTCGACGTCCCACAGCACCGGTCGGCGGTGGTAGGCGACGGTCATGTCGTGAATTTCGAGGGCGACTTGGGGCATCTTTTAGCGGGCTTAGTTGGTTGACTTAAATTGACAGGATTGCAGGATTTCGCGGATTTACAGGATGAATTCGGGGAGAGAATGGGGTGCTTCAGTATCTCGCTTAGTTTATTGAAGACATCGAAGAATAAATTCCCTGCCTAAATCCTGTCGATCCGTGAAATCCTGTCATCCTGTCAAATTCTCAGACATCATCTACTTTCAGCCGACCTGGCTTTCGCGGTTAATTCCACCGTGTGGCCATCTGGGTCTCTGACGACGGCGCGTCGTCCCCATGGCGAATCGGCGGGAAGTGAGGCAATCGATCCGCCCACTGCCTCGACCAATGCCATGCAAGCACCAACGTCATCGACAACGAAGCCGATTCTGGTGGACTTGGTGACTGGTGATTTTGCACTCGCAGGGTAAAGCTCAAAAACGATTCCCGCATGCTCCGACGCGTAGTGCTCAGGGCCGGAACCGTGGGCGTGCTTCTCAAACACTAGCCCGAGTTGTCCATAAAACTCTGCCGCCGCGTCGATATCGGTGCATCGCAGCACAACGAGATTCAGGCGCGGCATGAGCGTTTCTACTTCGCGAGGGCGTCGGCAATCGTTTTGGCGTTATGCCGAATCATACCACCATAGTCGGCGGCGTCGCTATTGGGGGCGCCGAGGGCGTCGGCGTAGAGTTCGCCGCCGATTTGCAGGTCGAGGCCCTGGGCACGGCAGGGTTCGACAAGCGACGCGACCATTCGCGGGGCGACGGCCGACTCGACGAAGACCGCGGGAATCTTTCGCTCAAGGAGCATTCGCTGGACTTCTTCCTGATGCTTGAGGTCCTTCTCCTCTTCGGTGCTGATCCCTTTGAGGCCGAAGACTTCGACGCCGTACCGCTTGCCGAAGTAGCTGAAGGCGTCGTGAGCGGTGACGAGTACGCGGCGGTCGGCGGGGATGCGGTCGATCTGCTCGCGGCAGAATTGGTCTACCGCTTTCAGTTCCTCGGCGTAGGCGGCGGCGTTCTTCTGGTAGTCGGCGGCGTGGGCGGGGTCGAACTCGCCGAGTTCGTACGCGACATCGGCGGCGCAGTCGGCCCAGATCGTCGGGTCGTGCCAGATGTGGGGATCGTGGAGGCCGTCGAACGCGGGGGTCGCGCGGAGGCGATCGTCGTGGCGTGCTTCAAGGCCACCGGTCACCGCGAAGGTCGCCTTGTTGCGCGACATCTTCTGGAACAGGTCGGCCATGCGGCCTTCGAGATGGAGGCCGTTGTACACGATCGTGTCGGCGTCGGAGAGCTTGCGAACGTCGGCGGCGACGGGGCTGTAGAGGTGGGGATCGACGCCGGGGCCCATGAGCCCTTCGACCGCGACGTGATCACCGCCGACGCGGCGGACCATCTCGGTGACGGGGCCGGTAGTGGCGACGATTTTTATCGGGTGCTCGCCGGAGAATTTGTGAGCCTTGGCTGGTGCGTCGTGTGCATCGCCTTCGTGATCAGAGGACGACTTGCCACAGCCAATTGCAACGCTGAGCAAAGTGAGCGCGCACCATGCGAACCATCTACGATCAAGTGACATGCGATACCGTACTTCTCTTCTTTTCTTCCTCTGCGCCTTTGCGCCTCTGCGAGAAACCTCTTCGAAGAGGTTTCTCGCAGAGGCGCAAAGGCGCAGAGAGGGGAATGCGCGGAATTGGTTTGGTTGATTTTTACGGGTTTTGGCTGGCGATCAACTCGCGGGCCTGTTCTTGGGCGGCTTGCCAGTCGCCGGCGGCGGCGACTGCGGCGATCGCGCGGAGGGCTGATTCTTCGTTGGGGCCGACTTTTCCCTCAGCGATTGATTCGGCGAGGACGGTGTCGAACTTTTGCAGGCCCTCGGTCGACTGACGGTTGCAAACGGCGTAGAGGGCTTTGGCTAGATCATAGCTGGGACGTTCGAGCGGCGGGTGATTGCCGCAGCCGGTGGTGGCCAAAACGACTGCTCCGAGCACGAACGCTTTCCAAACGTTAAAACGGGACATCGACGACCTCCTCTTCGGCGATGCTGGTCATCGCGGCGTAGGTTTCCAGGTGCACGCCATCGGCGATGAACTGCACCGAGGCGTCGCCCATCATCAGGTTGGCGCCGCCGGGGTGTTCCGACTGCATTTGACAAACGTGCAGCGTGGGAAAATTCGGCGGGTGGATGATCGGGTTGCCGAGCGCGTCGCGTTCGCCGGCGGCGGGACCGCTATGGGCGAAGACGAGCGTCGCGGCCGACTCAGGGGCGTTGTCGGGCGAGTCGAGCTTCGGATGAACAAACGCTCCGGGCACGGCGCCGACCCAGGTCTTGTCGCTGAGCAGCGAGGTGTGCTCGCCGAGAAAGACGGTGTTAGTGAGCCCGTCGCTCACATCTTTGATTCGCACGTTTGAATTGCGATAGAAGGGACCGTCGGCGATGCGCGACGTGTCGCCGTCGAAGCCGCCGCTGGGTCCCGACATCCCGCCCCAACACGATTCTTGGCCGTGGCTGGCGACGTAGTGCGAGCGGGCGAGTTCAAGTTCGCGGCCATCCTTCACGAGCGGGTTGCCCGATTCGTCGGCGACGACGAATGCATCGCTGCCCCCGCTAGCCGAGGGGCAGAGGAAGCCGGGGAGCCGCGTCGTGACGAGATCGCGATACTCGGGTCGCCAGAGGGGCTGATCGAGCGGGGCCTGCGCGCGGAGCGACGCTTGCTCGAGGTAGGGGAGCAGCAAGGCGCCCCAGCCCCAACCGGGGGCGGCGTCCCAGGTGGAGGGATCGGAATTTGGATCGGCAGTGCGATCGGAAATGTAACCAGAGGGGAACGCTTGTTGGGCGGCCTCGTAGTTAAGGAGCGAGAGGCCGAGTTGCTTGAGGTGGTTGACGCATTCGGTGCGGCGGGCGGCTTCGCGAGCGGCTTGCACCGCCGGAAGTAGCAGCGCGATGAGGACGCCGATGATGGCGATAACGACCAAGAGTTCGACCAGCGTGAAGGCTTGCTTTTGTTTGAACGCCATGCAATTCGCTCCTTGACTCGACTCGCCGCCCGCTTGATTTGTAGCCCCGGCTACACTCGTGCAGGAAGTTTAGCCGTGGCTACGTTTGGGGTCAAGCGGGTCGATTGAAGGAGCGAACTTTTAGCCCCGGGCTTCCAAGCTTCTTTAACCGCAAGCTGTTCAAGAGAAATATTGTGGCTCCCTCCCCCTTGAGGGGAGGGCTGGGGAGGGGGTGGAACCCTGGTACACGCTGCTGCCCCCTCCCTAACCCTCCCCTCAGGGGGGAGGGGACCTCATGGTTTCATTTACTCAGAGAATTCTGCAACTTGCGGTTGAATCAGCTTCTCCGCCCGGCGCTCCCGTTGCATGAGGCCACGACTGGCGGCGTGGAAACCGACCCCCGGGCGGAGCCCGGGGCTAGGGTGCGGGAGCGGCGTTCGGAACTACAATCGCCAGGACAAACCGCTGCCGGTGAAGTAGTCGTCGGCGGCTTCATTGAGGCCGACGCCGTAGCGGATGTCGAACTGCAGGTTGTCGTTCAATAGGAACGTGAGGCCCGTGTTGAAGTAGTTTTGCGTGTGATCGACGTCGGCGCCGTCGGGGGCGATGACGAACCATTCGGTGTAGGCGCCGATGCGATCGTGAAGTTGGTAGCCGACAGTCAACGATTGGGCGAATTCGAGATAAGGATTCGCGGTTGTTTCGTCGAGCGCGCGGTTGGCTTGCGTCTCGCCGCCGAACGACAGCCAATCGTTGAGGTCCCAACCATAGAGCCAGCCGAGGCCGGGGAGCGTTTCGTCGCCGCCGAATTGAGCAGGGCCGGTGGGAACGGTCATCTGCGGCATGAGCGCCATTTCAGGCAGCAGACCTTCTTGTCCCGTGAGCGCGATCTTGAGGCCGAGATAGAGCGGCTCGGCGCCGGCGTCCGACGTGCGGTTCCCGCCGAACTCGGTTTCGCCGACGGAGGCGTAGTTCCACGCGACGCGGGCTTCGAGCCACTCGGCGAAGACGCCGTAGCGGAACAGCGTCTCGGGGTACGAATGCCCCTTCGTGCTCGAGGTCGCGGTGGCGTCGTACGAGTAGGTGTAACCTCCTTCGATTTGGAAGACGCCGAGGCCGACCGTCGAGGAGGCTTCGGTGAAGTCGGGACGGTCGGTGACCAGCGGCTCGGCGAGTTTCTCCGCAGCGTTCTTCGTTTCGCCGCCGTCGCCGGTTCCCCAGCGGAAGACCGTGTTCGCTTGGCCGAACGCCGCGTTGGGGCAGGCGAGATCGAGGCCGCTGAGCGCGGCGACGACGGCCAAGCTTTGGCCAAATCGTCGGACGGCGCACTGCCCACATTGCCGGCGACACGATTTCATAGAAGCTTCGCGACGGAAGGGTTTTCGGGAGTTGTCGCCCGCGACAACTGCAACATTTCAGGCGTTTGTGTTACGCTGGAACGGCCGGCCGCGACGAACGCGTACCGGCTAGCATGGTAATTATCGGCGTCCGACCAGGGGCGCCGTCACTCGACCTTGGCAAATTTGTAGCAAAGGCTACACCCAGCTCCCTGACGACGCATCGCTGCTATCAATGAGCAAGCCGCCCGCCATTTCCGATCGCCACCGCCGGACGCGCAACGACCACGCGCAGGAGACGGCCGAGGATTACGTCGAAGCGATCGACGAGGTGAACGGAGCGTCGGGGAAGTGCCGAGTGGTTGATTTGGCCCGGCAATTCGACGTCAGCCACGTGACGGTGACGAAGGTGGTCGCGCGGCTGAAGCGCGAAGGTCTCGTCACGAGCGAGCCGTATGGGCCGCTCGAACTGACCGAGGCGGGGCGACAGCTAGCAGCCAAGTCGCGGCGCCAGCATGAAGTGGTTTATCAGTTCTTGCTAGCAATCGGCGTGAGCGAAAAGGTCGCGGCGATCGACACTGAAGGGATCGAGCACCACGTGAGCAAGCAGACGCTCGATTGCTTCAAGCGGCTGACGGAGCAGTTGCAGGGGAAGTAGCGCTACTTGTTCCGGTTTTGAGCTGCGGTTTGTGTCTCACGCAAAGGCGCAAAGACGTCGCAAAGGAATACGGGGAGTTGCTCGACTGCCGACTTCCCTCAGTTCTTCACTCGTTCCCTTCGTGTGTTTCGTGGCTGAGTGAATTTCTTCTTTGCGTTTCCTTTGAGGCTTCGCGGCTTTGCGAGAAACACCTCGCTGTCGCCCTAGCAACGAGCGCAAGCCAATAGCCGGACGGCCACGGCGTCCGGTAGCGCAACTGGATCGCGTGGCGATCCGGCTAGTTGGCCGATCGCTGCGTTGAGGTTTTAAGATTGCGGCGTTCTGGTTACGGGAACGTTGCCGCTGGTTGTGTACTTCCGGAACTGCCGGAGCCGTCGTCCTTAGGTGCGTCGAGACGCACGAGCAGGAACGTTTCGGTCCGTTCGGTTCCGTAGTGGACCAGCAGTTGCGCCTCGGGTTGCGTGAGGTTGTAGAGCCCCGTTTCGGCGACGACGTTTTCGTTGTCGCCGATGCGGAACGCGACGCGTTGCGTTTGCTTGTCGACTTGGCCCTGCACCGCTTGGGTTTGATCGGTCACCGTGTTGTGGTAGGTGCCGCTGACGACGCCCTGCCGGTCGACCGCCAGTTGCATGATGCGGGTCGGGTCGGTTTCCTTTTCATTAGTCGAAACGGCGAACGTGCCGAGCGGCATCCACTCGGCCGCTTGGGCGTCGGCCTCGGTCGCCGGTGGCGCGACTGTCGCGAGGACGGCGGCGCTTTGGGCAAACTCATCGGTGGAAGCGATTTGCTGGCCGCCAATGTAGACCGAGTTGTCTTGGAACGTCACGTTGCCGCCGGGGCCGTAGTCGTAGTAGACCGGCTGCTGCCAATAGGAGGTGCCGGGGGTGCCCCAGACGAACCAATTGTTCAGCGCTCCCCAGGTGGGGACGGTCCACCAGTACTGCCAACCGCGGGAGCCCCAGCCGCCGTAGCCGTAGTGCCAACAGTTCCAGTTGTTCCAACGACCGTTCCACCAATCGTCATGGAACCAGTTGTTGTGCCAGTGTTGGTGATTCCAATTGTTGCGAACGCTGTTGCCCCAATTGTTGCGATCGTTGATCCAATCGGGCCGCGGGCGCCAGTCGCCGCCGGGGCGATTGATGATCGTGTTCCAATTGTTGTTGATGTTGTTGATCGTGCCGTTGTTGATGTTGTTCGACCAACCGGGGCGATGGTTGATCGTGTGCCCCCATCCAGGACGGTTGTGGTTCTGCGACCACCAATCGCTGCCGGGACGCGTGCCGCCGGGGCGGTCGCCAGGTCGATCACCGGGACGGCCAGGTCGGTCGCCAGGGCGACCTGGACGATCGCCATCTCCGGGGCGTCCGCCGCCACCGCCGCCGGGACGATCTCCGTCGCCAGGGCGACCAGGTCGGCCGCCATCGCCAGGTTGGCCGGGGCGATTTCCATCGCCGGGGCGTCCGGGAAAATTGCCATCGCCGGGTCGACCGGGTCGGTTACCGTCGCCAGGTCGGCCTGGGAAGTTGCCGTCGCCGGGACGAGTTCCTGCGCCCCCTTCACCGGGGCGCGTCCCGCCGCCGCCCGGGCGATTGAAGCCGGGGTCGGGGCGAACGGGTCGGCCGATGCCAAGGAAGTCGCCGAGGTCGCCGGCGGATGGTCCGCCGGGACGCGTACCTGTGCCGCCGCCACCGGGACGACCACCTGTGCCGGGGAATGTGCCGCCGCCAGGTCTTCCGCCAGCGCCGGGTCGATTGCCGCCGCCTGTGCCGGGGAATTCAGGACGTGTGCCGGGGTTCGGGCGTGTCCCACCGCCACCGCCAGGATTCGGGCGCGTACCGGCGCCGGGGCGTTCGCCCCCGCTGCCGGGACGGGTGCCGAATTCAGGACGATTACCACCGCTTCCACCGCCGCCGGGGCGCGTGGTGGGGAATTCAAAATTGGGTCGGCCGCTGCCGCCGGGGCGCCCGCCTGATTGGCCGCCGCCGAAACTCGGCAAGCTGTTGCCGGGTCGCGAGGCCGAACCGCCGCCAGGGCGCTGGCCGCTGCCGCCGGGATTGAAGCTTGGCCGGCCGCTGCCACCGCCGCCGTAGCCGGGCATGCTTGGTCGCATGCCGCCGCTCGGACGATCCATGTTTGGCATCGTCGGGCGCGTCGGCATCGAGGGGCGACTATTCATTCCGCCGGAGCCGCCGCCCATCGAGGGCCGGCTCGGCATCGGTCGATTCACGGAAGGACGCGAGCTCGACATGTGCGGAACGCTGGTTGGTCGCGGCATCGGGCGCGCACCGCCGCCCATGCCACCCGGCATCCCGCCGTGGAAGCCGCCTCCGCCGCCACCGGCGCGCATCGCTCCCCCGCCGCCGCCATGGCCGCCACCGCCGCCAAATCCGCCGCCAGGGCGGGCTTCAACTGCCGACGCCATCAGCATCGCGACGATGCAAGCGACGGCGGATGTTTTGTGTAGGTGTTTCCTCATCGCGTCGCTCCTGCGCCTGGGGCGCGCGGGGCAGCACCGGGTGCTGCCGGGGGAGTCGCCGGAACCACTTCCGGCGCGGGAGGCGTCGTCGGCGCCGCGGCCGTAGCGGGGGCGTCGCCGATGCGTTTCATCGTGACGGGTTCGCTTGCCGGCTCCGGAGCGCCATCAATCTCTTTGGCGATCGTTTGCACGGTGACCGTTACCGGATCGATTTGCGTGATCACTTGCGTGCCGGAGGCCAAGCGGCCGTCGGCTTGCGTTTCGGTTTTGCGGACGATCCACTCGGCGCCGTTTTGCGACCAGCTCCCTTCGCCGAACGAACCGTCGGAATTGAACGTCCACGAGCGGATCTGCTTCGCGATCGGATCCCAACCGATGATTTGCGTTCCTTGGAACGGCTCTTCGCCTTCGCGGACGACGTCGTACGAGCGAATGAGGAACGCTTCGCTCGGCGACCAGCGCATGATCGACGAGACGGTGGCCGAGTCAGATTCGTCTTGCCAGGCGCCGACCATCCATTCGAGCGGCTTCAACGCTTGACGGGGCGATTCCGGCACTGGCAAATCCGATTCGTGGACCGTGTCGACGAGCCACTTGCCGTCTTGCTTGATCAGAATGGCGGTGTAGGCGGAGAGCGAAGGTTCGGCGCCGGGGATGACGACGTTGGTGACGCCGTCGACGATCGCGGTGTCGCCGCCGATGACGCGGATCTCGTCGGCGCCGCCAGAGAGGAAGATCTCGGGCGTGGCGTCGAAAACCTTGGCGAAATCTTTCGCGAGGGCCTCGCGGCCGCTGGAGCGATCGCCGGTTTCCTTATTGACATAGGTGCCATTGGGCGTCCAGAGGTCGAGGAGCGCCTCGGCGTCGTGGCGGTTGAAGGCCTCGACGTAGGCGGCCATCGCTTGCTGGACGGCGGTCGTGTCGTCGGCGACTGCGGGCGCGGCAGCGGGAGGCGTGCCGGGAGCTGCCGGCGCCGTTGCCGCGGGAGTGACCGGCGGCGGAGTCGCCGGTTGTTGTGCCTGCGCCACTTCGGCGACAAACGCTGCGCATAGAATTGCGACCGCGAATCGTAACATTAGAAAGCTCCCGTCGGCTGAAGGCCGAGCGCGTGTGAACTTGGAAAACTGGAGAAGTTGCCTGGGGAATGGGGCCGCCGCGGACCCAAGTAAGCTTGCCACCCAACGGCGGGGTTGGTCAAGGAAAAGTGGTGCAATCTGCGGATTTTAACATTTGAGTGCGGAGGGTTGCGCGGGCTTGCGGGACTGGCGGCGCCGTACGGTACTACTGGGGATTTAACCGATCACTCACTCGCGCGCTTGGCGGAGTTTGGCGCGGATCGTTTCGAGGCGCTCGCCGAGTTCCGCCTCAAACCCGCGGTCGACGGGGCGGTAGTACTCGCGTTCGATGCCGAGATAGTCTTGCGCGGCGACGCCTCCTTTGGCGTCGTGGGCGTACTCATAACCTTCGCCGTGGCCGAGGCGTTTGGCGCCGGCGTAGTGGCCATCCTTGAGATGCGTCGGCACCGGGACGAGGCGGCCTTCGCGGACGTCGCCGCGGGCTTCGCCGATCGCGACGGTGGCGGCGTTCGACTTCGGTGCGCAGGCGAGGTATGCCACGCATTGCGAGAGGGCGAGTTGGCACTCGGGCAGTCCGACGAACTCGCAGGCTTGCATCGTCGCGACCGCCATTGGCAGCGCTTGCGGATCGGCATTGCCGACGTCTTCACTGGCCAGGATCACCAGCCGGCGGCAGAGGAACCTCACGTCCTCGCCCCCTTCGAGCATCCGCGCCAGCCAATAGATACCAGCGTCGGGGTCGCTGCCGCGGATCGATTTGATGAGCGCGCTGATCGAGTCGTAGTGGGAATCGCCGTCGGCGTCGTATTGGATCGCCTTCCGCTGGACGCTTTCGGCGGCGAGTTCGCGGGTGATGCGGATCGGCCGTTCGTCGGAGGAAAGAACGCCGATTTCGAGGGCTGAAAGGGCCTGCCGGGCGTCGCCGTCGCTCACTTTTGCGAGGAAATCGAGGGCCTCTTCGTCGGCTTCGATCGGCAGCCGGCCGAGACCGCGGTCTTTGTCGGCGATCGCGCGGCGGAGGACTTGCTTCACGTCGTCTTCGCTTAGCGGCTGGAATTCGAAAACCCGCGAGCGGCTCACGAGCGCGTCATTCACGGCGAAGAACGGGTTCGACGTGGTGGCGCCGACAAGGATGACGCCCCCCTCTTCGACGTCAGGCAGCAGTGCGTCTTGTTGCGCTTTGTTGAAGCGGTGGATCTCGTCGATGAATAGCAGCGTGCGAGTCGCTTCGGCGGAGAGGGCGTCGCGGGCTTCGTCGAGGATCGCGCGGAGTTCCTTCACCCCGCTGGTGACGGCATTGAGTTGGCGGAAGCGGGCGCGGGTTTCGCGGGCCAGCAAATGAGCGAGCGTCGTCTTGCCGGTGCCGGGCGGGCCGTAGAACAGGAGCGCGGTAAGGCGATCGGCTTTGATCAGCCGGAGAAGTAGCTTTCCCTCGCCGAGGAAATGTTGCTGTCCAGCGAACTCGGCGAGCGTGCGGGGACGCATCCGCGCGGCGAGGGGTTGGGCGGAACGGCGGTTTTCGGCTTCGGCGGCTTCGAAGAGCGACATGGAAACTGTCAACGTTGTAAGGAAGTGTCTTGCCGTGAGCGGGCGGCGACTGCCATACAAGCCACCGGCTCCGCCGGTGGACGATGTGGTGGTAAGCGCTGCGATCGTGGCGAGTTTGTTTGGCGGTTCGTCCACCGGCGGAGCGAGTGGCTTTCATGCGCGCGATGTTCGCGACAGGTAAACCATTGTATACTTTCATTCCCTCCTTGCGGCAGACTCCGCACAACCGTTACCGCCGGCGCCCCTCCCGCCCCTTACGCTTCCGGTAGTAACGGCAAAGTTTTCCTGATTGAATTTGGTTAAAGGAAGGACCGATTCTTTCGATGCGGCGATGAAGGCTTGCTTCGTCGGCGTAAATTGCAGTCTTGGGCTGAGAAGGCTCTGCTCAAGGATGCGAATCCCTCCCCTAGCCCCTCCCTTCAAGGGAGGGGGACGATTGCGCGTTTTATGAAGCACTACGATTGCATCATCATTGGCACCGGTCCCGCAGGCCAAAAGGGCGCCATCCAGGCGGCCAAGCTCGGCAAGCGCGTCGCCATCATCGAGAAGAATCCGGTCCTCGGCGGCGCCCAGATCAATACCGGGACGATCCCGTCGAAGGCGCTGCGCGAGGCGGCGCTCTACCTCACCGGGGCCAACCAGCGCGGGCTGTTCGGCGCCACGCAGCAGGTGAAGAAGCACATTACGATCGCCGATCTGACGGCGATCTCGCAGCAAGTCATCCGCCACGAGTGGGAAGTCATTCGTCGGCAGTTCGAGCGGAATGGCGTCGAGCTCCTGTGGGGCCGCGCGGAATTTGAAGGTCCGCACCTGCTGCGGGTCCAAAACGCCGACTCGACCGAAGTCCTCGAAGCCGACAAGTTTCTAATCACCGTCGGCACCAAGCCGGCCCGGCCGAGCTCGGTGCCGTTCAACGAACAGACGATTTTCACCAGCGACGAGATCATTTGCCTCGACCGCCTGCCGAAAACGATGATCGTCGTCGGCGGCGGCGTCATCGGCGTTGAGTACGCCTGCATCATGGCGACGCTCGGCGTGCGGGTGACGCTCGTCGAAGGGAGCAACCGCTTGCTCGGATTCCTCGATCGCGAAATCAGCGACGCCTTCCAGTACCACATGCGGCAGAAGGGAATCACCCTCCGCCTCGGCGAGAAGGTGAGCAAGATCGAGGAAATCGAAATCCAAAACGGCAAGTTCCATCACCTCGTGCAAGCGCAGCTCGAATCGGGCAAGACGCTGCGCGCGGAAACGCTGCTGTACGCCGTCGGCCGTCAGGGCGTCTGCAAGGCGCTCGGCCTCGACAAGGTCGGCATCGAGTTCGACGACCGCGAACGGCTGATGGTGAACGAGCAGTACCAAACCAACGTCGACTACATCTACGCGGCAGGCGACGTCATCGGCTTCCCGTCGCTGGCGTCGACCGCGATGGAGCAAGGCCGCCGCGCGGTTTGCCACGCGTTCGGCGTGTGCGACGTCGGCAACTACAACACGCAGCTGTTCCCGTACGGCATTTACGCCGTGCCGGAAATCTCGATGGTCGGCAAGACCGAAGAGCAGCTCACGGCCGAAGGAATTCCGTACGAATCAGGCGTCGCTCACTACCGCGAAATCGCCCGCGGCAAGCTGCTGGGGGACGACTCCGGCATGCTGAAGCTGCTCATTCACCAAGAGACGCACAAGATTTTGGGCGTCCACGCGATCGGCACCGGCGCCACCGAACTGATTCATATCGGCCAGGCGGTGATGGCGCTGAATGGGGACGCCGAGTTCTTTATTAACAACGTGTTCAACTTCCCGACGCTGGCTGAGTGCTACAAGGTGGCGGCTTATAACGGGTTGAATAAGTTGAACCACGTGCGGTAGGACGGGTTTTTAGGCCGACGGCTGTGGCGGACGATGCCGCGCTGCGTGCCTGCTTTTAGCTTGTAGGGTGGGTGCTCGCACCCACCTTTACCAAATCGCAGCCGAGGCGGTTGGCGACGATACTGCTACACCCCAACCGCGATAATGGAAGCAGGCAACTAGCCTCAAGCCGGGCGAGGTGGGTGCGAGCACCCACCCTACGCTAGTGATTCTGACTGATGAGAGAAACAGCCACGAGCGTTGCGACGAAGAAGCCGGCCATCACCCAGGCTGCCCACCGTCGGTCGCTCTTCAACTTCAGTTGTCGCTTGGATGGCGCCTGCTTGAGAGACTTTCCGCAGTAGCGGCAGCTCTGCGACGCGGCTTCCACCTCGGCGCTGCAGTGAGGGCAATGGGCCAACTGAGGGTGATGCATGGTCATCCGCGAACCTCCAGTGGCGAGACGTGTCGGATGCGTTGTCTCAGTTTCATCGTCCAGCGTAAGTGGAAACCTGCTGAAGGCGAACGGCGACGACAGCACGCTTAGCGATTGATGTAGCGGTAGTACGCGAACTCGAAGACGCTCCAGATAAGCAACGCGATAATAATGTGGCCACGCATCTGGTTTTTCCACTAACGGGTTGCCGTCTCCTCTGCCACGGTGGGGCGTAGTGGGTGGATCGACTGCCAGTTTTTGGTTCTTTAGCCGCCGAAGCACCGGCATTGCATTCGGAATTTCATGCGAGCCACCAGCGTCGCCCCGCACGGACTACGCCGGATTCTCTTGTCCAGCCGTCGCAGACGGACTACGACTCGATCTGCGCGATTAATTCTACCCAACCCTTGCAATAGGAACGTTGCGGAGAGAGATTGGCTGTCATGAGCACCAATGCACCGAAACCGAAGTTCTCTAAGCCCCTATTGCTGCTCGCCATCGTGTTTTGGTCAGCGGTGGCCTACGGCCTGTTTTGGTTCCTAGTGATTAGTGTGTGGAAGGGACGCTGACGCCCCGCCCCCTTTACCTCTCTGCGCGGTTCATCGCTTAGAATGAAGACCATTCGCCACCTTATTCTGATCTCCAATTTTGACGGCGTCTCGTCGACGTTGGAGTCTGTGAAGCGTGGAGCATGGATCGGATTGCAATGGGCGCACTTGATTGGAGTGCTCGCCTGCGGCGTGATCCCGAGCGTCGTCCTGGCGTTTTGCGTCGCGATGACCGCTTATTGGGGCTTGTTATCACGCCTTGGAGAGAAGGGCGTGCCGTGGGAGCTTATCGGTGCGATTCTAGGCACCTATGCCCTCGTGCGCGGATGGGGCGCTCTGATCGGGGCCGTGCTCGGTCCTATCTGCTACGCATTCGCACGACGACGGCAGGTGGATTGCAACGCGGAGTAGTCTGCAGATTCCTTGCTCGTGCGGAAGGCGAAGGCCACGGGCGCCGATCATCGCGATCGCATCGACATGAGGCTAGAACGACTCAGGGTTCGGCATGCCCACGCCGTTGAGGGTGGAAGCATCGCATTCGGCAACTGCCTCTTGCGACTACGGCGCCCAGGTAGGCGAGTACGCTAACCTGAGCTACCCGCTGTGCGCGAGCACCAATCTTAGGCCTTTGGCGCAGCTCATCAAATAACGCTCCAAGGGGATTCCAATCCTTTCCTATGCGCTGTTTTACCAATCTCTAAATCAGCGATCTGATTGACACTCGGATCCATCGTCAAAATCGTGTCCAATCGAACCAATTGCATTTTACTCATACTGTAGTCGCCATTTCCGCAATGGAATTGCCAGAGGCCTCCCCCTTCTTCGTCGTCTTCGTGACTGACTTCCAGAATGGGCATCTGCTCCTTAATCACAAAAGTGGATGTCACCACCATCGCATCACGGGGAATTGGGAACGTTTTCATTTGCTATTTCATTCGCGAGGCGGTTAGCATGTCGTCGCGGAAAGTCGACATGGGGCAAGGGTATGGCACTCGGAACCTCGAAGGAAACCGAACGTCAAACTTGGCTCTTTGCCTATTTGAGCAATGTCACGCGAGCGATGCTACAATCCGCCGTTGCCGGCCGCGGCGGTTGGCGCATCTTTTCTTCAGCATTCAGCTTAAGGTCTCGCGATGAACCGAAGCATTCGTTTGATGATCGCCCTGACGCTGCTCCTGACCGCGTCGCCGCTCGCAGCGGACGAACCGAAAAGAAAAATGTCGGGCAATCCGCTCTTCGACGGTTGGTATGCCGATCCCGAGGCGATCATCTTCGGCGACACGTATTGGATTTATCCGACCTACTCGGCGCCTTACGACGAGCAGGTGTTCTTTGACGCTTTTTCGTCGAAAGATCTCGTCAATTGGCAAAAGCATCCGCGGATTCTCGACAACGGCGCCATCAAGTGGGCCAAGCGGGCGATGTGGGCGCCGGCGGTGGTCGAGAAGGACGGCAAGTACTATTTCTTTTTCGGCGCCAACGACATTCAAAACAACGACGCTCACGGCGGCATCGGCGTCGCGGTGGCCGACGAGCCCGCGGGGCCGTTCAAGGATCATTTGGGCAAGCCGCTCGTTGATAAGTTTCACAACGGCGCCCAACCGATCGATCAGTTTGTGTTCAAGGACGCCGACGGAACCTACTACCTCATTTACGGCGGTTGGCGGCATTGCAACATCGCGCGGCTGAACGACGACTTCACGGGGTTCATTCCCTTCGAGGACGGCACGACGTTTAAGGAGATTACGCCGGAGGGGTACGTCGAGGGGTCGTTCATGTTCATTCGCGACGGCAAGTACTACTTCATGTGGTCGGAGGGAGGCTGGACCGGCCCCGACTACCAGGTCGCCTATGCGATCGGCGATTCGCCGTTCGGGCCGTTCAAGCGGATCGATACGGTGCTGAAGCAGGATGCGAAGATTGCCACCGGGGCCGGGCACCATTCGGTAATTCAAGTTCCAGGGACGGACGACTACTACGCCGTGTACCATCGCCGGCCGTTGGACCAAACCGACGGCAACGCGAGGGTCACTTGCATCGACCGGATGGAATTCGACGAGAAGGGTTTTATCAAGCCGATTCGGATTACGAATGAAGGGGTGGCTGCGCAGCCGCTGAAGTGACGGGGTGCGCGTAGGTCAGGCTTTTAGGCTGACGGAGGTGCCGTTGGCGCGCATTTACGCCCGTGATGTGCTATCAGGCTGAAAGCCCGACCTACTCGGCGTCTTCGTCCGCGAAGCAAAGGACCATCGCCACGGCGCTCGTGGCCGTCTGGCTTTCAATCTTTGTTCCCGCGTGGACGGACCAGTCGTGGCCCATGATGTTGTCGGCGGGGCGACGGTTTCGCCAAGCGGCGTCGGCGTTGGCTTTCATCCAGGGGAGGTATTCGGTACGAGCGCAGTCGTCGACGAGACGACGCATGTAGCGGGCGAAGATCCCTTTGAAGGCGCCGCCGTCGCCCTGCCCTTCGCTCCGCAAAATTCGCGCGTCGCCGACGCACAGATTGGCCTTCGTCCAGTCGGCAGTCTTGAGTGCGTCATCAAGGTAGGTTTTGTCGCCGGTTTGCTGGTAGAGCAGCACCGCGGCGCCGATGAACGTCCCCTGGTTGTAGGTCAATGAGAAGTCTCGGGTGCGCACCCTGCCGGTACGCCGGTCGGGTCCAATGCTGTCGAACACCTTGCCGGTTCCGTCGGTCAACGTTTGCTTTTGCCAGGCGTAAAGCGATTTCGCTTTTTCCAGATAAGCGGGATCCTTCAGCAGGACCGCGAGCCGCGCGGCGGCGATGGCCGCGGGGCTGTTGATGCAACTATTCTTCGAAGTGCGCTCGTTGAGCCAGTAGAGGCCGCCGCCGAATTTGTCGTCGAGAAAATTGTCGTAAACGAAGTCGAAGCTTTCTTGCGATTTCTTGAGGTAGCGTTCGTCGTTCGTGAGTTCATAGGCGCGGGCGCAGGCGATCGCCCACCACATGATGTCATCGTTGTACTTGTTAGTCGTCCAGTCTGGGTATTCTTCAATGAAGCCTTCGTAGAGATCGTCGATTTGCCGCCGCGCTTCCGCGCTGTGCGTGCGGTCGTACTGATCCATCACGGTGTCCCAGAGCTGCGCTGAGAACCAGAAATCGGCTTTCCTCCCACCGTGCTCGTCTCGCCGGAAAAATTTGGCGGCGGGGTCCCAGTAAACTTCGTTGAGTGCGGCGAAAGCAGCGTCAGCCTCTGCGGGAGTCACTGCGTGCGCGGGGATCGCTGCGCGCAGCAGGCCGACGCCAACGAACAGTGCAACCCAAGCCGAATTCTTCGAGATTGGAAGGCAGCCCATGCGTTACTCTCGGATCGAAATGCAAACCTGCAGAAATTAGCGACGAGTGGCATGTGGTCGCGATCGCGTCAGCATACGCTGCAATCTCTCCAGGGTGTAGCACGCTCAAGCCTGAGTGGCGAGAGCATGCCGCCCGATGCAGATTTACTCCTGTTCCTCGGGCTCCACCTGTTCGATTTCCAAATTCCGATAGGTCAGGTTCGAGCCAATCCAAGTGTACTTGGCGCCGATGGCCACGCGACCGGTAGCGAGGGTGCTAAGGCCCTCGACCTCTTGATCCTCGATCACCTGAACGTCGTTGAGCCAGACGTTGACGGTATCGCCCGCAACTCGCAAGACAAACTTCGTCGCCTTGCCGTCGCGGGTGTAGGTCTGCCGGTGTTTTCTGAGTTCTTGATAAGGGCCGGCGGCGACCCAACGTTCCGTGGGATTAAACATCATCGCGAAAAGCGGCCGGCCGTCGACGTTAAGAAAAACACCGGCGTCCCAAGGATTGTACGGGCTCTTACCGTGCACCACTTCACCGCTCAGTTGCCAATGCGTCCCGAAGTTGGCCTGGCATTCGAGAATCGGTCCGCCGCGGTCGGAGACGCCGTGGAATTCGCCGGTGGGCGTTTGAGTCCAATCGCCCGAGATCACTTTCCAGCCCTGCAGATCGGCCGCGGGCACGAGAGAGACGGCAGCGCCTTCCTGAAATTCGACGCTCCAATCCAAGCCTTGCAACCGCGAGGCCACTTGCGCGACGACCGAAGGTTCAAGTCCCTTTTCCTCAAGGATCGCTTTCAGCGCCTTGGCAGCCTCTTCGCGTTCGCCATCGTCGGCAGCGCGAAACGCCGCCAGAATCTCGTCGGCGTGGGGACTCGCATGGAGGCGAACGGCTTGGATCACCTCGTCTGCAGGCAGCGGGAAGCGGCTGAGCGCATCTGCATTTAGCTCCCCGTCGAGTTCATCGAGCAAGCGGGCAGACTCCTCCCATTGTTCGTTTAAGTAGGCAAAGCCGAGCCAGACCGTTTTCCACCAGACGGCGTTACGCTCCTCGCCTTGATCGATGTACCCTTGGCAAACTTTTCGCGCATTCTCGTAGAGGCCGGGATGCTGGGCGTACCGTAGGCCGAGAGGATTTTGATTGTCCCGCATGAGTTGCCAGACCGCTTCGCAGAACTCATAAGGAACGTCGGTGTCGTAGCGGTTGGTTTCCGCGCATTCGACGGCAAACTGGTACATACGCTCGTGCGTGCCATGCCAGCGCGGCAGCAAACCGTAGATCAGGTGCGAGTAGGGCGTGCGGTAATCAAGTTGAGCCTGGACGGCGCGATCGAACCACATTCTCATTTCTCGCGCGGGCGACGGACTGGCGCCCATCGCAACTCGTACCATGGCGGTCGGCGCTTCGGGCCGCTTGGGAGCGGCTTTCCAGGCCTTCTGGAACGCATCGCGGGCGAGGTCCATGTGGTCGCTGAACCCTTTCCAACCCTCTTCGCTCACTTCCGGTGCGAAATTGGTGCCCCGTGACTTCCACGCGGCGTCTAGGTGATGCTCGCCGACCAGCATGTTGACGACGAAGGGCGACTTTTCTTCGTGAGCCTGGGCGGCCTCGCAAAACTTTTCTCTTCTCTCCGGCGGCAGCGCCTCCGCCATCGCATTTAAGTGGCTGTAGAGCGTTCGGCCATCGTTCGTCTCCAGGTCGTCGAGCAAGATCGCCTCCAACGCGTGCTTCTCGCTGAGCGCGAGAAATTCTTCGGCCTTCTCCGCCTGAGCGGGGTCACCCTTCAGGGCGCCGTACATGCGATGGGCCGCCGCGAAGGGGCGGTTGGCCGGATAGCCTCGTTCGACGAGACCGTGGTAGCTCTTCTCGATGAGCCTCAATGCCCGGGCCTGCGCGGCCGCGTCCGTCACGCCGTCCTGCAACATCGCGCCGTGGCAATACATCACCAACGGGTCGTCGCAACCTTGCTCGGCGAGCGGCTCCGCCATCTCGATCAACTCAACTTGCGACTTGTGCCCCTTCGCTGACGAGAAGTGCCGGGAGGCTTGCGTGAGGAATTCGATGGCCGCGTCGTCCCAGGCGTCGTCGCGACTGCCGACTTTTTTGTAGGCTTCGACGCTCGTGCGGAGATTGAAGGCGAGCTGGTCTTCAGTGGCTTGCTTGGCGGTGAATGCATCCTTGCCGGCCGGGATGGGTGCGCCGCCGCGCTGGGCGGCGCGGGCCGCCTTGAGCTCGTCTTCGGCGAGTTGCTTGCCGGCGAGCACGGCTTCGATCTTCTCGGTGAGCTTCTGCTTGAGGTCGTCTTCGTAGCCGATGCTTACGACCTGCACGACGCCTTGCTTGTCGATAATGATGGTCATGGGAATGCTGTCGGCGTCGAAAAGTTTGCCGAGTTCAGACTCAATATCGACGGCGATCGGGAGCTCTAATTTTTTCTTTTCGAGAAACTCGCGAATCTCGTCCTCACCGTCGCCGAGATTGACTGCGAAGAACGCCACGTCGCGATCAGCGAACTTCGCCGCCACTTGATCGACGGTCGGCAGCGCGGCGACGCAGGGGCCGCACCAGAGCGCCCAGAAATCGATCACCGCGACTTTTTTGTCTTTAAAATCGGACAGCTTCTGGGAGCCGCCTTCGAGCAATTTGAGTTCACAGTCGGGCGCCTTTGCCCCCAACAATGCATGAGGCGCTTCGCCCTTCGATTCTTCCTCACGCAACGAGTCGACTTGCTCGGCGTCTTCCGGTACGTCGATCGCGAACGTTTCGTCCGTGATTTCAGGTTCGAGTTCCCAGTTCGCGTACGTCACCAACTGCTTGGGGAGTTTGGCTTCGGCATCAGCCTCCTCAATTTGCAGGATCGCTTCCATTTTCCGCGGCAACGCGTGGTCGCCTTGCTCGATCCACAGAATTATTTTCACCCGCGGCTGTGAAACCTCGATGCGATCGCAGGCAACTCCGTCGACTTGCTCGGGTTCAAGCAGACTGATCTTGGTCGCCGAGGCGACAGCCTGCTTGTACCAGTTGCCCGTTGCATACTGCAGCACGGTGCGGCCCGATCCCAACAACAGGGCGGCTTCCTCTTGCAAGACCTCGTTGAAATTTTGCGGGGCATCTCCCAATAAGTACCGCTGCCCCGACGGCCAATAGGCGAAGAGCTGCTTGCCGTCGCAAATGACCGTCCCCTCGCTGTCGCCGCCCGCGGACGCCGTGACCGCGAAGCGATTGGGCCGATCGATGACAACGTGCCGTTTGTCCGAGCGGCTTTGCGACTCCGCGTCTTCCGACGGGATCTCGATCGTGTGGTCGACGTCGACCGAAAACCGCTTAAGCCCGCCGACGTATTTCGACATGGCCTGCATGCGGCTGTCGGCCGTGGCATCGATTTCAGGCTTGGGCTCTTCGGCCCGCGCGGCGGCGAGGCAGGCGATTGCAAGCAGGAAGGTTGCGCAGAGAGCGCTCGCGCGTCGCGATACGGACGAGAGGAACATAGTTGGGATTCCGGTGAATACTTTTAGCCCAGCAACGAGGACGCTGAGCCGCAGGAGAAAAGGATATGTGACACAATCCAACGCCAAAAATCCAGTTTCCGATCGACAAAGTCGGAAAACACTGCGATTTCTACGCCCTGAACGTCGGCTCGAGGCTTCTAACAGCCAGGGCAGCGTGCAGCTACGCGCGCCCGTTCCCAACTAATTCCTGGCTGAAGTCGCCCGGGCATTTTAAGAGGGCGGCGCGCGGGGTCCGCTACGACCGCGGTGCGTACCGCATCGCCATTGCGCCAGAGTCGAACTCCATCCGGCTGACGAGTTTCAGGTCGAGAGGCGTTGACAGCCCAGTGAACAGCGTAGGGCCGTGGCCCGCGATGCGGGGGTGCACGATGAATTCGTACTCGTCGATGAGGCCAAGCTCCGCGAGCGCCAGCGGCAGCTTCACTCCACCGGTGAATAGTCCCCTGCCCGGCTGCTGCTTGAGATGCTCGACGGCCGTTTTCAAATCGCCGCGTAGAAGCTCCGAGTTCCAATCGACGCGTTCGAGGGTGCTCGACACGACGTATTTCTTCGCCGCATTGATCGTGCGGGCGAAGGGTTGCATCCAGTCGGGCATCGCGGCCGTCGACTCGGGCGAGCGGAAGGCCGATTCCATCATTTCGTACGTTGTTCTGCCGAACAGTAGCGCGTCGGCGCGACTGAGGTTCTCGACCGCGTGGCGATGCAATTGTGCGTCCGGCGCGATGCCCTCGTGATGGCAGCAGCCGTCGAGGGTGACGTTGATGGAGTACCGGAGGGGTTGCATGGGGTGGAGTATAGCAGGGTGAGTGGCATGCGGCGTAGGTTGGGCTGAAAGCCAAACCTACATGTGCCAACTCTTCTCATTTCCTTGTGTTCCTGGCCGTCCGCGGCTAGCTTACACGAGGATTGGCTCTGGCGTTTGTTCCAGTTGGTCCCGCCGTTCGCTGACGGCGTTCGCAGTCTCATCAATCAGGCACTTCTATGAAACTTCGGACCGTGGCTGCGGCCACTTTGGTTCTTACCTGCTCCGCGATCGGGCAGTTGGCTCACGCTCAACAGCCGCAGGCAGCCGGCGCTACAGCGCCGGCGGTGAAAGCCGTCGATGAAAACACGGCGGCGATCCAAAAGACCGCCAGCGCGTTTACCGACGCCTTCAATCGCGGCGATGCGAAGGCGGTCGCCGCGCTTTGGACGGCCGGCGGCGAGTACGTCGACGAATCGGGGAACGAGCACGCCGGCCAGGCGGCCATCGAAAGCTGCTACGCCGATTTCTTCAAGGCGAATCCCGGCGCGTCGCTCGCGCTGGTAATCGACTCAGTGCGGTTCGTCAGCCCCACGGTCGCCATCGAAGATGGGCACACCGTCCTGACGCTCCCTCCCGCAGGCGCATCGACGAGCAGCGACTACTCGGTGGTTCACTCGAAAGTCGACGGGCGTTGGCTGATGGCCTCCGTGCGCGAGGCGCGGACGGACGGCGGCACGGCTCACGAGCATATCGCCGATTTGCAGTGGCTCATCGGTTCGTGGACGGCCGAGGACGAAGGCGTGACGACGAAATCTCAATGCCAATGGATTGGCGACAAGAGCTTTGTGGAGAGAAAGTACACGACGAAGGCCGCCGATGGCGTCGAGACGAGCGGCGTGCAAATCATTGGCTGGAACGCCCAAGCGGGGCACGTTCAGTCGTGGAACTTCGGCGCCGACGGTTCGTTCGCCGTCGGAGTCTGGACGCCGACTGAAGGGGGCTGGCAAGCAACAGTCAGCGGCGTCACGGTCGATGGCGCCACGACTTCCGCTATCAATCGACTGCAGCGACTCGACGACAATGCATACTCCTGGCAATCGGTCGATCGTTCGCTCGACGCGACGTCGTTGCCGGACAGTGACGAAGTGATTGTGCGTCGCAACGTAAAAAAATGACACGTGAAGAAATAACACGTTCAAGAGTAAGCCGTTCAAAAACAAATCGCCGGCCAAATGCTTAACAAACTCCTTCTCATTGGGACTGTTTCCATGACCTCTCGATTCGCGCTGACTCTAGTTTGCGTCGCGATGTGCCTGCTGTCGACTGATCTCGCGTGGGGGCGTGGCCGCGGCGGAGGCGGAGGTGGCGGCGGCGGTATGAGTCGCGGCGGGGGCGGCGGATTCTCCGGCGGAGCGCGGCCGGGCGGAGGTTATGGCGGCGGCGGATATCGCGGCGGCGCCTACGGCGGAGGTGGTGGGTACGGTGGAGGCGGAGCGAGACCTGCCCAGTCGAATTTCGGCGGTGGACAGAGGCCCTCGCCGGGGCGACTCGCAAGTCCGGGAGGAGATGGCTTACAGAACCGTGGGGGTGCGAACTTTGGCGCTGCCGGCGAGCGCGCGGGCGGGGGCGCCGCTGGTCGCGAGTTTGGCGGAGCCGGCGCAGGCGCCGCGGGCAATCGCTACTCCGCGCCGAGTCGCGATCAACTCAGCAGCTTCCTGGGACTGCCGTCCGACGAAGGGATGCACGGGCGAAGCGCTGGCGCGAATCGTGCCGCCAATCAACTTTCCGCGGGAGACGGCGGAGCGTTCGACGTGAATAAGGGCACGGCCGAAGGGCCTCGCGGCGGCGAAGCGGCGGGCATTGCGGTCACCGGACCGCGCGGCAATACGGCCGGTCGCGCCGTTGCTGAAGGGCCGCGCGGCGGCGTGGCGGCGGCGGGCGGGGTGAAGGGCGCTGGCGGCGCCGAAGCGGGTCGTGCGGTGGGCGTCGGCCCCGGCGGCCAAGTCGCTGCTGTCGGAGGCGTTCGTGGTCCTGAAGGGGGAGCCGCGGTTCGTGGCGCTACCGCTGGACCGCGCGGCGCGGCAGCAGGATTTGCGCGCGTCACGCCGTCGGGCCGATACGTGGCCGGGGCGGCGGTGAGAACTAACTTCTCGCACTGGGGTGTCTACGGGCGGGGTTGGTACGCCCAGTACCCCGGCGCCTGGTTCGCCGCCGGTTGGGCGGCGGGCGCTGTATGGAACGCCTGCACCTGGGATTCGGCGTCGGCCTATTGCGGTTACTCGGACGTGCCACCCGCGTACTACGACTACGGCAACAACGTTACCTACGAGGACGGCAACGTCTACGTCAACGGCGACGACGCTGGCACGTCGGAGCAGTATTACGACCAAGCCGACCAAATCGCCGCGGCAGGCGCCACGGCAGCTGCCTCTCCCGACGGCGACTGGTTGCCGCTCGGCGTGTTCGCCTTCACGAAGCCCGACCAGAAGACTTCCGACGTCACCATTCAGTTGGCCGTCAACAAAGAGGGCGTCATCCGCGGCAACTACACCGACTCGGCGACCAAGCAGAATCAAGTCGTCCAGGGTTCCATCGACAAGCAGACGCAACGCGTCGCCTTTACCGTGGGCGACAACAAGACGAGCGTGATTGAAACGGGGCTGTACAACCTCACAAAGGATGAAGCGCCCTGCTTGCTGCACCTTGGGAAGGATCAGACGGAGCAGTGGTTGCTAGTACGGCTCAAGCAGCCGGAACAGACGGCCAGTGCGGCGCCGGCGCCCTAGATCGCAAGCTGTACCATCGGGTTGCAGCAAGCCGAGCGGGAAAGACGACCTCCTCCGTTCAGCAACGCGAATTGGGAGAGCGAGCAGCGCCAACGCGTCGCGCGTGAAGCGCAGACGCGTGGCGCATGCAGTCGCCCATTAACTCGCACACTGTCGCCACGGCGGCCACGTTACCTACGAGCATAACGCCGACCGACGTCGACCCCGCGCCATGCTGCCCAGCATCAGTAGTCCCGCAACGGCGAGCGATGCCGTCCCTGGTTCGGGCGTAACCACAACAGCCTCGGAAAGCCGATACACGTAAACGAGGCTCTTTTTCGGGTCTCCCCCGGGTGCACTGACGACTAGCAGGTCGCCGCCGATTGCTACCGAGGCTCCGAAGCCGATCGGCGCATTCGCGGGACCAGCGAGCGATTTGATAAAGTGCCCGTCTGCGTCGTAGAAATTCACTATCCCTGCCGATGCATCGCCAATCGCCGCGTATTGGCCGTTGAACGCCATGGTAGTATTACCCGGCTCAAAATGATCTCCGCTGGAATATGGCAATGGCGTCGGTTGCCCTGAGGTCGGCCACAAGAAAGCGCTGCCGGAATTCTCCAAGCCTAGAATCTTATTCCCCGCGAGGTCGACGTCGTAACCGAAGCCTTCCCCCAGGTTTGGGTCGGATGGATCGACGTTAAACTCTGCAAGTTGGCGATTGCCCGCGAATCCCGGGTCAACGTTGAAGAGATAGACGGCGCTATCTGGATGAGCCGTTTTCGGAGCGCCGACGACCGCTAAGTTACCGTCGATTGCGACTGAAGTGCCGAACAGGTCTCCCGTCTTCCCATCTCCGGCAGTGAGCTTGGCGAATTGCAGGCCTGTCGTGCGGCTAAACAGATAGGCCGCACCTGAATGCCCGCCCAGTGCGTTTTCGTAATTAGCGCCAACAATGATGCTGTCGCCGCTGATATCGACGCTGGCGTTGAAAGAGCTCAGCACGCCGCCAGAGGGAACCAGCGATTGGCTGGTAATAGCAGCCAAGTTCGTGAAGTCGAAGACCTTCGCCGTATTCTGTCCGCCGAACACGCCGGTGTTGCCCTGCAGCGCTACCGAGCCGTACCAGGTACTACTGGGCAAACTAACTTTCGCGAGCTGCTGGGCCGTGAATGGATCGAAGAGATAAGCGGTCTGATTGCCCGTGCCTAAAAACACACGCTGCCCATCGGTGGCAGAGCTCAGTCCTAAATATTCGTTGGGCGGAGCATTGGGAATCGAAAGCATTGCGATTGGCTGCGGCTCGGCGGGCGGGGCCGCTTCCACGCTGGGCGCGACGGCTAGCAATTGGCAGGCGGCCGTGATTCCGAAGAACCACCTAGAAATAGACTTCATTAGCGTCACCTTTATCTCTGTTCCGGGAGAAACGCGACTAAATAGACTGGTGATTAGGATACCACAGCGACATGCGAACACAACAATCACGGCGCGGACCGCGCTCGAATTGCGTCGAAGTCGGAGATTTATTGGAGATTCTAATATCGAAATCACGGCCGAGAGACGTGCTCTCGCCCCCCGAAGGCGCGAGCCCGCGAGACGCCGTTGCGGTGCAGAAACCCTTGCCGCATGGCCCCGACTTGGGACCTTTGAGACTATCCCACCCGACTTGTGATGCGTCTTAGGGCCCATAAACCTCCGACCGCGTCGGCGCCGCCCGAGGTTGGCGGCAATCGGGTATAATGCGCGGATGATCCGCTCCAATCGCAGAACTATCGGCGTTGTTTGGTGTTTCGCGGCGTTTCACTTGAGCGAGGCCGCGGCCGTCGATCGCGTCGTCTCGACGACCGCGCAGTTTTCGGCGGCCCTTGCGGCAGCAGGCGCCGGAGATGCCATCATCTTGCAGCCGGGGACCTACGGCGGCGGGCATTTTCGCGCCAACCTGCAGGGGGTGACGATCCGCAGCGCCGACCCCGCCAATCAGGCGATCATCGACGGCGGCAGCAACGGGATCCAGCTCAGCGATCCGGCGAACGTGACGATCGCCGATCTCGTGTTTCGCAATCAGACCGGCAACGGCCTGAACATCGACGACGGCGGCACGTTCGAGACGCCGGCCACGAATCTGGCGCTGCGGAACATCACCGTGCGCGACATCGTCACCGCTGGCAACAACGACGGCATCAAGCTGTCGGGCGTCAACGATTTCTTGATTGAGAATGTTCGCGTGCTGAACTGGGGAGTCGGCGGCAGCGCGGTCGACATGGTCGGCTGTCATCGCGGGTTGATTCAGAATTCGAATTTCACTCACACGAACTCGGCCAACTCGGGCACGACGCTGCAGCCCAAAGGGGGCTGCAAGGATATCACGTTCCGGGCCAACCGCATTGACTTGCCGCGGGGCTCGGGCCGAGCGGTGCAAGCGGGCGGATCGACGGGGACGCCGTTTTTCCGCTTCGTCGACGGCGATTCGGACTACGAAGCGAACCAGATCGTCGCCGAAGGCAACGTCATCATCGGCGGCTCGTCGTCGTTCTCGTGGGTGAACATCGACGGCGGCGCCTTTCACCACAATGTCGTGAGCCGACCGGGCCAGTGGGTTGCCCGGATTTTGAACGAGAACAGCGGGTCGGCGATCGTCGACACGCAGAACGGCAGCTTTCACGACAATCGCATCGTTTACAACGACACCGCCTCGGAGTTTAGCACGGCCGTAAACGTGGGGCCGGAGACGCTGCCCAATACGTTTACGTTTGCGCGGAACGAGTGGCTGAACCTAGCGAATCCGACCGCGGCGGGCTCGACGCCGAGCTTGCCGACGCCCGAGACAGGCGGCGTCTACGGAGTCGGTTCGGCCACCGCGATCGATGAACCCCAAGTTTGGAATTTTGCTTGGGGAAAGTGGATTGTGAACGCGAACGCAACGCCGCAGTCGGTCGACGTCAGCGGGTTGCAGGGGCTGCGGCAGGCGAGCGGCGGCGCGGGCGCCACGTTTCATCCGCTCAACACCGATCCGCTCGATGGCGCCTGGACGCTGGCGAACGTCCCCGCGTCGACGCTGACGCTGCCGGCGTTTTCGCAGGCGATCCTTATTGACCCGGGCGTGCACCTGAGCCTGGCGGGAGACTACGACGACGATGGCGACGTCGATGGCGGCGATTTTTTGGTTTGGCAGCGGAGTGTTGGTAGTGCGGCTGGTGCGCTCCCCAATGATCCGACGGGCGTTGCGATTGGGCCGCAGCAGTTGAGCGTTTGGAAGAGCAACTTCGGCGCTTCGGCCGGCTCGGTGCTTGCTGTTCCAGAACCGGCGACTCGCGTGCTGTGGTTGGCAGGCTGCGCCGTGGTTCTTCGTTCTCGCTATATTTTCCTTTAGTTGCAGCGTTTCTTAGGGCCCGCAGCATCGCGTTACGGTCGCTCTCAAGCTACACACCCTTCAATCTCATCAGCCGGAGCGGTTCGCCGCCGGGCTGCTCAGCACAACGGAGAATTTTCATGTCGAAGCCAGCCAAGAACACCATTTGCCTCTGGTACAACGGCGGCGCCCAAGAGGCGGCGCGGTTTTATGCGGCGACGTTTCCTGACTCGTCGGTCGACGCGATCCACCGCGCCCCCGGCGACTATCCGGCAGGGAAAGCAGGCGACGTGCTGACCGTGGAGTTCACCGTGATGGGGATCCCCTGCCTCGGACTCAACGGCGGGCCCGGCTGCGAACATGGCCACGCGTTTTCGTTTCAGGTCGCGACCGTCGATCAGGCGGAAACCGATCGCTACTGGGACGCGATCATTGGCAACGGCGGCGCGGCGAATGCGTGCGGTTGGTGCCGCGACAAGTGGGGCATCTCGTGGCAGATCACGCCGGCTATCCTCTCACAGGCGATCACCGATCCCGACCAAGCCGCCGCCAAGCGGGCGTTCGAGGCGATGATGCAGATGACGAAGATCGACGTTGCGGCAATCGAGAAGGCGTATCGAGGTTAAGGTCGGCGACCAGTCGGCGTAAACACGCTTCGCCGTGGTTGAGAAGTAGCTTACTCCGCACTCAGCAGCGCGATCATTTTCTCAGCGACGCCCTTCGCAGAGGCGGGGTTTTGGCCGGTGACGAGCTTGCCGTCGGCGAGGCTGTTAGGCTGCCACGGGTCGACTTTGTGGAAGATGGCCCCTTGGTTCACAAGTGCCGTCTCCAGTTCGAAGGGAACGTCGGCCTTCGCGTAGTTTTCTTCTTCGTCGTTCGTGAAGGACGTGATGTTCTTGCCGGCAATCAAGTAGGCGCCGCTGCTGAGCTTCACGTTGAGTAGCGAGACGGGGCCATGGCAAACGGCGCCGACGACGGCGCCGCGCTCGTAGGTCTGTTGGATGACTTGCTTCAGCAGCGGGTGCTCCGGCATGTCAGCCATGGGCGCCAGGCCGCCGGGTATGAAGATGGCGTCGTACGTCCCCACGTCCACGTCCGCCAGCTTCTTCGCCTTGAGCATGTCGCTCCAGCCTTTGCCGACTAGGAATGCGAGGTTGTCGGGATCGGCGGCAAGATTCAGGGCGTCGAGGAACGGCGGCTCGCCCGTGAGGCTGACGAAGTCGACCTGGTACTTTGCGCGGTCGAACTCAGCGTAGGGGTGGGCGACTTCCGGCAGAAAAATTCCGGTGCGGCGTTTGTGCGGCCCGATTGACGAGGTGTTCGATGCGATGATGAGAATTTTCTTTGACATGAAATGGTTTCTGGCCGGACGTGTTGGCGGGTTTGTTATTCCATCAGGCTACGCGAATCGCGTCACTACAACGATCTCGCGAAGCTCGAGATGGGGGATGATTTCGTTAACGACGATTCTCTGGTAATGATCCGATTGCTTGTGCGCTTCGGCGGCAGCGGCGTCGAGGTAGTGCTCATGCAGCAGCAGTTCGCAAGGGTCTTGCTCTGATTGGTAGATAGCGTAGGAAACGTTGCCTGCCTCGGCTCTGGTTCGTTCCGCCAACTCGGGCAGCAGCTTCAAGATGCGCGGCGCCTCTGACTCCTTAATTCTCCACTTCACGACGACGATTTTTTCCATAGACCAACCGACGCCGGTGAGAATAGTTTCGCTCCTGCCCGCTATTGCCCTGCTCCGAAGGGTGCTCAGAACTTGATCACGGCGCGTCCGACGATTTCGCCTTGTCGCAGCCGGTCGATGTACTCGTTGATTTGATCGAACTCGATCGTTTGGATCGTGTGGCGGATTTTTCCTTGCGCGGCCAAGGCCATGATCTCGCTGAGATCGAGGTTGTTGCCCCAGAACGAGCCGTGGAACGTTTGCTCGCGCGAGACGCGGGGAAACAGCGGAATGTCGATGCGATCGCCGACGAGGCCGACGTCGACGTAATGGCCGCTGATCGACAACAGGCTGAACGCCAGCTGCATCATTTGCGGCGCCCCGGCGCAGTCGATGATCGCGTCGAGCTCCCCCTGCCCTGTCGCCTGCTTCAGCTCGCGTACGACGTCGGCCTGCGACTTATCCATCACGTTGATGATATGGTCGGCGCCATATTCGGTCGCGACGGCTAGCTTGTCGGCGTTACGCGCGAAGGCGACGACGGTGGCGCCTCCGCCGAGGAGTTTCGCATATTGCACCGCGTATCCGCCAAGCCCGCCGATGCCGAAGATCCCCAGCACGCGATCTGAGGCGAGAGCGCCGGCATCGCGAAGCTTCTTCAAACCGCGGTAGGGAGTTACGCCGGCGTCGGTGAGCGGGGCGAGTTCCTCGAACTTAAGCCGCTGATCGACTTTGATGACGTAACGAGCGGGAACGGGAATGAACTCCGCGAAGCCGCCGTACAATCCGAACCCTGGCCAGCGGACGTTCGGGCAAATGTGCGTGTTCCCGACCAAGCAATGCCGACACGTGCCGTCGCCCCAGCCGGGCGCCACGACGACGTGATCGCCTTCCTGAATCGCCGACGACCTGGAAACGAGCTCGCCGAGTTGGCGGACGACGCCGGTGATCTCGTGGCCAGGAGTGATCGGCATCGGAATGTTGCCATAACTCCGGAAGTACCCGTCGACGAGTTGCACGTCGGAACGGCACATGCCGCACGCCCGAACCTCCACCATCACCTCGTCGGGTTGGACCTCGGGAACGGGAACGTCGTCCAGGACGAGGGGTTTGCCGTATTCGAGGATTCGCGCCGCTTTCATCGGTATCTCCTTCGATGACTCGACAGCAGGAAGTGGCGTTCGTCAGCACGTTCCGCGGGGCGGCGTGTTGCGCAGGCCGCAGCAAACAGGCGACCTACTTGCGCAGGGCGGGAGAATCGGCGGGGCTAGCACGGGCGTTGCATCGCGTCCGCGAATCAGGGAGTGCATCTGATCCGCAGCCGAAGCGGCCGACCCAGAACTCGTTGCGGATTAGAACCGAGCCGCGCTCGAAAATCAAATAAATGATTTGGCGCAGCGGCCGCCAGGGAGTGCTTGAAGCGACGTCGCTCGACGCGCGTTGAGCTTGAGCGAGTTCCGCGCTAACCAGCGGTGAGCGCGAAGTCGTGGACGGCGGTCGGTTCGGCGGTGACCTCGACCGTGGTCGTCGATTTCTCGTTGTACTTCACCGGGATGTACTGTTCGTATGCGACGCCGGTGGAACGGCCGGAGGGATCGGCTGCGGGCGACGCCGCCTTGCCGGTGGGGCGGTTGGCGGTGATGCGGACGAGATACTTGCCGGGTGTGGGGCCTTGCTGGGCGGGCATCTGGTAGGCGCCATCGATGATTTGGGCGATGCCGAGACGGCCGGTTCCCTGCGGTTCGAAGACGATTTCACCCGATTTGAGCGGCTGGCCGTCGAAAGTGACCTTGCCGGAGATGGCAGCGCGGCCCGAGCCGGCGGAATTGCAGCCGGTGATTGCTGATAGGGCGAGGAGCACGCAGAGCATCGACGCGAGGCGTTGAGCGTGAGCGACGTTGGATGCGTTGCGAATCATGCGAATGATGCCTGGCTAAGTTCAGAGTGGCGTATTTCTAGCCCCGGGCTCCGCCCGGGGGTGGCGTCACGCGCGACTGCGTCTTCCGGAGTGGAGACTCACCCCCGGGCGGAGCCCGGGGCTAGGCACGGCATGGACTGCGGTTAGAGTTCGCTGGCGACTTCGCCGCCGGCGCGGGTGGAAATTCGCTTCCAGACGGCGAGATCGACGGCGTCGTTGACGAAAACCGTGCGGCCGTCGCAGAACGAAACATTCACGCCGCCGGCGTGCTGGCTGCGCGACGTTTGGGCCGTAGGACGCGGATAATCTTTGCCCAGTGCGTTGGTGCACGGCGCACTTGGATTGACGCCCCCCGTTTCGTCTTTTTCACTACAGAATTCCATCTGGTCTTGCGACGCCGTGTTGGGCGGAAAGCGATGATCGTAGAGGCCGCTTCCAAGGTAGAGCAGCCCGCGGCCGTCATTGCCTGGGTACTGCCGAACCTCGCCGAGCATGACGGTGTTGCTCGTTCCGTCGGTAATCGCCTTGAGCGACAAGCCTTTGTTCTGAGGAGTGAAAACCTTTTCGAAAGGGCCGCGCAAATCACCGCTCTGCGCGGGATCATTCGAGTTGGCGGCGTTGATCACCATTTGAGCCTGCCGAGTCTCATATGCGGCTTCCGTGTCAACTTGCTGCCAAGGCGAGCCCCAGCCGATGTTGGCTAGGTAATTTCCGTGAGCGAAAGCGCGCGGAATGCCGGTGTGGATGTTCCGCTGTTGGTCGGAGGGACAAAGATGAATGTCGAGTTGCGTCCACAACCACGGGACCGCCGGCGATTGGGTGTCTCCGTAGCCGACCTTTGCCCATGCCTCCCACGACGCGATTTTGAAATCGATATTGCTGAACATCGCCCCCTGCTCAAGGTAAGGCAAAACGTAGGCAGCCCACGTGTGATGAACGTCGCCGCCGGCGGCCATCGTCGTGAAACCAGCCGGCAGCCGCTTCATGGCGCCTTCGTGCGTGAGGCACCCTAGCGAAAACTGCCGCAGGTTGTTCGCACACTGGCTGCGACGCGCCGCTTCCCGAGCAGCTTGCACCGCTGGGAGCAACAAGGCCACTAGAACGCCGATGATGGCGATCACCACCAGCAGTTCGACCAACGTAAATCCGCCGTGAGCACGGCGAAACGGCTGTCGCGATGACATGTGAACCTCACGCCTTGAGCTAGCAAACCACGCCGTCTCGTGAGAGAGAATCGAACCCAATAAGAACGAAAGGCGGCGAGGGGCGACGTCGCTGGAGAAGAAGAAAAGACGCAATCCCTAGTTACATCGTAGATGGACGTGACAAATCGAGGAATGTGTTATTGCGTTGGTTACATCCACATTTTTCACATGGACGCTGGAGCCGACAAGACTCCCGGGAGGACGATCCGAGCTCTCGCGCCCGCTTTCACGGGACTGCGGATTTGCATTGCCTCGCAGCTTGCCGGGGCGGTCCGCGTTTACGTCATTTGCTCGCCGCAGGTTTGCTAAGCTCGATTTTCTTGCTGGTGGTACGGACACCTGGTGCAATCTCGATGACGCCGACGTCTTGAGGCTCGGCGCTCGCTCCCGTCGGCATCATTTTGACGAGGAAACGCCCCTCGCCTTGGCAAACGATTTCGTCGCCGCGTCGCTCAGTGACGACGATCGCGTACCGCTCGGCCGGAACGTCGTCGAGACGAAACGATCCATCGGACTCGATGCCGAACGGCGGCTTGTCGTAGTGCCGGTAGTACTCTGAGGAAACAAAGCCGTAAAATGCAGAAATGGTTGGATCATCTTCCGAGCGCACGCTGTATGAAGGCCAGTGCAGATCGAGATGGACGCTCACCGACACGTTCCGCCAATCATCGAAGCCGGCAACCTTTCCGACGATGGGCCGGCCTGTTCCTCCGAGCGTGCACGCGATGGTTTCGCCGGGAGGCAAATCGACCGTCGCATTGGGGTTCGTCGCGATGAAGGTCCAATCGCCCGAAGGAAGGGAATCGCGGCCAAGCGTCACCTTGCCTGGTGGCACGTGTTCAAAGCGAAATCGGCCGTCGACGTCTGCTACGACCTCGTTAAGGTGGTTCTTGGCAAAGAGGTGGATTTTCTCGCCGCTGGCGGGGACGCCGTTCCAGATCGCCTGCCCTTCGATGGCGCCCCAGGCCTGCAGTTCAATGTCGTGCCCGCTGACGCACTCCTCGTAAGGCAACGCAGCCATGCCGTAGGGATGCACAACAAGCACGCGGGCCGTTTCGACCTCACTCGGCATGCAGAATCGGCCGGCAGCGTCGGTCTGCACTTGGCGGGGACGCGACCAGGCATCCTGCAACGATTCGTCCGGACGTTGTGGAGGCCAAATGTAAAGCTTGCCGTCGCGAATGTGCAGCCCGCGGAAGTGCCCCATGCCGATGGCGACCGTCGCGTCGGCAAGAGGCTGGCCTTGCGCGTCGACGACGCGGCCCTCGATGCCGGGATCGCGTTTGAGCCGGACTTTGAGCGAAGCCGGCTGACCGGGAGTAATGACTAAAGGCGGCGAGAGTTCCGGAGGCTGTTCGTCCTTGCGACGGGGCTCGGCGGGCTCCCCCGCCTGTTTGATCGTGGGAGTGACGTAAGGCAGGTAACCTTCCGCTTCAATTCGTAAGCCTTGCTCTTGCGTGTAACCGCGTTCTCCGTCGGGAGGCCAGACGAGTCGCCCATCTTGGAATTTGCGGATTCGATGGGGCTGCCACTGCCAACGATACCCTAAGACCTTGAGGCGCCCCACGCCGGGGAGCGCGAGGAATTCTTTGATGGGCTCGCCCGATTCATCGTCGACGACTTCGGCGACAAGGAGCCGATGGTCTGGCGCTCCAGCGGCAACCTCGTCGGCGTTGAGTCTGCTTGCGGCGACAGCGCTCGATAGGCAGAGCAGCGCGATGCATGCGACGGCAAGAATGCGAGGTGGCATGGGAATGGGCTCCGTCCTCGAGGTTTTGACTTGCTGCCGGCGCGACGCTCAGAACGCTACGTCAGCCACACCGCCATCAGGCCGGCGCGGCTCTTCACGTTGTACTTGCGAAAGATCTCTTTCACGTGGGTGTGCGTCGTATGGAAGCTTTGGCCCATTTCCGCGGCGATCTCTTTTTCCGTTTTGTCGGAGAGCAGCAGTTGCAGCACGTCGCGCTGCGTCGGGGTGAGCGGGTCTTGCGCGACGAGCAGACCGTGGCTGTAAAAGAGTTGGCGTTGGAACCAGTTAAGGCCGCGGAGCGCGAAGCCGGCAAGGGCGGCGTCGGCTTCCGTGAAGCGCGTCGTACCGGCGCGATTGAAAACGAAATAAGCTTCGGTTTGCGGACTGATCGGCGCGGCGACCCACAGTTGATCGTCGACGCCGAAGGCGACGAAGTGGGATTTAAAGTAGTCGGTCTCGCGGAACGCCTTTAAATCGACGAAGCCATCGTGCAGGCGGTGAACGCGAAAGCGGCCGCTGCCGCGGACGGCAGCGACGGTGGCCATGCCGAGGTCGGGCGGGCGGGTAGCGACGGCCCGCTGGGCGGCCTGCACTTCTTCCTCGCTGGGAGGGTGGAGGAAGGTGATCACTTTCACCCGCCAACCGTGGAGTAGGTCCTCCTCGGCTGCCTCACCGTCGAGCAGGCGAACGGTGCCGACCCAAAAGCCGGTGTTGGCGCCAATCCAGCCGGCGATCGTTTCGGCGAGATGACGCCAGGCGCTGTCGATTTCGGCGGAGGGAAATGCGGCCAGTTCATCCCATAGTCGGTAGACGCGGTCGTGGTCGGCGGCGGTGAGTTCGTGCTGCGACAAGTGGTGAGTCTCTGCGAATCGAACGTTTTTAGATGTGAATGGTTGGACGCTAGCGAGGCGAATTATTGATGGAGTGAAGCGCGGAGTAGCCGTCCAAGACTCCTCCCGCAGATTGATCCAGCCGCCATCAAAAGTGCAGGTTGCTGCGGTGTTTTCCCCTGTTTTACCGGGCCGAATCCTACCCTAAACAGGCGATACCGTCAGCAGAAGAGGCCGACTAAGCTGCAGAGTCCCGTGCTGCGCCAATCGCCGGGCTGGGAATGGATCTTGTCCAGCAGGTCTCGTCTCGAGAAACCAGATCGCCTCAAGGAGTGTCAATCGATGCCGCGTCGGTCGTTGCGAGTCATTTTTCGCGTTGCTACGGCTTTTCTTGCGATCTCGTGCATAAACCACCGGCCGCTGGCGGCGCAGAAGGTTGCCTACGTTCTCAATACGGATAGCGCCACCGTGCCGGCGGAGGTGCAGGCGGCGATCATCGCGCGGATGGGCTCGGGAACGCAGATCGTCGCCATCGGCCCGACGACGACGAACGCCACGATCAACGGCACGCCGGTCCGCTACCTGGGCGACCGGGCGATCGTGCGCGTCGATCCGGGCTCGAATTCGCAAAGCATGTCGATCCCCAGTGCTGCCGATCCTATCGCATCGAGGTTCTTCGTGGCGGGCGACCTCGTGCTCAACTCGAACCAGAGCATCTGGGGCACGGGCGGCAAGTTGATCCAGCTCGAAGTCGGCGACGACGCGACGCTCAACGCCGGCTCGTTTATCACCGTCTCGGCAATTGGCACTCGCGGCGGCGCGGGGGCCGGGCACGGAGGGGGCGGCGGCGCGGCGCTCAATCGCAACCAAGTCGGCGACACAAACACCGTAAGTTTCGAAAACCCGAATCCAACCGGCTACTCGGGGTCGGCGCCCGGAGGAGCGGGCGGACCGAATCGCGATATCGGAGCGCCCCAATACGGCCAGCCCGGGGCGAACGGCGCCATTCCGGTCGTGAAGAGTTTGCAGGGGCAGTCCTTTACCTCCCAAGAATACTCCGCGTCGACTTCCGGCCATGGGGGAACGGGCGGGCAAGGAGATGAGTTCTTTGCCACCGATCCTCTGACGAATCAATGGACTCGGCAAGTGAATAGCGTCGGAGGCGCCGTTACAGGGGGTTACATTCCGACGATTATCGGATTGGGCGGGCAAGGCGGCACTCCAAGCGGGACGCCCGACCCCATCGGGGGGCACAACGGTAATGCACACGGCGGACAGGGCGGACAGGGCGGCCCCGGCAGCGATGGCCTAAGCGGAGTGACGGGTCGCGATGGGGTGGTGAACACGCTCGGCGCAACAGTCACTCATCTTCGCGGCGGTAGCGGCGGCGGTGGCGGTGGCGGCGGCGGCCTGGGAGTGTACGGCGGTAATGGCGGAGGCGGCGGTGGCGGCGGATCCGCCAGTACCGCCGGAATCTCCGCGATTAATGGCGGCGACGGCGGTTACGGCGGCGCTGGCGGAAAAGGGGGCGGCGGCGGCGCGGGAGGCGCGGGCGGCGGCGGCGGGGGCGGCATTCAGCTCCTGGTTCAAGGTCGAGTGTTGAACTCTGCTTCGCTCGAAGCGGCGGGCGCGGCTGGTCAGGCTGGCGCCAACGGAGGGCTCGGAGAGGCTGGGGGCCTCGCCTACAACAACAACGGAAACGACGCGACCACCCTCGGTCCGAAAGCGGGGAGATTCTACTTAGGCGTTAACGGCGGCGCCGGAGGCAAAGGGGGCAACGGCGGACGCGGCGGCGACGGCGGCCACGGCGGGAGCGGCTCCGGAGGAAGCGGCGGCAGCGTGCAGATCATTTCGTCGGGCTATGTGCAAACGGGCGCGACGTTCAACACCAACGGCGGCAGCGGCTCCGCCGCCGGAGCCTCGCTATTCAACTATTACGGCGGCGGTTCGTCGGCGCTCCTACAGATCCGGGACTTCGACGCGACCGGACAAAACCCGTACACCACCTACAGGCCGATCGCTTCCAGCTCCCCGCACATCAAAGCAGGGCATACGCCGAATGTGCCCAACCTTGAAGGCGGCGCAGCAGCCTACGGCAAGTTGCTCAGCCCCACCAACTCCGCGGCGCTCGACACGGCCATCTCGTCGGCATTGGCCAGCGGACGCCCGAGCAGCGATCTCGGCGCAGTCGCCCGGATATCGCCGAGTTCACAGTTCGGCATGGACTACGCCGACTACGACTTGATGGTCTTCTCGGCCTTCGGCACGGAGATCAGCAACCCGCGAGTCTCGTTCAGCAGCGATTTCGATCCGTTCAATCACACCCAGCCGACGCCGTTGCGCAAGTCGGGCTACGTAAACGACCCCGCCTACACGCCTGGTGCGACAGGACCAGCGAATCTAGGAACCTTGGGAGCAACGCAAACGTGGGGGACGTTTGTACGCCGCGATCGGTCGCATACGACGACAGTGGACGTTGACCTCTACGGCGGCACGCGACGGTTCATCGGGACGCCCTCTTACGCTGGCAATACGGCGGTCAATCCGCTTGCTATCGAGGACCGAGGCCTCATCCAATTGCAAGCTATACGCCTCGGGGAAGCGACTCCAGTGGCCGCGTTCGACGCTACCAATCCGCTCGGCGAGAATTCCAACCTACCGCTCCTTACGCGCATCGGCCCCGTTCTAAATCTTGACGTCGCGGCCGCAGGCATCGGCCACGCCGGGACGACGACCCCTGGCGTTTACCGGGTAAACGCCGGCGCGGACCGGCCGTTCTCCATCGCTCAGAACTCGACGATAACGGCGACGACGCTCTCTTACGTCACGCTCGGTAAACACACGCAGCCCGATTCTCGTACGCAGCAGGTCGTTAATGTCGGGAGCGTCACGTTCATTCCCGATTACGACGACGCCCAGGATCGGGAATACACGATGAACGTCCAGGCCGACCTCGTCGGACCTGACCTAAAGCTTTGGTTCGACGGCCCCAATCCCTCGTCGCTGGAGATTTCTGCCAAGGTCGGCTCGATCAACGGCGAGCGGCTGACGTATCAAAACGTCGGCCGCGGCGTCCTCAGTGAGGACGGTTACGTTCGATCTGCCGCGGCCAACGACTTTTCGTTGACCGGCCTCACGATTCACAGCGCCACGATCGAGGGCCCCGACGCCGCGTCGTTTTCTCTGACCGGCGGCTTCTTTGAGACCCTGGGCGCTCTCTCGGTTGAGCTCAGGAACTCGATCTTGTTTGCTCCCCGTAAGTTGGGCGTGCATTACGCCGAATTGGTACTGCGAACCGATGTCAACGGCGTCTCGGGCTCGTTCGGCGACACCTATCGCTTCGGGCTGATGGGCACAGCGCTTCCGCCGACCGGCGACTACGACATCGACGGCGACGTCGACGGCGCCGACTTTCTGTTGTGGCAGCGCACCTTTGGTTCGACCACCGAACTCGCCGCCGACGGCAACGGGAACGGCGTTGTCGATGCGGATGACTTGGCGATGTGGCGGAATAATTTCGGCGTTCCCCGGGCGGTCGTTACTCAGTCGGCCGTGCCTGAACCGACGTCTCTTGCACTATCGATCGGCGGCTCGGCGGCGGCCCTCGCCGCGGCACGCAAGAAACGCATTCGCACCACTTAGCGCGCAGCCGACTCGATTTGATTTCCATTGATACTCGCGAAACACAATCTAGGATTACCTCCCATGAGTCGTCGCTCCCGCGGCCAGTGGTTTTCGGCGGTTTCTTTTCTGGGGCAAGGTAAAACAAAGGGGAATCGCGCGATGCGGCCGGAGACGCGGCCGTTGCGGCTGGAAGCGCTCGAAGACCGACGGGTGCTGGCGGCGGTCGTCGTCGGCACAGCGGCCCACGCCCTTAACGGCGATACCTCGTCGATTGCAGCCCTCATCGCCAGCCCCGGGCCGGACGGTATTTCGCTCTTTGAGGCGATTCAGGCAGCCAACGCCACGGCGGGGGATCACTCGATCAGCTTCGCCCCCGGCGTCGCCGGCGCCACCATCAATATCGGCGGCGGGCTGCCGACGATCACGGGCAACCTCACGATGAATGGGCCGATCACGCTCTATGGCAACGACAACGTTCGCGGCCTGACGATCGCCGCCGGAGCCAACGTGAGCATCACCGGCTTTAGCATCAAGAGAAGTTACGCCGAACTCGGCGGCGCGATTCACAATTCCGGGACGCTCACGTTTACCGGCGGCAGTCTCACCGAGAACTTTGCGTACGACGGCGGCGCCATCTACAACGCCCCCGGCGCGACGATGACGGTTACCGAAACCACCATGCGCTACAACGAAGTCGAGGGAAGCGGCGGCGCCATCTTTAACGACGGCACGCTCACCGTCAGCCACAGCCGCCGCGGTTACAACGTCTCCTTCGGCTTCCAGGAAGGCGCCGGCAGCGACGGTACGCTGAAAAACGCCAAAGGCATCCTCCAGAACAAGGCGCTCGGCAACGGCGGCGGCATTTACAACAACGGCCAATTGACCGTGACCGACGTCTCGATCATTTGGAATCATGCCGAGCAGGTCGGCGGCGGCATCTTCAACGCCGGAACGGCGACGGTCAACGGCATCGTCGGAAATGCGATTGACTACGCACCCGGCATCAACCATCCGGTGAGCGTAAGCGCCATTTCCTACAATACCGGGTTTTATAATGGCAGCGGGGGCGTCCATAACGTCGGGGCGTTGACGCTCAACGGCGCGAGCGTGCTCAGCAACAGCGGCGGGGTCTGGAACCCGAGCGGCGGCGTCGTGAGTTCCGGCACACTAACCGTCGTGAACAGCATGATCGGCGACAACCATGGCGCCGCCGGAATCAATAGCAGCGGCACGGCGACGATCATCAACAGCAACATTTATGCAAATCGGGGGATGGGAATCTGGAGTTCGGGCCCGCTCACGCTCTACAACTCGGTCGTCGCCGCCAATGTGAACGGCGACGTCGGCAGCAGCGTCCCGATCACCGGGAGCCACAACTTCGTCGCCGACGGCAGCGGAACGGGGCTCGTCGGGACGCTCACCGGCGATCCGAAACTCGAACCCCCGCGTTTCCCCGCCGACGGACTAGTCCCCGTCATGCGGCCGCTGCCAGACAGCCCGCTGCTGAACGCCGGAAACAATAGCGCGGTTCCCAGCGGCACGACGACCGACCAACGCGGCGTCACGCGCATCAAGGAAGGGACGGTCGACATTGGCCCCGTCGAATTTGGGCCTGAAACGATCGTGGTCACGACGCTCGTCGATGAATCCGACGGCACGATCGATCCCGCCGTCGGCGCCGGCCGCTCGCTCCGCGAGATCATCGCACATATTGCCGAGAACTTCGCTCGGCCAAACGAATACTCCTCTGTGCTGGAGAATGTGACGATCCTCTTCGCGCCAGGGCTGACCGGAACGCTAGCGCTCACGCAAGGAGCGCTAGCAATTAGATGGTCTGACGTGACGATCGTCGGTCCCGGCGCTCAACTGCTGACGATCGACGGCGACGCCATTCAGAGCGACTATGGCGGACTGTTTTATCTGGAGAGAAGCGCGGTCGCCATGTCTGGTCTGACGTTCGCCAACGGCAACGCGACGCAAGTGGGCGGCGCTATCCACGTGGATAGCGGCTCGCTGACCTTAAGCGACGCGGTCTTCGTCGGCAACACGGTGACCCTCGCTCCAAATGCGTACGGACTCGGGGGCGCCATCTCTTCCTACGGGTCGCTCTACGTCTCGAACGTCGCCTTCACCGGCAATAGTTCCCGCCGTGGCGGCGCAATCTCTAGCGAGGGACGCTTGCAGATCGACGGCGGTATATTTACGGGAAACTCCGCTCAGGCGGGAGGCGCGATCGAAACTCGATTCCGCAACTCCAGCGACGGCGATTGGGTTTATCAGAGGCCGGCCGTACGAAACAGTCTCTTCATCGGCAACTCGGCCACGGTGATGGGGGGCGCCATCATGAACTCGTCCTACGGAGATGGTTACAAAGCCGAGCTGGAGATTCTTAACAGCACGTTCGTCGACAATACCTCAGAGATACGCGGCGGCGCTATCTACAACACGCAAGTTCTGACGGTCGACAATAGCACGTTCTACGGCAACGGCGCCGCCAACGCAGGAAACTTCTTCGCAGCGGCCGGCGGGGCCATCGATTCCGGCGGATTAATCTTCGAACACCCGCAGCAACCGGGGAGCTACGGGTCGGAGCCGCTCACGGGCGACGTGACCCTGAGGAACAATATCTTTACGGGAACCACGGCCGGCGCCGCTGTGCACTTCGGCGCCGACTTCAGCGGCCCGCGGACCGGCAACTACAACCTGGTCGAAGATGGCAGCGGCGGCTTGGCGAACACGATCGTCGGCTCCCCGCTTCTCGGCCCACTGCAAGACAACGGCGGACCGACCTGGACGATGGCGCCGCTGGCGGGAAGCCCGGCGATCAACGGAGGCGATCCTACGAGCGTCGCAGGCGCGGGCGTCGTGCCGCTGGTGGATCAACGCGGGGCGGGCTACTCGCGCGTGCTGGGGTGGCGGATTGATTTGGGCGCTGTGGAAGTCGCGTCGGGCGATTTCAATAACGATGGCCGCGTCGATGGGGCGGACTTCCTTGCTTGGCAGCGGCAGTATGGTTCCACGGCGACGCCGAGCGGCAGCGGGGCCGATGGCGATGGGACCGGGAGCATCGACGGCGCTGATTTGAATGTGTGGCGCGAGCAGTTTGGGCAGCCGAGCGGCGGCGGAGCGGCGGTCGCTGCAGCGCCAGCGAGCGTGATGCAAGTGACCGGCCCCGAACCGAAACTGGCTGCGGTCGTCGCCTTCACGCCATCGGCAGAAACTTCAGCTAACAGCGGCGCGACAGAGCGCGATGCGGCGTTTGTCGCGTTCGCACAAGCTGAGGAAGCTTGGCGTGTGCGGCCGGTGGTGAAGGCGACGAACTGGCGAGAGCTCAGGGCGAAAGCTTGGGCCGCCGAGGCAGGCGTCGGCTTGGCGAGTCGGCGGCTTCGTCACGACGATGGCAACCGAAGCGACTCCCACGCCGAGCTAGAGAGTTGCTTTGCCGCTCTCGGCGAAGAGGAACAAGCGGATGCGGCGGTCGATGAATTCGGTGCGGCGCTGGTTGGCGAGTGGTGAACGCTGGCGAGTAGTTGCGATTTCTGACGAAGGCCGCACGCCGCTACCCGCCCGGGAAAGCCCTCGGGAAGCGGCCTTGTCAATTCCGCTGACGTTCTCGCTTGCTGCATGATTCCCCCCGTCGGGTCACTGATGAACCAGCGCTGCTGTGGGCAGGCTGCTCACGCGCGACGGGTGAGAATACTGCACGCTGGCATAGCCGAAGCGTCAGCCCGCCCCTGCTATTAATTGTCGCCGCGACCGCAATCGGTTGCGTTTCAGCCATCGTTGGACAAGAATGGCGACTTACCGAGTCAGATTACTGAAAAAGCACGGTGACAGGCGGAACGCTACATGCTGAAAAGAACAACTGGACTGCTGCAACCGCTTCTCGCCATTCTCACTTGCGCAACGGTTGCCTCGCCGGCAGTCGCCGCTAACGTTCGCGTCGTCGCGCTAAGCGGGCAGCACTCCCCTGGCATGGATGCGGGCGACGCCTTCTTGGCTTTCCTCTACCCGCCGTCGGTCAACAATTCGGGGCTCACTGCGTTTCATGCCCTCGCGGGCAACTCCGCTCCAAACCGCACAGCGCAAGGCGTTTGGTCCGAAGGGCGCGGCTTCCTTGAGTTGGCCGCTTTGGAGGACCGCCAAGCTCCCGGTGCTCCGACCGGCGCCAACTTTGTGAGCTTATCTTCGCCGGTACTTAACGACGCTGGGAAGTCAGCGTTCGCAGGGCAAACAAGCATTTCTAACGGACCGAGCTATTCCGGTCTATTTACAAATGAGGCAGGCGTCACTCAGGCGGTGATGTTGGACGGCGCCGCCGCTCCAGGAGCGTCAAGCGGCGTGCAATTCCGCGGAATTATTGACGGTATCGCGTTGCTGAACAAAGCGGGCGATACAGCTTCGAAGTTTTTTGTGCAGGGCGACGACGTCACGTCGCAAAATGACATCGGCATCTGGGCCCACAGCGCTGGAAGCCTGAAGCTCATCGCCCGCACCGGCAATCAGGCTGCAGGCGTGCCGGCCGGTGTACCGTACAGTTACCTGTTCGACTGGCCGGCGCTGAATGACCAGGGAGAGCTCGCCTTCGCGGGAGCGGTGGTTAGCCCGATCGGCGGCCTTGGCGCCGACTCCGGCGTGTGGGCCGGCGCACCAAATAACATGAGACTCGTCGCAAGACATGGCGAGAGTGCGCCGGGCCTTCCTGCCGGAGTAACGCTTGATAGTCTTTTCGGCGCGGTGATCAACGGCGGAGGGAAGACCGCCTTTGCAGCATCAGTTGTTGGCGCCGGCGTCACCGCGTCGAATCGCTATGGAATCTGGGCGGAGGACTCCTCCGGCTTGAAGTTGGTCGCTCGCACCGGCGATGCGGCGCCGGGCGCGGCAGACGGAGCGTTGTTCAACTCGATCCAACGTCCGGTGATAAATGATGCTGGAAAAGTCGCCTTTGTCGCAGGACTGTCGGTCACTAGCCCGAATGTGATCAGCAGCGGCGGCCTCTGGGCCGGTACGCCGGGCAATGTAGAACTGGTCGTGCGTAGCGGCAGCCAGGCTCCCGGCACGCCGACAGGAGCCGAGTTTGACGCGTTTACTGCGCCAGCGATGAATGCACGAGGGCAAGTTGCTTTTGAGGCGCGACTTCTCACGCCTCGGCCAATTGGCCGCGACGGACCAATTGTCGGCAATCCCGCAGGCGGGGTTAACTCGATGAACGACAATGGGTTGTGGGCAACCGACATGCAAGGGAATCTGCGCCTGATCGTGCGAGAAGGCGATTTGTTCGAGGTAGGGCCGAATGACTTCCGCACTGTTGGCTCCATTGAGTTCAACGGATCGACTGGTAACGGCGACGGGCGGGCTAGCGGGCTCAATGAGTCGGGGCAAATCGCCTTTGCATTAACCTTTCGCGGAGGGAGCGGAGGAGTTTTCGTCTCCAACTTGGTAGCCGTACCGGAACCAGCCACAATCGCGCACGGGAGCGTCGCGCTGGTCGCACTGTTGCGGGCCCGTCGGATGCGTCGCTGAAATGTGCGAAAGATTTTTGAAAAAAGGCTTTCATTCTTCGTACGAGACGTTAGGCTGCGTGAAGTTGGTCGCGTTCCTCCAGTGAACGGGGCCCCTCTTTATTGGTTCTGAGCGAGTTGCAGCGAATGAAATAGAAACGGTTGGAATTCTTCCCTAGCGAATGCCGCCTTTGGCAATTGCTCATCGTTTCTATCTCACACTGCAAAGGTTTCAGCTCATGAGCCGCTCTTTCTTCAGCGTTGCGCTGGTTTCGTTTTTCTCTTTGGCTTCGATCGTTCCCGCGGTTGCTGTGCCGCTTACCGGCAGCGGCGTCCTGCCCTTTCCTGGCGCTACGGGCGACCCGGCTCGACAGAACTATGTCGCGGCTGGGTTGGCAGGCGGGCCGTTCACGGGCACCTGGAGCGTTCCCGCGAATCCGGCATGGATCGGCACGTTCCCGGCGACGGGGGCGATGCCGCACACGCCGCCGTCCGGTCCGCCTGTCACCGGAACGGCGATGTACGACTTTTCGATCGGCGGCGGCTACGCACCGGGGGCGCTGCCGGTAGGAACTTACTTCCAGTTCGGCGATCTTGATAATGGCTCGGCGTCGCCGGAGAACTTCCAACTGCGGGCGTTCAGCGGGACGAGCATGATCACGACGCCGTGGCTCGACGTGCCATTCGCGTCGACGGCGACGGCGTTCGCAGCCGACATGCCTAGTTACACCTTCGTCGCGGGGGTCTACCGTTTCGACGGCAGCGCGGTGCCCGGCAACCCGGCGATCAGCGTCTTCTTGAAGAACAACGTGGCCATCACCGGCTTGGAGGTGATGCGCTCGGCGACCACGACGGCGTTCTCGCTCGGGGCGCCGCTGGCGGTGCCGGAACCGGGTTGCGTGGTGCTGGCGATTTGCGGCGCGGCAGCGACGTTTGCTGTGGCTCGTCGACGCGGGCGCTAGGCGCTACGTTGTGAACCGAGCATTGCCAGCGTTTTTAATTGAACATTCGGCCACGCGGCCTACCCATCAAGCTTAGTGGGTAGGCCGCTGGCATTTGTAGCGAACGCGAGCTTGCCGGCCCGAAAAAAAGGAAACGAATCTGCCGCCGCTGATCGAGTCAGATTAGGATGGCGGGCATCTATCTCGCTCCCCCTGCCCCACCCGCATCAGTCGCTTGCAACCGAGTTGCGACCGTCACTGCGTCTGAGTTTGCATGACCAACCTGTTCGCTTACGGCACGCTGATGTTTCCCGAGGTGTGGGAGCGCGTGGTCGGCGGACGGTATCGACAGGCGCCGGCGACGGTGTGCGGCATGCGCGTCGTTCGGGCAGCCGGAAAGCTGTATCCCGTGATGATCGCCGGCGCGGCGGAGGACGTGGCGCGGGGGATCGTTATTTACGATCTCTCGGCCGAGGCGCTGACGGCGCTTGATGAATATGAAGCGTCGTTTTACGAGCGTGTGGAAGTAGCCGCGGTCCTCGACGACGGCAGCGGTGCGGCGAGTGCTCAGGCTTACCTATTACCGCAAAGCCATCGGCAGTTGGCGAGCGATGAAGCGTGGGTTGCCGAAGTGTTCGAGCGCGACAAGATGGGCGATTACTTTCGGTATCTGGGCTGGGACCGCTGAGCGATGCGATCCTAGCCCCGGGCTCCGCCCGGGGGTCGCGTTGCGTTACGTGACACGGCGCCAAATGAAATCGTGGCCGACCCCCGGGCGGAGCCCGGGGCTAAGATAGGGAATGCCGTACGAACTACGGCGAGCACGCGGCCATCGACGTGGCGATTTCTTCCCAATCTGAGAGGCGGCGTTCGCAGCGGAGACGCGACAGGTAGCGGCGATCGTACTTGGCCGACATCCGTAGCGATTCGGGATCGGAGTCTCCTTCGAGCGTCGCGTGCACCAGCGCGTTGGCAACGTGGACCGCGGTGAGCGGCGAGAAGGCCGTGCCTTCGTGAGCGCTCGGGTCGTGGTGGAGCGCCACCGCTTCGATCAACTCTTGCGGCAGGCCCCACAGGCCGAGCAGGTAGCCGCCGATATCGGCGTGCGACGCGGAGAACTGGTCGAGTTCGGCATTCAGCAGTGGCAGGTCGGCGCTCTCGGCGGCGAGACAGACCTGGGCATACTCAAGGCCAAAGTAGTCGGCGAGCACCAGCTTGCCGATGTCATGCAGGATGCCGGCGAGCATCGCGTTGTCGGCTTGATCGCGGTCGAGGCCTTCGGCTTCGGCCAAGCGTTTCGCCAAGCAACCGACGGCGAGACTATGTTCGAGGACTTGCTCGGCGAGCGCGGCGGGTACGCGCGACTCTTCGAGTTGGCGGAAGACGCCGGCCGACAGCACCAGCGGCTTCAGGGCGTTGAGCCCGAGCAGCGCGGCGGCGTGGTGGACGTCTTTCACGTGGACGGTGAGGCCGAAGAACGAGCTGTTGACCAGCTGCAACACTTTGGCGGTCATCGCGACGTCGGAGCCAATGAGTTGAGCGACGCGAACGACCGAGGCGTTCGGATCGCGCAGCTCGCGCATCAGTTCCATGAAAACCGACGGCAGCGACGGCAGCGTGCTGATCTGCGAGACCAGCGCCTTGAGGCCCGGCTTCGAAAGCCGCTTGCCGATGATGCCGGCGCGGGCGATCGAATCGCGGAACAGGACCGGGTCAACCGGCTTCGCTAAATATTGGTGAGCCGGGCCCATCGAGCGGAGGAGCTCGTTGTGTTCGGCCTGATTGCAAACGAGTAGACGGATCGCATCGGGATAGAGGTCGCGAACGCAGGCGAGCAATTCGCCGCCGTCGGCCCCTGGCATTTTCAAATCGGCGACGACGACGTCGTACGGCTCCATCGCGAGCGCGTCGAGCGCTGGTTCGGGGCCGAAGCAGAACTTCATCTGCCAGTCGCTACGGTATCCGCGCAGCAGCCGCTGGGTGCGATACAGCGCCTCCGCGTCGTCGTCTACGATGAGAACCCGCAGCATCGTCGTCATCTCAAGCTTGCATTCGATGGGGATCGTAATTGGCAAACACGCGCGGCATGGGCGGAAATTCCGCCGGCGGCGAATGTTCACTGGAAGCATAGCTCCTGAAGCGGCGCGTCGATGGCGCCGACCGAACGCGGGGGAGCGATTGTGACGGCGCGACGCAGGAAACGACGCAATTCCCAGCGGAGAGGCTCGAAATCGAGCGGCTGGTAGGGGCTGTGCGGGTAAATCGGGCGGGCGAGCGGCGGCGGGTCGCGGGTAGTGGCAAACGCGCGGGCGAGGAGAATGGGAGTACGAGGGTGTTTTTAGCCACCGGCTCCGCCGGGGGGTGACGGTGCACGCGGCTACGCCTACCGGCATGGCGAGCCACCCCCGGGCGGAGCCCGGGGCTAAATGAATGCGGGCCTACTTTAGACCGGCGAGTTCTTTGAGCGGGCCGATGCTCACGGTCGATGCGCGGGTGAGCGGGTACTTCGCGAGTTCAGCGTGAATGTCGCCAAGCGTCACGTCGTCGAGGGTCACGAGGTCGTTCGTCACGGAGCGGTACTCGCGGCGCTGCATCCAGTTGCCGCCGACGTTGAAGAGGCGGCTACGGGGGCGTTCGCTGCCGAGAACGACGCGAGCCTTCACTTTGCTGCGGGCTTGGCGGAGCTCTTCTTCGGTGATGCCCTGCTTCTCAGCAGTCGCATAGACCTCGCGGAGTTTGGCGAAGTTCTCCGCGGCGTCTTCGGGGGCGCAGCTCAGCCACGTGTAGAGCATGCCGAGGCCCTGGTACTCGTAGTGGCCGAGGCTGGCGGTTTCAGCGATGCCTGGGTCGACGAGTTCCCAATACAGGCGGCTGCCGGAGTCGTCGCCGAGGATCGTCGCCAGCAGTTTCGCGGCGTAGCGATCGGCGTCTTCGCTCGCGGGGCCGTCGGCGAGTTGCAGAATGTACTGCTGCGTCGACGATTCGCGGGTAACGCATTCGGTGCGGGGCTTCGAGGCGGGTTTGGGGAGATCGCGGTTCGCGGCGCGCGGTTCCCATTTGCCGCAACCGGCTTCGACTTGCTTTACGAGTTGGTCGAAATCAACCTTCCCCGCGGCGGCAACGAAGATGTTGCTAGGGCAGTAGCGGGCTTCGAAGTAGGCCCGCATTTGGTCGGCCGAGAGGGCGCCGACGGTATCGCACGTGCCGAGCACGCTGCGAGCCATCGGGTGGCCGCCGAAGTGAAGGACCTTGATGTGGTCGTCCATGCCGAACGGCGGCTGGTCGGCGTACATCTGGATCTCTTCGAGGATCACCTTCTTCTCCATGTCGAAGTCATCGCCGCGGAGGCTCGGGCGCATGATGTCGGCAAGGAGGTCGATGCTGGCGGCCTGGTACTCGGGCAGCACCGAGGCGTAGTAAACCGTGTTCTCTTCGCTGGTGAAGGCGTTGTAGTGGGCGCCGATTTCGTCGAAGTCGCGGTTGACGTCCTCCGCCGTGCGGCGGGGCGTCCCCTTGAAGATCATGTGCTCAAGGAAGTGGCTCACGCCGGCGACTTCATCGGTTTCGTCGCGGGCCCCGGTGCGCACGAAAAAACCGACGCCCAGCGAATGGGCAAGGTCGTTGCACTCGGCGACAATCTCCAGTCCGTTGTCGAGCGTGGCACTGCGAAACTTCACGGCGGTTGCTTTCTGGTCTGACTTTTTAGGACTTCACCACGAAGGCGCTAAAGCACGGAGTTCGGCACGAAGAAATAGCTCGTGCTTCATTAAGTCTTCGTGCAATTTCTTGGTGTCTTCGCGCCTCAGAGGTTCGAATTTTTAAGAAGGAATCTTGAGAGCCTGCGGGCCGAGCGTCGCAAACGTAAAATCGCTCGGCGGGTGTTCGTCGAGATATTCGTTGATGCTGTGGGCCGAGAGGGCGTCGACCTGGGCGCCGAGTTCTTCGAGCGAGCGGACGCGGTTGAGGTGGTACCAATCGCGGGCGATCGAGCCGCTGCGGGCGGAGGTCGACTCTTGCTGCATGATGAGGCCACTCTTAATGCGGGCCTTGAGCCGCTGCAGTTCCGATTGCAACACGCCCTCGCGGAGTCGGATCAGCTCGGCGTAGGTGACGTCGAGCGTTTCTTGAGCCCGCTCCGACGTGGTGCCGGCGTAGCACATCACCCGAGCGCGGGTGAGTTGCGTTTGTAGCGACGCGCTCACGCTGTAGCAGAGGCCGCGCTTTTCGCGGACTTCGGTGAAGAGCCGCGAACTCATGCCGCCCGACAATACGCCGACGGCGGCCCAGGCCTGTAGGTAGAGGGGATCGCTGTAGGGCACGCTGGGGAACGCGATGCCGATGTGGCATTGGTTGCCGTCGAAGTCGATATGCGGCGACGATTCGGCCGGCGGCGTTTCTTTTGGCGCGACCGGTTCGACGCGTTTCCAGGCGCCAAACTGCGATTCGACCAACTCGACGAGTTGGTCCCAATCGATCTTGCCGGCGACGCCGAGGATGGCGCCGTTCGGGCGGTAGTTCGTTCGCCAGTGGCGTTTCACTTCGGCAGCGGTGGAGGCTTCGACGCCCGACTCCGTGCCATGGCTTGCGCGGCCCCACGGATCGGGGTAGGTGCGGCGGCGGAGGTCGTCCATCAGCTTCTGCGATGGCTCATCCTCGACGCCGCGAATTTCTTGATAGCAAACCATTTGCGCGGCATCGAGTTGATCTTCCGGTAATTGCGGACGCTGGACGATGTCGCCGTAAATCGCCAGGGCGTCGAGCAAGTTATCGGCGAGCGTGGCGCCGCTAAAACTAGTTTGCGAGATGCCAACCGATTCGCCGCGCTCGACGCCGAGGATTTCGAGGTCGTTGATCAGGGCGCGGCTATCGCGTTCGCCGGCGCCGCGAATCACCATATCGCAGAGCAAGCTGGACAGTCCGAGGCGATCGGCGGGATCGGTGCTGCAGCCGGAGGGGACCATGAGCGTGAAGGCCGCCGACTCGGCGGTCGCCACCGGCTCGGCCAGCAGCATGAGGCCGTTGGCCAGTTGATGGGTCTCGACCGTGCGTCGCTGGACTTGGCTCGATGAGGTCATGCAGGCTTTCCCGGCCCTGGAGCGGGCGGGGACGATGGTGTTCCGAGGGTCGGGCCGCCTATCGGCCTCGCAGGAAGCCTACCGGGGTCCCCGGCACGCGGCAACTGCTAATGCAGGCAGAAATACCCTACCGAACGGCAGCCCGGAAAGCTGGCGGGAGCTCTTCGATGGCTTTGTAGACGGTTTTCACCGAGCGGAAGCCGAGCCGTTGGTAGAGTCGCACAGCGGCGTCGTTCTCGGCGGTGACTTCCAGGCCAACGCGCGAGACTCCCACCTGCTGGAGGCCTTCGAGCGCGGCGATGATGAGGGCGGCCCCGACCCCGCGGCCGCGGTGATGGGGCGTGACGCCAATGTTCTGGATGTTGGCCCGTTGCTGCGTCGTGCGGATCGCTTGGATCGTGCCGCAGCACTCGATGCGGTGAGCTCCGGCGCCGATGTACTGGGCTAGCCAAGTGGCTTCGGGGACGAACCCGTCGCGGTCGGAGATTTCCTCCATGAGGCGGACGCAGCTTTGCAATTCGCCCAGGCAGGGGAACACGGTCGCGTCGAGCTCGTCACGAAAGCTGAGGTACTTCACTTCCGCGTGATCGTGCAGCAACGCCGGCGACCACGAAACCATCCGATAGTCGGGGTAGACCGCGACCGGCGTGCGCCGGGAGCGGCGCAGATCGACTTCCATTTGGAAGCGTTTGTGGTAGCGGGTAGTTAGCAGTCGCATACCTGGCCAGCGGGCTGTGCGGGTGGCGCCAGGAATCTGGTGGGGCCGTCGCCGGGAGCGACCATGCCGGACGGTCCCCCCGATTCCCCAAGGATACCACAGGCTTTGGCGCGGGCCAGCTTTTTGCGGTTTGGGCAGGAAATCGGGGAGTTTTTGAGATTCAACTGCCCAGTACGCCAGGGTGGTTAGAATTGGACGACGACTGTGAGTTACGGCGTACGTTTCCATGCCTCACCTAGCCTCTCCCTTCAAGGGAGAGGGATCGATAGCCGCCCATGTCTGAGCTGAATCCCCTCCCCTGCCCTGCGGCGACTGGGTTGATCATTGTCGACCATGGGTCGCGACGTGCGGAGAGCAATGAGTTGCTGCTGGAGGTGGCGGAAGCTTATAGGCAGCACTCGGGGTGGGCGATTGTTGAGCCAGCCCACATGGAGTTGGCGGAGCCGTCGATTGCTGCGGCGTTTGCGCGGTGCGTCGAGCGAGGGGCCAAGCATGTCGTCATCTTTCCCTACTTCCTGGCGCCGGGGCGGCATTGGCATCAGGACATTCCGCAGTTGGCGGCCGAGGCCGCTGAGCCGTTTGCCGGCGAGGGCGTGACGCATTCGGTGACGCCGCCGTTGGGGCTGCATCCGCTGATGATGCGGGTGATGGATGACCGCATTCGCGAGGGGCTGGGCGACGGTCGGTAGGCGCGGGTGGCGGCGACACTCTGGCGCGAGTGGTGTGTTTTACCGTGCATTCGCAACCGCCGGAGTGTCGGCGTTGCCACCGGCAACAGGACGTTACCCGGCCCGATGGATCGCCTCATGTCGCTCGCGCGACCCCGACACTCGGCCGGCGCCCTTTTTCAATTCCAGAGAAACTAACCGGCCGAGTGTCGGGGCCACCCAGCGCATTTCCAGCCCCGGGCTCCGCCCGGGGGTGACGTTGCGCGAGCGCTGCGTCTTCCGAAATAGTAACCGACCCCCGGGCGAAGCCCGGGGCTAGGGGGAGCAGGCTCGCGCCGCCCGCAGCTAGCAGTGCAGCAGGCGACTCTTCCGACTGGGTAGGTTTTAACTCTCGCGCAAAATCTGCCGATAACGGAATGGATGGCGCACCGCTGCGCTGTTTCACTTGCGCCTCGTGCTGACGCGACAGGGATGTCCCATGCGCACTCGTCACCTCTGCGTAATGCAGTTTGCTTTGTCACTTTCGCTCTTCGCCATTGGCGAGGGACAGGCTGCGGATCAGCCGTTTGTTCCCGGCACGGGCGTGAAGGTCGTCCAGTGCGGCGACAACTTCGAGGCGTCCGATTGGCGGTATGTCATGAATGGCGCCAAGGCGAGCCACGAGCAAGATGGCGAGCAACGGCCGCCGGGCGGGCGCTCAGTGAATGGTCGCTGGTACGAGGGCGCCAAACGCGGACAGCCAGACGTAATCCGCCGGATCGCGACGCCGCCGGGCGGACTGCCCGGCAGCAAAGGTTCGCTGTTCCTGGCGACTAAGAACTCCGGCGTGCCGCGGAGCTACAGCGGCGAGCAGATGCAGGACGACCTGCTGATGAGCGTCGAGTCGCGGCTCGGGCGGCCGATTCCGGTCAGCTGGAGCCCGAGTTGCGTCGTCCGCGTTTACCTCCCCGACTTCAAGCGTTGGGAGAATCGCAGCGGGGCGTCTTTCGGCGTTCGCGCCGACGTCACCGGTAGAACGCCCGACGGCAAGACCGAACCGTATTGGCCGGGCATGTTTATCATGTTCCGCAGCGAAACGACGGCGAAGTACGAGCGGGACTTCGCTCAGCTTACCGTCCGTGCTCGTCCCAACGGGCAAGACGTTCCGGGCCCGGTGATCGACGAACCAGGCTGGTGGACGTTTGGGCTCGCGTTCACGCCAGACGGGCAAGTTCACCAGTACGCGCGGCCGGGCGTGGGCAACCTCACCGAAGAGGATCACCTCTACTCGAGCTTCCCGTACGGCAACAAATGCCTGGAGTTCAACAACTTCTTCTTCAACGTCGCCAACATGGACGACGGGAAGACGTGGTCGACGCCGTGGGTAGTCGACGATCCCGAGCTGTACGTCATTCCGCCGCGCGGGCAGACGATTCAGAATCTTACCCGCCGCGGCAACGAGGGCGTCGCCGGACGGAACCGGAAGAGCCAATCGCGCACGGCGTTCGGGAAGCTAAACGACGTGTTCCGCTAAGCCGCGAGCGGCGGCTGCCGATTACTCGGCGGCGGCGGGAACTTGTTGTTGATCGGGCTCGCCCGGTTCGACCGATTCGTCGACGGACAGGATGTACCCCGCCATCGCGGCGAGCATCAGCAAGACAACGGTCCAGGCGCGCCAATCTTTGTGAAGGCCGCGGCTCTTCGGATGCTGGACATGGCCGTGATCGTGGTGCCCGTGGTGGTTGCCGTGGTTTTCTTTGCTCATTGCGCTCTCTGGACAAGCCGCGGGTTGAGCGGCATCTGCTGGTGTTGATTATCGAAGACTGGACAGGATCACAGGATTTCGCGGATCGACAAGATCAAAACTGCGACTTAGACTCCGCGACGGCCGGCCCGCCAACTCGAAGTTCAATCCTGTAGATCCCTCTGATCCTGTTATCCTGTCAATGTATTTCACATGCGGCTGTTTGTTCACGCCGCTTAAAGGCCTTCGCTAAGCCAGGCCTTCGCCTTCTCGATGTCGGCGGCGTCGAAGTATTCGATCTTGGCCAAGGTAAACGGTTTGCAAACCTTTGCCATGTACTTCTCCCACGTCTTTTCGCCGACGAGGGCGATCCGCTCGATGTGGGTGCATTCCTTGGTGGAAAACTTGATGTCGTCCCACAGCGCGTGCAAGTCCCAGCCATGGAAGTCGTGGAACTGAGCGAGCATGCGGACCTTGCCGAACTGGGCGACGGCGGCTTCGACCTGCGGGACGAAGAACTTATAGTCCCCGTCGTGGAGCTTGCTGCTCATCTTGAAGCCGAGGACCTTCTCGTGCCCGGTGGGGATTGCTTCGACCATGGCGGGACTCCTGAAACGGGGAGACGGGGTTTGGACGGCTGCGCGGACGCTGTTGGGTAATATACACGCGCCGGGGCGTCGTTGGCTGCAGGCATGGTGGGGTTGGCACGATTGGGCGCTTTTGGCCGGAACGTACGGCCTGATTTTGCGACGCAGCGTCTCGTTCCCACGCGGAGCGTGGGAACGAGATGGAATCTCACCACGGGAATATTCGGGGCGGCGGGACGAAAGGAAATTGTTATAACGCTCGCGGCGTTTTCAATTTCCTCGGAGCCTCCGCACGATGATCCGCAAGATTGTGAAGTGTTTTTTGGCCGGCGTGGTGACGGTGTTGCCGCTGGTGATCACCGTGGCGGTGGTCGGGTGGGTGGCTCAAACGGTCACTGGGCTCCTTGGCCCGAGGACGTTGCTCGGCGGGTTGCTGGCCCAGATGGGCTTTGTCGTTTCTCCGACCACGGCGCCGTGGATCGCTTACACGGTCGGGTGGGGATTTGTCCTGGCGCTGATCTTCGGGCTGGGCGTGCTCGTGGAATTCGGCGCCAAGCGATTCGTTCAGGGGAACCTCGACCGCATCGGGCGGAAGCTGCCGATGCTCGGCGGCGTTTACGGCACCGTGCGGCAGATGATGGGAATGATGGACAAGGAAAACAGCGACCTCAAGGGGATGAGCGTCGTGTTTTGCACCTTCGGCGGCGACTCGGGGGCGATGTTCCTCGCCCTGCTGCCGACGCCGGAGCGGTTTCGCATTGGCGAGATGGAGTACAACGCCGTCCTCATTCCTTCGGCGCCGGTGCCGATGGGCGGCAGTCTCATCTTCGTCCCCGCGGCGTCGGTGAAACCGGCGAATCTGAGCGTTGACGCGTTCATGAGCATGTACGTGTCGATGGGGATGTCGGCGCCGCAGTTTTTGACGGCGGCCCGCTAGAACTCGTTGCGTGTGCGTGAATGCATCCCTAGCCCCGGGCTCCGCCCGGGGGTTGCATTGCGCGCGACAAGGTCAAACGTAATGGGAAGCCACCCCCGGGCGGAGCTCGGGGCTAGATCGCTAGCCACTCAGCGTTGTTAGGTAGCCGAGCAGGATCAGGCCGAGCAGCAGCGCCGCGGTGAGGATGATCCACCGCGGTTGCCATTGGTGACGTGCCGGTTGATCTTCGAGCGAGAGATACTCGCCGCACTTGGGGCACTGAGAGGCTTCTTCCCAAACTTCGGCGCGACAGTACGGGCAAGTCACCGTCGGCTCGTCGCCATCTTCTTCGTCATACTCTTCGACGTCGTCGTCCTCGTCATCCCAATCATCGTCGGGATCTTGCCAAGTTTCGCGGATGTTCGGCATCGGTTTGTTGTTGCTCGGACGGCGACGGGCATTTCTTTGCATTGGAATGGTTTTGGGTTGAGCCGCCAAGCACGCCAATTCGCGTCATTCGCGGGAAACCTGTATCCTGTGTCTCCTTGGCATTCTTGGCGGTTCAATTCTTTTCTTCTCAATTCAGACAGTCGAGGAGCTAGCGCAATGGGGTCCACCAGTTGCCGCATGGCATTGTCGTTCTGCTTACTGGCAACGTTCGCCTCAACGCTGCGGGCGGACGAGCCGCCGGCGTTTCAGCGGACGGAAGACGTCATCTACGGCCGAAAGTTTGGAACGGCGTTGACGATGGACGTCTTCAAGCCGGCGAAGCCGAACGGCGTGGGGTTGATCTTCGTGGTCAGCGGCGGGTGGTACTCGGACCACGCGGTGATCAACGAAGGGTTTCTGAAGCCGTTCCTGGATCGTGGCTACACCGTCTTCGCAGTCGTGCACGGGAGCCAGCCAAAGTTTAACATTACCGAGATCCTCGGCGACATGCACCGCGCGGTGCGCTACATCCGGCATCATGCGGCGGAGTATGGCGTCGATCCGGAGCGGCTCGGCATCATGGGGGCCTCGGCGGGCGGGCATCTATCGCTGATGCAAGGGACGGCCGGCGCTGCGGGCGATCCGAATGCCAAGGATGAAGTCGATCGCGAGAGCAGTCGCGTGGCTGCCGTTGCTTGCTTCTTTCCGCCGACCGATTTTTTTAATTATGGCAAGCCGGGCGAAGATGCACTCGGTCGCGGCGTGTTGAAGGGGTTCCGCGCTCCGTTTGATTTCGAAGAAATGGACAACGACACGAAACGGTTCGTCGAGATCACCGACGAAGCGAAGTTGCAGGAAATCGGCAAAGCGATCTCGCCGGTGAATCACGTATCGGACGATGATCCGCCAACGCTGATCATTCATGGCGACGCCGACGAACTGGTGCCAATTCAGCAGGCAGAGGTTATGGTGGCGGCGCTGGAGAAGACTGGAGTCGAAGCGAAGCTTGTGACGAAGCCGGGGGCTGGGCATGGCTGGCCCGATTTGCCGAAGGACTTGGAGACGCTGGCGGATTGGTTTGACGAGCACCTCCAAGAGAAGTGAGCCTGTTGTCTTGCCTTACTGCAAATGCAAATGCTTTTTTAACCACGAAACACACGAAATGACACGAAAAAAGAAGATGGGGGGAAGGAATGTAGCCGAGTTCAACTTCTCAGTTCTTCTCCTTTTTCGTTGCTTTCGTGTGTTTCGTGGTTAACTGCCTTTCCTTGAAGCCTTATTGAGAGCCGATGCTGTACTTGCGTTGGGTAAAGGAATTGACGGAGCGGCTGCGTGAGCGCCAGGACGTCATCAATTTGGCAGGTTCGGCGTTTCATCTGCCTGCGGCGACGGCGTGGTTGCACGCGGAGATTGGCGAACGGGGTGCGTCGCTTGTTGCAACTGTTGCGAAGCGTTCGAATGAGTTCGGGCTGGCCGAACTGAAGGAGCGCATCCGCACGGCGTACCAGGTTCCATCTGAGCGCGAGATCTTGCTCACGAGCGGATCGTCGGGAGCCATTCGGTTTGTGTTGCAACTGTTGCTGGCGGGCGACGGGCCGAAGCATTTCATCGCTGAGCAGCCGATCTACGAACCACTGCTCAGCGTGGCGCGACGGCTGGGAGCGACTGTCGAACTCGCACCACGATGCGGCGATCGTCAGTTCGTCGATGAAGTCGCCACTCGACTCAAGCCGTTAACGGCCGCGGTGGTGCTCACGAACCCGCACAATCCAAGCGGCGATCTGTTGAGCGCTGCTGACCTGAGGCGATTGGTTGAAGCGGTCGCCGCGCGAACGCAAGCCGGCGTCGTGGTCGTCGACGAAACGTTTGCCGATCTCTCATCAATGGCGGGTTGGTCGATGGGTAACATCGACCAACGGATCGTCACAGTCAACGGACTAACAAAATGCTATGGGCTCGGCTCGCTGCGTTGCGGTTGGGCGACGGTCGATCGGCGGCGTTTTCCTGAGGCGCTCGATGCTTGGATCGATCTGGAGAACATCGGTTGTCCATGGACGGAAATTTTAGGAGCGCGGGCGGTCGAGCATTTCGATCGTTGGCGGCCGCTGGTGGCCGAGAAGCTTGCCGGCGTTCGCGCGACGACGGCCGCGTGGCTTGACGCCGTGGCCGCTGACGGGCTGCTGTCGCCGGCGCCGGTGGGCGAGAGCTGCGTCGTTTTCCCGCGGTGGTTAGGCGAGACGCCGCCGCTGGAACTGGTCGAGCGGCTGATCGACGAATATGGGGTGGTCGTGGCGCCAGGAGAATTTTTCTATCCCGCCGATGGGATCGCGTTGCGGATTGGGTTTGGGGGCGATGAAGTCGCATTGGCCGAGGGGCTTGATCGGCTGCGGCGGGGGTTGCGGGCGGTTGGGTGAAGGTTGATTTACTTTTAAGGCATTTGTGGCTGCATCCCAAGCCGCTCGCTCCACAAGACTACCCGCCACTGGCGAGCTTGCTCGGTTGCTCCTTCGAGGGAGGAGGGGTTAGAAGGGACCGGGGTTGTCGGGAGGGCGGCGAACGTTGATAATCGGTCGCGCCTGAACTGGCAGATATCGTCGACGAGCCTGCACGGGGCAGTCTGACTTCACATTGAGTCTTGGGCCGACGACCGATTGGCGGCGTTCGCCCGACCTGAAACATGGAATAAACCGATGCCTCGCAATCGCACCTTCGACAACGTCACCGTCGCCGTCGGCGACACGCCGATGATCCGCATCAATCGCTTGATCCCCGCGGGGCAGGCGACCGTCTTCGCCAAGTGCGAATTCTTCAACCCGCTCAACAGCGTGAAGGATCGTATCGGCGTCGCGATGATCGAAGCGGGCGAACGCGAAGGCAAAGTGAAGGCAGACACGCACATCGTCGAGCCCACAAGCGGCAACACGGGCATTGCACTGGCGTTTGTTTGTGCAGCCAAGGGCCTGCGTCTGACGCTGACGATGCCTGAGTCGATGTCGGTCGAGCGTCGCGCGTTGCTGCGGGCGCTCGGCGCCGAGTTGGTGCTCACGCCGGCAAGCGAAGGGATGAAGGGCGCCATCGCCCGCGCCGCGGCGATCGTGGCGGAAGAAAAGAACGCCTGGATGCCGCAGCAGTTCGAGAATCCCGCCAACCCGGCGATTCACGAGAAGACGACCGGCGTTGAAATCTGGGAAGGCTCAGGGCACAACATCGACGCGATCGTCGCCGGCGTCGGCACGGGCGGCACGCTCACCGGCGTTGCCCGCTTCATCAAGTCGAAGAATCCAAACTTTAAGGCGATCGCCGTCGAGCCGGCCGACTCGCCGGTGATCTCGGGCGGAAACCCGGGCCCGCACAAGATTCAGGGCATCGGCGCCGGGTTCATTCCGAAGAACCTCGACACGTCGCTCGTCGACGAAACGATCACCGTCAGCAACGAGGAAGCGTTCCAATGGGCGCGGCGGCTGGCTAAGGAAGAGGGCATCATGGCCGGCATTTCGAGCGGCGCCAACATCTGCGCCGCGGCCAAACTGGCGGCCCGCCCCGAATGGAAGGGGAAGCGAATCGTCGCCATCATGCCGAGCCTGGGCGAACGGTACCTGTCGACGCCGCTGTTCGAGGGGCTGACGGGCTGATTTCGCCCGATCCTCGGCGGGCTTCTCGGGCCTATTGTCGTCGACATGGAGTCGAGGATAATGGGTTCTTAAGGAGCCTGCCGAATCGCATGACTGAGCCTGCCGCCGCCCTGCCTGTCGTTAACCCGTTGCCTGTGGTCGATCCGCCCCGCCGGCGGTTGCCAGAGTGGTTGCGCGTGAACTTGCCTGCCGGGCGTGGCCAGGAGGTGTTCAACATCACGCAGGGCGCAGTGGCGGGGAATCAGCTCCACACGGTTTGCGAAGAGGCCCGCTGCCCGAACATTCACGACTGCTGGGCTCGCGGGACGGCGACGTTCATGGTCGCCGGGCAAAGCTGCACGCGCGGCTGCCGGTTCTGTTCGGTAGAAACGCTCAAGGCGCCGCCTTTGCCTGATTTCGACGAGCCGGAACGGCTGGCCGATGCGGTGGAGCGATTGAAGCTCGACTACGTCGTCATCACCGTCGTGAATCGCGACGACATGCCGGACGGCGGGGCGAGCCATTACCGTCGCTGCGTCGAGGCGGTGCACTCGCGGCTGCCCAATACCGGGATCGAGTTGCTCTCAAGCGACTTGGCCGGCAACTGGGACGCGTTGCGGGCGATGGTTGAGGGAATTCCGCTCTCGGTGTTCGCTCATAACGTCGAATGCGTGCCGCGAATGGATAAAGTGGTGCGCGATCCGCGAGCGTCGTTCGCACAGAGTCTGGAGGTTCTTTCACGAGCGCGGACGCTGCGGCCCGACATCCCGACGAAGAGCAGCCTAATGGTCGGCGTCGGCGAGACCGACGACGAAGTCGTCGACGCGATGCGGCAACTGCAAGGGGCGGGAGTCGAGTTGCTGACGCTTGGCCAATACTTGGCGCCGGGTCGGCCGGGGACGCGGTTCTTGCCGGTCGATCGGTACGTTGAGCCGCGGCAGTTTCTTGAGTATGAAATGCTCGCGCGCGGAATGGGCTTCAAGGGCGTTGCGTCGGGGCCGTTGGTGCGAAGTTCTTACCGGGCGGAAACGCTGCTGGAGGAAGCGCGCACTGGCAAGCGAATCTTGCCGCCAGCGGTACAGCTGCACGATGTGCAGCTAGGGTCCTAGGGTTTGCCGGGCGCGTTCTCGACGAGCCAGTCTTCGAGGACGATGTGCTTCAATTGCGGGGCACGAAGTAGCGCGGCGCGTTTCGGCAACAGCGACGCGAGCCACGGCCGGGACGCGAGGCCCGACATCGCTTTCATGCGGTAGCTGTCGAACGTCTTGCCGTTCGTTTGCTGCTTCACGTTCTCAGCGAGGCGGGCAAATGTCGCGAGGATGAGGTTTGGCTCGGGTCCGATGTGTAGGACGGTCGTCGCTCCGCAGTTGAGCGTCTCGACCACCGCATCCCAGAGGCGTTGCGGGTGATCGATCCACTGCCGCAGCACGTCGCGAGCGGAGTACTCGTCGTAGTTCAGTTTGCCGGTCGCCAACGAGAAGACGGGCGGCTTCGGCGGGAATTTGCCGGGGGCAAGTTGGTCGAGCATCAGTGCCGCGCGGTCGGTGACGTAGCGTTGGCGAATGATCGGCGTGTGGAGCGGCGGCCAGCGATGTTCGTTAATTCGTAGGTGCGCGGCCGCGGGCAACGCGTCCTTCATCGCTCCTTTGAAACGGTCGACCGTGTAGCCTTGGCCGATGAGCAGGTAGGTATTGGGTGAGAGGATCGACGAGAGGCCGATCGTGCCGCGGCCTTGGCGAGTGATGTCGGTGCAGAGTCGGCGGACGTCGTGTTCGGAAATGGCGCCGCCGCGCGAAAACAGCACTCCCATCTCGGCGTCGCGGGCGAGATCGGCGCAGTCGGCCGCCATCGCGAGAGGCACACGAACCAAGTCTTCCGTCGCAAAGCCGCCCGATTTGCAAATCGCGATCATCTCGCCAAGGCTGTAACCGAAGGCGAGCCGCGCTTGAGAGTAATCGACGCCGTGGAGTTCGCGAAGCAGTCGCAGCTGCGCGACTTCCGCGGCGACGATTAGCGCGATCGCGTGAGCGTATTGATCGAGGCCTGGCTCGACGTTGGTTTCGGTCAACGCCAGCAGGTCGCAAGGTTGGCGGGTCACGTCGCTGCAGATGCGGCCGTAGCGGACGAGTTCTTCGCTGACGACCTTGGCGTACGCCGGAATGTGCAGCAACTCGCGGGTGCGACCCAAATTCGTGACGTTGTACCCGCGATAAGCGAGGGCGACGTCGTCGAGATCGGTACCCAGCGGCGTTGGCATGGGGCGCGTGACGCGATGAAAAGCGAGGGAGGAGCGAGATACCTTTATCATAGACAGAGCCAGACGATTGGTCGCCTCGCAGGATCGCGGAAGTTGCCGCCGGCTAGGCGTTGAATGAACGGGTTGTGCCGCTTTTGGGGCCGCGCGCCGGATCGCCGGGCAAACGTCGGCGGAACGCGAAAACTCTCTTTTGGCAGCCTCGCCATCGCAAATTCCTGAACTATGTTTCCTTATGCCGCGTTTCCTTATGCCGCGTCGGTCCTTGCCGCGCGGCCAACCTTTTCATCCGCGACGTTCGTCCTGAACGCAAGCCGCAACCCGCAAGGAGTGCCGTATGCTCACCGCCCGCGACATTATGACCGATCGCGTCGTGACGATTGGCCCTGACGCTTTTCTGCAAGAAGCGATCGAACTGATCATGCTTCGAGAAGTGAGCGGGCTGCCCGTGGTCGACGAAAGCCATCGGCTGGTCGGAATCATCACGGAATTCGCCCTGCTGACGACCGCCTACGACCCGAAGACGGCATGCGACAAGGTGGGCCAGCACATGACGGCGGAAGTGCTGTCGGTGAACGCGGACGACCCGATTCGCAAGGTTGCCGACCAATTCATCGTCCACCGCGTCCGCCGCGTCCCGGTGCTGGATCGCGGGCGGCTGGTCGGGCTAATCTCGCGGCGCGACGTGCTGAAGGCGGTCTACGAAACGCAGCCGCAGGCGTGCAGCGTACGGCGATAACGGCGTTTGCCGACTCGACGCATTGCGGCGTTACAACCGATACAGTCGGCAGCTTCATCGCGGCCACAGAGCTAGGCCCCTGCTCGCCCCGTGCGCGACGCATCCACGTGCCGCCCGGGCGACGTACATTTTTTCGACGCCGTGCTGCGCCGCTCCGTTGGAGTCGCGTTCGAGTCAGCGTCGCCTAGGGGGAACATCGCCATGAACCTGATGAAATGGCCGCTGCGCCGCGGCTTCTCGCTCATTGAATTCTGCGCCGTATCGACGATTGTCGGAATTCTGGCCGCGATCGTCGTGCCGCGCGTCGTGATCGACGAATCGTTGGGAAAAGAAAAAATCCGCGATCACTATTCGGCCGCGATCGACGTCGCCGTGAAACGCTACCACGCGGAGCATGGCGCATGGCCGACGGCGATGGCGGATCTGGCCGACGATCCAGAGTTCTTTCCGGACGGGCTGCCGCTCAATCCGGTGACGGGGCAGCCGTTTGTACTGAACGAGGAAACTCGGCAGGCGCAATAGAGCGGCTGTCGCATCGTCGTAGCTTCGTAGCGTCGCGAGCAATCGTGGCTTCGACTGTGGATAGCACTCCTCGGGGCGACGCCGACCGGAGTGGCGGCTCACCCCCGGGCGGAGCCCGGGGCTAGGTGCGTCCCGCAACTCGTTCTAGGAGGTGGATGGGGTTGCATCCTCATCGTCGACGTCCCAGGGACTGCTTGGCCCACGGGAAGTGGCCGCCTTGAGTTCGGCCTCGTCTTCCACGATCCGCACTGGTACCGGAATCCGTTGCAGCAGCAGTTCGGTCCCGATCGCACGCATGTTGAACATGAGGGCGATGATCGCCGCAGTCGGCAGAATGTAGATCAAGACGCCCGCCTGGACGTTGTCGACGCCTTGGCTCTTGTTGGCAAGCTCACTCAACGTCCAAACCGGATTTGTTATCTGCCAGAGCGTGTAGCCGCTGTTGCGGAGTTCACGCGAGGTCATCTGGATGACGGTCGGCACGCCAATCGCCGCGAGAAACAACACGGCGTGAACGAGAAACGCCGCCGTCATCGGGACGAACACCCACTTGCGGAGAACGCTGATGATCAGGCAGCCAAAGCCGAGGAAGGCGACGACGTACGACCAGGCGAAAATCGCGAAGTAGACGGCTTGCTCGGTCGATGGTCGGCCAGAGTTGCCGCCGTCGTCCAGCAAGATCATCGCAGTGAGACCAAATAAGATGATGGCCGAGAGATTGGCGACGGCGAATAGATAGCCCGAACCAGGCCCGGGATTGAGCAGGCTAAAGAAGGGGCGCCCCAGCGCCGAGGTGGGGAGCGACCGCTGGACGCGTCGCGAAAGGTGAGGCCATTCGCCGGTCATCAGCGATCCCATCAGATACCAATAGCCGGCCCCGAACGTGCACCCGATAATCATGAGCGCGTTGCCGAGTTGCGGCGCAACGGGGTCTTCCGAGCGCACGGCGACTGCGAGTCCCCCCAGCGCCCCGACGAGACACGCCTGATGCCCCATCATCCACCATCGCAGCGGCGTCGAGCGGTTCTCGCTGACGAATGCCACCTGGGCGGCCGCAGCGGCGTGGATGATGCCAAACGTCGCGACGTAGAACGCCAACAGCATGACGGCCACATTCAGAAACTCCGGATCGCGAAACGTCGCTGAGCCGCTGCTGATAATTTCGATGCCGACGACCCACATACCCCAGCAGGCGCCAGCGAGCGCCAACACGAGCGCCACGGAAATGATCACTTGGGAATTGCGCACGCGAGCGATGGCGCCGACCAGGAGCGCGATCATCGACAAGCCAACCGAAGCGAGGACTGCCACGATCATTAGCACGGCGACGGTGACCGCATCGACGCCGCGGAGCAAAAACGTGAATGCGATGCAGGGGCTTACCGCCGACAGGTAGACGACCATCTGCACGAGCGAACTGGTCAACTTACCGGTGACGATTTGCCGCGAGCCGAGAGCGGTAATCGAGAGCAGGTCGAACGTGTTTTCCTCTTGCTCGGCGGCCAGCGAACGAAACGCGGTAAACGGAACGATTAGCGTGAGCGGCCCAATGAGAATGGTGTAGTAGGCCGCGAGCATGCCAGGTCCGGCGGCGGCGAAGTAGATCTGCGGACCGACGACGGCGATGCCGACGAAGCTGACGATCCAGCACCCCAGCAGGACGACGAGAAACGTGATGATGAACTGCCGGCTTTTGAGTGCTTGCCGCGTTTCTTTCACGAGAATCGGGTTCGCGCGATCGGCGATCGCGGCGAGGCGACTTTCGGCGGCGTTCCATGCGCGAGCCCAGCCCGATGCTCGGGGCGAGGCGTCGACCGTCTCGGCAGCGGCTGAAAATGTGGTCATTGCACCCGTCCTTCGGTGACGTGCATAAAGACGTCTTCCAGACTCTTGGTTTTGCTGGCGAACTCGACGACCTTGAAACCGCTGTCGACAATCACGCGAAGCAAGTTCGCCTGATCCTCAGGGCCGCCGTCGTGCGTGAGAATCACCTGGCCGTTGCGAATCGTGAGATCGCGGACGTCGGGACGGGCTTCAAGGAAATTCAGCACGGTCGTCGGATCGTCGAGGACGCGTAGCCGCACTTCGCTGCGGGTTTCAGTTTGGCCGCTGATTTCGTCGACCGTGCCGACGGCGAGCAGGCGGCCTTGCTCGATGATGCCGACGCGGTGACACATCTCCGCGAGTTCGGTGAGGATATGCGAACTGATCAGCACCGTTTTTTGATTCTCGGCGAGGCGGCCGATCATCTCGCGGAGTTCGATGCGCGCCCGCGGGTCGAGGCCGGCCGCCGGTTCGTCGAGAATTAGCACTGCCGGATCGTGGATCATCGTGCGGCCGAGGGCGAGTCGCTGCTTCATCCCTTTCGAGAGGCCGTTGATTGGTTTGTCGGCGAGACGGTCGAGAAGCGTGAACTCCATCGCGTAGTCGATCGCCCGCTTACGATCGTACGCCCGCAGTCCGTAGGCGCGTGCGAAGAAGTCGAGGTACTCGACGACGTTCATGTTCTGGTACGTGCCGAAATAGTCGGGCATGAAGCCCAATCGCCGGCGAACACGGTCGGGATCGTCGACCACTGAAAAACCGTCGACGAGCGCGTCGCCGTACGTCGGTTCGTCAAGGGTTGAGATGATCCGCATGCTAGTGGTCTTCCCGGCGCCGTTCGGGCCGATGTAGCCGAAGACCTCGCCGGCGTAGACCTCGAAATTCATGTCAACGACGGCCTTGGTGGGGCCGAAGTAGCGGTGGAGGCCGCGGACTTCAATGAGCGGACGTCGCGCAAGGAACATGGCTACCAGCTCCCTTCGACGACGTGGAAACTTCGTTCTTCGCTGATCCCTTCCAGCCCGGGGTCGAGTTCGATCGCCCGTTCAGTGAACGCGATATAGCGGCCCGGCCCCCAGCCGGCGACTTGCGGCGAATTGATGGCAGCCAACCGTGCCTCCATCACGCTGTCGGAAATCGCGTAGCCCATGTAGCCGCCGGGCTGACGCCCATCGTCGCCTGCCGGCAGTTCAGGCAGGTTTTCGGTAAACAGGCGGCGCACTTTCGACGCGACTTCGGTTTGCTCTAGAGGCTGAAGGACGCGAATTTCCTTGGGCGCGAGCGCATCACACCAGTAGAACTTGCCGTCATGGTCTTGAATCGCGACGCCGACGACCGGGACTTCGAATTCGTTGGCGACGCGCATCCCCGCGGCGGTCGAACGAAGCTGCAGGCGCATCGCAGATTGCCGCGAGGCGAGCGCATGGAACTGCGTTGGCGTGCGCGATGCGATCCAGCCACGGGTTAATTGCTGCCGGTCGTCCCAAACGATTTCGCGCTCACCGAGCGAGCTATGACCTCCAAAACCGAATACAGGCGACCAGTTGGGGAGAATGGGAAACATTGCCTGGTCGACGGGAACGCTCAAGCCAGTGCGCGGCGCGATGCCGGCGTAATAGGAGTAACGTCCCCAACTAGTTGACGCGCCGTTGCGCTGGTCGAGCAGCGTCACGCTGCGGCCTCGGACGCGACCGCCGAGTCCATCGGCAAGAATGCCGTAGGCAAACAGGCTGCAAGTCGCCAGGAACGCGGCGGCGGGTACGATGGCGATCAACATCGGCAGCTTGCCAGCGCGGCGCAAGAGCCAGTAAGTGAGCGGCCCGATGGCGAGCACGAAGAGCGTGATCAAGATTTGGAAGCTGCCGACGGGCGCCAAGCCGACGCCGGGAATGAGCCAGTCATTGAATTCGGCGTTGCCGTCGTCGGGGGTACTGCCGAAGCGTCCGCCCCAAAGTTGCCGCGGAGCCAGCAGCGACTGCGAGAAGACGCGCGCCGCCTCTTGGTTATCGACTTCGCTTCTGCCGCGCAGGTTGCGGCGGAAGGCGACGACGGTTCCCAATCCCTTACCGCGCACAGCGAACCATTCGGCTGAATCTTTGGCAGCGTTGGGGTTGGTCGCCGACTGGAGCACTGCCTGCGCGGCGGCCGCTGCAGCAGCCGCAGGGCTCATCGGCGTAGCCGGCGTTTCGGCGGCGGACGTCTCGGCAATCTCGTAGTCGGAAAGCAGCAGGGCGCCTTGATCGGGATCGAGGGCCCGGCCATCAAGCTGCGCGAATTTCCAGCGAACAGGCAGCTCGCCTCGTTTCGCGGCCAACGTCGGAGGCCGATGCTCGCGCGCCGCCAGCACTTGCTCCACTTTGTCGAGTTCCTGCCACCGGGAACCAGCGCTAACGAGCCAAAGATTTCCGCCCATGGCAACCCAGTCCAGCATGGCGTCCGCTTGCTGCGGGTGCTTGTCAATCAGATTCTGCAGTTGAGCGGCCGGCAACACGATGACGTTCAGCGAGGTGTAGGCAAGCCAGTCGGTCGGCATTTCCTCGGGCTTGAGCATCGACAGCGACACCGCGGCGTTCGAATGCGCGAGGCTCAAATCCTCGTTTGCGGCGAGTTGCTGCGAACTACTCAGCAAGACGCAAACCGCCGCAACGTCGTTGCCGTTATTCCCGCGGTTCGCCAAGAGATCGTTGGCGTCAAAAGAGACGAGCGTCAACTCGTCGTCGCGCGTGCCGTCGACGTCAAGTTGCCAGCTACAGCGATACCACGCTTGAAATTGCGGAACGAGCAGCGTTATCGAGGTCTCTTGCTCGCCCTGACGCAGCATGAACTTCTTGCGCACTGAGATTGAGTTGTAGCGGTGATCCCAATCGCCGCCAACGAAACGGAATTCGAGTTCGTGATCGCTTGTAGCCGGATTCTCCGCGCGGACCGTCACTTGCACGGGGCGATAGCCGTACATGCCGGGCCAATCGCTCCTCACACCCAAGCGGAGCCGATTGGGAATCGAATACTCAGGGCCAGCATGCCCCATCGGGATCGTTAACCCGTCGCCATTGACGCCGACGTCGACTGTGCCGCTCGGGCCAACGGCGACGATGACTGGCGAAAGCGCCGTCGGAGGCCAGTTAGCGGCTTGGGGAATCCCCGCCTGCCGCGGGCGACGCGTTTGCGCTTGAAGATCATTCCCCGCGCAGCACGCTGTGCAGAGGGCAAGTAGAACAAGAAGCTTGAACCGAGTGAAAATCAATGCGGAGTTCCTCATGAGGCGCCGGAGGATCAATCGGTTGCCGCATCTCGCGCGGCGGCTGCTGTCGCGAGCGATGAGTGTTCGACTCCGCCGCGATCGGTGCGAGCTACGACGTCAATTGGTCCCAGCCAACGCCCGAAAGCCGAACCCGCGGTGAAGAACGCCGCTTGCACAAAAAGCGCCAGCGGAATGCTCAGCAGTCCGATGGCGATCCCCGCGATCGCTGGAGGCTGCGATGCGATGGCAAACACGATGGCGGCGATGAGCACGATCAGCGCCATGCTTCGGATGGAAAGTCGTGGTTTCGTCATGCGACTGATTCTGCCAGAACTTGTTGTCGGGTTGCAAGTTGCGCGTTTAAAAATCACCTCGAGCCGTAGCGGCGGAAACCGACGTCGGGGACGCCTCGCCCAGTGAAAACCTCATCCGAACGAAAGCTGCCTTGTCGGCACTGGCAACGCCAGGAGTCGTGCCCCCGAAGCTAGAACTCGTTAGCATGATACCAAGTTCCGCACATCGAAATTGCTTTCCGTGAACATTCTTCGCTCCGTGATTATGAAACTTGCCCTCCACGTCCGCGGCGTCTTCAACATTCTTGGCCTCAGCCTCATGGCGGCTTGGATCGGCGGCGTTGTCGCCATGCCGGCTCATACCGCCGAAGTCGAAGCCTACGCGGGCGAGCCGTTCGGCGTCGGCCGCGTGACCGTGGCGGCAGATCGGCCGGTGTCGCCGCTCGACGACGAACGGTTTACGGTCGCGTCGCCCGATGGGCGAGTTTTGTACCCGGTGATCCAGGACGCGCCCGTGCGCCGGCTGTTGCGACGGTTGCTGGAGGTCGACTCACCGCGGCAGGTGACGATGTACTTCCTCTTCCACGGCGATCAGCCGTTCGAGCTGGAAGCTTTCGCGCCGACCGAACAGAAGATTCGCGTGACGCCGCGCATCAATCCGGCCGGTCGGCAGGCGCTGCTCGACCAGTGGTGGCAGCAGTATTCGACGCGTTGGAAGAATCTGCGGCAGAACCCGCAGTTCCCGCCGGTGGTTGAGAATTTCTTGGCGGCCAACCTGTCGCGGCGCTTGGGCAAGCCGCTGCCGGAACCGACGGGCGGCCTCTTCGCCGCGCTCTCGTCGCCTAAAGCGACGGTGTGGGATGAACTGTTCAACACAGAGTCGCATCAGTTGGCGCTCGATCAGCAAATCCTCGCCGCCACGCCAGCCGCCGCCGGTGAGCCGCAGCCATTGCCGGCGCCGCTGCCGTGGTTCGCGCTGCCGGAGGGAGGCGAGGAACTCAACGGCGTCGAAGTCGAGCCGATCGCGCTTCACGTACCGGTCGAATGTTTTTACGTGCGGTTCGGCAATTTCACAAACTACCTCTGGTTCCGCGACCTCAATAAGAAGTGGCAAGGCGACCTCGGCAACATGCTGATGCGGCGCGGGATTGATCGCGCCGCGACGCAGCGACTTGAGCAGCAGCTCTCGCTGCGTGAAAACGCCCTCGCGAAGTTTCTGGGGCCGCAGGTGATCGCCGACGTAGCGATGATTGGGCTCGATCCGTACATCGCCCAGGGTGGCGCGGCAGGGATTTTGTTTCAGGCGAAGGCGAATCCGCTGCTCGCGAACGATCTCAACACCCAGCGGCGGCAGGCACTGAAGAATTATCCCGACGCGACGGAGTCGACGGTAAAGATTGCCGAACGCGACGTATCGCTCGTCGCGACGCCGGGGGGCGAGGTTCGCTCCTACTATGTGCAGGATGGCGACTTTCATTTGGTGACCACCTCGGAGCGATTGGTGCAGTTGTTCCTGCTCGCGGGGCAAGGGGAACGCTCGCTCGCGGCCTCGACCGGGTTTCTCGGGATGCGTAAGCGGCTGCCCGTGAGTCGCAACGACGCGGTCTTCGCGTACATTCCGCCGGAGTTTTTCCAATCGCTGTCGAGCCCCGGGATGTGGATCGAGTCGCAGCGTCGTGCACGCTCGGCCCGCGAAGTGAAGCTGCTCGAACTCGCCCAGCTCGAAGCGCGGGCCGAGGGAATCGATGCGACGACGGTCGAGCAGTTGGTCGCGGCAGGCCTATTGCCGGCAGGATTTGGGCAACGTTTCGACGGTTCGCAGCTGGTCGTACTCGGCGATGCGGCGTCGGACTCAGTGCGCGGCCGGCCGGGGTTGTTTTTGCCGACTGGCGAAGTCGAAGTGACGGCCGTGTCGGCTGCGGAAGTAGCGGCTTATCGCGATTTCAGCGAACGCTTTCGTCAAGAAATCGGCCAGTTGCCACCGATTGGCGCCGGCATCGCGCGCGTTCCCATCGAAGGGGGCGGCGAGACGATTGCCATCGACGTCGTCGCCACGCCGCTGAATGACGTGAAGCTCGGCCGGTTGCCGACGACCTTCGGCCCGCCGAGCAGTGAGCGTTTGGGACCGATTGCCGGCAACGTCATCAGTGCGGAGGCGGTGCTCGATTCGCCGCTGCCATTCGGCGCCGCCGCTGCGGAGCCGAATCACATGTTCCTAGGCATCCGCGACTTCCGCACACCGCTGGTCGTCGACAACGGCAGCGTCGCCGCCGGAGCGGCGCCGGCGGAACTGGTTCGCATGTACGTCGGCGCGTGGCCCAAGCCTGGGATTTTGCGGCTCTTCATGGGCGACTCGCTCGCGCAAAGCGAGCAGCCGATTCCGGGCGTTCAGTCGACGTGGCAAGCAAAGCGTGATGATTTTCTGCTGATCAGCTTCAAGCCCGACCTAGTCAGAGAAGTGTTGCCGCAGCTGCAGATGGTTCCGATTGAAAAGCCGGGGCAGCTCTGGATCGACGTGGCCGACCTGAGCGATAAGCAACTCGCGGCAACGGTGAGTGCGTTCGGCTACATGCGAACGAGGGAGACCTCTGTCGCAGCTTGCCGATTGATGAACACTCTCGCGAACCAGTTGCACGTCCCGCGCGAGGATTGCCAAAGCGTGGCCGAGCGGCTGATGGACGGGAAGTTCGTCTGTCCGCTAGGCGGAACGTATGAGCTTGTCGACGTGCCCAGTGGCGAGCCGATGTGGACCTCGACGGCGATCTTGCCGCAGAACCGTTTTCAATTAACGGCGGCGCCGGAAGATTTTCAGTTGCCGCTGCTGACTTGGTTCCGCGGTCTGCGAGCGGAAGCGAGGCTCGACAGTGCGGCGATTGAGGCGCATGTCGAGATCGACATGGCGGAGTCGGTGGGGCCGTAGATGCTGGCGTAGGTTTCGTACTTTAGCCCCGGGCTCCGCCCGGGGGTGCCTGTGCGTGAGGCAACGTCTATCGGAATGGAAACCCACCCCCGGGCGGAGCCCGGGGCTAGAGCGCTGGCGACGCAACAACGGGCAGCTCGAAGCAAGCTGCTTCTTCGCCATTGCGGACGAGCAGATACCGCCCCGAGATCGCGGGGTTGTTCCAGGTGATCCCTTCGATCGCCTGCACTTGAGCGAGTTCGCGATACTTCTTCGGATCGGCGGCGAGCAGGACCAGTTCGCCCGCCTCGCTGATCACCAGGATCTTGTCGCCTACCAAGATGATCTGGCCGTGGCCGAGTTCCGGACGGCGGCGTTTCTTCCAATGACGGCGGCCCGTTTCGAGGTCGGCGCAGTCCATGTCGATGTCGTCGATGCCGTAAATGACGCCGTCGCGAATGACGACGTTGCCGAGCTTCGTGCGGAGGACCGGCTTCGACCATAAGACTTCGGTCGACCATTGCTTGTCAGGCTCCGCCGATTCGTCGTGCGTCACCTGGAACAGCTGCGACATGATGCCGTAACCCTTCGACAGGAAGACGCGGTCGTCGCCGACGGGGACCGGCTGCGAAGCCGAGGCGTTGCCGTTGCTGTCGCCATCCCAAGGATGTTCCCACAGGATCTCGCCGGTGGTCGCGTCGTGCGAGGTGAGGAAATTTTCGTTGACGGCCAGAATCTGGCGGACGCCGGCAAGTTCCGTCAGCACGGGCGACGCGTACGACGAACGCCGCGCACCGGCCGCCCAGACTTGCTCGCCCGTCTTCGCGTCGAAGGCGACGAGCGAACGATCGTCGAGGGCGCCGACGCTGACGACGACGTTGCCGTCGACGATCAGCGGCGAATCGGCTTTGCCCCAACTAATGTTCTCGGCGCCGTATTCTTTTAGGGTATCGTGCGACCAAAGGCGTTTGCCGGTGGCGGCGTCGATGCAATTGACGATCCCGGTGGCGCCATGCGTGTAGACGCGGCCGTCGTGAACTGTCGGCGTCGCGCGAGGACCGATGCCGCCGAGGGCGCCGGGGCCGGACGGATCCCAGCGGGCGTCGTCGGCATGCGACCACGCGACTTGGCCGGTCTTCAGTTCGTAGCAGACGACCATCTCTTGGTTGCCGCGCTGCTCTTGCGTGACGGCGAAGTCGCCGACGATGGCGAAACCCGACCAGCCGGCGCCGATCGGTTGCTTCCACAGGAGCTTTGGCGGGTTCGCCTTCCAATCGGCGTCGAGATTGATTCCCTTTGCTTCCGCCCAGTAGCCGTTGCCGAGGAAGCGCGGGTAGTCGCGTTCGGTTTCTTGCCAGTCGAGCCGCACCTGCGGCGCCGCCGCGACTCCTGCAAGCGATTGGTCGTGCGTTGCCGCCCACCGCCACCGCCAGTCAACGAAGCCGCTGTTGCCGTTGTTGATGAGTTGCACCGGCCCGAGTGGCGTCACGGCCCAGACGGGAACCCAAACCAGGGCGGCCGTCGTCAGCCGCAGCCGTCGCGGCAAGAGGCTATGGCGGAGCGTCCAAACCGAGAGGCCGGCCACTGCCAGGACGAGCGTCACCTGGAGGGTGATGTTTTTGTAGTCCTTCGAGATGTCGGTCGACCAGACGCCGGCGGTGACGACTGCCAGCAGCAGCACCCACGCCACGAGCGACCTGGCACGGCGCAGCCGCGGCTTCGCGCTGGGGAGCATGTTCAGGCTTGGTGATTGGGCAGGCGCCACGCAGCTCATGTCACGGAGAAACGGTCAGGAGTTTGGTCAATCGTAAAGTTGCTTTTTGCGACAGGCAACCAACCCCGGCGCCTCAGCGGCAAGCCGAACGCCCTGGCCGGCCGAGTTCTGCAAAACTGCGTCGGTTCTAGCGTTAGTACGCTCGCCAAGGCCGTTCGGTTGCGGCCCGCCAGCGGCCAAACTACAACCGAAGAGTAGCTCGACGCTGTTCCCTGCCCTGCCAGACGCATTGCTGACGCCCGGTTTCTGCCTGCCATGCCCGACTCCGACTATCGACTCGACGATCGCTGGGCTGTCGTAACCGGCAGCACCCGCGGAATCGGCAAGGCAATTGCCCTCGAACTGGCCGCGGCGGGTGCGAACGTCGTTGTTCATGGTCGAAACCGGGAGGCGGCCGAGGAAGTTTGCACCGCAATCCGCCGATTAAAGCGCCAGGCGGAGGCGGCTGTTACCGATCTGGCCGATGCGGATAACCGTCGCCAACTGGCCGCCGAGCTGTGGCGGCGGCGGCCGATCGACATTTGGGTGAACAACGCCGGCGTCGACGTCCTCACGGGCGACGGGGCCGAACACTCTTTTGCCGAAAAGTTCGCGCAGCTGTGGAACGTCGACGTCCTGGGGACGATTGAGCTCGCCCGCGATATCGGCGGCCGGATGAAGGAGCGGGGCCAAGGCGCGATCATCAACATTGGTTGGGACCAAGCCGAGTCGGGAATGGAAGGCGACAGCGGCGAGATGTTCGTGGTCACCAAGGGGGGCATCATGAATTTTACTCGCAGCCTGGCGAAATCGCTGGCGCCGGCGGTGCGCGTGAACTGCATCGCGCCTGGTTGGATCCGCACCGCGTGGGGCGCCAACGCTTCCGACTACTGGCAGGAACGTGCGGAGAGCGAATCGCTGCTGGCGCGGTGGGGCGAGGTGGAAGACATTGCCCATGTGGCGCGATTTCTGGCGTCGGATGCGGCAGCGTTTGTGAACGGGCAGATCATTGCGGTAAACGGTGGGCGCCGCTGACCCCTAACGCAGCCGGCGCTCATTCCCCATTCCCCATTCCCCATTCGTCATTCGTCATTCGTCATTCGTCATTCGTCATTCGTCATTCGTCATTCGTCATTCGTCATTCGTCATTCGTCATTCGTCATTCGTCAATTAACTGTAACTGTGCCGCTCCGGCGGGTCGTTGACCCGCGGCTACTAACTGCTCATGCACCGCGATCACATCCATTTCGTTACCGGTCGATTGGCTGAGCACGCTCTCAAGTCAGTCGTGGCGCCGTTAGCGGCGGATGTTGGTTTTGATTATTCGGTCGAGGTGCTTCCGATTACCGTCGCGGCGCTGATGTCGCCGGCGTGGATCGCGCGGCACTGGCATGTGCCGGCGTCTGCGAACCGGATTATCCTGCCGGGATACTGCGGCGGCGATCTCGCGCCGCTAACGGCCATCACGGCGACGCCCGTGGAAGTCGGGCCGCGCGACCTACGGCAGCTTCACTCGTACTTCAAACGCCAACCGCCGCTGAGCGACTACGGGGCGTTCGACATTGAAATCATCGCCGAGATCAACCACTGCCCGCGGTTGCCGCTGGCGGAAATCTTGCGGCAAGCAGCGCTCCTGCAGCGCGACGGCGCCGACCTCATCGACGTCGGCTGCGATCCGGGCGGAACGTGGCACGGCGTTGCCGACGTCGTGCGAGCACTCCGCGACGCAGGCCATCGCGTTTCAGTCGATAGCCTCAATCCGGCGGAGATCGCCCCGGCGGTGCGAGCGGGCGCCGAGCTGGTGTTGAGCGTCAACAGTAGCAATCGCGAGGCGGCGGTCGATTGGGGCGCCGAAGTGATCGTCACCCCCGACGTGCCGGCGACGCTCGAGGGCCTCGACGAAACGATCGACTTTCTTGCCCAGCGCGGCGTGCGGCTGCGAATCGATCCAATCCTCGAGCCGATCGGGTTTGGCTTCGCGAATAGCCTTGGCAGGTATCTCGACGTTCACCGACGTTACCCTGACGCCGAAGTGATGATGGGGATCGGCAATCTCACTGAATTGACCGACGTCGATTCGGCCGGCGTCAATGCGCTGCTGATGGGGTTCTGTCAGGAGCAAGGGATTCGCAGCATCCTCACAACGCAAGTGATCAACTGGGCGCGAACTAGCGTCGCTGAGTGCGACATCGCGAGGCGGATCATGCATCATGCGGTAACGCACCGCGTCCTGCCGAAGCATCTCGACCCGGGGTTGGTGATGCTGCGCGACACGGAAGTCCTCGAAACTCCGGTCGCTTCGATCGACGACTTGGCGATGCTGGTGCGAGACAACAACTACCGAATCTACGCGACCGACGGCGAGGTCCACCTTGTCGGCGCAGGCTTGCATCTGCACAATGCCGATCCGTTCGTGGTCATCGAACAGCTGCGACGTTCTGGTCCCGACGGCGGACTGCCAAAGAACCTCGATCCGGGCCACGCTTTCTATCTCGGTTACGAGATGTGCAAAGCGCTCACCGCGCTGACGCTCGGGAAAACATACCGACAGGACGAGCCGCTCGATTGGGGGTTCGCGACGCGCGAAGAGGCGCGGCACTATCTCAAGCGGCCAACCGTGAAAGCGGCTTCGAGCGGTGCGAAAGTGGATGCTGAGGACGCGACATGAGCGAATCGGCCGCCCCTCCCCTGCCCCTCATCGAACCGCTGCCGAGCGGTGCGTCGGCCGTCGTCGCGTTCGAACGGTTGGCCCCGCTGCCGCACGTTGTGTTCTTCGATAGCGCCGCGCGCGACCCGCGGCTGGGTCGGTATTCATTCGTGGCGGCCGATCCGTTCGCGTGGATCGAATGCCCGGCCGATGGGAGCGATGCGCTCGCGGCTGTCGAGGAACTGTGGAAGCAGTTTACTCCTCACGCGGCGACCCACGCCGGCCTGCCGCCGTTTCAGGGGGGCCTCGCGGGACTGCTGTCGTACGATCTCAATCGCAGCCTGGAGCGAGTTCCTGCGCCGCGGTTCGAAGATTTACAGACGCCCGCGCTGGCGGTTGGTGCGTACGACGTCGTCGTGGCGTTCGATCATGTGGAGCACCGCGCGTGGCTCATTTCACAAGGACTTCCAGAAATTGAGCCGCGGGCTCGTCGTGAGCGGGCAGAAGCACGGCTGGCGGAATTTAAGCGGCTACTGTTTGGCAATTTTCCCTCGCCGCCGCCAGCGTCCGCCCATGCGGAGAAACCGGGCAGCGGCAGTCCGCAAACCGAGTTGAGCCTCGAACAGCTCGCACCGCAATTCGATATGCCGATGCTCGGCGTCAGCAGCAACATGTCGGCCGCTGCCTACCGCGAGATGGTCCGCCGCGGCGTCGAGTACATTCACGCCGGCGACGTGTTTCAGGTGAATCTTTCGCAGCGTCTGCTTCACGCGGCGACGAGTTCCTCGCGCGACCTCTACCTGCGGTTGCGCGAACGGAACCCGGCGCCATACGCAGGATACTTCGACCTGGGCGAGTGGCAAATCTGCAGCGCATCGCCCGAATGCTTTCTCACCGTTCGCGATCGCCAAGTCGAAACGCGGCCGATCAAGGGGACGCGCGGCCGCTCGCCGATCCCCGAGGCCGACCTGTTCGCCGGCGACGATCTAGAGAGCAGCGAAAAAGATCGGGCCGAGAATGTGATGATCGTCGATCTCATGCGGAACGATTTATCGCGGGTCTGTACGGCGGAAAGCGTGCACATCGAGCAGCTCTGCCGGCTGGAAACTTACGCCTTCGTGAAACACTTAGTGTCGGTGGTGCGCGGCGAGCTACGGCCGGAATGTTCGCCGCTCGATTTGCTGCGAGCGAGCTTCCCGGGCGGTTCGATTACCGGCGCTCCGAAGGTACGGGCGATGGAAATTATCGCTGAATTGGAACCGACGGCCCGCGGGCCGTACTGCGGGTCGCTGATGTACCTCGGTTTTGACGGCGCGATGGATGCGAGCATTCTCATTCGCACGATCACCGCCGGCCGCGGCTGGTGGCAACTGCCGGTCGGCGGCGGCATCGTGGCTCAGAGCGATCCAGATGACGAGTATCGCGAGACTTGGCACAAGGCCCGGGGGATGCTGAAGGCGCTCGTCTAGTATGATTTTGCTCATCGATAACTACGACAGCTTCGTTCATAACCTCGCGCGCTACTTCGTACGGCTGGGAGCGGAAACGCGCGTCGTGCGGAATGATGAGTTGAGCGTCGCCGAGATTCGCCGGTTGGCTCCGCAGGCGATTGTCATCTCGCCGGGGCCGTGTACGCCGGCGGAGGCGGGGTGTTCCGTTGACGTAGTTCGTGAGCTCAATCGCGATGTGCCGATTCTCGGTGTCTGCCTGGGGCACCAGGCGCTCGCGGCGGCATTCGGCGGAGCCGTGGTCCGCGCAGCCGAACCGCGGCATGGGCGGACTTCGCCGATTGAACATGACGGCAGCGGTCTGTTCGCCGGCTTGCCGTCGCCGCTCACTGTTTGCCGCTACCATTCGCTCATCATCGACGAGGCGACGCTACCGTCGTCGCTGCGCGTGACGGCCCGCACCCCCGACGGCGTCATTATGGCGGTGCAGCACGCCACGGCGCCGCTGTTTGGGTTACAATTTCACCCGGAAGCGACGCTCACCGAACACGGCTACGCGATGCTTGCCAACTTCCTTCGGCAGGCGGGTTGCACGGTCGCTGCTGACGTGGCCGATCTGGCCGCGAGCGAGGACCGCAGCCCGATCACGCCGCCTTACACGCCGCCGAAAAAACCTCTCACGTTCTAGTTCGCGATGCCTGCCGACGAAACTCCACGAACGCCGCCGACGCTGGGCGCCGAGGGCCGCATCTTGGAGGGAATCGTCACGACGCTGAACGCCGACGGCAGCGTCAACGTCTCGCCGATGGGGCCGATCGTCGACGACTCGCTTGACCGCCTTTGGCTGCGGCCGTTCCAAACGTCGACGACGTACCGGAATCTCAAGCGAACTGGCCGCGGCGTGTTTCATGTGACCGACGAGGTGGAGCTATTGGCCCAAGCGGCGGTCGGACAGCCGGCTTCCCTACCCCGCTTCACCGCAACGCCCGCCGGCGACGCACTCATCCTGGCTGACGCGTGCCGGTGGTATGCGTTCGACATCGAATCGCTCGACGATGCTGAGGAACGGACGAGCATCGTCGCGAAGGTGACCGATCGCGGGACGCTGCGGGAGTTTTTGGGATTTAACCGTGCCCAGCATGCGGTGCTCGAAGCGGCGATTCTGGCGACGCGAGTGCACCTCACCGGAGCGGCAGTGGTGCTGGCGGAGTACGACCGCTTGCAGATTGCCGTCGATAAAACGGGCGCCGCTGCCGAGCATCGGGCGCTGGCATTCTTGCGTTCACATGTCAGTCGCGCCGGCGAGCAAGCGGGGCAGCAACAGTGAGCGTGACAATCTCCACGCCGAGCCGCCTCCACTTCGGGCTGCTGCGGTTCGAACAAACCGACGGTCCAAGCTTCGGCGGCCTCGGGATGATGATCGCCGAACCGCGCTGCACGCTGCGGCTCGCTACGTCGACCGAATGGCAAGCCACCGGCCCTGATGCCGAACGCGCTCTCGCCCACGCGCGTCAGTCGCTGGAGCATCTAGTAGCCGCCGGTCAACGACCGGCCGGAGCGTACCAGCAAACGCCCCAAGCCCTCCACATCGAGGTTCGCGACTCGATCCCACCCCACCAAGGCCTCGGCAGCGGCACGCAACTAGCCCTCGCGGTTGCCGCAGGCGTCCGCTCGCTCTGCGGCCTCCCTCCCGCAAATGCCGAGCAACTCGCTGCGATGGTCGGCCGCGGCCGCCGCAGCGCAATCGGCTGCCACGGTTTTTTGCAGGGAGGACTACTGTACGAACTCGGCAGCCTGCTCACCGAACCATTGGCGAGATTGGCTCAGCGCGTAGAAGTTCCAGCTGAGTGGCGGATCGTACTCATTACCGCGTCGCCGGCGGCGGGGCTCAGCGGCGAGCATGAACTGAGTGCATTCAGCCAATTGCCGCCAGTTCCTCCAGCGACAACCGCACGGCTCGCACAACTTGCTGAGGCTTCTATCCTGCCGGCAGCAGCGAACAGCGACTTCGACGTGTTCGGCGAAGCGCTGTTCGAATATGGCCGCCTCGCCGGCGACTGCTTTGCGAGCGTCCAGGGAGGCCCCTACGCGTCCGCCGAAATCACTGCGTGCGTCGAAACGCTTCGCAGCCTCGGCGTGCGCGGCGTCGGGCAATCGTCGTGGGGGCCGACGGTGTTTGCGTTTGCGGCCGATCAGGCGCACGCGGACGAGATTGTCGCCCGCATGCGCGCGATGACGGGTTGGCAGGGACACGCGATGCGAATCACTCGAGCTGATAATCGCGGAGCGACGATCGATTCCGCCGCGATTTAGCCCCCGATCAGTAACCAGGGGCTAAGCACGACTACAGCAACCCGTACGCGGTGAGCGTCTTGCGCAGCGACGCCTCTTGCCCCGGTTCGAGCGGCGTCATTGGCAGACGCATCTCGCCCGTGTCGCGGCCGAGCATCTTCATCGCGGCCTTGAGCGGAATCGGGTTTGTCGACAGGCCGAGCATGTCGCGGCAGAGTTGGAACAACTTGCGGTGCCACTTGAGCGCCTGCACGAGGTCGCCCCGGTCGACGGCGTCAATCAGAGCGATCATGTCTCTCGGCACGATGTTACCGACGACCGAGATGATGCCGCGGGCGCCGACGGCCATCAGCGGGAGGGTGAGGCTGTCGTCGCCGCTAAGGACGGTGAGGTTCGTGGCGCCGAGAATCGTCGACGCTTGGTCAAGCGAGCCGGTCGCTTCCTTGACCATCGTCACGTTCTGAAGCTCGGCGAGACGGATGATCGTCTCGGGCTCGACGTTCTTCCCGGTGCGGCCGGGGATGTTGTAGATGCACTGCGGCAGGCCCGACTCTTCGGCGATCCGCTTGAAGTGCTGATAAAAACCTTCTTGCGTCGGCTTGTTGTAGTACGGCGCGACTTGCAGCGCGGCGTCGGCGCCGGCGGCTTCGGCGACCTTGGTGAGGCGGAGGGCTTCGGCGGTGCTGTTCGAGCCGACGCCCGGCATCACCTTGATCCGCTTGTTGGCGACTTCGCAGACGAAGTTAATCACCCGTTCGTGTTCGGGGTGGGTCAGCGTCGGCGATTCGCCGGTGGTGCCGACGGGGCAAATGCAGTTGGTTCCCGCATCGATCTGGAACTCGATCTGAGCACGGAAGGCGTCGTAGTCGACCTCATCTCCCTTGAATGGCGTGACTACCGCGACCGACAGGCCGGCGAATGCTTCTCCTTTGGTGCTCATCGAGCAGAACTCTCCTTACGTTTGCGCAAGCCAGGCAATGAAAGGCGCAAGTTGCGCCGTGGGGGGCAATGATACGGCGACAGGGGCTGGTGTGCAATTGGGTGGGCCCTGCTGCCCCTCGTTCCCACGCTCCGCGTGGGAACGGCGTTGTCGCCGCTCTGCGGCATTCTTTTGGAGCGGCCGCTAAGCCGCTGTGCGATCGGGGCGGAGCGGCCGGTAGTTCGCGACGCAGAGCGTCGGGGGTGGCGTTCCCACGCGGAGCGTGGGAACGAGATTAGAAAGCTTGGGCGAGGGTTCTTACCAGCCAGGTGAGCAGCATCGCGGCGACGATGACGCTGCCAATTAGCAGCAGGGCCAGCACCGTTACCAGCAGCACGACAAACCAACGGTCGGCTCGCTGCAAGTGGCGTTGTTCGGCCGGCACGGCGAGCATATGTCGCTTGAGAATCGCGACGTTCCGCTGGTTCGATTTCCAGTAGACGTCGAAAATGTCGCCAACGAGCGGGATCGCCCCGACGACGGCGTCGAGCACGACGTTGAGCGCCATGCGCAGCAGCGTCGTTCGCGTCACGCCGTAACGATGAGCCGCGGTGAGAATGTAGAGCGACGCGACCGAGGTGGCGGTATCGCCGATGCCGGGAATGAATCCGAGAATCGCGTCGAGGCCGAACCGCCAGCCGACGCCTGGCACGCGGAAGACGCCGTCCATCCAATCGGCGAGTAGCTGCAGCTCGGGAGCAAGCTGCGGCGCCTGTTCGTCAGCGACTGGCTGCGGGATGGTTGGGGGCTTGCGCATGGGAGGTTGGTTGGCAAACCTTGTACCAGGGTTCTCTTTTTACCACGAAACACACGAAGCACACCAAAAAATGAAACTGGCGAGAAGGCGATGGCACCGCTAACGAACGCTAATGAATTCTGTGATTGAATTTTATTAGCGCCTATTAGCATTGATCAGCGGTGAAAGAGCACTCTTATCTTTGGTGTGCTTCGTGTGTTTCGTGGCAAAAAAATCCCCCCGCCTTTACCGCATCGACTCCCGCTTGCTCGCGGGGAAGTCGCGGACGTCGAACTGCAGGCTGCGGCCGTTGACGATGGGCGGCTTCATTAAGTTCTGCGCGACGAGGTCGCGGAAGTAGGCGGCAGGATCTGGGACGCTTGCGCCGCTATGGAGCTTGGCGGCTTCAGCCTTGCCGATCGGTCGGCTGAGGTGCTCGCGCGGAATTTCGCCCGGCTTCGGCTTCGCGACGGGCGCCACGGTCGGCGCGTTCGTCATCGTGCGGAGCTCGGCTTCCATCGCCGTGTGAAACTTCGAGGCGTGAATCTCCGGCAACGCGTCGAGCGCGGCGCGGACGCTGGGCCAGTGAGCCTTGAGCGGGGCGACGTCGAAGTCGACGAGGGCGCCGTTGCTCGCCGCGATGGCGGCCTTGAGTTTCTTCGGCATCGCCGCGGCCCAGACGGTGAGAATCACCTGCCGGCACCACTGGTAGTGGCCGAGGTGACCGACGGCTTCGCTGCCGTCGTCGACGTCGGCGGCGCTGGAACCCGATGCAGCCCAACGTGGGCGGAGTTGCTGAACAATCGGCTCCAGCGCGCGGGCGCGGCGACGGACGTCTTCGAACACGGCGAGGAAGGCGTCGCAGTCGCCTCCTTTGGCAACGCCGAGGAGTTTTTCGATTTCGTCGCCGAGCCACTTCATGGCCCGCGTGACGGCGCCGGCGACAGGGGGCGCCGACGCGGCCGCCTGTGGATCGAGCGGCGGCAGTTGCCGCGCGAGAGTCTGCCCCAGCGATACTTGTTCCTGTACCCCCTCCGTCTCCGTCATCCGTTCACTCGCTCCTAGTTGCAGCAAATCGAAGTGTTGCGATTGTTAGAACCGTTACGCGGCCGACGGGCACGCGAGTTGCAATGCCAGCAACCGCGATTGTAGCCGTCGCCTCGTTCCGCCGCGCCGATTGTGTCGACAGTGGCGGGAAGGAGTGACGATATCAGCCGCTCATCGGTCTGACGAGATCAAACACGTTGGCATCTTGCAGTCGAATTCCGCTTGTTGTCGACGCTGCTTTTCTGAGAAGTCTTATTGGTTTAATTTGCGAAAATTGCGGCAAATTCGCGAATTCGTTTGGTTTGTTCTCTGCCGCTCGTAAAATGCAAATCTCTTCTGGATCACCCGCGAGCCTTTCATACAAGGGGAGTGGAGTATGGTGTCACGGACTATGACCATTCGGTTGTCGAGCGGATTGAAGATCGAACTCGACCCAATCGATTGGCCCGAAATCGGGTCGGCCTGCCGCACAAGCGTGCAAAACGGCGGCTATGTTGCCGAGAAACTGATCGTCCGACGACACGACGATGGTCGGACATTGATCTACATCGACGCCGATCCAGGTTCCGATGTGCTGGTGCAGGGTGATATTTTTCCCTCACGGATCCGCGAACTCGAATCGTACGTGCTGCGGTTCAGCGAATCGCATGGGCTGCCCGAGTGGGTGGCTGAGAAATGCGTCGAGTCGATTCGCGGCTAGCAAATTGGACGGCCAACTGGCTGTAGGCTCGCCTTGCGGCGCGGCGCTACTCGTCTGTAGCATTCGCCCCTCTTCGGTTTCAGAAATGACCGTTCCGAGGGTGATGCGGATGCGATTTTTACCGGTTGCAATTGCGCTATCGATAGTTGCCAACCCGCCATCGGCCCACGCGGGTCTACGGGCGGGGTTGAATACGGCTCTCGATCAGAGCGGCGCGCCGAGCGTCCATATCAATCTCGTGACGGGACAGGTACGATTTGTCCGCCTTCAAGAGCCGACTGAGCTGACGCTTCAGTCGGCAAGCGGGGCACTGGCGCCTCCAAGCGAGGAGTACCCCGCCGGAGTCGTGGTTGATTTGAGCGAACTGCCGTACCGGCTCTATTGGCGATCGGAGCAGCCGTTTGCGGCAATTTTCGATGCGGGAGATGTCTTCGTTCCGCATCCTTCGGGCGGCGACCCGCTGAGCGATTCGAGCTTTGAATATTGGCCGCCGCCGCTTTCGCACCAGCAGCTGGTCGGGATGGGGGGCGTAGCGGTCCTCGTGCCCGAGCCGGCGGGGCTTTGGCTGGCGATAGGCGGGTTTGCGCTGCTTGCGGTTCGTGGTCGTCGGGGTCGAGGCGGCGCGTGCCGCTCCGGCGGGCCGTTGACCCGCGGCTACTAAATCGCGTTGACTGGCGGCTAGATGGTGAAGTGCCAGTCGCGGACGACGACCGATTCTTCATCGGGCGGCAGGGCGTCGCCGCTCAGGTCGTCGCCCAGCTGCCGGTGCGCCCAGGCGATAGCGGCGACGGTGCTGGTCCAATCGCGCGGCACTTCGCGGAAAACGCGTTCATCGCCGAGCAGTTCGACGATGCCGACTTTCTTCAGCGTCAAATAGAACCCGCCGCGGACGCCCGTGAGGCAGACGACGACGCCGCGGGCTTCCGTCTCTTCGATGAATTCGGCGAGCAGATGCATGCAGACGGCGTCTGGATTGCGCAGGTGCTTCACGCGGAGGATGAGAATCCGCAGGTCGGCGTCGATCTCTTCTTCGATCTGCTCCAGGTGCGATTCAAACTCCGGCGACGAACCGAAAAACAGCTCCCCTTCAAAATTGTAGATCCGCAGCTTGTCGCTCGGCACGTCGCCATCGTTCCGTTCGCGGATGCGGTGGTTGTCGGTAATGACGAGTTCCTGCATCTCGACGCGGGCGGCACGGGGGACGTACATCAGGAACGAGAGGATCGTGCCGACGAGGATGCAGAATTCGACCGAGACCAGGACCGCCGAAAGGGCCGTCGCGGCAACGATGATCGCGTCGAACTTGGTCGCGCGGCAGTGGTAACGGATGCCGGCCACGTCGACCATTCGCGTGGCGGTGACCATCAGGACGCCGGCGAGAGCGGCCTTCGGAATGAACTGCGCGAGCGGCGCGAACAGCAAAATCGTCAAGCCGACCATGGCCGCGCAAATCACGCCAGACCACTGCGTCGCGGCGCCCGCCTGGTGGTTGATATACGACCGGGTGAGCGATCCGGAGCCAGGAAAGCACTGGAAAAAGCTGCCGGTGAGGTTGGCGAGTCCTTCGCTGAGGCACTGCTGATTGATGTCGAGTTTTTGTTCGGTCTTCGCCGCGATACTTTTCGCCATGGCGATTGCTTCGAGTAGACCGAGCATGCCAACGGCCGCGGCGCTGGGGGCGAGTTGGCGCACGAGCCCCCAATCCCAGTGCGGCGATTCAAAACTGGGAAGAATGCGCGGCACCTTGTCGATGAGCTTCACGCCTTGGTCGGCGAGATCCCAATGCCAGACGGCCAAGCCCGCCGCGATGATCGCCAGTAGCAGTTCCGGTAGTGCGAGCTTGTAGCGACGATTAATCCATCGCAGCCCAAGCGCGACGGCGATCGTCCCGAGCGCGACGTACATCGTCGGCACATGAACGGGACCGCCATAGTACATCGTCAGAATCCAGCGTTTCACGAAATGATCGTGATGCTCGCCCTGGGCCTTGAGACCGAGAACGTTCTTCAGTTGATCGAGCACCAACAGCACCGAGGCGCCGGCGGTGAAGCCGACGATCACCGCGTGCGAGATAAATCGCGAGAGGTCGCCGAGCCGCAACAGCGTGATGCCGGTTTGAAAACAGCCCGATGAGCGCCGCCATCAGCATGGCAGCGGGGATGCGCTGGTCGGAGGGAACGAACGCCAGCGCACTAAGCATGGCGATCGAGATTGCGTTCGTCGGGCCGTTGATGAGTTGCTTCGACGAATCGAGCAAGGCGCCGACGGCGGTCATCACGATCGCCGTGTAGAGACCGTACTGCACCGGCATGCCGAAGATGCTGGCGTAGGCCATCGCCTGCGGTACCGCGACCGCGGCGACGGTAACGCCGGCGAGGAGATCGCGGCGGAAGGCGTTGGGCGTGTAGGTGCGGAGCGAATCGAACGCTGGCACGAGCGTGTAGAGTCGCCGCTTCCAGAGCGGAAGCGAAAGATCTGCGCTTGCGCCTCTCGCGGACGAGTTGGCGCGGGGCGGGGCGTGTTGCGACATCACTCAGAGTAGCCGAAAGCGATTCTGTCCCAGGCTGCGCTCGTTGCGTCACGTCACGCTGGACAGGGCTCCTTATCATCATTGGAGCGGCGGGTTTACGCAATCCGAGGATTGCCGCGAAGCTCGCGGAATTAAACCGCCAAGGACGCCAAGAGCGCCAAGGGAATGCAAGTGGAGGAGCTTGGAACCGCCGATGCACGCCGATAAACGCAGATGAGCGTGGATCTGGCGTTTTCAAATCCTCACCTCACTTGCGTTCATCAGCGTTTATCCGCGGTTCCATTGAACTGAATTTGCATCCCCTTGACGCTCTTGGCGTCCTTGGCGGTTAATGCATTTTCTTTGGCAGGCTAGCGAGGCTCGGAAATCAACCGCTTCATGTCTCTGACGGCTTGCTCCAGGCCGACCATAATCGCGCGGGCGATGATGCTGTGGCCGATGTTGAGTTCGCACATCTTGGGGATCGCCGCCACGGGCTTCACGTTGCGGTAAGTGAGGCCGTGGCCGGCGTGGAGCGTGAGGCCGGCGTCGACGATGTGCTTAGCGGCTACTGCGAGCGCTGCCAATTCTTCATCGCCGGCAAACTTCGCCGTGGCGTGGGCGTAAGCCCCGGTATGGAGTTCAACCGCTTCGGCGCCCATCTTGGCGGCGGCTTCAATTTGTTTTGGATCGGGATCGAGGAACAGGCTCACGACGATGCCGGCGTCGCGAAGGCGTTTCACCGCGTCGCCGACGCGGGCGCCCTGCCCTGCAGCGTCGAGGCCGCCTTCAGTCGTCACCTCCTCGCGGCGTTCCGGGACGAGCGTGGCTTGAAACGGCTTGGCCTGGCAGGCGATCTTCAGCACGTCCTCGGCGCAGGCGAGTTCGAGATTGAGCTTCACCGTGACCGTTTGGCTGAGCAGATGGAGGTCGCGCTCCTGAATGTGGCGGCGATCCTCACGCAAGTGGAGCGTGATGCCGTCGGCGCCGCCGAGTTCGGCTAAAGAGGCGGCCCACACGGGATCAGGTTCGTTCGTCTTGCGGGCTTCGCGGACGGTGGCGACGTGGTCGATGTTGACGCCGAGGAGGGCCATGGTTTGCTCTTACTCGATTAGGGCTGGGCAGTCGGCTGGCGACCGCCGTTCGGGGGGTGTCGATTCGTCAAACACCACATTCAGGCTGATGTTTCACAATTGCATCATCGGGAATGGGAACGCCCGATTGCCGCAACATCGCCGTTTTACGGCGGCAACAGGCCGATTGTCTAGCGGCGGCGAGCGTCGCATAACCGGCTCGATGCGAACGCCTGCGGCGGGCTCGCGGTTTGACGCAAAGGACCATTCGGCGAGGCTTCAGGTTCGTGACCTAAGGTTCCGCAGAGTTTTCGGAAATCGACTGAACAGCACTCGAATTGGCCGGCCCTGCGTCCCCGGAGAATCGCCTAATGAATTGCCACGAATTGGCTCAACGCGTTAAAGCGTTGGAGCCTGACGCCTCGCCGCAAGACGTCGCCCGGATTTGCTTGCTGCTGGCCAACGATCACACGAATCTCGAGTTTCTGCATGACGACGCGAAGTTGAAGTCGGCCTGCCAGTCAACGTCGCTGAAAATGCAGTTGGCGACCGATCAGCACGCGGCAATGACGCAGGAGCTGGAAGAACTGGCCGGTTCCGATCCGGAGAAATTTTCGCAGGAGCAGGTGTGGGTGCTGATCCGCGCGATCAAAGTGCAGAGCCAAGTGCTGCAGATGTACGTTGGGCAGCCGGTGCTGGACGTTTAGAGCTGGCTTTGCCGTTGGTTAGATCTCGGCGAGCATCAGCCAGCAGATCGACATGTAAATGACGATGCCGGTGATGTCGATGATCCCCGCGACGAACGGGTTGCTCATCAGCGCGGGATCGAGCCCCAGCCGCTTGAAGATCAGCGGCAAGGCGCCTCCGACGATCGTGCTACACGTCACGACTAACAGCAGCGTGATCGGGACGACGAGTTTGTCGACCGGCGTCGGCCCGTCGACCACCAGCAGCGCTCCCATGTAGGCGATCGCTCCGAGCCAGGCGCCGAGCAGCAAACCCATTAGCAGCTCGCGCCGCAGCACGCGCCACCAATCTTTTAGCGTCAAATCGCCGCCGGTGAGCGAGGTGATGATCAGCGTCGCCGACTGCCCGCCGGAATTGCCGCCGCAGGAGACAATCAGCGGCAGGAAGAGCGGCAGCCACTTCACCGCGTCGAGCGTTTCATGAAATGACTGCAGCGCGTAAACCGTTAGAAACGACGCCGCGAGCAACGCGCTGAGCCACATCCCACGCTTCCACGAAAGAGTGTGGATGGGCGTGTTGAGATAGGTTTCTTGCAACGGCGCGATGGCGCCCGCACGGTAGGCGTCTTCTTCCGCCTCTTCCCGTAACACGTCGATAACGTCGTCGTGGGTGATGATGCCGACGAGGTGATGCTCATGGTCGACAACCGGGATCGCCATGAAGTTGTAGTCGGCCACCTTCGAAGCGACGACTTCCTGGTCGTCGGTCGCTTCGACCGTCACCAAGTCGCGCTGCATCAGATCGGCGACGAGTTCTTCCGGCGTGCCGAGATGCATGAGCAACTGGCGGGCGGTGATTAGCCCGCGAAGATGCTTGTCGGCGTCGACGATGTAGATGTAGTAGATCGTCTCGTGGTTTTTGGTTTGGAGCGCGATTTCTTCGAGCGCTTCGCCCACCGTCACCGTTTCGGGCAGATGGGCGACATTAGTCGTCATCAGCGAACCGGCCGTCCCCTCTGGGTAGAGGCTCAGTCGGTGGATATCGCGGCGTTCCTCGGTCGGCACCAACGGCAGCAGGCGTTCGACGGCGGCGGGATCGACCAACTTGAGCAAGTCGACCCGGTCGTCCGGCGCCATGCTGGCGATGACCTGGCTCGTTTCCTCCGGGGCGGCCGTTTCGAGAATCTCGACCTGCCGCTCCTCATCGAGGTATTCGAAGATTTCGACCCGCTCGGCCGGTTGGGCGGCCTGGAGGACCGCCCAAATTTCGGCTGGGGTTAACCCTTCCATGAACTCCGCGGCCCGGGCGGGGTGCATAGCCGTGCAGAAGTCCTCCAGCCCGGCGACGTCATTCGCCGCAAGCATTTCCCGGAGTTCGGGGAGTAGGAGGGTGTTGATCATGCCGTCAGCGTGAAAACGGGGCCGGATTGTAGCCCGGTAAGTGTACGCTAACGCCGGACCGGACGGCAGGCGTCTTTGCCCCTGTCGTTGACGTTTGGGGCCGCCCGGTTTAGCCTACAACTTGGTTCTCGGTCGGATTTCACGGATGGGTCGGCGAGGGGCGTTCTCTCCCGTACCATCCTTATCCTCCGCGAGGGCTCTGCCGCTGCAGCCGCACGGGATCAACCCCGCAGGCTGCGTCAGCGAAGCCTCCGCAATACACCATTGCGATGAGTACAAATACTGTGTCTGACGCCAGCGATGTGCGCCGTGGCGATCTTGAAGTTTGTCAGCAGCAAATCTGCTACGCGTTTCGCGAGCCGCAGCTGTTGGAAGCCGCCCTCACCCACGCCTCGGGCGTGCAGCATCGGCTCTCCTCCAACGAGCGGATGGAATTCTTCGGCGACGCGATCCTGGGGATGGTCGTTTGCGAACGGCTGTTTCAGCAATACCCTGAATACTCCGAAGGGGAGCTGACGAAGATCAAGTCGGTCGTCGTGAGCCGTGATACGTGCGCGCGGATGAGCGAGGCGCTCGGGCTCGATGTGCACCTTATCCTCGGCAAAGGGATGGCCGCCGATCCGACGGTGCCCCGCTCGGTGCTGGCAGCCGCTTTCGAGTCGCTGATCGCCGCGATCTACCTTGATGGCGGCATGCCGGCGGCGGAGCAGTTCATTCTGCGGCACGTCGACGGCGAAATCGAAGCCGCCGTGTCGTGCGAGTTCGGCGGCAACTTCAAGTCGCTGCTGCAACAACTCGCCCAGCGCGAGTTCGGGGTAACCCCCAACTACATCATGCTCGACGAGAAGGGGCCTGATCACAGCAAGTGCTTCAAGATCTCGGCTCAGATCGGCTCGCGACGCTTCACGGCGGCGTGGGGTAAAAGCAAGAAAGAATCGGAACAACGGGCGGCCCACAACGCGATCAGCGAGTTGCGGGAAGAGTCGGCGCCCTACCCGTGCGAGGACAGCGCGGGCAACGTCTCGGATGACGCCGCGGATTGAGCGGAGCTCGCCGCTCACGACAGATGCCGGCGGCGCTCGCCGCGGCATCGGCCTTCCTGCCTTTGGCTACGCCGTCCGGAGATTGAATTGATGAGTTTGCTCTGCCGCTCCGTTGCCTTGCTCGCCTGCGTTAGCTCGCTGCTCGCCGTGGCGACCAGCGACGCCCAGACGTTCGTTCAGCTGAGCCGCCGCCTGCCTGCGGACGCCAATGCAGTGATCGTGGTCAACGCTACGGCGATGTACGACAGCCCGTTGGGGAAGAAAGAGAACTGGCGGGAGAAGTTTGCCGACGCCGCCGAGTCGTCGCCCCTAATGCTGCCGCCGTCGACTGAGCGCGCCGTCTTGGCGGCGGAACTCGACATCGCATCGCTGCGGCCGGAGTGGGAATCGGCCGTGATGACGCTGTCGGTCGATCCGACGGTACAACAAATTGCTGAGCGGCATCACGGGATGGTCGACAACATCGGTAACATCGCCGCCGTCTGGCTGCCAGCCGACGTTTGCGTGGTGAAGTTCGGGCCGAAGCTGTTCTCGATGCTCACGAACGCGAACCGCCAAGAAGCGACGCGGTGGATCAAGGAAGCGACCGACGCGAAGGAAGACCCGCTCTCGGCCTACCTCGAACACTCGGTCAGCTACGCTGATACCGCCGGCACGCAAATGATCCTCGCCGTCGATTTGGCAGGCGCCCTACGAACTGACGCGATTCGCGGGCAGGTGGCCGAGTCGAAGATTCTCGATCCGCTTGATGAAGCGGCCACTGCAAAGCTGTTCGACGGCTTGCAAGGGGTGAAGTTCGGCGTCATCGTCACCGACAAACTCAACGGCAAGCTGCAGTTCGATTTCGAAGGGGACGCCTCGGCGCTCGCGCCGGTGGCGAAGCCACTCATCCTGGCGATCGTCGGCAGTGCGGGAGCGATGCTCGACGAGTTCAGCGATTGGAAAGCCGAAGCGAAGGGAACGAGCCTATCGCTCGAAGGAGAGCTGACGCCGACCGGCCTGCGGCGGATTTTCAGCCTGCTGTCGATCGACGCCTCGGTGATCCGCGGCAGCGACCCGGTGGTCGCGGCCCAAACGCTGCCGGTCGCGCCGCCGAAGAAGACTCCGCCGCAAACGCCGGAGGAAATCGCCGCGAAGGCGTCGCTCCGCTACTTTAAGGCGGTTGATAAGTACATCGAGGATTCGAAGAATCTCAACCGCGCCGGTTCGCTAACGCAGGCGGCGATGTGGCTTGAGAACTTCGCGCGGCGGATCGACAATCTATCGACTCGCAACGTTGATCCAGACCTCGTGAAGTTCGGCGCCTATGTGTCGCAGACGTTCCGCTACGTGGTCGATCAGGCGTACGGCATCGAAGACAAGCTCGCCCAGGCCGATCAGCCGGAGCAAGCCGTTACGTACCAGATGGGCTATGTGCCAACGTTCCGCACCGTGAACTGGGGCGGCTACTTCATGCGGCAGTACGCTCCGTACTACAACGCGACGTACAACGCTCAGGCCGACCGCGAACAGGCGCAGAAGAATGCCGACGCGACCTACGCGATGATGCAGGAAGCGCAAAAGACGCTGGCCGAGTTGCAGAAGAACACCGAGACGGTTCGCAAGAACCTCACGGAGAAGTTCAAGCTGACGTTTTAGTAGGTCGGGTTTTCAGCGCGACGGAACTCCACTCAAGCGCGTGCCACTGCTGGCTCGCCCAGCAGTGGGCTCCCGGTACACGCTTCGCACTGCTGGACGAGCCAGCATTGGCACATCTAGCATTACCGTTTCTGCGTCGAACGCGACGACTTTTGCATCGCGGCCCGCTCCTGCGCAGCCGCACGGCGGGCGGCCATTTGCTCGGCCTGCCGCTCCTTGCTGGCGACGATCGCATTGACGCGACCGGGGTTGCCGACGTACAGCTTCGGGTCGTCGATCACGAACGGCGTCGACCAGGTCTGGCCGTCGCTGCGATTGCAGACGTCGAAGAAGTACGTGCGGAATTGCTTCGCTTGGTAGCCATACGGAAACTGCGAAGTGAGATAGTCGGCCTCGGTGAGATCGTCGACGCCCTGCTTCGCGTAGTAGTGGACCATGCCGTCGGGCGAAAACGACATGCCGAGGGTCCACCAACCGAATTCGTTGATTTCCTTTGCGGGGAAGTCATGTCCCAGGCGGTTGCTGCGGACGGTGAGATAGGCCGAGGCCTCCTTGGCGCCGCGCGTTCCCGCAGGGCGGAAATGGATCCACATGCCGGGCCAGTAAGGCTCGACTTCGTTTTCGCGCGACAGGCTGAACAGGCCCTTAGTTTTGCCGACGGTCATCGTCGAAACGCTAGAACGGTAGCCGAAATGAGGGCCTGAACGCTGCTCCCATTGCTCCGCCGGCGGCAGATAAACGCGGGTGACGACGCTGGGACGCTCGGAGACGGGGATGCCGCCGCTGAGCCGCGAGACGCAGTTCGCGATCAAGTCATCTTGGTGGACTTCGCGAATGTTGCGGCCTGGAATGTACGAGTTGCGCGTGCGCATCAGCAGACCATGTTCGCTTCCTGCGAGGCCAGACTCAGGGAGCTTGATCACTTGCAGCTGGTCGGGCTGACCGCGCTCCGGTCCTTCATGCCACTTGTCGTTGAGCGACTTGCCCATCGGGTAGCGAACTTGCTCGTCCTGCTCCCGCGAGCTTTTGGGATGGCGATGGTCGTACGACCAACCTGCTTCTTCAAAATCGTCGCCGACGAAGTCGATGCAGGCGCCGTTGCCGGGAACGAACGCGGTGGCGCTCCGCTGCATGGCGGGCTTCGCCTGTTGCTGCGGCGGCGCCGACGCGACGGGTAGCGCATTCGCTCCGAACAGCGCGAACGTGAACAATCCGGCCGCGATGCGGCGGCGAACGAGGCGGGACATATCATCACCCAGCGGGTTTTGGGCGGGAGCGCACCCTGAATGCGGGTCAAACGAAGGTGCGCGAAGAAGTTTGGGTCGTACCGCTGGTATCGGCAGAGAGCGGGGAGCGTCTTTGGCGAAGATCACGCAACGCAGACGCTAGCATCGCCAGCATGCAAAATCATGTTCCGCTGTCGGCCCGCACGGGCTGCTTCGTCGGTTCGACTTTCGGGGCCCGCGCGACGGCGGGAGCCGACTGCGGGGACGGGACGCTGGCTGCCTTCAGTTCGAACTCGCCTCCCAGCGTGGCGGTCGAATCGCCGCCGACCCAGACGGCGAACTTTCCTGGTTCCAACATACTTTCGCCTTGGTTGTCGAAGTAGCGCAAATCATCCGCGGTGAGGGCGAACTCGACCGCCTGCGATTCGCCGGGACGAAGATGGACGCGGCGGAACGCCTTCAGTTCGCGAACTGGGCGGACGATGCTCGCGGCCAAGTCGCGCACATAGAGCTGCGCTACCTCGACGCCGCTGCGTGTGCCGTCGTTCGTAATCCGAGCCCTAACCGCCAACGTTTGCTGCGGCCCGATCGCGGTGGCGCCGAGTTCGAAGCCGTCGTAACGGAACGTCGTGTAGGTCAGGCCATAGCCGAACGGATAGAGCGGAAAAGGATCGCCGTCTACGTAGTGCGAACGGTATTGAAACTCTGCCGGCAGATCTTTGCCCTGCGATTGCGACAGCGGGCGGAAGTCAGCAGGGCTAGGCCTGCCGGTGTTCGAATGGCTGTAGTAGAGCGGCACTTGGCCCACATGCTTCGGCATCGTCACCGGCAGTCGGCCGGTGGGAGCCGCATCGCCGAGCAACAGGTCGACAATCGCTGGCCCACCCATCGTGCCTGGGTGCCAAGCGTAGAGCACGGCGTCGGCGGCGTCGATTTCGGCGCCGATCGCGAGCGGACGACCGGCGAGGACGACCATCGCCACGGGCGTGCCTGATGCAGCGACGGCTTGGACGAGCTTTGATTGGGCTCCCGGCAGATCGAGCGTCATCCGACTACGGCCCTCGCCACTGAGGACGGCGTCTTCGCCGACGAACAGCAGCACGACGTCGGCGGCCGCTGCTGCTGCCTTCGCCTTCGCGAGATCAGTGGGATTGTTCGCATAGCTCGACGACATGCCAGCGATGTAAGCGACTTCCGCGGTATCGCCCAACGCATTGCGAATCGCGGCGAGGGGAGTGATCGCATCAGCCGGGGAACCATCGACCGACCAGCAGCCAAGTTGGCTCAGCGGCGCATCGGCCAGCGGCCCGATGACGGCGACGCGGCGGAGTTCTTCTCGATGCAACGGCAGCGTCTGCTCAGCGTTCTTCAGCAGCACGATGCTTTCGCGGGCAGCGCGACGAGCCAACTCAAGCGAGCGCGGATGCAAAAGCTTGGCGCCTGGGCGCGGCGCGGCCGTCCCTGCAATGCCCAATTTCTCTGCGGCCTGATTCGTGGAATCGTCCTGAGCTAGTTCCAACTTCAAACGCAGGATCCGGCGGACGGCGTTGTCGAGGGCGGCTTCGTCGACCCTACCCTGCTCCACCAATCGAGAGAGATTATCGTGGAACGTGGGGCTCACCATTTCCATGTGCACGCCAGAGTTCACCGCCTGCTGGGCGGCTTCCGCTTCGTCAGCGCTGAATCCGTGGGCAACCATTTCGATCACCGAATTCCAATCGCTCACCACGACGCCGGAGAATTTCCAACTGTCGCACAGGACATCCTGCAGCAAGTAGGCATGCGCGGTGCCGGGGATGCCGTTCACCTCGCTAAAGGTCGTCATAAACGTGCGGCAACCGGCGTCGAGCGATGCTTCGAACGCCGGCATATGAATGTTGTGGAGATCGGCGATCGAGAGCGAAGCCCGGTTGTAGTCGCGGCCCCCTTCCGACAGGCCGTACGCGGCGAAGTGCTTGGCGCAGGCGACGAGACCATGCAGGCCAGCGTCGTCTTCTTGTTGAAAGCCGCGGACCATCGCTGATGAAAGTGTGCTGGCGAGACGTGGGTCTTCGCCGAACGTTTCAGCGATGCGCCCCCAGCGAGGATCGCGGCCGACGTCGACCATCGGCGCGAACGTCCAGTTAATTCCCTCGCTGCTCGCCTCGTCGGCGGCAACACGCGCGGCCTGCTCGACGAGTTCCGGGTTCCAACTGGCGGCTTGGCCGAGCGGGATGGGGAAGATCGTGCGGTAACCGTGGACGACGTCGCGACCGATCAGCAGCGGAATACCGAGTCGGCTTTCCGTTTGCGAGATTCTCTGAGTTTCTTCAATGAAAGCGGGACTTGGACAATTAATGAGCGAGCCAATCTCGCCTCCACGGAGCGATTCGATGAGCTCCGGCGTTAGCTCGCCCTGCTCAGGCCAGACCTGGCACATTTGGCCAATCTTTTCCTCCAGCGTCATCGCTGCGATCAAGCGATCGACTTCCGCGGCGCGATCAGCTGCCGCGGGGTTGAATTTCGCGAGTTCTTCGCGCTGGGTCGTCGTGGCTTCCGACGACTTAGTCGCAGCTGCCGTGGGAGTGGCCGCCGGTTCTTGGCCCTGCAGCGATGAATTGCCGTTGAATAACGCAACTACAGCGATAACGCAGAGTGCGAGCATTCGCTGCGAAACTAAGCCGATGCCCCCGATCATGCGTGGCTCGATTCGGCAGCGACTACCGGTAGGCGTCCACAGCGCCAGTGCATCAGGCCGACGAGGGTCGTGATCGTGAGTACCGCCGAAGAGGGCTCGGGGATTTGCAGCGACGCGCCTTGGTCGGCCGGCGGCACGGCGGTTCCGTTCTGCGCCTTCCAAAGGTCGAGGTCGGCCGCATCGACGACGCCATCAAAGTTGAAGTCTCCCTCGGCGGGGCCGACCGGCGATTCCTTTCCCATGTTGCGCTGCCAGATGAGGAAGTCGGCGCCGTCGATCGTGCCGTTACCGTCGGCATCGGCGACGTCGGGCAGACTGAGGTTCTTGAACGAGAGGTTGTCGAAGTGAACCGCACCAGCGGCATTGCCGGTTTGCGTGAAGACGAGCGCGACACGGGCCTCGACGGCGCCCGCGGGAGCAGTGGCCGTGAGATCGTGGGGCTGCCAAACATTGTTGGCTGTCGAGCCATTGACGATCGTTTCGACGAACTCGCCGAGCATTGCCGGCGTGCCATACTTTCCGCCGAAGTCATTGTAGAACTCGATCTTCAGTTGCACCGAGTTGTTCGTGCCGGAAATCGAATCTTGCGAGCGGACGAACGACTCGACGGCAGCAGTGACCTGGTCGCCGCCCGAAACCGAAATCCCCTGGCTGACGCCGCTGTAGTTCGTGCCACCGGTTGATTGGCCGAAGAGTTTCAGCGACGCGACGCCGTCGGCGACCGCTTCGTTGTGAACCGAGACGTTGTTCGTGTTGAGTCGATTGCCGAAAACTGTCCACCCGGCGAGGCTGCCGTCGTTCGCTTCAAACCGGCCATTCTGCAGGCGGAGCGGATTGTCGTTACGCTCAAAGACGCGGACGTAATCGATAAGAAACTTCTGCGGCCAAACGGTCGAGGCGTCGGGTTGTTGATCGCCGAGAAAATCGCCGCCGACGGCCGTATTGAGAATCGTCTGCATCGGCGCCGTTTGATTGCCGATGAAGCCGCCAATTTCGGAATTGTAGAGCGTGTAGTAGTTGACGTCGTCGACGTAGAAGCGGAGCTTCGTTTTATCCCAATCGACGGCGAACGTGTGGTAGCCTTGGTGAAAGTTCACCGGCTGGCCGAAGCGGGCCGTCGTCTGCTCGCTGTATTTATACTGATGATTGTAGGGCGAGAAGGTGCCGTAGTGATACGCACTGCTGGTGAGTTGCGGCTGGCTGCCGCGGTTCTCCATGATGTCAATCTCGCCCTGATTCGGCCAGGTGTACTGCGTCGTATCGGGGAGGAGCCAAATCGCGGGCCACATCCCTTTCGAGGTCGGCAGGTCGGCGCGAATTTCCCAGCGGCCATACTGATGAGTCCAGTCGCTGTGAACGCGGCCCGAGCGGTACTGCTTGTTGCCGGAGGGCTGATTGGTCGAGGTGATGACCATGTTGCCGTCGGCGACGGTGATCATCTCGGGAAGGTAAGCCTGGCGCTCGTTGTTGTGGGGATTTTGAACCGTCTCAGGCGTCCACTTTGATTGATCGAGCGTCGTGCCGTCGAACTCGTCGTTCCAGATTTGCGTGTAGCCGGGCGGGGCGGCGATGGCCAGCGACGTCGTGGCGAGCCAGGAGCCGAGAGCGAGCGCAAGCGAGCAAGCGACACGGTGTTTTGAAATTCGGGTCATAGATACGCTCACTGCGGTCATGCTCTGCTCGCCCCTGTTGGTCAGTTGCTACTTCCGCCCGGCCGTCGCAGGAGCGCCCGCTGAAGTGAGTTCCAGATCAATCGTATTGCTGCCGCTCTCGACGATAAATTTCAGCCCCGAAGTCGCCTCGGAAGCGTAGTGTTGCGGCGTAATGTACGGTCCCGGGATCGGCGGTCCTTGAGATCCTGGCGGCGCCGGCTCGCGGGAAACGACCGTCACGGTGTACTCGCCCGATTCCAAGCCTGCATCCCGGTTCGTGCTCAGCGTGTAACTACCATCGCTTTCGATAACTCCGGAAGCCCGCATTCCGCGGTTGATGGGGGTAAAACCGACGGTTCCTCGCTCCAACGGTTTACCGTCGAGCGTCACCTTGCCTGAAACTTGCGATGACTTACCGCCGCACCCGGACAACACTAGCGCCATCGAAGCGACCGCTATGCAGCGAATGAAAACAGCGCGACGCGCTGGCGCTGCAGCATGTTCTAGTTCGGCACTCAATTCGAGAGGAGTCGACATTGTGGCGATGCAGTTTTAACCAGACCGCTCAAGGCTTCACGATGTCGCCGAGAGCGATGTTTTTGGAAGTTATCTCGGAAGCGAGGCCGCTTCGCCGCCGTCGCGCGTTGACAGCGCGCGGTAGAGCGCGTGGTCGATGCCTTCAGCAATGAATTGAACCGAGGCGTCGGCCATCGCAAACTGGACGCCGCCTGCATGCAGACTGCGAAAACCACGCACATCGTACCAGCGGTCGATCACCATTTGCTCGCCGCCTGGCTGATAGTAGTTAAGCTGCATGTTCGTCGAAGCCCAATCGCCGTCGGAGAAGTAGGCCATCGCGTGAAAATCTTGATCTGCAACCGCCTCCCCGACCAGAAGCGTATTACTGAGCCCATCCGCCACACGCTTAAAATTGACCGGCTCGTAGTAACTCATCTTCCAGAAGAAGCCATTGCAACCGAGCGTTTCAAAGCAATCGGGAACAGAACCCCATTGATTGTTGCTCCATAGTCCGCCGGCATTGAAAACTTCGCCGACTGCAGTGTCCCCGATCACTCCCTTGTAACTCGTTACTGCGGTCACAACGCTGGTCCAATGCCAATTTCCCAAGCGCGGAACCGCAGTGCTATCCGAAGGGCAAGTTAACACGGGAAGCTGATCGTCAAGGTACTGCCTAATCTCCATCCGCCCCATCCCTCGACCGTTGGAGGGAGTTGCGATGAACTGCATGGTCGATGCAGCAGGATCGTCGAAACCAGGCTTGATCCCGTTATACATCGCCTGCTGTTCAAGCTGCGGCAGAATGTCGACGATCCATCCTTTGCCATTCGCACCGGATGCAACGCCATACTTCGTCGGCGCTGCTTTTTCGGTTCCACCGCCAGGCAGTCGGTACTCCTCGCGCCCTTCGATCACGTTGTAATTGATTGAGGAAGGAACTTTTTTCTTCGCATCGTGGAAGTTGTGAATTGCCAAGGCGATATTCTTGACATTATTGCTACACGACATCCGCCGCGCCGCCTCGCGTGCAGCTTGTACCGCGGGCAAAAGCAGCGCGACGAGTACTCCAATGATTGCAATGACAACCAGCAACTCCACGAGCGTAAACCCGCGACGAGCGAAATCGTTTCTACGAGCGGGGGAGTCGACGTTCATGATCTTGAGAATCCTACAAATTGCCTGAACGGTCGCGGTGCGACAAATGCTCGAACGATCTGCTTAAGAACGAATTGGAGAGACGTCGGCGGCTGCCCCCCGCCGACGCCACGCCATGGAAACCTAGCGCAGCCCCCGGCGCCTGGATTCCAGTTCGGCACAGACTAACGGCGACGACGCATGGCGCCGACGCACAGATTCGTGACCATCGCTAGCGCGAAGGCCGTCGGCTCGGGAACGCTGGCGACCGTCGGCGAAGCGCCAGGCGTGCCGAATTGGTTCTTCCAGACGGTGAGGTCGTTAGCGTCGACGTCTCCATCTCCGTCAGCGTCGCCGTTGGCCGCCAGCGCGCCGGTCGTCAGGCCGTAGCCCCGTTGCCACGCCAGGAAGTCGGCGCCGTCGACGATGCCGTTTTTGTTGAAATCGGCGCTGCTCACGCCTTCGCTGAGCGTGGGATTCGGATTGGCGTTCGGCGTCACGGCAGCTGCGTTCTTGAAGACTTCGAACTGTAGATTGTCGAACCACAAGCTACCGCCAAGGTTCGTGTTCGCGAAATCGCCCCAAAACATGACGGCACGGATTTCTTCGACGTCAGCCACCGTGTAGACGTCGTCGGCGATGCCGAACCAATCGGCGTCGTTGACGGTGTACGTTGCTTCAATGAGGGTCCAGCTCGTCGTGTTCACCGTGCGGATACGCCCTTGACCGGCCGCAGCGCCGTCGATGACTGAGCCATTCTTGTTGAGGTCGAGCCAGATGCCCTGGCCGAGATGCTGGTCAGTGTCGACGATCTTATCGCCGTAGGTTGGCTGAAGCTGGCCGCCGTTGGTATCGGCGAACGTGCTCAGCGCCTCTTTCCAGAATTCGAACTTGATGACGGGTTCAATTTGCGGGGCAGCGGTGATTGGGTTATTGGGATCTTCGCGGACCCACATCGAATACCGCAGGACGTTGCCATTTTGGAGCTTGGCAACTTGGCCATGAAGCGGGTCGGTCGAAGTCGCGTTGCCAATCGTCGCGAAGACAGAGTTCGGCGCGGTCGCGTTGGGAACATCGAGGTTCACATCTTGATTGGAACCGCCGTCGAGCGATTGATTGCGTCCGTTTTCGCCGTTGGAAACCGGGACCGAAATACCGGCGCCCGTGCCGCCGGCAGCGCCAGCCTGAGTCTGCACCAAAATTTGGTTGCCATTGTAGACCGCGGTGTCGTTGAGGCTGTAAACCCCTCCGTACGCAAAGGCGTCCGTCTTGCCAAAGCCTAGGCCGTCGGCGTTCGGGTCGGTGTCGAGGACCGTGGCGTTGGCGCCGAAAAGCGTCGACGCGCTGATGCACAATCCGGCAATCGCGCTGCACGCCAATGGAATGATTGCGCTGGTTCCCGCCGAGAATCGCATGGGGTACTCCAATAGCTGAATGAGGGGAGAAGCTGGGCGAATGGACCGCCGCTAGGTCATGCGCCACGCATGGTCAATCGCGAGGAGGCCGGACGCCAAACGTCCGCTTCGAACTGACTTGCTGAATAGATTGCTGATGAGGCCGCCAGGAGTCGCTCGCTCCAGTGTCATCAGAGCCCAAAATGGCGCCGAGCAACATCGAGTAACAACTCCGTAACGTTTTCTCTTGTACCCTGAACCAGGATGCCTGTCAACGATTTTTCCGCAGAATCGCTACTTTCGCCGCCGCAGCATTACAATCGAGAAAACAAGCACTTTAGTTGCCTGATTTTGATTGATTTGCCCAGCAATCGTTCGTACGATACACCGAGTGAAACAGTTTCGTAGCTAGTAACTCCCGGACCATCCATGGCCTCCATTCGCGACGTTGCTAAAGAAGCGGGCGTCTCCATCGCTACTGTTTCTCGCGTGATTAACGGCCGAGAGACAGTCGCTGCCCACCTCCGCCAGCAGGTGATGGAGGCTGTCAATCGCTGCGAATACGCCCCTGCGGTTGGGGTGCGGACGCAACATGCCGTCGCTCTGATCTATACCGGTCCCTTCACGCCAGGGTCGCCATACGATTCGGCATGCATCGACGGTTTGGTAGAGGCGATGCGGGGCAGCCAGCATGACTTGACGATTGTCGACATCCGCCGCGATAAAACCCGCGGCGAGTCATTCCGGCAGTTTTTCGCCCGTAAGGGCCTCTGCGGAGCGGTTCTCCGTTCCACGGCTGCAGAGCGCGACGTCGTCCAACAAATGGCGGACGAGGGACTGCCGATTGTGGTGCTCGGCGACCATTTTCAGCGGCCGGGGCTGCCGTTCATTTATTCGGAATCGGCGTCGGCGAGCCGGCAGGCGATCGAGCACTTGCTTTCGCTGGGCCATACGCGGATCGCATTCGCTGCGTGCGAACGGGAAGATGGCGATCACCGCGACCGCTTTGAGGCTTACCGCTCGACGCTTGATTCGCGGGGCTTGTTGTTTCCCGACCTGATCGGCCGCATTCCGCCTCATCGACTCGATGGCGAGAAACTGATTCGGAACCTCATGGGCATGCCCGATCGGCCGACGGCGGTGTTTATCGCCGACCCGCTCGTAGCGGTCGGCGCCATCAACGAAGCCCATAAGATGGGCGTGAAGATTCCAGAAGATCTGTCGATTATCGGCTTTGACGATACCGACATGCGGACGCTCATCTACCCTAAGATGACCGCGATTTGCCAGGATTCGCGTATGCTGGGGCAAGTAGCGTTCGAGCGATTGCTCGCGCGAATCGCCGGCAACGACGCCGAACCCTCAGCGGGACGCGGGCAGACGGCTTGGCTGGAGATCAACGAGACGACCGCTCCGCCGCCGGAGATTGCTTACCACGTTCTCCCCAATCGGACGCGGCTCGCTGCGCCGCCGCGCGTGGGCTAACGCGCGCGTTGCGCTGGGAGCACGCGTGCCACTGCTGGCTTGTCCAGCAGTGGGTGCCGGGTACACGCTTCGCACTGCTGGACGAGCCAGCAGTGGTACCGGACTGCGCTCAGATTAACGGTCACTTCCGTCCTGCAGCGGCAAGCCATTTACCCAAGTTTCTACGGCATTTCGCGAGTGCCGCACGTATCGCTAGAGGTTTCCCTCTACGGCGGAATCCCCGCCCGCGTTTCCCGCTGTCGCGCTAATTGACTGCGCGATTAGCAAACCTACGTTTGCGCCAGATTTACCTACGCGTTCGCTCCCCAATGTGCGAAGCGGCGGGCCAGAGAACAATCAGCGCGAACGTAGTACGACGATGGGCGTTTGGATCATCAGCGACAATGCAGAACTGGGCGGCAGCGTCAAATCGCAGGTCGATGCGCTGAAACTGCGCTCGTCGCCAGCCCGCGTATTGTCGACGACCTCGGCGCTCACGGAAGTGATGAGCGTCGACGCGGCGCCCCATTTGATGGTCATCGCGTCGATGCGCGTTGACGACGTCACGCTGCAGATTGTTCGCCAGCTACGCGCCGGCAGTGCGGCGAAGTTGATTGTGGCCGCCGTCGCCGCCGATCATTCAGCGGTCATTCAAGCGGTCCGCGCCGGCGCCGACGATTTCGTCAAGTTGGACGAACAGTTTGCCGGCGAATTGGAGAGCGCGTTTCAGCGGCTTTCGGCCGCGGTCGACAAGAAGACCGGCGGGCAGTTGCTGACCGTGATCCCCTCGCGGGATGTGGGCGACGGCGCTTTCCTGGCGGTGAACCTAGCGGCGGCGATTGCAGCGCTCCATGGCAAGTGCGGGCTGCTCGACTTCAACCTCCGCGGCGGCGACGCGGCGTTGATGTTGAAGCTCGCGCCGCGACATACGCTCCTCGACCTTGTCCGACGCCGGCAGTCGGTCGATCAGATGATGTTCGAGCAGGCAGTGGCGAAGCACGAATCGGGCATCGAGTTACTCGCAGGCCCCGACTTGTTCGCAGACACGCACGACATCGATCCCGCTCTCTGCCGCCAGGTGGTAGCTCATTCGCAAGCCGCCCAGGCCTTTTGCATCGTCAGCATCGAAGACCTGCAGCACGCGGAACAGATCGGAATTTTGTCGGAAAGCGACCGCGTCCTGATCTCCACGCGGCTCGACCTGGTGTCGCTCTACCGTACGCAGCGTCACCTCGACTACATCCGCAAGAATACGAACGCCATCGAACGGACGATTGTCGTCGCCTCGGGCACGGGCTACGCGGGGGAAGTGCCGCCGCGTGCAGCGTGTCGGATCTTGCAGGTTCCGGTAGTGCATCAGATTCCTGACGACCCGGCCGCGGCGACGGTATCCATGAATATCGGGAATCCAGCGGTGCGCGAGTGTCCGCAGTCGAAAGCATCGCGAGCCATCGCGAAACTGGCAGCGTTCCTCACGCCCGCCGTCGCAGCGTCCAAACCAGCAGTGCGCCGCGGCATCCTGCCGTTCTCGGCCGCCGCGTTGTTCGGAATGCAAACCTCGCCCGCTCCCGCCAAGTAATCCGCCCCGAGAGTTCTAACATTTCGAAAGCGTGACTGAGATGCTCGGAGCTAAATGCGACTTACCGACGCCGACGCCGACCAACGATCAGCAGCAGCCATGGCATCAACTGAAGGTTGAGTTGCACGAACAGCTGATCAGCGGGATGGATTTCGACGTTCTCCGCTCGGTCGACCCCGAGCGACTGCGCGCAGAAATCCGCCGCGGCGCCGAAGAGTTGTGCAGTCTGCACGCGGACTTGCTGACGCGGGCCGAACGAAACCAATTGATCGAAGAGCTTGTCGACGAGACGCTCGGCCTCGGCCCGCTCGAAACGTTGATGCACGACCCGACGGTTTCTGACATTCTCATCAACGGCCCGAAGTGCGTGTACGTCGAACGCCGCGGGAAGCTGGAACGAGTGCAGGTCCAGTTCCGCGATCTCGACCACCTCATCGGCATCGTCCAACGAATTGCAGGGCGGGTGGGGCGGCGGATCGACGAATCGAGCCCGATGGTCGACGCACGGCTGTCCGACGGCAGCCGTTTGAATGCGGTGATTAAGCCGCTGGCGCTCGACGGAGCGCTGGTCTCGATTCGGCGATTTCCTTCGAAGCCAATGACGACTGGCGAGTTGTTGCAGCGACGCGCAGCCGCGCCTGAGATGCTCGATCTGCTGGCGGCATGCGCTCGCGCTCGGCTGAACATCATGATCTCCGGCGGCACCGGCAGCGGCAAGACGACGCTGCTCAACGTGCTGTCGAGCTTCATCTCGCCTGATGAGCGGATCGCGACGATTGAAGACGCCGCAGAACTGCAATTGCAGCAGCCGCATGTCGCACGCATGGAAACACGTCCGGCCAATCTAGAAGGCAGCGGCTCCGTCACCGCGCGAGATTTGCTGCGGAACGCACTGCGGATGCGGCCCGACCGGATTATCGTCGGCGAATGTCGCGGCTCCGAGGCGTTCGACATGCTGCAAGCGATGAACACGGGCCATGAAGGGGGCATGACGACGATTCATGCCAACGAAACGCGCGACGCGTTGAGCCGGCTGGAAATGCTCGTCGGCATGGCGGCGCCCGAGCTGCCGATGTGGTTTATCCATCGGCAAATCGCTTCCGCGATTCACATCATCGTGCAGGTGGCGCGCATGGCCGACGGATCGCGCAAGATCACGCAGATCTCCGAGATCACCGGCATGAACGGCAACACTATCAACATGCACGACTTGTTCGTCTTCAAGCAGACGGGCGTCGACGCGCAAGGGCAAGTCGTAGGGCAGTTCCACACGACCGGCATTCCGCCGCAATGTGCGGAACGCCTCGCTCGTTACGGCCTGCAATCGCCCATGGCTCAGCAACGGCCGCTCGACGCGGCCGATCGACTCCAATCGCTGAGGGTACGCTGATGTCATCGCTGTGGATTGTCATTCTGGTATTTACCGCCGTCGCCGCCGCCGTTGCCGCGGCTGGTTCGTTGGCGTACGACAACTACCTGCGCAACCGGTTCGCAGTTCAGGAGCGCGTGAAAGAGCTGTCGGGGATCGGCGATTCCACGCGTTCGGCCTCGTTGTTCAAAGACCTCAAACGACTGGCCGACCAAAGCATCCAGCGGCGGACCTTTCGTGAGACGATCGACCAACTATTCGAACAATCGGCGACGACGCTGACGTTGAAGCAAGCGCTCGCGCTCGCGGCAGCGCTCGCGGCGGGGGTTAGCCTGCCGGCGGCCTGGTTCGCCCCGATGACGATTCCCCTGGCAGCGTGCGTGGGATTCGCGATCGTCCCCGCCGGGCTCTACTTCAAACGCTTCGCTCGACAAAAGCAGTTGAGCCAGCAACTTCCTGAAGCTTTTCAGATGATCAGCCGCTCAGTGAGCGCCGGACAAACGGTTCCGGCAGCGTTACGAATCATTGCCGACGACTTTGAAGAACCGATTTCGGAAGAGTTCGCTCTCTGCTACGAGCAGCAGAACCTTGGCATGAGCCGCGAAACGGCCCTTCGCAAGCTAGCGCAGCGCACCGGCATCATGGAGTTGCAGCTCTTCGTCGTTGCGCTACTGGTGCAAGAACGTTCCGGCGGCGACTTGGTGGGCTTGCTTGACAACCTCGCGTCGATGATTCGCAAGCGACTCAAGCTGCAGAATCGGATTCGCGCACTCACGGGCGAAGGACGCATGCAGGCCATCGTGCTGATCGTCCTGCCCATTGCGGCGCTGGCGGCAATGCTGACGCTGTCGCCAGACTACGCCCAGAGCTTGCTCGATCGACCTTGGCTGTTGGGGTGTGCCGCGGGCGCCCAAACGCTTGGTGCGTTGTGGATCCGCCGTATTGTGAACTTCGAGGTTTAGTTCCGGGGAACGCTGATGTTCGAACGAGAATACCTCTTTCTGTGGATTGCCTTTGGGCTGATCGCCGTCACCATTGCCGTGGCGGCGGCGTGGCTCGACCCGGCGGCGCACAAAATCGACTCGCGCGTGGCGGAGTTTGAGGAACGCTATGGCCAGCGTAAACGGCGTCGCAGCGGGCGGGGACAACGAACCGGGGCCGCACCGTCATTCGTCGGCCGACTGGCGTCGCTGCTTCCCTCGACCGAGTCGGGCGCAGGGAGTTTGCAAGCTCGGCTCGCTAAAGCTGGCATCTACAACCCGACGGCGTCGTCGACGTTCCTCGGCGTGCGGGCGCTGCTGACAATCACGCCGCCGACCGTCGCCATCGGGGGCGCGTTGTTCCTGCATTGGTCGACCACATTCTCCCTGGCCGCCGGCTGCTTGGCTGCCGCTGCTGGCTGGCTGGCGCCCGGGCTGTGGCTCGATCGCGTCGTGAAAGATCGCCACACGCTCCTGCGGCGTTCGCTTCCAGATTTTCTCGACCTGATGATCGTCTGCCTGCAGGGCGGCTTAAGCATTCAAGAAACAATTCGCCGCGTCGGCGACGAACTTCGCATCGCTCATCCGATACTGGCGGGCGAGTTGTCGATCGTGCAGCGCGACGTCGAACTAGGCGCCACGGTGGAACAAGCGTTTCGCCGCTTTGCCGCGCGGAGCGACTACGAAGGGGTTCGCACGTTAAGCACGTTCGTCCGCGAATCGCAGCGGTTCGGCACGCAACTGACCGAGGCGCTGCGGCTGCACGCGGAAATGCTGCGGCTGCAGCGCGAGGAAGCGGCCGAGGAGATGGCGCAAAAGGCCGCGGTGACGATTCTGCTGCCGACGCTGCTGCTGATTTTCCCGGCGGTGTTCGTCGTGCTGGTCGGCCCGGCGGTGATTCAAATCCAAGAGGCGTTTGGGAAATGAGCCACCTCGGAAAACACGTGCGAGGCGGAGTCGCCGCGACTGAATTGGCGGTTGCGCTGCCGATCTTGATGCTGCTGGCTCTCTCTTGCGCGGATTTCGGTAGGGTGATGCATCACTATCAGATTGTTTCCAATGCCGCCCGCACCGGCGCGGAGGCGGGGGCGATGCACCAATTCACGACGCTCTCTCAAAGCGATTGGGAGGCAGACGTTCGCGCTGCGGTCGTCGAGGAACTGGCAGGGCTGCCGGGCTTCAACGAGAGCAAGTTGAAGTATGAGCTCAAAACGACGACTGATGCGAATGACTTGGCGACCGTCGACGTCAAGATTTCGTACCCGTTTAAATCTGCCGTCTCATGGCCCGGCCTGCCGCACCAAATCGACTTGAAGGCGATTTCGCGAGTCAGGCAGTTTCGGTAAGAGACCGTTGAGGGAAGCAAGCGTGAAAGATGCCAGACGACGATTGACCGGCGCCAGTGCAGCCGAAACGGCCATCGTGCTGCCGATCGCGCTGTTGTCGCTGTTCGTCATCCTGGACTTGGGACTGGCGTCTCTCCGCTACAACGCGCTCGCTGAAGCGGCGCGCCGCTTGGCGCGAGCCGCAGTGACGCGCGGCGACGACACCCCTAGCGAAATTGGCGGCGATTGGGGGCCTGAGGAGATTGTCGCCACGGCAGCCGATTCGATCGACCCCGCGCTGACGATCCATCCGCTGCTGCCGACGATGAATCCGAAAGACGTTTCCATCCGCATGACGTGGCCTGACACGACCAACAATTCTCGCAGCCGCGTACGAGTCGAACTGAAATACCAACATCAGCCGCTCGTTCCAGGATTGACGCCGTGGGGGCCGATCAATCTGGAATCGAGTTCGCAGATGCGAATCGTTAATTAGCTTGCAGAGGCGAATACCATGAACGCCGTGACCGCTCGCGTAAAACAGACTTCCTGTCGTAACGGCAACGTGCTCGTCCTGCTGGCCGTGCTGCTGCCGGTGCTGATCGGGATCGTGGGTCTCGTCATCGACGGCGGGATGATGATGGACCAGTACCGCGACTTGCAACACGCTAGCGACGCCGGCGCGACGACCGCGGCCACGGAACTGCGGCTGAATCACGGGACGACTTCCGCCCGCTCCGCGGCAACCGACGCCGTCCGCGTCGCGCACGAAAAGGCCAGTGCGAACGTTACCGTCAATATTCCGCCAACGAAGGGGCCGTTCGCGGGCAACTCGAACTACGTCGAAGTCGTCTCCGAGTCGCAGTACCAAACGCGGTTGATGCCCGTGCTGGGGGGCGTCGTCAATCGAAAGCTGCACGTCCGCTCGGTGGCCGGAGTCCGCGACGCGACGGCGGAAGCGGCGATCGTGATTCTCGATCCGAATCCCTCCGGAATCTCTGTGGCGAGCGCCGCGACGATTGTCGCGAACATCAATCTCGCATCACTAGTGAACCAACTGCCGCTAAATTCGTTGCTGACGCCCCTCGGGTTGGGTGGATTGCTGAATACGCTACGCAACAACATCGTCACCGCGTTAAACGGCGTCCTTCCAAGCCTCCTCGGCGATCTGACGCTGCCAGCGCTGCCCACGCTTACTGCGGGCTTCGAAGTTGAAGGGCTCGGCCGCCTCAAGGTCGACGGCGCGATCTTGGTGAACACCAAATGGGGCGGCAAAGACGAGCATGGCAAGACGACAGGCATTAACTCGCCGCTGCCTTATGGCGTCGCCTGCATGCCGGTGATCGCGACGACAAAGGTACTCGCGCGCGATCTGCGCGTCGTCGGCGGCGTCGATGCAAAAAACAATTACGGCGCGTTCGCAAACGGCGGCTCGCATCCGTTGCAGGCCAACCGGCTGGCCGTTGCCGACCCCTACAAAGACCTCCCGCAGCCGACGATCGCGGGCGCGACGCAAAACGGGCACAAAGTGCTGATCAAGCTCGTTTCTCTGGGACCGGTGCTGGGATCGCTCTCAGCGCTGTTGCAAGGCATTCTGCAGCCCTTGCTCGATCCCGTTTTGCTCAATCCAGGGACGCTCAACCCGGGCGTTTACGATTCGCTCACGATCGTCTCGCTCGGCGAAGTGAAGTTCAATCCCGGCGTCTACATCATTCGGAGTCGTAGCCCCATCACGCAAATGTCGCTGTGCGTCGTGGGCGGCTGGGTGAAGGCAGACGGCGTGATGTTTTACATCACCGAATCGCCCACCTACAACGCAGCGACTGGCTCGCCCGACGCCTCGGATAGCCAGACTGCGACGCCGGCAAACTTGCTAGGCAGCGTGTTGCCCAGCGTGCTGCTCGCGCCCTTACTGCCAGGTTCGACGATCGCAGGGTTGAAAAACGCCAGCAGCCCGTTCGACGGCATGCTGATCTATCAGCGTCGCATCGATCGGCGTCCCATTATCGTCAGCGGCTTAAAGTTGCTCGGCGGGGGCGCGATCTCGGGCTCGATTTACTCGAAGTGGGGGCACGTCATTTTTCTGAGTGGCCTCGGCACGTACGACATGCGCTTCGTCTGCGGAACGATGCGCGTGTTGACGGTCGGCGACACGACGCTGGCGCCAACGAAAAAACTTCCCGCGGCGCGCGATGTATTTCTCGTCGAGTGATGTGGGCTCTCCCGTGAACCTCATCGCAGCCTGAACAGATAGATCTGCAATCATTTACGTCGATCCGTAACTCGCGACGCGTTCAGCTGCGGCTCGCCGCATCGGGACTGGTCTGCCACAATAGTTGGCAGACCTCACCTCGATGGAGCGTTGCATGCAGACGTTGGGACTACGAATATTCGGTGCTGGGAGTCTTCTAGGCGTCGTTGGCTCGCTGTGCGCCTTCGGCGCGCTGCTCGCGTCGCCGCTGCGTGCTCACGCTGAGCCGCCCGCGGACTTTCCTCGGTTCGTGGTGCCGGGCGCCGAGCACGAGATGGAAACGGTCCGCCGGTTGTTCTGGCTGCACTATGCTCCGGCGGTTCCGCTGATTCCGTTGTGGGACGAGTGGATGGTGAAGTCGACGCTGTGGCCAGCGGTCGGCGTCGGGACGCCGACGACTGCCGTGGCCGAGACGAACGACGCACTCAATTTGATGCGTCGACGCTGGCGTGACGCCCTGTCGAGTCGTTCGTTCAACGACGACGGGTATGTCCACACGCTGCAGCATGATGGTCCGGCGCATGCCGAGGGGTGGCCGTTTCCATTTTGGATGCACGCGGGCGGGGTCGGATGGCACTTTGCTCCGATCGGCGTCGGCGGCGGCTACGAGGGACCGGCTGCGACTGCCGAGGGTTGGCGGATCGAACGCGGAACTGGCGGAGCCATCACGCCCCAAGGTTGGCCAGTGATGCTGGAGCAACCAGACGCGACGGTGACGACGCCCCCCTTCGCCATCAACGCGGCGTTGTCTCCTTGGCTGCGAATCAACTGGTGGGCAGCCGGCCTCAATGGCGCCAAGCCGTACGTGGAATGGACCACTGAAGCGGCGCCCGAGTGGTCGAGCGAGCGGCAATTGGCGTTCACCGCTGCCGAGGGAACGTTCGGTGACGGAGGAAACGTCGACGCGAAGGGACGCGAAACACGGACGATGGCGGCGCTCTACCGCCACGCCGAGTGGAAAGGAACGGTCACGCGACTGCGGATCAATTTTGGCAATCAAGGACCGGCGGCGGTGCTTTTCAAATCGATTCACACCGCCGTCGACACCCGGCACAACATCAACAACCTCAACTTCATTCGTGGCTGCCACGACTACTTCGTCTGGACGCGCGATGTTGAATTTCTGAAAAGCCAAATTGAACGGATTCGCACCGCGATGAAGTTCGTGGAGCGCGAGTTCCAGACCCGCGAGCGAAAGTGCATTTACACCACCTGGCCCGGCCATGAAGGCCGCAGCGGCGTCCGTGTCGCCGGTGGGACGAAGACTGTCGTGCCGGGCGAGGGCGTCGGCAGCAACTACTGGGATTTGCTACCGTTCGGCGGCGAAGACGCCCTCGCAACCGTTTACTACTACGACACGCTTCGCGATCTGGCGGCGCTAGAGGAAGCGATCCTTAAGCATCCAGAGTGGCAAATCCCCAGCGACGCACAACTGGCAGCCTACGATCCCGACGACCTCCGCCGCCACGCGGAAGAGGTGAAGGCGTACGGCGGCGAACGATTCTGGAACGCGGCGGCTGGTCGGTTCGGCACGCGCGACCTTGACGGCGTCCTGCACGACTATGGATTCACGTTCCTCAACAATGAAGCGATTTATCATGGTTTCGCAACGCCCGAACAAGCTGAGTCGATCAACGGCTGGATCAGCGGCCAGCGGATCGTCGCAGACGACACGTCGACTGGGCCAGACGTTTACCACTGGCGATTCGGGCCGCGCTCGACGACGCGGCGAAATCTCGATTACTACTCTTGGGTCTGGTCGAATCCTGAAGACGTCCCGTGGGGAAACCAAGTACAGGACGGCGGCGCCGTGCTGGGCTTTTCGTACCACGACTTGATGGCGCGACTGCGAACCGGTGGCCCCGATGCAGCTGCGGCGCGGTTGGCGGAGATCGCCAAGTGGTTTGAAGAAGTCGAAGCGGAAGGGGGATATCGCCGCTACTACGCCAAAGATCCCGCCCGCGGTACCCAACAGGGGGGCAACGTCGCCGGCGGGTTGGGACTCGATCACGAGTTCTTCGAAAGCATCCTCGTACCGCAAGTGATGCTCTACGGCTTTTTGGGCTTCGAACCAACGGTGGATGGCTGCAACGTCCGACCGCAATTGCCGCAAGGCTGGCCCGAACTCACCGTGACGAGAGTGTATCTGCACGACCAGATTGTTGATGTCACCGGTCGCGCGGATGGGACTTACGAAATCAAGCCGAGCGCGCCTTCGCCGACCGCTCCTTAACGCGTTTGCGTCGCGGAATCACTTCTCGCTCGAAGACGTATCCTTTGCCGCAGCTTCCTGGGGCTGTAGATGGCGTTGGAAGTGGTCGATCATCCGCTCATGAAGCCGTTCGTTCACCAGCGGTTCGGGCGTCATGTGAGTGAGCCCTCGCAAGGGCAAGAACTCGAATGGCTGCCCTGCTCGGAACAGGGCATCGGCGAGCTTGACGCTGTGCTGGAAGTAAACGTTATCGTCGGCCGTGCCGTGGACCAACAACAGCTTCGCGTTTAAGCGATCTGCGTGCGTCAACACATTGCTGTGGCGGTAACCTTCGACGTTCTCGTCGGGGAGGCCAAGGTAACGTTCCGTGTAGTGGGTATCGTAATCGGCCCAATCGACCACGGGGGCGCCCGCGACGCCGACACGGAAGAGGTCGGGCTGTTGCAACAACGCCATCGCGGTAAAGTAGCCGCCGAACGACCAGCCGTGGATGCCCACGCGATCAAGATCCATTTCAGGATGCTGCTTCGCCAGGGCCTTTAGCCCCGCGATCTGATCCTTTAACGGCAGCGTGATGAAGTCGCCGTGAATCGCCCGCTCGAATTCGCGCCCGCGCGACGGCGTGCCGCGGCCATCGATCGATACCACGACGAAGCCATGTTCCGCGAGCCATTGGTCGAACAAATACTTCGCTGAATTGCTGACTACTGTCTGCGCGTGCGGCCCGCCGTAAACGCTGACGATGACCGGATACTGCTTACCCTTTTCGAAGTCGAGCGGCCGCGTGATGGCCGCGTAGAGTTCAGGATCGGCGCTGACGCGTTCGATCGTCACGTTCGGAACGAATCCGGGAGCTTCGGCCACGCTCGGCAGCGCACCGATTTTCTCCCCGTCGCGACTGCGAACATCCAGACGGCTCTCGCCCAGCAAATTGCCAAACGAGTGCACATAGAGGTCGCCGCCGTTCGCAGCCCAGACGCCGCCGTGGATTCCTGGCTCCGTCGTGATGCGCTCAGCATGGGGTTTCTTTGGATCAAGCGAAACTCGATAGAGTTGCACTTCCGTCGGGTTCTCACCTGCGGCGACAATCGCTTCGTTCCGATCTTCGTGCACCGCGACGATGCCGCGCAGGCCGAACTCAGGAGTCGTGAGCGTTCCCAGTAAATCGCCGGTCCGCTCGCGCAGCTCGAGTTGCCAGGCCCCTTCCCTCTCGGTCATCCATAGAAACGCCTTCCCGTCATCGATCCAACGCGGCATCTCATCAACGAGATTCAACCAGGCGTCATCGCGCTCGCGATGTAGCTCGCGCGTCGCTCCCGTGTGATCATCGACCGCAAGAATCAGTTCTTCGGTCTGCCTGCGATTCTGCACGACGATCGTCAACGGTGCCCCCTTCGCCCAGTCGGCTGCCGCGAGGTAAGGGTACTGCTCGCGGTCCCACTCGACCTGTCGCGGCTTACCACCCGCAACTGAGACGATTGCCAACCGCACGGCGGCATTCGCACGCCCCGGCCGCGGGTAGCGCCAACTCTGCGGCGGTTTGCTTGGGTTCGCCGGATCTGAAATGAATAGTTCCTCGACCCCGGTCTCATCGGTTTCTTGGTAGGCGATCTCCTTGCTATCGGGCGACCACCAAAAACCGTGCATCCGGTTCATTTCTTCTTGGGCGACAAACTCTGCCAGCCCGTGGGAGATTAACCCGCCGCCTCCCGTCGTCAGCCGACGCTCGGCGCCGGTCTCCACATTCATGACATAGAGGTCGCCATCGCGGACGCAGGCGATCGATTTGCCATCTGGCGAGAACTGCGGATCGAGCGGATCGCCGGCATCGCTCTTTAGTTCCTCCACCTTCCCATTCTTGCGATTGAGCACGAACAGCCGCCCTGAAATCGGCAGCAGCACCTGATCGCCATCCTTCGACAGCTGAAACGACGCGATCCCACGAGCCGCGACGCGCATCCGCTCGCGACGCGCGGCTTCCTCCGGCGTGAGCGATTCCTCGCCGCCGCCCAGCAGCTTGTCCGCTGTGGCAAGAACCGTTTCCTTGCCGGTCGTCGGATCGAATGAGTACAAGTCGCGAACGAAGCTTCGCGGCCCCGAACGCAAGTAGAGAATGGCATCTTGTTGCGGCGTCAATGCAATCGCTGCGGGCCGCCCGTGCGTGAAGCGGTACGTCTCGGCGTAACGCTGCAGAAAATCGGCGGTCCAGTCGGCTGGTTCAGCATGAAGTGACACGGAACCTCCCCAGAAAATCGCGGCGATTGCCGCCATCGCCGCTGCCAAGCGACGGCTCCCAAAAATGTTACGCACTTGTAATCGCATCATCGTGATCATCAACCAGCCCAGACGTTTAAACTACCAGCCCCCGCGGCCATAACGGCTCAAGCCGGCATTCTAGCCACCCGCAACGCCGACAGTCGGTGTTTTTCAGACGGTTTTGATCCGCTTCTGCGCAAGCGGTCGCCTCGTATCGAGCCCTCGCGCTCAGACTTAAAAATGGGTTCGGCCTGCCGCAACCTGCGGACAATCGCCGCAAAGAAGGACCGCGAACCTCTATCGCTCAGGTCAAGTCCTCAACCAGAATTCCACCAGCGCCTACAATGGGCTCTCCGCATCAGAGGGCCAGCATACTGGCGCGGATTCGCAGCAGTGGGAACGAGGCAAGCAATGGAAGTCGCCGGGGCGGAGTTGAATTCGCCAAGCAATTTGCGCCGTGAACGCTTGGTCGTGCTAATCCTGGCCGCCGTGCAGTTCACGACAATCGTCGACTTTATGATCGTGATGCCGCTCGGGCCGCAGCTGATGCGGACGCTGGGAATCAACCCCAGCCAGTTTGGTACGATCGTTTCTTCATACACCTTCGCTGCTGGCGCCGCCGGGCTGGTCGCGTCGTCAATCGTCGATCGCTTCGCGCGCCGTACGACGTTCATGGTGCTCAACGCGGGGTTTCTCATCGGGACGCTCTGTTGCGGACTGGCGCCGAGCTACTTCTGGCTAGTGCTGGCGCGGATCGTCACCGGCGCCTTCGGCGGCATCATCGGCGGGATGTCGATGGCCATCATCGGCGACGTCTTCCCTGAAGAACGCCGCGGCCGCGCCACCGGCTCGTTGATGACCGGCTTTGCGATCGCATCGGTCGCCGGCGTGCCCCTTGGCCAATACCTCGGCACTGAGTACGGCTGGCACATCCCCTTCTTCGTGCTCGCAGCCGCCGGTGTTCCTGCACTCTTGCTGACTCCGGCAGCGTTGCCGCCGCTCGATGCTCACGTCGGTAAGTCGCACGATCATCCGCTGCGATCGCTGGCCGAAACGTTCACCCACAGCAACCACATACGCGCGTTCACGCTGATCGTCACGCTGATGATCGGCAGCTTCACCGTCTTTCCGTACCTAAGTCCCTACTTGGTCTCGAATGTCGGCCTCAGCGAAAAAGAGCTTTCGCTGGCTTACCTCGCCGGCGGCGCGCTCACCCTCGTGACAGCGCCGGTCGTCGGTAGGCTCGCCGATCGGTTCGGCAAGCTGGCCGTTTATCGGGTGATCGCGCCGTTCTCAATGGTGCTGCTGGTGGTGATCACGCACCTGCCCCGCGTTCCCATGATCGTGGCGCTCGCGGTGTTCGGCGGCCTGATGATGTGCAACGTCGGCCGCATGATTCCCGCCATGGCCATGGTCACCAGCAGCGTCGAGCCGCGCCGCCGCGGCGGCTTCCTCAGCGCCAATTCATCAGTCCAGCACATTGCCAGCGGCATCGGCGCGTCTCTTGGCGGAAAGATCGTTGCGCAGAGTCCGGGCGAGCCACTCCAGCACTTCGGCACTGTCGGCTGGATCGCCGCCGCCGCGACGCTCGTGAGCCTCTGGCTGGCAGGCCGCCTGCGCGTCGCCGACGGAACCCCAGTTTCCGCCGAGGAGATCAGCCTCCCAGCCGCCGCCGAAGCCGCGGTAGACGCTGGCGAACCGATGATCGGCGCCTGAACTCCGCAGGTTTTTGCGTTACCACCGCTTCAACCACGGCATACGGGCCTTTCGGGCCGAGAAAACTAGCGAATTGAGCAGCCTCGCCCCCCTAGAAGGGCCTCCGAAAGTTGATAGACTAACTCATCTGCGAGAGACGCTAGAGGCTGATCAAGGCCTGGGTATTTCTTGCAGCGATGGCGCGAAACGCGACTGCCTCCCGGCAGTTGTGTTAGTGCCGTAGGTTGCACCCCTAGCTCAATTGGATAGAGCATCGGACTACGAATCCGAAGGTTACAGGTTCGACTCCTGTGGGGTGTACTTTACGACGTAAGGACTTACGTCGATTTCGGAGTGAGTTCAAAATCTTGACCCTCCAAAAACCCTCCACCTTCAACCTGCCTCTCTCGGTAGGAAGTCTGGCGCGTGGAGCTTCTCAGCTACCCCTGCCCTTTTCATACGCTGGGCAGCGTTGATGTAAATCTGCGTCGTCTTCGGGTCTTGGTGCCGCATAAGACGTTGCAAGAGATCGGCGTCTAGCTTGTCGACGTTGGCATTCGCGAAGCCGAATCGGAAGCGATGGAAAGCCCCCCGGAACTCGACGCCGGCAGCTTTCTTCAGGGCTGCAAATTCGTCCCAAAGCGTTCGCTTGTGGTGCGGCCAATCAAAGACGTTCTCATGCATGCCCGCAATAGTCTTCAACTGGTAAATCAATGCCGGGTGTAGCTCGATACGGGCCGTGCGACCACCTTTGGTGCTGCCGGCCGCAACCACCGCGACGCCGGCTTCCAGGTCCAAGTCGGCTCGCTTCAGGTCGAGAATTTCACCGATCCGCCAACCCGTCATATAGGCGAAGCACAGGAGCGCCCGCCACCAATCCGCCGCCGCGTAATGACGTTCCGCCGGACGTTCCCTAGTGCCACAGGCATCGTACAGCAACTCAAGGGTGGCATCGTCGATGAAGTAGGGGTCGTTCTGTTCAAGCTTCTGCTGTTTGATCTTTGGCGTTTGGCTGAGTTGGTCCCACTCAACGGATTTCTTGAATGCCGCTTTCAAATGCCGAAGCTCTTTGTTGATCGTCGCCGGTGAAGTGGTCGGCGTGTCCTTCAGGGCTTTCCGGCGTTTGTGCTTCGGCGGCGCGCCGGCCGCTTGCGACTTGGGAATGCGACGGCGACCGGGTTCCTTCGCGCGAGCGGAAACAAAGGCGTCAATTGCGGCGGTCGTCACTGCATCCATGTAAACGGGCTTGATGATTCGCTCGAATGAATCGAGCGCGTTCAGATACTCACGAACGGTTCCCTCCGCGCGGCCCGTCAGACCGTCCGCGGCGAACTGCTTCCGAAACTCTTCCCACTTCACCCGTTTCTTATCGCCGTAGACGCCCGCCGCCATCTCGCCTTCAATCTTGCGGCAGTAGCGATCGGCGTTGGTCTTAGCGCCGATTACCTTTTCGCGCCGCTTCCCGGCCGGGTCGTACCAGCCAACGGACCACGGGCACTTATCGCCAAGCTTGGCTTTCTGCTTCGTGTTCTGGAAAACCCATGCACGTTTCATCGGGAAACACTCCATCCCGAAACCCATCGACCGGCGTTGTCAGGCGGAGTCAGCCGCCTTGCGGGCCTTACGGCGAACGCACGCCGGTCGATGGGTTTCGGGCTGACTCGCTTAGACGGGGTGAAGGTGACTTGCCACGGAGGCTTCGAGGCTGGCATTGTCGTTTTCGGATAAATCGGCGCCAATAGCCCCGCCGGTATTCCCTCTCATCGGCCAGGAGAAACCGGCGGCAGGGGCCAAAGGGGAAGGTCTCTGGCGAAATCCTGCCGCCGGCAGCGGTGTGACCAGATTGGCCGTTACGATTGGAGGTTCGACTCCTGGTCGGTGTACAACCCGTGCGCCCGGAGGACTCGAACTGTAGCGACGACAGGAATCGAACCTTTAGGGGTGGTCCCCCTGAAACCTACTCCGGTCGGTCGGCGTCGGATTCGTTAGTGATCCACCTGCGAAGCGGACGAATGTAAACGCAGGCGTAGAGAACCGTCAGCCAATAACACAGGCTGAGGGTGTAAGTCACGAGTGCTAAACGTTTCAGGTACACCCGCCAACTAACGTCTTCAAATGAGGGCGTGCCTCGCTGCATCGACTCATCCGTGATGAGCAGTTCAACGATCGCAGGTACTAGCCCTAAGACGGCGAAGTACGGCACAACCGCCAACAGCATGAATCGCAGGTTGAATTGAATCTTCAATCCCATAGCCGCATTGTAGCAGCTACGCGGCCCGGGCCACCCACGCCAACCAGTCGTCGTGGTCGAGCAAATACTCGTTGCCGAATCGCGTGATGCGAATTTCCTTGAACTGAATCGCTTCGCGCAGCTGGTGGTATTCTTCGTCGCCGAGTAGCTTCCGAGCGGTGGCGAGCGTGAACCAACCGAGCGACGTGAAGTTCACGCCGCCGCTTTGAGGCGTTGAGTCGCCCATTGCACCACCCCTTCGACGGCTTCGCGGTAGATTGCCAGAGACACGCGGTCGACGCCTTCAAGGCGTAGGGCTTCAATGAAGCCGTCGACCATGCTCGGCACGTCTGGCAGCGAAGGCTCGCCGCAGAGGCGTTCGAAGTCGTCGAGCGCCAACGCCTCCATCCGGGCGATGAGCGTTGGCGGGGAGTGGCGTTGCTCGAATTGCTGGCGAGCTTCACGCCACTGGGTCTGCGGCGAGAAGCCGCGGAGCTTGCAGATTTCCATTTCCGACTCGCTGGTGTGATTATTGGGTCGCGAGAACGGGCGCCCAATATACGCGCGTCGGAATAGAGTGGAATACCAGAACTGGTAGATGGTTAGGCGGGGAGACGGCGCCCATTGGGGCGGCGGGCGCCCATAGGTAACGGGCGCCCGATGGGCAGTTTAGGTCGATCGTTCACCTGCCAAGAACTGGCAAATTGACGGGCCCGTGAGAATCGCCCTACGATAACGGAGCATACATGCCATCCGTGGCGTCAATCTCCTATCTCCTCACAGGACCAGTCTAATGAAGTTGAACATGATCCGCCGTTGCGCCGCCGGTGTAAGTCTCACGCTTGCGATCTGCAGTTTCGCGTCAGCGGCAGCCGTGAGTTTCAAGACCGTCAATCTGCCTGCCCGTGACTTGGCATACTCGTCGGTAAGCGGAATGGTGTATGCGTCGTTGCCTGATACCTCGGCAACTTTCCCCAACACTCTGATGCCGATCAATCCGAATACGGCGACGTTGGGTACAGGCATCCCCATCGGCTTCAATCCGGGAAAAATCGCGGTTTCTAGTAACGGCGCGAATTTGTTTACCGTCATCGGCGGTGACGTGGCAGTGCAGCGGTACAACGTGCCGAGTGCGTCAACCGACCAATTCTTCGCTGTCTCCGGCGGGCCTAGGATTAGTGAAATCTATGGAGTGCCAGGGCGACCGAACGCGGTGCTGTTCCACGAGTACGACCCCGGCACTAGTCCGCCAGCGGTCGCAACCGTGGTGTATGAAAACGGTGTCTTGCTTCCCAATCAAGTTGGCCACGGGGTAGGCGTCGGCGGCCCCGATATCATCGCCGTTGATCCAACAGATGGCACAAAGGCGTACGGCTATCAAAATACCATTTCCAGCTACGACCATGTCCCCATGACGATTGGCCCCAACGGAATCGTCACTTCTGGGCCGTCATCGCTCTCGGGGATTATGAACGGCAGCAATATCGGTCGAATTGCAATTGTGGGCGACCGGCTGTTCAATGACCGCGGTCAAATCTACAGCCGATCGCTCGGCATCCAGCTTGCGTCATTTCAAGCGGGTCAGAGCTTCGTCATTGATGTTGCGGGGAATAAGTTTTTCACGGTCGCATCGTCAGGAACGACGCAGACGCTTCGCGCCTATTCGCTCAGCACTCTCACGCTGCTTCAAACTGATACGGTTTCGCCGGTCAGCGGAACCGCTTCAAGTCTCACACGTTTCGGTGACAATGGGCTGGCATTCCGCACGTCGGCCGGCCAAGTCGTATTCGTCGGTGCTGTACCTGAGCCCACGTCGTTGGCCCTTGGCAGCGCGGCTTTGCTGCTCGGCTTCGCTGCTCGCAAGCGAGTGAGCTAACGTCCGCGGCGTAACACTGCTAACCAAACCGTCGCCAGTTTCTAGGGGGACTGGCGACGGTCTTTTTTATTGCGATTCCGCAAGCTAGCGTAAGTGGCGATTGCCACCTCTGTCCCGCCCCATACAATCATCGTCCCCCTTAGACGCCCGCAAGGGACGTATGGAACGATGTAAGGTGTCACGAATCGAACTCAGCGATGACGAATTCGCAATGCTGAATTGGCTGCGCGAGTTCAACAGCTTCGCGGCCGTCGAAGACGAAACGGTCCGCAGCCTCCTAGGTAAATCGCTGCTGGTTCTCGAAAACTCAGCGGCCGTCATTTCGCAGGCCGGCATTAAGTGGCTCGATAGCCACCCGATCTTCTGGTAGCAGTTTACGGACGCTTATAGGCGGTGCTGACGTGACAACACGAGGCTGCCGTCACTCGCGGTCGATTGCGCTCGCCCACAGTTGGTTCAATGACGGGTTCTTAATGCAGTCCGCAGTCGAACGTGCTAGACTGGTTATTCTCGTCTGAGAATCCATCTTTTCGATAGGCTGGAGCGTTCGCAATGCCTGACAGCGTTTACTGCTGCCCAGAGTGTGAATCGACGATTGAGTCACTTGGATCGCCGGAACTGGGGCGATCGACCGGCTACTGCAATTCATGCGAGCAATACTATTCGCTCTCGTCGACTTGCGACGGCCAGATAAGAATGGTTGCAATCTCCGAAGCTGACGCTTACCTGTAAGCCCTACAACGCCACTACCATCCCCAGCAACGCGGCGACGACGCTCATGCCCGCCAACGCTGACCGCAACGTGAATTGGCGGCCGATGCGAATCGCCGCGACGGCGGCGAGTGCGAAGACTAGGGCGGGATACCAGAGGGGGAAGAGCATGCCTTTGCCATATTCGGTATCGTCATGCCAAATGAAGCGGCCGCTATTCCCTACGAATTGAAGGAATCGATCGCGTTCTGTAGTCGACGGCTCGCGACTCTCGTATAGCCACGCGACCTTCGTTCCAGAGGGAGCAGTTTGCGGTGTAATGAATCGCACCGTACTGTAGCCCTCGCAAGATTCGGCCCCTATTACGAACTTGTGCGGCATCGGACCGGGACCGACCAAAACGTCGCGGTGGTAGTAGCTACGCCACCACAACGCCAAGCAGCTCACGCTCGCCGCAAGGCAAATCGCCGCCAAGGTATATCGCATAGCTTTGAGCATCTGGGATTCGGGGTTAGTCGTGTTTTCCCTTGAGGTGGCGAACGGCCCGGTAAATCATCAGGAAAATTCCGCTGGCGAATATTCCCACGACTAAACCCAAGAATGAGCCTATCAACGCGCCGCCGTACCACGGCAGGTCCCACCGCGGGTTCATTGCGGCGAGAATAGCTCCGCCGACCGACGCCGCAACAACGGTGGCGAATACGATCTTGGCTTGCAGTATGTTGTCTCTCCGGCGGAAGTTAACGCCGGTGTATACGTCCGTAACGATGTTGTATGCAGCCAATGAAGGCGAGACGGTCGGCGAACTTTCCTTGCTGTCGCCAGTGCCGGATTGCGTAGAACTTTCAACGGTCATGGCTCTGCCTAGGGAGGAAGAGAGGGTTTGGCGGGAAGCCATTATAGCGGATCTGGTTGTTGGATTGGAGGCAGGCGGGCGGTAGATTGGGGGATGGTTTGAGACCCGGCCAAAGGATCGTTATGACAAACTATCAACCGCCGACATTCGGCGCGTCGGCGTTCAACTGCCCTCATTGCGGTGCGTTCGCACACCAAATGTTCAACGGTGTGTTGATGCGAAATCAAGGCGGCCATGCGGCGCAGTTTCCAAATGCCGCGGGTAAGTTTGACGGATCGCGGTGCGCAAATTGCAACAAGGTCGGTATTTGGCACAACGGCTCATTGATCTTCCCGAACCTTTCAACCGCGCCACTTCCCAGCCCCGACATGCCTGCGGACATCGCCATTGACTACTTGGAAGCCCGCGACATCGTGGGGCGTTCACCGCGTGGTGCAGCCGCGCTTCTGCGCTTATCGATTCAGAAGCTTTGCATCCACCTCGGCGAATCCGGCGACAAAATTAATGAAGACATCAAGGCGATGGTCGCTAGAGGTCTCCCGCCGGGCGTTCAGGAAGCCCTAGACACGGTTCGCGTAATAGGGAATGAATGCGTTCATCCTGGTGAACTCGATATTCGCGACGACCAGCAAACCGCTCTAATTCTTTTCAAACTGGTGAATTTCATCGTCGAGAAGATGATCACCGACCCGAAAGTTATTCGTGAGATGTATGGTACGTTGCCGCCTAATAAGCTCGCCGGAATTGCGAATCGTGATAAGTAGCCATCCACGCCACATCCATGCGGCGTGACTGGCTCCCGGGATTAGACGATCAGAATCCCCCACTCACCGTTGCGGATAAGCCTTTCGGTGCTCTCGCTCGCACGGGCAATTTGTCCCAGCAAATCGACTTCACGGCTTCGGCCTCCGAACTGTTGAGCCGCGTACGAAGCGTCTAAAGTCGCCATAGAGCTACCGACCTTGTCCTGACCGATGAACTCTTGCACGCCTTCGATGGCCGCATTGACTCGCTCCCTCGCTCCCTCGCTTCGTCGCTTCGTCGCTTCGTCGCTTCGTCGCTTCGTCGCTTCGTCGATCGTCGGTCGTCGGTCCGAACTGATCGTCAAACTGACGCGGAGCGGCTCGCACCTTTTCCATCATCGCGTCGCGGGCCACTTCGAACACGTCTTGGAAGAATGTGCCGCTGGGCACTCCGCCGCCAAGCTGATGTTGGTTCAGCCCCAAGTTAGCCAGCTGCTGTTGCATCGAGTCGATGCTCGGCGTGGCGACGTGCGGGACGGTCGCTGCTTGCGGCAACGACGGCGTGGCAACGAATGGGGCGGACGGATGGGCGTTGGGTACGGCCCCAGCCGGAACGTGGGACGTTTCCGCGGCTTCGCCCGGAATGATCGCGCGAATCAAGCCCGAAGCGGATTTGTTCGCCCTCGTAGCAAAACTCTATCAAGTTCAAGGTGTTCAAGGCGTAGAGATTCAAACCCAGTCGACGGGATAAATATGAGAGCGATTCACCTGACGCACGTCATTCTGGCACTGTTACTCGCGAAAGCGGCGGCGACGTTGAACGCTCAGCCGCCGCAACCTCCATTCGGCGGACCAGGCGGCCCTGGCGGTTTTGGCGGGCCCCCGCCGTTCGGAGGCTTCGGGCCGCCGCCCGGCATGGGAGGGAGCTTGATCGACCTCATTGGCATGCGAGAGGTCCAGGCCGAGCTTTCCCTATCGGAGGAGCAGCAAGTCGCAGTTGACGAGCTAACCGAAAAGACGCGCGGCGAAATGGCGAAGACCTTCGAGCAGGCTTTCGCGGATAGCAACTCAGAGCAACCTGCGCCGCCAGAGGCAGGATTTGAAGCGATGCGCGAGAGGATGGACTCGCTGCACGACCAAGCCAGCGAACACCTTCAAAGCCTGTTGAAGCAACCACAGCGAGAACGCCTCGAGCAACTACAACTGCAGCGCGAAGGGATGCGCTCCCCCAGGTGGCGCGAGATCGCCAAGTCTCTCGAACTCACTGAGGATCAACTCGGCAAGTTGCGCGGCGTCTTGGGAGGGACTTTTGGGCCAGCCCCCGTCGAGCCCTTCTCGCCGCAAGTGACCGCTGCTCTTAGCGACGATCAACAAACGCAGTGGAAAACGCTCGTCGGCACGCCCTTTGAGTTTCCTCGTTCGATGGGCTTCGGCGGCCCTCCTGGCTTCGGGCCTGGCGGAGAGGAAGTGAAACTCGTCGACAAGTTCGACGCCAATAAGGACGGCTGGCTCAATCAAACCGAGCGGAAAGAGGCGCGTAAGTCGCACCAATCCAACCGCCGAGGCCCACGAGCAGGTCCCGGCGGACCGCCGCGCGGATTCGGCTTTGGCCACTCACAGGAACCCGGCACGCCCGGCCCGCATGTGGCGAAGGAAGACGTCGCACCGATCTCCAACGCCTCGCTGTACGATCTCGCCGTCGTGCGGACGCTATTCCTCGATTTCGACAACGACGACTGGGAGGATGAACTCGAAGCCTTCCACGGGACCGACGTCGAGGTGCCGGCCAAGCTCACCGTCGACGGCGTCGAGTACCCCAACGTCGGCGTCAGCTTCCGCGGCATGTCGTCGTTCATGATGATCCCCAAGGGTTCAAAGCGCTCGCTCAATGTATCCATCGACCTGGCTAACGCCGAACAGCGCCTGCTCGGATCGAAAACCCTTAACCTACTGAACTCACACGAAGATCCGACGTTTCTCCACACGGCCCTCTACTCGAAGATGGCCCGCGAACACATTCCCGCGCCGAAAGCAAATTTTGTGAAGGTGGTGATCAACGGTGAAAGCTGGGGCCTGTACGTCAACGCCCAGCAGTTCGACAAACTGTTCGCGAAAGAAAACTTCGGCCAAGACGGCGCGCGGTGGAAGGTGCGCGGCAACCCCGGCGCCCGCGCGGGTCTGGAGTACGTCGGCGATAAAGTGGAAGACTACAAGCGAACCTACCAGATCAAGTCGGGCGACAAAGACGAGGATTGGCAGGCGCTCATCGACCTCTGTCGCACGCTCAACCAAACGCCGCCTGACCAATTGGAAGCGGCCCTCGAGCCGATTCTTGATATCGACGGCACGCTCTGGTTCCTAGCGCTCGACAACGCCCTGATCAACTCCGACGGCTACTGGATTCGCGCCAGCGACTACAGCATCCTTCGCGATGCCGGCGGCAAGTTTCATCTCATTCCGCACGACATGAACGAGGCGTTCCAGCGGCCGATGGGCCCAGGCATGGGCGGCGGTCCCGGCATGGGCGGACCCGGCGGCGGAAGACGCGGCATGGGCGGACCGGGATTCGGCGGCCCGGGTGGCCCCGGCGGTCCAGGCGAACGCCGCCCCGACGGGCCGCCGCGCGGCGAGGGCCAAGCCAACCAGGGCAACGGCTATGACCTCGATCCGCTGATCGGCATGGACGATTCGACGAAACCCCTGCGAAGCAAACTGCTCGCCGTGCCGAAACTGCGTGAGCGATATCTACGCAACGTACGCACGATCGCCGAAAACTCGCTCGACTGGACGGAACTCGGTCCCGACGTCGCCGTCCTGTCGTCCCGCATCGCCGACGACGTGAAAGCCGACACCCGCAAGCTTAGCTCCTGGGAAGAATTCGCCGCAAGCGTTGGCCTGCCATCAGCGGACAGTGCAGACGGCAAGCCTCATAAGCAAAGCTTGAGGGATTTCGCGCTTGAACGGAGACGCTATCTCTTGGGCTATCCCGAAGGCGCCGAAATCCATAGTTCCGACAGCAGATAAACCGACTGCCTTAAACTCTGCGTACCTTGCTTGCCGCGCTACTCAGCAGTTAGCGTGCTGCGGAAATTTGATGCTGTCGCTCATTTACACCGCCTCCTCAATCCGTAGGCGCATTTATTGCGCAGCAACGATCCGCACAAACAGACCCCAGCGAAGGGAGCTTGGCTCCCGATTCTGCGATCAAGTTCGCAGACAGGTAGAGAAATGAACCAGAAGAGCGACGAAACTTCACCAGCTCGCAGAGGACCGAGCTGAAGTTCGCCGAGCCTAGGAATCCTCGACGCCCGCGGCCGCCAATGCAGACGCCGAAGCTATCCAGAGGCGTTAGTCGCGGGGACGAGGCGCCGCTTGGAGAGATGGCGGCGTGTGAGCAGCCTGCTTACGGTTTTAGGTCGAAGTTGACGTTCTCGTTGGCGCCAGGTTTAACTTCCACTTGCAGTCCCGACGTGGCGTATTCGGTGTACTTCGCTGGAATCGCGGTGAACAGTGCAGGACTTCCGTACTTTAGCGATTCCGTTTCTACGCTGACGAGATTCATTCCCAGCGGAGCTCGGTCTGTTGAGTACCGTCCTTCTGACTGGATGGATATTTGCGTAGCCAGCGGGCTATCTTTTGACTTGAATGTTAGATTGCCCGCTGGCAGCGGCTTGCCGTTAAGACTCACTACTCCTGACACGATGGATCGATTGGGATCTGGGGCGGGGCCGCCGCCGCATCCACTGATGCAAATAGCTAGCGACGCGATCCAAAGCCGATTGCTTAAGCTTGCCGTCTGCATCATGGCTCAGATTTCTCCATTCAACATCTATTGATAACTTTGCTGCCATACAGGCAACAACAGCCGCCCGCGTTGTGCGTCGAATGATCAGTTCGGCGGTAGCGATCCTTCGTCGCGTGGCAGTATGTAGGCGCGCCAAGCGACGTAGTCGATATCGCCGCTAATGCTTTGAACGCTTCCATCGAGCATGCCGACGTTCATTGTCGCGTGCGCGGTCTGCACACGAGTTGGAGTGCAACCTTCGTAAGTCGGGGCAATTTCCGGGACTTCTCCAACTCCCGCGAATATATCCTGATTTCGGACGACCGCAGGAGCATTTTCCGCAACGTACTTCGTGTTCCAAGCAAAAAGCGAATCGTATTTCGTGGCGGGAGTGCCAAGCCAATGCGTTCGTCCGAAATCGCCACGCGGGGGGCCAGGACAAATTGCATAGCGCTCAGCGAAGACGGCAGTGTTACTCGTTCCGTCGCTCATGTGCCGAAGTTCTGGGTGGGTGAATGGATTTGGCTGGCTTGGCGAGACGCCGCCGCCAGTTCCATCGGATGGTTGGCTCGAACTTTTCCACCAGTGATTCATCGCTTGAACGTTGACGACGTAGTTGCCGCCGCCCCAGCCATTTCCGCCATCTTCGGGACGCACGATGCTTTCAGCGCCAGCACTCATTTCTGAGGGACAGATGTAGGCGGCTGGCGGCGGTATCACAACGCCAGTCATGAAGTTTCGCTGAGTCCAGCCAGTCATCGACATGTACAATTGCTGCTGCTCCATCTGCGGCAGCAGGAAGTACAGGAGACTGCCGAGATTTGCGGGCCCTGATTTTCTCAACTGCGAGTCGAACACCGCACCGGGAGTTTCGGAGATTCTCGCTTTATCTTCGCCGGGAAAGTAACCGGCCGCCTGGGGCATATATTTGTGAGTGCTCTCGAGGTTCAACAGAGCGAGGCTCATTTGCTTGACGTTGTTCGTACACTGAGAGCGTCTTGCTGCCTCACGTGCGGCTTGCACTGCTGGCAACAGCAACGCGACTAGAACGCCGATGATTGCGATCACCACCAACAGTTCCACGAGCGTAAAACCTGCGGTCCGCGAATTCTTCACATGACGCATTTTTGTCTCTCCATAACAACCAACGCTGCGTTGTGCTGATTAGATTCTGAATGAGGAATGGTACGCGCGACGCGTTGACGAGCCGCTGCGGCATAGTGCGACGCTGCCGGCGGCCGCTGCCATCAAGGCGATTCCGCTCGGCTCGGGGACCTGCAGCATCGCGGCGAACGAGCCCGCGCCGTGATGTTCTTCGTACACCGCCTTGAAGAGCGAAAAGTCGAGTTCGTCGTTCTTCAGATCGCCGTTCAGGTCGCCGGAGCTCAATGCTTGCAGCGGCGTCCTCATCGACAAGTCGGCCCCGAAGTTTGATCGCTGCAGCCCCCAGTCGGCGGCGTTGATGACGCCATCCAAGTTGAGATCGCCGAGCGCGACGCCGTTGCCGGCTGTGAGACCGACGCGGAAGACTTGCCCGCCGCCGCCATGCGTTGCCACCAACAAGTTTCCCGCCGGGTCGCGAAGCACGTCAATCGGCGCGGCGAAGCTCGTGGCGATCGTCTGAACCGCTCCGGTGCGCGGGTTCACCGCCAGCAGATCGCTACCAAGCGAAAACCGCACCGTGAATGCATAGCCGTCGTAAGCGCCGTTGCGATCAGTGAAGTCGAGCCCGTTGGCCGACGCATTGTCCCCCAACGTGGCTACCGGTTCCTTGAAAGCCTGGAAGAACCCGGCGTTGATTGCCGCTTGGTTCTGCTTCCAGTCGCCGCTAACTTCGTTGATCTTCGGAAAGCCGTGGTCGTCGTGATAGTTGCTACGGTGAATCTCGTCCGGCTTGAGCGGATTCTCGTTCTGGTTCATCGTCGCCCACAGCTGACCGTCTTCGTCCATGCCGAGCCCGAAGACGTTACGGAAGCCGGTTGAATAAACGGTCAGCTTGCCCGGATCCGTCGATGTGAACGGCTGCGTGTTTGTGTGGGGCTGGTTGATCGTGAAGCCCGCAACGTTGGGCGTCGTCGTGTTGCCGCTCAGCGTTTTGAGATCGCGAATCCAGTTGATCGAACCGGTGTAAGCGAACTCACCATCGTCGACGTTGGGCGATCCGCCGTACTCGCTCACTTGCCCGCCGGTGCGCGTCCGCGAGCCAATGCCGACGTAAAGCGTGTCGCCGGCAATCAGCAGTTGATTCGTTTGATGGAGGTCGGTGACGCGAAGATTGTTGACGATTGCCTGATTGACCTCGCCAGCGCCCGTCTCTCCCCAGGAACCGTTGCCATTGCTGTCAGTGAGCCGGACGATCGATTGGATGCGGTTGAGCGTCGGATTGAAATTACTGCTTACTGCCGGCGAGAAATACATCACGGTTCCGAGCTTCGCATCTTGATGAAACGCGATTCCGAGTGAACCGTTGAGTTGTCCAGCCGCATTGTCGTTCGGCCGGGACCAAACGGTGACGCCGTTCGTCAGGCCACCAGTCGGACTGTAGTCGTAACGCTTGATGCCGCTGGTGAATGTCGCGACGTAAAGTTTGCCGTCGGGACCAAACGCCATCTGCGTCGGGTTGCCGATGCCCGAGCCGACTTGTGTGATGCCGGTGAAGTTCGCTTGCACGAGCGGAGCGCTCGTGAGTTGCTGAGCGCACGCCGCCCCAGCCGTCAGCAAGACGGCGGTTGCGGCGACGAGCAGTCGAGCGGTTTGCTTCATCAACGTAATCACCAGTTACAGTGGGGCGTCCGAGCGGCGCGAACACGATTCACGCCTCCCGGACTCAGCTCATCCCCAACCAAGCGCCCAAATCAAAACGCCGAGGGCGGTCGCCTACTTACGGCGACGGAGCCCAGCTAAACCGGCCAATCCGATGGCGATAAGCGCGCCGCTCGCCGGTTCTGGCACAGCCGCTGCGGCAGGCGCTGCTGGAGTCGTGCCGAACTGACGTTGCCAAATCAGGAAATCGGCCCCATCGGTGCGACCGTCGTTGTTTGCGTCGCCCGCGACCGTTGAGCCGTAGGCGCCTTTCCAGATGGTGAGATCTAGGGAGTTCACGGCGCCATCGTGGTTGAAGTCGGCCGCGAGTCCGCCGCCAGCCAACTTGGTAAGCACAAGCTTTTCGCCGCCGCCGCTCGGTTGAATGGCAAGGCTGTAGAGCGCGGCATCGCCCGCAGCGAACGAGAAACCGCGACCGTTGCCGGCCGCTTCAGCCGTCGTCGCCGTGAAGACATTCCCGAACCCGCCAGCAGCGTCGATCAGCGTCAATGAGGCCGAGGGATTGGCGGCAAAGTAATTGGCCGCATCGTCGATGTCGATCACGGCGCCATCGAGATCAGCGATTCCGCCGACGGTGATGGTGCTGATGCCGGTCGTACCGAGCGTGAACCGCAAGATCGAGTCGTTCTGTTGGCCCGGGCCATTGCGGAAAGCCGCCTTGTCCGCAGGGTTGGCGAGCAGGTTACCGCTAACGTTAATGTCGCCAGCCGTCCCTTGCACAATGAAGGTGCCGTTGGCGTCAAGCGCTTGCCCCTGGGGCCCGTTGGCTTCGCTCGGTTCGAGCCGTCCTGGCACGGGCGGCGCATTGCTTGCCAGCGCTCCGCCGACATTAAGGTCGCCGGAGAGGTTCAAGACGCCGCCTGATACCTTCATCGTCCCAAAGCTGCTATCGAAGTCGCCGAGGAAGATGTTCTTCGTATTAACCGTGCCGGCGCTCAGGTTCCAAGCGCCGACGCCATCGGCGCCGATCCGCAGATTGTTCACAGCGGTGAGCGTGCCGCCAGTTTGGTTAATGGTACCGTTGGCGCCTTCGAAAGTGCCGATGATGACGTTGCCCGATGCGTTGACTTGCGCGGAGCCGCTGAGGTTGTAGGTCGTCGTGTTGCCGCCGCCGTCGCTCACGACGAAATCGCCGTTCCCCTGCATCGCGTTAATTGTTCCGCCACTGTGATTCATCGTCGTCGTCCCCTCGCCTTGGCCTAGCACGTAGGCGATGCGGGTGTTGAAGACGCCGCCAGTTTGCGTCATCACGACGGTATCGGCGGAAGGATCGCCGCTCGGGCGGAAGTTGGTGAAAAGCAAGCCGGCCGTAACGGTGCCGCCGCTTTGGTTGTAGTGGGCCACGCTGCCCTGGCCAAATCCGAGCAGCATGTCAAAGTTGGCAGTTACAGTCGCCGTTCCGCTGACATTGAGCGTACCGTTGCCATTGAAGCCTACGAGAATGCTGCGACCGCTCGTATGAAAATTGCCGCCGCTGATCGTGGCGACGCCGGTGCTCGTCGTTTGCGTGCCAATGACGATTTCATCCAGGGCGTTCAGTTCGCCGCCTGTCATTGTGAAATTGCCGTCGCCGTTATCTCCAACCAAGAGATCGCCGACAGCGAAACCGCTAGGGTTCGCGCCGTCAATGTAGACCAAACCATCAGACAGCGTGAAATTGCCGGTTGAACCTGCTACGACTCCCAAGCGAATGGAGGGGAGATTGGGCTCCGTCACTCCATCTGCGTCGAAGATCGTCAAATCGCCGCCCGTTACTGAAACGCCGCCGGTCTGTCCGGCGATAGTTCCAATGTCCAATTGATTTGTGACATTGCCTGAATTTGAAACAGTGACCGTGCGACCGCCGTTGACGAACGCGGCCTTGGCGACGTCAGGAAGTCCGTTGTCCCAAGTTCCGGGAGTCGACCAATTGCCCGTTGCGGCGGCGTTGGTCTGCCCGTGAGTCTCTTGCCCCGCCGCCATCGCGCTCAATGCCGCCGCGAAGCAGCTCATTCGCCAGAGTATCTTGTTCATCGCCTACTCCCTCTACGTGTGTGGTATCTACGTCTCGATCGTGAAAAGTCGTGTGCCCCGTTCGCTCGGTCGTTCCCGTTCTTATTCACTTGCTGCGTCAGCTCACTGCCGCGTACTCATTGATCTACCCCGCGACGCGCGGGCCTCTCGCGGCCGTGCCGGGCTGCCCCAGCGCCGGCAACAGCCCGAGGGCCAGGCCAGCGAGCACGACGCTCGTCGGTTCGGGAACGGCGTGAATCGTCGCGATAGCCGACGAGCCTGCCGTCAACTCGCGCTGCCATACTAAGAAGTCGGCGCCGTTGACGCGGCCGTCGCCGTTCGCGTCGCCATCGCCCGTTCCGCCGAAGCCGCTCCGCCAGATCGCGAGATCAGCGGCGTCGACTTGATCGTCATCGTTGAAATCCGCGGCCAGCGCCGGCCGCGTCACATATGTTGCGGCGACGCTGATGAACGTTCCAGCCGCTGTGCGGTAGCGGAGCGTTAGATCTTCCGTCGCGCCAGAGAATAGCCGGCCGAGACTCGCCGAGGAGCCGGGCAGCAGCGTTGAATTCCCGAGCAAAAAAGCTTCGGCGACGGTCGTGGAGCTCGGGGTTCCCAGCGTCTCCCAACCATTGCCGCTGCCGCTGCCAGCTGGAAAGTTGGCGGGATTACGGCTCGGTTGCTGCAAGCTATTCCACCCATTCGATGAAAGGTCGAGCGCGCCGCTGGGGCTGTTGATGCGGTAAAGATCGAGCGCGACGGGGCTATCCGCTTGATTCACCAACCGCACGCGACCAGTGGCGCGATTGACCTCAAGCGTAAGTTCCTGCGGCGCGCCGAGCACTTCGAATTCGTTGACGCCAATGAAACCGGAACCATCGGCAGGCCCGGCTCCTTCGCCAATGAGGCGGATGCCGTTAATGCCGTTTTGCGGAGCGAACTCGAAGGTCGCGAGCGGCCCCGACGTGGCGTTCGGGAAGCCGGTCCCGCGTACGACGCCGGTGTATTGCTGCACGTAATTGCTGGTGGCGGCAAGATTGGTCCACGTGGCGCCGCCGTTACTTGTCACTTGCACCATCGGCGCCAGCAGATCGGCGGCAGTCAGGGGCGCGCCGCCGGCGATGATCGACGTCGGCCCCCACCACCCGCCGTCGTTGGCAAGATAATTTTGGATGCGGACGCTGGAAACGCCGAACTGCGGTTCGGCGAACAGGGCGCCGATGTAATCGAATTGATACGTCGGCCATCCGGCGGCGTACGTATCGGCGCCATTGCCATTCGCTCCTGTCGAGCCGTTGCCGCCGATGATGTAGGCGTTCGCAGTAAGGTTCGCGTTAGTGACGCCGTCGACGACCTCGCCGATGGGCCCGGCGTTGGCAATCAGCACGTCATGCGTCCCGACGGCGTCGACGGCAGTTCCCATGATCGGCGTCGCATGGCTGGCGATATTTATGACGGCCGCCTCGGCTGGGCGCACAGCACTCCAGCAGAAAATCGCAACCATCGCCAGTAAGGCGCCGTGCTTCATGGGATATCGCCGCCGCCTCTCAGAGCGTTCGGCGACAGAATCGTAACCAGAATGGCGCGAGCGGTTGAAGTCGCGATCGCGATAGATTCCAATTACGAGCCGATACTCTGAATAGGTTGCTTGAAAAAGAATGAGTGAATGAGTCGCCGCCCGTGACTTGCCTGTCATGTTGTGGACGGCCGCCGCCGAGTGCATCGATCTATCCGATAGTAGTCTTCTGCGCAACTTTGCCTATGTTTAATTGCGTTAGAGTTCCTGTGCGTTTTTACATGACGGCGGAAGTCTCGCCTTAGAGGGCCCGACGCTTAGAAAACCGTAGTTTCGTCAATGGTTTTTGCCTAAACAGGCTGCTCAAGTAGTTGCACACGGTCGTCTACCCGTCAATTTTCACCATCGTTAACTGCTTCGCTGCGGAGAGAAAAATAATGCGTCTCCTCGCCAATTTTCTGGTGGCTGCATCGCTGCGGGGCGCCCTGCTGTCCGCTAGCGTGGGACTTCTCATGACGATGCGAGGCGCCGCCGAAGAAAATATGACTAAAGTGACGCCAATTGTTCCGGTTGGCGACGACGCCTACCTGCAGTGGGAGCGGCTTCCATATCAACGCCTCGGCGTTCGCGGTCGGATGCAGAGTACGTTCGACCGCACGGGCGGCAACCGCGACGCCGATGCGAGTCACTTTCTCTATCAACAAGCCGACGACTTCAACGTCGCGCTCGATGCCCGCGGCCCTGGGATGCTCTATTTTGTCCGCACGAATCATCACCACGGCAGCCCGTGGCACTACGAGACTGATGGCGTCGACCACATCGTCAAAGAATCTGCCACCGACAATCCAGTTGGCGCCAACGAGCGACTGACGCAAAGTCTCTTCACGCCGTCCGAACCGTTCCCGCACCCGCTCGTCTGGACTTGGCCGGACACGAAGGGCGCCGATCTTATGTGGCGGCCGATCCCATTTCGCGATTCGCTCAGACTGGCGTACTCCCGCACCTTCTACGGCACAGGCTACTACATCTACCACCAGTTCGCCGACGCGAAGGACGGGCTTTCGCGGCCCATCGAGAGTTGGACGCCCGCAGCGCCCGATCCGGGCGTCGTCGAATTGTTCGAGCGAGCGGGGACCGATATCGCGCCAACGGGCGATGGCGTGGCGATCAGCAGTGGAAACATCTCGCTGCCCTCGCATGAGTGGCAACGTCTGGAAGCTCCGGCAGGCTCTCCGGCGATGGTACGCGCGGTCAAGTTCTCGGCGCCGCGCGAGCGGGCGTTCGAATTAGGCAAGTGCCGGCTCAGAATTACGTGGGACGATCGTTGGCATCCGTCGATCGACGCGCCGCTCGATCTCTTCTTCGGCGCGGGCCAACTCCACAACGATGACGACCGCGAGTTCCTTGTGAAGGGACTGCCGATGGTCGTTCGCTTCGACGCTGAACGCGTCTATCTCGATTGCTACTGGTCAATGCCCTACTTCAATAATGCGCGGATCGAACTCGTTAACTCCGGCGAGAACGCGATTGACGACGTCGCCTACGAAATCCGCGCAGTTCCGTACCGTGATCCCGTGAATCATGTCGCCTACTTCCACGCCACTTACAGCGATCATTCGAAACCGACTGCCGGGCAGGATGTTCTCTTTCTCGACACATCCTCTGCCGAAGGCGGCGGCGAGTGGAGCGGCCACTTTGTTGGCATGAGTTGGACGTTTACCGACCGCGGGAATCTTCGCACGTTAGAAGGCGATCCTCGTTTCTTTTTCGACGGCTCGCGTACGCCACAGGCCCAAGGAACTGGGACAGAGGAATGGGGCGGTGGCGGCGATTACTGGGGCGGCCGCAATATGACGACGCCGCTCGCCGGCCATCCGGTCGGCCGCGAACATGGCAAACACAGCAATGAGCGCGATCTCGTGAACTCCGCGTATCGCTTCCTCATCGCCGACATTTTTCCGTTCGGCAGCCGCGCCGTCATCGGCCTGGAACATGGCGGCGGGAACACTTCCGCAGAGCACTACAGCGGCGTTGCCTATTGGTACGGCGCCCCGTCGGCGACGCTCGTGCAGACCGACGCACTCAACGTCTGCAACGAGGCCGATGCGAAGACCCATGCCTACCGCTCGCCGACGGCAACCAAACCATACGAGTTAATTTCGCGTTATGAGTGGGGCCCCGATTCCGACGCCCCCGGCTGGTGGCACGAGCAAAGCGCCTCAGCCACCGGCGCCGTTGAGTACTACCCCGCCGAACGTGACGAAGCACGCTCGATGACCGGCGTGAGCGAATTTACACTGCGCCTCGATCCGCAAAATCTCGGTGTCTTACTGCGGCGGAAGCTGGACTACCAGTTCCCGAACCAGCGCGCGAACGTCTCCGTAAGAGCGGCCGGATCGGATGCCGGCTGGCAACCAGTCGGCCAGTGGTACACGGCCGGCAGCAACAGGTCTGTTCACAGTCGGCCGCAAGGCGGCAATTTTACCGAGGCGGAACTCGCTCCCACAGAGCACAACGTCATCACCAGCAACCGCCGTTGGCGCGACGATGAGTTCCTCATCCCGCGACGTTTGACGCATGGCGTCGACCGGCTGGAAGTTCGCGTCGAGCATGTGCCTGACAATCGCGCCCTCTATCCAGGCCATCCGTTTCCGGTGGCGAATGCGTGGAGCGAGTCTCGATATTTGGCGTTTTGCTACCGCTTACCCGAGATAAAGGCTAACTCTCCCTCGCGGTAGCAAACAAGGTTCGGCCACGCTACTTCTTTCGAATCGTCGCTACGAACCCGCCGCCGCGCGGCATTTCAAACTTAAGTTCGCCGTTGGCATCGACTTGCTCGGTGCGTTTCACAAGCTTCGTCGTCTCCCCATCGACGTCCTCGAGGACCGTTGCGTCGAACTCCCCCTCGCCGAGGAATGACAGATCCAACGCCCCGGCAGCGGCCTCGCGTCCCGTCATGCCGCCGACGTACCAGACGTCTCCCCGACGGCGTGCAATCACCAGCACGCGATCGAGTTCGGCTTTGAGAACTCGAGTTTCGTCCCAATTCGCTGGAACCGTCGTCATGAAGTCCAGCCCATCCTGCCCGCGATACGCGGCTGGACAGTCGGCCAGCATCGGCAGGTGATTCTCGTAGATCACGAACATCGCGAGTTGATGTCCGCGCGTTCCTTGCACCAAAGGAGCATCGTTCTGCACCTTCAAGTCTTCCGGCATGACGTTGCGCATGCCCCCTTGGTGATAATCGACAGGTCCGGCGATCGTGCGAATGAATGCAATGTTGAGGTTGTGCTCCGGCGGCGTGCCGACCTTGTCCCATTTGTTATATTCCTGATTCAGCGCCGCCTCGTAGTTGAGGACGTTCGGCCAAGTCCGTTCCATCCCCGTCGGCTTGTAGGCGCCGTGCCAATTAACGGTGAGATGGTGCTTCGCCGCTTTCTCAGAGACCTCGTGATAGAACGCGACCATCTCCTGGTCGTCGCGATCCATGAAGTCGATCATGATCCCTTCGATGCCCCAATCCTCATAGACCTGAAGCGCCTCGTCGAGTTGCGGCTGCAGCGCTTTCCAATGCATCCACAGCCGCAGCCGCACGCCTTTCTCCTTCGCGTAGCGGAGCAACTCGGGCATATCGATTTCGGGGATCGATTTCGTCACATCCGTGGGGCCATTCGGAGCGATCGGCCCGCCGTACCAAGCTTGGTCGTTTGTTCCATCGATCGAGTGGTATTCGATGCCATGTTCGGCGCAAAAATCGATGTAGTGCTTGTGCGTCGCCGTGTTGAGACCCGGCTCAAAGTCAACGTCTTCCAGCACGTACCCATTCCACCAGGGGAACGTCGTTCGCCCCGGTTTAATCCACGAAGCGTCTGCAATTTTTGACGGTTCGTTCAGATTGAAAATCAGGTTCGACTCGATCAACCGGCCAGGATCGTCAGCCAGCAGCAGTACTCGCCACGGAGTCGTCAGCGATTTTTTCGCGATGACCTTCGCGCCATCTTTCCGCTTAGGGTGCGGAGAAAGCTTCGACGCCAGCGTGCCGGGCTTGCCCGCGGCGCCGGCGAGATACATGCCAGCATAGTCATGTAGATTCGCTTCGGTAAACGCGCCCCATACCACGCCCTTCGGCGCTGGTATCGCCAATAACATCGGCAGGCCGACTAGTTCTTGCGGCGTGATCTCACTCACGCGCTTCTTGAGATAGAGCTTTTCGTAAGGCGTCGTATAGCCATTCAGCGGCAAGATTCGAGCCTCTGGATCGCCGGCGAACGTCACCTCCGTTAGCTCATCGAGCAGAGTGATGTCCTGCAAGCCGGTTTGCTCGGGAAGCTGGTAACGGAACGCAATCCCATCATCGGCAACGTGAAACTCGACGTCGACCCGCCGTTGCGGGCTTGCCGCTTCCTGCAACTTCACGACCATTCGCCGGCTCTGATCACGCGATGAAGACGTCTTTCCCACGGGAATTTCGTAGGTTTCGTCGCGCTCAGTTTTTTGCACCCCTAGAACTTTCAAGCCATCCTTCAGCGGCTTTGCTCCTGCAAAATTAAGACCGAGCCTACCCTTAGCGACGACTTCGTCGCGGTAGCTCGCTTCGAACTGCGGGGCGCTCTGTTCATTCAAGCTGAACGCAATTGCAACGTCACCGCTTGGCGACTCAACCCTTTCCAAGTCAATCCCGTGCACTGCAGCCGGCATGGCAAAACAGCTGAGTAGGAGGAGCGACCACGTATGAGGGAAGAATTTCATTGCCGTCTTTCTCAATAACCTCGAAGAACAGTTAGACTCATGCAACGAACGCCGCTCCGTCCGCCGCAACCGCACAGGGCGGTTACCGCGAGTTTGAAGCGAAAGAGGCAACCACACGATGAGTGCCAGCGCCTTAACGAAGCGATATTTGAAAGGAGTCGCTGCGATGACAAGACTGCCTATTGCATCTTGCTCTCAGCATGGCCAACCGCCTCTCCGTTGACTAGGTTACAGGAAGGTTGTCGCCGGTAATTTTTTGTTCTTCTTGATGTGAAATATCGCATGTAATTGTGCAATCGAACGGCAATAATTAACACCTCGCTTGTCGGCAATCGTGCTATTGGGTGTCACGCCGTGCGGCAACCGTTCTGGCCTGAGCCGTCAACAATCTCTGCTGTTCTCTTTCGCAATGCTGCTAAGCAAAACGCAAGCAAGGCAGACTTTTCACCGAATCGTAACGTCAAGTCAGAGTCAGCTGCGCAGCCGAAAACACTATCCATCGTCGTGTGACGATGCCCTTCAAGCTGGAGTCCTCATCTGCGTCCTCAGGATACACTCGCGCAAGTTGGTCGCTCGATCCAATCACAATCTTGAACTGAAGGTGACGAAGCCCGTGGCCTACCTTGCGACATGATTCACCCCAGATACTTACGCAGACCGGAGTTGGCATCCGGTGGCCGTCTCCTCGTCGCTTTCAACTCCTTATAGCGTTGCCGCCTCCTGTGGAGCATCTTCCCTACCATCTAAGTCGATAGCCGCTTGTGGCGCAACGGAAGAGCTCGCTCGCTCTTTTTTCGGATTTATCTTCTGATAAACTGGCTGTTCTGGTTCACTTCCTTGGTGAAACTCGATCTGCCCTACCCTTCGCATTTGAACGGCGACAAGTTCTGTATCTCCGGAGATCCGCCAATGCGTTTAATCGTGATTTTCTGCCTCGTGACATTCCCAGCCATAACAGCGGAGGGAGCGACGACGTTCAACAACGAGGCGAGTTTTTTGGACAGCGCCGGCCTGGTTACGCTCGAAAGCTTTGAGACGCTGCCGGCAACGAGTCCGTTTCCTGGCGTTGCGTCGATCGCATCCGGGCAAGTCACCATCACCAATTCAACCGCAACGGGCGATTTGGATATTTGGGATCAGCCTGTGTCAGCGGGGCACGCCACGCACGGCGACAAATACTTAGTTTGGTATGGTCAGACGACGTCCGCGTCGCTGACGTTCACGTTTCCAGCGCCATTGGTTGCCTTCGGGGTGAATATCGTCGACTACGGTTACCCGGCGCACTCAACGTCCATGACGTTTTCGACGAAAGCTGGCGACAGCGGCGTCGCCGCGGTGGCGATAGACGCCATCGACAGTGAACAGTTTTTTGGCGTTCTGAGCTCGTCGTTCACATCCATTACTTTTTACCGAGGTTCGCTAAGTGATGGCGTCGTAGTCGACGAAATCTGTTTTCGCGATCTGCCTGAGCCGACGGCCGTCGCGCTTGTGGGAATCGCGATTGCTGGTCTCGTCGCTCACCGGCGGCGCACGTATACATTAGGCTCGCTACGGCGCTAACCATGGACGAGAACCTTCTAGGCCTCGCTGCAGTCGCGGTGGTCAGCATTTTCGCGCTGATCTCGTTCGCCTGGTTTCGCTATCGAGAGCGCTGCGAGCGTCGCGCGAGCACGGCTCAGGGGTGCCCGGATTGCGGATCGCTACGATACCGAGTGGCGGCTGGTCAGGAGAATGAAATTGTCGCGTCGCCACGCCGCCAGTGCGTGGAGTGCTTGCGTCTCTGCAGCGTTCCGCCGCCGCGTTGGGCAGGGTTCGTAGCATACGCGATTGCCGGCATTCTCCTCGCAGCGATGGCGTTCGACTGGGTTGCGTCGCCAAAGGATTGGCCAATGCACTTCAGTTGGAAAGGCCGCTTGACCGTGCTGGCTTACTCGGGAGCGATGATTTGGATCGGGACTCGCGTCATTCGCGGCAAAGCGTAGAGGGCTTGCTCGATGTTACGCCTTGGTCCGGCGGCGCTTCGAGTTCCGCTGCCGATTGGCAGCCAAGATCACCGCCCCAACGGCCATCCCCCCCAGCCCAGTCGACGCTTGCCGACCAGCCGCTCCGCTCGACTGCTGGGCGTCGCCTCCGTGGGCTTGGCTCGGATCTGCTGCGGGAATCGTCTCGATAGCAGCGGGCGGCGCCGCATCGACAGACACATCGAAAGCTTGGTAGACGCCGATCGTCGCCTCCATTTCGATAGGCGTCTCGGCAATCTGACTCGCCGTGCCTCCCGCGAGCAATTCGTCGCCAGCGGCCAGCGTCTGCAGCAAGATCATCCCTCCTGGATCTTCCACATCTGGCTTGCCTTTCGCCTCTCCGTTTCCGGTGGCCGCGCGAGGCTGCCACGAGTACTCCGACTGCGAAGCAAGGGAAGCCGAACACGTATCGCCGCGTCGCGCCGCCAGCGACCGGAGCGCTTCCTCGATCGCCGCAACTTGTTGATCTGCGGCGATATTGGCGCGATTTTCCGAATCAAAAACATCGTCATCGATGGCATCGGCGAGACCGCTCGCATCGCCAGCCGACGCATCGCGCATCTGATCTTCGGCTACCTGTTGTAGGTAGGCATCATACTCAGTCTCATTGCCGCTCAACGACGAGTAGCCCGCGAACGCTGAGTCGCGTTCCGCAGCGCCCAAGCGACTTTCGCCCGTCGAGTTTGCCAGCGTCACGGAAGAAGCTAGCAACGATGCGTCATCGGAGGATTCTGAACCACCTTCAAGCGCATCGCTGCCGGACGTCACCACCATCGGCAGCAGCGCCGCGTGCCGTGCGTCGGCGATGCGTTCCACCAGCGCCCCAATCGGCGGAGGTTGCACCGAACTGAATGTGCTGGCAACGAAATTGTCGTCGACGCCTCTCTGATCGCGGTCGTCGTTCAGGCTGACCGGCGATCTCATCATCAGTGGCGGCGGCGGATCTTCGTCGGCGTCGGCGGCCCCGGTTTTAACGTCTTCGAAGGTTCCACCACCGATGTTTCCGCCAATCGCGGCGCCGCTCTTCAACCCAAGCGGCGGCTGATAGTCCTGCCGCGGCATGCTCGAAGAACGCTGTTCTTTGTAGTTATCTGCAGAACCGTATCCTGCGAAACCGCCAAGGAACGGCATCCCGCCTGCGTCGCGCGGCATTTCTCGTTCGCCGGCGAACGGCTTCGGCGCTCCCTCCGCGAACAGGGCGAAGGGCGTATCCGTTGCGTCGTGAAATAGATCCATTCGCGGCGGCTCGCGCGTCGCCAGACGCTCCAGAACTTCCTCGTCGCCGAAGAAGTTCGCGGAGAGCACAGTGCGCTGCTCCAGCGTCTCAATTTCTAGCCGCGCATGACGCACACTCGCGGCACCGCGTTCGGGAGTTCCCCGCCGCAGAGATCTCATCAGTTGTTCAATGCGTTGCCACATCTTGATTTCTTATTCTCTGGCGAGATTTTCAGAAGCTTGCGTCGCCACCGGCGCAGTTCTTACCAATCGCTCAAAATCATCGCGTGGCGCTAACGGCGCCAGTGCCGCCGACTTAAGCCAGGACGCATCCAACCCAGCTGCGACGGCGCTGCGAAGCGTGTCGACGGCGGCGACCGCAGCAGCCTCAGTGTCCTGCAATCGAACCGCCTCATCCCCTTCCCCCTTTGCGGCACGAGTGCTGAGGGCGGCGAGTTGTTCAGCGGCGGAGAATAGCAAAGCCGGGTTGCTCGCCCACAGATCGCGGCGACGCAGTGCGACTTGCCGCGCCGCGGCGTGGCGGCCCTCTTTCGCCAGAAACTCGGCGTAGTTGTAGTAGTGCTTGCCGAGCATCTGACGGATCAGTTGATGATTTCCCGCCCGTTCGAGCGCCTGGCGCTGGCGTTTAATTGCCAGCTTGAAGTTGCCCTCGGCATCACCGGGCCGGCCTGCCGCTTCCTGCAGCATGGCAAGGTTGTTGTAAACGCCGCCGAGATGACTCAGCGTGGCGATGTCGGTTGGCTCGGCATCGAGAACCTTCAGTTGCCACTCCAGCGCCGTCTTGAATGACTTTTCAGCGGCAGCTTGGCGTTCCGCCGAGTTGCGATCTCGCTGCAGCTGGACTTGGCCGAGATTGTTGTACGTCACTGCCAAATTGCGCTGATGCTGCAGCGTCAGCGGAGAGGTGGCGACAAGCTGTTTTTGAAATTCGATCGCGTCCGCGTAGTGTCGCTCGGCAAGCGCCCACTCTTTTTGCAGCGACAGCGCGTATCCGAAGTTGTTGAGCGATCCAGCCAGTTCAGCCTGGTAGTTCTGATTGAGCGGTGCCAGCGCGAGCAGTTGTTCACGCAGCATCATCGCTTGCTCGAACGATGCAACGGCCGCAGCGAGATCACCTTGCTTCTGCTGCTGTGCGCCGAGATTGCTCAACCCGGCGGCAAGATCCGCCATCGCCGACGGATCGTGAGGCGAGCGTTCCAGTGCTTCCGTCTGCAGCCGAACTGACTCGACGAAGTGCCGCGCGGCCTCTGTCTGATCCCCGGCGCCTCCGAGGAGTATTCCGAGGTTGCTCTGCGTCGCGGCGACGTCGCTCGACAATTCCGTTGCGTCGTCGGATGATGTTAGCAGTTGCGCCTGCAGCGCGTCGGCTTGGCGAAGCAACGCGAGCGCGTCGGCGCTGCGCCCAATCTTCCCAAGATGCAGACCGACGTTGTTGTAGATCAACGCCAGCCGACGGACGTACTCAGCATTCGCCGGTTCGTCGGCGACTAGCTGCTCGTACTTTCGTTGCGCTTGTTGTAGAAGCTTCAGCGCTTCCTCGTCGGCCCCGAGTTTGGCTTTGAGCGACCCCAGCTTGCCAAGAGCCATCCCATGGTCCGCGGCCAATCGTGGATCGTCGGCGGATTGCTGGGCGACTTGCTCGTAGTACTTGATGCCGCGTTCGTAGGCTTGTCGGCGTACGCCTTCAGCGCCATTGATGCCGGCAAGTTGCTCGCCGTAAAGCATCGTAAACTCATCGAGCGCCTCGCGCGTGACGCGCAGGGCACTTTCACGCAACTCGCTCTCAGCAACGACGTTGGCTTTTTCTGCGGCGATTTTCACGACGCTTACCGATAGGCCAACGAAGGCCAAGCAGGCGCAACCCACGGCGGTCATCACCGCCCCTCGATGCCGGCGAGCCCACTTTGCCGCACGGGTGGCGACGCTGGGGCGACACGCCTGAATCGGTTCCCCCCGCAGAAATCGCTCGAGGTCGTCCGCCATCTCCGCCGCCGTTGCATAACGATCCTGCGGAAACTCGCCCATCGCCTTCAAGACGATCGTCTCGAAATCGACAGGAACATGCGGGTTCCAATGCCGCAACGATCGGTAGCTCTGCCGCGTCCGCTCGAAGAACAGCTGAACGTCGCCGGCGTCCCCGGCGGGATGAACGAAGGTCGCCAACTCGTAGAGCGTCACGCCCAGCGAATAGACGTCGGTCCGATGGTCGACGAGCGTCGTTCGCCCCAGCGCCTGTTCGGGGCTCATGTATCGCATCGTGCCGAGGATATCGCCCGTGTGGGTGAGCGCCTCAGCCTCGCGCATGCGGGCCAAGCCGAAGTCGGTAATCCACAGCTTGCCGTTGCGATCGACAAGCAGATTCGACGGCTTCACGTCTCGATGGATGACGCCAAACTCGTGGGCGGCGTGCAGGCCTCGCGCAGCCTGCACGGCAAGCTGCGCCGCCCATTCAACGTGCGACGCCGTTTTAAGAATTCCGCTCACGTTACGCCGCGAGGAGTCGACGACGGGAGCTTCGCTAACGCTTGAAGGAATCAGAAACGGCTGCGTCGCCGCTTCCCAGGCAGTTTGCGTGTTGTTGAGCAGCGTACTTGGCGCCGGTTGATCAGGAGCGTTCGAGCCCCGGCGCACGAAACAGGCCAGCGACTCGCCTTCGATCAACTGCATTGCGTAGTAGTGGACGCCCTCGGCCTCGCCGACGCCGAACACGGGCACGATGTTCGGGTGCTGCGCTTGAGCGGCCGCTTGCGCTTCGTTCTTGAAACGCGCAATGTGTCGTGGATCTTGGGCAGAGGTCATCGGCAGGATTTTGAGAGCGACCCGCCGCCGCAGCGAGCGCTGCATCGCGTCGTACACGACCCCCATCCCGCCACGACCGATCTCCCGCAGCAACTCGTAGTCGCCGATCGTACGACCAGCCCGCGGGCGATCGACGGCAAGCCCCGCCACTGCCGCCGGTCCGGCCGCATGGAATAGCTGCAACCCGCTGAGATAGGCCCGCAGCCGCGACGCGTCACCGGGATGCGCGGCAAGCAATTGTTCCGGGGTGATCGGTTTGCCGCGTTCGAGCGCAGCAAGGTACTCATCGAGGATGCAGGCGAGCCGTTCCTGCTCCTCGGGCGGGAGAGATGCAGCGGAGAAGTTCTCGGTGGAAGCTTCAGCCTTCATCCAGTTGATCCCCAGAATACAATCCGCGAAGTTTCTCGATGGCCCGCAGCCAAAGCATCCGCGTCGCACTTACCGAGCGCCCCATTTGCTCGGCGATGGTCTCGAACGGCAACCCCTGCAAGTTACGCAGCATCAGCACTTCGCGGTAGTCCGCCGCGAGCAGCGCTAATCGATCGGCCAGCACGACCGCCTCTTCACGCTGTTGCGCGGCAGCGCTCGGCGATCGACTTCCCGCGGGGAGCAAGGCCGCGAGTTGAATCGTCGATTGCTCAAGCGCGTTGCCAAGCCGCTCAATCGACACCTCGCGCCGCACGTCGCGGCGCGCCGCCAGGACATGCTGTTCGACAAACCGGGCCAAGTTGTTCACCAAGATTTGCCGCAGCCAGCTGACCAGTTCCGGTTCGGAAGCACCGCGGAACTGGGCAAAGTTGGCGTGAGCCCGCAGCATCGTTTCCTGCACGACGTCGGAGGGGCTCATCCGCGGTTGCAGCCGCCGCTCGATCTGCGTTCCCGCCAGCACCGTTAGGTAGTTGCGGTACATCTGCAGCAGCTGGCCGAGGCTATCGCCGTCGCCGCGTCGCGCGCTGCTGATCAATCCAGCGATGCTGTCGCGTGGATTCTCCTCCCCAGACCCAAATGAGTTGTTAGCTGAATCGGCAGGCATTATGGCGGCGAGTCCCATGACAGATCCCCTTAAGTACGCGCGCGATCAACTATCGCAAGCGGAAACCTGCTTATAAGACCGATTCTTGGCAACCTGCGCAACTCGCTACTGAGCCACAATTCGTGCTTCTTTCCGCGATTTTTCGCCGTTCTGGGCGGCACTGCCGATGTCGCCAGGAATTCTTCGTTGGTTCCTAGCACTTTCAACCCCACGGCCGCGGCGAAGTCGCGTCATTGCGGCCCCCCGCAGCGGGGAACTTTTCGGCAATTTCGCGGAGCTTCTGCTTTGGGCGAATGGTAGCCCGTTGCGCTGCGCCGGCATAACCGGTCAGTTCCCCCCAGGGACGAAGTCGACCAGGAAGGCTTGAGCGACTCGTGGGCGCTGGCAGCAGCCAACCACCGACTTGCAGGCGAGCAAAGTCGTACGTCGGCTTCGTCCCCTTCTTCACCCGCCGCACCGGAATCGACGGGTGCAATACACGCCAACAATGGGGGCTACGGCAATGAGTTACCGACGACTGAACGCCTTCGAAAGCCTTGAAAACCGGCGAGCTCTCGCCGTCACCGCCGCCGTTTCGGCCGGGGGCGATCTGATTGTCTCGGGGGACGCCGACGGGGCCGTTGAGATCGTCGCCGTCAGCGAGGGCGCCTACCGCGTCATCGACAACGGCGTCGTCATCGCCGACGCCGACGTGCTCACGGGCGTCACCGACGACATTCGCATCAACATCGATAAGACCGCCGGCGTCGATAATTCGGTAACGGTCAATCTCGGTAGCAACGTCGTCGACACCGTCTACGCTCGCCTAGGCGACGGTGACAACACATTCGAGGTCATCGGCACGTCGATCGACGACGTCAACTACCGCGGCGGCGAGGGCAACGACCAAGTCACGCTCAATGCCACCATCGACGGCTCGGCGTCGCTGCAACTAGGCGACGGCGATAACGTCGTCGAGATCACCGGCGCCATTGGTCGGCTCACCATCAGAGGGGGCGATGGCGACGACCAAGTGACGATCGACGCGGCCGCAGAAATTGAGCGCAACCTCAAGCTCACGCTCGGCGACGGCGACAACACGGTGACCGTCGCGGGCACGATCGACGGCTCGGTGCTTTACGACGGCCGCGACGGCGACGACGTCGTGACGATCGCGGAAACGGCGGTCATTGCCGACAGCGTTTTCGCCCGACTCGGCGACGGAAACAACTCGCTGACACATAACGGCCAGATCGACGGCGATCTGAATGTCGTCAGCGCCAACGAAGACGATTCCGTGACGGTGGCAGAGACAGCCTTAGTCGGCGGCGCCACGAACCTCGGCCTCGGCGATCAGACCGACCTGCTCGGCGGGTGTGGACAGGGCGGCGGCGGCTTCGGGGTCTTCGGCGTCGACGGGCGCGCGATGGGCTTTTTCTTCCGCGGGTTCCGGAGGTAGTTCAGGACCTCTGCCTGGGCGGCTGAAGCCACAGTCGCGGTCGCAGTCTCAGTGAATGTTCCAGCGACGACGCCATGTCACCGCCCGGCGGAGCCCGGACGTTAGAAACCCCCACGAGCTCACCTCGCCCCGAGGCAGAATCTCGCCCTCCCTTCGGGTCTTTCAACACCGCTATCGCGGAGGAACAGCATCATGAATCGTTTCACTCTCTATGCCGCCGCCACCGCTTTCATCGCTGCCGCGGGCCCGGCGCTTGCCGGCACGATGAGCTTCGCCGGCAACGGCATGGGCGGCGGACATCGCCACGGCGGCCGAGGCCCCGGCGCGCCGAGCATCGACGCGATCCAGAGCGATTTCGAAGATCAGTTCGCCGACATTACGTCGGCATACGACGACGGAGTCGCTGACAGCGAAGACTACTACAGCACCGATGCCTACGCTGATCTCGTCGGCGAAACCGAATGGCTCGTCGACCGCTACGACTGGTTCGTTGCAGGCGTTGAGCGGACTATCGGCCACATCGACGACTACCTCGCCAGCGCCAACGACGATCTCGCCTTCTACGACGATTTGTTGGCCGACTACGAAGCTCGTGACGACCTGTCGGAAACGCGGCTCGCGCGAATCGTCGACTGGATTACGACCGCGCAAGACATGATCTCCCTGCAAATCGCCACGCTTACTTACAAGCAAACGACGCTGGAAGAGAATCTTGCAACGTACACGACCTTCCAGTCTGGCCTGACGAGTTACCTCGACGAGATCGTCACGGCCGGAGGCGGTTCCGTGACGACTGGTAACGAATCAGAGGGAGGAAGCGCCCTGATGCTGAGGCTTGCCGCTACCGCAGGAGACGGCTGCGCAGCGCCAATGCCTGTCACGCCAGTCGCGACGGCGGTCCCGGAACCCTCGGCCGCAGCGTTGACTGCCATTTTGCTGACTTTAGGAGGATGGCGGGCCATGCGACGGCCGCACAACCAAGGCTAACGTTCCATCGCGGGCGGCGGGTTCTGTTCCCACAGACGTATTCCGATAGCGTCTCAGCCCTTCCGAGCAGGCCCCGCCGCTCGCCGTTACGTTTCTGAGCATTCCGTAAGAGAACCGCATACGTCCGACGGACTCGCTAAGCTCCCAGCAGCCGCTGAACTCAGCATGGCTCTGCTACAATTAATGAATTAATCTATGCCTCACCATCGAAGCCACCATTCGCTGCCTAGCGCCGCCATCACGGCAATGTTGGGAATATTCGTTTGCACCAACGTCGCTTCCGCTTACATCCCCGACGACCGCTGGAGCACCACCGCTTCCGGCTCGACGGGGACGAACGGCGACATTGCCACGATCACCTGGAGCCTGGTCGCCGACGGCACGTCCATCGTCAGCGAAGGGCCCAGCAATCTGATCTCCTACATGGACGGTCTCTTCGGCTCGTCAGGCGGGAGCAATCTGACGACGCGCCCTTGGTTTAGCCTCTTTCAGGACTCGTTTGATCGTTGGACCGAACTCGGCGGCATCAAGTTTGTCTACGAGCCAAATGATAATGGCGTGCAGATGGGGGGCAACACGGCGGGCGTGTTGGGCGTGCGCGGCGACATTCGCATCGGTGGAGCGAACATCGACGGCGCCAACGGCACGCTCGCCTACACCTATTTGCCGAACAACGGCGACATGGTCGTCGATACGGGCGAAACCAACTTCTACAACAATTCAGCGAACAACTATCTGCAGCTTCGCAACACGATCACACACGAGTTGGGCCATGCGTTCGGCCTGCTCCACATCGAGTCGTCCAGCGACCACCTGCTGATGGAGCCCTACATCGACACCTCGTTCGATGGCCCGCAACTTGACGACATTCGGGGACTGCATGGCCTTTACGGCGACGCCTTCGAGAAAACCAACAACGGCGCCGGCAACGATTCGTACAGCCTCGCTACCAGCCTCGGGGCCATTGCCGCCGGCGGGTCGAAGTCGATCGGTACAGCGGCCGCCACGGGCCAGGCGGTTGGCCCCGACGAGACCGACTTCGTCAGCATCGCGAACTCGAACGACTTTGATTTCTTCAGCTTCACGGTCAACTCAGCGTCGCTGCTTACCGCGACGCTGACGCCGCTCGGCGGCGTCTTCACGCAAGGGGCCGAAGGAGGTGCGCAATCGACGTTCGACGCAAACGCGCGTAACGACCTCTCGCTGGCAATCTACGGCACGAACGGCACGACGCTGCTTGGCACGGCGAACAACACGGCTGCCGGTTTCGCCGAATCGCTCGCCAGCATCAGCCTCCCCGCCGCAGGCCAATATTACGTCCGCGTCGCCGGTTCGACCGCGAACGTTCAGCTCTATCAGCTTCAGCTTTCCGTCGCGAGCGCCATTGCTACGCAGCCGGGCGACTTCGACGGCGACGGCGTCGTTGACGGTGACGACTTTCTGGTCTGGCAACGCGCCTTCGGCACTAGCGGGACGGGACTCGCCGCCGACGGCAACAACGACGGGCAAGTCGACGCCCTCGACTTAGCCATTTTCAAGCAGCACTTCGGCGAGTCGCTCGGCAATGTCATCGCGTTGACCGCGGCCGTCCCCGAGCCTGCCGCTGCGACGCTGCTGTTCTTCGCCGCGACCATGTTCGTTCCGCGCAAAGCGAAGCGGCTAGTGCGCGAATAGATCAACTGGCCCGGCGCCGCTCGACGTCGCCAGCACTCAAAGTCGTCGGCAAACCCCGGGGAAATCGGCCCTCGCGGAACTCTTCGGGGAAGTTGCTTAAATCCCCACTCGCCGGCTCACGTTCTTCGGCAATAATAGTTATAGTGAGAATTGTTCTCTCGAACGCGCAAAGCCCCCCGGCGATACGAAACGCCATCCGCCGCTGGGCTCGCTAGCCAGTCGCCCCGCTGCGGGGCGTTCGCCAGCCGCGCGTCGCGTGGCCGATCGCGTTTTCCCACCCGCCCCAGGGCTCCCGCCGATGATCCACACCGCCTCCACCGCTGCTCCCCTCGATTTCGTGCTTGATGGCCTGATGCGTCGTTACCGCGAACGCGTCCCCGACGTCGACTGCGTCGTCAAAGCGATGGTCAAAGCGGGCCTCGTCGATTCGGTCGGCGGCATCGAGAACGATCACATCGCGTTTCGCACGATGGGCGTCCCGAACCTTGGCATCGCCTCGTTCGAGAAGATCTTCCTCCATTACGGCTACGAGAAGCGCGACTTCCTCCGCTTCGACGGCAAGAAGCTCGACGCCTACTGGTACGCCCCGCCGGTGGCGAAGTATCCGCGGATCTTTATCAGCGAATTGTGCGTCGACGAGCTGTCGGACAACGTCCAGCGCATCATCCATTCGTACACCGACGAAGTGACGAGCGATCCGGCCGACTCGCTCGATCTCGACAACGGTGCTGCGGTCGACGAATTTCTGCACAGTCCCCTCTGGCGGACGCCAACGTGGGAAGACTACCAGGTCCTCGCCGAGGAGAGCGAATACGCCTCGTGGGTGATCTACAACCGCTACTACCTCAACCACTTCACCGTCAGCGTTCACAACCTGCCGGCGCAGTACGACACGGTGGCCAAGTTCAACGAGTTCCTGAAGTCGCACGGCATTCACTTGAACAACGCCGGCGGCGAAGTGAAAGTCAGCGGTGACCAACTGCTGCTGCAAAGTTCGACCGTCGCCGAGATGGTCGACGCCACGTTCCCGCTCGCCGCGGGGGGCGAAACGACCCAGCAAATCGCCGGCTCGTACGTCGAATTTGCGGAACGCCGCGTTCTGCCGCAGTTCGCGACGCTGCCGGCGGCCGAAATCCGCCGGGAACATCGCCGCGACGGTTTCGAAACCGCCAATGCGGATAAGATCTTCGAGAGCACCTTCCGCGACCAAACCGGTCGGCGATAGCCGATTCGGAGCGCCAATTCGTCGCAATCCAGCGTCCGAGCCTGGGAATTATCCCCAATCGGCGCGACTGGCATGACCCGCATCCCTAGAATGAGGTAGAATTCCGGGACGAAACTGCGGAGAGGGTGCGCACGCCGCGCCCCTTCCCTGCCAGCCAAGATTCGATTCCAGCCATTCAGGAGAGAATGCGATGAACTACGCGGACGACAACAACAATCCGTACCAAAATTGGGGCCTCAGCGCCGCGCAAGCCGACGCGACGTCGCGCGCGAGCTTTATTCGCAAGACCTACCTCCACCTGCTCGGCGCCGTCGTCGCCTTCTGCGCGATCGAAGCGGTGCTGATGCAGACCGGTCTCGCCGACCTGATGTTCCAGTTCATGACCGGCAACGGCCGCTTCGGCTGGCTGATCATCCTGGGCGCCTTTATGGGCGTCAGCTGGCTAGCGAACTCGTGGGCCATGTCGTCCACGAGCCTCGGCAAGCAATACGCTGGCCTGAGCCTGTACGTGATCGCCCAAGCGGTGATCATGCTGCCGCTCATTTACCTGGCGCTGGCCACACAGGGTCCCGGCGTGATCATGAACGCCGCCCTACTGACCGGTTTCATTTTCATCGCCCTGACCGGCGCGGTGTTCGTCTCGGGCGCTGATTTCTCGTTCATGCGTTCTGCGCTAATCGTCGGCGGCTTCGCGGCGATGGGCGTCATCGTTTGCAGCGCCCTGTTCGGCTTCAATCTCGGCATCATCTTTATTGCCGCGATGTTGCTACTCTGCGCCGGCTACATTCTGTACGACACGAGCAACGTGTTGCATCACTACCAAGTCAACCAACACGTCGCCGCCGCCCTCGCCCTGTTCGCGTCGGTCGCGCTGATGTTCTGGTACGTGCTGCAGCTGCTGATGTCGCTCAATCGGCGCTAACGAAGACTAGTTCTTCGCCGAGAAGCAGTTCTACTAAACGAAACGAGGCCCGCGTGAAAACGCGGGCCTCGTTTTTTATGCAAACCTGTCGAGCAAGTGAGCGCTAGCCAGTGCCGAAACAGAGCACGTTTAGCTGCGACCTAGCAGCGTTAGGCGCTCTTACGCTTCTTGAACGCCGCGGCAAACTCTTCATCGAGCCCCGCCTTGATCTTTTCCAGGATTTCCCACTGGTTGTAGCCTTCGTTTTCTTCGTAGGCGATGCCGACTTGCTGCATGATGTCGAACAGCAGCACGCCGTAGTCGGCCGGGTTGTCCCAGACGCCGGTACGGAGGCTCACTTGCAGGCTGCTCTCGGCAATCCACGCCCGCACGACTTCGAACGACTTCGGGTCGCGCATCGCGGGACCGGGAACCTTGAGCGCATTTTCGTTGGCCATGGGAATCCTTTCTCGGGCAATTAGCTATCAGACGCATGTCGAAGGACCGCCATGGTACTGAGTTGCCAAGTTGCGGCAACGACAGTTTTGCGGCCCTGCGGCATGCCCCCGCCCCAGACTCCCCGCTGGTTGCTTCCGAATCGTCGAATCTGGTAGCATGCGCCTCAACTACTGGGGAAAACGCCCTGCCCTAAACCTCTAGCTTGCGGGCTCGGCGTGTCCCCTCCCCGCCCGCCACGATGGAGCGCAATCGCGATGCGTCGCAGCCTGTTTCCGGTGGTTCTGCTACTTTCGGTCGCCGCAATGTTACTAGCGGCCGTTCCCTCCCACGCCGATTGGCCGCAATGGCGCGGCGCCAACCGCGACGACATTTCTAAGGAAGAAAACCTTCTGCAGGAGTGGCCCGAGGGAGGCCCGAAGCGAGTCTGGATGTTCGAGAACGCCGGCGTCGGCTACTCCGGCCCCGCGATTGTCGGCGACAAGCTCTACACGATGGGCGCCCGCGAAGTTAAGGATCCATCGGCGGCTCCGGACGCCCCTCCGCGTAAGGCGGAACTCCTCCTCACGCTCGACGCCAATACCGGCGAAGAACTCGCCGCCATTGAGATCGGCGATGTGCTCGAAAACAACTGGGGCGACGGCCCGCGCGGCACCCCCACCGTCGAAGATGGAATCATCTACGCCCTCGGCGCCCAGGGAAATCTTATTTGCGTCGACGCCGCCACCGGCAAAGAAAAATGGCGGCAGTCGATGATCGAGCTCGGCGGCACAGTTCCCACGTGGGGCTTCACCGAGTCGCCGCTCATCTACGAAAACATGGTCCTCTGCACCCCGGGTGGTGAAAAAGGCGCGATTGCCGCGCTCGACAAAAACACCGGCGAAGTGATTTGGCAAACGTCCGACATTACCACTGGCGCCCACTATTCGTCGTTCGTCGTTCGTCCCGGCAACAGCGGCCCTGAACTCGTCCAATTGCTCCCCGACCAAATCGTCGGCCTCGAACCAAAGACCGGCAAAGTCCTCTGGTCAAGCCCTTGGCCCGGTAAGGTGGCGGTAATTCCGACCCCCATCGTGAAGGATCAGTACGTCTACGTCACCTCCGGCTACGGCGTCGGCTGCAAAGCGATCGAAATCGGGGCGGACGACAAAGTCACCGAGCTCTACGACAACAAGGTGATGAAGAATCACCACGGCGGGGTGATCCTTATCGGCGACCACGTCTACGGACACACCGATCCGGGCGGCTGGGCCTGCCAGGATCTGAAAACCGGCGAGGAAGTTTGGCGGGAACGTTCCAAACTCGGCAAAGGCGCCATCGCCTACGCCGACGGTCGGTTCTACTGCATCAGCGAAGACGAGGGCGAAGTCGTCCTCATCGAGGCTTCGCCTGAGGACTGGAAGGAGCATGGGCGGTTTAAGCTCGATCCCCAGACGGATCAACGCAAGGAAGCGGGCAAGATTTGGACGCACCCCGTCATCAACAACGGCAAGCTCTACCTCCGCGACCAGAATCTCATCTACTGCTACGACATCAGCGAGAAGTGAAGCGGCGGCGGCAATTGAAGAGTGGCGCCTACAACAGCACCAATCTAGATTCCGCGACTACGACACGCGACTGCCTCGTCCCAGCGGGACGACGGACAATAGCCCAGCAATTTATTGCTGGGTAAAAGAATTCGGCATATCAGAAAGTCCTGTAGGGACGACTGAATGACGACGGAAGTCAATTGTTCCGACGGGGCGTTAGCGACTACTTGTTCTCCTCCAGCTTCGGCCGCAGCACCATTCGCACCGGCGTCGCGAGCGCTGGGATCTTCTCGGTGTTTGCCTCGAACAGCAACCCCTCGTTTGATTGGCTGCTCTCGATCGGAATGTCGAGCATCGCGGTCGTGAAGTTCGACACGCAAATAAAGTCGCCCGACTCCGCCATGTAAAAGTCTTTCCCCTTTTCGTCCTTCCAAAATCCACTGCCGGCGAAGACCCACGGCTGCGTCATCACTTTCTTCGTTTTCGAGTCGCGGATCCAATCCTGCGCCTTGGCCGACTGCCACTCGCCTTTGTCGTCGAGCCAGCGGACTTCGATCTCAATCTCCGTGCCGGTCGGCGGCTCGAACTTCGGCCGGAACTTCACCGGATGCCCCGACTTGGCCCCCACGGCAAGCAGCGCGGCATGAACCGTTTGGGCCTTCGTCTGCGCTCCGATGATCGCCTCATGCTCCTTCGTCCCGGTGAGGCATGAAAGCATTTCGAGGTACCCCTCCCGCAGGGCGATATATCCGTCGACGATCACTTCATGCTTTTTTGTGTCGACCCAGACTTCGTCGGTCTTTGTGAGCCGCTTCGCCCCCTCGGGCTCCGGCAGCTTCGGCAAATCGGCCTTCTTGGCCCCTTCGCCAGGTGCCCCCTGCGGGCCCGCGCCACCCGGAAACTGCCCGCGTGCCGGCGCCGCCAGCAACACACAGGCCGCCAGCGCGACGCACCACAGCGAGCAGTCGACTCGATTCCAAGCAGTTCGCATGATCCGTCGTTTCCTACGTTTGGCGGGCTGAATTCCTTCGCCAGCAGCGCGGGCGATTAGCATCGCTCATTCTAGAAGTCGCTGCCCAACTTAGCGACCGCGGCAAGCGGCATCTCGCCACGCATCGCCTTCACAATCATCCCGTTGAACCCCGCTAAGCCGCCTGCGGAAATTCCCCGCCGGCGCCCCGTGATTCTCTTCCCTAAACCCCGTACAATGCCGGCCAGTCTGCCGTTCGAGCCAGGAAGCACACCCAGCCCCGTCGCGGAGCGCTCTCGCCGTATGTCCACCACGTTCGACCCCACCGCCGAAGCCGGTCTCCGCCACCCCGACGCCTCCGCTCGCAGCAACGGCAAGCTCGACACGCCCCCTTCGCAAGCCGCCACGCGCAGCGGCTTTTGGCGCAGCTCGGCGCCCGCCGTCCTGAAGAAGAGCAAGCACCCCGTCCACGAAGCGTGGCAGCTCTATTGGGCCGAACGCGCCGCCCGCTCGACGTTTGGCGCGAAGCTCAGCAGCGATGCCAAGCCACTGCAGTGGGCGCCCATCGTCGCGAGCCCCAGCGGCACGACGCAACGGCTGCTCGACCTGCTCGCCGCCGCTACCGCCCCGGCCGACGCTGCCAAGTTCGCGAAGAACAAGAAGAACAAAGAACTCCAAGCCGCGCTCAGCGACTGGTTGGCGGAATCGAAGCGGGCCGCCGCCGATCCGCAACTTGCGCTCGGCGCCCTGGCCGCCGCTCACTTGCTCGGCGCCGTAGGCGGAGCGTTGCCGGCCGAACTCGGCTGGAAGCTCGTCGACTTCCTGACCGACCTCGCTCGCCACGCCCAAGCCTGGAATCCCGAGGCCGCCGACGCGCAAGTTCTGGCTCAACAACTGCTCGCCGGCGAGTTGCCGCTGACGCTGTCGTACATCCTCGACGAAATGAAGCCGCTCCACGCTCTGCGCGCTGCGGCCCGCGAACGGTTGAGCGAAGGTTTGGTCGAACTCCACAATGGCGAAGGCCTGCTGCATGGCCAGCGTCTCGGCCTGCTGCGGCCACTGCTCGCCTCTTGGACGCGATGCGCAACGATCGCCGCCGCGGACAAGCAGCGCCCCTTCACTGCCGAAGGAACGCGCCAGTATCGCCACCTCGTGCGGAACGCCCTCCGCTGGACCGCGCCGACCGGCGCCGAGATCCTCCGCCCGACCAGCGACGCCTGGCAGCCCGATTTCCTCCACGCCGCGCTGCAACTCACTGGCAAGAAGAAGGACGTCGCCGCCGCTCGCGAGTTGCTCGGCAAGAAGTTTGTCGCGAAGGATCTCGATGAGTCTGGCAAGACGCCCGAAGCGCCCTACCAGTGCGATTGGGCTCGCCTCGCGCTGCTGCGTACCGGTTGGTCGTCGGAGAACGAGGTCGTCGGCGTCGATTACTCGGGCGACAATGTTCGCCTGGAGGCTTGGGCCGAAGGCCGTCGGCTCCTCGGCGGCGATTGGACCACTGAGTCGCTGATCGACGGCGTCCCCGTGGCCGCCGACGGAGACTGGGAAGAAACGTGCTGGTTCAACGACGTCGACGTCGATTACATGGAGCTCACGCGGTTCCTCGCCGATGGCGCCCGCATCGACCGCCAAATCCTGCTCGCCCGGCAGGATGGTTTTCTCTATCTTTGCGACAACTTCTACGGCGGCAGCGAGGCGACGCTTGAGCACACCTGGCAGCTGCCGCTCGGCAACGCCGTTCTGTTCTGCGGCGAAGGCGAAACCCGCGACGCGCTGCTGGTCGACGGCAAGCCGCTCGCCCGCGTGATGCCGCTCGCCTTGCCCGAGTGGCGGATCGACCCGCGCATCGGCGAACTTACGGCCGAAGGGAACTCGTTGCGGCTCACCCAGAAGGTCGTCGGCCGCAGCGTCGCTTGCCCGCTCTTCATCGACCTCCGCTCAAAGCGCTCGACCGAAGCCTCGACTTGGCGGCAACTGACGGTCGCCCAGGCGCTCGCGATCCAAACGACCGACGTCGCCGTCAGCTACCGCGTCCAGTCGGGCCCCGATCAGTGGGTGTTCTATCGCTCGCAAGGCCAGCGCGGGAATCGCACCTTCATGGGGCAGAACACTTCGTCGGAATGCTACATCGCCCGCTTCGCCGCTCCTAACGGCGAGGTCGAGGAATTGATGGAGATCGAAGGCTAGTCGCTCCGCGAAATCATGCCCACCGCTCAACAGTTGATCGCCGACAACGTCGCTCGCGTGCGGGATGAAATCGGTGCGGCGGCCCGCGCGGCTGGTCGCGATCCAGGCGAGATCAAACTCGTCGCCGTCTCGAAATACGTCGACGCCGATACCGCCGCGCTACTGGTGCAGGCCGGCTGCCGCTCGCTAGGCGAAGCCCGCCCCCAGCAGTTGTGGGAGAAGGCCGAAGCCTCCAGCCTGGCAGGCGTCGAATGGCATCTCATTGGCCGACTGCAGCGCAACAAGATCCGCCGCACGCTGCCGCTTGTTTCGCTTATTCACAGCGTCGACAGCAAACGGCTCCTCGCCGCGCTCGACGAAGAAGCGGCCGCCGCCAATCTCACGCCGCAATTGCTGCTCGAAGTGAACTGTTCCGGCGACACGGCGAAACAGGGCTTCGCGCCCGAAGAAGTCCGCCGGCTATTGCCAACGCTCGCGAACTACAGCCGCCTCTCGATCGCCGGAATGATGACGATGGCCGCACTCGACGGCGACGAAGCGACCGCGCAAGCGAACTTCGCATCGCTGCGACAGCTGCGCGATGAACTCGCCCCAAACGCCCCGCCAAACGTTACGCTCACCGAGCTCTCGATGGGCATGAGCGGCGATTTCCCCGCCGCGATCGCCGAGGGCGCCACGATCGTTCGCATCGGCTCGTCACTCTTCGACGGCGTACTGTAGCGTATGGCCCCGCCGCTTGAACCCCATCCGTCGGGCGTCGTCATCCGCGTGAAGGCACGGCCCGGCGCCCGCCGCAACGGCTTCGCCGGCATCCACGCCGACGCCCTGCGGATCGACGTCACTGCCGCGCCAGAGAAAGGCAAAGCCAACGAAGTGATCATCGCGCTGCTGGCCGAAGCGTTCCACGTCGCGAAGTCGCAGATCGAGCTCATCAGCAGCCCCGCCAATGCGCAGAAGCGGTTCTTGCTCGCCGGGCTAACGATGGCCGCTGCCGAGCAATGCCTCGCCGCACTGATTGAGCAATCGTCCTAACGCCCGCCGATCAGCTTCTTGAACTCCGCCCACGGCCGCGTGTTCGCCACATCGGCCGCCGTCAGCCCGCCACGGCGTCCCTGCAAGATCCCGTACCGCATCACCTCCATCCCATCTGTCGTGTGGGCGTCAGTGTTGATGACGATCGGAATCCCTAGCCGCTTCGCTGCCGCGCAGTAGATATCGTTCAAATCGAGCCGCGCCGGATTCGCGTTGAGCTCTAGCAGCTTGCGGTGCTTCACCGCCGCCGCCATCACTTGATCGAGATCAACCTCGTACGGATCGCGGCGATTGATCAGCCGCCCCGTCGGGTGGGCCAGCATATCGACGTGCGGGTTCTCGAGCGCTTCCAAAATCCGCTCGGTAATTTGCTGCCGCGATTGGTTCTGCCCGTAGTGAACGCTCGCGATCACCCAATCGGCCTCGGCCAACACGTCGTCGGGCAGATCCATGCCCCCCTTTTCGAGGATGTCGCACTCGATCCCCTTGAGGACTTCAATTCCTTCGGTCTGCCGATTCACTTGGTCGACTTCCAGCCACTGCCGGCGGAGCCGCTCGCCATCGAGGCCGTGGGCCATCGACACCCGCTTCGAGTGATCGGTGATCGCAATGTAGCTCAAGCCCCGCGCCAGCGCCGCCGCAACCATCTCCTCAATCGAGTCGTGACCGTCGCTCGCGGTCGTGTGCATGTGGAGATCGCCGCGGATATCTTCGAGCGTGACCAGCGTCGGCAACTCGCCCGCCGCCGCCCAGTTGTATTCTTCGCGGGCCTCGCGCATCTCCGGCGGAAACCACGGCAACCCGATCGCCGCGTAGACCTCTTCTTCATTCCTCCCGGCAATATAAGTTTCACTACCGTCGTCGCCGACGCGGAAAACGCCCCAGTCGCTTACCTTCAGCCCCTGCTGCTTCGCGCGACCGCGCATAACGACATTGTGGTCCTTCGAACCGGTGAAATATTGCAGCGCCGCGCCAAATGACTCGGCCGGCACCACCCGCAGATCGACCTGCAGCCCCGACTTGAGCCGCACGGCCATCTTCGTCTCGCCGCGAGCGATCGTCTCGCTCACCTGAGCGAACGCGCCGAAGCGATCCATCACCGCCGGCACGTCGGTGGCGTCGACGAGCAAATCGAGATCGCCGATCGTGTCGCGTCCGCGGCGATAGCTACCGGCGATTTCCATCTGCTTGATCGCCGGCTCGCTCCGCATGTGGTCGAGCAACTCGTCGACGATCTGCTCGGCGTCGGCCCACCGCACGCGCACCGCCGCCTCTTCAGCGATCGACAGCCCTTTTAGGATTGTCTCCTCGGTCTTAGCGCCAAACCCCTTCAGCCCGCGAATGCGCTGCTGTTCGCACGCAAGTCGCAGTTCCTGCAGGGAGCTGATCCCCAGCTCTTTGTGCAGCGCCGCTGCCTTCTTCGGTCCCACGCCGGGGATGCGAGCCAGCGTCAGCACGCCGGCTGGAATGGCTTCCTGCAGTTCCTCCAGCAGCGGCAGCGTGCCGGTCGCGAGCAGCGTCTCGATCTTCTCGGCCAAGTCTTTGCCGATGCCGTCGAGATCGGTCAGCGACCGCCCAGAATCTGCCACGATCGCGGCCAGCGGCTCCGCCAATTCGCTAATCTTCTTCGCTCCGTTGCGATAGGCCCGCACCCGAAACGGGTTGGCGCTTTGGTACTCCAGCAAATCGGCGATCTGCTCAAACACGGCGGCGATTTCTTGGTTCGTCATGCCGCTAGTTTAGAAGAGGTCGGCAGCCCGGGGCCAGAGGCGCTTGCCAGCCTGCCTGTATCAGCACGCTGATTCGCGCAGAGCAAGACCGAGCGGCGAACCAGCCGCGCTTGCTATTCCCGCGTGACAACGTCACGATGAGGCTACCTGTTGAGCTGCCCCTCCGGAGTTTTCATGCCGAGTGAACCTGCCGTCACGATTCGCAACGTCGCCACCGTCGGGTGGCAAGTCTTACTAAGCGGCGACCAGTGGCATACATGCCGCAAGGAACAGGACGCCCGCTACATTGCGAATGGCGTACTGATCGCCGATTCGGTGGCTCAGGGCGAACGGGTAGGCGAAGAAGTCGCTCGCGAACTCGATGAAGTCGCCTCGATGGTCTCCCGCCAAATCGGCGAATGCGAAGCCCTGCAGGTGATGAAGGCCGCTGCCGCGACTGCTCGCGGCGAAGTTTTCGAACCGCCGGCGGCAAGCAACAACGCCGGCATAGCGACCTAGCGCAGTCGAAAAGAGCAAGCATCGCACCAACGCCAAGGGCCGTCGCATGTGCGACGGCCCTTGAGTATTCTCCAGACCAAGCAGGCTCGGAGCGTCGTTAGCTGCGATCGCCCTTGGCAGCCTTCGCCGCCTTCTTTTCCTTCTTTTGCTTGGTCGTCAGCTTCGGCTGATTGGTCTTCGCCTTCTTGTTCGACTGGTCTTTGTTTGCCATCGGAAGGTCCTTTCCAAATTTAATGAGTTGTCGACGGATGACGCCCGCCGTGGATGCGCATCGTCGTATCGTAACCGACGCCGAGCTAGCAAGCGACACCTGATACGAACCGTTCGCCGCCGGTTCCCATCATTGCGGCGCATAAAAACGCCCCCCTAGCAATTGCCAGGGGGGCGTCCGGGTCGATCAAGTGACGGTTCTCACCATCGATTACTCAGCCACCGGGTACCAACCGTAGGCGTCCGTTTGCGGAGCCGAGCCGGTGCTCACGGGGGTCGCCGGCTTGGCGACGGTCGTCGTGTTGACGTTCGCCTTACGAGCAGGTTGGCGATAAACCGCGTCGTGGATGTCGACGGTCGGCCGATTGGCGGTTGGGTTGTTTTGCGGATTCAGCAGTTGCGGCGCCTGGAACGACGCCTTATCGCCGGCCGGGTCAGCGTCGTCCAGCGGTTGCGGCTGCAGGATCGTCTTCTCGGCTTCGGTCTTCGTCGCATCCGGCGTCGCAGCGGGCGTGCCGTTGGTGGTTCCGTCTACCTTCGTGCCGGGATACTGAGCGCCGTAGTTTTGCGATCCGGGAGCCGGAGCCCCCTCGTTCGGAGCCAACGACGGCTGCGGCGTCTCCGGACCAGCGCTGATCGCCGACGGCGGCGGACCAGCAGGCGTCGGCACGGAACCCGGCGTCACATATTGGACCGCAGGAACACTAGTCGTCGCAGCCGCACACGACGAGCAGCCGCTCTCGGGAATAACCGTCGTCACTGGCGATGCGTACGATGCCTGCTCAACTACCGTTGTCCCGCCGGCACAAGCCGAACAAGGCGCCGCGGCAGCGCACGACGAGCAAGGGCTCGCGGTCATCACCGGTTCGATTACCGCAGGGCTAAACACGGTGGTCGCCATCGGGGCGAAACCGACGACCGTCCGCTGCATCGGCGCGAACGGCGTGACAAATTGTTGCGCTGGGGCGAAGTTTACCGTCTGCACGGTTGCCGTTGGAGCGAAGCCCACGGTTTGGACGACAGGCGTCGGCGCGAAGTTAACAGTCTGCACCGTCGGAACTCCAACCGGAATGGCCGTGGTTCCCCAGCCAGAGTGCCGCGCCCAGTGGTTCATCCGCATGTTGTCGAGCGCCCGCCCTGGGTACCATCCGGTCCGCGCCGGCTGAGCGACAACAACCGGCGTCGACATCACAGGCGTCGAAACTACGGGAGAGAACGCCATCACCTGCTGCGGCTGCGCGATCACGGGCGAGAACACGGTTTGCGTTCCGCACGTTGAGCACTGAGCCCGCACTGGTTCCACGGCGGCCGTCCCGACGACAAGCGTCGCGGCGAGGCTCCACATGGCTAAAGACAAACGAGTCATGATTTCTGCCTTCTCGCAAAAGTGTACGAGGAGAGTTGATCCCCCAACCTTCATCTTTACTCTGCCGACCGGCCCGTTGGCAACGATTATTCGTTCCCGCCGCGCCATTTGGTCGCCAATACATTCTGGGGAGAATCTGCGCTCTAGGAAAAGCTTGCACGGCGCTCGTCGCCAACTGCGAAATTCATCTCCATCTGCCAGCGGCGCCATCGCGAATTCGTTGAATTTTCGTGAACGCCCCCGCAAACGGAGCAACCCGCATGCCGGCAGCCGATCGGCCGCTCATTGGTGAAAGCGTAGCTTGCCCTGCCGCACCGCGACGCCATCCTGGCGAGAAGAGGCCCGAAAAGGGACCCAATTGGCGGCGATGTTGCCAAAACGCAACGCGGCCCCCCTGGGCGCGTTGCCTTCAGACAGCACTCAAATCAGCCGCCCGCGCACACCGCACCGTACGAACCGCACGCCTGGCGTGTTCGTTCTCTCGGAACCGAATCGTGAAAAGAAAAAGGAACCGCGGATGAACGCAGACAAACGCCAATGAATTCAGGATGCTCGATCGCTCAGAGTGCTGCTCGTGATCGTGCTGGCGCGACTGTTCCCGCATTCCCTTGGCGCTCTTGGCGTCCTTGGCGGTTGCCTTTGGTCCAATAAAAAATGCGGGGAGATTTTTAACCACGAAACACACGAAATGACGCGAAAGAAAACAGACTAGAATGAGAAGCTATCGTGCTTCGCAATTCATCAATTCTTTTTCGTGCGCTTTCGTGTGTTTCGTGGCCAACCTCCCCGCATTCAGAGAACCTGCTTAGCGGCCTGCAATCAGCAGTCCGCGATCAGCGAGGCCGGCCCGGGCGAACCGGACGGCAGAAGCCGATCTTCTCCAGCGACTTGTAAACCTCTTCCAAGGTCTTCTCGCCGAAGTTCGAAATGCTGAGCAAGTCATCGCGGGTGCAATGCAGCAAATCGTTCACCGTGAAGATGCCTCGCTCTTCGAGGCAATTGGTGGTGCGAACTGCGAGGCCGATTTCGGCCGTGCTCATCTCCAACCGATCCTTAAGACCTTGGTTGGCTAGTTCGACTTGATTGAGCGGTATGCGCGACATGCGGGAATCCCTCCCCTAACTTAAGAAACCCAGTGCCCCATGCGCCGGCACGATAGCGGCGGCCGTCATCCTGCACCGGGATCGCGAAGTCGCCTCCCATGCGACAGCCCTAACTTGCGTGGCAATATATCAAACGACTCTCGCCTTGCGCGCGTAAATCTCTCCCAAACCGCATCATTTTTTCAAACTTGCCTCACCGGCGCCGCGGCGGTGCTAGCAAGGCAACTCGTGTGAAGGTGCGGAGAAACTAACCACGAAACACACGAAGCAACACGAAACAAGAAATGACGGAAGACCGTCGACGCGAACGCAGCCGCCTGAACTCGCAACCGTAGATCATCAGAACGCTCGCTCTGAATGATCCGCGAAATTCCGCGCCCATCTACGTGAATCCGCGTCCCATTCGTTGCACCGCTCGCATCGCACTCCCCAGTTCACTTTCGTGTTACTTCGTGTGTTTCGTGGCCAAAACTCCCCGCATCATCGCCCACGCCAGCCTCACCGCATTGGCGCATCGAACTGGACAGGCGTACCATACCTATTGCTAGCTATCGCCATTGAACGCCGCCGCCTCGAAGGATCGCCCGTGGACCCGCTGTTCGCCAATCTCAACCCCGCCCAGTGCGAAGCCGTCCGCCACGTTGAAGGGCCGATGCTCGTCCTCGCCGGCCCCGGCAGCGGCAAGACCCGCGTCGTCACCCATCGCATCGCTCACTTGCTGCGCGAAGGGGTCCGCCCGCGCGAGATTCTCGCCCTCACCTTCACGAACAAAGCTTCCGAGGAGATGAAGCTACGCGTCGAGACGATGTCGCCCGGCTCGCGTGTCTGGGTGAGCACCTTCCACCGCTTCGGCGCCCGGCTGCTGCGCGAGTACGCCGGCTTCGTCGGCCTGACGCCCAACTTCACGATCTACGACACCGACGACTCACGCCAAACGCTCAAGCGCGTCATCGAAGCGGGCAAGATCCGCACCGCCCACTATTCGCCCGACCGCATCGCCGCCGCGATCAGCGCCGCGAAGAACCAACTCGTCACTGCCGATCGCTACGAACCGCGCATCGGCAGCCCGCTCAGCCAGATCGTCGCCGAGGTCTACCCCGCCTACCAGGCGCGCCTGCTCGCCTCGTCGGCAGTCGACTTCGATGACCTGCTCCTGCACGTCGCGAACATGCTCTATGTCAACAACGACGTCCGTGCGGAACTCGACGAACGCTACCGCTTTATCCTCGTCGATGAATACCAAGACACGAACCGCGCGCAATACGTGATGGTTCGCGCGATGTCGGTCGACTACCCGAACCTCGCCGCCACGGGCGACCCCGACCAATCGATTTACGGCTGGCGCGGCGCCGACATCAAAAACATCCTGCAGTTTGAAACCGACTTCCCGCAGGTCCGCGTCGTGCGGCTCGAGCAGAACTACCGCAGCACGAAGGCGGTGCTCCGCGTCGCCGATCAGCTCATTCGCTCGAACATGCGCCGCAAGGCGAAGTCGCTCTTCACCGACAACGCCGAAGGCGATCCGGTGAAGCTCGTCCAGTACTCAACGCAGGACGACGAAGCCCGCGGCATCGCCGATCAGATTGCCGCGGGAATTGCCGCCGGCCGTCGCCCACGCGACTTTGCCATCTTCTACCGCGTGAATGCGTTGTCGCGCGTGCTGGAGCGCGGACTCCGCGAGCACGGCATCCCCTACCAGATGATCCGCGGCCAGGAGTTCTACCAGCGTAAAGAAATTAAGGACGTGCTGGCCTACTGCCAACTAATTAACAACCCGCGCGACGATCAGGCGACCCTTCGCACGATCAACACGCCGGTCCGCGGCATCGGCCGCAAGACAATCGACCGCCTCAGCGAGTTCGCGTACCAGCACGGCATCTCGCTCCTCGACGCCTGCCGCGAAGCGGGGCAAGTCGAAGGACTCAACGCCCGCGCGATCAAGTCGGTCATGCAGTACGCCGCTCTTATCGACCGCCTCAGCCTCCTCGCCGGCGCCGCGCTCGAAGAAATCCTCGGCACCATCCTCACCGAAACAAAGTACCGCGAAGGCCTGCAAGACAGCGAATCGGAAGACGATCTCAACCGCCTCGCCAATATCGAAGAACTCCTCACCGATGCGCGGCAGTTCGACGAAGCGCACCCCGGCGGCGGACACTTGGAGGAGTATCTAGAAAACGCCTGGCTCGTCAATGAGACAGATAGCTGGGAGACCGAGAGCGATAAGGTGACGATGATGACGCTTCACGCCGCGAAGGGGCTGGAGTTTCCGGTCGTGTTCGTCGTCGCGTTCGAGCAAGGGTTGCTGCCGCACGAGCGGAGCCTCAACGACGACGAGCAAATGGAAGAAGAACGCCGGCTAGCGTTCGTCGGCATCACTCGCGCGAAAGAGCAGTTGCAACTCAGCTATGCCGTCCACCGCGACTTCCGCGGCCAACGCCGCCGCACGGTGCCGAGCCCCTTCCTGCTCGAAATGCCGCGCGAAGAAATGGAACTCGTCTCAATCGGCGCCCCCGGCGGCTGGGATGTGCCCACGGAATGGGAAGACGTTCACGACCTGCACGACGACTCGCATCACTTCGAGATCGATCCGGCCGTCGACGACCACGGCGTCGAAGCAGAGGCGCAAACGGAAGACGACGACTCGTTCGCATTCGGCGCCAACGCCGCGCCCGCTCCGGCCAAGTCGATCCCCGCGTCGCAAGTCACGACGGCCGCGCGACTCGCCGGCGCGAAGCCACTTGCGGCTTCAGGCATCTCGCCCGATGCGTTCGCCCAAGGGATGACGGTGATGCACCCTGAACATGGCCCGGGCAAGATCGTCGCCCTGAGCGGCAGCGGGGCCAACCGCCGCGCGACGGTGAAATTCGCCACCGCCGGCGAACGCCGCTTCGTCCTCGCCCACAGCCCCCTGCGACCGGCGGGGCGGTGAGAGATTAACCACGAAGGCTCTAAGACACATAAGAAAGCACGAAGAGCACCGCAGCGTCCGTCAGCGGTGACAGAATTTTCCTCTCTTCGTGCCCCCTTAGTCCCTTCGCGTCTTCGTGGTGAAGCATTCCCTACTTCGAAAACTGAATCGAAGCCGAGTTCACGCAGTACCGCAGTCCCGTCGGCTTCGGCCCGTCAGGAAACACATGCCCCAAATGCGCCCCGCACTTGTGGCACACAATCTCCTCCCGCACCATCCCGTGGCTATGGTCCGCATGGACGTCGATCGCCTCTGGCGTCACTTGCTGGTTGAAGCTCGGCCACCCGCAGCCTGAGTCGAACTTCGTCGACGAGTCGAACAGCAACTCGCCGCAAACGATGCAGTGGTATTTGCCATCTTCCTTGTGGTTCCAGTACTTCCCGGTGAAGGCCCGCTCGGTCCCTTTTTCCTGCGTCACGTGGTACTGCTCGGGAGTCAGCCGGGCCCGCAATTCGGCGTCGTTTGGCTTCGTTTGCTCGCTCATGCCTCAAAACCTCCGTAACTATCTGCCTGGCAACCGTCTGCTACAATGTGAGGTTACCCCAAATCCAACGTTGCTGGGAGACACCCAGCACGCCCGAGAGCCACGCCCTCTGGCGATTTAGCGAGTGAGTTCCCCGCAACATCTGCGCCTGCTCGCACCTAAGCCCGACTCACCCAAGCACTGCCCCCGCCTCCCATGCCCACCCCCTGGCAACCTCAGTTCCTTTACGCCGTCTGCCAACATGGGGCCGAGGCCGTTCTCAAGCGGGAACTCGCCGTGCGCGCGCCGCAACTCCGCCCCGCCTTCTCGCGGCCTGGCTTCGTCACGTTCAAGCTCGACGCCCCCTGCACCGATCCAGAGAAGTTTACCCTCCCCGCGGTGTTCGCCCGCACGAGCGGCTTCTCGCTCGGCTCGCTTAAGGGTGAACGCCTCCACGACCTCGCCGCACAGCTCTGGCAACTTCCGGACGTGCTGGCGTTCCTTGAATCGCACGAAGTCGCCGGCCTGCACGTCTGGCAACGCGACGAACGGACTCCCGGCGAGCGCGGCTTCGAACCCGGCCCTACCATTCTTGCCGACGAAGCCGAAGAGGCCATCCGCGAACTCTCGCCCATCGAGTCGCTCCGCCCCGATTCCGCCGCCGGCCGGTCGACGCCCCGCAATCGTTGGGTGCTCGACGTGTCGCTCATCGAACCAAACCAATGGTTCGTCGGCTGCCATCGCACGACCAGCCGCGTCGCGTCATGGCCGGGAGGCGTCCCCGATTTGGAACTCCCCGAACACGCCGTCTCGCGGGCCTACCTGAAGATGGCCGAAGCGATGAGTTGGGCCTCGCTGCCGATGTCGCGCGGCGAGCGGGTCGTCGAGCTTGGCTGCGCCCCCGGCGGCGCCTCGCAGGCGCTGCTAGACGCGGGGCTCGAAGTGATCGGCGTCGATCCGGCCGAGGTCGACGAATCGGTCCTCGCCGACCCCAACTTCACGCACGTTCGCAGCCGCTCGGTCGAAACCTCGCGCAAGGTCTTTCGTCACGTCCAATGGCTTGCCGCCGACATGAACGTAGCGCCGTCGTTCACGCTCGACGCCGTCGAAGCCGTGGTGAAGCACCCCGGCATCTCGATCCGCGGGATGCTACTCACGCTGAAGCTGCCCGACCTGGCGCTTGTCGATGAATTCCCCGCGTTCGTGGAACGGGTACGCAGCTGGGGCTACCGCGACGTGCGGCTCCGGCAGCTAGCATTCAACCGCCAAGAGATCTGCCTGGCCGCGCTCCGCAGCCGCGGCCAACGCCGCGTCCTCCGCACCGCCGGCGCCCGCAAGCAGACTCCAGGAAAACGCCCGCCCACAGCGCCAGCACCGAGCGACCATCCCGAATCGCCCACCTAGCCCCGGGCTCCGCCCGGGGGTCGGCCACCATACCGGTCGACGTCGTCGCGCGTTGTGCGATCCCCGGGCGGAGTTCCGGGTCAATCGATCCAGCGACATTCGACGCCGCTAGCAGCGCGACGAGGTGCAATCGCCTGCCCGCCAACCTTGACGCCACCCCCGACGGATTGGTACTAAACCCGCGCGAAATTTTCGCGTTGGGTTCGTTCCGACCGTTCGAGGCCGCTCCGAGTTGCCAGCATCCGTCCCCCATCGGCGCGCATCAACCATCATCATCACAGTGATCGGCTGTTGGTGCGCGCTCGCTGCAACGAAAATTCACGCGCAACGCGTCCAATTTCCATCGAGCGTCGCACCCGCCAGCCCGTTCGCCTCCGCGCCGACGCCCCTCTATCCCGCAACGCCGCAGCCTTCGCTGGCGCCGGCCATCCAAAGCTTCGATCCCTACGCCGCGCCCGGCATGGCCGCCCCGCCGATCGACGTTCCCTACTCGGCGCCCGCGCTCACGCCGAACTTTGGCGCCGCGCCGCCAACCGTCACGCCGTACGGCATGAACCCCGCCACCGTCGCACCGCCGATGCAGGGCATCCCGTACGCTCCGCCGCCAAACAGCAACATCCTGCAAAACATGCCGACGGTGCAGTGGAACCGCGGCACCTACGACTACACGAACCCCGACGGCTCCACCTCGCGACTGCAGCGATTCATGCAGCAGCTTACCGCCGAGTCGACGTACCTGATGGGGAATCACAATCCCGATCAGCTCGCGTGGAATCGGCTCGAAATGGCCGCCACGTTCGGAGTCCCCATCTTCCGCAATCCCGACACGCCGCTCCTGATCACCCCGGGCTTCGCCTTCAACTGGCTCGAAGGCCCCAGCGGCCCGAACGCCGACCTTCCGCCGCGCGTCTACGACGCCTATCTCGACACCGCCTGGAGTCCGAAGCTTACCGAACGCCTGAGCGCCGACCTCGGCTTCCGCACCGGCGTCTGGAGCGACTTTTCTTACTTTGACAGCCGCTCGATGCGTTTTATGGGCCGCGGCATGGGCGTGTACACGCTCTCGCCGAAGATGGATGTCCACGCCGGCGTCTGGTACCTCGACCGCAACAAAGTCAAAATCTTGCCGGCCGGCGGCGTCTACTGGCGCCCCAATCCCGAGTGGGACCTGTGGCTCCTCTTCCCGAATCCGAAAATCCGCAAGCGATTCCAAAACCTCGGCCAAATCCAATGGTGGTGGTACGTCGCCGGCGAGTACGGCGGCGGCGCTTGGACGATCACCCGCTCCGAGGACGGCCCCGCCGACGGCGCCCGGGACGACATCGACTACAACGACATCCGCGTGATGCTCGGCCTCGAATGGGAAACCCAAACCCGCCTGCATGGCCACGCCGAGGTCGGTTACGTCTTCGATCGCGAGATTGTCTACTCCCAAACGAACCTGCCGCCCGAATATAAGCTCGACGATACGATCATGTTCCGACTGGGATTTGATTTTTGAGCGTCGCCCCACACTCCAAGTTGCTAGCAGGCCCAGCGCTCGCCACGCGCACGGGGCGGCGACGCGCCACGAAGTTATCTAACGCCGCCCGCCGCTTGCTAGCAGCCGCTGCTGGCACCGCGCTCGCACTCGCGCCATTCGCGGCGAGCGCACAAACCGCGGCGCCCTACGCAGCGACGGCCTCCGACTCGCCGTTCGCCAACGTCCCGCACCCGGCGTACGCCACGCTGCAAACCGCGCCGGGCGAGCAACGCAACCAGCCTCCCGCGTCGTCGGTGATCACGCCGACTCCCTGGACGCCGGAACCGATCACGCCAATCGACATCGACCAGCTTCCCGCCACGCTCACGCCGGGCGTCGATCCAAACCTTCGCGTCGCCAACCTCGCCGAGGAGACCGTCGCGCCCGAAAACCAAATGGCTCCCGAAGCGGCGAGCGAACTTCCTCCAGGCGCCCGCGCCGGCGTCTTCCAGAAGATTTACTTCACCGGCACTTGGCTCCCGCGGATGAGCGACGAGCCCGACACCCTCGGCATGGGCGACCTCGAAGCGGGCGTCGTCCTCGGTTTTCCTTTCTTCCGCCGCGACACGCCGCTGCTCGTGACGCCCCACTTCGGCACGCACTTGCTGGAGAACGCCGCGGCGCTCGACATCCCCAGCACGCTCTACGACGCCTCGGTCGACTTCCGCCACCTCCGCAAGTTCGGCGACGGCCCCTGGGCGATGGACGTCGGCGTCGGCGTCGGCTACTACAGCGACTTCGAGCAAAGCTACAGCAACGCGACCCGCGTCACTGGCCGCGGCATCGGGGTTTACGAAGCGACGCCCGGCAAGAAATGGGTTTTCGGCGTCGCCTATCTGAACCGCGCCGGCGCCACCGTGCTGCCGATTGCCGGTCTCATTATCGAACCCGCCGAAATGCCGCGGACGCGCCTCGACCTCATCTTCCCGCGGCCGCGGTTCTCCTGGCAAACCGCCGCGAGTACGCCCGAAGACGAACGCTGGTTCTACATCGGCGGCGAATTCGGCGGCGGCATCTGGAGCATCACCCGCCCCTCCGACCAAGAAATCGACACGATCAGCTACAGCGACATCCGCGTCGTCATCGGCTTCGAACGCAAGATTCTCAACGGCCTCGCCACCCGCTTCGAGACGGGCTATGTCTTTGCTCGCGAACTCGACTACCAGAGCGCCACGCCCGATGTCTCGCTCGACGACACGATGATGGCCCGCGTTGGCGTTACCTACTAGCCGATATTCGCCGGCTAGTTGAACGTGTAGGCTACGAAGAAAGCGAGTGTCCCCAGAATGCTCGCCGTAAAGAACGCGGCGATGTAAGCCCTCCGCCGGTAGGGCTGCCGCAGCGGCTCGCTTGAGACGGCGACTTGCAGCAGCAACCACGCCCCGTACAGCAGCAGCGGTTCTAACAAGATCGAGAGAAACACGACCTTGTAGGCCCGGTTGGCAAGCTTCTCGCGTTCCGAAGAGACATCCAGTTCTTGCTCTGGCTCTGCTTCAGACTCTTCCGCGACGCCGGACTCGTCAAACTCGAACTCCAAGCGCCCCGCGCGGGCTTCAGTCAACAATTCCGTCGCCTCGACAGCGTCAACGTCAGCCACCTGCAGCTTAACGCCTCCCATCGCCACCCCCAAGTGCCACATCGTCCCGACCATCGCGGCATCGACGAGATAAGACTCAATCCCCGCCGCCGCGAGGCACTGCTGCGCGATCTCCGCTTCGGTCACGCCGCCAAACGATGCTACAGTCACGGGATTGGGGGCTGAAGTGTGAATCATGCACGACTCGCTTGCAGCTAGTTTGCCCAGCGCAGATGGTTCGCAATCAGTCTGCAATGAGCGAACGCACCATCTCCCTCAAGAGTATCAGAACAATCGCGAGCGCTACGGCCGTCCCGGCGCCAATCCAAATCGCTCGGCGCCCGTGCTTCGCACTTATGGGCCCTTCTTTCGTGATCACATCGAGCAATAACCACCCCGTGTAGAACGCAACGGGCAAAAACAGCAGCGCGAGCACCAACGACCGGCCGGCTCGGTCGACGATTTGATCGCGTTCGCTTCTTTCTGCTGCCGTCTCGTCGTCTGCTTCTTCGTCGCCCTCTGGCCAATCTTGCTCGTCAATTTCGAGTTCACCCGCCTGGGCTCGGGCCAGAATTGCCGCCGCCTCGTTCCGCTGGCTGGCGGAGACCTGCAACTTTACGCCGCCGAGCGCTCCCGCAAGATGCCACGCCGTGCCAACCAGCGAATGGTCTGCCAGAAAAGACCGAATCCCCGCGCTAGCCAGGCACTCCCGAGCGAGGCTCGCATCAAGGTCGTTGTCAAAGCTTGCCACTGTCACGAGGTCGTCTCGCATCGCTGTTCCTGTTGCAGTTGCCGTCCGCGTCTTACGGATTTCTTGGTCAACGAGATCGACAATGTATCAAACGATGGCCACGCTTCCCATCGAAGTTCACATGAGGAGAGCGAGCGGCTCGCAAGTCTCGGGCGTAGGCTAAATCCGCGTCGGTAAGAGCCACCGGCTCCGCCAGTGGACGATGCACAAGTTCGCGCCGCTCCAACTACGTCCACCGTCGGAGCCGGTGGCTTTGATTCAACCTGGCGTCGATGGCAGCACCGCTTCAGGTACGCCATTCGCACGCAATCGGTCGCTGATCCATCCCCGCGATCACCGACGCCTTCTTCACGTCAAACCGGGATGAAGCATCTGCCCCAACAAGTGCCGGCCGTGTGACGCCGGCGCGACGTTTCTCGAAGGGCAGTTAACAAAGGAGTGAGCGATGAAAACCATTACCGCCCGTGAACTTCGGAAGATGCGCGACGCCGAAGAGGAGTTTCTACTGGTGAACACCCTCGACGCCGAACACTTCGAGAAAACAAAGATCCCCGGCGCCGCCAGCATCCCGCAGAATGCTAGCGATTTCCTCAATCAAGTCGAGCAGCGCGCTGGCGGCAAGAACCGCACGGTGGTCGTTTACTGCGCAAACGTCCGCTGCGACTCATCGACCAAGGGCGCCGAGAAACTCGAACGGGCTGGCTTCACGAACGTCTTCGACTTCGCCGACGGCTACGAAGGCTGGCAGCAAATCAACAAAGAAAAAGAAGGCGGCCGCAAAGCCAAAGAAGACGCCCCGCTGAAACGGTAGCGTCTCCCGTAATCCCCTTTGCGTTGTCTTTGCGTCTTCGCGCCTTGGCGAGAATCTTCGCGGCTAGTCTCACGCCAAGCCGCGAAGGCGCAAAGAGACGCAAAGGAAATTTGTTTCACTAATATCGCTCAGGCTTTGCTGTTACCTTCGCCGCCAACGGCAATAACCGCACCTCCCTCCCCTTCCGCACCGACTTCAATCCATTCCGCCGCAAGAACTGGCGGTCGACGTCGCTAAAGCTTGCCGCGGGCAGGTTGAGTTTGATGATTCGCTCCCTGCCCGCGGCGACGGTCGATTTCGCAGTCTCATCGACCTCCAGTCGATACCCAAGCTGCGCGAGCACCTTGCCGTAGTAGTTGATTCCCTCCTCCAGCGTCACGTCCGCCACCATCCGGAAGCGAACCTTCGCCAGTGGCGTCGGCTTCGACTCCAACTCTTGTTTCGGCGCCTCCGCCGTCAGCCGTTCGAGTTCCGCGATCTGCGCCTCAGCCGCCGCGCGATCCTCCGCCGTCTCGGCTTGCTTCGCCAATTTCTGCCAAGCCGCCAGCGCTAAACGGAGCACGCTGCCGCGATCAACGGCCAACGTGCTCGCCGGGTACGTCGCCAACCGCGCGTATCCCTCCGCTTCGATTCGTGCGATCGCTAGTTCCGCCAGCCGCTGCGCTTCAAGCCACGGCCGCTCGCTCCGCCGCTCGTACTCATCGAGCAGTTTCCTCGCTTCGTCCGCCGCGGGCAGATCATGCCACCGTGAAACCACGCCCTGTAGTTGCGACAGCCCCTGCCCAATCGTCTCCGGCTGCTCCAGCCGCGCCTTCGCGTCTTCGAGCCACGCCGCCGCCAACTTCTCGCGGGACGTTGCAGCGTCAAGAATCGCCGCCCCGTTCCGCCGCGCAGCCCTCCGTTGCGCCAAGCCTTGCTCTAGCCACGCGAACGCCTCCTCCGTTGCGGCAGGCCCCGGCATCGTGTGCCCCATCCCTTCGATTAATTGCAAGTCTGTGCGAAACCCCAAGCCTCGCAGCTGCGGCGCATGGAATTCCTTCGCCCATACCGCCGCCGACTCGCGCTCCCCGCACACGATCGCCACGCTCAGCCGCTCGCTCGCTCGCTGCCGTCCCCACGGACTCGGCGGCGGCCCCGGCGAATGCCCGTAACTCACCACCCCGCCAACATACTCAGGCAGCGCCATCGCCACCTCCGACGCGATGTACCCGCCGCCAGAAAATCCAGCCAAGTACGTCCGATCGGGATCAATCCGATACCGCTGCCGCAAGTCGCCCAGCGCCTCGACCACTGCCCGCACCCGCCGCGCTTTGACGACGCCGTTCCCCGCATCGCGAATCCCGGCGAACAATACACCATGGTCGCGGCAGGTCGCCTCCCAAAACGGCCAACCGACCGGCCGATTCTCCGGCGACACGAAAATCACCAGCGGCCACGCGCGATCGCCGCCGTCGCGCGGCCCGCAGAACTCATAAGTAAAATCGCCGCCGCGGAGAGATTCTTCCGTGATCTGCTTGGGCGCCGTCGCCGGACTCTCCATGGCGAGCGGATAGACCCAATCGAGTTCGGTCGGATTCTGCACGGTCAGCTTACGGGCATACTCGAATTCCTCCGCTGAGCCCGTCGCGCCACAGAGCGCCGCCCAGGCCAGCATCCAAGCGGCTAGCGGCAGCCGAACTGAGTTCCTCGTCGCTGCTCTCATCACGCACCCATTAACGTCAGGCTCAGACGGCGGAAGACGACGTTTTTTGCGCGGTCGGCTCGGCTCGCGCGTTTTGGAACAGAAACCAAGCCAAGCCGCCCAAAACGATCCCCATCGCCGCCATCAGGGCTCCGTCCCACCGCGGCCCCCGCCACGTCGCCGACCGGCGCGGATCACCCTCGTCGTAGTAGACCTGAAGGTCCCCTCCCACGGGAAGTTTTTTTCTCAAGAACCACTCGCAGGGGCTTTCATCGGTCCAAGGCGATCCCAGCAGCTGCCAGTCGCTCGTGAAGCGGACGCCATCGACCGTGAAGGCGTACTTTAGCTTGAACTGCCGATCCTGGCCGCCTTGCACGGGAGGTTCAACGACGGCAGCCGTCACTTCCGTCCAGCCGTAGGACTGCACGCCGCGCACGAGCTCCGCCGCGCCGTTGTAGCCCATGACGAGCCCTGCGAATCCGAATCCAACCGCGCCGACCATCATCCAGCGCCGCGCTCGCGGCGAGAGGGGCGGGTCCTGCTTCTCGGGCCAACGGAGATACTCTCGTCCTGAGGCGTCAATCGGCAGCGCGAGGAGGCGTTCTGCTGCTTTCAAAAACGCGATCGCCGCCGGCGCTGGAGCATCGCGATGAGGACAAAACTGGCACAGCGTGGTCTGGCCGGTTTTACCGCGCACGACGACTTGATGCTGATAGGAGTACCTGCCAGAGCCATCTAGCTGCTTTAGCGTTTCGACGCCGAGGCAATTGTCGTCGCCAAAGCTTCGCGTCAGCCGCCAAAATGGCAGCACTCCCCAAAGCTTCCATCGCCATGTTACCGTTCGAGTCGCGCCGTCGAGCTCTGTCCAGCAGACGACGCCTAGGTAGACGAAGGTACTCCATAGCGCGAAGGAGACAAGCCAAGTCCATGGCCACTCCAGCGTGCGTTCCTCCCAATCAGAGGCCACGATCACTAACGGCATGAACGAGACGGGGATGCGGAGATAGGGAGAAACGCCGTAGAACTCGACGCGGTAGAACGACTCGCTCGCGTCCGACGACGACAGGGGCGCTAAGGGCTTCGATGTTGCGATCACGTCATGCACGTCGCATCAGCCTGAAAAATCTAAGGGCCGTCGATCTTGGGATGCGCCAGAGATCTCAGCGCGGCCGACGCGAACGCTGCACCAGCCCCAACGCCGCCAAGAGCATCAGGCAGCCGCCGCTCGGTTCCGGCACGTTCGACATGAACTCTTCCAGTAGCAGCGACTCGTGATGCAACTTCTCTTCCATCGTCGTTCCGTCTGGCGAGATCATTACGAACACCGGAGCGCTCGGCCGCAGCGGCTGGGCGCCGACGGGAGTCGACGCCGAGATGATGAACTTCAGCACATGAATTTCGTTCACCGGATGCCCGGCGATTGAATACAAGATCGGCACGTCGGGATCGCCGCCGGCAGGCAGCGGTTCCGACAGCAGAAAACTGCCCTTCTGCGCCGTATCGGTCCAGGTGTTCAGCGCCCCTTCCACGCGAATCACTTCGCCCAGATCGAGCGGCGTCAACGTCGGCGTCGTGTGGCCGTGGTGAGCCATCACGGGATTGGCCCACTGCCAGGCGCCGACCAAGTCGAGCGTCAGCGACCGCCCTACGAGTCCGGTCACCGACGCCGGCACGTCGAACTCCGGCAAGAAAGTCTGCGCAAACGTCGGCTGCGGCAACGCTGGGATCGTGTAGTTCTTCCAATGGTCATGGACGGCGCCGGCGTAGGGGCGTTCGTTGGGCAAGCCATCAGGCTCGCCCGTGTTGGCGCCGTACGCCACGATCTGGCCGTTCTCAATGTTCAAGCGCAGCCGCCGCCCCAAATGGGCCGACGCCGGCGAACATGTCAGCAACAAGACCGCGAACGCGACCAACGTGCCGCCAATCTCTCGCCATGAAATCCGAACCAAGCGCACCATCATTCGTCCGAGACCCATCCGAACGCGACGACCAAGAACAGGCCGCCCCTCCGTGAAACTGTAAGAGAAGAGACGCAAGTCGATTGTAATGGCAATCGCGTCAATTGCCAAAAATCGGCCGCGGCGACGGTTTCGCACGCGAATCAATCGCGATCAGATAGGCCACATTCTGCAGATTTTGTTGTTGAAACTGGGCCACCCAATTTCGGACAATAACGCTGAGGCGTGGAGCTATGGACTCCATTCAGCAACGCCCATTTAGCCTCTTCCGCTCGCGGAGGATGTCTTAACGGGTCGATTGCGCTGCGCGCTTAAAACAAATGGGCGCCACTGCTGTCTCGTCGAGCAGTGGGGCCGGGTATACGCTCCACACTGCTGAGCAAGCGAATAGTGGCGCCCAGCGATTCAACGCTCGACTTTAATGTCGCCCAAACGTGCTCCATACGACCAACACGACACGACACATACGCAGCGAGAGCACACGGCAACTCTAATGGCCACCGCCACTTACAAATCGAAGCACCGCCGCAAGCCAACGAAAAAGACCCTTTCTGTCGCCAAAAATCGATCAAGGCGACAGAAAGGGTCAATGCGACAAATGTCGGTTAGCGGCGGGAAGTTACTTCCCAGCCCGCTTGATCGCTCGAACGACCGCCTGGCCCATGTCGGCGGGGCTTTCGGCGACTTCGATGCCGGCGTCTTGCAGGGCGGCGACCTTTTCGGCCGCGGTTCCCTTGCCGCCGCTGATGATGGCGCCGGCGTGGCCCATCCGCTTGCCGGGAGGCGCCGTGCGGCCGGCGATGAACGCGGCGACCGGCTTCGTGACGTTCGCCTTCACGAATGCGGCGGCTTCTTCTTCGGCGGTGCCGCCGATTTCGCCCATCATGATGATCGCTTCGGTTTCAGGATCTTCCTGGAACATCGCGAGCGTGTCGATGAACGAGGTGCCGACGATCGGGTCGCCGCCGAGGCCGACGCAGGTCGTCTGGCCGAGGCCGAGGCCCGTCAGCTGCCACACCGCTTCGTAAGTAAGCGTGCCGCTGCGGCTCATGACGCCCACCTTGCCGCGCTTGTGGATGTAACCGGGCATGATGCCGATCTTGCACTCGCCGGCGGTGATGACGCCGGGGCAGTTCGGGCCGACGAGCCGCGAGTTCGGGTAGTCGGCCTTCAGGCGGGCGTACACACGGGCCATGTCGAGGACTGGCACGCCTTCGGTGATCGCGATGATCAGACGAATGCCGGCGTCGGCCGCTTCGAGAATCGCGTCGGCCGTGAACGGAGCGGGGACGAAGATCATCGTCGCCTCGGCGCCATTCTTCTCGACCGATTCGGCGACGGTGTCGTAAACCGGCAAGCCGAGCACCGACTGCCCGCCGCGACCCGGCGTGACGCCAGCGACCATCTTCGTGCCGTATTCGAGGCAGTTCTTCGAGTGGAACTCGCCGGCCTTGCCGGTGATGCCCTGACAAATGACGCGAGTGTTCTTATCGACCAGGATACTCATGTTTGTCCCGATATGAAAAATTTAACCACCAAGGCACAAAGGCACGGAGAACTCACCAAGCGAAAGGCGTCGGCGTGTTCAGGTTTTTCCCTTCGTGAACTCCTTGGCGTCTTTGTGTCTTCGTGGTTAGTACGACGGCAGGATCGACTAAGCGGCCCCGGCAGCGGCAACAACTTTCTTCGCCGCGTCGGTGAGGCCTTCGGCGGTAATGACAGCGATGCCGCTGTTGGCGAGGATCTTCTTGCCCTCTTCGACTTCGGTCCCTTCGAGCCGGACGACCAGCGGGACGTTGAAATCGACTTGCTTGTAGGCTTCGAGAATCGCGTTGGCAATTGTCGTGCACCGCATGATGCCGCCGAAAATGTTGACCAGCACCGCCTTGACGTTCTTGTCTGCAAGCAAAATGCGGAACGCCTCGGTGACCTGATCGACCTGGGCGCCGCCGCCGACGTCGAGGAAGTTCGATGGCTGGCCGCCGTGGAGCTTCACAAGGTCCATCGTGCTCATCGCGAGGCCGGCGCCGTTCACCAGGCAGCCGATGTTACCTTCAAGCTGCACGTAGCTCAGCCCGGCGTTGCCGGCGCGAACTTCCGCGGGGTCTTCTTCAGAAAGATCGCGGAGTTCCACGAGATCCTTGTGGCGGAACATCGCGTTGTCGTCGAAGTTGATCTTCGCATCGAGCGCGATCAGATCGCCTTGCTTCGTGACGACCAGCGGATTGACTTCCAGGATGCTGCAGTCGAGATCGACGAACAGCTTGCACAAACCCTTCATCAACTTCTCGGCCGAGCGAATGCTGTCGCCCGCGATGCCGAGCTTGTTGCACAGCTTGCGTACTTGGTACGACTGGAGGCCGTCGGTCGGGTGGAACGGTTCGAGGAAGATCTTCTCCGGCGTTTCCGCGGCGACCTCTTCGATGTTCATGCCCCCCTCGTTCGAGCACATCAGCACCGGCAGGCTGCAGGCACGATCGACGACGATGCCGAGGTAGAGTTCGCGATCGATGTCGCAGCCCGCCTCAACGAGGACCTGCTGGACCTTCTTCCCTTCGGGACCTGTCTGAATCGTCACCAACTCTTTGCCGATGAGCGCGTCGGCAACCCTCTTCGCGTCTTCGCGCGTGCGGACGAGTTCAACGCCGCGTTGCGACTCGTTACCCTTGATCGTTCCCTTGCCGCGACCGCCGGCGTGAATTTGCGCCTTCACCACGGCAAGCTTGCCGCCGAGCTTGTCGAACGCTTCGGCCGCTTCAGCGCCCGATTTGGCGGCGAAACCGGCCGGAACGTTGATCCCGGCCTTCCGCAGCAAGTCCTTACCTTGGAATTCGTGAATTTTCATGGAAATCTCGAGGAAACGAGCCCCGCAGCGGCGGTCGCTCATAGAAGAATGCATGGGAAGCGACCGAGTATAGCCCCCCGCCGCCCCGGCAGACAACCGGCCAACCGCCGTCCGAGCGCAATGAAAAGTCACTTTGCCGCAGCGTTTCTGCTGTTCGCCCTCATCATCGGCAAGGCCGCCGCCCAGCCGCCGCTGGCCTCCCTCGCCGGCCCGACGATGGGGACGACCTACCACATTAAGTATTGGGGCGACCAGCCTAACGATCCGCCCAAGGTGAAGGCGACGATCGACGAGTTGCTGGCCGAGTTCGATCGACAGATGTCGACATACCGCGACGACTCGGAGCTGTCGCAGTTCAACCGCGCCGCGGCGGGCGAGTGGTTTCCCGTGTCAGCTGATACGGCTCGCGTCGTTGAGGAATCGCTGCGGTACTATCGCGATACGAATGGGGTGCTCGACGTGACGGTGCCGCCGCTGCTGCGGTTGTGGAATTTTAGCGCTGGGGCGAAGCGTGACGAACCGATCGTTCCGCCGACGGACGAAGCGATTGCCGCAGCGCAGCGGCTGGCCGGCTCACAACATGTGCAGGCGCGACTCGAACCGCCGGCGCTGCACAAGGATTTGGCGGGCATCGAAGTCGACCTGTCGTCGATCGCTCCTGGCTACGCGGTCGATCTCATCATTGCGAAGCTGCAGGATTTGGGCTTCGCGAATGCGATGGTCGAGATCGGCGGCGAAGTGCGCGCCGTCGGCCTGCGTCCCGACGGCAAGCCGTGGCGGATTGGGGTCGAGCAAGTCGACGCGACCGACGGCACGCTCGCCCGCATTGTGCCGCTACACGACATGGCCCTCAGCACGGCGGGCGACTATCGCAACTTCCGCACCGCCGACGGGGGGCGGTTTACGCACATCATCGATCCGCGCACGGGGCGGGCATTGCCGTATGTCGGCGCCTCGGTCACGGTCGTCGCGAAAACTTGCACCGAAGCCGACGCGCTCGACACCCCGCTCCTCATCATGGGGCCCGACGATGGTTACGAGTGGTGCGTCGAACACAAGATTGCCGCATTGTTTCAGACGCGCGCCGCAGCCGGCGCGATCGTCACAAAGTCAACGCAGTGGTTCGACGACCTCGCGCCATCCAACATAAAAGCCACCGGCTCCGCCGGTGGACGAACCACGAAAGAACTCTCCCCCAATTCACCGCCAACGCCCACACAACCCTAGCGCTAACGCACCTCTGCCGAGTAGATCTCCATCTGCACCAGTTCCGCTTCCGGCTTGGCGCCAAGTTCCGCCAGCACCGCATCGCGCGTCTCACGCCGCACGTCATCCTCCGGCAACCACTGCGAGACGATCCAATACTTCGTACCAGCCGGATGGGCCGCCTTAAACTCAGCCAACCGCTCCGCACGCTGCTCGCCGTGGTGGGCGAAGATGGGGAAACTCGTCAGCGAGCGCTCCGTCGGCCAATAGTACTGCAGTGCGTGGCCCATGTAGTTTGACGCCACAAGCACCGGCGCCTCCGCGGCGCCAAGTTCTTCGAGCTTCGCCGCCACGGCGCGGAAGTCCTCTTCGTCGTAGCGAGCATCATACGCACGGTTGTAGAGGGCGACGGCATTCACCGCGAGCAGCACGACGACGGCGATGCGTGCCAACCAACTCACGCGGCAGCGCGCCGCGCCCGCTCCGAGAATCAACGCATAAGGAACGGCGAGCCAAACGACATAGCGGTACACGAAGCCTGAACCGCTCACGTTGCCGAGGTACCCGAGCAGCGGCACCAGCAATGTAGAGGTGGCGACAAGCATCGCGAGCGGCAGCCCAATGCCTAACCGACGAACCGCTTGCCAAGCGAGCGTCAGCCCAGCGAACCCAACCGCCGCGAGCCATGGCATAAACTGGCGAATCCCCTCGGCCGCCGGCATCGAGCGGAGCTCCTTCATCGCCGGCCCGATCGTGAACCCGCCAGCCAGCGAGACGAAGGTGTAGCCGAGCGCCTCGAGATCAAACCCTGCGTACAACTCTTCGTCAGGCAAGTCGGCTGATGCGCGAATTAAGAGGATTGGCGCCGGGATCAGCAGCACCGCCGTAGCGATCGCAGCGCCAACTGGCCGCCGCCACCCGTCGCGACGCCATCCCGCGTAAAACACAAACAGCCACAGCACGCAGCCGAGCGGCACGGCATACCAGTGGCAATACACCGCCGCAATCGTCGAGGCGACCATCAGCGCCCAATCGCGCCGCTCGCCGCGCCGCAACAGCCGTAGCGCCGCCCAGAACATCATCGCTGCGAACAGCCCGTACACGGCATACGCCCGTCCCTCGCGAGCGAAGTGGATGTTGAACGGACAGCACGCCATCAGCAGCGCCGGCCATACAGCGTCGCGCTCGTCGAGCAGCGCCGCGCCAGCGCGCCAGACGACGATCACCGTCAGCCCGCCTGCGACGACGCTCAACCACCGCGCCGCTTCCTCTGATCCCCAGGCATTGTCCCAAATGACGAGAATCGTGCGGTAAAGCGGCGGGAAGCGATCGTCGTCTTCGTCCATCACCACCGTCGCCAGCGGCTTGCGCGCGAGCATCAGTTCGGCGACTTCATCAGCCGTGTAGCCGCGGCCGTGGAGGTTCCAACCGCGGACCAAAAAGCCGAGGGCAATCACACCAATGACGAGCAGCCACGGGATGCGCGCATCGCCGCTGCGTTCGATCTCGGTGACTTGCTCGCTGTTCACACTACCCATTACCGCCGCTCCGCCTCATGCGCCGCACTAGGCCGCTTCCGCCAGTGACTTCTCAATACGCTCGAACGTCTCCGCATCGACCGTCCGCCGATTGGCCACCCGATGCGGCTCAACCTCTTCTGGAAGCTGCGGCCGTTCATGCGATGGCCACAGCGTCTCCGCCGCATGCCCGAGCAGCACCCGCGGATCGCGGCAGAACTCCTCGTACGGCACGCGCCAAAACCGCTCCGCCCCCACGAGTTGCTCCTGCTTCTCCGCGAGCGCCCGATGAAACCGCACCTGCTCCACCACGCTCGCAATCGGGTCGTCCGCCTCCCCGCCGGCCCCGCCAGTGAGTCCGTATGGCGCCCGCGGATCGCCCGTGATCATCGCCCGCGCTTGCAGCAGCGACTGGGCATGCCACACCGGCTCGCGCTCAATGCAAATGAACCGCGCCTCCGGCAATGCCTTAGCCACCGTCGCGGCCGCCGCATTGAGCCGGTTACACTTCGCGACGAGCGGCCGCTCAGTAAGTCCGCGCCAGGCGATGAAGAACTCTCGCATCTCGCGGGTCGCCTCATCATTCAACTGCGGCGCGGGATCGAGCCGATCATGCCCCAACCAGCGGTCCCACAAGTAGAGCGCATCGTTGAGCCCCGACAGCCGCGTCGTCCGGCCGTAGAAGCTCCGATACTCGCGCACCGGCTCGCCCAGAAAGCGCCCGAACAACCGAGTCGCTGCGAGCGGAGCGCTCGGGAAGAGTGACGTGAGATTCGTAAAATGGCTCACCGGCAGATGCTTCACAAGCGTTTGATGAACCAGCGTCGTTCCCACGCGCGGGGCGCCGCAGATGAACAATAGCGGCCCCGTTTCTCCGGCGACGGCACCCTGCCCGCTCGACTCGAGTAGCGACAGCAACAAATCGAACGGCGAGAACGCCACGCCGAGCGCCGCAAACGACATCGCCGCGAACGCCGCCGGATCGCGCGTTTGCAGCAGCCGGCCGGCCAATCGCCATGGTTGGCGAAAGTGTCCGGGCACATAACGTCGGAGGATGCGGCTCACGACTATCTGTAGCTTTCAGGTCTAGACGGCGGTGGGGACTCGAGGCGACGACGCTTCGCGTTCCTCGCGAACTCCCAGCCGCCGGCGAATCGCCGCGGCATGCTGCTCCATCGTGACGATCTCGTAACTGGCAGCGAGCTGATCGATCGCCCGCTCGGCAATCGCCAGCTTCCGCGCCGCCGGCAGCCCCATCGCGGGGAAGAACGACAGCTCGCTCACATCGTCGCAGCCGAGGAAATCGAGCGGGTGGAGCAAGATCGACGGCTCGACGCGCATGATCCGGCAAAGCGTGAGCGCCAGCCGAAAGTAAAATGCCGCGAGCGCCGGCGAGTACTGCCCGAGGTAGAGCAGGTAGCTCACATGGATCGGCAGCTTGAAGATCGGCATCGTCGTCACCGGAATCTCGATCAGCGGCCGCGAGAACTCCCGCCAGACGTACGGTTTCAGTGAGCGGAACCCTTCAGAGAATTTGCCGAACAGTTGCTTGCGGTCGGCCATCTCCTCGCGCGAGAGGCTGCTGGTGAAGAAGTAGTAGAGTCGCGCGACGGGGCCGAGGAACGTCGGGAAGGTCGAGGCGTCGTAGTCGTAGCCGCGGCGGGCAAGTTCCGCGAGCACGTCGGGCGAGAAACTAAAACCGGGGCCGCGAAAACCAGTCGGCCGCGCGCCGGTCGCCGCGGCGATCGCCTCTTCGGCGGCGGCGAGTTCCTCGGCGATCTGCTCCGGCGAGTAAAGGTGGAGCCACGGCTCGTGGTGGAACGAGTGGTTCCCCACTTCATGCCCAGCGTCGGCGATCGATTGCAGCGCGGCGCGATTCTGCTGGAGCGCGGCGTCCTGCCCGACGACGAAGAAGGTGATCTTCAAGTTGCGGCGGGCGAGCAGTTCGAGCACGCGCGGCACGACAATATCGAGGTAGCTGGGAAACGCCTCCCACCCCGCGTCGCCATGGGTCTTCATGTAAGACCACTGGTTATCAAGATCGAGCGACAAGCTCGCGAGTGGTTTTTTCATGGTTGTCGGAGGGTGGAAGTTGAGCAGAAACATTGGCACCGACGTTCGCGGCGTCTGCAGCGGCAATCGACGGCAGCAGCACGTCATTGAGCGCCGTCTCGGCAAGCGTGACGACTTCGTTGACGTTGAGCGTGCCCTTGACGATGTGCGTCGAGTTCACCGCGAACACGCCCGGCATGGCCGTTTGCAGCGGCGGAAGTTTGGTGGAGTACTCAAGCGTCGGCAGCGCCATCACATGACGGGCCCGCGAGATGCGAAACGCCGCCACGTCGTCGCGGGTGAAGTCGGGGTACATCCGCTCTAGCCCCGCGAGGAACCGCTTTTCGATCTCGGCGTCGCTGAGCGTCCAAATTTCGTCATCCGCGGCCGCATACCGCGGCAGGTAGGCGAGCGAATGGCCGCCGAGTTCCGCCGGGTCGACGAGCGTCGTCATCTCGATCACCGCGGTGAACGGCAGGCCCTCGTCGGTGATGTTCGTCACGTAGTAACTGGCGAGCGGCCGCTTCAGCAGCACCGACGCGCAGACGATGCCGAGGTACTCGATCGCTTCGTGGCGCTGCTGTTCCTCAGCGCCAAGGTGCGGGCTAAGCTTCGCGATGATCGGCGACGGGGCCGTGAGGACGACGCGATCGAACTGCTGCTCGCCGGCGTTTGAATGAACCGTTACCGTACCATCTTTTCCCGCGGCGACGCGCGAGACCGCGGCATTCGTTTGTAGGGTCACGCCGGCCGCCGACAGAGACTCAGCAAACCGCCGCAAGATCGTCGCGTAGCCGCCGGAGACGTAGCCAAACATTTCCTTTTTGAGGCCGCTCTGGCGGGCGGCGTACATCCGCGCGATCGTCGCCCAGATGAACGACGCCGACGTGCAACGATAGCATTCGCCGAGCTTTGCCTTGAGCAGCGGCAACCAAATCTTGTTGAATGTCCGCTTGCCGGACCAACGCCGCAACCAATCGGCGACGTGGATACGTTCGAGCGCTTGCCAATCTTTACGGCGGGAGGCCATGAAGATGGTCGCCCCGAGCCGCAGCTTGTCGATCAGCCCGAGCGGCGGGAAGCGGAGGAACTCGACCGTGTTCGACATCGAGTACAGCTGCCCGTCGGTATAAAAACCGGTGCGGGTTTCGACCCACCGCATGTCGGCTTCGAGGTCGAGCTCTTTCAGCAGCCCCCGCAGCCGCAGATCGGAGAGGAGCGTCACGTGGTAGTGGCGATCCCACGTGACATCGCCGATCTGCCAAGCGCCGGCGAGGCCGCCAATTTCGGGGCCCGCTTCGAGGAGCGTCACCTGCTGGCCCGCTTGCCGCAAGCGATGCGCAAGCGTCAGCCCTAGCATGCCGCCGCCGACTACCGCCCAGCGCAAGCTCGATGATTCGCTAGACTCCGTCATGCGTTCACCGCTTCAGGTTGAGGAGCCAGTTCGCTCACCGTCCCGGCCGCGAGGCGATAGAGCGCTTCGCACTTCTGGCACGTCACGTCCGCGTCGCGCGGCGTCTCGCCGGATTGCCACCGGGCGATCGGATGCCCGCAACGGCAAACGGCGCCGACCGAGCGGGCCGGATTGCCGACGACCAAATGAAAATCGGGAACGCTGCGAGTGACGACGCTCCCCATGCCGACCATCGCGAACCGGCCGATCCGCAGGTTGCTGCCAATCGTGCAGCCGGCTCCGATCGTCGCCCCGGCGCCGACGAGCGTCTCGCGCGTCTCTTCGTCAGGATCGGAGGAGCGCAGCTGCGAGAGGTCGGGCGTCGTCGCCCGCGGGAAAACGTCGTTGGTGAAGATCGTCCCGGCGGAAATCATCACGCCGTCTTCGATCGTCACGCCGTAGCAAATGTAGACCATCGCGTTGATCTTCACCCGATGGCCGATGCGCACCTCATAGGCGATGTGGGTCTTCTCGCCCACGATGCACTCTTCGCCGAGGTGGGTATCGCGGCGGATGTGCACGTTGTCCCACACGCTCGTCCCGCGACCGAACGTCACGCCGGCCTCGATGATGGCGGTGGGGTGAATGCGAACTTCTTCGTTTGCTGCCATAGTCGGCTCGCTTCGGGACTGGCATTCCTTTCCAACTAGCCCCCGGCTCCGCCGGGGGGTTGCACTACGCAGGACAAACTTTTCCGGAGTGGACAACTACCCCCTGGCGGAGCCAGGGGCTGGGAAGGCGCTACGCCAGTTCAGCAGTCGGTTCCGTGATCGGCTCCCAAGCGCCGCGCGCCAGCGAGCGATACGCGGCTTCGATCACCTGCACCGACGCCAGCGCGTCCTCCGGCGTGACGACGAGCGATTCCTCGCCGCGGACGACGCCGGCGAAGTTTTCGATCTGGCCGCGGAACGCCGCGAACTTGTCGTAGCCGGCGCCGAAGATCGTCCACTCGGCGTCGCCGGCGCGGCGGAATTTCGATTCCCGCCAGCCGACGAGGATCGTCCCTTCGCTGCCGTAGACGGCGATGAAGTAGGGCAGCTCCTTGCTGACGCTCCACGACAGGTCGATGCTGCCGAGGACACCCTTGCGGCTGCGGATGAACATCTTCGCCGTGTCTTCAACCGGCAGCAGTTGGATGCGATTCCCTTCCATCGCCTGCACCTCGGCGAGTTCGCCGAGGCAGAAGCGGGCGACGTCGACCGAGTGGGTGCCGTTGTCGATCAGCACGCCGCCGCCGGCGATCTCGGGGTTCGAATTCCAGCGAGTGCTCATGTCGACGCGGCCGGTGAAGACGTTCTCGAACAGCACCACCTCGCCAATCGTGCCGTTGGCAATGAGTTCCTTCGCCTTTTGCACGTCGGCGACGTAGCGGAACTTCGACGCCATCGTGAAGTGCAGGCCGCGAGCCTCGGCGGCGGCGATCATCGCTTCCGCGTCAGCGCTCGAAATGGCGAGCGGCTTTTCGCACAGTACGTGAATGCCGCGTTCCAGCAGCGCACAGCAGATTTCGCGATGCGTCGACGGCGGCGTGCAGACGAGGACCGCGTCGAGTTCGACGGCGTCGGCCATCGACTCGGCGTCGGTGAACGCCTGACACTGGGCGGCATCGGCCATTTTCTCGGCCGCTTCGCGGCGCGAGTCGGCCACCGCGACCAATTTGGCCGCGGTGGTTTGCGTAAACGCCTGGGCGTACGCTTGCGCGATCGCGCCGGCGCCGACCAAGCCGAAACGGACTGGTTCTTGGGAGTTGCTCATGGATGTTAGCCCTTGAAGAGTTGAGTCGCGGCGTCGCGAATCGAGTCGATGACGTAAGAGACGTGCTGATCGGTGTACTTCTCGTTCAGCGGCAAGACCAGGACCGAAGCGAGCGCCTCGTACGTGCCCGGGAACTTGTCGCGGCTGTAGTCGACCGCTTCGGGCCGAGCCAGCGTGAACGGAAAGCGGCTGTTGCCAAACGTCCGCTGGTCGCGGATCACCTGGCATTCGAACGCCGGCTTCTGGATATACCGCGGCGCGCAAAGAATGTCGCGCTCGCGGAGCCCCTTCGCCAGACCGTCGATACCCCCTTCGAACTTGTCGCCTTCGATGCGGAGGCAGTACTTCCAATAGGTGTGCTTCGCATTCGAATCGACCGCCGGCGTGCTGATGCCGGGAAGATCCGACAAACCAGCGGTAAGCATCGACGCCATCCGCGTGCGACGCTCGACGAAGTCGCCGAGCTTTTGCAGCTGAGCGACCGCGACGGCGCCGGTCAGCTCATTCATGCGGTAGTTCATGGCCAGGAAGTAGTGATCCGGCTTCGCATCGCCGTAGCCCCACGCCTTGTTGATGAACAGGTACATGCGCCGGGCCAGGTCGGGATCGTTCGAGGTAACGATGCCGCCCTCGCCAGTGGTGATGTGCTTGCCTTGTTGCAGGCTGAAGCAGCCGATGTCGCCCCAAGCGCCGACTTTGACGCCGTCGAGCTCGGCCCCAAAGGCTTGGGCACAGTCTTCGATCACCGGAATGTTGCGGCTGCGAGCGAGTTCCATGATCTCGCCCATCCGCGCCGGGTTGCCGAAGAGGTGCGTGACCATGATCGCCTTCGTCTTCGGGCTGATCGCCTTCTCGATCGTTTCGGCGGTGAGGTTGTAGGTGAGCGGATCGACGTCGGCAAAGACGGGGATCGCCGATTGGTAGAGGATCGGCGTGAGTGCGCCCATGTCGGTAATCGCGGTGGTGATCACTTCGTCGCCCGGCTCGGGATCGATCGCGGCGAGCGCCGTGTGGAGCGCCGCGGTGCCGTGCGAGCAGGCGTACGCCGATTCGACGCCCATGTAGGCGGCGAACTCTTCCTCGAGCCGCTTGACGAACTTGCCCTTGGTGCTCGTAAGCGTGCCGCTTTCGATCGCTTCGGCCAGCGCGACCATTTCGTCGTCGCCGAGCTCGCGACCGGTCGCGTCTTGATCGGAGGGGAGTTGGATCTTTTCGAGAGGAGCTTTCAGGTCAGTGGCCACGAATCTGGTTCCTGGTGTCAAAAGAGGTGAATCAGAGATGCAAATGGAACAGGAAGCCGTCAGGCAAGCTGAACGGCTGGAGTTTCTTCAGTGGTGTGATTTGCGGATGTTTCGGCTGGTCGGAGTTGATGAAGCGTTTGCTCTGCATTCTCTGCAGCGTCCGTCGCGGCGTTCTCGACCGAACCTAAGCGGGCCGCGACGACCTTTCCAATCAGGCGGAGGTGGCCGAGCGACGCGCGGACGACCCGCATTTTCGAATGCCCGGCGACGCGCGACCGCAGCATGGCGGGATGCTCGACGACGACGCCGCCTTGCTGCAGCACTTGGCAGAGCAATTCGGCCACGCCGACGAAGCCAGGGTTTTCCAGCTGCAGGTCGACGACGGCCGAGCGGCGGTAGACGCGGAAGCAACTCGTGTAGCACGAAAGCTTGTGGCGGCAGGCTAGGCCGTATAGCTGCGAGGCCAGCCGCGAGAGCCGCAGCCGCCACAGCGGCACGTTCTCGACTCCGCCGGCCCGGTGGTATGGCGAGGCGGTGACGAGAGAGACTCCCTCCGCGAGCAGCGGCAGCAACTCGCCCATGAGGAGCGGATCGTATGAACCATCGCAATCCATCGAGACGACCACCTCGTGCGACGCCGCAGCGATGCCGGTGCCGATCGCGGCGCCGATGCCGCGATTGACGCCATGCTCGACGAGCCGGTAATTCGATCGGCCGACAATCGTAGCGTTTAACAGCGCGACTGTCTCGTCTCGGCTACCGTCGTCGACCAGGACGAATTCGAACGTATAGCGATCACCCAACTGCGCTTCGACGCCGGCGAGCGACGCCATGAGGCTCGCCACGCACTCGCGCTCGTTGAACATCGGCACGACGACGCTCACAGGCGTTGGCGTCGAACTCGCATGCTGGTTGGGTAGTGACTGCATTGCATCTAGAAACTTCGTGGGCGAGTGCGGTCGCCGGGGTTAACGGTTAGCCGTAAAGGACGCTGTTCTCGGGCGGTTCGAGCGACTCGCGATCGAACCGCCGCAGCCCGAGCTTCTGGGCGACGAGCAGCGTGACATACGCTGGATTGAGCAGCACGTAGCGCCGCCACAAACGACGCGGTTCTTGCACGAGGCGGAAGAGCCACTCGAGCCCCCACCGCTGCATGAGCGGCGGGGCCTGCGGCAACAAGCCGCTGTGAAAGTTGAATGCCGCGCCGACGGCGAGCGTCGGCATTGAGACCGCTTCGCGCGCCTCGAACGCAAACACCTCCTGCCGCGGACAGCCGAGACCGACGAACAAGATGCGGGCGCCGCTGTCGCGGACTTCGCTCATCAATTCGTCCCACTCGGCGGCGTCGAGCTTACGGAATTTTGACGAACGCATGCCGGCAATCTGTAGCGCCGGGTGGCGTTCTAGCAAACTCTGCGACAGCGTGTTGAGCAGCGTCTCGTCGCCGCCGAACAGAAAGATCGGCAGTTCTGCCTCGGCCGCGGCGCCGCAGACTTCGAGCATCAACCTCGGGCCATAGACTCGCTCGTTAAGCCCCGCGCGATGGAGCAGGTTGAGTCCCCACCGCACCGGTTGGCCGTCGGGACAGACGAGGTCGAGCTTGTTGAGGCGATAGCGATGTTCCGCGTCGAGGACGCCGGTCATCACGCCATGCACGGCGAGCGCCGACACCGCCAGCGGCCGCCGCTCGCGCGCCGCCGTGATGATCCGGTTCACCGCGCCGTCGTAATCGACGGCGTCGATCCCCACGCCAAGTAAGTTGTGCTTCCCGCGATCGATCATGCGACGGCCGCCTCCGTCCAACGTTCGACGTTGGCGTCGTAGATTTCCTGCAAGATCTCGGCGACGTCGTACTCCAACCGCCAGCCGGGGTAGTCGGCCTTGAACCGCTGCAGCCCGCTGATCCACCACTGGTGATCGCCGGCGCGGTTTTCTTCGGCGTAGGTCCACTGCGCTTCGCGGCCGGAGATTTGTTCGCAGAGGCCGATTGCTTCGAGCATCGAGCAGTTGCTCTCGCGGCCGCCGCCAATGTTGTAGACGGCGCCGCTGCGGGGGTTCGCGTGGAACGCTTCGAACGCCCGGATGAGGTCGAGGCTGTGGATGTTGTCTCGCACTTGCTTGCCGCCGTAGCCGAACACCGTGTAGGGCCGGCTGGTGACAATGCACTTCATCAGGTAGGCAAGGAAGCCGTGGAGCTGCGTGCCGGAATGGCTCGGACCGGTGAGGCAGCCGCCGCGGAAGCAGACCGTCTTCATGCCGAAGTAGCGGCCATACTCTTGCACGAGCATGTCGGCCGCGACTTTCGAAGCGCCGAAGAGGCTGTGCATCGACTGGTCGATCGAAAAATCTTCGCCGATGCCGTCGGCGTACTGGTGCGTCGGATCGATCTCCCAGCGGGTCGCCTGTTCGATGAGCGGCAAGCGATTCGGGGCGTCGCCGTAGACTTTGTTCGTCGAGGTGAAGATGAACGTCGCGTCGGGGCAGTTGTTTCGCACCGCTTCAAGCAGATTCAGCGTGCCGTTGGCGTTCACCGAGAAGTCGGTCTTCGGTTCGCGGGCGGCCCAATCGTGCGACGGCTGCGCGGCGGTGTGGATCACCAGCTCGATCGCGCTGCCATAGCGAGCGAAGAGGGCCTCAATCGCGTCATCGTCGCGGATGTCGAGCGACGCGTGCTCGTAGCGCTGGCCAAGGTCAGCTTGCAGCCGATCGCGGTTCCAGAGCGTCGAGGCTTCGTCGCCGAAGAAGCGGCGTCGCATGTCGTTGTCGACGCCGACGACTTCCATGCCTTTCTCAGCAAAATAACGGGCGGCTTCCGAGCCGATCAGGCCGGCCGAGCCGGTAACAATGGCGATGCTCATAGCGGTGTCTTCAGGTGCAATTCAAACGGTGCGGTGTCAGTGAGACTTACTTCGTACGGTTATCCAACGGCCATTGGATGTTTCAGCGGTTCGACGGCCTGGGCCTTCATTTCACTCAACTCAGTCGGTTGCGGGGCTCTGGCGGCGTGCGACGGCGCCCCGCAACGCGCACGAGCACTGGTCAGGGCGATTTCGTAGATTTCGAGCAAACGGCGGTAGTTGTGCGCGGGGGTAAACTGCTTTTCGTACGCCTGCCGCGCGCGGCCACGCATCGCTTGCTGTTCGTCGGCAGGCCGCATCGTGATTTCGGCAACCCGCTGAGCAAGGTCGGCCGCATCGCCTGGCTTGAACAACGAGCCAGCGACTCCTTCTTCAACGAGTTCAGCCATCGCTCCGAGCCGCGAGGCCACGACTGGCGTCCCGGTGGCGTAGGCCTCGGCGATCGTGCGGCCGAACGTTTCGTACCAGAGCGACGGCATCACTAGCAGGCTCGCGTCGCCGATGACGCGTTGGGCCTCGGCATTCGAGAGCTCGCCGCGAACGGTGATGCGAGCATCGCGGCTAGCGGCCGCTTCAACGGCGGCACGCAGCGGGCCGTCGCCGACAATCACCAGCGGAGGTAACTCTCGATTCGCTTGCCAAGCGGCGAGAACAGTTGAGACGCCCTTCTCCGGCGACAGCCGGCCGACGAACACGGCATACCCGCCGCTGCCTTCGCCAACGCCAGGGTCGGGCGACACCGAGTTGTACTTCACATGGACGCGATCGGCCGGCAGTCCGGCGTCGACGAACTTCTGCCGCGCGAAGTGCGTCAGCGTAAAGAACGCATCGACCCGATTACGCCAGACGCCAACCGTGCGGTGGTACACCTGCATCGCTGCCACGACGGTGCTTGCCGCGGCGCTATCGCGATAGCAGCGGTGCTGAATCGCCGGCAACGGAACGGCCTTACCGATGCATGCCTCGCACGGCTGGCCGTCGCGCATCAGGTACGAGTTTGCACAGAGCAGCCGATAGTTCCGCAGCGCTTGCACTACGGCGACGCCGGCGCGATGAGCGACGTCGCAGACCGAAGGCGAGATCAGCGGAAAGGTGTTCGTCGCGTGCAGCACGTCGGGCCGATGGCGCTCAATCAGTTCCGCAACCTCACGCCCCGCTTGCCGATTCCATAGCGTCGTCGTCGCGGCGGCGAGCTTGCCACGGCCAACGAGTTCCTCGTTGCGGCGGACATATTCGATCACTTCGTGGCCGTTGGCCTGCAGCAACTCGCGTTCTTCCTCGAACGAGCGATCTTCGCCGCCGCGTTGCGTGTAGTAACTGTGGCAGAGGAGGACTCTCATGCGGTCTCCTCCAACGCGGCTTCCGTGACGCCGATGCCGCCGAACGCATGCGGCCGTAATTCGCCCATGCCTTGCTCTTTCAACTGGCGCCGCGCCTCGACGAGGTACCACCACAGGCCGAGACAGGCCTTGAAGACCGCGCCCGCCAGCGTTGCATACGCCGCGCCGGTGATGCCCCACGAGTGGACGAACGCCACGCCAAGCGTGAGATTGATCACAATCCCCACGAGATGGGCGTAAAACACCTGCTCGGGCCGATGGAGCACGAACAACGCCCGCGCCGCCGGCAGCGACGCCCCGGCGAAGACTTGCGCCAGCGTGAGCACGATCAGGGCGTGCTGCGTCCCCTGGTAATCGGCGCCGTAGATCGCTGGCACAATCCACGCGCTCGTCGCCACGATGATCGCAAAGTAAACGGCCATCACGCCGCTCAGCCAGCCGGTCGCTTGCCACATGAGCCCATCGGCTCCGGCGGGGCCACGCTCCTTCAACTCGCGTGCAAACTGCGGCAGTAGAATGTTGCTGAGCGCCACATGCAGGGGCGTTGGCAGCGCGGCGACGATCGCACAGGCGCCAAACAGCCCCGCGGTCGCATCGTTTGCCACGATCGCCAGCAACCACGGGAACATCTGCGTCCGTACAATTTCGCCGATTTGCGTCGCAACGCTCCAGCTGCCAAGGCTCCAGTTCTGCCGAAAGGCAGCCGCGGCGGGTGCGTTGCGGAACTGGATCAGCCGCCGGTTCATCACGAACCAGAACCCGCCGACGATGGCGCTTGAGGCTCCCATCGCGGCGAAGCACGACGCCGCGTTCAGATTGCCGTTCCAGTGAAGGGCGGCCATCATCGCGAGTTGGAGCAAGCTCACGCTGCCGCTGATCGCGACCGCCGCCATGGGATTCAGTTCCGCGTAGACGACACGACGGGCGAACTCCCGCAGCAAAATAAAGGGCGCCGCCACGCCGAGCGCCGCCGACACCCACGCAAATTGCGACTTGCCAATCGCGAACATCGCCGCGGCGCCGACCGCAAACGCCCCCGTCGTGACGAAGCTCAGCAGCAACGTGTGCGTCAACACGCCGCCGAGATAACCGCGGCGCGCTTGCGCGTCGGTATGGTTCGCCGAATAGACGGTATAGGGCGCCGTGATCAGCGACTCCTGCACCGCGATCGCGATGAAAAGCAGCGGGAAGAAAATGCTAAACAGGCCCAACTCAGCCGGCCCGCCGCAACGCCCGAGCAGAATCGTTACCGCAAACGTCGTCGCTCCCAACAGCGCACGCTCGACGATCGCCGTGCCGGCGAGCGAAGCGGTTGCGAGATTGAAGCGAGGAAGTCTCATCAAGTCGGTAACAAGTTCTTTCAAAGCGGAAAGGCAAGTTGCTGACGCCAGCGGCTCGCCACGACGCGGCCAATGCGAGGCCGCGGGCTAGGTCACCTTCATCGGCCGGCGAACATTCCGCCGCAGCCGCATCCGGCCGCCGGTAATGCTCTCCAAACCAAACAACACGTAAGGCGCCAACCAGTACGCCGTCTTCGGCCGCGGCGCGTGGGTCCGCACGAACGCCCACCACTGCCGTGGCGGACGGTACCCCTTCGGGCCGAGCATCCGCCGCCAGCGTTGCCGCAGCGGCAGCTTGGCGTCGAACGACGAATTGGCGATCGGGTTCAACTTGCACTCGCCGAGATGCCCCGGCGCGAGCAGTACCGGAATGCCATGCTGGCGAGCGCGGATGCCGTAGTCGCCGTCGGCGAAGAAGTGGGTGTAGGCCATGTCGAGGGCGCCGATCCGCTCTTCGGCGACGCGCGGAATGAGCACGATGTTGCCGTTGATGCTGTCGCACATTTGCGGCTGGTCGGTCGGTTCCATGACGCGGACGTCGTACCAACCGCGACGCTCCATGCCGCCCGTGCAGGTCTTCCCTTCGTCGGGGTCGCACGTGGCGCCGACGGCGATCGTCGCCGGGTCGCCAGACGCGGCTTGCACCTCGATCAACTTGCGAATGGCGCCGGGACGCAGCTTCACGTCGTCGTTCAACCAGAGGTAGAACGCCGCGGGCCGCGCTGCTTCCCAGGCCATCATCGTGCCGCCGACCCAGTATTGGTTGCCGTCGCCTCGCAGCACCGTCACTGCCGGGAACTCGCTGCGCACCGCATCGCCAGTGCCGTCAGAGCTGCCGTCATCGGTGAGCACGACGCGCAACGCCACGCCGGGCGGCAACTCTTGCTGGTAGAGCGCTCGCAAGCAGCGGAGCGTCGTCTCGCGACGGTTGAAGCACGTGAGCAGCACGGCAACGTCTTGCGTTGCGACAGCGGCCATCGGCAAAGTGGAAATCTCTGACACGCTTCGAGCTCTTTTGCTAGTTGCTAAGTTGATCGCCGCGATGGGCGCTAATGATGGACGCAGGGTTCATCCCCAGCGGCCACGCATGGTGCGCTCCGTCGTTGCCGAATGAATGGCTCGATTGCAGGGCGCCGAGTGCACCGCTTACCACCGGCCGACGAATCGCGACCGCGGCCATCATCATCAGCACGAAGTAAGCGCCGATGCCGGCGCCGGGGAACTTCGATTCCGTCACTGCGTGGATCAGCGAGAACGCCAGTAAGCAGACGACCGCCAGTTCCGCCGCCCAGCCGGAGCGTTCAAACCGCCACGCCGCCACCGCCGCCGTCGCGACCACCCACGCGACGTACAGCACGGCGCCGATGACGCCGATGGCCAACATCAAGTCGAGATAGCCGTTGTGAGCGTGCGGAATATGCCACGCGAAAATCGCCGAGTACTTCAGCACGTTCCGCTCGCCCCAGAACCCGCCGTATCCATGGCCGACGACAGGTTCCTTGACCGCCGACTTCCAAAGTTCGTTCCATAGCGGCAACCGTCCGGTGAGCGAGCTCACATTTTCGCGTCGGCCCATCGAGGCAACGTCCATCGAGCGGTCGATATCCGACACCGAAATGAAGTTCGAGGCGATGCCCGCTAGGCAGAGGAGCGCGATACCCCCGCAGAGTACCAGCCAGCGGTGCAGTCCCTTCGCGCTCAGCACGGCGGCAATCGCCGCGGCCACAATCAGCGCGAGCAGCGTCGTCCGCGACTTCGTCAGCGCGAGGCCGACCAATCCGCCAGCGATGATCAGCCGGCGCAGCCAAACGTGATCTCGCTTCAGCCACGTCGCCCCGGCTGCGGCAAGCGCGAGTAGCGCACATTGCACGGCTTGATCGTTCGGATGGCACGTGCCGCAAAAGCGGTAATCGCTTCGCCATGGCCGGAACATGCCGAGGGCAAGCTCCGCCAGCAAGCCGACGCCCACTAGCCCGCCGAGCGCGAGCATGGTGATTGCGAGCAGGTCGTCGAAATCGAACCGCGTCGCCGCGCCGTAGGCGCCAATGAGCATCAACGCCAGGATCGCAAGCTTGCGAACGGTTTGAGCCGAATCGACTGACCACGCGAGGCTCAAGACGCACCAGCCGACGTACGCTGCACAGAAGAGCATCAGTGGGTGGCGCCAGTTGATCCCCGCCGATGACGAAGTCGCCCAGCACGCGAGCCCCATCCCGCCGAGCAGGAAGAAGCCGACCGCGGAACTGGTCGTCGTCCCGCGCTGTTGCGCCGCGAAGCGGTTCTCGACGCGATTCGCATCGAGCGTGCTCTCTTGGAAGAGCGTCCGGCTTTGCGTCAACGAGTGGCCGACGACCCAAAACGACAGCACGATCGTCGCCGCCGCCGCTAAGCGGGCGTTCCACGCGGCAGGCCGCGTCGACGATGGGTAGTGCCAGTCTGGTGTCATCAACTGCCTATCGGCCTGCGAGCCTTAGGTCTCTGTGGGGGAAAATGTTACGGACTAACGAGGGTTGGCGGGAACGTACTCGTGCCGTTCGGTGCGAACCCCGTTGACCTGAGCCGCCGGCGATTCGCCCTGCTGCCGCTGCACCTTGTCGGTCCGGAGCTTCTCGCAGCCCAACACCAGCGCGGTCGTTCCGGTGGCGGCGAACATCAGCGACAGCGCCCCGACCATCAGCTTCGACGGGCTGACCGGCTTCTCCGACAGCGTCGGCGCCTGGGCCTGGTTGACGTTCGAAATCGACTGGGCGTCGAGCGCTTCATCCATCCGCGTCTGCTCCAGCGCTTCGGCGTAGAGGAAGAAGTTGGTCTTCGCGAGCGTGCGATCGCGCTCCAGCTGATCGAGTTCGACCTCGAACTCGTTCAGTTGCTTGAGATCGCCGACGGCTTGCTCGCGCTGAGAATTGAGCTCGGTCATCTCAGCCTCGAGGCCAGCGAGTTGGCTCTCCGCTTGGGCCAGATCGAGCGTCAGCGTGCGATGGTTCTCGTTGAGGCTGTCGACCGTCTCTTCGCGTTCGGCGACCTCGCCCTTGAGCATCTCTTCCGCCTCTTTCATCTGAGCGCGGGCCGACGTGACGAGCGGGTGATCGGCGCTGTATTTCGATTCCAGGTCGAGCAGCTTCACCTGCACCGTATAGAGTTGCGACCGCAGAGCGTCGGTGCCGGTGTTCGGCATCTTACGGGTCGACGTGTGAAGCCGCTCGGGCATCGAGTCGGTATGCGCTTGGAGTGACTTGATGCGAGCTTCAGCCGCCGCGATCTGCTGAATCGCCGAGTTCCGCCGCAATTCGATCGTGCTCAAATGCTGTTCGAGCGTCGAACGTCGGGCGTCGATCGACGCGACCCCCATCTTATTCTTGGCGTCGCGGAGCTTCTCTTCCGATTGCTTGAGCGAGGTTTCCAGGGACGCCCGTTGTTCTTCAAAGAAGGGCTTCGAGCCGCTCGTGCGGTGGAGCCGCACATGCTCGGTGCGGAAGGCATCGACCACCGACGTCATCACCTGCTGGGCCAGTTGAGGCGTTTCGGCGTCGTAGGTGAGCACGATCACCGTCGAGTCGAACTCGGCTTCAACTTCCAGATTCCGCATGATCTGGATGATCGCTTCCTCCCGCGGCGAGATCGGGTCGATGCTCTTGATAGCGCCGATCACATAGTGCAACGGGGCCATCACGGTGTCGGCCACCTGGTTCGGCTCGCTTTTGCCGTCGCCGCCGCCGCCGCCCCAGCCGAGAACCACTTCAGGCGTCAGCTGGTCGACCGCCTTTTCGACGATCGCCCGGCTCTTCATCACTTCGATCGCCGTGGCGATTTCGTTGTCGCGGCCACTTTGCTGCAGGGCGATCGTCTTGCCGGTCGTCGCCGTCGGATCGAGCCGCACGCTTTCGCGCCCCACTTGCAGGAAGAGCCTCGCTTCCGAACGGTAGGTCCGCGGCGCGTAGAGCAGCACGAGCGTGGCCAACGCTAAAATCGAGGCGACACAGAAAATCGCTTTCTTCTTGTGGCGATAGAACGTGCGGAGCAGTTCCATCGGGCCAAAGAAGTTGGTCGCGGTGCGGTCGGAAGAGTGGTTCATCATGAAAAGGTCTCGACTAACTGAAGTTCACGAACAAGCGGTTCGGGAATGGCCGCCTCGGTTGCCGTCGCAGCGGTTCGCCGCTGGGCCTGGGTGTAAATTTCTTGAGTCACGTTCCACTGGCGTTCCCACGTAAACTCGCGGGCCCGCTCGATGGCGTGGGCACTAAGTTCGGCGAGCAGTTGGCGATCGTTCGCCAACCGCGCAATCGCCCAGCGGAAGCCTTCGATCGCCGTCGTCGGCGAATCGGCGACGACCGGAATCGCACAGTTGCCGGTCATCACGTCGGCGGCGCCTTGGTGATCGAGCCCGACAATCACGGCGCCGGCCGCGAGCGCTTCGAGCAATCCCGTGCCCGAGGTATCGCGGAGGCTCGTGAAGGCGAAGACGTCGGCCCACTGGTAGTGGGGAAGCTGGCCGTCGTAGTCGGGCCAGCCAATCCATTGGATGTTCGCCGCGACGCCGAGTTGCTCCGCCAGCTGCCGCCAACGCGCCTCGCAAGGACCCTGCCCCATGATGCGGACTTCGTAGCGGACATCGGCGGGAAGCGCCGCCAAACCTTTCAGCAGCAGCGACAATCCCTTCCAAGCCTGCAGTCGGCCCGACCACAGAATGCGTAACGGCTGAGCGCCGTCGGCGCTGCGCGGCTGGGCGCCCGCTATCGGTTCCACGCCGGTTTCCAACTGCACGATCGGTTTTACTTGGAGCGCCCGCGCCAAGTCTGCGGCAACCGCTTGATTTGCGGCCAGCAAGCACTTGGCATGTTGAGCGGCCCGCCGCACCCGGCGATCAAAGCGAATTTGAATGGCGTCGACCGCCGCGCGAATCCGCTCACGAAGGGCGTCGAGCGTCGAGAGTTCGCCGAGGAACGCACTAGGCAGCGGTTGCGTACCGCCCACCGGACCCCAAACGAACGGTGCATCGAGCCGCCACATTTCGCTTGGTTCGCGGTATCCGCAGAAGCTCACATGGTGAACCAAGGCGAAGCGTTGCTCGCGGTGGAGGCCTTGCGCGCGCCGCAGAGCGCGACGATGCCACATCCGGTAGCCGATATAGTACATCCCCGGCGTCCGCATCAACCGCCGTTCAAGCCAGTTAAGCGGTAGGAGTTCCAATCGCACGCCACGCGACGAGGCGGAAGCTTCCGACTTGCGGCCATCCCAATCCATCGGCGCCCTGGCGCACAACATGGTGACGTCGTACTCGAGCGCAGCCTGCTCGGCCCGCTGCCACGAGAGGCGAGATTCCATCGAATACAGGCGGTCGTAGTGGTAGGCCGTGATCAACAGCCTCCGCCGCGGCGCCAATTCTGGAGTCGAAGGAGTCATACGCATGAGTGAAGAGGAGAGAGCAATTCGTTACCGCATGCCGCGATGAAACAACAGCGCGGGGAGCGTCGTGACAATCAACTTGACGTCCTGCCACACGCTCCGATTGCGGGCGTACTGAAGATCCATCCGGACCCACTCGTCGAAGCTCACGGCGCCGCGACCCGAGACTTGCCAAGTGCAGGTCATGCCAGGGTTCACCGACAACCGGCGGCGATGCCATGTCTCACAGGCCTGCGATTCAGCCACGGGGAGCGGCCGCGGCCCGACGAGCGACATCTCGCCGCGGAGGACGTTCCAGAATTGCGGCAGTTCGTCGATGCTGGTCCACCGCAGCAGCCGGCCAAGCCGTGTGGTGCGGGGATCCTTGCGCATCTTGAACGCCGGGCCATCTTGCTGGCTTAGCTCAAGAAGTTGCTCCTTGAGATCGTCGGCGCCCTGGTGCATCGTGCGCAGCTTCCACATCTGGAAGGACTGTCCGCCAAGGCCTTCGCGCTTCTGCACGAAGAAGGCGGGGCCCGGCGAGGTCGCTTTGATCGCTGCCGCCGCGGTGAGGATCACCGGGCTGGCCAGCGTCAGCCCGACGATGGCGCCGAGGACGTCGATCGCCCGCTTCCACGGGGGCGTGCTCTTCGCGAAGAAGAATTCGCTGTCGGTCGGCTCGACTGCTTCGCCTTCGCTGGCGAGCTCGGTCGCCGCTTCGCTGGCTTCTTCCTCCAGTTCGGAGTCATCATCGCCAAGCTTGCGGTGGGGCGGGTAGACGAGGACGTCGCACTCGGGCCGCGTGGGGCCGGGCGGGTAGACTTCGCTGAGGTCGGTGGCGACTTTCCAGGCGCCTTCGCTCGGCGTATCGGGCAATAGGACCGCGATGCGGCCGTCGCTCAGTTCGCCCGGCGTATCCGTGAGGCGAAGCCGCCCCTCGAGCAAGCGGGCCATGAACGTCACGTCGGTCGTCGCCGCATGCCCGCGCGGCAGGCGAATAAGCAGCAACGACAAGACCGAACCATTCCGGTCGACGCGCATCCGCTCGCAATCCGCGGCGAAGCGGAACTCTTCGTCATTAAGTAGGAAGCTCGGCGCGGGCGCGCTTCGCCGAGCAAGCACGCGGGCATGGAGCCGGCGCACAGCGGTGTCCTGTGGCATCTTGGTGTCGACTATCCTGCTGCGGTGCTAATTCAAAGTTGCAGAATCATCCTGACAGTCGGACGCCACGCGACGTGAGCGCGCGGAACCAAACTGAACGGCTCCTCCCTCGACCCTGGAGGAGACGCTGCCATCCTGACGGCGGCCTCGACGATCGCCTGCGGCGCTAACAAGCAGAGCGCAGACTTTCCTCGAAATCGCCTATTACTAACCAAAAAAGCGATGCATTATCGCGAGGTTCATGACGCGACTACGAACCAAGCGTTCATCGATGGGGCGGGCGTGCGCGTGCGGGCGGGTATCCATGCTCAATGTGACGTGTGCGGCGTCGGCGACTCACTCTGCTCCGGACGCGCATCGCTCCGGAACCTCGCCACGTGCTGCCGCGGGGGCAACACGCACGGTGTCGATTATAATGAGGGAAGTTAACGAGTCGAACGAAAAGCGGGGACTTTTCCCGCATCCAGGGCCTGCGGGGAGCCGCGATGGGCCGTTACGATCGGACCTGGGCTTTATCTCCGCTCCTTCCGCCAGCCGCAATCTCCCATGCTGAAACGAGTTGCAAACATCGCCGATGCACCAGAGCAGCCCCCGGCAGACGGCGTGGGGGCGGCCGGGGGGACTTACGTTTTCGACAGCTTGGGCCGGCTGGTGGCGGCCGATCCCACGGCGGCGTCGTGGGCGGCCACGGTTTGCCCAGACGGCCCGCGAGGAGTCGCTTCGCTGCGGGACTTGGTGGGAGAGCCGCGGGCAGAGCTGATTTTGGAGGAGTTGCTCTCCCAACAGTCGGCCAATCGGATCGTAGCAACGCTCGCCGGTAAGGTGGACGAAGAGCCGCCCTTTGAGGTCGAACTCCGCCGCTTGGAAGGCGCCGATGGGCCGCTGCTGCTAGCGATCGTCCGTCCTTCGGCAACCGGCGAACTCGGGCGTTGCGATCCGCTCACGGGGCTTGCTGATCGCGACGCGGTCGAACCTTGGATCGCCGCGCGACGGCGCGGCGGCAATGGCGCGGTCGCGCCGTTTGCGGTGCTGTTCCTCGATCTCGACGAGTTCAAGCAAGTGAACGACCAGCATGGCCATGCGGTAGGCGACGAGGTGCTCAGCACGCTCGCCGAGCGTTGGTCCGCTGCGATCCGCGAAGGCGACCTGCTCACGCGATACGGCGGCGATGAGTTCGTCCTGCTGCTCAGCGGCATTCGCACCCGTGGCGAAGCGGCGCCGATCGTCGAGCGGTTACGCAAGGCGACGCTCGCGCCGATCGAGGTCGGAGGCGTTGCGGTGCAACTCTCGGTCACCATCGGCGCGGCCCTGAGTGAACGCGATGGGAACGAACCGGCAGGGCTGATCGCCGCCGCCGATGCCGATATGTACGCGCAGAAGGCAGAAGCGCCGCAGCATCCTCGGCCGAAATAGGGTAAGTTAAGCGGCGATCGCTCCCCTGCCCTGCTGCACCTATCTCTACCGTCACTCCGCCACTGCCCGCCATGGATGCCGCGCCTTTGGTTGAACTCGCCGACGTCGGGAAGACGTTTTCCAACGGCGCCGTCGCGCTCGCGGGAGCTAGTCTCTCGATCCGTCGAGGTGAGTTCGTCAGCCTGCTCGGCCCATCTGGTTGCGGCAAGAGCACAGCGCTGCGGTTGATTGCCGACCTCACTGCCCCGACGACCGGCCGCGTGACCCGCGCGTGGGACGCCGCGCCGCAGCTGACCGCCGGGCGCGATTGCCGCGTCAGTTGGGCGCATCCCGTCGGTTGCGTCTTCCAAGAGCCGACGCTGCTACCGTGGAGTTCAGTCTGGAACAACATTTATTTACCTCTGCGGTTGCGCGGCGTTGGCCGGGCGGCGGCGAAGTCGCGGGTGGAGGAAGCGATCAAGCTCGTTGGGCTCCAAGGGTTCGAACAGGCGTATCCTCGCGAACTGTCGGGGGGCATGAAGATGCGGGCCTCGGTCGCGCGAGCGCTTGTCACCGAGCCGCAGCTCCTCTTGCTCGACGAACCGTTTGCCGCGCTCGACGAGATCACTCGCTTTCGCCTCAACGACGACCTTCACCACCTCTGGCGGCAACGGCGGTGGGGCGCCTTGTTCATTACCCATAGCGTGTTTGAATCGGTTTACCTCTCGAATCGCGTGCTGGTGATGTCGTCGCGGCCGGGCCGCATCGTCGAAGAGATCGTCGTCGACCTGCCGGAAGAACGATCGGCCGAGCTGCGCACGAGCGTGCGCTACAACGAGCTCTGCCGGCAGGCATCGCAGGCGCTCGAGCGAGCGATGGTCGGCGGCGCGAGCGCGGGGAGGTCGGCATGAGCGATCGGCTCGCGTTTCGCATCGGCGCGCCGGTGCTGCTGGGCGTCTTGTTGCTTGGCGCTTGGGAGGCATGGGTGCGGTATGCGCAAGTGCCGGCGTACCTGCTGCCGGCGCCGAGCGCCGTGGCCTCAACGATTGCCGCCGAGTGGTCGCAGCTCGCGCCGGCGTGGTGGGTGACGCTGAAGACGATGCTCGTCGCGCTCGCCGCGGCGGTCGTGCTCGGCGTCACGGCGGCCGCGCTGTTTGCTTCGTCGCGTCTCATCGAAACGAGCCTCTACCCCTACGCGGTGATCTTGCAAGTGACGCCGCTCGTCGCGGTGGCGCCGTTCATCGTCATTTGGGTCGGTTGGGAGCGGATCTGGTTGACGCAACTGGTGTGCGCGTGGATCGTCGCGTTCTTTCCGATCTTGGCGAATACGACCGTCGGCTTGCGAAGCGCCGACAGCGGCTTGCGCGATTTGTTCGCGCTCTACGGCGCGTCTCCTTGGCAACGGTTGCGGTTGTTGCTCGCGCCGTCGGCTCTCCCTTACTTCCTGGCGGGCCTCAAAGTTTCGGCGAACCTCGCCCTGGTCGGCGCCGTGGTGGCGGAGTTCGTCATCGGATCGCAAGTCGAGAATCCGGGGTTGGCGTCGACGATCTTTACGAGTCAACTCAATACCAACACGCCGCTGATGTTCGCGGCCCTCGCGCTCATTTCGCTCACGGGAATTGTCACCTTCTTTGCGATGGAGTGGGTGAGTTGGTTGCTGCTGCGGCGGTGGCATGCGAGTGCGGTGGGGGGTGGGTGATCGGGGAGCGGTGATCCGTGATCGGTGGGTAAGAGAAAACAGCTGGAGTCATTTACATGCGGCGTGCATTTCTCTTTATCTTTCTGCTGAACGTCGCAGCTTGCTCTCATGCTGCCGACAAAGTGACGCTTGCCACCAATTGGCTGGCGCAGCCGGAGCTGGGCGGGTTCTACCAAGCGCTCGCCGACGGCACGTACGCCCGGCATGGACTCGAGGTGACAATCAAGCCGGGCGGGCCGTTGATCAATAACCGGCCGCTGCTCGCATTCGGGAAAGTCGACTTTCTCATTGGGACGAATCTCATTCAGCCGTTCGACGCGCTGAAGCAGCAGATTCCGACGCGGGTGGTCGCGGCGTTCTTTCAGAAAGATCCGCAGTGCATGCTCGCGCACGCCGACGGGCCGTGGAAGACGTGGGACGATCTGAAGCAAGCGCCGCTGCTGATGGGCAACTCGGGCCGGCAGACGTTTTTCTTGTGGATGCACGACGCCTATGGATTTCCGCGGGCGAACTTGCGGCCCTACAACCACAGCCTCGCGCCATTTTTGAACGACAAGCAGATGGCGATGCAAGGGTTTGCGACCGCCGAGCCTGAAAGAATTCGGCTGGCCGGCGGTAAGGAGCCGCGGGTCTTCTTGCTGGCCGACCATGGTTGGAACAGCTACTCGACGGTGCTCGAAACGCGCGACGATCTCATCGCGAAGAACCCCGACCTCGTCCAGCGATTCGTCGACGCTTCGATCGTCGGCTGGAACACCTATCTCGACGCCGAAGATACCGACGCGGCGGACGCGCTCATTAAGAAGGACAACCCGTCGATGAGCGACGACCTCATCAAGTTCTCGCGACGGAAGATGGGCGAGCTGGAGCTGCTGCGCGGCGGCGACGCCCGCAAGCAAGGGATTGGGGCGATCGACGCGGAGCGAGTGAAATCGTTTTACGCCAAGATGGTGGCGGCGGGGATGTATGAGAAAACGACAATCGATCCGGCGCGGGCCGTGACGACGGAGTTTGTGAATAAAGGGGTCGGCGTCGAGTGAGTCGTGTCGCATCTGTCGTCTGTGTCGCTTTTGCTGTTTTAGGCGACATCTAAAGTCTTTGATTTGCGGTTGCGTCGCGGTCGTGTGGAGTAAGTTGCTGCTGGGTTGATGGTTGCGATGCACGGCGGCGGTGCAAGTTCATGTCGCTTGATGTCGCATCGGGTCGTGTGATGTCGTGTCGCATGTGTCGTGTTGTCGTGTTTTAGGCGACACTAAGCCGGTCCGCGGCAATGCCGAATGACAATCCAAGCCACCGGCTCCGCCGGTGGACGCAGCTAGGACAGGGCCAACTCGCACTTCGTCCACCGGCGGAGCCGGTGGCTTTGATGAACTCGCGACGCCTCCAGCTTTCTAACGGTCGCGTTGGAACTCTGAGCGTCGTTCATTATCCTCGCGTCCATCCGATTTGTGGAGCTGGCCGAATCTGCCAGCTTGACATGCTGTCTGGCGCGAGGCGTGAAACAAGGACGTGACATTGGACGACTCGCTCAAACGGATCGCGATCGTCGGCACGAGTTGCGCCGGGAAGTCGACGCTCGCGCGGGAACTGAGCGAGCGGACCGGCGCGCCGCACGTCAATCTCGACGAGTTGTTCTGGGGCCCGAACTGGACGGCGCGGCCCGCGGAAGAGTTTGCCGACAGCGTCGACCGAGCGACTTCTGGCGAGCGGTGGATCGTCGACGGCAACTACGCCGCGACGCGAGCGCTCGTATTGCAGCGAGCGACGGCGGCGATCTGGCTCGACCTGCCGCTGCGCACGCTCTGGTCTCGGGCCGTCCGCCGCACCTTCTGGCGGCTTGTCACTCGCGAACAACTCTTCAACGGCAACCGCGAACCGCTGCTAGGGTTCCTGCACTCGTACTGGATCCCGTGGTGGGTACTGCGGACGTATCGCGAACGGCGACGGGAGTACGCGGCGCTATTCTCAACTCCGGAATACGCGCATTTGCGCGTGATCGTCATTCGCTCGATGCGGGAGTTGAGGGAGTTTATTCCCTAAACACAGAGTCCGCCGACCGAAAACGACTCGTACTGATCGCTGTCGTCAACAACCCTCAAACAAACGCCCGAATCAAACTTGGCAGTGAACGATTTTTCAGAATCAATTGTTACAACTTCAATCGTGTCGCCGAGGAGATCAAAGAATCGAAAATCAGCCGATCGCTGCCCACGATCCCAAACGTCGACGATTCTATTGGTCGCGTCCATGAGTTCGCACCTCCCTTCAACGCAAATACCAAGATTGGTTGCGGGATGGGTTGCGAAGTAAATCTGATATTCTCCAACGCCGACCTGCGTAACGACTTGTCCGCAGAGCTGCTGAAGGTGAATTAAATCGCTGGTGGACAATCCATGCATCGAGCGTGTATTCCGGACTGGGACAACTGTAATCTCATGGCCGACCCACTCTGCATGATATCCACATGCAATGAACCGGGTAGCCCCAATTGCCGCCTGAGCGAAAACTGGGATATCCGCCCTGCCTTCACTCACTCAACGTCACGGCCATCGGCGCCGCTGACCTTGAAATCGAACCACAGATCGGGCGGATCCTCGCAATATCGACCGCGAATCACCTCATCGCTAACTTGCTGGATTTCAATGCCGTCGACGGCGAGCGTACGACGCCACATGACTTCGCCATTGACGTCAAGCTGCAGCAAATCTTCGTACGTCGAGATCACTGCGCTGCGTCCATTAGGCGCAAGAACGCATTCGATGCCAAGCGAGTCGCAGCAATGCCACTGCTCCGGCATCTCTCCTCGCAGTAGGTAGACGGCGCCCTTAACAATCACGATCGCGGCAGATGCGGCGGGCCATTCGACGATCTGCGACGCATATCCCCACCCCGTTTGCAGATTCGCAATCCAATCGGGGCGTGTGAGTTCAGTCACCTTCACAACAACTCCTTCGGACGATGGCGTAGGATGCTCGATGAAGCAGTGGATCGCAGCGGGGCCAGAACTCGGCAATCCGGGCAGGAGTTCCACTTTCATAGAACCTCAAGACTAGATGGTGGAGAAGGTTGTTACTTCGTTCGTGGCGCCAACCGGACCGCGTGGCGGTCCGGCTAAGAGGCGGCGTCGTAGATGACTGGCATCTTCGTTTTCCACTCGTGCCAGAGCGCTGCGTTCGTTAGCAAGTCGGCCATGCAGCGGGCAACGTTGGGGCGGCTCGTCTTACCGGCGTTGAAGATCGCGCTGCGGGTGGGTGAGGCGTGAAGCTCGTATGCCGCGCTCTCGGCGTCGTTGTGGAGCGTGTCGGGGCGGACGACGACCCATTCGAGCGCGGCGTCGCCGGAAGGGAACATGAGGCGGAGGTAGTTGGCCGCGAGTTCGTTGTCAGCGTGGGGCGGGAGAAAGAGTCGCAGTAGCGTGATTACGACGCGCTGCGGCAGCGAGACTTGCTCGCCGACGTCGCGGTTCGAGACGCCGGCGGTGTTCATCAGAACGATGCGCACGGGAGTCGATTGAGGTTGCGCTTGAATCGCGCGGCAGACGCGGCGGAGCGAGTCGGCGACCAAGCGGCGCGGCGGGCCGAAGATGCCGTGGAGCGACATATGGTGGCCGAGGCAGGAGACGATCGCCGTGGCGCCGGCGACGAGGGTTTCGAATTCGTACTCGCTGAGCTTGAGGAGGTCGCAGCGCGTGACGCTGAGCCGCTCGCGATGGGCGAGCGCGTCGGGGAGTTTTGAACCGGGGCGAACGACGGCGCGGACGGATTCGCCGCGGTCGAGGAGTTCGGCGACGACGAGTCGGCCGGTGGCGCCTGTGGCTCCGAGGACGATGATCATGTGGGGAGTTGGGCGCTCAGAATAATAGACTGTGAGGTCCCCTCCAATTGAAGTGGGTTAGGGAGGGGTGAGTGCAGCGGGTACCAGGGTTCGCCCCCCTCCCCCAGCCCTCCCCTCCAGGGGTAGGGAGCCAGAAAATTCTTTTTCAGGAGGAGCTATTCACTTAGCCTTATTCCAGCCGTTCTCGCGGGGTGATGCCGATCGGTGTGGTGGCCGACCCCCTGGCGGAGCCAGGGGCTAGGGGAGCGCACCGACGCACGACGCGTTACTCCGTTGGCGGGGCCGGGAGTCGGAGGACCGTGGGGTTCGCGTCGAGGGCGGCGCTGTACTCGGTGAGGAGTTGCAGCGTTGTTTGGAACTCGGGCCGGCTGGTGAGTTCCTTGAACTCGTTCGAAGCGTTCACGCGGTTGAAGCGGGCATAGACCGAGGCGAGGGCGTTGCGGTCGATCGCGGTGGCTGGTTCGACTTCGGCGGGGAGCGCGAGGAACTTCTGCCACTCGGGCGAGAGAACCGCGTGGAGCTGTGCGCCTTCGGAGTAGAGCGCACTTTGGATCGCTTCGAGTCGCGTCGGCGTAACGAGCGAGGTTTGCACGACGCCGGTTGGCGGAGTGGTCGGCACTGCTACGCCCGGGGCGACCGAAACTGTGCCGGGCGGAGGGGTCGGCGGGCCGCCGGCCACTGCGGCGGGCGGAGCGCCGACGGCCGTCGCGCCGCCGGTGAGTTCGTTAAGGTACGCGCGGAGATCGTACGCCGTCTGCGGAACGATTAGCGGCATTTGCGTGCTCGGCGCGCCGTAGAAGGCGGTATTGGCCGTTTGGTTGAGTTCAAGCACGGTGCCGTCGAGCGAGACGCCGACGAACAAGCCGCGGCTGCGTGAGTAAGAAAGAATCTCGGCGCGGAGCTGCGCGTCGGTGGCGGCGGAAGCGTTGCGGCCAACCGGACCGGCGGCGGCCGCGGCGTCGGCGCCGATGGTGAACTTGCCGCGCATCAGGTTCTCGACGCTGGTGCGGGTGCGGAAGACGAGGACGACGTCGGTTCCTTGGATGCCGGCTTGCCAACCGATGCTGCCGCCGGTGAGCGTGATGAACTGCGGCAGGCTCCACTCGCCGTCGGCGTCGCGAATCAGGACGACGCCGTGGCCGCGACGGACGCCGGCGATGAAGCCGACCTTGATGACGCGCGGGATGATTGCGATCGCTTGAGCTTCGGCGAGCATCTTTTGCGGGATGCGACGGACGGGGATGGCGAGTTGCTCGGCGAGCACTTGCTCGGCATCGCGGATCGTGACGTTCGGATCGTTGGCGACCGCGAACCGGACGGGGGCGAAGGAGGCGAGCGAGGCTGATGCAAGCGCGATCAGGATGAGCAGGCGGGGCATGTTGGGTTGAACTCCGTTTCTGAGGGACGTCCGTTGTCGTTTAGTAGTGGGCAGTGGGCGGTCGGCAGTGGGCGGTGCCGTCATCCTGAGAGGAGCGAAGGATCTGGCGGCTCGATTTCCTCGCTCCGCTCGGAATGACGGTTCTGGCGGGCGCTGCTCCCGCAACTGCTCACTGCCGACCGCCACTAACGACTGACAGCTGACGACGGACCACTGACTAGCGGCAAATTTAGCCTAGTTGGGTGGTTTGGGATGCGCGAGATTGGCGGTTTTTAGAGCGTTTTCCGGCCGAATCTTAATTTCTTGTCACCGCCGAACCAACTGGCGCCCCCCATCCGTACAGAGGGGACGGCTCGATTTCTGGGGGAAATCCGTAGCAGGGAGATTTCGCGATGGGTGAACCGGAAAGTGCGGGCCGCGGGCCTGAGTTAAGGCTCGTTGGCGTCGGCGACGTTGTAAACTTGTCGCCGGCGGCTGTGGCGAAACTCGAAACGCTGGACGACGTTATTTTTCCGGCGATCGACGGCGACATGACGGCCGTCGAAGCTTCCGAGCCGCTCTGGCGCGAAGCGGTGGCCGAATTGGGACCCGAAGTGGTCGCCGAATCGCGTTCTGAATACCTCCGCTACGCCCGCAGCACCTGGCAGTTCCTCTCGCGGCAGACGGTGCAGCAACCACTGCGGATGCTGGCGGTGATGAAGGTGATTGGGCTGCTGATGGGGGAAGATTCGGCCTGACGATACCAGGCGCCAGTGGGCAGTGGTCAATGGCGGCTGTCGCAGGGGCATGAACCTATGTTCTTCGGCAACTGACAACTGCTCCTCCTCTCTCTGCTATACTCTTCGCGTTGTGTGGCATGAACGCTCTTTCTCCGCTGCAGCGAGACGATGCGCATTCCTCGGCCTCGGTTCAGCATCCGAACTATTCTGCTCAGCACGACGGCGATGGCGCTGATCTTGTGCTTCCTCGTCAATCCGCTTTACCGCTTCTTTGAAGAGCGGCGCGGGAGCCAACGGTTACTCCAATCAGGCGCCAAGCTGGAGTATTCCATTTATCTCCAGCGAGACTACGCAGTTGAGCCGGCCAAGCCGCTGGCGACGACGGCTGCCGCGGAGTTGCCGGAATGGATGGTCGACCTCGCCGGCGACACAGCGAAGCTGCGTCCCGATGCCGACGTGCTCGAGGTCTACACTCACAACGATGAGCAAGTGGAAGCCTTCTGCGACCATGGGCATCGATTCCGTCAGGTACAGGTGATTGACCTGTGGGGCCAACGGATCTCGCCAAACCAAGTGCTGCGATTTCGCGATGCCCTGCCCCAGTGGCCCGCTGCGATCGACTTTCATTTCCATTGCTCGCTGCCGCCGACATTTTTGTCGTCGCTCGGGCAAGCGCGCACCATGTTCCTGTGGAGTCCTGGGTTGAACGCTGTACGCCTAGACGGCGTTCGACTGCAAGAAATCGCGACCTTGGCGAACCTGGAATTGCTGTGGATTAAACGGTATCAACTCGACGTCAACGACGTGCTGCACTTGGCAGGCTGCCAGTCGCTGCGTCGGCTCTACTTGCAAGAGACAGGGCTTAGCGACGCCGACTTGGCGCGACTGCGCTCGGCGATGCCGAAGTGCGAAATCGCCGACAAATATGACTCGGCAACCAATGTGACGCCACAACCGGCGACTGGTTGGGGGACGGTTTCAAATACAGGCCTTCCTTCAGGGTGGAGAGTCAGCCGCAAGAACAAGCTAGTTAGCCCGCCGGATTCGAAATAATTGCCGCCGGCAATCTTCAGATTTTCTGGCGATCTGCTACTCTTTAGCCGATCGTTTGAATCTCCCAAGCAACACGACGTTGAAGGTTTCGCACGATGGCCAACGACCCGCAGCAGTTTCGCGTTCAGGATGATCGGTTCGAAGGCGCGGCGTACGCGCCGGAGCCGCCGAAGAAGCGCAGCGCGTTCGCGACCTGCCTGACGGGCTGCTTGATTGTATTCGTCGTTTCGCTGGTGCTCGGCGTCATCGCCATCTGGTGGTTGTACAAAAACATCGGAACGGTAGCCGCTTCGCTCGGTTCGACGTTCGCCAAGGAAGTGATCAATCAGACTGAATTGCCGGCCGAGGAGAAGGCTGACATTAATTTCCAGATCGATCGCTTGGCGACGGCCGCGAAGGCCGGAAAAGTCTCCGGCGATCAAATTGAGGCATTCTTCACGGAGCTCGTCGAATCGCCGCTGCTGACGACGCTGGTGATGTCGGTGATCGACAAGAAGTACATCACGCCGTCGGGTCTCAGCGACGAAGAAAAGGCTGAGGCGAGGGTGACGATTCAGCGGTTCATGCGCGGATCGATCGACAAAAAGATCACTCAAGCGCAAATGGACAAGGCGATGGAGCCGGTCTCGACGAAAGACAAGAACGGCAACTTCCAATTGAAGAATCAGGTGACCGACGACGAACTACGGGCGTTCCTCACGAACGCCAAGGCCGACGCGGACGCTGCGGGCGTGCCGGCGGAAGTGCCGGAGGTTGATCCTTCGGATGAGTTCAAGCGACTCGTCGACAAGACGCTCGAAGAAGGGCCGGCCGCGCCCGCTGAGGAGAATGCAGCGCCAGCTGGCGAAGCGACCAGCGAGGACGAAGCGGAACCGGCGGCGATCGAACAACCGGCGGAGCAAAACCCGTAGGTTCGCCGTACTAGACGATCCGCGACGATCGTGCCGCGTCTTAAGCGAGGCGGCGCGAAATTTGCTCGAAAATCCTTTCGCTCTCCAGCGGCGGAGGCGTTGTGCCGTAGGCTCAGCGCTTCCGCCGTTTCTTTTCCCACCTTTGAGCGGAGGAAAAATCATGAATCGGCGTCATTTTAGCGCTGCCGGCGCAGCGGCGTTTGCGGCTGGGCTCGCAGGCGCTACCATAGCGCGCGGCGAACATGAGCACGGTGGCGGTGCGCACGCCGACCACGTGCATGCTCACGACGGACTGTCGGCGGAGATGCTGGCTTGTTCCACGGCGTGCAGCGATTGCGCGCGGGAGTGCGAAAGCTGCTCGACGCATTGCGCGAAGCATGTCGCCGAGGGTCACGCGAAGCATCTTGAGACGCTGATGACGTGCCGCGACTGCGCGGAGTTGTGCAATGCGGCGGCGCGGATCGTGGCGCGCGGCGGGCCGTTTGCGGAGATTAGCTGCAAGGCGTGCGCAGACGCATGTAAGAAATGCGGCGACGCTTGCGATGCGTTCAAGGACGATGAGCACCTGCAGCAATGCGCGGAATCATGCCGCGCGTGCGAAGCGGCTTGTCGCTCGATGCTGAAGAACGCCGGTTAGCGATGCTGATTGATTCAATGCGTTGAACTATTGCGAGTTTACATATCGTCCGAACGAGTCTGTACGTAGACTTTTGAACGTTGGTTCGGGGCGTTCTTCAGATGTCGAAAGAATCAACTCTTTGTCGTCGATGTGCGCGCGTCGCCAGCAAATGCCGTGGAACTTCGCGGTAAATTTTCGCCGTTGTTAGGCACGGTCGCGTGTCCGTTACCTCGCGCGCGGGGTATAACTCCCAGCGTCATGCGTTGACGACTTCGTTCTCACCCCAGGAGATTGAGAGATGAGGAAGTTTTTTGGCCTGCGTGCTGCGATTATCGCCGCCGCGCTGGCGATGGTAGGCGGATCGCTCGCAGCGCCCACGGTGCAGGCTGACACGCCGGCGGCGAAGAAAGAAGCGAAGAAGGGCCTCGCGATCGGCGACGCCGCTCCGGCTTGGAGCGACCTCGAAGGGATCGACGGCAAGAAGCACGGCTTGGCCGATCTGAAGGACGCCGACGCCGTGGTGGTCGTCTTCACCTGCAACCACTGCCCCGTGGCCAAGGCCTACGAAGAGCGGTTGGTCGAGTTCGACCACGACTTCAAAGACAAGAAGGTTGAGTTGGTCGCCATCAACGTCAGTAACGCCGACGCGGATAAGTTGCCGGCGATGAAGGAGCGCGGCGAGGCGAAGGGGTTTGAGTTCGCCTACCTGTACGATCCGTCGCAAGAGATCGGCCGGGCGTTCGGCGCCGCGGTGACGCCGCATGCGTTCGTGCTCGATAAGGAGCGGAACGTCGTGTACAAGGGCGCCATCGACGACAGCCAAGACGCGGCGAAGGCGTCGAAGCATCATGTTCGCGACGCTGTGAAAGCGGTGCTGGCCGGGAAGAAGCCGCAAGTCGCGGAAACGAAGCAGTTTGGTTGCGGGATTCACTATGATTGAGCGAGCTTGGCCGCAGTTGGCGGCAACGACGATTGCCGTCGCGTGCGGTGCGGCGACGCTGAGTAGTACGGGTTGCGGCGGGCCGGCGAGTGCGCCGGCCGCCGCCGACTCGGCTGCCAATCCATCGCCTGCGATCAGCGAGCAGGGTGAAGTGAAACCGCCAGCGGCGAATATGGCGATCGAATTGCAGCCAGTCGATCGAGCAGCGTTCGACGCCCTCGTCGCGGAGCAAAAAGGAAAAGTGGTGCTCGTCGATTTTTGGGCGACGTGGTGCATTCCTTGCCTCGCTCAACTGCCGCACACGGGCGAGGTCGCGAAGAAGCACGCCGACGACGGCCTAGCCGTGATGACGGTAAGCCTCGACGAACCGGACGACGGTGCCAAAGCGGCAGCGCAACTTGCGAAGCGCGTCGGCGACGCCCCGGTGACGCACCTCCACAGCAGCCTCGGCGGCGGGTCGGAGGCGATGGAGGCGTTCGAGATCACGAGCGGCTCGGCGCCCCACTACAAACTGTACGACCGCAGCGGGAAGTTGCGGGAGGTGTTTGAAGTTGATCCGACGGCCGAGCGGGCGTTCACAACGGAAGATATCGACGCGGCGGTGGAGAAGTTGCTCAAGGAAGAAGGGTAGATTTACTTTACTTCTAAAGAGGCTCTCTCGCAGAGGCGCAAAGGCGCAGAGTGAAGACTGGAGAAAACTAACGGCCTGCCATCATTTCTCTGCGCCTTTGCGCCTCTGCGAGAAACCTCTTCTGTTCCATCTGAGCACAAACGACGCGTGCGACTCAATGTCCGAAGGAGACTCGTTCGGATGACAATCGGCAAGTGGATCGCCGTGGGGACGCTGTCGGCGCTGCTGATCGCGTCCGGAACTCTGCATTTGCTCCAGCCCGAAGTTTTTCTACCAATGATGCCGCCGTACCTTCCGGCGCACCTACCGCTCGTCTATCTAAGCGGCGTCTTTGAAATCGCCGGCGGCGTCGGGATGCTGCTCCCCTGGACGCGGCGTTGGGCCGGCCTCGGCGTCATTGCCTTGCTGATTGCGATTTTTCCTGCCAATATCCACATCGCGATGAACGATATTCCTGTAGCGGGCCACGACGTGCCGCTATGGGGACATCTGTTGCGGCTGCCGCTGCAGGCGGTCATGATTTGGATGGCTTGGTGGGGCACGCGAGGACGCTGAGGTTCTGCGGCATTTGAAATGCAATTCTCTCGCAGAGGCGCAAAGGCGCAGAGTTAAGACCGGAGTAACCCAACGGCCAGCCGCCTTTCCTCTGCGCCTTCGCGCCTCTGCGAGAAACTTCTTCTGACGCGAGAACCCAGCAAACCGTGATGGCGAAGAAGAAATCAAAGCCCGCCGCCCATACGCTCTACCACAAGGACGGCTCCGTCTGGGCGAAGGGTCAGATGGACGGCGAGGTGATGGTCGGCCACTGGGTATGGTTCCGAAAGGACGGCACGCGCATGCGCTCAGGATCGTTCGAGAACGGCGAGCAAGTCGGCGAGTGGACGACCTACGACAAGGCGGGGAATGTTTACAAGGTGACGACAATCAAGGTGAAGAAGTAGTCAGCCCGAATTATTTGCAAGATGGGCGATCACTGTACGAAATGCATGCTGATCGATGAGCGTCAACTACCTCGCTTGCATCGCTGGATTACGAGAATTGCTATATGTTCGATTTCTTTACTCGCGTTTATGTCGCGTTCTCGCTCGTGGCAGTCGGCGCTGGATTGGCCGCGGCGTGGGCCGACGGCGACCACCTGCTTGCGTCTGACGACCCGTATATTGTCGGCTTTCTCTTGGGCGGAGTCGCGGGTGCACTGACAGCGTTGCACTTAGCACTGAATAAGCTTCAAACGCGATCGGATTCAACGCATCTCGCCCAAATCATTTACTTTCTTGTGCTCTTTCTCTGGGCGGCTTTTTGGCTGGCGGCCGATTGCTACGCTGTCGAAGGAAAAGGAATCGGCCTAATGATCGCCCTGGCCAGTGGAGTAACCGGAGTCGTCGTTTGGCTGCTTGGCCGCTTTCCGTTGCCGACGATGGCAACGAGAGCGATTGGATTGCTGGGCGTATCGTTTATCGCTTCCTATGCCTACGTAGCGATGCGACTGGCACAATCAGCCAACTAGCTCATGCAGAGTCATGAACGATGCTCACACTAGGTGAAAAGCTCATCGCCAAATTCGCCAGGCGGCAGATGATGGGCGCGTTCTTCACCTACCAGCAATACCAAGAGTTGCACGCGGTCCGCACTCAGGAAGAGATGCGTACGTTTCTCGATGCGTGCGGGTACTGCGACGTGATCGTCGCCGATGACCCGCAGTGGCTGGCGGACGGGATCCAAGAGGCCCATGCGTATAAAGAGCCGCCGTGGTGGACTCAGGAGACGTTTGGAATCGTCGCGTTACCGTTGTGGTTGCTGTGGCGGGTGCTAAGCAAGCCGCGGCAGTTTCCTCGGCGCAGTCGGTATGAATTGCCGGCAGCGCAGTTCACAGCAATAAAAGCTGAACGTTAGACGCAGATCCTTAACTCTGCGCCTCCGCGCCTCTGCGAGAGACTTCTCACGGCGCCTACCAGAGCATCCCCTGATGCCGCGGAGAGTCGGCGAGCTTCTTGGGATCGCTCGAAGGCGTCGGCTGCGCGTCAGTCGGTAGCGGCAGGGACATAGGCGGGGTGGGGTTCGCGCTACGGCGGAAGCGGCCGGCGATCGATTCCCGCACGGCACGGATTCGCTTCTCGCCCATGCCAGGCACGCGGGCCAAACGGCCGTCCCACGCGGCGGCTTCTAATTGCGTGAGCGTGCGGATGCCGAGCTGTTCGTGAATCCGGGTGGCCAACTTTGGGCCGATGTCGGCGACCGTGCTGAAGAGTCGTTCGGGGGCCCCGCCGCCGCGGAGGCGCTCGAGTAGCGGCAGGCGTTTGGCGTGAATGATTTTCTGCACGGCGGCAGCAAGCGAGTCGCCGATGCCGCGGAGTTCCATCAGCCCGCGAATGCCGCCGCGGGCGAGAATCGCTTGCAGCGGCGTCGGGCACATCACAATCGTCTCGGCGCCTTGCCGGTAGGCGCGGATGCGGTACGGATTGGCCCCCTGCCGTTCGAGAAGGTCGGAGATTTCGACCAGCGTCTGCGCGATCTCCTCGTTCGTCACGACGGGGACGTTAGCGGAACGGCGACTCTGATTGGTGCGAATCATCGGGCGGCTCCATTAGTGTACTGGTGTACATTTCCATTCTATGCAGGCCGCGAAATGGGGGAAGTCTTTTGGCTAGGGAAATTTGGGGAGCGAATCTGGCGCCGAGGGTGTGAAAATAGGCAAGACACAAGCTTGCACGGTGTCATCCTGAGCGGAGTGAAGGCTCTGGAGAGTCGTTTGAGCCACTAGATCACTCGCTCCGCTCGGGATGACAGACGCCACACCTAAGTGACGCTGCTCTAGCGTTTATTAGCGGTGCCTCTTCTCTGCTGTTAATACGCAGCGGACGCGCGCCGGGGTCGGGACGACCCGGCTCGCTTGGGGAGAAGAGAGAAACGCGCGTTAGTACGCGTTCTCTTGGCGGAAGACGACCAGGAACGTCTTGATGAGAATTTTGCAATCCATCCACAGCGACCATTCGCGGATGTAGCGGTGGTCGAACTCGATGCGGCGTTCCATCTTATCGAGCGTTTCAGTCTCGCCGCGGGCGCCGTTCACTTGAGCCAGGCCGGTGATGCCCGGCTTCACCTTGTGGCGGAGCATGTAGCCGTCGATCAGCGGGCGGTATTGCTCGTTGTGGGCGTTCGCGTGCGGCCGCGGGCCGACCAGCGACATGCTGCCGTCGAGGACGTTGAACAGTTGCGGCAGTTCATCGAGTGACGTTTTGCGGAGAATGCGGCCCAAGGGGGTGATGCGATCGTCTGTGCGCGAGGCTTGCTTCACTTCGGCGCCGTTCTCGCAGACGCGCATGCTGCGGAACTTCCAGACGCCGATCTGCTCGCCGCTGAGGCCGTAACGCTTCTGGCGGAAGAAAACGGGGCCGGGCGAGGTGAGCTTGATCGCGGCGGCGATGATTAGCATCGGCACGGCGACGAGCGCCAGCACGCACGTGCCGACGACCAAATCGAACAGCCGTTTGAAGACGCCGTCGATGCCGCTCATCGGCGTTTCGAACACGCTAACGACCGGCAGGCCGTCGATCTGGTTCCAGCGGGCGCTAAGCATTTGGAAGACGAAGAAGTCGGGAACGATGTAGACCGAGGCGGTGGTATCGCCTAGCTTGCTGAGGTACGTGCGAATCCGTTCTTCGGCCCGCATCGGGAAGGTGATATAGATCATGTCGACTTCGCCGGTGCGGGCGAGTTCGACAAGTTGCGTAAGGTTGCCGGCCTGATGGAGTTGAGCGCCGGTGGCTTCGTTGGTGCGGCGTTCGGGGCGGTCGTCGAAGTAACCGACGAACTGCAAACCAAGCTCGGGGGAATTTTGAATGTTGGCGGCCAGTTGCATGCCGAGGCGGTTCATCCCGCAGATGGCGAACTTGCGGGAGTTGAAGCCGCGCATGCGAAGTTGCCGCAGCAACATGCGCATCACGATGCGGCCGGCGGCCATGGCGACGGGCGTCAGCGCGAGCCAGCAGAGCTTGCTAGCGTAGCTGAACTCGGCGTTCGTTTGGGTGAGCAGCCCGATGCCGAGGACCGTCGGCGCCACGTAGACCCAAGTGATGATAACGCACCAGAGTTCGCGAGCGATCTTCGAACCGCGCCAATTGCGATAGAGGCCGCTGACTTCAATTGCAACGACATGAATCAGCAGCGTCGTGCCGACGACGATGGCGAGGCTGGAAATAGGCGCGTTGGGCGTGAACTCGATGGCAACCAGCGCAGCCGCGATGATCGCCGCCGCGTCCGACAGACGGTACGCGAGGTCGACGATCGAGCGATGGGAGCGAAAGCGGACGTTGTCGTTGCCTGACACGGTTCGATGGCCCGGGAGCGGTGGTGGACTGGCCTGAAGCTCACGCCGCCGGCGACGTTGCAGAACGGTCGCCGGAGCGCTTGCAAATCTAGGTTTTTCGTGGGGAATGGCGGGGAAGCGGGGATCAGGGAGCCGGAAATGTGGCGAGCCGTTTGGGAGCTACAACCGGCACAATGGGCGTTTTTGAGCGTGGCGGGGAACTTTTTGGGGGAGCGGGCGTCGAAAATATAAAAGCCACCGGCTCCGCCGGTGGACGGAGTACGGCGAAGTCGCAATAGCAGTTCGTCCACCGGCGGAGCCGGTGGCTTTTATTGGAGCAATTGAGGGATGGCCCGGTTCGGGTGGACCAGTCCCACAGCGGTGGCATAAAACTAGGGCGTAGCAAGCCAATCAATCGGCTGAAATTCTCCACGCGGCGGAGTCCGCGGGAGTTCAACATACGGGCGGCAACTCATGACGAATTTTTTCAAGGTCGCGGCGGTTCTGACGGTTTTGGCGGCGGGGGCTGCCAGCGTTCACCAGTTGAACGGAGCGGCGCCGCCGACAACGGAGCGCGAGCAGGCGCGGCAATTGATGAAGGATGGCAATTTCAAGGATGCGCTTGCGAAGTTCCGCGCGATCACGCTCAACGACGAGGCCGACGACTCCCGCGCGCTGGCGGAAGACTTTTATAGCGCCCTCTCTTGCCTGCAGCAGCTCAACGAGATGCATGCGATCGACGCCTACCGCGCCGACGTTGTTGCAGCGCATGAGGACGATTGGATCGTGCTCACCGCGGTCGCTGAGAGTTACACGACGATCGATCACCAAGGATTCATGATCGCCGGCGAGTTCCGCCGCGGGCAACATCGCGGCGGCGGCAAGGTGGTGAACGCCGTGGAGCGCGACCGCGTCCGCGCGCTGCAACTCTATCAGCAAGCGTTCGAGTTGGCGGCGAAGGCGCCCGATGCGCGCAAGACCGAGGAAGCCCGCCGGTTGCTGAGCGGGTATGCGAACGCGGTGCTCAACGGCGGTTCGTATCGCCAGCCGTTCTTGCTGCAAATGCTTACCGACGTCGGCACGCTGCCCGATTACGAGGATGGCTGGGGCTATCGTTACAACAGCGGCCCGCAGGGAGCGCCGGTCGACGAGGCGGGCAATCCGATTTTTTACGACGTGCCGGCCGATTGGAAATCCGCGAAGAACGACGGCGAGCGTTGGCGTTGGTTGTTGGCCGAACGAACCGTTTGGCAACCTGGTGCAAGCGTCGACGAGTGGCGCGAGCGGGCCGACTTCCTGGTGAGCCAGTTTGGCGTGCAAACGATGGCCGACTACGGTTGGTGGTTCAATCAGAACTCGGACGACGCCGAGGTGACGAAGAGCATGTTCGCGCTTCACACGCTCGCCGACGACGAAACGATGGCGAAGCTCGCCACGGGAATTAAGCGGTTCAAGCTTCCTGAAGAGCAGAACTACATCGCGCTGCGGAAGCGCATCGTCGAAAACACGGAAGCACCGTCGCACAATTGGCAACAAGCGAAGTCGGCGCTCGCGCAGGAGTTCGAGAACCGCCGGCAGTATCCGCGGGCCGCGCAGGAGTGGAAGGAACTGTTCGCATCGTCGCCGACCTCGACGCCGTACCGCGAGCGGTTCGAGCAGATCGTCGGCAATTGGGGCCGGCTGGAACCGGTCGAAACGCAGCCGGCGTGGAAGGGGGCGACGCTCGAGTATCGCTACCGTAACGGCAAGCGGGTGGAGTTCACCGCCCGCGCGATCAAGGTGCCGGAACTGCTCGCAGATATGAAAAAGTATCTGCAGAGCCAGCCGAAGCAACTCGATTGGGACCAGATGAATCTGGAAAACCTCGGGCATCGGCTCGTGGTGAATGGCCAGGAGAAATATCTCGGCGCCGAAGCGGCCCGTTGGTCGCTGGAACTCGAGCCGCGCGAAGCCCACTTCGATCGCCGCGTGACGGTGACGACGCCGCTGCAAAAGGCGGGCGCCTACCTGCTCACCGCGAAGATGGAGAAAGGGAATACCCACAACGTCGTCGTGTGGGTCGCCGACACGGCGATCGTCAAGAAGCCGTTGGAGAATGAAGCGCTGTACTACGTCGCCGATGCGGTGACGGGGCAGCCGATTCCCAAATGCAACGTTGAGTTCTTCGGCTACTGGAACGAGCCGGTCGACCAGGGCGCGAGCTATCGCGTCAACACGAAGAACTTCGCCGAAAAGACCGACGCAGCCGGCATGGTGAAGCTGCCGGCCGACGAAGCGAATCGCCGCTTCCAGTGGATCGCCACGGCGTCGACCCCGGAAGGTCGGCTCGCTTACCTCGGCTTCAGCGGCGTCTGGTCGGGACAGTACATCGACGAACAGTACAAGCAAGTGAAGGTCTTCACGATCACCGATCGGCCTGTCTATCGGCCCGATCAGGAAGTGAAGTTCAAGTTCTGGGTGGCGAACGCGCAGTTCGATCAGCCCGATGCGTCGCCGTATGCGGGGCAGTCCTTCGTCGTTGAGATTCTCGACGCCCGCGGCGAGAAGGTTTATACGAAGTCTCTTGTCGCCGGCGCGTACGGCGGCATCGACGGCGTCTTCAAGTTGCCGCAGGGCGCGGCGCTGGGGCAGTATCAGCTCAACGTCGTCAATCACGGCGGCGGCAGCTTCCGTGTCGAGGAATATAAGAAGCCGGAGTTCGAAGTAACCGTCGACGCGCCGAGCGAGCCGGTGAAGCTCGGCGACAAAATCACGGCGAAGATTTCTGCGAAGTATTACTTCGGCTCACCGGTGACCGAAGGGAAGTTGAAGTACAAGGTGCTGCGGACGTCGTTCAACGAACCGTGGTTCCCGCCGGCGCCGTGGGATTGGCTGTACGGGCCCGGCTACTGGTGGTTTGGCGAGAACTACACTTGGTTCCCCGGCTGGCGGCATTGGGGTTGCCTGCGGCCGCAGCCGCCATGGTTCTGGCAGGCGCCGGAACAGCCGGAAGTCGTTGCCGAACAGGAGGCGGAGCTGCGCCCCGATGGGACGTACGAAATCACGATCGACACGGCGGCGGCGAAGCAGTTCCACCCGAACACCGATCACAGCTATCAAATCCAAGCTGAAGTCGTCGACCAATCGCGGCGGAGCATCGTCGCCGAAGGTCGCGTGCTGGTGGCGCGCGAGCCGTTCAAGGTCTACGTTTGGACGAATCGCGGCTTCTACCGCACTGGCGAGACGATGGAGCTCGACATGGCGGCCCGCACCATCGACGGCAAGCCGGTGAAGGCCCGCGGCGAGCTGCGGCTGCTGAAGATCAACTATGAAGAAGGCAAGCCGGTTGAGAACGAAGTCGCCAAGTGGGACGTGCCGACCGACGCGCAAGGGCTTGCGCGATTCCAAGTGAAGGCATCGGAGCCGGGCCAGTACCGGCTTTCCTACAAGGTGACGAAGAAGCGCGGCGATGAGAGCGTCGCGATTGAGGGTGGCCAGGTGATCGTCGTGCGCGGCGAAGGATTTGACGGAACCGATTTCCGGTTCAACGCCGTGGAAGTGATCGCCGACAAGCGCGAGTATGCGCCGGGCGAGAAGGTGCAACTGCAGGTAAGTTCGAACCGCGCGGGTTCGACGGTGCTACTGTTCCTGCGGCCGGCCAACGGCGTTTATCTGCCGCCGCAAGTGGTGACGCTCAAGGGAAAAAGCACCGTCGTCGAAGTGCCGGTCGAGCTGCGCGACATGCCGAACTTCTTCGTCGAAGCAATGACCGTGCACGGGGGCAAGCTCCATACGGCTGTACGGGAGATTTTCGTGCCGCCGGCGAAGCGGATCGTCAACGTGGAAGTCGTGCCGTCGTCCGATGCGTTCCTGCCGGGCCAGAAGGCGAAGGTGCAGGTAAAGCTGACCGGCGCCGACGGCAAGCCGGTCGTCGCGTCGACGGTGATCGCGATGTACGACAAGGCGCTAGACTACATTTCGGGCGGCGGCAATGTGCCGGATATTCGCGAGTTCTTCTGGAAGTGGCGGCGGAGCCACTCGCCGCAGAGCGAGACGAGCCTCAGCCGGGTTGAGTATCCGGTGACGAAGCCGAATGAAAAGGTGATGCAAGACCTGGGAGTGTTCGGCGGGAGCACGGCGGATGAACTAGCTTCTTTCGCTGGGACCGCCGTGACCTACAGTGCGAGCGGCGGCGGGATGGCCAACGGCCGCATGATGCGCAGCCTCGGAGCGCCGATGGCGATGGCGGCGGAAGCGGCGCCCGTGGCCCCTGCGGCGCCAGCGCCGCAGGGAGCGAAGTTCAAGTCCGAACTCGCCGATGCCCGGACGCAGAACGCTCCAAGCGACGGCGACGGAGCAACCGTTCAGCCGACCGTTCGCCAGAACTTCGCCGACACCGCCCTGTGGGTTGCCAACCTCGAAACCAACGCCGAGGGCCTCGCCGAAGTCGAACTGACGATGCCCGAGAATCTCACCGCGTGGAAGATCAACGTTTGGGGCATGGGTCTCGGCACGCGCGTCGGCGAAGGTTCGGCCGAGACGGTGACGCGCAAGAACATCATCGTCCGCCTGCAGGCGCCGCGGTTCTTCGTTGAGACCGACGAAGTCGTGCTGTCGGCGGTGGTGCACAATTACCTCAAGGAAGCGAAGCAGGTCCGCGTCGTTCTCGATTTGCAGGGGAACACGCTCGAAGGGCCCGAGTCGCTTAAGAAGACCGTCGAAATCGCCGCCGGCGGCGAGACGCGCGTCGATTGGCGCGTGAAGGCCGTCCGCGAAGGCGAGGCGACCATTCGCATGTCGGCCCTCACCGACGCCGAGTCGGACGCGATGCAGCAAAGCTTCCCCGTGCTCGTGCACGGCATGCTGAGAACCGAGTCCTACAGCGGCGTCATTCGCCCGAGCGAAGAGAGCGGCAAGTTCACAATCAACGTGCCGGAGAAGCGACGGGCGGAGCAAACGCGGCTGGAAGTGCGCTACTCGCCGACGCTCGCCGGGGCGATGGTCGACGCCCTCCCCTACCTCGTCGACTACCCCTACGGCTGCACCGAGCAGACGCTCAATCGGTTCCTCCCGGCGGTGCTGACGCAAAAGACGCTGCAGCAAATGGGCGTCGACCTGAAGGCGATTCAAGAGAAGCGCACGAACCTCAACGCGCAAGAAATCGGCGACGACAAGGCGCGAGCCGAGCAGTGGAAGCGGTTTGACCGCAATCCGGTGTTCGACGAAGCCGAGTTGACGAGCGTCGTGAAGGCGGGCGTCAACCGTCTTACTGAGATGCAACTGAGCGACGGCGGCTGGGGTTGGTTCAGCGGCTGGGGCGAGCATTCGTCGGCACACACGACGGCGACCGTCGTCCGCGGCCTGCTCGTCGCGAAGCAAAACGATGTGGCCATCGTGCCGGGCGTGGTCGAGCGCGGCGTCGAATGGCTGCAGCGCTACCAGCGCGAAGAGCTGGCGAAGCTCGACAACTGGGACCGTGAAGCGAAGAAGCGGCGCAACGAAGACGAGCCGGCGAAGTCGGAGGCCGACAACCTCGACGCGCTAGTCTACCTAGTCCTCACCGAAGCCGAGCGAGCCGGGGCGTCCCCGCCCCCGGCCGGCGCCGCAGCAGAGGAATCAGTCGACCCCGCCGACAACACCGCCACCACGCGCAACCGCATGCGAGGCTATCTCTACCAAGACCGCACCAAGCTCGCCGTCTACAGCCTGGCAACATTCGGCCTGGCATTAGAAATCGAGAAGGCCGGCGCAGACGCCCAAGTCGCGGACATGCTGAAGATGGTCATGCAAAACCTCTCGCAGTACGTCAAGCAAGACGACGAAAACCAAACCGCCTGGCTCGACATGCCCGGCGGCATCTGGTGGTATTGGTACGGCAGCGAGAACGAGGCGATGGCCTACTACCTCAAGCTGCTCGTCGCCAACGAACCGAAGAGCGAAGTCGCCCCGCGGCTCGTGAAGTACCTGCTCAACAACCGCAAGCATGGCGCCTACTGGAACAGCACCCGCGACACGGCCTTGGTCGTCGAAGCGTTCGCCGACTACCTGAAGGCGACGGGCGAAGCGAAGCCGAACCTGTCGCTGGAAGTCCTCGTCGACGGCGAACTGAAGAAAGCGGTCGAAATCACCGCCGAAACGCTGTTCACTTTTGACAACGCGCTCGTGCTCGAAGGCGCCGCCCTTGCCGCCGGCGAGCATACCGTCGAACTTCGTAAGAAGGGCGACGGACCGATCTACTTCAACGGCTATCTCACCAACTTCACGCTCGAAGACGACATCAAAGCCGCCGGCCTCGAGCTGAAGGTGAACCGCAAGTTCTATAAGCTCACTCCCGCCGAGAAGACGGCCGCCGTCGCGGGCGGTAGGGGCGAAGTGGTTGAACAGCAGGTCGAAAAGTACGACCGCAGCGAAATCGCGAGCCTGCAAGAACTGAAGAGCGGCGACCTCGTCGAGGTCGAGCTGACCGTCGACAGCAAGAACGACTACGAGTATGTGATGCTCGAAGACATGAAGGCGGCCGGCTTCGAGGCGCTCGAAGTCCGCAGCGGCTACAACGGCAACGAACTCGGCGCCTACGTAGAATTCCGCGACGAACGCGTCGTGCTGTTCTGCCGCACGCTCGCCCGCGGGCAACATAGCGTGAGCTACCGCCTGCGAGCCGAGATCCCGGGCCGGTTCAGCGCGCTGCCGGCGAAGGGTTCAGGGATGTACGCACCGGAGCTGCGGGCGAATTCAGACGAGTTCAAGGTGCAGATCGCGGATTGAGCGAAAGGCCAAGCGCAAGCAAACAGCCCCGACCAAGCTTGGTCGGGGCTAAGGTTTGAGCGACAACTCTATGTGAGCGTCCTTGAGATCGCGCATGGAACCCCAGCAGAGACCCAAGCCGCGTTACTCGCTGCTGACGCTACTCGCCTTAGGAAGCGTCGTCGCACTTGCCGTCGGTTGGTCCGCCGCGGCAGGACGCTGGGCGGCGGAGCGGAACGAGATCTTGTCGCTCATTCCCGAGGAACCGCTTCCCCCCAGCGAACATATCCTGAAAACGTTCCCAGTCACCATCGCCATCAACAGCGAAGGCTCGACGATTGAGTCCAATTGGCAACTGAGCGTCAACGCCGCCGGCGCCGCGACGTTGCACCCGGGCGTCTACGAGCCCGCAGCCCCCCAATCCTTCAATTTCACGAACGAGCAGCAGCAGGCGATTCGCGATCTGCTCGTCACCGAGCGGTTTTTCGAACTCGACGATCGCTACGGCGATCTTGTCCCCGACGGCGGCAGCAAAACGCTTACCGTGGTCATCGGCGACCATGCCAAGTCGGTCAACCTGGCCTATCTCCGCTGGGATCCAAGCGATCCGTACTTCAACGCTGCGAAGGTCGAGGAGTCGGCTCGAGCGCTGCGGGTGTACCTGGCGATCCGCGACTGCTTACCGCCAAACGTTGTTCCCGACGAACGTCCCTACTTGCTGCGGGCTCTACAGGCGGCTGAAAAGCTTGAAGCGAAGCGGAAGAGGCAGCCCTGACCAAAAGCGGGTAGCCTCGGTTCTTCAAACCGAGGGCGAAGCCAAGAAGCATCTGTAAACGGCCTCCCCTCGCCAAAGATTTTTGTGGCTGCGCCACCCATGTTCAAGAACATGGGCCACCCGAGAGAGAAGAGCTTCAAGACAAGCAGTGGTACGTGCCCCGCTCGCCCCGACCAAGCTTGGTCGGGGCTGCTTGCGATTCGTGTTGAGGCTGCTTACCGCGTTGGATGCCGTTCACGCTTCAATCATCGCGAAGCGTTCCGGAGCCGTCGGCCATTTCGATCAAATGTTTCATTTTCGACTCGGCGACGTCTGAGAACACGCGGATATTGCCGTCGCAGAATCCGGCGAAAAACTCTCCCTTCGGCAGCCAGCCGCCAAAGGGAGGAATCGCTTCGCCTGGGACGTACACGATATCCTCGGGCTTCGTCCACGGAATATCGCGTTTCGCCTCGACGTACAGCAGTGTGTCCGCCGGGCCGTCGTTAATGTCGTCCGGCGCCGTTCCCAGTTCGTTCTCAAAAACCGTCCCTGTCCCGACCACGGCGAAGAACGAGCTATTCGTGGAGGTCACTTGATCGAACGCCGAGCGGTAAATGGGGGGCATCTGCCTCAACACCTTGAGATTGGCCGCGCTATCCCACGGCTGATCGAGCCGATATTGCTTGTAAAGTTCTTCATAACCGAGCAACGGCAGTAGCTCGACGCGCCAACTTCGCGGGACTCGCACAGTCGAGTCGCCGCTAGAGTTCAAATCCGGGTAGGACGACGGCCCGTAGAAAACAGCGGGCGGGAGAACACCGTGCTTACCCCAATAGCTGCGCGCCGTCGTCGATAGCTTGAACATATCCGTGTGCGTCTCGCTCCGCCGCAGCGCCCGCTGGTACTCCAAATTCGGCGGAGCGATCACATTGGCAACTTTTGATTTCGCGTCGGCGATCGTCGCAATGATTTCCAACGACTCGCCATCTTGCCGATATTGAAGCGAACCGAAAGCCTCATGCGCTAACTGCAGGAATGCGTCTTCCCCGTCCGGCGGCACGGGGTTTAGTTTACGGAGGGCAAGCATTTCACTCATTATCCGCTGCGATATCTCTGCGAGCTCCCGGAGCGCTTCTTCGACGCGCGGTACGTCCTCCACCTTGCGACATGTGAATCGTGCACGAAACAAAAATGCGTCGCGATCTTCCGTCGCCAGGGTCGCCCAACGAATCGCCTTCGCGACCTCTTGTAGTCGCTCTGCTACGCGAGGATTCTCGCCCGACGATCCTCCCTGAATCACCTCTTCAATCACATTCGGCTTGGCCATAATTGCGAAAGGCCCGGTGAGATGGCGGCGCCATTCGGCGGCGTCGCTCGGGCCGGCGGCGGCTGCCGGGTCGTCGATAAACAACTCCACTGCAGTGACGGAGCCTTGAACAAGCACGCCATCCTCAGGCATGTAGTAGTGCTCGTGGGCGGCGAACTTATCCAAGCGATAAAACTTGCGATTGCGGTAGACGCCCTCCGCCAATCCGCCATGCTTAGCCTTCAACAACGCGATGAAGTCAATCGGCTCGTTCGCACGCAGCATTGAGAAACCAGCGGGAAGCTCATCAGGAACGGTCGGTGAGCAATGAACTGACATCGCCTGCGCTAGCGAGGCAGCCGGCACGTGAGGCTCTAGCGCCATCTCTAAAATTTCCGCCAACGGGTTCAGCCGCGGCGAGGCTGCAATCTCAGCCGGCCGGTAGGCGTAGATAATGCTCACGGCATCGGGCACGTGACTCAGATCGTACTCGCTGGATGCCGGAACCGGCTTCTCCCCTTGTGACGCGGTGGCGGTCGATGTTTCCTCCGCGGCCTCCAGCAGAGAAGCCCGCGGCCGCATCCCGGCCACGACAATTGCAAGCAATGCAAGACCGAAGAGAGTTGCCCGCCGTCGTGCAAGCGAAGGCCTGCGGCGATGAGGAAACGCCGCCTCGCTCCCGCGAAGCATTTCAACTCTCCTGACAAGAAGGGAGCGAGTAGGAATAAACGTACGCAACGATCCGGCCAGCCGCTCGTGCGGCGTGGCGAGGGCGAGGCTTGCCAGCGCTTGCAGATACGCCTTGCGATCGCCCAGCAGCCGTGCCGCCGTGTCGTCGGCCGCCAGTTCCTGGTCGAGTTGCAACCGGCCGACGAACCACCTCACGAGCGGATGATAAAAGTGGAGGACGACCGCCCCGCGGGCGACGAGCCATGCGGCAAAATCACGGCCAGCGATGTGGGCGAGCTCGTGAGCGAGGACGGCGCGACGTTCCACCGCGCTCCAAGTCCCCCAACTCGTCGGCAAGATGATTGCTGGACGCAGCATGCCGACCGTGGCGGGGGTCGAGATCTCCGCGGAGACGTGGAGCGAAATCGGTCGCGTCACGTCGAGCTGCCGCCGCAGGTCGTCGAGTTCTTGTTGCGTGGCGCGATCGTCGAGCGGCGCGCTGCGGCCGATCAATCGCCGCACGGCCGCGAGACTCACTAGCAAATGCGTGGCGCCGAGCGCGACGCCCGCGACTATGGCCCAAACGATCCATTTCGGCCAAACGACGCGTTCGGCAGCGGGCGCTGCACTCCCGGCCGACGGCGCGGCAGGCTCGCCGTTGTATTGCGCGACTCGCCAGAATGCGGCGAGTAGCGAATCATCGCCAATCGCGACAGCGTCGCTCGCAGCCGGCGTCGGCGATTCATTGTCGATTCGAGCGGCGTTCCCTTCGAGTTCGCTGCTCCCCTGCACTGCCACAACTTGCTCAACATTCGCGCTCGTCCCGGTCGGCCACTCCAGCGACCACCGCGGCCACGGGCTGATCGCCAACGCACTCAACACAACAACCGCCCCCAACGCGCTCGCGGCCACCGCGGTTCCCGCCGACGGATTCCGCCGCCGCACCAGCAAGTAAATCGGCGCCGCCAGCAATAGAAACAGCGACACCTGCAATGCACACCAAAACAGCGTGGTAAAAATCGCAGCCATCTATCTCTTCTCCTTGAGCACTTCTTCGAGGAGCGCCCGCTCTTTGGCGGAGAGGCGTTTGGTTTCGACGAGACGCAGCAACAACTGCTCGCGCGAGCCTTGGAACACGCGGTCGACGAGATTCCCGACAATGCTCCGCGAGACGTCTTCGAATGAACGGGCCGGCTTGTAGGCGAACGGCCGTTGCTCGTTGGTTTGGAGGAGGAATTCCTTCTCGACGAGAATCCGCACGAGCGTCGCGACGGTCGTGTAGGCGAGCTCGCGGCCGGCCGTCGCCAGTCGCTGCTGCGCATCGGCGGCGGTGAGCGGCGCGTCACTCGCCTCCCAGAAGACGTGCATCACTTCCAGTTCGCGTTCAGTGAGGTCAGAAGCTTTTGGTCGCGCCATGCGTGGCCCCCGCTGCGAGTTATTTGGTTCCTTAGATTTGGTTTTATAGTTTTCAAATTGGCGAGTCAAGCAAATTTCGAATTGAACCGCCAAGGACGCCAAGAGCGCCAAGGAAATACGGGGAGATCGGAACCGCGGATGAACGCGGATAGACGCAGATAAGAAATCATTAGCGTTCATCTGCGTTCATCGGCGGTTTCGTTAAGCATTTGCATTTCCTGGCGCTCTTGGCGTCCTTGGCGGTTAGTCTTCCAGCGGGTCGACGATGTCGCAGGGAGCGTTTACACTTGCGACACTGCTAGTACCGCCTGCCTTGCCTCGCCGAAAGGATTCTTTGATGCCCGCCGTCGCTGAAGAACGCGTGTTGGTCGTTCCCACAAAACGCTTCCACTCGCTCGGGCATTTTCAGGGCTTCTCGGCGGAGACGGACAAGTACCTGCCGGCGTTGCTCGAAGGGGGCGATCTCGGTTACCGCCCGCGGAGCGAGATGGAGCAAGACCCTAGCTTTAAGCAGCTGATCCCCTACGTGCTGTTTCGCTTCAAGGATCCGCACGGCGCCGTGCAGTTGTTTCAATACACCCGTGGCGGCGGCCAAGGCGAGAAGCGGCTTCACGCGAAGCGGAGCGTCGGCATCGGCGGGCACATCTCTTCCGACGACGCCGCAAAGAAGACGACCACCAGCGACGTCTACCGCGAGGGAATGCTTCGTGAGTTGACCGAAGAGGTGATCATCGAAACGCAGTACCGCGAGAAGTGCGTCGGGCTGATCAACGATGACGAAACGCCGGTCGGGCAGGTTCACCTCGGCGTGGTCCACATTTGCGACGTCGACAACCCCGGCATCCGCCCCCGCGAGGAAGACATCCTCGACGCCGGCTTCCGCCCGGTCGATCAGCTGCTGGCAGAAATCGACCGCTGCGAAACGTGGTCGCAAATCGTGCTGAAGGCGCTCTTTGCCTAGGGGGGGCCGCACCAGCTAGGATGGAAGCCTGATTCAGCTCGTTGCGTTCCGAGGCTGCCGCGAACCATCCATGCCCGCTTCTGTTCCGATCTACATGGACAATCACGCCACGACGCGGGTCGATCCGCGCGTCGTCGAGGCGATGTTGCCCTACTTCACGGAGCAGTACGGCAACGCCGGCAGCATCGGTCATGCGTACGGCGAAGCAGCGCGCGAAGCAGTCGAGCAGTCTCGCGCCGTGATTGCCGGCGCGATTGGCGCCGAGCCGGAAGAGATTGTCTTTACGAGCGGCGCCACCGAGAGCAATAACCTCGCCATCCGCGGCATCGCTGAACGGCCGAAACGGCGGGGCGACCATCTTGTCAGCGTGCAGACGGAGCACAAAGCGGTGCTCGCCCCGCTCGCGCGACTGGCGCGACGCGGCTACGACGTGACGCTGTTGGAAGTGGAACCGCATGGGAGCCCACGAGCCGGGTGGCTCGATCCGCAGCGCATCGCCGACGCTCTGCGCGACGACACGGCGCTAGTAAGCGTGATGCTCGCCAACAATGAGATCGGCGTCATCCAACCGATCGCCGAGATTGCGGCCATCTGCCGCGACCGCGGCGTGACGTTCCACTGCGATGCGACGCAAGCGGTTGGCAAGTGGCCGATCAGCGTCCGCCAGCTTGGCGTCGATTTGATGAGTTTCACAGCGCACAAGATTTACGGCCCGAAGGGAATCGGCGCCCTGTACATTCGCAAGACGCGGCCGGCGGTGCGGCTCGAACCGCAGATCACCGGCGGCGGGCAACAAGATGGCCTGCGAAGCGGCACGCTCAACGTCGCGGGAATCGTGGGCTTTGGCACGGCGCTCCAATTAGCGACGATGGAGATCGTTTCTGAGCTGAAACGATTGACCGACCTTCGCAACCGGCTCTGGGAGCTGTTGCGCGAGCGGATCGAAGGGATCGAGCTCTGCGGCCCCGCCCTGGGTGAACGGGCGGCCACGGGCGGGCCGTTGCGGCTTCCCGGCAACCTCGATGTGGCCTTCGGCAACGTCGACGGCGAGGCCCTGCTCCTGGCGATGGAAAACCTGGCCGTCAGCTCCGGGGCGGCCTGCAGTTCGACGGACCCGACCCCCAGCCATGTCCTGTTGGCCCTTGGTTTGACCGAGGATTTGGCCCGCAGCACGCTCCGGTTCGGCCTGGGGCGGTTTAGTACGATGGCGGAGGTCGAAGCGGCGGCGGAAACCGTTGCGGCTGCCGTCGCCCGATTGCGGGAGCTACGATAACGCGTCTTTTCCCGGACGTAAAAGTGGTATAATGTAGTCGGCTGGCGTCGCTGCAAGGCGTCGCCGGCAAATTGAGCAAACCTCCGCCCCGTCGCGTGGGCGGCTTGTTTAAGTCATCGAAAGACGGAAAAAGGGGTCTCCCATGAGCATTGTTCTCACCGAAAAAGCTGCCCACGAAGTCAAGCGGATCATGGAAGCCCAGAAGTACGAAGACCACGTACTGCGGGTCGGCGTTGCCGGCGGCGGCTGCAGCGGCTTCAGCTATGCCCTGGGCTTTGCCAAGGACTTCGACGAAACGGTCGATGCGAAGTACGAATTCCACGGCGTGCCGGTCGTCGTCGATAAGAAGAGCGCTCTCTACCTTGATGGCACGACGGTTGATTTCTACGAAGGCATCGATCGCCGCGGGTTCACGTTCGACAACCCGAACGCGGTAAAGAGCTGTGGTTGCGGCAGCTCGTTCCAGGCCTAATCGGCTGAGCGTAAAAGCGAATCAAACACGAAGGGCTTGTCCTGCGGGACAGGCCCTTTTTTTGTTGCGCAGCGGCCATTGGGGCGTTCGCGCTAAGCGGCAAGCGGCCGATCATGCCTCGATCGTCATGGGGCGTTACAAACGGACCGGCGGCGAAAAATAATTCCAAAAGTCGGCGATTCCCACGAACAATCGCCTGCACACGGCCGGGTGCGACATAGAGTTTAGATGTCGGGATTGAAGGCGAACGCCTCCGGTCCTGCACATCCCCTCCTCTTTTCCCCCTTTTCTTGTGACGTGTCCCATGCGCGACTTCATTCGACGCTTCCTGACGGAAGAAGATGGCCCTACGGCCGTTGAATATGCCGTCATGTTAGCGCTGATTGTCGGGGTCTGCATCACGTCGGTCACGGCCCTCGCTCAACGGACAGGCGAAAGCTTCAACACTTCCGCTGCCAATCTGTCGAGCGTTTGGGGTTCGTGACTCGTTTGCGACCAGCGACAGCCAGCTTTAATTAGCTTCAATCTCAAGAGACGCCACGGCGATGCGACGCTTGTCATTGGATGAGCATCGCGTCGCCGTAGCTATAGAAGCGATACTGTTGCTCGATCGCCTTCGCATAGGCCTCGCGGACAAGTTCGACGCCCCCGAACGCCTGCACGAGCAGTAGCAGCGTCGTCCGCGGGAAATGGAAGTTGGTGACCATCGCGTCTGTCGCCAGGAATTCGTACGGCGGGCGGATGTAGAGGCGTGATTCGCCTTGCCAGGGCGCCACCAGGTCGGGGGCTCCGGCGGCTCGTTGAGCCGCGGCTACTGTTTCTAGCGTGCGGACGACCGTGGTGCCGACGTTCACGATGCGGCCTTCGGCGGCACGGGCGGCGCAAATCTCGCGGGCGGCCGCTGCGTTGACTTCCGCCCACTCGGCGTGCATCGGGTGATCGGCTGGGTTCTCGACGGCAATCGGGCGGAACGTTCCCATGCCGACGTGCAGCGTCACCGCCGAGACGTCGGCGCCCCGCTGGCCGACCGAGCGAAGGAGTTCGGGCGTGAAATGGAGCCCTGCCGTCGGCGCGGCAACCGCGCCGGGCCGGCGGGCGAAGACGGTTTGGTAGCGTTCGACGTCGGCGTCGACCATCTGGCCGCCGCGGATGTACGGCGGCAGCGGCACGCGGCCGATGCGGTCGAGCAACGCTAGCGTATCAATCGGTTCGTCGAGACGAGCTCGCCACTGGCCATCGTCGAGTCGTTCGACCATCCAGAGCTTCGCCGCGACGCGCCCCTCGCGATCGAGCAGGTGGACCGCCTCAGGTTCTTTGAGGTGGCCGCGAGTCTTGCAGACGAGCTTCCAGTCCCCCTCCGGGGTCGATCCCAAGAACAGCCCCTGCCATTGGCCGCCGGTCTCGACGCGTTTGCCGCGGAGTTGGGCCGGAATCACTTTGGTGTCGTTCAGAACGACTCGATCGCCGCGGCGGATGAAGTCGGGGATATCGCGAATGTGGGCATGATCGATCGTGCACCGCGCGCGGTCGACAATCATCAAGCGGGCGTCGACCCGATTGATAAGCGGTTCCTGGGCAATGAGTTCGGCGGGGAGATCGTAATCGAACCAAGGTTCCATGCGGGGCGAGTTCCTGCAGACGAAGCGACGCGAACGGAGCGAAAACGTGCAAGTATATGCCGGGCAATAGTTTACCGGCTACCGCAATCACCAACTGGCCACGCCGCTCGATCAGCCCGAGCAGCGCCTCGGAACGGGACGACGACGAATTTTCAAATTTCGTGATCGGCCGTAACTCGTTGCGCGAGTGACAGAAAGGTTTCGTTCGCCCATCGTCGGTTTCGGCGGAGGGAAAGATCAGCGTTGACGAGCGGCTCAGCGGGGGTATGTTGGGGACCGTTGGTGACGATTGGGGAAAAATGGGGGCCAGGTCATGCTGTTTACGGGGTCGTATCGTCGCGCCCTCGATGACAAGCTGCGGCTGGCGATTCCCAAACCCCTCCGCGACCAGTTGGCGGCCGACGGCCCGCTCTATTTGACTCCCGGGCTGGATGGCTGCTTGGCTATCTACCCGCCCGCGGCATTTGCGGCGCTGGCCGATCGCTTAGCGGCGACCTCCCCCGCCACGCGGGAAGTTCGCGATTACAGCCGGCTGTTTTTCTCTCAGGCGGCGACAGTTAGCCCAGATTCGCAGTGGCGGCTACGCGTACCGACCGAACTGATTAATTGGGCCAAGCTCAGCGGCGAGGCGATGGTCGTGGGCGTTCGCGACCACATCGAAGTTTGGGCCGCCGACCGCTGGGAGGCCTACGTCGCCCAGTGCGACGGGCAGTATGAACAGCTGGCGGAAGCGGCGCTCATGGGCGGGGCTGCCACGCAGCTTTTGCAACAGAACAACGCTCCCAATGGTGAAGAGAGCCCCCACGAGGCGATGCCGCGGGCGCCGCGGTAACGAACAGCAGACCTGCGTGGAGGAACCACGACCACCGTTCATTTCGATTTCCCTGGGGCGACGCTGGCGAGGCCACAGGCTGGCGTCGCCTTTTTGGGGAATTCGATGATCCGCTCGCGGCATGGATGTCACGGAGCGGAGGTTGGGGCGGATCGGCGAAATTCGTCGTTCCAACCCGCAGCCTCATCCAAGGCGCAGGGACGTGCTTTGGAATGGGGCATTTTTATTGCCTGCACCAGTCATTAAGCTGGAGCGATGAATGATGCGACCGTCCATATTCCAGTTCTGTTCGATGAAGTGCTGGAACAGCTTCGCCCTGCCGCTGGCGGCGTTTTTGTCGACGGAACCTTAGGCGGCGGCGGACACACGCGAGCGTTGGCCGAGCGCGTCGGCGATACAGGCCGCGTCATCTCGGTTGATCTCGATGCCGTTGCCGTAGAGCGCGCTTCCGAAATGCTGGCGGGCTTATCCGTCTCCGTAGCGAACGCCAGCTACGCCGACATCCCTGAAGTGCTCGACGAGATCGGCGTCGCTGCCGTTGACGGCGTGCTACTCGACCTTGGGTTGTCGAGCGATCAACTGGCCGACCCGAACCGCGGCTTCAGCTACATGGCCGACGGCGATCTTGATATGCGATTCGACGCCGACAACGGCGAACCGGCGTGGAAGATGATCGCCCGCATGAGCGAAGAGCACTTGGCGGACGTGATCTATCAATACGGTGAAGAGCGTTTCAGCCGGCGGATCGCGCGCAAAATTGTCGAGCAACGACGAACCGATCCAGTCAAGACCGCCGCGCAGCTAGCGGAGCTAGTACGCAGTTGCGTCCCGCGCAGCCGCGGCCACAACATCGATCCGGCCACACGAACCTTCCAAGCCCTACGAATTGCCGTGAATGGGGAGCTGGACGCCCTGCAGTCAGCACTGCGGCGGCTGCCAAACTACTTGAAGCCGGGCGGCCGACTTGCGATCATTAGTTTCCACTCGCTGGAAGATCGAATCGTCAAGGAAGCGTTTCGAGAAGATGACCGGTTGAACGCGGTGACGCGTAAGCCGATCGTCGCGAGCGAAGAAGAGTCGAGTCGAAATCCGCGTGCTCGCAGCGCCAAGTTGCGAGTCGCCGAACGAACATCGGTGTAGTGCAGCGGGACGGAAACCCCACGGATCATTTATGGATCAACAAGATGGAATCAGTCGCCGCGACGCGGTGATTGGGATCAGCTTTCTGAGCGTGTTGCTCGCTCTGCTCTCCGCAACAATCGTGTATCGGATCCTGGAAGCGAAGCATGGCCAAGGCCCGCGGATGGCGCCGCCGTTAATTGCCGAAGCTCCGACCGAAGTAGCTCCGCTTGCGGCAGCGCCGATCATTCTTGACGGGCAAGTCGACACAGTGGCGCTCGAGACGCCGGTCGCAGAAGGCGCCGTCATTCAGCCGAGCAGCGTTAACCAACCGACTTTTGTCGCGCCGTCTGCGCGGTAGGGTCGCGCGATTGCAACCCGCTGCGTCGCATTTCTAGCCCCGGGCTCCGCCCGGGGGTCGGTAACCATTCCGCTTGGCGTCGCGTCGCGTGCTGCCACCCCCGGTCGGAGCCCGGGGCTAGGGTGATCTCGCCAGTAATTGGGTTACTGGTTGACTGGCGGGAGCAGCATCGGGGCCGAGTCGACTGACTGCGTAGCCGCCGCCGGTGCGATCCACGGCGTGTTCGGCATCGCGGCGACCGCTTCGGGCGTCGGCAAGATCGATTCCTCGCCGTAAGCCGCAGGGGCAGGCATCGCAGGTTGTTGCTGAGCCACGATCGAGTGTTCGTACTGCGGGGTTACCGGCGCCGTCAACTGAGCCAGCATTTCGTGAGCTGGCTGCATCGCTGGATCGAGCGAGATCGCTTGCGACAGGAACGGCATGGCCTCGGCGCTGCGACCGCGGTCGTTCAGCAGCACGGCCATGTTGTAGTTAGCAACCGCCGGCGTATGAACTGCCATCAGGTGATCCATGGCAGGCTTCACCTGGTTCATCTCCACCAACACTTTGGCCGAGTTGTTGCGGTAGAGGGCTTTGCGCGGTTCTAACCGGACGGCTTGGTCAAGGACGCGGGCCGCGGTCGGCAGATCGCCGCGTCGGGCGTAACAGAGCGCGAGGTCGTTTTGCGCGGTTGCACTTTGCGGATGAGCCTTGGCGGCGCGCTCGTAGAGCATTTGAGCGACGTCGAGCCGGCCCTCGCGATCTTCCAACCGTGCTGCGCCGAGCAAGGCGTCGAGATTCTTTGGATCCATCGCCAACGCTTTTTGGTAGTGCTGGCGAGCTTGCGGAATCTGACCGGCGCGATGCGCGAAGTGAGCGAGCGAGACGTGAAGTTCAGGCGTCGCCTTCTTCGGATCGAACGGCACGTCACTCGACGGGGCAGCCGGGGCAACGGCGTTCGGCTTCGAGTCGCCAAACATGCTCGGCGAGTACTCTTTCATCGACGCGACGAACTTATCGGTCCAACCCGCCTCGGCAATGACGGCGCCAGGCGCTCCGGGAGGGCCTCCCTTCGAGACGTAACCGCCGGAGACGCCGGGTCCGTTCGTGCTCGAGCAGCCGAGAGCGGCGACCGCGAGCATGCAGTTTGCGAACCAAAACTTTCGCATTGTGGCGTTCCCTGAACGGTTGGTCGTATCGGCAGACGAAGGGATGGAGAGCGGCGGCGTTAGTTCGATGATTCGAGCGCCCCGGCGGCCGGCAGCGCAGGAATTGGCTGGTTGGCTTTGAAGCCCGTGAATACGGCGTCGACCATGCCGGCCGGATATCCGTCGTCGCGAACCAATGTTTCTTGCACGTCGCCAGGACCGCCCATGCCCTGGATGCTGGCGAGGTATTCTTGCACCGCTTCGACTCGGCCGGCCGTCCGCTCCTGGTTCGCGACGCGCTGGACGTACAGCACCCGCTGTTGTGGCGGCGCCTGCGTCATCACCCACTCAGCCTTTAGACGGCCAGCTTCGTTGAGTTGGACGCCGTCGGCTTCGAAGTGATACGGGCCGAGCAAGTTCTGCCGACGCCAGCCGTTGGTCGTCATCGTGTCGAACGCCGTGCAGATGCCGCGGCGAGCCGGACTGATGTATTGCCGCGGCCAAATTGAATTTTGGTAGTAGGCCTCTTCGCAGGTGTAGTGATCATTTGGCCCGACGACGCAGCCGCCGCCGCGGTGAGCGCACTGCTGCGCTTGAGCTGATGCGGCAAGCAACATGGCGGCCGGAAGTGCGGCCCAAACGGCGGAATGTTTCATCGATCGATCCTGCGGAGCGGAACGTGGCGAGGCCAACGGCCGAGGTGTTCGTAGGCAGTCGGGATAGCGCGGCGTCGGCGCGAAGCCGCCGTGGAAGCGTTACCGTCGTCAGTATCGACACGAACCGGAAGGTCGCTGCCCAGCTTTTCCCGAAACTGGCATCGCTTGCCCAGCCGGCAAAGTCGAATGGCAAACCGCCAGCATCGCTAGCACTTCGCAACGCGAGCGCGTGAAGAGATCAGCTAGCGCCGCCCGAGCGAGTGGGAGACAATCGCTGAGCCACTTGCCTCCATAAATGAGCGGCCCAGCCTGTAGGAACGGCCGCTGCGGTAGGCTGCATGATCACCACCAGGCCAACTAATACTCCGCCGGGAACATCGATGAAGTAGTGCCCGCCAGTGGTCACCGTCGAGACAATCATCAGCCCATTTAGCACGACTGCCGGCCAGCGGAGGGGCGTTTTCCAGAAGGAGGCGAGAAGAATCAGGCCCCAGGCGACGTGGAAGCTGGGAAACGTCACGATTCCCTGCGCTTGCTGCCAATCGAGCGGCGCCCCGGCGCGGAGTGCATGGAAGCGCGCCATCACAGGCGGCGACAAGCACGTCGCGACGCCTTCAGCCGGAAAGAAGAAAAACAGACACAGTGCGATTTGCGCCGCGAGAAAGAACCGTTTCAGGAACAGCCAGAGTTCTGGCTTCTCGGCGTTCAGCAAAATGAGCAAACAAGTCTGCGGCATGATCGAGAAGTAAGCGCACTGCAGCAGTAGCGAGAGCCATGGGTGCTTCGCGACCCACGCGACCAGTGCGGGAGCACTAAGCCCAAGTGCGGCGTCAATCGACGCGAGCGAACGGTCGGCGAGCGGGAGCTTGGCGGCGGCGGCCCCCTCCATAAGCAGCGTGAATGACACGGAGAAGACGACCAACGTTGCCAGGGCACGCAGCAGATTTGGCTGCCACTTCAAGCTGACGGCCCACAGCAATGCGCTCGCCGCGAGTGGAAGCCAGACGTTGGGCAGCGGGGCTCCGAGCGCCCAGATCATCGCAGCTGCCGCCAACGCCGTCGCAATCATCATCCGGTTCCTAACGCACTCTTATTGATATCACTGCCGAGGGAAACGCTGCGCAGCGGGGCTATTCGGCGGGAGATGGCAGCCGAACGCCGCCAATCTTCCCCGACTGCACTCCGATCACGCTCCAATCTTAGGTCGCGAAGGCCCGTGCGCTCGGGATGGTAGCGATTCTGAGGTACGGCGATCGGGTTAGTCCGGCAGGGCAGGTTGTAGCGAGGAGGAAGAGTTTGAAATCCTCCGGCTGCCAAGCATTTTCTTTTGACACCCTGAGAACTCGACATAGGTTTCATGCAGAGTCGAAGTCGTGCAAGCGGCGACGGCTCGAAGGCGAATGCAAGCAGGCGTTCGCCGGCGAATGACCTCTCTTCTCTTGGGTTCCGGGTTCACCGGACGCTTCATTGGACGAAGCCGGGCGAAGAGGCGTATGACGCCGAGCCTGCTGCGTTTTCATCCTCGACAAAGGCAAACCGGTCGCAAGGCCGGGACGCAAAGCTAGAGGACGGCGGGTCGCTACAGCGACTTGACGTTAGCTCGGCCGCCGAAGGGATCCGCGTCGTGCAAACGGCGCAACGAAATGAGTTCACCGAGATGTGACGCAGGAAAACTTATCGTTTCACTTTTTCCGGTTTGGACGGGGGCAAAGTAAGCAGGCTCCTAGGTTCGGCGACGAACAGAGGCAACTGTCCAAACCAACCACCGAGAGCGTGATGGCTCTCGACAACCAGTAGAGTTCGCCGACTCGCGTAGTCGACGGCTCAAGAATCGGAGGATGCTATGAAGAATCTCGCACTGAAGGTACAACGTTTCCTCAAGTCGGAAGATGGCCCCACCGCGGTCGAATACGCCGTGATGCTGGCCCTCATCGTGATTGTCTGTCTGACGGCGATTGGCGCCATCGGCAGCAACGCGAACACCACGTTCAACAAGGTCGCCACTCAGCTTGGCGGCACCTAATCTGATCTGCGTCTGACGACGCCAAGATCACTGTTGCCTAACGACCCTCTCGGAACGCTTCGGCGTTCCGAGAGGTTTTTTCTGCGCGCGGCCAAATCCACTGGCATTTCCCGAGTGGTTTTGATTTTTGCCGCCGGCAGGCGGCGGAAACGCCTGCCGTTTTTGTGAGCTAGGTTTGTATAGAGGCGCGCCCTCGCCTAGTCGGCTAAGGACGTTTGAATCGCTGATTCCGGAGTTTCTGCCATGTTCAGCTTGTTGCCCGAAGATGTCGTTCGCAGCGCAGTTCAATTGGCGTGCTACGGTTTCGCAGCGTTCACCGCGTTCGCCGCGGTGATGTTCGCGCCCCGCTGGTAATAAAACAGTCCGAATCATTCCGCAGCATTGATAGGGAAGTCCGACATGTCCGACTATCAGGAACTTGGCTCTCGCTTGGCTGAAAACTGGGCCTGCTGGGTCGTTACGATCACGCTCGTCGTCGCCGCGATTATTGACGGCAAGCAGTTAAAGGTGCCGAACTGGATTACCTTCCCGATGATTGCCTCGGGCTGGATTTACGGCACGTTTTTCTCACCCGACGCGGGTTGGGCAGGATTGTTCTACAGCCTCGCCGGCACTGCGGTTGGTTTAGCCGTTCTGCTGCCTGCCTACTCGGTCGGCGGGATGGGAGCGGGCGACGTAAAGCTGATGGCCGGCGTCGGCGCTTGGCTAGGGAGCGAGGTGACGCTCTACGCCTTCGCCGTCTCCGCTATCGTCGGCGGCGTCATTGCCGTCGGGATGGTGCTGTCGCAAGGCGCTTGGCACAAGCACCACGCCCAGTTCTTTTCGATCCTGAACGAATTCAGCACGATTAAAGACCCCGAGCAGCTTGCAACCATCGCGGCCGAACGGAAGTCGCGGATGTTCTTGCTGCCCTATGGAATTCCGATGGCCATTGGCTCCATCGCCTACTTCGCGTGGGCGGGGATGCTGGTCTAGGTAACGACTCAACTAGATACCCGAACAAGGCCTGAATCGCCGCTAGCACTCGGCGATTCGGCCTTTGTCGGAAGTTTAGATTGAACCGATTGTGACGAGGGCGCCGAAAACAACGACGAGGCGCGGATTGTAAGCCGGCGCATTGCCGGTGAACGTCTATCGCTTCATGCCAGGGGGGTATGATGCGTCCGAAATCATTAATTCTGCTTGCGCTTGCGCTAGGCTGCGGCTTGGTTGCGTCGATTGGCATTAGCCAAGTACTCGACGGCAGCAATCGCCCGGCGGCTGTGGAAACGGCGCCGATCTACGTCGCTCTCAAGAACGTCAACGTCGGCGACCCGCTGACGGAAAAGATGGTCGCCCTTGAGGAGTGGCCGAAGGACAAGGTTCCGCTCGGCGCCATTTCCAAATGGGAAGAGCTCGAAGACCGTCGTCCGCGCAGCAATATCTATCAGGGCGAGCCTCTCCTCGACAACAAGCTGCTGGCCAAGGGGCAGCGGAGCGATCCGATCCAAGGCGTGCCGGCCGGCATGCGGCTGAAGACGATCCAGGTCGATGCTCGGAAGAGCGCGGCCGGTTTGCTTAGCCCTGGCGACCGCGTCGACGTCCAGATCTTCGTGCGGGCGAATCCCGAGCACGGGATCGCCAGCCCCTTCACAAAAATCTTCTTGCAGAACATTCGCGTCTACGCGGTGGATCAAACCATCGACAAATCGACTGACGGTGAAGAAGCCCGCAATGTCGCGAAAACTGTCTCGCTGATCGTGACGCCGACTCAGGCGAACCGAATCAACCTTGCGGAGAACATGGGCGAAATCAGCCTGATCCCGCGCAATCCTGACGACGACGCCGTCGTGGAGGATTCCGAGCAAGGAGCCGACGAGTTGTTCGGCCGCAGCACGGCGAACCGTCGTGAAAATGAGCAGGACGCCCCTGAAGTCGAACAGGGGGAGGGATCGCTCTCCGGTTTCCAATCGTTGATGCAGCAAGCGCTGAGCAGTGCTGCGGCGGCCGCGGCTTCGAACCCGCAGCCGAAGAAGCCGCAGTTCCAGATGAAGATTATCTATCCGAACGAGATCTCAACCGTACAGTTTTCGGAGAACGGCGATCCGATCAGCGAGACGAATTCGCCGGAGACGTCGTTGCCGTTGCCCGTGGCAGGTCCGTTCGCGACCGCGCCTGTCGCCCCGGCGCCTGCCCCGGCTCCTGTATCGACCGATACCGGAGACGCATCGACGCCTGCCGGTTTCCCGATCGACTTGAAGTTGAGTAAATAGCCCGGAGCTGCGCGTCGGAAACTCGACGCCCGGCCGGATAGAGCTAGATCGACAATCCTGCGGAACAAGGACGTTCCGGAGCCGGGGTCAGGGAGAGCGAAACTCCCCTGCCCTCCACCTGCGAAGGATGTACACGGATGTACGCAACTCGTTTCTCACGCCGTTCTGGCATTCGACTCGTCATGGCAGTGGCGTTGTTGACGAACACGCTCGCAGCGCCCGCGTTTGCCCAGCAAGCGGGCTCGGTGGTACGCAACCTGTCGCAGTCGAACGAACGACTGGAGATGACAGTCAACACCAGTCAAATTCTGACGCTCGGCACGCGGATTCCGCGGATCGTCGTCAATAATCCCGACTTGGTCACTGCGACCCCCGTGAGCGACACCCAAGTGCAGATTGCGGCGCGCAAGCCTGGCGTGACGCAGATCAACCTATGGGACGAGAACGGCGAGATCTACACGGTCGACTTGCTGATCTTCGGCGACGTTCGCGAGCTTGAAGTCAACTTGCAGCGCATGTTCCCGTCGTCGTCAGTGCGGGTGATCCGCCTGACCAACAGCTTGGTGCTGGAAGGTCAGGTCGATCGGCCTGAAATCGTCAGCACGATTCGCCAACTCGCAGAAGACTACGCACCGAAGGTCGTCAACAACATCACCGTCGGCGGCGCTCAGCAGATTTTGCTCAAGGTGAAAATTATGGAAGTCAACCGCACCAAGCTGCGTAGCTTGGGCTTCGACTTCGATTTGAGCAGTACGGGCGGCTTCCTGACGCAGTCAGCGTCGGGCGTGCTGACCTCGATCAACCGCAGCGGAAATACCTTCATCGCGCCGAGTTCCACCGTGACGTTTGACATCGTCAACGGCAACACGCAATTCCTGGGAACGCTGGAAGCGCTGCAGCAGGATAACCTGGTGAAGACGCTCGCCAATCCGACGCTGGTGACGGTCAGCGGTCGTCCCGCCGCCTTTAACGCGGGCGGTGAAATCTTCTTCCAAATCAACAACGGCATCTCCGGCAGCACCGTGCAGTCGGAAGACTTCGGTACGCAAGTCGACTTTTTGCCCATCGTGATGGGCAACGGCCGGATTCGGCTCGAAGTCCGCCCGAAGATCAGCGAGATCGACAATACGGTGCCGCTCGGCAATGAACTGTTCCGCACCAAGGTGAGCTACGTCGACACCGGCGTCGAAATGCAGGCGGGACAGACGCTGGCCTTGGCGGGTCTGAAGCAGACGCGCGTCAAAGCTCAACGCCGCGGCTTGCCCTACTTGATGGACGTCCCGGTCGTCGGCGCAGCATTTCGTAAGGTGAAAGAAGAGGTCGAAGAAATCGAACTCTTGATCCTCGTTACTCCTGAGTTCGCGGAAGCGATGGATCCTCACGAGGTTCCGCTGTGCGGACCGGGTATGGAAACGATGTCTCCGTCCGGCGGCGAACTGTACTGCAAAGGCATGCTCGAAGTTCCGGCTTGCGGTCCCTGCGGAGCAAGCGACCCTTGCTACTGCAACGCCCCGGGCCTCGACTGCAACATGAATGGCTTCGGCCCGTGCGGTGGCTCCGGGGGCGGCCCAGCAATGGCGTCCGACGGCGGCGGAATGGCTCCGAACCAAGTCTACCGTGGCCAGAACTACCAAAACGCCGGACCGCAGTATGAAGGCGAGATCTACCAGGGCCCAATTCAGGCGGCGCCTTCCGGCGGGATGCCGGTACAGCCCTTACAACCGGAACTCGCCCCTGCTACGCTACCCGACCCGGCTGCCAGTATCCAAGGGCCACAGTTCCGGGCGGCGCCCGCGGCCCACTACAGCCCGGTGAATCGGCATCAGCCGAACCAGGTTCGGCAAACGTCGGCTCGATCGACAAGTACTCCGGGTTTGATTGGGCCGATCGGCTACGACGTGCAGAAATAAGCTAATTTTGCTCGGAGAGAAGGGCTCCAAGGAGGTCATAGACTCGATAGTCGATTCCGCTCCGGCAACTGCCGTGTGAGTGCGAGCCGTCGAGCAATGACCCTAGTCAGCAACTGGGCATGGCAAACGTACTGCGGATTGCGATCGTCGACCCGAACGACGCCACACGCGAGAACCTGAAATCGGTTCTCCTGGGGTTAGATACCGTCTGGTTAGAGGCGGAGTGCTCGCGGTACGCCTTTTTCGTCGACGTCGTTGAGCAGACGAAGCCCGACATCGGCTTCATCGCCATGGACAGCGATCCGCCGCGGGCGGTCAAGCTGATCCAGGAAACGCTCGCGAAGTCGCCGAACTGCTCGATCCTCGTTTCCAGCAGCTCAACCGACGGCCGCTTGATTCTCGAATCGATGCGGGCCGGCGCCAAGGAGTTTCTCACGGAACCATTGCGGACCGAAGATCTTTCGGCCGCCCTGCAGCGCGTGAAGCGGCAATCGAGCGGCAACGCCTCGCCTACCGCGAAAGACGGTTGCCAAGTGTTCGCCGTCGCGGGCGCGACGGGCGGCGTTGGTTCGTCGAGCGTGGCCGTCAATCTGGCGTGTGCGCTGGCGGCCGATCCAGCCAACTCGGTGGTGCTGGTCGACCTCGACGTCGCCCTGGGCGACGACGACGTGTTCCTCGACACGATCCCAGAATACACGCTCGCCGACATCGCTCAGAACGTCGAGCGGCTCGATCTGACGTTGCTGCGCAAATCGCTGACTGTCCATTCTACGGGCGTCCATTTGCTGCCGCGGCCGATGCAGCTTGACGAAATCAAACAGATCACGCCGGACAAGTTGCAGCGGGTGCTCGGCCTGCTGAAAACGTCGTTCACTCACATGGTGATCGACACGTCGAAGAGCTTCAGCGAACTCGACATGCTGGCCCTTCGCACAGCCGACGACGTGCTGATGCTGACGCAACTCGACCTACCCTGCTTGCGAAACGTCGTCCGCTTGCTGATGACGTTCGACGAAGACGAGGCCTTGCGTTCGAAGACGAAGGTAATCGTCAACCGCTACGGCCAGGACTCGGGGCAGATTAGCCTGAAGAAAGCCCGCGATACGATCGGCCGCGACGTCTACTGGCAGATTCCGAACGACTACCGCGTGATGGTGGAGGTGCGCAACAACGGCGTGCCGCTGCTGCAGCACGCCCCGAAGGCCGCCATCACGCAATCGATCGGTCAGCTGGCCGATTCGCTATGCGGCAAGAAGAGCGACGACGACGGCGCTAGCGACGGCAAGAGCCGACGGTGGCTCAATCTCTGGTCGAGCCGCTCGTAGGTCGGGCACTTCTGCCCAACGGCAGCGCGATTGATTTGCCAACCTTGCGAGCACTTCCGCCAGGCTAAAAGCCTGGCCTGCGGCCACTCAATCGCTCCACGCGGAACATTCCGCTTGTGCGATCTGCCGCGAATTCTCCGCCGCCTGCGGGTTTGCGCCATGGGCCGCCAGCGTGAACTATCCTTTTCTGACGCCCCAGCGGCGTTGCGCGGGGTATTTCCCCAACGCAGGCGGGGATCGTGCGCATTCCCGGAACAGCTCGTAGCAAAAGACGATCGCCATGACACGACTCGCTACTCAGGCTCAACAGCAGCCCGCCAATAAAGATCGCGAAGCCGAGTTCGAGAAGCTCAAGCAGCGGATCCATTCGAAGCTCGTCGACAAACTCGATTTGTCGCACATCGGCGACCTTGAGGGCGAAGTCCTGCGCCGCGAGATTCGGCTCGTCGTCGAACACCTATGCGATACGGAAGACACGTTCCTCAATCGCAACGAGCGCGATCGGCTCATCGACGAAGTGCTCGACGAAACCTTCGGGCTCGGGCCGCTCGAAATGCTGCTGAAGGACCCGGCGATCAGTGAAATCATGATCAACGGCCCCAAGGCCATTTTCATTGAAAACGGCGGCAAGCTGGAAAAGTCCACCGTGACGTTCCGCGATGACAAGCATTTGATGCAGATCATCGACCGCATCGTCTCGAAGGTCGGCCGGCGCGTCGACGAAGTCTGCCCGATGGTCGACGCGCGGTTGCCGGACGGCTCCCGCGTGAACGCCATCATTCCGCCGCTGGCCCTAGACGGCCCGAGCGTGACGATTCGGCGGTTCGGGTCGAACCCGCTGAAGCTTGAAGATCTGCTGAACTACAAAAGCATGACGCCGGAAATGGTCATGCTGCTCGAAGGCGCCATGAAGGCGCGATTGAACATTATCATCTCCGGCGGCACTGGTTCCGGTAAGACGACGCTGCTCAACACGCTGTCGAGCTTTATTTCGAATCACGACCGCATCGTGACGATCGAAGACGCGGCGGAACTTCAACTTCAGCAGCAGCACATCGTGCGGCTGGAAACGCGTCCGCCGAACATCGAAGGCAAGGGGCGCATCACGGCGACCGACCTCGTGCGCAACTGCCTGCGTATGCGGCCTGACCGCATCATCATCGGCGAGTGTCGCGGACCGGAAACGCTCGACATGCTGCAGGCGATGAATACGGGCCATGAAGGTTCGCTCACGACGTGCCACGCCAATACGCCGCGCGACGCGATCGCTCGTCTCGAGACGATGATCATGATGGCGGGCTTCGAAATGCCAATTAAGGCGATGCGTCAGCAGATTTCAAGCGCCGTCGACTTGATTGTCCAGGTGAATCGCTTGCCGGGCGGCCCTCGTAAAGTGACGGCAATCACTGAAATCATGGGGATGGAGCAAGACACCATCATCATGCAAGACATTTTTAAGTACGTTCTCGAAGGCGTGAACGAGAATGGCCGCGGCGTCGGTCGGTTCGAAGCAACCGGCATCCGCCCGTCGTTCATTCCGCGCTTCGAGTCGCACGGCGTCCGGTTGCCCGCGAGCGTGTTCCGCGAACGGATCATGCTGCGGGACTAATCGAGCAGTCGGCAGAAGAGACATCCCTAAGTCAGCGAGACGTTCATGCTTACAATCCTGATCATCGGCGCGGTGTTCGTCGGCGTGACGCTGCTCGTCGTCGCGATCGCGGCGCTGATGCGCGACAAGTCGATCTCGCAAATGGAGGGGCGGCTTAACACGCTGACCGGCAAGGGGGGCGGCGAAGGCACGCTCGCCGAGCTCACGCAGATCTTGGCGAAGGAGCGCGGCGCCGGCAAAGGCTTTCTGGAATCGGTCGTCTCGCGGTGGTTCAATCTGCCGCGTGTGTTTAGCCAGGCCGACGTCCATATGTCGGTGACGAAGTTCGTGGCGATTTCCGCCGCACTTGGATTCGTGGCGTTTCTCGCGTGCGCCTATGTTGGCGTCCACTATGCCTTTGCCCCTGTCGTTGGCTTCGGCTTCGCGCTGTTGCCGATGGCGTGGCTGATGTTCATGCGTAAGCGGCGGTTGGGCAAGTTCGCTGCTCAGTTGCCCGAGGCCCTGGAACTTGTTTCACGGGCGTTGCGCGCCGGGCACAGTTTGGCAGCAGGCTTCCGTCTTGTCTCCACGGAGATGGCCGAACCAATCGGACGAGAATTCGGCCGCGTGTTCGAAGAGCAAAACCTGGGCCTGCCGTTTGAAGAAGCCCTCGACGCCCTTACCGAACGGGTGCCGAATCTCGATTTGAAGTTCTTCGTCACCGCCGTGATTCTGCAACGCCAGACGGGCGGCGACTTGGCGGAAATTCTGGACAAAATCGGCACGCTCGTCCGCGAGCGGTTCAAAATTTGGGGTCAAGTTCAGGCCCTCACTGGCGAAGGCCGTTTGTCGGGCATCGTGTTGCTCGCATTGCCGCCGCTTTTGTTCCTCGCCGTCTATCGGATGAATCCCGACTACTTGATGGTCCTATTCACCGACGAGTTGGGCAAGAAGATGCTGCTGGGTGGAATTGTCCTGCAGTTCGTCGGGGCCTTGGTCATCCGCAAGATCATTAACATTCGAGTATGACAATGGAACCACTACTCGCCGCTTTGGTCAGCCAATCGACGATCACGCAAATGGCCGTGTTCGGCGCCGTCGCCGCCGTCGCGTGGTGGGTGCTTGATACGATGTCGCGCAGCAAGCCTCGCGCTGAGCAGCGGCTCGAAGAGTACCGCGAACCGAACGCTCGCAAGAGCGATCTGCTGAGCGGCAAATCGAGCAAAGTCGGCGCGATCTCGAAGGTGTTGGAGAAGGCGTCGCCCGCGCTCTCCGCTCCGCTGCAACCGAAGACCGAAGCCGAAGTCAGCAAAGTCCGCGATAAACTGAATATGGCCGGCTTCCGCGGCGCCAACGCGCCGCAGATGTACTGGTCGCTGAAGATTCTGGCACTGGGAGCTGGCTTCTTCCTCGGCGGCGGCGTCATGCTGCTCACCAAGGGCGTCAACAAAGACGCCCTGACTTACACCGGCATCATTGCCGGCGTTTGCTTCTACCTTCCGGAAATCATCCTGTGGGTCATCAAAAAAGGCCGGCAAGACAACATCTTCTACGGCCTGCCGGATGCGCTCGACTTGATGGTGGTGTGCGTGGAAGCCGGCCTGGGCCTCGACCAGGCAATGCGGAAAGTCACTGATGAAATGAAGAAGACCTATAAGGTCATCTCGGAAGAATTCGCCCTCAGCAATATGCAATTACAGATGGGCCGCGCGCGAACTGAAGTGCTGCACGACCTCGGGTCGCGTACGGGCGTCGACGACTTGAAGGCGCTCGCGGCGATTTTGATTCAAGCCGACAAGTTCGGTTCTAGCGTGGCTCAGGCGCTGCGCGTGCAAAGCGATTCGATGCGGACGCGGCGCCGCCAACTCGCCGAAGAGAAGGCCGCGAAGACGGCGGTGAAGCTGATCTTCCCGCTCGTGCTGTTCATCTTCCCGGCGATCTTCGTGGTACTCGTCGGGCCGGCGGCCATCACGATGGTGAACGAACTGTTCCCGACGATGGGCGCACAATAACCGCGACGCCGAAAGCTCTTCAAAGCTCATTGCCGCGCTTCGTGCCTGGGCTCAACCAGAGCCGGCATTGCGCGGCGCTTCGAACAATAAAAAAGGCCTCCTTCAAACGAAGGAGGCCTTTTGAGGAGATCTATTCAGGAAGCAGCATTTGGCAACTTAGCTGCGCTTCCGGCGTGAGGCGGCGCCAATGCCGCAGAGGGCAAGGCCGGCCATGCCGAGCGTGCCCGGCTCTGGCAAGGTGCCAAGCTCCGGCACAACGCCGATCACGAAATCTTTCTTCGCGATGAAGGCCACGCTCGCCGGCTCGCTGATGGCGACCAACTGGTTGTTGATGACCACTTCAGCCTTGGTGGCGCCGACGACGAACGGCACGCTCAAAGACAGAAGCTGAGCCTCGACGTCGACGAGGATACCCAGCGACCAAGGCTTCACGACGCCGGCGTTGGCAGGCAGGGTGTAGTTGACTGATGCGTTTGCTGGCGTGAGCGTGATGGGCGTCACGGCAACGCCGTCGATCTCGGTCACCTTCACGTTCAAGATAGCGCCGCCGGCAACTTGAGTCGCTGCGGTCCCAGTTCCGAACAGCGTGTAGTCGCCGCCCTCGCTGAGGCTAATGTTCTTGATGGCGACGATGTTCAGGCCGCTAACTTGGCCAGTGACGCCGAAGTTCAATTGGCCATCGGTAATGTCTGCTGTACCGCCAGCGCCCGAAGCGACGAAGCTCTTGGGGTCGAAGTCGAGCCCAGTGACGTAAGGAGCTGGAGCGCCGTAGAGAGGCACCACATCAGTGCCGGACGACTCAGTCACAGCTGTGAAGGTAAGCCCCGGCGCGATTGGGCCGAAGTTTCCGTAGTTAATAGAAGCCGCCCGAACGACTGGGGCGAAGGCCAAGAGGGCCACAACAAGCGCAGCGGCGCTTGCCGAGAAAGCTTTACGAGTTCTCAACATCATTAGAACGCTCTCCTCAACGATGTAATGACGCGCCGTTGCCCGAGCGCGTAATCCGGATGATAAGCAAGATGTAGTCCGACCCTTGGTGTCGATTGTATCAGCGGTTCGGGAAAGTGCAAACCTAACGGTTACCAAATTAGGTGAAATATCCAGAAAACTATGTGGCGTTGTGCACCAACTAATTCCGGAATCGCTAAGCCATTACTGCTTCTTGTCTTGCGGCAGGAAGAGGGCCGTGATGATGAAGACCCCTCCCATCAGAATTGCTGGCAGTAGCCAGAAAGAATGCCAGCCGGCTGAGGTGGCCTGCTCCAATTCCGCCGGAAGCCAGCGGGCGCCAGCTTCGCCCGAAATTTCCGCCCCGATGAACGAGCCAAACCCCGACATCGACATTGCTAGCAATCCTTGAGCGGTTGCCCGGCGTTTCCGGCCGGCGCAGCGGTCGACGTCGAGTTGCAGCGAAATCGACACCAGCGTGAATGCGAATCCGTGAACCAGGATTACGAAGTAGATCCAGCCAGTGCGGCCCCACATCTCGGGCGAGGCGCTAGCTGAAAGTATGCAAAGCCGCAGCGTCCAGATCGCCAAGCCGATCAGAATCGACGTTTTCACGCTGATCCTTAGCAGTAAGGCCGGTAGGAAAATCATGCAACAGACCTCGACGACCTGCCCGAGCGCCATTTTTGCGGCGGTGTCGGTCATATCAATCCAGGTGTTGAGGTAGACGTTCAGATAAGAGTAGTAGAATTGCGGAGGCGCGTGCGCCAGCACCGCCAAGGCGAGCAGGAACATGAAGCGGGGATGTTTTAGGAGGTCGGCCGTGGCCGCCAGCGAGAATCCTCCCCCCTGCCCCGCCGGTTGCCGATTGGTGGGGGGCGTATGCGGCAGAACGAGGCAGAACGCCGCCGTCAGCAATTGGCCGACCATGGCGATTTTCATCGGGATCGACGTCGCTTCGATCGAGTCACCCGTCATCCAGGGCCAAAACCAGCCGACAAAGAACCCGGCAACAACCCAGCCCGAGGTACTGCAGGCTCGAATCACCGGGAAGTCGCGTTCCGGCTGCTTCAGATGATGGAGCGTCATCGAAGTCGCGAGGGCGTAACTCGGAATGAAGCAGACATGGTAGGCCAGAGCCGCTAGGTAAAACGTCGACTGCGAATCAGCATTGATGGCGCCGTAAAGCGCCGTCGCGGCGCCGATGTTGAGCAGCACCATCAGCCGCTCGGTCGAGAAATAGTGATCGGCCAAAAATCCCGTGATAAACGGGGAGATCATGCCGCCCAGGGGGCCCGCGCTGTAGACCTTTCCCACGAACCCGGCTGCGAAAATCGCGAGCCCGGCGTCTCCGGCGTTCGCGTTGATGTAGCTGCTCAGCGTGACAATCCACGCCCCCACCGAGAAGTGGTGCAGGAACATCAAAATGGCGAGTTTCACGCCCACCTTCGACCGTAAGGTGACGCCGACGTGCGTCACCTCCTCCGGCACTGGGGCTGGGACCGGAATCTGCTCCGGCGGAACGACGGTGAGAAGCGACTCAGGGTCGTTGTCGGGGGCAGTGCTCATCGACGGCCTGCCCCGCCGGCGAAGGTCGCTGGCCGACTGCCGACACTGACTCCAACCGCGCGAGCGGAGCGGCGAACGGATCGCTGAAGATGATTCAAGGGAGAGAACCCGAGCCGTGGGGAGTGCCGGCCAAACTAGGGCTTGCGGGCCGGGTCGCGGCTGGCTGCCAGCGTTGACTTCCGCATTCTAAGAGCCCGCCTCAATTCCGCAATGCGAATAGCTAGCGTGTTCTGCGCGGCTTAACGGCGCCGCTCCCCTATCCGCCGGGCACGGTGCTGCCAGCAGCCGGCTCCCCACTGGCAAAAAACTAGATCGACTCTGGCGGTCGTGCCGATAGTGACGAACAGTGTAACGGGTGCGCACTCATCTCGCGACCAGCAGGTCGCCGTGCAGCCGACGCCAATCGACGAAGTCTCGGGGGGGACGTTCGACCGATGCGGGGGGGATTTCGGCGATCGCCGTTATTGACGGGAATGCTCGTGGCGACGTGCGGTTGCACGTCGATGCGCGACTACGTCCACAACGGCTTCAAGGTCGGCCCCAATTACAATAAACCAGTCGCCCCGGTGGCGGCCGATTGGATCGACGCCGCCGACGTCCGCATCCGCGAGGAATCGCCCCACCTCGAACGGTGGTGGACCGTCTTCAACGATCCCGCGCTCGACGCGCTGATCAACAACGCCGTCAATCAAAACCTCTCGCTGCGTGAAGCGGGATTTCGCGTGATGCGAGCTCGTGCCGTGCGAGCCGTGACCGTCGGGGAGTTCTTCCCACAGCAGCAAGACGTCGCCGGCGGCTACTCGCGCAACGCGATGAGCAACCAAGCGGCGAACACCGGTTTCCTGCAGGACCGGTTCTTCGATCAGTACGAGGGGGGCTTCAACCTCGGCTGGGAACTCGACTTCTGGGGCCGTTACCGTCGGGCGATCGAAGCGGCCGACGCCGATCTCGACGCTTCGGTGGAAAACTACGACGACGTCCTCGTGACGATGCTGGCCGACGTCGCTGCCGCGTACGTCGAAGTCCGCACCTTCCAGAAGCAGATCGAACTCGTGCGGGCGAACGCGACGCTGCAAACCGAGACGCTGAAGATCGTCAGCGCGAAGTTTTCAGGCGGCATGGTGAGCGAGCTCGACGTCGATCAGGCGAAGAGCAACCTCGCCCAGACGCAGGCATTGGAACCGCAGCTGGAAATTCCGCTGCGGCAGGCCGAGTTGCGGCTGTGCATTTTGATGGGCATTCCGCCGACCGACTTGGACCGGATGATTGGCAAGGGGGCCATTCCAACAGCGGCGCCATCGGTGGCCGTCGGCATTCCGGCAAGCTTGTTGACGCAGCGGCCCGACGTACGACGGGCTGAGCGCGAAGTTGCGGCGCAAAGTGCTCGCGTCGGCGTTGCCGAGTCGGATCTCTACCCGCACATTGGCATCACCGGCGCCGTCGGCGTGTCGTCGAAAGAATTCAGCAACCTGTTCACAAGCGACGCCCTGCAGGGAACGATTGGCCCCAGCTTCCAATGGAACGTCCTCAACTATGGCCGGTTGCTGAACGCAGTGCGGGCGCAGGACGCGCGCCTCGCCGAATTGATCGCCTTCTACCAGAACACAGTTCTGAAGGCGAACGCCGAAGTTGAGTCGGGCCTCGTGCAGTTCTTGCGTTCGCAAGAGCAGGCGCGATTCCTGAACGAGAGCGTCGACGCCTCGGTGCGGGCGACCAACGTGTCGCTCAAGCAGTATGAGTTCGGCATGATTGACTTCAATCGCGTCGTGCTCATTGAACAGAACCTGGTGCAGCAGCAAGATCTGTACGCTCAGGCGGAAGGCGATATCGCGTTGGGGCTGATCGAGGTCTACCGCGCGCTCGGCGGCGGTTGGCAGATTCGGCTCGAAGCCTCGCAGGGGCCGGTGGCGTTGCCGCCGGTGGATGCGGCGGGAAGTGACCGGGCTCCAGAGGAGCCGGCTCACCCCGAGAATTTGCCGCTGCCGGCGCCAGGGCCGGGACCGGTCGTGCCGACGCCGCCGGCGGCCGATTCACGCGGCGGGCCTTCGCTGGTGCAGCCCGTGGCGCTGGAACTCGAATAAAAGCCACCGGCTCTGCCGGTGGACGCAGCAATCTGATGGTCAGCCTTCGAGAAGTTCGTCCACCGGCGGAGCCGGTGGCTTCTAATCGGCTTTCTTCTTCCGGCCGAAGCGCTCCATCACGTAGAAGAACACCGGCGTCAGGAAGATGCCGAAGAACGTCACGCCGATCATGCCGCTGAACACGGCCGTGCCGAGCGAGTTCCGCATCTCGGCCCCTGCCCCGGTGCCGAGCACCAGCGGCACGACGCCGAGGATGAACGCGAAGCTGGTCATAATGATCGGCCGCAGCCGCAAGCGGCACGCTTCGACCGTCGCTTCGTCGAGCGGCTTGCCTTCCAAATGGAGCTGGTGAGCGAACTCGACGATCAAAATCGCGTTCTTCGCCGCGAGGCCGACGAGCACGATGAAGCCGATTTGCACGAAGATATCGACCGGCATCGCGGCGATGAGCATGCCCGTCACCGAGCAGAGCAAGCACATCGGCACTACAAGGATCACGGAGAACGGCAACTTCCAGCTTTCGTACTTCGCCGCGAGCACCAAGAACACCAGGATGGCGCCAAGCGCGAAAACAAAGATGCCAACCAAGCCGGCGGAGATTTCGAACGTGCCGACCGTCACCGGCTCCTGCTGCATGAAGGCGATTTCAGTCCACTGGAACGAGAGGCCGAGATTCTCGGCAAGCTCTTCCATCATCTGCATTGCCGTGCCGGAGCTAGTCCCTTGGGCGGGAAGCCCCTGAATCGACGCCGAGGCGTACATGTTGTAGCGGTTCACCATCACGGGCCCGCCGACGTCTTCCTCCTGCATGAGCGTCGCCAACGGCACCATGTCGCCGAGGCGATTGCGAACGTAAATCTGGTTGAGGTCTTCGACCTGAGTCCGAAAACTCGGCTCGGCGAGTAAGTTCACTTGCCAAGTGCGGCCGAACTCGTTGAACAGGTTGACGTAGTAGCCGCCCATATAGACCTGCAGCGCCGTGAACGCATCGTTCATCGCGACGCCGAGCGATTCGCACTTGGTACGGTCGATATCGAGGTAAATCTGCGGCGTTTCGGCGCGGAACATCGTCGAGACGCCCAGCAGATCAGGATTCTTGGCCGCTTCGGCCACCATTTCGTCGGCATCGCTCTGCAGTTGGTGCAAGTCGATGTAGCCGCGCTGCTCGATCTGCATCTTGAAACCGGCCGAGGTGCCGAGACCCTGAATCGGCGGTGCGCGGAAGATGTTGATTTGCGCTTCGGGAATTTCTTGAGCGACGATCGCGCGTAGCTTCTCGGCGACGACGGCGTCGTACTCGTCGTGCGAATGGCGTTCTTCGAACGGCTTCAAAATGCAGAAGCAAGAGCCGAAGTTGCTGGCGTTGGCGCTGAGCAGCACCGACTGGCCGGCGACAGACATCATGTGCTGCACGCCGGGAATGCCAGGCTTATTCGGGTCGTTGGGATCGCCGAGCGCGAGTTGCGCGAGCTTGTCCATCACCGCTTCGGTGCGCTGCACCGACGCGGAGTCAGGCAGCTGGACGTTCACCAGCAGGTAGCCCTGATCTTGCGTCGGGATAAAGCCCTTCGGCGCCACGACGAGTTCGTGAGCCGTGAGATAGAGCAGCCCACCGTAGATCGCGAGCACCATGAAGCTTACGCGGATGGAGCGTTTGACGATGTTGCTGTATCCATCGGTGATCCGGTCGAACAATCGATTGAACGCGCCGAAGAACTTCGCCAGCACGCGGTTCACGGGCAGGATGATCATCTTGCCGATGAAGCCGCCGAGGACGAAGCCAACGGCGAAGTAAGCGATCGACATCCCCCAGCCGGGCCCGCCTTCGCCGTGTCCATCGGCAGGGGGCGCGTCATGGCCGAACACGCCGCCGAGGAAGTTGGCCCCAATCCAGTAAGTGAGCAGCCCGCCAAATAGGCAGAAAATCCACCACGGCAACGCTTCGCGAATCGGTTCGCCATGCTCGTCGACGTGCTCGGTGCTGAAAACCGACGCCGCCCGCGAAGGGGTGAGCGTCATCGCGTTCATCGCGGAAATGACCATCGCCGCGGAGATCGTCAGCGCGAACTGGCGGTAGAATTGGCCGGTGATGCTCGGCATGAACACGCTCGGCAAGAAGACCGACGACAGCACGAGCGTGATCGCCACGATCGGGCCGGTGATTTCATCCATCGCCTTGATGGTCGCGGTTTTCGCATCAAGGCCGGTCGCCATTTGCCGTTCGACGTTTTCGAGCACCACAATCGCGTCGTCGACGACGATGCCAATGGCGAGCACCAACCCGAACAGCGTTAAGTTGTTCAAACTAAAGCCCATCACCGCTAACACCGCGAAGGCGCCAACGAGCGACACCGGCACGTCGATCATCGGCAAAATCATCGCCTTCCAGTCTTGCAGGAAGAAGAGCACGACGATGGCAACAAGGATCACGGCGTCGCGAAGCGTTTTGAAGACTTCGTTGACCGACTCCTGAATGAACGGCGTCGTGTCGTAAACGATGCGGTAATCGAGGTCGGCGGGGAAGCTCTTTTTGAGCTCCTCCATCTTGTCCCTGATCTCCTTAGCGACCTTCATCGCGTTGGAGCCAGGTTGCTGGAAGATGGCGAGCGCGACTGACGGCATGCCGTCGAGCTTACAAATCTGGTCGTATTGCTGGGCGCCGAGTTCCACGCGAGCGACGTCGCGCAGCCGCACCACCTGCGTCGAGGGTCGACCGGTCTGGTCGTTCCCCTGACTGGTCTTGATGATGATGTCGCCGAATTGATCGGGATCTTGCAGGCGGCCGAGTGTCGTGAGCGTCAGCTGAAACTGTTGCCCTTCCGGCACCGGTTGCCGGCCGATCGTACCGGCGGCGACCTGCATGTTCTGGTTCTGAACCGCCGAAATCACCTCGTTCACCGAGATATTGCGGCTGGTGAGCTTTTGCGGGTCGAGCCACGCCCGCATGCTGTAGTCGCGTTCGCCGAGGTAGGTGATATCGCCGACGCCGTCGAGGCGGAAGATTTCATCTTTTACCTGGATCGTGGCGTAGTTACTGAGGTAGATGTCGTCGTAGGTGCCGCCGGGCGAAATGAGGTTGATCGCGAGCAGAATGCTCGGCGACTTCTTCTTCGTGTTGATACCTTGCAACTGCACCGACATCGGCAGCTGGGCCATCGCCCAGGAGACGCGGTTTTGCACGAGCACCGTCGCCATGTCGAGGTCGGTGCCGAGTTCAAACGTCAGCGTCAGGTTGTAGGCGCCGTCGTTGGTGCACTGCGACGACATGTAGAGCAGGCCTTCGACGCCGTTGACCTGCTCTTCAATCGGAGCGGCGACCGCATCGCAGACGACCTGCGCGCTGGCGCCGGGGTATGACGCCGTCACTTGCACCGTCGGCGGCGTGATATCGGGGTACTGAGCCACCGGCAGCGTGACGACGGAGACGCCGCCCGCCAATAAAATGACGATCGACAGCACCCAGGCGAAGATCGGCCGCTCGATGAAGAATCGGGCTAACATGGCAGGCAGGTCGCGAGGGTGGGGAAAACTAACTTAGGACTGGTGATGCGTAACAACAATTCGCGAGCCGCAAGCAACTACTTAGCCTGAGGCAAGCTTGCCTCAGGTTATTTCGCGGCGGGCGTCGTCGCTTGCGGCGCGGCGGCTTTCGCCTCTGGCTCCGCAGCGGGCGCCGTCGCTTCCGGCTTATCAGCCGGCAGCGTTTCGAGCGTGTCGCGCTGCAACGGCTTCGGATCAACCTTCGCGCCAGGGCGAACGCGCTGCAGCCCTTCGGCAATGATCACGCTCTCGGCGGTCAAACTCGGTTCGCTTGGTTCCCCTTCAAGGGCGAACCGGACGCCAGCCGGGGTCCGCTGGATGTTCACCGGCTGCACTGCCTGCAGCCCCCCCGGCTGTTGCGGGCCGAGCGTGATCGGCGAGTACTCGACGATGTTTTCTTTGTTGACGGTGAGCAGGTACTTCTTGCCCTGATCGCTGCCGATGGCGGCTTGCGGGATGATCAGCGCTCCGTACGCCGGTCCAAGCGGCAAGCGGATTCGCACAAACTCGCCCGGCTTGAACATCCGCGGACCGACCGGCGTGAGCAGCGGGTTCGAGAAAACACCGCGTAGTTCGAGCGTCCCGGTCGAGGGATCGATTTGGTTGTTGATGAAGTCGATTGTTCCCGCATGAGGGAATTCGTTGCCTTCGTTCGCGAGGCCGAACTGCACCGGCAGGATGGCGCCTTGCGCGGTCGATTGGATCTTCTTCTGCTGGATCAGTCGTTCGGCTCGCAGGAGCGTGAGTTCATCGACGTCGAAGTAGGCGTAGATCGGGTCTTGCGATACGACCGTTGTCAGCAGCGTCTGGTCTTGCGTCACCAGGTTGCCAATCGTGAGCAAGTTGCGGCTGACGATGCCGTCGACCGGAGCGACGACGTTGGTGAAGCTCAGGTTCAGCGCCGCCACTTCTGACGCAGCTTCCGCAGCTGTTACCTGGGCGGCGGCCGCCTCTTCGGACGCCTGATACTTGTCGACGTCTTGTTGGCTGATGGCGCCCGGCGTCTTCGCCACTTCCTTCGCGCGAGCGTTGTCGGCCACGGCGAGTTGGAGGCGGGCCTTTGCTAGGTCGACCTGTCCGTTGGCTTCATCGAGTTGAGCTTGATAGGGCCGGGGATCGATTTTGAACAACCGATCGCCCGCCTTTACCGGCTTCCCCGATTGGAAGTCGATGTTCACCAAGTACCCAGTGACGCGGGAGCGGATTTCGACCGACTGCACGGCTTCGAGGCGACCGGTGAAGTAGACGTAGTCGCCCACTTCACGGCTGATCGGCTGGACCGTCCGCACGACCGGCGGCGCGGCGGCAGGCGCTGATAATTTTTCGCGACATCCGGCCAGAGCCAGCGTCAGCAAAACGAACGTGAAAATGCGAGCAGTCATGGCTCGTGCGCCAACCGATGGGGAGTTTTGTAAACATCGCGGGTCGGCAAAAATATAACCCGCGCAAGGCGCCCCACAGGAACCTCCTCGCAAGAATGCCTAGATGACGCGATGGGCGAAAGCGCTCTGATCGGCGCAACCGCTACGACACGCAAATGCGCGGCCCGAGAACGGCGGTTACGAGGTGCGTAGCTCGCGCGGCAGAACGGGGGTAGCGCCCCGCTGAGAGGCGACGAACGACGCGACTCGGTTCGCCCAGTTGAGAATGGTTTGCGGAGGCAAGCCTCGCAATAACCCGACGACCAGCGCTGCGCACCAGGAATCGCCAGCGCCAATGGAATCAGCGCCCGCGACAGCGGTGCACTTCGGCGGAGCCGCCGCCGCATGCTGCCCGCCATGCCATAGCCGAGCGCCGGCGGCGCCTTCAGTGACCGCGATGGTCGTCAGGTGCGGAAACCGTGCGGCGACCGCTTCGATCAACGCCGTCGTTTTGCATGGCGCCCCGCCGTCGACTTCCAAACCGAACAGGTCGGCGATGATCTCGAGCTCATCCCCATTCAACTTGAGCACCGTGGCCAAGCGGATCGAGGACTCGATCGTTTCCGGCGTGTAGTGGGGCGCCCGCAGGTTGAGATCACAAACGCGGAGCGCCTGCTGCCCCGCTTCCAGCAGTTGCCGGAGCGCCGCCCGACTCGCCGCCGTCCGCTGAACGAGCGTGCCGTAGCAAATCGCAGCGGCTTGAGACGCCAATTCGGCAAGCGCCGGCGTCAGTTCGATGGTATCCCAGGCAACGCCTGGCCGGATGTCGTACGACGGGTGCCCCTGGGCGTTGAGTTCGACCTCGACCGTCCCGGTCGGCAGCGAACCATCGACCTGAATCTGGTCGACCGCGACGCCGCGCTCCGCCACTTCGCCGCGCAGCCGTTGCCCCAGGGCATCGTCGCCGACGCGACTGACCGGGATGGCACGGGCCGAGGAACTTTCGCCGCCGTCGCCCGCAAGCAGTTGCTGGGCATGGACCGCAAAGTTGCACGGGGCGCCGCCGAGAATTGCAACGCCGTCAACGACGTCGAACAGGGCTTCGCCGAAACCAAGAATGAGAGGAGACGTGCGTGGAGAGGAGTTCGTCATGCCCGCCTATTGTGTGGAAATTCAATCGCGACGCCACCCGGAAGGCGTGGCCTTCCGGCTAGGGGCTACATTCGCGTGGGCTCAGCGCCCTACTCCCCAATGTTGTGCAATCTTTCTGCGAAGGAACGCCACGCTTTCGTGGAGTTGCTCCATGCCGTCGACGCCGTCCTCGATGCTGATCCAGCCGTCGAAGCCGACGCCGCTCAGTTCGCCGAAGACGCCATCGTAATCGATCATTCCCCGGCCGATGACGCCATGCCGCAGGCGTTTCGCGTAACCGACCGAGCCTTCCTCGCGGCGGAGGTCGTCGAGCGTCCCCTCCGCGAGATACCGGTCGCTGGCATGCATCGTCACCACGCGATGCTTCACCCGTCGCAGCAGTTCGAGCGGATCGTCGCCGGCCAGCAAGGCGTTGCTGGGGTCGTAGTTCACGCCGAAATGGGGCGAGTCGATCATCGCTACCAAATCGCAGAAGTCGTCCATCCGCTGGGCGAACTCCGGAAACTCCCAGTAGTTGTCCTTATAGTGGTTCTCGATGATGAGCGTCACGCCCCGCTCGGCCGCTGCGGGGAGGCAAGCGGTGATGCTGTCGGCGGCGTAAAGCAGGCCGTCCGCGCGACTGACTTCGGGCCGGCGCTGGCCGCTCAGCACGCGGCAGTAGCTGCCGCCGAGTTCCGCGCACATTTCGATCCAGCCGAGTTGCTGTTCGATCTGCCGTTGGCGGAACGCCGCGTCGGGGTGCGTAAAATCGGGCGAGCAACAAAGCATCGGGATCGTCATCCCAAAATCTGCGGCGATCTGGCGCGACTCACGCCACGCCGCGCGATCGCGCAGCTCAAGAAACCCGCTGTAGAACTCGAGCCCGGGAACTTCTAGCGTCGCCGCCAATTCGATCCACTGGCGGATTGTCATGGCGCCCGACAAACAGAGTTCGTCCATGAACGCTTTGGGGAACGCGGCGAGTTGGGGCATCAATCGCCTCGCTTCGTTGGGTTGCGGCCGATGATGGGGTACTGCTCCAGCTCGACGACGCTGCCGCTGATGGGGCGGCTCTCGTCGCTCAGCCAGTAGACCGACGCGGCGGCGATTTCCTCAGGTTTTAAGATCCGTCCCGACGGCGCGAACTGCGGCTCGACCTCGTTCGGCCAGTTCTCGGGCAAACCGTCTTTGATCTTCGTTTCGTACTCATTGGGGGTGAGCACCCAGCCGACGTTGAAATGATTCACTCGGATGTGGTCGTAGCAGAGGTAGTCGGCCAAGTTGCGGGAGAGGGTCATTAGCGCCCCCTTCGAAACGCTGTAGGCCAGAAGGTTCCCTTCGCCCGTGTAGGCGTTGATCGAGCCGATGTTGAGCACGGCTCCGTGCGACTTTTTGAGGTGGGGATATGCCGCCTGCACGAGTAGCATCGGGGCTCGCACGTTGATTGCCATCACCTTGTCGAACATCGCAGCGTCGGTGTTTTTTAGCTCGCTGCGAACGACCCAAGCGGCGTTGTTGACGATCGCGTCGAGTTGACCGTACGCCTTGAGGGCCGCGTCGATGAGTTGCGGCGCCGCGGCGGGATCAGCTAAATCGGCGATGGCGAGCGTGGCGCGGTCGCCGAGTTCTTTGATGAGCGCTCGGCCTCGTTCCTCATCGCGACCGTGAATGAGTACCCGCGCTCCCTCGGCAATCGCCCGCCGCGCGATCGCTTCGCCGATGCCGGTGGTACTGCCGGTGACGATGATGGATTTATTTTGGAGTCGCATGAGAGGAGTGAGTAGGTGTTTAAGTGAGTAGGTGGGGAGCTAGCGTGTTCGGTTCCCGCATTTAGCTGCTTGCTGAACGCTGACAGCTGACCGCTACTGCGGCGTCAGCACCGCCTTCACGATTCGCCCCGAGTGCATCATTTCAAACGCTTCATGCCAATCGGCGAGCTTCCAGACGCCGCCGGTGATGGGCCGCACGTCGAGCGTGCCGCTGGCGATGAGGTGGATCACGCGTTCCCAAACCGGCCAGTTGTGGCTGAAGCTCCCCTGCAGCGTCACGTTTTTCTGGACGAGCGGATCGAGCGAAAAACCGACCGGCTGCGGGCCCCAGCCGACTTTGCTAATCCAGCCGCCGGGGCGCACGACATCGAGAGCCGTGGCCAGCGCGACCGAAACGCCGGTCGCGTCGACGACGCCGTCGGCGCCGAGGCCGTCGACTTCTCGCGCCCACGCCGCAGGGTTGCCGACGATTGGCTCGCAGCCGTACGCACGGGCGACTTCCAAACGCGTGCGATCGTTCTCCAAGCCGACGATCGCCACGCTCGCTCCGCAGAGGCGAGCCATCGCCGCGGCTAAGATGCCAATCGGCCCAGGGCCAAGCACCACCACCCGATCGCCGGGCCGAATCCGCACGTTGTTGACGACGGCGTTGAACGCCACGCAGCAAGGCTCGGTGAGCGCTGCCTGCTCGAACGCCATGCCGTCGGGCATGCGGTGGAGAATCCGCGCCGGCACCGGCACGAAGCTCCGCATGGCGCCGTCGATCATCGCCCCGTAGCCGCGACGGTTCGGGTCGAGATTGTAGAGTCCCTGGCGACTCAGCGGGCTCGTCGGGTCTATCACCGCCGCCGTCTCGCTGACGACGCGATCTCCTTCTTGCCAGCCGCTCACATTGCGGCCGACTTCGCGGATGACGCCGCAGAACTCGTGGCCCAGCACCACCGGGTAGTTGACCTGCCAGCTCTGCTGGGCCGTCCACATGTGGAGATCGCTGCCGCAGACGCCGACGGCTTGCACCTCAAGCAGCACCTGATCGTCGGCGATCGTCGCGCGGGGAATATCGCGGAGCTCGACGCTATGGGGCTCGGGCGAGAAGTTGACGAGTCCGAGATCTTGCATGGTCTAGCCTGGGTTACTGCCTACTTCGCGACGTCGCCGTAGGCGTGCACTTTTTCGCAGATAAGTCGCAGCGATGATTCGAGATCGCCGCTGGCCGTTTTGAACGCATCGGCGTCGATCGTCAGCGGGGCGCCGAGCACCACCAGGGGCGCGCCATACTCGGGCGTCCGCACCGCTTGTTCGAGCGTCAACCCGCCGACTGCCTGCACCGGCACGCTGCAGGCGGCGACGACTTCGCGGAGTTGGTCGAGCGGGCTCGGCATCGGCAGGCCTCGCGCGGCAATGCCGCGACGTTCGTCGTAGCCGATGTGATGGATCACGTAATCGCAGCCCAAATCTTCCAGCCGCCGCGCTCCGGCGACCATATCCTCGCAGCCAAGGTTGTCGCCCATGACTTTGATGCCCAAGTCGCGGCCCGCTTTCACCACCATGTGGATCGTCTCTTCGTGGGCCCGCGCCATGACGACGACGTGCGTCGCCCCCGCTTTGGCCATCACCTCGGCTTCGAGGTAACCGCCATCCATTGTCTTGAGATCGGCGACGATCGGCACATGCGGGAACGCGGCCCGCAGCGCTCGCACGCCGTGCATGCCTTCGGCAATGATCAGCGGGGTGCCCGCTTCCAGCCAATCGACGCCCGCACGGATCGCCATCTCGGCGGTCGCGAGAGCTTCGTCAATCGAGAGTACATCGAGCGAGATTTGAACGGTGGCGCGCATCACCGGAAGGTACGGGGGCAGTTGCTCGATGTCAACTTCGCCGCAGCGTCGTCAAACGAAGCGCTACGTACGAACGCCGCTCTGCTACTTGAGCCACACGCGAAGCCCGCGTCATGCTCCGGTTTCAGACAACAACGGCCGTTTGCGTTCGCGCGCAGCGTCTTTGCGTCCGCGTCGCGGCGGTTTTTTGGTTTTGAGCGTCGGGTCGCTATACTGCGCGCCAGATCCGCGGCCAAAGGCGCGCCGCGGTCGCCCCACTCCTCGGCGTTGGCGACATGCGACTCACCGCTCGTTGGCTTTGGTTGCTCGCGCTTGTTGCGTCTCTCGCCGTTACGCCCGTTCGCGCCCGCGCGCAAACGGCCCCCGAAGCGCCGCCCGCCGATGACGCCCCGCCCGGCATCCACGTCGCCGACGGCTTCTCCATTGAGCTGGTCGCCGGCCCGCCGCTCGTCGAGCGCCCCATCACCGCCGCCTTCGACGACGCCGGTCATCTCTACGTCGCCGAGTCCTCAGGCTCGAACGACCCCGTCGAGCAGCAACTCGCGGAAAAGCCCCACCGCATCGTCCGCCTCACTGATATCGATGGCGACGGCCACTACGACGAGCGCGTCGTCTTCGCCGACCAGATGATGTTCCCCGAAGGAACGATGTTCCTCGACGGTTCGCTTTACGTCTCAGCGCCCCCCAGCATCTGGAAGCTGACCGACGCCGATGGCGACGGCGTTGCCGAGCAGCGCGAAGAGTGGTTCAAGGGTACCCTCACCGGCTGCGCGAACGACCTCCACGGTCCCTACGCCGGCCCCGACGGCTGGATCTACTGGTGCAAAGGGGCCTTCGCCGAGCAGGTCCACCAAGTCCACGGTCGCGAGTTCCGCAGCCGCGCCGCCCACATCTGGCGCACCCGCCCTGATGGCAGCGGCCTCGAACCGGTGATGACCGGCGGCATGGACAACCCGGTCGACGTGGTGTTCACGCCGAGCGGCGAGCGGATCTTCTCCGCCACCTTCCTCGAAGGAGACGGCCGTCGCGACGGGCTCGCCCACGCCATCTACGGCGGCGTCTACGGCAAGAACCATGGCGTTCTCGACGGCCATCCCCGCACTGGCGAGCTAATGCCGGCGCTGCTGCTAATGAACTCCGCCGCTCCCTCAGGACTGGAACGGTATGAGTCGAACCACTTTGGCGACGACTATCGCGACAATCTCTTCGTCGCCGAGTTCAACACCCGCAAGGTCTCGCGGCAGACGCTCACCCCGACAGGCAGCACGTTTGCCGCCGCCAGCAGCGACTTCGTTTGGGGCGACAGCGTCGACTTCCATCCGACCGACGTGTTAACGGACGCCGACGGCACGCTGCTGGTCGTCGACACCGGCGGCTGGTACAAGCTCTGCTGCCCAACGTCGCAGCTGTGGAAGCCCGACGTGCTGGGCGGTATCTACCGCGTTCGCCGCAATGATGCGCAGCCGGTCGACGATCCGCGCGGTCTCAAAATCGATTGGGCCAAGCAAACCGTGCGGCAACTATGGGACTTGCTTGGCGACGCTCGCCCCGCCGTGCGTCAACGGGCCGCGCGCTCGTTCGCCAGCCAATGCGATTCGGCCGGCGTCGCCAACTTCCTCGCCAGCCGTTCAGAAGGCGAGCCACTTGCAGGCCAAGTCGCCGACGGCTGCGACCAACTCACCGCCGATCTCGCCCGCACCTGGACGCTCATTCAAATCGAACTCGCCGCCGCGCAGAAGTTAGTGCGTGCCTTACTGGACCACGCCGACCCGCGTATTCGCCAAGCGGCCCTCCACGGGGTCAGTCTCCACCGCGACGCCGCCGCGGCGGCGCAAGTCTTTGCACTCCTGGCCGATGCAGATCCCGCCGTCCGCCGCACCGCCGCCGAAGCGAGCGGCAGGCTCGGCAACCCCAAGGCGATCCCCTACCTCTTGCGCGCCGCCGCCACCGCCGACGACCGCGTCCTGCAGCATTCGATCGCCTACGCCCTGCTCGAACTTGGCGACGCTGGCGCCACCCGCGCCGGTCTCGCCGGCAACCAGCAGCCTGGAACGGCCGCTGTCGCACTGATCGCCCTCGATCAAATGCCGGAGGGCAATCTCGCAGCCGACGATGTGCTGATACATCTCGACGCTGCTGATCCCCGCCTTAGCGCCGCCGCCAACTGGGTTGTCACCCATCATCCCGAATGGGGCGGCCAACTCGCCGCTTGGTTCCAAAAACGCCTGGCATCTCTCCCTGCTGAGACCGAAGAAGACGGCGCCCCGCCCCCGTCGCCGAGCGCCCGCCTAGTCGCAATGCTCGCGGCGTTCGCCGGCGATGCCGGTATCCAAACGCTGATTGCCGCCACGGCGCAAGATATGAGCGCGTCGATAGCAGCGCGCATCGCCGCGCTCCGCGCGATGGAACTAGCCCCACCCGTCGACGCCGCCGCTTGGCCCGCCGCTCTCGCCGCCATTCTCAGCAGTGACGAACACACGCTCCACACTCCCGCCCTCGCCGCCGCTCGTCGCCAAGTCCCGCGACCACACGCCGATTCGCCACTGCACGTCGCTCTTACCGAACTTTTTAACAATCCAGGGGCTGCCCTCTCTGAACGCCTCGCCGCGGCGGCCCTCGTCGCGCCGGCGCTCCCGTCGCTAGGCGAACAGCAGTTCACGCTCCTCACTGGAGCCCTCAACGAGGATTCGCCCAGTATCGACCGCACTGCAGCCGCCGACGCCCTTGCGGCAGCGCCATTGTCAGCCGGTCAACTTGTCCAACTCGTCGCGGTCATCCCTGCCGCGGGGCCGCTGGAGTTGAACAAACTCGTCGGCGCTTTCGCCAAAACCAACGACGCCGCCATCGGCCGCGCGCTTCTCGACGCGCTCGAAGACTCCCCTGCCCTCTCCTCGCTCCGCCTCGATCTGTTGCGAATCGCGCTCAAGGAGTATGACACCACGGTCACCGATCGCATCGCTGCGATCGAGGCGCTGGTGAACGTCGACGCCGCTGCACAGCGAGCCCGCATCGAAGAGCTCCTTCCCGCCATGGCATCGGGCGACGTGCGCCGCGGCCACGCCGTCTTCAACAGCGCGAAGGCCTCCTGCTCCGCCTGCCACCGCATGGGCTACGGCGGCGGCGCCACCGGCCCCGAACTCTCCAAAATCGGCGAAATCCGCACCGAGCGCGACCTTCTCGAATCGATCCTCTTTCCGAGCCTCAGCTTCGTCCGCAGCTACGAACCGATGCTGCTCGTCACGAGCGACGGCCGTGCCGTCTCCGGCGTCATCCGCAACGAAACCGAACACGAATACGTCGTCGCCACCGGCCCGAACGAAGAAGTCCGCCTGCCGCGCGACATCGTCGAAGAAGTGCAGCCGAACACGATCTCCGTGATGCCCGCCGGTCTCGACAAACAGCTCACCGTCCAAGAACTTGCCGATCTTGTCGCATTCTTAAAGAACGCCAAGTAAAACCTCACACGAATCCAACGGCTTCCTCGAAAACACCGATCGACGACAAGCTTCCCCTGGAAACCAGCATGCGTAGCCACCTATCGAGTCTCTGCCTCGCGTTGCTCTCCCTTACCTGCTGCGTCGGCGCCGCTTCCGCCGTGGTTAGCAAACGCGTTCTCATCATCGGCGTCGACGGGGCGGGCGGCAGCTACACGCAAACCGCGAACATGCCGAATCTCGACGCCCTCGCCGCGGCGGGCGGGGCTCGCTACGACTGGTTGAACGAGGGCGCCCTCTACGAGAATCCGCCTGAAGGGTACGGCGCCAGCGGCGTCAATTGGTCGACAATCACCACCGGCGCTTCCGCGGCCCATCACGGCGTCATCGACAACAGCTTTGGCGGCAGCCATTTCGATCAATACCCCTTCTTCTTCGAGTATCTCAAGCAGAAAGATCCGTCCCTCTACACCGCGTCGATCGTTGATTGGGCGCCAATCAACGACGTGATTCTCGACAAGTCGACCGCCGATCTCTCCGTACAAGGCGTCGACGACGCCACGGTCGCGAGCACCGCCGTCAATCTGCTCACGAATGGCGATCCCGACGCGATTTTCCTCCACTTCGACCAGGTCGATCACGCTGGGCACAGCATCGGCTGGGGAACCGGCACGTACTACACCGCCCTGCAAACCGTCGACGGTCTCATCGGCAACGTGATGGGCGCCCTCAATGCCCGCCCCGGCGTCGTCAACGGTACGGAGTCGTGGCTGGTGATGGTGACGGCCGACCACGGCGGTCAGGGGCTGTCGCATTACGCGAGCCAGGGGACGATCAACTGGCACGTTCCGTTCGTGATTAGCGGCCCGGCCATCCCCGACGGCGCCGTACTGCCGCAAGGGACGCTGCGGGACGTGGTGCCCACGGCGCTGTGGCACATGGGGGTCGATCCATTCAGCACGCCCGTCGACGGTAAGGTTGTGGGGCTGACGTTCGGCGCGCCGAATGGGATTGTCGGCGACGTCAACCAAGACGGCATCATCGCCGGTAACGGCAAAGGCCCCGCGGCAAGCGACGACGTCACCTCGTTCGTTCAGGGTTGGCTAACCCGCAACCATCCCTCGGTGCTCGAGTCGTACCGCAGCGGCGACTTAAATCTCGACCGCGTCACCGACCTGAAGGATTGGATCATTCTCAACCGCCTTAACCCGGCGATGGCGTCGGCCGCGCTGGCGAGCATTCGCGGCGTTCCGGAGCCCGCCAGTGTTGGGTTAGCAGCTTTCGGCGTGGGGGCGCTGGCCGCGTGGCGCCGCAAACTCCGCCGTGCGAGCCGGCTGTCGGGCGCGGCGGTGCTCGCAGCAACGGCGGCGGCCCCCGTTACGGCGTCGGCGGCGCTCACCGACAATCTGGTCGCGCTGTACGAATTCGATGGCAACTTTCTCGATAGCTCCGGCTCGCCGTTTCTCAGCAACGGGATGCCGGTCAACGGCCCACAATTCACTGCAGGCAAGATCGGCCAGGCGATGTGGTTGCCAGGGGTAAAAGACTACATGTCGCTCAACCCGGCGACGCTGACGGAACTCAACTTCGGCACGACGACCGACTTTTCCGTTTCGATGTGGGTTCGACAGGACGACTTCGTGAGCGACCCGGCCGTCTTCAGCAACAAGAACTGGACGACCGGCGATAACGTTGGGATTAACTGGGCCGTCAAAGGGAACGGGGTCTTCGACCTCAACACCCGAGCGAGCAGCGGCAATCGACTCGACCTCGATACCGCTCAAAACAGCGCCCCGCTCGGCGTCGGCATCTGGAGTCACGTGCTGATGACCATTGATCGCGACGGGCCGACGAAGCTTTACATCAACGGCGTCAACACGGGCACGATCAACCTTTCGTCCCAAGGAAACTTTCAAAGCGGTTTACCCTGGAACGTCGGGCAGGATGGGACCGGCAACTACGGCCCGGAGTTTACCGGCGCCGTCGACGAGTTGGCGATTTGGCGGCGTGCACTTTCACCGGGCGAGGCGAGCCAACTTTGGAATACCGGCGCGGGAATCGACCTCGGAGCGCAGGTGGTCGATTCGAGGCTGCGGTTGGTGATCGATCGCAACAGCGGCCAGATGACGATTAAGAACAACATGGGAGCCACGCAGCCGATTATCGGCTACCAGATCACCTCCGACGCCGGCGCCTTTAACCGAACAGGCTGGACGCCAATTGCCGGGCGACTCGATGATTCGGGCAACGGCACCGTCGACGTCGACGATGATTGGGTCGTGTTGACCGCCGCGAACTCGGTGTCGGACTTTAGCGAGGCGTCGCTTGGCGCTGGGGCGCTCGTCAACGGCGCGTCAATCTCGCTCGGCAACGGGTTGTGGGCGAAGTACCACCAAGAAAACAGCGATGTGAAATTCCTGTACGCTGACGGCGTCGGCGACAACCCGCTGGAGGGAATTGTCGAATTCGTCGGCAACGGCGGCTCGGCGTATGTGCGTGGCGACGTCAATTTCGACGGGCGGCTCGATTCGATGGATTGGTCGACGCTCGCTGGCCTCTCCGGCTCGAACTTCGCCGGCAAGTCGACGGCGCAGCGGTATCGATCGGGCGATCTCAACGCTGACGGGGCCTTCACGATTGACGACGTGCTGCAGTTTCGGCTCGACTTCGACGCTGCCAATGGCGTCGGCGCCTTTGCAGCGATGGTGGCGGGAGTTCCCGAACCGACTGGACTCGGGTTGCTGGCTATCGGTGCGACAATCTTCCTGGGAGTTGGCCGCAAGCGGCCCCTGCGAAGCCGCGTGCGCGGGGCCGCAACGGCCGCCAGCGTCGCGGTGTGCGTGCTCGCGATGAACCCTGCACACGCGACCGTCTACCTGCAGCAAGACTTCAACGGCGTGGCGCTCGGGCCGAAGGTTGACGAAACGCTCGCCGGGACGAACGTGTGGAGCAAGACGCCACCAGTGGGTTGGTCGATCGACGACACCGGCATGCCGGCGACGGGGGGCGTCACCGAGTGGCGCGGTTGGTCGTTCGCGAGCCCGAGTTGGTGGGCCGCCGCGGCTGAGGACCAGGGGCGTTCGCAGTTCACGAAAGGGACCGGCGCCATCGCCATCGCCGATCCTGACGAGTGGGACGACATCGCCCACGCCGCCGGGACGTACAACTCGTTTTTGAAGACGCCCGCGATTTCGCTGGCCGGGGCGGGCGCCGGCGCGGCGCGGCTTCGGTTCGACAGCAGTTGGATGCCGGAAGGAGTGCAGACCGCGACGATCACCGTCGCTTACAACGGCGGTGCGCCGGCGGAGGTATTGCGTTGGGAGTCAGAAGGGGGCAACCAAACGTTCTATAAGCAGGCCAACACGAATGAAACCGTCGTCGTTCCGCTCAACAACCCCGCTGGCGCAACGAGCATGCAGTTGTCGTTCGGCATGACGAACGCCGGGAACAATTGGTGGTGGGCCGTCGACAATCTCACGGTCTTCACGCCGCTGACGCTGCAGGTCGACGCTCAGTCGGGTGCCATGAAAATCCTCGGCGATTCCAGCGTCGCGCTGACGGCGTATGAGATCACCAGCCCGAGCGGTTCGCTCAACCCCACCGGCTGGAAGAACGGCAATCTCGACGCCCAGAACGTCGGCACGCCCGTGCCAAGTAGCGCCGACTTCAACAGCACAGGCGGCGTCAACGCCGCGGACCTCGCGATTTGGAAAACCGCGTTCGGCGCCTCCGCGGGCGGCGATGCGAACGGCGACGGCAAGACCGACGGCGCCGACTTCTTGCGCTGGCAGCGGCAGTTCGGCCAAACGAGCGATCCCGCCTCGACATGGCTCACGCTGCTCGCCAACGACTCAAAACTCATTGAATCGTACCTGCTCGGGAGTTCCACATTTGCGAGTGATCGCGCGATCGGGTCCGGCTATGATGCGGTGCAAGGCGCCCGCGACTTGCAGTTCGTCTACACGACGCTTGCCGGTGAGAAGGCGACGGGGTTCGTGCAGTATGTGAACCTGCCTCCTGTGACGGCTGTGCCGGAACCGTGCGGTGCAATACTCATCGCCTTGGCGGCGTGGCTTGTCTGCTTCAGCAGCGGCGTCTCAAGACGTCGTAGAGCGCGCGACGCCTTGAAAAACTGACTTCCTTTTGCCTTATCGCTCGACACTGCCGATGCGCTCCACGATTTCTTTGCTTTGCACCGTCACCCTCTTCCTGCCGGCAGGCTTCTGCCGCGGCGAGGCGCCTGCCCTGCCCCGCTCGTTGCCGCAGGCTCATTCGCACAACGACTACGAGCACGACCGGCCGCTGCTTGATGCATTGGACCGGGGTTTTTGCAACGTCGAGGCCGATGTCTATCTCGTCGACGGCAAACTGCTCGTTGCCCACGACTGGATCGACCTGCGTCCGCAGCGAACGCTCGAAGCCCTCTACCTCGATCCGCTCAAGGAACGCATTGAGAAAAACGGCGGTAAGCTCTTTCCTGGCGATCAACGGCTGACGCTGCTCATCGACTTCAAATCGGACGGCGAGAAAACTTATCCCGTCCTGGCGGCGATTCTCAAAAAGTACGAAGATCTCATTTCCGGCATGCACGACGGCAAGTGGACGCCGCGACAAATCGACGTGATCATCAGCGGCAATCGGCCAATCGAACTTGTCACGAACGACAAGCAGCGATTGGCAGGACTCGATGGACGGGTGAGCGATCTCGACGGTGTCGACAGCGCCGAGGCAATACCGCTGGTGAGCGACAACTGGTCGTCGCATTTTGAATGGCGCGGCGACGGCGAAATTCCGGCAGAAGAACGTCGGCGGCTTGAGGCGTTCGTTACGAAGGCCCATCACCAGGGACGACGGCTGCGATTCTGGGGAACGCCCGATACGCCGGAGTTCTGGGGCGTGCTGCAGAGGGCAGGCGTCGACGTCATTGGGACCGACGATCTCGGGGCGCTGCAGCGGTATTTCGATCGCGAATGAAGGCGTTCGCGGATGTGGCGCCAATTGACTGGTCGCTGTAGCGGCCAGCCCGGGGGAATTGGAGGGCGTGAAGAAACGCTGACGAGCCCCCCGGATGAGGGAGTTTTGCGTTTTGCGCTTCGGCGGGGGGGCCCCATTAAATGCGTGCAAAAGTCGGGGCCGGTGCCATGCGCTGCAGGCCCTTCACTCACTATTTCTCGAGAAATTTATCGCTTTCTCGGTCGCCTTCATGGGTGACTTTTGACTTTTTTCGCATCAGTGCAAAAGGCGCAAAAGTCGGAACTTGGCGGCGTACGGCGTGAGCGGGAGATTGTTTGCGGAGTGGTTTTCAAAGAGCGATGCTGCCACGCTCAGTAAACGCCAACAGACGAGCGGGCAGACTTCGATCGATCGTACTGTTGCTGTGGGCGTGAGGTTAGTCGCGATTTCCGGCCGGGGGGTGATTGGTCGCGGAAGCGACGAGTCCGATGAACGACCAATCCGTAGGCTGATCTGGCGATTCAGTCGACAGCGGCTAATTCGACACGACGACGAGAGGCGCGACGCAAAGCGTGTGTAGGTCGCTCGGCACTGCGCAAACAGTCCAATAGTTTGCGCTTTCGCCCGACGCCCCTATTTTGTCGGCCCGCGTATGCTGAGAACACGCCTTCGGTTCACGGAGTGATCCCGCCATGCCCCGCCTCCACGTCATCGACAAGATCCAGCAAGTCTTCGAGCGCAAGGGAAGCTCGCTCTACGGGGGCGAAGCGGTTACCCAGGAGCAACACGCCCTGCAAGCCGCGCATCTGGCCGAGGAGAGCGGCGCCTCGTCAGCGCTGATTGCGGCGGCCCTGCTGCACGACGTCGGCCATCTGCTCCACAACCTGCCGGACGACGCTCCCGACGAGGGGGTCGACGATGTCCACGAGCGGCTTGGCTACAACTTTCTGCACCGCTGGTTCGGCCCGGAAGTTTCCGAACCGGTCCGCATGCATGTCGAAGCTAAACGCTACTTGTGCGCAATGGAACCCGGCTACTTTGAAACGCTAAGTCCTCCCTCGGTGCAAAGTCTGGCGCTGCAGGGCGGGCCGATGTCGCCGAGCGAGGTGGCAGAGTACGAAACGGAGCCGTTTTACAAACAGAGCCTGGTCGTGCGTAAGTGGGACGATCTGGCGAAAGATCCCGAGCGGCAAACCCCGCCGCTCGCCCACTACCTTCCCATTCTTCGCGAAGTCTTAACCACGCCGATGGCGGCCGAGGCGATTCCGTGACTGCGCTCAACCATTCGCTGAACTCGGTTCCGCGTTTCAATGGCCAGCGTCCGCGCGTCGCCGTGGTGGGCGCCGGTATCGTAGGCTTGGCTCACGCTTGGGCGGCGGCGAAACGGGGATGGGAAGTCATCCTCATCGAGCGAAATCGACAGGCCCAGGGCGCCTCGATTCGCAATTTCGGGATGGTTTGGCCGATTGGTCAGGAACATGGCCAACTCTACCGCACCGCCGTGGAAAGCCGTGGATACTGGCTCGAACTGGCGCGAGAGACCGGCCTCTGGGCGCGCCCGTGCGGGGCGCTGCACCTTGCTTACCGCGATGACGAACTGGCGGTGCTCGACGAGTTCGCTCAAATGGCGCCGGCGTTCGACTACGATTGCCGGCTCATTCCGCCGCAAGAAGCGCTCAAAATGTCGGCGGCCGCGAAGTCGGAAGGCTTGCTTGCCGCGCTGTGGAGCCCGACCGAAGTCTGCGTCGATCCGCGCGAAATCATTCGCGAGATGCCTAGTTGGCTCGAGCAACGCTGGAATGTCGAGCTCCGCTTCGATTCACCGGTGGAAAAGGTCGATCGGCACGGCGTAACGCTAGCCGATGGCGGCCGAGTGGCTGCCGACCGCGTCGTCGTGGCGGCAGGAACGGACTTCCGGCTGCTCTACCCCGACCTATTCGCGGAAGCCAATTTCCGGCAGTGCAAATTGCAAATGATGCGGACGCCGGTCCAACCGCGCGGCTGGACGCTCGGCCCGATGCTCGCCGGCGGGCTCACGCTGCGGCACTACGAGGCGTTCGCGGAGTGCCCGTCGCTGCCCGCTCTAAAAGCGCGCGTGGCCTCGGAGACGCCCGAGCTCGACAAGTACGGCATCCATGTGATGGCTTCGCAGAACGGGCTGGGCGAGGTCGTGCTGGGCGATTCGCACGAATACGACGCCGAGATCACGCCGTTCGACAAACGCGACATCGACGAACTGATGCTCCGCGAACTACGGCGGATGATCGATCTGCCCGACTGGACCATCGAACAGCGGTGGCACGGCATCTATCCGAAGTCGCCAGGGCTGATTCAGTACGAGAATCAACCGGAGCCAAACGTCGAGGTGGTCATCGCCTCCGGCGGCTGCGGCATGACGATGTCGTTCGGCTTTGCTCATCGGCTGTGGGATCGCTGGGATCCGCTCGATGCGCGGCTGCGCACGACGGCAAACGGCACGGTAGAATCACCGGCCTAGTCGCGGCGGACGTTCCGTTCGCCCACTCTTACGACAACAACCGCCGCTACCCGGTCAACTGGGTCGCGAGCGATTTGCCCCTTCGCATAGGATCTTTCGCGGAATGAGCACCCTCAACACACGCCGCCGGCAAGTTGGTCCCTTGAAAGCGGTCGTTTTCGACTGGGCGGGGACGCTGCTCGACTACGGCAGCCAGGCGCCGGTATTGGCGGTGGTGAGCGTCTTTCGCTCGTTCGACGTCCCCGTTTCGATTGAGGAAGCGCGCGGCCCGATGGGAATGGCCAAGCGCGACCACCTGCGGACGATGCTTGAGATGCCGCGGATCGCCGCGGCCTGGCAGGAAGTCCATCGCGCGCCGGCGGACGAAGCCGCCATCGACAAGCTCTATGCCCGCTTCCTCGAAACCCAGAAAACGTTTCTCGCCGATCACGCCAAGCTTATTCCGGGCGCCTTGGAGGCCGTCGCCGATTGCCGCCGGCGCGGCATGCGGATCGGTTCGACGACCGGCTACACGCGCGAGCTGATGGAAGTGATTGTTCCCGCTGCGGGTGCGCAAGGGTTGGAAGTCGATGCGATGTATTGCGCCAGCGACTTCGCCGAGGGGCGGCCGGCTCCGTGGATGAGTTTTGAGAACGCCCGCACGCTGGGGGTCTACCCCATGGCGGCGATCGTCAAAGTCGACGACACGATTGTTGGCGTTGAGGAAGGCCTCAACGCGGGGATGTGGTCGGTGGGACTCTCCGTGTCAGGCAATATGATCGGGCTCAACGAAGCGGAAGCGGCGGCCATGCCAGCCGCGGAATTGGCGGCTAAACGGCGCACCGCCGTGGAACGGATGAAAGCGAGCGGCGCGCACTTCGTGATTGATTCGGTGGCTGAATTGCCGCAGGTTCTCGACCAGATCGAGAAGTTGCTCGCAGCCGGCGACACCCCGTAAGGCGAGCGGAGGCTGAATCGCCGTTCGCAACGATAGAAGCCACCGGCTTTGCCGATGGACGCAGCAAACGTGAGGCTAACGCGCACTCCGTCCACCATCAGAGCCGGTGGCTTTCACCTGCCGGAATCTGTGAATGCGTTGAGAGTAAATCTCAATACATTTCGGATGGCGATTCCGGCCATGCGCGATGCTTTCGCCCGCTTCTCGCGGGGCCGGTGTGCGCAATGTGCGAGAGGCTTTCGCGAACGACGCAATTCGGCTTAATCTTTGCGCGGGTCGCGGGGAAAGTTTGTTTCGTTTCTTCAAATATCGTCATTACAATCCGTTCAGCAGCCTGGAATTGGTTCGCATGGTGCGAACCCCCATCGGAATTGCTTGCGGACGGAACAACCGCAGGCAAGGAACTGCAAGAGAAGAGGCCGGCGCCTGCTTGGGTTGGAGCGGATCCAACGCGCCGCGAAGCCGATGGCCCCAGCAATCCTTTGAGATGCTCCTGGGAGTCGACAATGAAACGACATCTGGCAGTCTTAGCAGTTGCTGGTTCAGTGGGCGCAGCGTGTCCTGCCTATGCCCAAATTGGAACGATTCTCTATCAAGAAAACTTCGATAGCGTCGCGCTCGGCGACAGCGTCAACGAGCGTCGCGGTCCGCTGAGCTTCGCCAATCTCACGGCGCTCGCTACCGACCCGAATTCCGCTCCGCGTCCCAACGCCTATACGCACACCGGCCCCGTCGGCTGGAGCGTCGACAACAACTTCGACAACTACGGCCTCTACGATGAAACAAACGCCGGCGGTACGGCGGTGTTCAGCACCGATCCGGTGCCGGAGCTTCTCTACCGCATCCCCAACCTCGGTTACGTCGTCGGCAACAAGGGCGTCGGCAACAAAGGCTTGGCCGCGCACGGCGTCGATGAGTGGGAAGGCTGGAGCTTCGCCGATAAGACTTTCTGGGCCAGCGTCGACGATCAAAGCCGATCGGCGTTCACCAGCGCCATTGGCAACGTCGCCGTCGCTGATGCGGACGAGTACGACGACCTCGGCGACGGCCTCGGCGGCAATTACTACAACACCGGCATGACTTCGGCGGCAGTGAACGTCGCTGCTTACGCCGGGCAAAACTTGACCTTCAAGTTCGATTCTAGCTGGAGAGCTGAAGCTCTCGACGACGATCACGTCACGCTCGGTCGCCCCGACAACAATCAAACAGCGATCGTCTACGCGATTTACGACGGCGGCGCGCCGGAACCGCTCGACTTCTGGGATTCGGACGCCGGCAACTCAAACGCGGGCGACAACGTTCCTGATCGGCCGGCTTCGCCTTACTACAAGGCCGACGCGCTCAACGAGAATTTGTCGTACAACCTCGCCATCCCGATGGGCACGACAAACGTTCAATTCGCCTTCGGCTTCATCAATGCGGCGAACGACTGGTGGTGGGCGGTCGACAACCTGTCGCTAGCGCAAGGCGCCAATCCGGCGTTCTGGACGGAAGGGTTTGAGTCGGTGACGCTCGGCCCAAGCACCAACGAGCGGGTTTCGACGGTGGCGGCCTTCGCAAAAGTTACCGCCGCCAACACCGACGCCGGGTCGACGCCCTATCCGAACGCTTTCTCGCACACTGTGCCGGCGGGTTGGAACATCGACAACGCCGGCATTCCGGCCGCCGCGATCGGCAACAACAACATCGGCGTGTTCGAATGGGAAGGTTGGAGCGTCACGACTCGCGCCTTCTCGGCGTTCGCGTCGCAGACGAGCCTCAACAACTTCACGAAGGGCAGCGGCAACATCGTCATCGCCGACTCGGATGAGTTCGACGACTTGGCCGGGGCCGACGGCGTGACCAAGCCGATCACGACGGTGCTCGAATCGCCGACCATCGATATCTCCAGCTTGGCTGCGGGAACGTTGGCGCTGCAGTTCGATTCGAGCTGGCAGGATGAAGAGGGCCAACTCGCCGCGATTACCGTCGACTACGGCGCCGGCGAAGTCATCGTGCTGAATTGGAATTCGATCTCCGGCGACCCGTTGTTCCACGGCACGAACTTGGACGAAACAGTTCTCGTCGATCTCGACAATCCAGTGGGAGCGACGACGGCCAAGGTCCGGTTCAAATACACCGGCGGCAACAACTGGTTCTGGGCTCTTGACAACGTCCAGATCGGGGCCGCCGTGCCCGAGCCTGCTTCGCTCGCCATGGTCGCTGTCGGAGTGGCGGTCGCAGGGGCGACCGCACGGCGCCGCCGCTAACGTTCGCTGACATGCCGCTGTATCACGCCGTTTGTGCGTGATGCAGCGGATGCGATATCGCTTGTCTGCATGTTGAGCAGTTCATCGGCATCCTTGCCGGAGCCCCCGGCAAGGATGCGACTTGTGTCCCGTGCGCTGTGGTTACGCGGTTCACTCACAAGGAGGATTCTGGGGTCGTCGCGGGCAGCTGCGTCGATCGTCGTCGGTTCGATTTCGCGCGTCACGCTCGCCGAGACCGCGTTACCACCACCCGCCTATCGGCAAGCCGCGCTTGTTCGTAGGCCTCCCCTAATTCAATGAGCCAATCTCCGATGAATGCCATGGTTCGCCGAACGATTCGCCATCTAGCCATTGCACCGATCGCCTGCGTGGCGCTCTTCCCAAATATCTCCTACGCCGTCGACTTGCTCACGGAGAACTTCGAGGGCCTGACGCTCAATCCGATCGTCACGTTCGACACCGAAATTCGCAGCCGGGCCGCGTGGACGAAATCGGTGCCGACCGGTCCCGGAACCGAGGGAACTTGGTCGATCGACGACAGCGGCATGCCTGCGGGCGTGATGAGCAACCCGCTGATCGGCGTCACCGAATTCGAAGGCTGGACGTTCGTCGATCGCGACTGGTGGATCAACACGGCCGGTGATCAGGACCGGGCCAAGTTCGTTAGCGCCAGCGGCAAGATCGCCGTCGCCGACTCGGACGAATGGGACGACTTCGGCACCGCGTCGTTGGATAGCCTGCCCGCCGCCGACCGTGATTACGATTCCAAGCTCAAAATTTCCGCCATCCCGCTGCAAGGCGTCGCGGCGAACACCGCCAAGCTCTTCTTTCACTCGTCGTGGCGGCCTGAAGACAACCAAAAGGCGTCGCTAACGGTGAAGTACAACGACCCCGGTGCAACCGTCATCGAGTTGTTTAAGTGGGCGTCGGTCGAATCGGATCCAAACTACAAGCCCGACGCGGTGAACGAGGCGGTGAGCATCAACATGCTCAACCCAGCCGGCGCTACCACGGCGTCGCTGGAGTTCCGTCTGTGGGATGCGGACAACAACTGGTGGTGGGCTATCGACAATCTCAACATGTTCACCGGCGCGTCGCCCGCTCAGGATGGCGCCTTGCGGCTCACCATCGATCGGGGAACCGGGCAGGTGAGCATCGCCAACAATACGAACGGCGTGGTGAACTTGCGGGGTTACTCCATCCAATCAAGCAAGGGAACACTCGACGAAGTCGCCGCGACGTTTCTGGGCGACGCCAATCCGAATTGGACGATTTTCGACAGCCCCGAGCACTCGGAACTAAGCGAGGGGTACATCCCGGACCAATACGCCATGCCGACGTTCGCGTCGAACCCCACCCTCGGCAAGATTAATCTCGGAACTTCATGGCGCAAGTTCCACGAAGACATTAGCGATATTTCGTTCCAATATTTGATCGCTGGCAACAACACGCCGCAAACCGGCATCATCGAATTCGTCGGCAACTCTAACCAAACCTTCAACCCTCTCGATCTGAACTTCAACGGGTCGATCGAGATTGGCGACTATGCAGCGTTTTTGGCCGGATACAACGTCACGCTGACAGGAAAGACCGTGGCTCAGCAATACAATCTCGGCGATTTGGATGGCGACAAGAAGCACACGGTGAAGGACTTCTTGATTTTCAAGAGACAATACGATGCGGCGCTCGGCGCCGGGGCGTTTGCCGCAGCATTGGCGGCGGTTCCTGAGCCATCGACGGCGGCGCTCGGCATGATCTGCGGAGTGGTGGGGCTCTTCGCCGGTCGTCGGCGCCGTCGTCGGCTTTCTTCTGCAGCGGCCGTCGCCGTCGGCGTAATGATCGCCAGCGCCGCGACGCCGGCGTCTGCCAACTTACCGCTGCTCGTCGAAAACTTTGAAGGGGTCGTTCTCGGCCCGAGCCCTGACGAAGATCCCAGCAAGCTCGCCGTTTGGAACGGCAGCGGCCCCGCGGGTTGGACCGTCGACCGCACCGGCGTCCCGGGCGTCGGCAATCCCGATACCGACGGCGTCACCGACTGGGCAGGTTGGGCGTTCGCGGATAAGGATTTCTGGGTCAATGCATCGGGCGACCAGGGTCGCGCCAACTTCACACGCGGCAGCGGCACCGTGATGATCGCCGACTCGGATGAGTGGCAAGACAAGAACGTGGCGCCGAAAGATTTCTTCGACACGTTCGTTACGACGCCCGTGATTCCGATTCCCGCAGGAACGCCGGCGGGCAAGATCAAGCTCGCCTTCGATTCGAGCTGGCTGCCGGAAAATCCCGCAGGCCTTGATTACGGCGCCCCCATCGGCACGCTCCATAACCAAACGGCCACGATTCGCGTGAAGTACGGCGCCGGGGCGTTTGCACCCGTGCTGACGTGGGATTCGACGCCGGCGTCGGGCGTGTACCACGGCCCGGAAGCGCCGGATAGCAACCCTAACACGATGAACGAAGCGATCCTGCTCGACCTGAACTACAACGGCACGGCGACATCGGTGCAGCTTGAGTTCGGCCTCGGCAAATCGTGGAACAACTGGTGGTGGGCGATCGACAATGTTCGCGTCTTCGTTCCCGCCGAGCCGTCGATTCTTCGCGTGAATACCGCGACGGGAACGGCGTCGATCGTCGGCGGCGACGTGATCAGCACCTCGATCACGAGCTTCGACGTCTCCAGCACGAACGGCAACCTGGCGCCGACCGGAAACGTTGGGTTGAGCTTCACGAAGCCGAACTCGATCGACGGCTCCGACCCTGACGCGATTGTCGGCAATTCGATCAACGAAACTTGGCAGCTTGGCGCCGCCAATCCGAACCAGTTTGCCGAGTTCTTCCTCGACGGCAATTCGGCCTTCACGTCGAGCCGCACTGAATCGCTGGGCAAAATTTTCAACACGGCGACGGCCCCGGCGAATCGTGATCTGCAGTTCACTTACACGACGATCTTCGGCGACGTGATCAACGGCATCGTGCAGTACGTGTCGACGCCGGCGAACGCCGACTTCGACGCGGACGGCGACGTCGACGGCGCCGACTTCCTTCGCTGGCAACGCGGCTTCGGCACCGGGACGACTTTGGCCCAAGGCAATGCAGATGGAGACAGCGACGTGGATGCCGACGATCTCGCAATCTGGAAGACGCAGTATGGCATGACCGGACTGGCGACCGCCGCGACGGCAGCGGTTCCCGAACCGGCCAGCATCACGCTGTTCGGCGCCGCCCTCGGCTTGGTCGTTTCGTTCCGCCGTCGTTTCAGCCGACGGTTGGCTCCGGCAACCGTCGCCGCTGTAGCGGCGGTCGTCGCGACCTCGACGGTCGCGCTGACGCCATCGGCCGCCGAGGCGCAAGTTGTGCCGGCCCCCTTCGTTGATCGCAACTACCGAATGGGCGACACCGAACCAGGCGCCGTCAACGGCGGCACGGTGAACGTCACCTTCGATAGCGCCGGGGCGACGGGGATGAACCAGCTCATTGACATGACTGCGTTCACCAAGGCGTCCGTGAAACCGACTTACGTCACCATTAGCGGACGGCCCGACGGCGGCACTGGCCTCGGCATCCGCCTTAACGCCCTGGCGACCGACCGCAATTTCCTCCGTACGGCGCCGGACGAAGCGCTCAATTTCCCTGAGAAGTCGCCGTCTTCGTTGGATGGCACGCTTCCCAACGGCACGCTCGATTACGCCTATATCAACGATCGCGGCTTCCAACTCTGGGTGCAGCCGGCGGTATCGGCCGCGGTGCAGCACATCGTGATGGATACGAACAATCACGGCGTGTTGATCAATGCCGCGGGGAAGTTTTCGATGCGGTATTCGAACCTCGACTACGTAGGCCAAACCACCGTCGTGCCGAACACCTGGTACCACCTGATGGTCGTCCGCCCCACGGGACCGGGCGGCGGTTCGATTCTGTACGTTAACGGCGTCGCCGAGGCGGCTGCCACGGGCCTTTACTTCGGCGAAGACGCGCCCAATGACGAAGTCGATGCGACGAAGCAGGACAACAGCCCGCTGGTCGTCGGAGCTAACACGAGCGAATCACCGCTCAGCTTAGCGAACAACAGCTACTATCGCGGCATCGTCGACGATCTAGAGATGTTCGTGGTGGGTCTCAACACGACGTCTGACCGGGGCGAGTTCAAGTTTGAACGCGACAATAAGTACGCGGCGTTCTTCAAGCCGACGCACGTCGCCGACCTCACAGGCGACAACGCGATCACGATGGCCGACGTGACGATCTTTGCCAACCACTGGTTGGATGAGAAGGTGCTCTCCTGGACGCAAGCTGGCAATCCCCGCTCGCTGGTCGTCGGCGACCTGAGCACCCGGATGATCGGCGACCTGAATTACGACGGTCGGGTCAATCTCGCCGATTGGGCGATCTTGAATCAGGCCAATCCGGCGATGGGCGCCGCGGCGATGGCGCTGATCCAGAGCGTACCGGAACCCGCTGCCTGCATGCTGGGAGCGATTTCACTCGTGGGACTCGTCGCGACGGTTCGGCGGCGCAATCCGTCTGATTGTCGTCGGCGTCGGCCGCAAGTCGTCTGCTGATCTGCGCACGAAATACTGGGGTCCGCGCAACGAAGTTACTACAACTAGCTACCGGAAACGTTGCTTGGATTCGTCCATTTACCGTCAACAGCTTCAACACACTCGTTTCGACACGGAGCGTCTGACATGGTTTCCTTCTTTCCCTCGCCTCGCCGTCGGCGATCGACAGGTTTCACCCTTGTCGAGCTACTGGTGGTGATCGCCATCATCGGCGTCTTGGTCGCCCTGCTACTGCCGGCAGTGCAAGCTGCTCGCGAAGCGGCGCGACGGAGCCAATGCATGAACAACCTGAAGCAGGTTGGCTTGGCGATGAACAACTATGAAGGAGCGCACAAGCATCTGCCGCCGGGCGCCCTCATGAATGAAGGAAGTGCTTGGTCCGCCTATCTGTTGAGCTACCTTGAAGGGGGAAACGCCTTCAAAAATCTCAAAATTGGCGACAACAAAAACTTCAATATGCAGTGGGGGCACCAAGGCGGTCCTTATACGGATGCGTCGACGCTGCCAGAGGATGAGCGCAACGTCGCGGTCATCGAAGGCGTGATGCCCGCCTATCGCTGTCCCTCAGCGGGATTGCCGGAACATCAGCTGGACGTCACCGCTGACGGCTATTGGATCATGAAGCGTTCGCCTGTCTCCTACATCGGCGTCGCGTCGGGACTCGTCTCGCAGCAATATGCTGGCGGCTCTGTGTACTTCCTGAAGGGTCATCCCAAAACGGCCGACGGAAATACCGAGGGCGACGGCAACGATTTCTACGAAGGCGCCGACGGGGTGCTCTACGGCATCGACAAAGACGACGTCGCCGACAAAGGGGTGAAGTTTTCGTGGGTCGAAGACGGCACCTCGAACACGGTCATGGTGGGCGAAGCCGTTCACGACTATGTTACGCAAGAAAACCAGGGCGGAATCGCCGAGAAGAGGGCCGGAAATCGTAAAGACCACTGGTGGGGCGGTAGTGACGATATTGACACCACGCCAGGATCGGACCTATCGGAGTTTCTCGGCTCAACGGCGGTCGCCCCTAACTACCAACGCGCCACTCCCGAAGAGCATCAGCAGTGGTGCACCAACGAAGAGTCGACGAAGTGCCAATCGCTGCAATTAGCGTTCGGCAGCGAACACACGGGCATCGTCCAGATGGTGTTCGTGGACGGGCATGTCGAGCAAATCCAAGACAGCATCGACGCTCTTGTCTGGAGTAACTACGGTTCGCGGGCGAGCCAGCTTTTGGATACCGGCGCCGTCCGTCGGTAGCCAGACGGCAGCATGGCAACTTTCAACGAAAACGCCCCCGGAATTTCCGGGGGCGTTTTTTCTTTGCGTTGGGCCGAAAGGCTTGGGTTGCTAGTTCCCGAAGCACCGCGACGCGCGCGGGAATTTCTGCCGCTTTGCGTTCGGCTCAGTCTTGCACCAGCAGCCGTCGAGCACGCAGCGTTAAGTCCGTGGCTGCGACCGCTACGCAAGAGCCGTAGCAGTTGCGGCGTCGCGAGTCACGATGCTAACGGCTTGAGCAAACCGTTCGCAGAACTCGTCGCAGGTCGCTTCGGTGTGGGCCATCGACAAGTAAAGTTTCGTCCCCATCGGATTGAGGAAGACGCCGCGCTCGAAAAGTTCGAGCATCAGCTTGCGACCAATGCGGGCGTCGAGATGGCGGCTCGTGCGGTAATCGCGGGGCGTCACGTCGGTGAAGGCGACCTGGGCGATGGGGCCATCGCCGAGAATCTGAGCGTTCACGCCTTGCTCGGCCAGCACCGTCGCCATATTTCGCCGCAGGTAGGCTCCCAAACGATGCAGGCGAGCGTAGACCCCTTCGCCGCGGTAGAGCGACAACGCGGCGCTCGCCGCCGCCGTCGAGACCGGATTGCCGCCTAGCGTCGACGCGGTCCACACGTACCCCGACTGGCCGAGTTGGTCTTCGCAAACCTGCTCCATGATCTGGCGCCGGCCGCCGTAGGCCCCAATCGGCAACCCGCCGCCGAGCGCTTTGCCGTAGGCGACCAGGTCTGGGATCACCCCGTAATACTCCTGAGCGCCACCGTAGGCCAGTCGAAACCCGGTCACTACTTCGTCGAAGATCAGCAACGCTCCGGCGCGGTGCACCAATTGCTTCAGCCCCGCTAGAAAGCCTGGTAGCGGCGAAATGCAACGTTGGAACGGCTCGGCGATGACGCCGGCGATTTCGTGGCCGTGGCGTTCGAGAATTTCTGCAACCTTCTCAAGGTCGTTGAACGGCGCCACCAGCGTGTTTTCGCCCGCGCCTGGTTCGATACCGGCCGATGAGCTGACGGACTGCGGAAACTCGGGAGGATCGCTCGGAAACAGGCTGACGACGCCGACGTCGTGCGAGCCGTGGTAAGCGCCCTCGAATTTGAGAATCTTCGGCCGGCCGGTGAACGCCCGCGCGAGCCGCAAGCAATACATCGTCGCTTCGGTCCCGGAGGCGGCGAAGCGGAGTTGATCGCAGGCCGGACTGACCGCGAGAATCTCTTCGGCGAGTTGGAGCGAAGCTTCCGTCACGTACGAAAAATTGGTTCCGCGGCCGACTTGCTCGCGAACGGCTTCGACGACCGCCGGGTGAGCGTGGCCCGGCAGCACCGATCCCCATCCCATCGAGAAGTCGATCATTCGCTCGCCGTCGCTGGTCCACAGCTCGCACCCGGCGCCCCGAACGATCACTTTCGACAGGCGGGGAGGGAGATTGAACTCGCCGTTGCAGCCGGCGGGAAAAACAGAGAGCGAGCGCTCGACGGCAGAAGGGATCGACATGGCGAACTCACCGGGGGTGACATACGAAATGCGTCAATTTCTCCCCAGAGTAGCCGCAATTGTCGCTGCAATTGACAGGGCAACGCGCAGCGTGCGCGACGCTTTGCGGCTGCAAGCAATAACCGCATGAAGATCGTCTCGCGGGGAGACGGTTGGAGTCGCAAACGCTCTTCCGCGCCGCCGCAAACCGGCCTAGCGGGCCGCCTGCTCCTGGCGGTCTTTGCGATGCTGTTTGCGGAACTCCGACGGCGTCGTTTTCAATTCGCGACGGAAAGCCCGCGTGAGCAGTTCCGACCGTTCGAATCCGCACGCCACGGCGATTCGCGGCATCGCCCAAGAGGTGTCGCACAGCAGCTGCACCGCGTGGTCGACGCGGACGCGGCGGATTTCCTGGGCGGGCGAACGCCCTAGGCATTTGCGGAAACCCTTCTCCAGCGCGCGACGACTGATCGGCACCTCGCGGAGAATGTCGGTCACCTGAATATGGCGATGGCTGTGCTGCTTGATGAAATCGAGGGCCAGCGCCAAAAGATCGTCGTTCACCGCGACGGTGTCGGTCGATTGACGGGTGATAACGCGCGTCGCCGGGACGTAAATCGGCTCGCGCGGGGCTTCTTCGCCGGCGATCAGTCGCGAGAGCAACTGTGCAGCGGCCCAACCGACCTGACGCGGCGAGTGATCGATGCTCGAGAGTTGCGGGCTAGAGATCGTGCAGCTCAGCAGATCGTGCTCGCCGCCAAGCACCGCCACTTCATGCGGCACGTCGATGTTCGCCAAGTGGCACGATTCGGTGACTTGCCGCGCTTGCACGCTATCGAACGCCAGCAGGCCAACCGGCTTCGGCAGCAGCTGCAGCCACTCGACCATCCGCGCCAGCTCCGAGGCGGTCGGGAAAAAATTGTCGATCCCCGGTTCCGGCACGAAGGCATGGCACGGGAAGGTACGGCGCCGCAGGGATTCGATAAACGCCTGACCGAAGCGGTCGACGTAATTCGGCCGAGTGGTCGACGGACAGTACGCAAATTGCCGAAAGCCGCGATCGATGAAGTAGTTGGCCGCCAACTCGGCGATATTCTCTTCGTCGCAGGTGCAGCGGGCGATCTCTCCCTCGCCGTAGCGATACCAAGAAACGTTCACCGCCGGAATCCGCTTGGCGATCAGCTGATCGGCCAATTCCTGGTTGGTGACGCGGGCAATGACTCCGTCGCCGTCCCAGTTATCAGGGAGAATCGAGCGGTCGTACTTGCCGCGCGGGCCGAGGAAGCATTGCCAATCCTCGTGAGCGTGGGCGTACTCCGCGATCCCCTCGATGAGGCCAGAGCCCCACGTCGTGGCGGTGTCAATCAGCAGCGCAACTTTGGCACGCTTACTCATCGGCGAACTACGACGCGATCCTGCGTCGCCCATGGGAGAAGAAAACCGCCGCCCTCCCATCATCTAACGCGGAATGTCTGTTTTCAACAGCAGGGCGACGCTTTTTGCTTGAAACTCTTCGCGAGAGGAGCTTCATGGAATCTTCGCCATCGAGCAACCTAGCGGACGGGGTCACTTGGCCGTGGCGTGCTCTTCCCGCAGCTTGCGGATCGCTTCGAGCTCGGCGTTCTGCCGTTCGAGATCGTCGATTTTTCCCTGAACTTCGGCAACCTTCGCGTCAGCCTCGGCGGCGCCTTGGCTTTGGGCGGCAAGTGCGTCGCTGAGGGTCTTGAGCGCCGCTTGAGCTTCCGCGACTTGCTTTTGGATGGCGGCGAGTTGCTCGGCGGCGGTGGCGGCGACGCCTTCTTGCTTGGCAACGTCGGCCTGGGTGGCCTTCACCGTCTCTCGAACGGCGCCGGCCCCCGTTTCAGCGGCGACGAGTTCCTGCTGGGCGACGCCAAGTTGTTCGATCACCGCCGTCGCCGCTTTATCGACCGCAGCTTTCTCGGCGGCTATGGTGGCCAAACGCTGCTCGGCAGCGGCTAGCTGGGCGGCCTTCTCGGCTTGCAATTTGGTTTGGCTTTCAGCTGCTGCTCGGGCATTAGCGAGCGCCGCTTCGGCAGCCGCAACTTGGGATTGGACAGACACGAGCCCTTCACTCGCGGCTTGCGCTTCGGTGCGGAGTTGACCAACCTCCGTTTCGACGGCGACGAGGCGCGTCGCGACGGTCGGCGGATTGGGATCGAACGCCGCCACCTGGGCGCCGTCCGCAGCATTGAGCACCCGCACGTTTCCGCGCCAGTCGGAGGCGACGACTCGGGCGCCATCGTGCGTGAACCGCGCGGCGAGGCCGAGATCTTCGAGCGTCGTCAGGTCGCGAATATGGGCGCCATCGGCCTTCCAGAGTTTTACGACCTGATCGCGGCCTGTCGTCGTCAGATCGCCTGCTGACGAGAAACGGACCGAAGCGACACCCCCGCCGTGAGCCGCCCAGCTTTTGATCTGTTGTGAGTCGAGTTGCCAGAGCCGCACGGTGTCGTCCTCGCTAGACGACGCAACGACAGCGCTATCGCCGCGCCAGGAAACGCTAGTGACTTGCTCGGCGTGACCGCGCAGGTCGCCGCGTTCGCGGCCGGTCTCGGCGTCCCACAGCAGCAGGCCGCCGCTGCGGTCGCCCGTGACGAGGAACTTGCCGTCAGGGCTGAATTCTAGGGCCGTGATCCAGTCGGTATGCTTCGTGATCTCGTAGGCGAGGGAACCGTCGGCAACGCGGTAGACGCGAACTACCTTGCGCGGCCCGCCGATCGCAATGAGACCGTGGTCGGCGCGAAGGTCGGCGGCAATCACGGCGTCGAGCTCGTCGCCGACCGCGGTGAGCCGCTTGCCAGTCTTCACGTCGTAGAGGACGGCCAAGCCACGGGCGGCCGATTCGCCGCCAGCGGCGAGCAGCATGCTGCCATCGCGGCTGAACTGCAGCACGAACGGCATTCCCTCGACGAAAGGCAGCACGCCGAGATGCTCGCCCGAGTCGGTGTTGTAGAGTGAAATTTGGAATGGTGCACCGACGGCCGCAACCGGCGCCCATGGGCTGACGGAAAGCGACGTCGCCGCCCCGCGATGCTCAGCATGGAGCACCGGCTCGCGCAGCAGTCCCTTCGGCATCGCCGGCTCGCCGGCGGGGCGATTGTCGGCCGAAGGCGTGAACGCCGCGACGGCGTTTTTCTTCGGCGCCCGCTTTTGCGAATCGCCTTTTTCGAGCAAGCCCCCTTCGATCCATTTACGAATCATGTCCAACTCGGCGTCTGGGAGCTTCGCGCCCCCAGGCGGCATCGAAGGGGAAATTTCGTGAGTCACCATCAGCCAGAGTTGCGAACTGCTGAGATCTTCGGCGAAGAGCACCTCGCCGCTGGCGCCGCCGGTCATCGCGTTAGCGTACGAATCGAGCCCGAGGTCGTTCTTCTTCGTATCGGGCCCGTGGCAGGCGAAGCAGTGTTGTCGGAAGATTGGCTGGACGTGATCGGCGTAGGTGATCTTCTCCGCGGCTTCGTCGGCGCGCGTCGCAGCGACGAAGTTCGCTGATAATCCCATTGCCAGCAGCGCCATAAGCGAAGTCTGGACGATTTTCACTGCGTCAACTCGTTGAAAACTCATAGCGCTCATCAATTCAAGAACTACTGCGAATCGTCCAGCTCGTACCGCGCTGCAACTGGCAGCCCACTTACCGCTACGCTCTGTCTATTTGTTGAACAAAAACTCGCGTGAATTAAGCACCGCCCAAAACACATCCTGCAACTCGCCGACCGGCTTCTCGCCGGCGCCGTAGAGTTCCGCCAGTCGCGTCGCTTCCTCCGCCGTCGGCTTGCGGCCGAGACAGCGGAGGTAAATCTCGTCGACTACTTCGTTTGGCTGCTTACCGCCGTCGAGCAATGTTTCCACCAGCTTGCCTTGCACGATTTTGTCTTGTACGGCCGAGCCGTTCAACAAATGGAGGGCTTGCGAGAGGGTCGGCTCGCTTTTCGCCTCGCAGGCGCAAACCGTCACCCGCGGGGCCCGGCCGAACGTGGTTAGAAAGTAGGTACTGAGACCGCCATCGGCGATTTGCACGGCACGTGCGCCCATCGGCAGGCCGGGATACTTCTCGGGGGCTTCGGTTACCGCACAAAGGCAATCGAGCAGCACCTCCGCTGGGATACGACGGACTTGCGAACGGGCGAAGTTGCGACTGTCGGTTTCGTTCGTCGCGTTCGGTTGCGAAGAACGTTGGTAAGCGTGGCTGTTGCAGATATCGCGAATCAACTGGCGCAGGTCGTACTTGTACTCGACGAGCTTGGCGCCAAGCTTCGCGTGCAGTTCCGGGTTGCTCGCCGGATTGCTGACGCGAACGTCGTCGACAGGTTCCACGATGCCGACGCCCATGAAGTGGGCCCAGACGCGATTCGCGACGTTCACCGCGAAGTAAGGATTCTCGGGCGACGTGATCCACTCGGCGAGCACGACGCGGCGGTCGCGCGTCGAAACGTCTGGCTCGGCCGCGCCGAGGAATTTCGGCTTCATCGGCCGACCGTCGACAAGGTGCGTCGCCTCGCCGCCGCGCTGGTCGAAAATGATCGTCTCGCGATAATCTTCCGCCGTCTTACGGCCGATCTGCGCGAAGAACGCCGTGAACGAATAGTAATCGTCCATCGTCCAACGATCGAACGGATGATTGTGACACTGAGCGCATTGCAACCGTGTGCCGAGGAAAATCTGCGCGACGTTTTCGGCGGTCTTCTGCGTCGTTTCTTCGATCTGGTAGAAATTGACCGCGGGGCTGGAGAACGAGCCGCCGCTGGCGCCGAGCAGGTTGCGCACCATTTCATCGAGCGGCACGCCGTTGGCGATCTGCCGGGTGATCCACTGCGAGTAGAGGAACATCGGCTTGTACTCGATGCGGTTCGGCACTGTTTTGACCATCAGCAGTTCCGACCACTTGAGCGCCCAGATTTCAGCGAACTCTTTGCGTTCGAGTAGTTCGTCGATCTTCGCCGCTCGCTTCTGCGGACTCGAATCGTTCATAAAGTGCTCGTACTCAGCGCGGGTCGGCAGTTGGCCAGCGACGTCAAGCGAGACGCGGCGGAGGAATTCTTCGTCGCTGCAAATATCGCTGGGGTTGATCCGCATCGTGCGGAGCTTGGCGCCGACGAGTTCATCGATGTAGTTGGCCGGCGCCTCCTCCTTCGGGACGAACTCTTCCCCTTGCGGGAGCACCAGCGTTTGACTGCCGACGGTGTGCGTATCGAAGCGGGCCATCACAAAGGCTTCGCCGCGAGCGCCGGCGGTCGCGAGACCGTTGGCGTCGATCGCCGCAGAGGACTCGTTGTTCGACATAAACAACGCGAGGTCGCCGATGTCGCGAGTCTTACCGTCGGAGTAGTGGGCCACGGCAATGTATTGCTGCTTGACGCCCTCCCCTTCCATAACGACGCGCGGCGGGAAAATGTCGACGCGCGTTACTGTCGGCGCGGCCGCGACGTCGCTCACGGCGCCGGCGGCGACCCAATCGCGGAGCGTCTTTGCATAGACGCTGTCGGGCTCAAATAGCTTGCCGCCGGTGTGGGGCACTAGTCCGACGACTTTGGTAATAAGCAGGCTTTCCTCCGGGATGCTCAGGCTAACGCGACGCACGGCCTGTTCGCGCGTGATGCGGAAATGGTCGCCAGCGGGATCGAAGCCAAACAGGCTGAGGCGGAAACCATCTTTGCCGCGGGACGAACCGTGGCAACCGCCGGCGTTGCAGCCGCCACGGAGGAAGATCGGCATCACGTCGTGGCGAAAGCTGACCGCGGGATGCTCGGCTACGCCGGCCACCTTCACCGGCGCCTCGGCCTGATGCGTGCCGTACGCGGCGCGGAGCACAGTCGCTCCATCAGCGACCGGTAGCAACCGCTTGCCATCCAACCGAGCGGCGCCGTCGACGGACCACTCAACCTGATCGCTCACATCGAGGGTCACGCCGTTCGCGCGGGTGGCGACGGCGATCACGCCCTGATAATCGTCGCCATCGTCGAGCACGATCTCGGGAGGGTAGACAGCCAAGCTAACCACATCGGCCACCAGAGCCGGCTTGCCGGCAGACGCCAAATCGCTCGACGGCGACGAGGTCTTCGCGCCGACGGCAAAGCTCGCCATCGCCGCGATGAGCCCACAAATTAAGAACGTCGCAGGAATCTTCATGACGCTTCTCCTGTCGCAGGAGTTCCTTCTTGAGCGGTTTGCGGCGGCGGCAATGGGGCGTCGATCCGCAGTTCGCCAGTGCCGACCGTGTGGACCACTGGTTCGTCGTTCTCGATGATGGTAACGACGCAGTAAAGTTGCTTGTGATGACCGACCCGCGCGTCGGCGGCGACCTGCAGCGGGAACTTCACTTCGGTCGAATCCTTCGTGATTTCCTGCGGCTGCGTCGTCACGCCCGGCGGCAGGCCGACGAGTTCGACCTTCGCGGCGCCATTGAATGGCGTCGTCTGCGTGATGGCAATCGAGTAATCAAGCGACTTGCCCTGTTCCGTCGCTACGGTCGGATAAGCCATCGCGAGATACTGCGGTGCGATTTTGAGCGTGGCGAACTCCGACGCCGTGCGGACGGTGCCGTTCACATCGGCCTCGGCGACGACGATGATCTTCCAGTCGCGCGGCCAAGCTTGCGGGTTGGTGGTGAGCGGAATTACCGCCTCGGTTTGGCCCGGCTCGATGCCGATCCCCTGATGCGAGGACAATCCGGGCGGATCGTAGAGCATGCGAACGGCGATGCGGCCGTCGAAGCCCTCCTTCTTCTCCGCAACAACTTTGAGTTCCTTCGAACCGCTTTGCACGAGCGGCGCCTTCGGCTCGACGATCTTGATCGAGAACGGCAACGGCTGGGCCACGGCAACGGCGCCCTGCGTGGCGTAGTGGCTCCAAACATTCACATTGTTCGAGCCGCGAATGAGCCACGTCTGCTGACGGAAGCGGTTGAGCACCGGCTGCGACTTGTCAGTGAGTTCCGCGGTAACGGTCGTCAGCTGGCCCGCGAGGGGTGCTTCGGGCGTCGCCCGCAGCAACATCGGCACGCGGTTGTAGTCGCCGGTGAGCATTACCGTCTCGTGCGTCACTCCCTCGGGCAGCGCGCCGAACAAGACGTTGAGATCGCCGCCGAACTCCGCGCGATTGGCCGTCACCATCACCGCGGCGCGTCCCCCCTGCGGCACGACGACTTCGGTCGTTTCGAACTGGCTCCGCTCTTCAAGCACGATGTCGACGGCGAGCCGCGGCTTCGCGACTTCCAAACGATAGGCGTACGTCGGGCCACCTTGGTTGAGTTGGTCGACGACGTCGGCGACGTATTCTCCATCTTCGGGGATCGTGAAACGGATATAGCTGTCGGGTCGTCCCGCGTTGTCGTCGGAACCGGCGAGTTCTTCGCCGCTCGCTTTTCGCACGCGGAGAATCGCGTCGAGCGGCGACCGAATCTCGCGGGCGACGATGTTCATGTCCCACACCTCGCCCTTCTTGGCGGCGAAGCGGAACCGATCGAGGTCGCCTGCCTCGCCGATCACGCCGCAGAACGCGGCGGGCAGTTCGCCGCGCGTCGCGTTGTCGAGCTCATGATTTGGCTCGGCTTCGATAACGTTCGGCAGGTCGACGACCCGCAGCGGCAGCCCGGTCGCAGCGGCGCCGTTTTCGTCTTCGGCCGCGAAGCGGAAATCGAGCGGCGGAGCCTCCGGCAGCTTTACCTTGGCAACTTTCTCGCCCAGCGGATCGCCTAGCAGCTTGAGTTCGACCTCTTCGCCCGGCTTGCCGCCGCCGGGGAAGGCGACGGTCGGACGCGGAAACTTGCCGACATGCAATCGGTAGGTCGACGCATCGTCGCCGCGGTAGGAAGTCTCGCGCATCTCGACAATGTACTTGCCAGTCTTCGGCGCGATCACGCTGCAAAAGCCATCTTGCAATAGCAGCGGGGCGTCGTCGCTCGCGGCGACCTCAAAACGTTCTTCATCAAGAATCGCAATCGCTGGGTCGAAGAAGGTTCTGCCGAGTCGCAGACCCTCGACCTCGACCGAAATCCGCTCGCCCTCTTTTGCTTCGACGACAAAGTAGTCGACGTCTTCGTTCGTGATGACGCCGTTCACCACCGTGCCGAGGGTAATCGGCTGCGGTTTTTCGAACTCGGTGTTCGGCTCAGCCTCGTTGATTTCCGGCAGCGTGCCGACGTGGAACGTCCGCAGGTTGGTGAGTCCCGTCGCCGTGCGAACGCGAATGCCGTGGATGCCCGGCTGGCAATCGGCCGCGATGGCGAACGTCGCCTTCGCCTGATTGTCGTCGATCCGCTCGATCGCCTTCAGCTCGATCCCCGGATCGTAGAACAGCACCTGCTGCGGCTCTTGCCCAATGCGGCCGCCGATGAGGGTGACGGCGACTTCCGTGCCGCGCTGCCCGCCTTGCGGTTGCAGGTGGTCGAGCCGCGGCGAGGCCGCACTGGCGACCGTCGCCGCCGCGATGCCGCAAACCGCGACGATCAATCCTACAGACTTGGTCATGCTCGCCCTCAATATGAAAGGACGAACTCGCGCGGCAATGCATCGAACGAGCCGCCGCGCGGTTCGATGCTAAGCCAACAGTTCTTTGCGGATTTTGCCGCCGTCGACGATTTCGATTGGTCGATCGCCTGGCGCCATCAGTTCCTTCGCGGCGGCGATGCCGAGTTGGTTGTAGACGGTCGTCGCCAAATCTTCGGGCGAGATGGGGCAGTCTTCCGACTCCATCGCCGTCGGGCCCGACGAACCGATGACGGCGCCCCGCTTCGTACCACCGCCGGCCAGCACAACGCTAAATACCTTCGACCAGTGATCGCGGCCGGCCGTGCCGTTGATCTTCGGTGTGCGGCCGAATTCAGTGGTCACAAGCACCAGCGTCTTGTCGAGCAGTCCGCGTTCGTCGAGATCGGTAATTAGCGCTGCGTAGCCTTGGTCGAACGCCGGCAACGACCCGCGCACGCCGGCCATGATGTTGACGTGGTGATCCCAACCGCCATAGGTGAGCGAAACGAAGCGTGCGCCAGCTTCAACCAAGCGGCGCGAAATCAGCATCCGCTGTCCTGCTTCGTGGCGGCCGTAGCGATCGCGCATCTCCGGCGTTTCGGCGTCGATATTGAACGCCTCTTGAGCCTTCGGCGAGCCGATGAGATCGAACGCCCGCTCATAGAAGGTGCTCATCGCGGCGACGTTGTCGGCCTGAGTCTTCTTGGCGAAATGTTCGTTGATCGACTCGAGCGCGGAGAGCCGGCGCTGGTAGCGAGCCTGGTCGACGCCTCCCGGCAGATTCAAATCGCGCACTTTGAAACCGGCACGCGCGGGGTCGTCGCCGAGGCTGAACGGCGCGTACGACGAGCTCAAGTAACCAGGCCCCGCGTACGGCGTCGCCGCATTCGGCACGCAGATATACGGCGGCAGATCGTTGCGCGGGCCGAACTCGTGACTCACCACGCTGCCCATGCTCGGGTAGAGTAGCGCGGGGCTCGGACGATAGCCGGTGAACATGTTGTGTTCGCCGCGCTCGTGGGCTGCTTCGCCATGGGTAAGCGAGCGGACGACCGTCAGCCGGTCGGCGATGTTGGCCGTCAGCGGCAGTAGTTCGCTGAAAGATTCGCCGGCGATCTTAGTCGGGATGGCCTTCAACTCGCCGCGGTATTCCAGCGGGGCGAAGGGCTTGGGATCGAACGATTCCTGCGCGGCGATGCCGCCCGGCAGGTTGATGTGGATGATGCTCTCAGCGACGACCGGCGGCGTCTCGAATTGATTCTCAACCGCTTGAGCTTTGCGAATCGCGAAGAAGTCGACGAGATCCAATCCGAATCCTGCAACGCCGACGGCCAAAAAACTGCGGCGGCGAAGCGGAGACCTGAGAAGCGCCATACGAACACCCTCCATTGGGGACGGCTGGGGCAAAAAAGAACTCACGCAGAATCCATCGCTGGTGAGCTGTCGTTTAGACGGTCGTCGCGGGAAGTCGGCAATGACGTTGTCAGTGGAGACTTTGCAGACGACGCGGTAGGTACCTGGAATGGGCGAGATGATGGGGCGGGAGCGACGCTCGCGATTAGTCGCGGGCGTTTCCAATAATACAAATCAGCTGGCAGCTTAATGAATGGGATGGGGGCTGTCAAAGAACCCCGGGCCCTTCAACGCCGCTTAACAAGCCGATTCGCTTCGCGAATAGAGGGTGCAATGTTGCAGCGGCGCAGCGGTACTCCAGCACCGATGACGGGCGTTGCGTGATGGCGTTGCAGGAACGATCGTTAGATTTTAGCGATATCTGTGTAGCACCAGCGAGCCAGTCGGTTTGCCGTCAACCAACTCCGCCGATTTGCGCATGCTCTCAGACGAATTAGGTCTGCCGCGCCGCGCGGAGCGACGGCGAAAGGCGCTCAGGAACGAGTTTGCTGGTAACTCCAGCGAGATGATGCAGCAACTGGCCGTTTGCTCCGTTCGAAGCAGATGTGTCGCCCGCCGCCGCGCGGAAGCGGTAGACTTCACCTAAAACCCCTCCATTCGCACTGCGCCGTGATTCGATATCGACTGCAGGCCGCCTCCGCGAACGGGCGTAGCGCGACCAATCGCGGGCGAACTAGTCTCCCCCTCCGCTCATTTCAATTGCTATGACCGACTTCGGAATCCCGCCGCGAGCCACTGCCGACTTTCTATTTCGCAACAACACGCCCGACCCGCTTCTTTCTGGAAAGACGCTGCCGACGTTCAAGTTTGAACTCGAAGCGACGACGGGCCGTGTCGACAATGGCAGCTTCGGCAAAGAAGCGACCGTCGAACAGCTGCCGATTTCGAAGGGAATCGCCGGCGTCTCGATGCGGCTGGAGCCGGGCGTGACGCGCGAACTGCACTGGCACGCCACCGCAGCAGAGTGGGCGTTCGTGCTAGAAGGCCGCTGCCGCACGACGCTGGTCGATCCGGCTGGCAACTCCGAGACCGACGACTTCGCAGCCGGCGACGTCTGGTACTTCCCGCGCGGGCATGCTCACTCGATCGAATGCCTCGGCGACAAACCGTGCCATTTCATTCTCATTTTCGATAACGGCTACTTCAGCGAGTTCGGCACGTTCAGCATCACCGACTGGCTTGGCCACGCCCCGAAGGAACTTCTGGCTAAGAACTTTGGCCTCGACGCGAAAGACTTCGACGGCATTCCATCCACTGAAGTCTACTTTACCCACGGCAAGCAACCGCCGGCGACTCCCGTTTTGCCGCTGCAAGCCGCGGCGAACGTCAGCAAGTCAACGCACAAGTACGCACTACTCTCTGAACCGCCCCACTCGGTACACGAAGGGGGCCGCGAGTGGCGGCTCGGCGCCGACAAGTTCCCGATCTCGCAAACGATCACCGGCGTCGTGCTCGATCTCGATCCAGGCGCCCTCCGCGAACTTCACTGGCACCCAACCGCCGACGAGTGGCAGTACGTCATTTCGGGCAACGTCAGCGTAACGATGTTCGGCTCGCACGGTCGCTTCCGCACCGAGACGCTCCAAGGGGGCGACGTAGGTTACATCCCGCAAGGGTACGGCCACTCGATCGAGAACACCGGGACGACTCCCGCGCGTATGTTGATCGCGTTCAATACAGGCGTCTACGCGGCGATCAGCATTTCGCAGTGGATGTCGGGCAACCCTGCATACCTGCTTGCCGACCACTTTGGCAAGCCGCCGGAATTCTTCGCCAAGTTCCCTCAAGGCGACGTGTTCATCGCCGGCGGTTCGCCTCGCATTAAGAAGCCGTAACCCGCCAACGTGGCAGGGATGCGATTGGCATCTGATATGCTTAGCAATCACTCAATGTTCTCTATCACTTGTTTCTGGAGTGACCCAATATGACCACGGCCACGAAAAACGCCCCGACCGCCGGGAACCGCGCCACCCCGATCATTAATCAGAAGGCCCACGAAATCCAAGCCTTCGGCCACGTCGTGGCGATGCCTCTGGCACTGAGCGAGAAGGTCCGCAAGCAAAGCGTCGACAACCTCAACCAGTTGCTCGCCGACACGATGACGCTGCGAGACATGTACAAGAAGCACCATTGGCAGGTCTCGGGGCCGACGTTTTACCAGCTTCACTTGCTGTTCGATAAGCACTTCGGCGAGCAGTCGGAAATCGTCGACACGATAGCCGAGCGGATCATGACGCTCGGCGGATTGAGCGTCGCGATGGCTCACGATGTGGCTGAAACGACGACGATTCCGCGTCCGCCGAAAGGTCGCGAAGAGGCGCCGGTACAAATCTCGCGGCTGCTGCAGGCCCATGAGATCGTGCTGCAGCTCAGTCATACGATCGCGAAGGAAGCGGCCGACGCTGGCGATGACGGCACCAACGACATGGTTGTCGGCGGCGTGATTCGCCCGAACGAGTTGCAAGCCTGGTTCTTGGCGGAGCACCTCGTCAACATGCCGCTGGCGGTCGCTGATAGCGGGGGTTGATCATTTGGAAATCTAATGCAACCCGCTGCTTGCACCGATCAAATAACAGAGGCCCGGCGAGTCGAACTCGCCGGGCCTTTTTCGTTTTCAACTCGTGCCAACCGAGACTAAACATTTGCCTTGGCGACTAGAAACGTGCCACCCAGTTCTCCCACTACTAGGCGTTCCGGCGGCGAACGAGGGCGATTCCCATCGCGGCGGGCAGCAATAGCGCCAGCGACGCCGGCTCCGGGACGACGTCGACGAACGTGCGGAACACGCCGCTCACTTGGAATACGCCTCCCTGCCAAGCGGCCTCTGCCGCTTCCTTCTCCCAGAGGTAGCCGCCGAGATACTTGGGAAACGGGGGATCGTTAATGTTGAGCGCCGTAGGAACGATCCATTGATACGCGAACTGGGGATCGCTTGTCTTGAGCTTGAACGCAAGCACGTCGCCGGGCGCAACAGCGACGCCCGGAAACTCGAAGCGAGTCATCGGACCGCCCCACACGTTGTACCCGCCGACTGGGCCAGGTAGCTGACTCGCCGTCGGAACTGCCGACTGCTGGATGGTTGCAGAGGCCAGGACCGAGCCTGTCGGCTGGCCGGCGACGGTCGACAAGAGTTCGACTTGAAGCGGTTGGCTCGCGGTCGATGACGTGAAGATGTAAAACTCGATCGCCTTCAACTCGCCTGCTACGCCAACCGTGAATGTCTGAGCCTGCTGACGGTCGCCGGCGCCGCCAGTCAGAAAAGTCATCGAGCCTACCTGGCCGAGCGATCCCGGATTGTATTCCTGGTCGAGCACGAGCGCTGCGAAGGCGTTCGTAGATGCCAACGAGAGAAGAAGACACAGTGCTGCGGTTCTCATGGAGCGATCCTTCTTGTTCTGTTCCCGAAAAGTGGACTACAAGACAGCCTGGATGATAATGGATCTCGCCGCTGGCTTCAATGTAGGAGAAAAAGCCACCCGCTTCTCACCGGCTCGATATCTGCTGCCGGCGGAGCGAATCGCCATCGAGGCCTACAGATCCCCGGCAAGAAGGTTCGCGTAGGGAGCAAATCCGGCTTTCTGGAGCGTGCGGCGGGAAGCGAGATTCGCTGGATTGCAGCGAGCGGCAGGGACATTGCCCGACTGGTACGCCACTCGCTTGAGCTCTTGCACCAAGTAGCTTCCCAATCCGCGGCGACGGAAGTTCTCGGCGACTTCCATATATATGTCGCCATAGGGGCGGTTGTAGTGAAACAGGACGCCCCCCTTGGCCGCGATCTCGCCGTCAACTTCCGCGATCCATTCGCCAGCCTCAGCGAAGCCCTCCGTATTCTCCAAACGGCGAATGGTCGCGCTGCTGACCGCCAACGAAGTAGTGCGACAGTCGTGAAACAAGATGCTCTGAGTTTTTATCTCACGGGCATACGCGTGTAGCATCACCGTGATCAGCGAATCATTGCTTTGCACTTCAATGCCGACAGGCTGGCTCGCGCTCAGGAGCGTCTCGAACAACGTAAAGGCATGGCAACGGAAATGCGGGAGGACGAACATCTCGTAAACCGTCGGCGCGTTCTGCCAGGGGCCGGCGACGACAAGCGAGCCGTACCCGACGGCGACGCCGTCAACGAAGAACTGCCACGCGCGAACCCAACCTGGCCTAGCGCAAAAGGAATCGTGGACAATCTGGCAGTTCATTTCTTGGCGGTAGAGTTCGCGCCAGTGGCCAATCTCTTCAACCGGGCACGCGATGCATTGAATCGATGCCATAAGCTCTGCTCGTTCGTCCGCAGGTCAATCCGCGGCGTCGCTGGGGCCGAACATCTCCCGCAGCGTCTGGATCTCGCCGCGAACGAAAATGCGAGCCACGTTCACCAATTCGTACTCAACGCCGTTGATAACGATCGGCGCCTCTTCGATCGACGACTCGTCATCGAAGGTTTCGAGCGCAACGGCCAAGGCCGCCTCGAACTCTTCCGTCGAAATACCGAGATCTGCGAGGGCTTGAGGAATCGGCTCGAAGGTGAGCTCGAGTTCGGGAGTAGGTTCTTCAGCCATAACCAGATTCTAACCGCTAGCGAGGCGGGCTCCGACAGGTTGGTCACGAGCCTCGACGCCCCGGCTCGACTGCCATGACAGTGCACTACAAACAAGAAAAGACGGAATCGATTACGGCCGATTAAGCGTAAAGGCCGCGTTGCCCCGTCCGGGCAAGCGGCCTTTGATGCGTTGCAGATTCACGACTTACGTCGAAGTGGAGGATAACGGGTTCGAACCGATGACCTTTTGGCTGCCAGCCAAACGCTCTCCCAACTGAGCTAATCCCCCTTGGGCGGCAACAAGTTGTTGCCAGAAAGCCGAAATTATCAGGCCTTGCGAAGACTGTCAACGCACCCGAGAGTTGCTTGACGCCTCGTTTCGACGGTTGCCGACTCGCCAACCGCCCGAAAACGGGGCTGTCGCGGAGCCAAACTCCGCCGAAATCAGCGGCCTTGCCTCGATTGATCGGCCGGCGATGCGTGCCGGCCGGAGCTTTCTGTCGGCGACTGTCGCAACCGGCGCGACAATTATATCCCGAGCGGCCCCGGAGCAAGAAATCCGCGGGCAGGAGCGATTGGCTGGCAGCTAAACACTCTCCTTCAGTGGGCAGATCACCCCAGCGGGCGGGAGGGCGCCGTCAAACTCTTCCCATTTTAAACCCCGCAAACCGCCGAGCGGCCTTTGGAGCAAGACTCGCGGTCAATCGGGCCTCACAGTTTCGCCGATAGGAAAGGTGAACACGACTGCGGCGACCGGTGCAATCGGCGCGAATTCACAATGGGGCAGCTCGCCGTTCAAATTCCTGGGGGGGAATCTCATGCTTTTCACCGCTTCGGCGGGGCGGCGCGGCGCTGCTCTGCTCTGTCTCTTGCTGGCTTCTAGCCCGCTTTCCGCCAGCGCCCAAGATTGCGGCATCGTCGACTGCGGCGAACCGGTCTGTGGGTTTCCGGACGATTCTTGCACTTCCTGCGATTCATGCGGCTCGAACTGCGGCGGCGCCTGCAAGTCGAACGGCTGTGACCGCTTCTGGGTGCGGGGCGAGTACCTCTACTGGCAAGTTACCGGCGCCGATTCGCCGGCGCTCGTCACCTCAAGCCCCGACGGTACGTCGCTCGCCACGGCAGGCCAGCTCGGTCAGAACACTACGACGACGCTCGTCGGCAACGATGCACTGACCGACAAGTGGCGGTCGGGCTTCGCTGTGAGCACCGGCTACTGGCTCGATCCGTGCAACGGGTTGGCGGTCGTCGGCGACTACTTCCAAGTTGGCAGCAACAACTTCAACTCCAGCCTTGGTCCCGACGACGGCACGATCTACGCCCGCCCGTTCTTCAACAGCGAGACCGGGCTGCAAGACGCCCAGCTGGTGAACGTGCCGGACGAACAGGCGGGCAACGTCCACGTGCAGAGCAGCAGCCAGTTCCAAGGCGCCGGCCTCGGTTTGGAGAAGTGCCTGCTGAGCTGCGGCAACGCAAACTCGTGCGGCCCGAGCGGCTGGGTGACCCTCGTCGGCGGCTACCGCTATTACCAGCACAACTCCGCGCTGCAGGTCAACGAAGATATCTTGGTGCTCGATAACACCACCTCGCCGCTCGTCCCGGGGACGACCATCTATGTTGAAGACAAGTTCGGCGCCCGCAATCAATTCCACGGCGGTGAAATCGGTCTACAAGGTCGCCGGCAAGAGGGTTGGATCTGGATCGACGGCCTCGCGACGATGGCGATCGGCGCCAACAATCGCGCGGTGTCGATCAACGGCGGCACCGACATCACCGTTCCGGCCGGCGGCGGCTCGACCTCGAACCCCGGCGGTCTGCTGACCTCGGGCGAGACGAACATCGGCAACTACACCGATACGAAGGCGGTGGTCATTCCCCGCTTCCGACTCGGCCTCGGCGCCCAGATCACCGAACGGCTCAGCGCTCGCTTCGGCTACAACGTGATCGTCTGGACCAACGTGGTGCAAGCCGCTTCGGAATTGCCGCCGGGCCTGTCGAGCGATCCGCGGAACTTGCCGCCGGTGCAAGGTGGCGGCGGAGCTCAACCCGCGTTCCCGGGGATGTTCGGTTCGACGGTGGTCGCCCATGGCGCCGACTTAGGGCTGGAACTGACGTTCTAACGCAGTCTGCCGCAAGTCCACTTGGCATCACTGCGGCATGTTGACGGCGGGTCCATCGACCGATCGAATTGGTCGATGGACCTCGACGAGACGACCCACCTGATTCGCGCTGCGGCCGAGCGCGCCGCGACCTACCACGCCTCGCTGCCGGAGCGAGGCGTGGCGCCGACGCCCGAGAGTTTGGCCGCGCTCGCAGAGTTCGACGAGCCGTTCCCAGAATGGCCCGCCGCGGCGGACGAGACGCTGGCGATGCTCGATCGGCTCGGCTCGCCGGCGACGATGGCGACGACGGGCGGCCGTTACTTCGGTTTCGTCAACGGCGCTGTCCTGCCAGCGACGATGGCGGCCCACATCCTCGCGACGGCGTGGGATCAGAACGCGGCCCTCTCGGCGATGTCGCCGCTGGCGAGCCGCGTGCGGTCGGTCGTTTCGCGGTGGCTGGTCGATGCGTTGCATTTGCCAACGGGAAGCGAGGCGATGTTCGTCGGCGGCGCGACGGTCGCCAACCTGTGCGGCCTCGCGGCGGGGCGCGACTTTGTGCTCTCGCAAGTCGGCTGGGATGCAGCGGGCGACGGGCTCATCGGCGCGCCGCCGGTAAGCGTGATCGTTGGCGAGCAGGCACACTCGACGATCGCCAAGTCACTGTCGATCATCGGCCTTGGCCGTAAGCGCGTGATCGTCGCGCCCACGGACGATCAAGGGCGGATCATTCCGAGCCGCTTGCCCAACGTCGACGGGCCGGTGATCGTGTCGACGCAAGCGGGCGAGTTGAACACAGGCGCCTTCGATCCGTTCGAAGAAATCATCGATTGGGCCCGCCAGCGGAACAGCTGGGTGCATGTCGACGGCGCCATCGGGCTCTGGGCGGCTGCATCGCGCGCGCGGCGGCATCTCACCGCGGGGATGAACGGCGCCGACTCGTGGGCAACAGACGGGCACAAGTGGCTCAATGTGCCGTACGACTCGGGGATCATCCTCATCCGCGATGCGGCGCTGCTGCGGCCGACGATGTCGGCGCGGGCCGGCTACTTGCCCGAGGGAGATCTTGATCCGATGCACCACACGCCGCAGTCATCGCAGCGAGCGCGAGCGTTCGATGCGTGGGCCGCACTGCGAACGCTGGGGCGGAGCGGACTCGCGGACTTGGTCGATCGCTGCAGCGATCACGCCCAACGATTCGCCGCCGGGCTGCGTGCGGCGGGGATCGAAGTCCTCAACGAGGTGGTGATTAACCAGGTGCTTGTCGGATTTGCCGACGACGCCGCGACCGATCGCGTGATCGATCACATTCAACGCTCCGGCGAGTGCTGGTGCGGCGGGACGATGTGGCGCGGCCGCAAGGCGATGCGGATCAGCGTGTCGAGCTGGGCGACGACCGAGGCTGACGTTGATCGCAGCCTCGCGGCGATCACTGCGGCGCGCGACGCCGGCTTATAGCCCCGGGCTCCGCCCGGGGGTCGCACTGAGCGCGACTAAGTCTAACAGCGTGGTTGCCGACCCCCGGGCGGAGCCCGGGGCTAGGACCAAACAGCGACTAGCGATTGCGGTTCGCGCGGCGCTTCATGGCGAGCAGCCCCATGCCGCCGAGGGCGAATAGCGAGGCGGTCGCCGGTTCCGGGACGCCGTTCGGATCAGGAGCATACTGTGGCGGCGGGGCCGAGCCGAGCAGGTTGCGTTTCGAGGCGTACTGAGCGAGCAGGCCCCGTTCGCCGAAGTTGTACATCTCGCCGCGGGCGTTGTCGGGGAGCACGATGTTGACGAACGCATCGGCGGCCAGCGTGCCGACGTTAGCGCCGGGCGGAACGTTGTTGTTGTTCAAGTTCCGAATCGTGCCGAGCGTGTCGATGCCGTCGAGATACTGAAACGGATGGGTCTGACGGATCGAGTAGGTGCCGGCCGCGAGGTTCGTGAACGAGTAGAGGCCGATGTCGCTCGTGACGACCGTCGAGAGCAACGTCTCGGTCATCCCGGAGACGCTGTAAAGCTTGATCTCGACGTTGGGGATGACGAGATCGGGGTGCGGCGCATCGTTAAACAGGAGTATTCCATCGTTATAACGATCGACGTACGTGTAACCAGAGAGCCGGCTGACGGCCAGAGCGTTGGACGCGAAGAGCGTCGCGGCGAGGCAAGCGCAGGTCGCCGCAAGCGCGCGGCGGCCCCATCGGTGTCGGAAAATCATAAGAAGCGCATCCCAAGGTGGACTGAAGAAACGCGGGCCGCCGGAGCGGTCTGCGGTAGTTGATGAAGGGCTGACGCTCAGCGAGCGTCGAAGTCCGTCATTAGTCCTGCCTCGTCCGGTTAGGGAATGCGGTGAAAGAGAATGGCCTGGGCAAAATGCGTGGGCTCTACATCCACGCTAGTCACCGATTGGCAAACCGGCAATTTTTTGGGGCAGATTGGTCCCCTTTTTTCATCCGCACCAGGTGCGGCGGCGTCTGGTTGGACCGGTCGTACGGGCGGCCGGGACGAAGAGAGGCGGCGGCCCCGTGCGGGGGCGGCCGGGCGTTGCGGGCGATTAGAAAGAGGTTGACGACAAGCGTCGTCGTGTCGTGTCGCATTGCTCACGAGAGCAAAACGCGATTTTAGGCGACACTAAGGATTGGCGTGTAAGTCGTTTTCATGAAATGAGTTACACGCTATCGCGTCGCGTTTAGTGTCGCATTTAGAGGCGACACTTGCCCCTCGATCGGGGGGCAACGCCGGGTGAGCGGGCCACGGTGAAGTAGTCGGCTATTCGGTTTTCAAAGAGCGGGTTTGGGGTGAGCTCGAATCCATGGGTCAGTGCGAGAGGGATCGAACGCCGGATCGGCGTCGGAGACGCCTCCCACAAATGCCCCATCTTGGGAATTGTGTCGCCCCTCTGGGGCTACGGATTTTATTGGGCTGCTGACCAGGGGCTTGCGCCCCTGGCTACAACATTTCGCCCCCTACGGGGGCTGGGAGTTGGAAGCTCCGCTCGGTTCCAGCACCGCACTGCCCACTGCCCACTGCCCACCACGCCACGCCACGCCAATAAACACCCGTACAGTATACCGCGATGAGTGGCCAAAAGCGAGTTGCAAAATGGGCGTTTGGGCGGGTTGCGGCGTAGGTCGCCCTGGTGGATTGGAGGCGAGGCGGTCACACTAGGGGCCCTTGGGGAGCGGGTTTACCGATATCAAGCTTGATATTGTGAGTCTTCCGGCTCCCTCCCCCTTGAGGGGAGGGCTGGGGAGGGGGTGGACCAGATGCTTGTTAGATGAGTGGTCTGGTCGGGCTGACTTGGTCATCACACTCCAGCGTCACGCCACCCCCGGGCGGAGCCCGGGGCTAGAGCGGCGGCTTTACCACAATCCAACTTTCTGCAAACTGCCGCCGATGCCTGCTCCCCTGCCCCACTCGTCGCATCACCGTCGTCGGGTTGTCGTGGGCATTTTGAAGATGGCGATTGCCGCGGCGATCCTCGCGTTTCTTATTTACCGACTGAAGGGCGAAGGGGTCTTTACGCGGCTTATCGAGGAGCCAAAACATTGGGGGCGGCTCGCGCTGGCTCAGGTGTTCGTGCTCGTGGGCATCTCGCTCAATTGGGTTCGTTGGCAGATTCTGGTGCGGGCGCTGAAGCTCGATTTTTCCTTCCGCGATGCGTTTCGGTTGGGAGCGCTCGGACATCTGCTCAGCCAAGTCTCGCTCGGCAGCGTCGGCGGCGACGTCTTTAAAGCGATGGTGGTCGCCCGCGAGCACCCGGGAAAGCGGACCGAGGCGGTGGCGAGCGTAATCATCGACCGCGTCGTGGGGCTTTATGCGCTGCTGCTCGTGGCGTCGGTGGGCGCCATCGCGGCGGGCGAGTCGCTGGCGCTCGACGATGAATTGCGCGGGCTGATGGCGCTCGTGCTAACGCTGGCTGTCATCGGAACCGTGGGAATCGCGCTCCTGATGACGCCGGCGCTCACTGGGCCATGGTTGCGAGAGCGGTTGCGGAAGATTCCGGGCGTCGGGTCGACGCTCGTGCGACTGTTCGGCGCTGCCGATGCGTACCGACACGAGCGGCGGTACCTGTTCGCAGCGATCGGGGTGGCGTGCTGCACCCACTTGTCGCTCGTCGCGGCGATTTGGCTGATTGGCCAGGGGTTGCCCATTGAAGCGCCGACGTTGGCGGCGACGTTTTTGGTGGGGCCGCTGAGCTTGTGCGCGGGGGCAATTCCGCTGACGCCGGCGGGGCTCGGGACGTTCGAAGCGGCGATGGATCAGCTTTATCAGGCGGTCGGCAGCCAGCAGGGCGACGGGTTGCTCGCGGCGATTTGCTACCGAGCGATGACCTACGTGGTCGCGGGGATTGGGGCGGCGTACTACGTGACGGCGCGGAAGAAGGTCCGCGAGGTGCTGGAAGAGGCTGAAGCGGAAGAGGATGCCGCTGAGGATGAGGCGCCTGGCACCTAACAAAAGCCACCGGCTCGGCCGGTGGACGAAGTGGCAATCGACGCTCTACTCGCGGCGCGTCCACCGGCGGAGCCGGTGGCTTTCAACGGGCGAGGCACACCGGCCGTATCCTGTGCCGCTCCCCTGGGTTCGTGGCCCGAAATCCCTTAAACTTAAGCGTTTACGGCTGCGGCGGTTGTTTTGCGCGACCATGCCTAACGGCCGGCAGAGCGCCCCCCTGGCAGAGCCCGGGGCTAGAAGGCAGCTCACGACACACCGATCACCAGTCACTGATCCCTGATCACCAATTCCGCCCATGTTCCCACCTGTCGACAAAGACCGCGGCTTTCCTGAGCGTGAGCTCGACGTCCTTCGCTTCTGGAAGGAGCGGAACGTTTACCAGCAGACGCTCGAAGCCCGCGCCGACGCGCCGCCGTTCATCTTTTACGAAGGGCCGCCGACGGCGAACGGAATGCCCCACCCCGGGCACTGTCTCACCCGGTCAATCAAGGATCTTTACCCGCGCTACAAGACGATGCGCGGCTACCGCTGCGAGCGCAAGGCGGGCTGGGATACGCACGGGTTGCCGGTCGAGGTCGAGGTTTCCAAAGAGCTGGGGATTCACTCGAAGGAAGAGATCGAAAACTACGGCGTCGAACCGTTCATCCAGAAATGCCAGGCGAGCGTCTGGCGGTACATGCAGGAGTGGGAAACGCTCACCGAGCGGATCGGCTTTTGGGTCGATTTGAAGAACGCCTACGTCACCTATCACCAAAGCTACATCGAGAGCGTTTGGTGGTCGCTGAAGAATTTGTTCGACCGCGGGCTGCTGTACAAGGGGCACAAGATCGTTTGGTGGTGGGCGCAGGGTGGGACGGCCCTGTCGAGCGGCGAGGTGGGACAAGGGTACCGCGAGGTGGCGGATCCTAGCGTGTATGTGAAGTTTCCGCTGCTCGATGACAGCGGCAAGCCGACCGATACGTCGCTGCTGGTGTGGACGACGACGCCTTGGACATTGCCGAGCAACCAGTTCGCAGCGGTGCACCCGGAACTCGATTACGCCGTCGTGGAGTCGGAGGGCGAGAAGCTCGTCATTGCGACCGCGCTGGTCGAAGCGATCGCGGCGAAGAGCAAGCGCGAGTTGCAGGCGGTGAAGACTTTCAAGGGCGCGGAACTGCTCGGGAAGCGTTACGCACCGCCGTTCGATGGATACCACGCGACGCAGGGGAAGCAGACCGGCAAGCTCGCCGCCGGCGGCGAGCAGGCGATCGCGTGGCGAGTCGTCGCGGCCGACTTTGTAACCACCGACAGCGGTTCGGGCGTGGTCCATCAGGCCCCGGCGTTCGGCGAGGTCGACTACGATGTGCTGATCGCCGAGCAGGCTCGCTTTGCCGACGGAAGCGGACCGAAGCTGATCAACGCGGTTGGCCCCGACGGTAAGTTCACCGACGAAGCGCCTGAGTACGTGCGCGGCCGGTGGGTGAAGGACTGCGATAAGGAAATCATCCGCGACCTCAAAACCCGGGGCGTGCTGTTTCACCAAGAGCAGTACCTCCACGACTACCCCTTTTGCTGGCGGGCAGAACAAGACCCGCTCATCCAGTACCCGCGCGAGAGTTGGTTCATCCGCACCACCGCGTTCAAGGAGGCGATGCTGGAGAACAACTCGCAGATCAACTGGCTGCCTGATCACATCAAGGATGGGCGGTTTGGCAAGTTCCTTGAATCAAACGTCGACTGGGCGCTGAGCCGCGAGCGGTTTTGGGGGACGCCGCTGCCGATTTGGGTGTGCAGCGAGACGGGGAAGATGGAGGCGCTCGCCGGGTATGACGAGCTGCTCGCCAAGCCGGGCGTGCAAGGGACCGAGGTTTGGGCGGCCGCGAAGAAGCAGAATCCGGAGTTGGTCGAGGACTTGAAGGTTCACAAGCCGTACATCGATGCCGTCACCTATGATTCGCCGTTCGCGAAGGGCGCGCGGATGGAGCGCGTGAGCGAGGTGATTGATGGTTGGTACGATAGCGGCGCCATGCCGTTTGCGCAGTGGGGATATAAGGGCGAACCAACAAATTCAAATCTTTCTGGCTCCCTCCCCCTTGAGGGGAGGGCTGGGGAGGGGGTGGCAGCGGGTAATAGCGCGAAGTCCAATCAGGGTTCCTCCCCCCTCCCCCAACCCCTCCCCTCCGGTGGGAGGGGAGCAGAAGAAGCAGCCAGGAATTTCCACAACCAGTTCCCGGCCGATTTCATCAGCGAAGCAATCGACCAAACGCGCGGGTGGTTTTATAGCCAGCTCGCGGTGAGCACGATGTTGTGGGGCGAGCAGCGAGCAGCGAGCGGCGAGTCACGAGAAGAAAACAATTCTCGCGACTCGAAACTCGAAACTCATAACTTCCCCTACCCTCACCCGTTTAAGAACTGCATCGTCCTCGGGCTCATGCTCGGCGAGGATGGGCAGAAGATGTCGAAGAGCAAGCGGAACTATCGTGAGCCGCGGGAGATTTTCGACAAGTATGGCGCCGACGCGCTGCGATGGTACTTCTTCGCGAATCAGCCGCCGTGGACGTCGATTCGGTATAGCGAGCAGTCGATTAAGGACAGCGTGCCGGAGTTTTTGCTGCGGTTGTGGAACGTGTATTCGTTCTTCACGATCTACGCGAATATCGATGGGTTCACGCCAGTAGCCGCAGCTCAACGAGCTGCCGGAGCGGGTACAAGAAGACCTTTGGCTCAGCGGAGCGAGCTCGATCGCTGGATCCTCAGCGAGCTGAATCGCACCGAGGCGATCGTCGTTGAGCGGATGGACGCCTACGACAACTTCGCGGCGTGCGCGGCGATCACCGAGTTCGTCGATGCGTTGTCGAACTGGTATGTCCGCCGCAGTCGCGATCGGTTCTGGGCGACGGACAAGCAGTCAGCGGAGAAGCTCGATGCTTATTGGACGCTGTACGAGTGTCTTACCACGACGGCGCAATTGATCGCGCCGTTTACGCCGTTCTTGGCGGAGAGCTTGTGGCAGAATCTGGTCGCGAAACCGCTGAACGGCGCGAAGGCCGGTAGTGCGGCGGAGAGCGTTCACCTGTGCGACTACCCCGCGGGGGATGCGGCGGCGGTCGACGTGCAGCTTTCGGAGCGGATGAATCTCGTGCGGCATATCTCGTCACTGGGGCGGCAAGCTCGGACGGCTGCGAGTCTCAAGGTTCGGCAGCCGCTCGCGCGGGTCGAGGTGATTCTCGCCGACAATACCCATCGACGGTGGCTCGAAGAGCATGCCGAGGTGATTGCGGAAGAGCTGAACGTCAAGCAGGTTGAGTTCAGCGACGAGCCCGACAAGTATGTGGAGCACGAGGTGCTGCCGAACTTTAAGTTGCTTGGCAAGAAGCTTGGCAAGCTGATGCCGAAGATCAAGCCCGCGCTGGCGAGCCAGAGCGGCGCCGAGTTGCTCGCGAACTTGCGCGACAACGGCAAGGTTGATCTGGTGATCGACGGACAAGCGGTGGAGTTGTTGCCCGAGGAACTGGAGGTTCGCTTTCAGGCGAAGCCAGGTTGGGCGGCGGCGAACGACAAGGGCGTCGTCGTCGTGCTAGCGACGGAGGTGACGCCGGAACTGCTCGCCGAGGGATTGGCTCGCGACTTGGTGCGGGTGATTCAGGATCGCCGTAAGGAAATGGGCTGCGAGTTTACGGACCGGATCAACGTCGGCGTTGTTTCCGCGGCGCCGGAACTGATCGGCGCCGTCGAGAGCTTCCGCGAGTATATCTCTGCAGAAACGCTGGCGGCGAAATTGACGACGAAGGCGATTCCCAACGCGGCGCCGTTAGCCACGAAGGTCGGCGACGCCGATGTGGAACTCTACCTGCAGGTGGCGTCATGAGTCGCGAACCGGTGAAGCCGCTAAAGATCGCCGTGCTGATTTCGGGCAGCGGGCGGACGCTGAAGAATTTCCTTGAGCTGGCCGCCGAGGGAAGCCTGCCCGTCGACGTGCGGCTGGTGATTTCCAGCAGCCCAACGGCCGGCGGGTTGCAGTACGCCGTCGATGCGGCCGTGCCGACGGAAGTGCTCATTCGGAAGAATTTTTCATCGGCGCAGGCGTATGGCGATGCGATTTTCGCGGCGTGCCGCGCGGCGGATGTTGACGTCGTTGCGATGGCAGGGTTCCTCAAGCTCGCGCCGGTGCCGGACGACTTTGCGGGGCGCGTGGTGAACATCCACCCGTCGCTGATTCCGGCGTTCTGCGGCCACGGCATGTACGGGCATCGCGTCCACGAGGCGGTGCTGGAGTATGGCGCCAAGGTGACGGGCGTGACGGTACACTTCGTCGACAACGAGTACGATGCGGGGCCGATCATCTGGCAGCAGCCGACGCCGGTGTTCGATGACGACACGGCGGATACGCTCGCGGCGCGGGTGTTTGAGGTCGAGAAAGAGGCGTACCCGCATGTGCTGAAGTTGCTGGCGGCGGGGCGGATTAAGCTCGACGGGCGGCGGGTGCGGATTGTCGCGGGGCGGCCGCGCGGCGGAGCGATGATTGATGATTGAATTGACACCGTCAAGCAAGACGCGATGCCATGGTCGATATTGAACAGATCAAGCAAGAGATTTGCGACATTGGCGACCGGCTGTACAAGCGCGGGTTCGCGGCCGCGAATGACGGCAATATTTCGTATCGCATCGGCCCGAACGAAGTCCTGTGCACGCCGACGATGATCTGCAAAGGCTTTATGCGGCCGAGCGACATCGCGACGGTCGATCTTGAAGGCAATCAACTTGCCGGCGAGCGGAAGCGGTCGAGCGAGGTGCTGCTGCATCTCGAAATCCTGAAGGCGCGGCCCGACGTGAAGAGCGTCGTTCACTGCCATCCGCCGCATGCGACGGCGTTTGCCGTGGCCCGCGAGGCGATTCCGTCGTGCGTGTTGCCGGAGGTCGATGTGTTTCTCGGCAACGTGCCGATCGCGCGTTATGAGACGCCGGGCGGTAGAGAGTTTGCCGAGACGGTGCTGCCGTTCACGGCGCAGACGAACGTGATGATTCTCGCCAGCCACGGCGTTGTGAGCTACGGCGAGAGCGTCGAGCGGGCGTACTGGCTCACTGAGATTCTCGACGCCTACTGCCGGATTCTCATTCTCGCAAAACAGGTGGGGGGCGTGGAGTTTCTATCGGAGCAGCAAGGATGGGAACTGCTCGCGCTGAAAAAGCGGTTCGGCATCGACGACCCGCGGCATGCGGCGAGCTATCAGGGGAGCGATTTGTTCGCTGACGATATCTTTCGAGAGGCGTGGGCCGCGAGCGGCGTGAACGGCGGGGCGTTCGGCATTCCGGCGTGGTCGCGGGCGGCGGCGGAGTGGACGAAGCGAAGCGGCGGGCCGTTTGATGAAGAGGCGCTGATTGAGCGCATCGCCGAGCGCGTCGCGGACAAGCTACGGGACAAACTGAAGTAGGGACTTCTTCTTTGCGCCTTCGCGCCTTTGCGTGAGATCTTGTTTTAAGAGTGTCTCACGCAAAGGCGCGAAGGCGCAAAGGAAATACGAGAGAGAAGGCGAGCAGTATGTCGAACGTTGTTGAACTTCCAGAAGCGCTGGATGTGATTGCCGTCGGGGCGCATCCGGACGATGTGGAGATTGCGTGCGGCGGGACGCTGGCGCGGCTGGCTGAGCAGGGGCACAAGGTCGGGATCATTGATCTCACCGACGGCGAGCCGACGCCGAATTCGCCGGGGCCGGAGGCGCGGCTCGAGGAAGCGCGAGCGGCGGCGGCGGCACTGGGGATTCACAAGCGGATCGTGCTGCAGCTTTCGAATCGGAAGCTGTTCGATTCGTACGAAAATCGCGTGGCGCTCGCGATCGAGTTGCGGCGATATCGGCCGAAGCTGGTAATTGGGTTTGGCGAGAAGACGCCGATGGCGTCGCCCGATCATTGGCAGGCGATGCAGATCACCGACGCGGCGATTTTCTACGCGCGGCTCACGAAGTGGGACGATCAGTTCGAGAACTTGCCGCCGCATAAGATTGCGGCGCAGCTGTACTACACGTTGGCGTTTTACTCGGCGACGCCGCTGCAGGGGGCGGGGCACATTATCTCGGATATTAGTGCCACGCTGGAGAAAAAGCTCGCGGCGGTGCGGTGCTATGCGACGCAGTTCCCAAAAGAGAAGGAGCACGTGTTTGGGCGCGTCGAGGCGCAGGCCAAACACATGGGTGAAATCGCAGGGTTCGCGGCGGGCGAACTGCTGGTGACGCCGCGGACGCTGGGGACGCGTGATCTGATGGGGGCGATTTTTGGGGACGTGGTGGTGTCGCCGCCTTCGGATGCGCCGATGTAGCCCCGGGCTCCCACTCACATCAACAAGCCATCTGGTCCCCTCCCCTTGAGGGGGAGGGTTAAGGAGGGGTGACGGCAGCGGATACCCGGGTTCTTCCCCCCTCCCCCGCCCTCCCCTCCAGGGGGAGGGAGCCAGACAATAACAACAAATGCGCGCGGAGCGTCCTCGCCGTTAACACTGAATACATGCCCACAGGAGTACCTGAGGGCATGGCACCCAACCAAACGGAGTGGTGGCCGACCCCCGGGCGGAGCCCGGGGCTAGAGGATACGACTACCTTGGCGTCGCGTCGGGCAGGCCGCCGTCGACGGGGATCGTGGCGCCGGTCGTGGGGCTTTGCCGCGAGACGAAGTACAGCACCGCGTTGCCGACGTGGCGGCCGGTGACGGACGCCTTCAGCAAGTTGCGGTTGCGGTAGTATTCGTGGAGTTCCGCTTCGCTGACGCCGCGGGACTTCATGCGGTCTTCGCCCACGAGGTCCCACAGGCCCGACTTGTACTTGCCTTCGGCGAACACGGCGTCGGGGGCGATCATGTTGACGCGGATGTCGTGCGGCGCGAACTCGACGCTCGCGATGCGGCCGAGCTGATGGCAAGCGGCCTTCGTCGCACTGTAAGCGCCGAAGCCGGCGCTTGGCGAGGGGACGTTCTTCGTCGACATGACGACAATGTCGCCGCCGGCCGCTTTCTCGATCATCCGCTTGCCGGTTTCCTTGAGCACGACGAGCGTGCCGTCGACGTTCACCTTCTCCAGTAACTGGAAGCGGGCGATGTCCATGTCGACGATCTTCGACACGTACGCGATCCCCGCGTTGTGAATCATGATGTCGAGCCGGCCGAACTTGGCGTAGATCTCGTCGAGCGCGGCGCCAACGCCTTCCGGACTGGTGACGTCCATCGGCAGACCGATCGATTGGCCAGGAGCGAGCGCGTCGAGATCCTTCGCGAAGGCGTCGAGCTTCTCGCCCGGCAGATCGGTGGCGACCAGCGTAGCGCCGTTCTCCAGCAGGACTTCGCAGATGCCGTAGCCGATGGCGCCGGCGGCGCCGGTGACGACCGCGACCTTGCCGCTCAAAACCTTAGACACTGATTTGCTCCAGCATGAACTGAATATTCTCGGCGGGATTGCCGGCGAACGCGGCGCTGCCGGTGACGATGCCGTTCGGACCCATCGCGGCCAGCTGGCTGATGTTGTCCTTGGTGACCGCGCCGTCGACGAAGATGACGATCTGTTCGTTCAGTGCACGAACAGCGGCGATCTTCGCAGGGAGCGCGTCGATGAAGCTTTGCTTCCCGGTGGTTGGGCCGACGGCGAGCAGCGTCACCGCGTCGATCTTGTCGGCGACAGATCGAATTGCGTCGACCGGCGTCGCCGGGTCGAGCGAAACGCCCCGCACGATGCTGCGGGCCGGATCGTTGGCGTTCGTTTGCTGGCCGATCAGATCGAGCGTCGCGGCCACGTCGCCGCAATGCTCGATCGAGAACGAGATCACGTCGGCGCCCGCCTTGGCGAACGCGGCGACGTGTTTCTCGGGTTCTTCGATCAGCAGATGAACGTCCTTGAGCAAGCTGGTGCGCAGCCCGACGAGGACCGGCGCCCCGGCGGTGATGCTCGGCCAGACGCGGCCATCCATCACGTCGAGGTGCAACAGCACGCCGAACTGCTCCAGCAGCTTCACGCCGGCCCCGTAGTCCATCGCGTCGGCGGCAAGGATGCCGACGCTTAGTTTCGGGGGCTGCGTACGAAGCGTTTCAAGGACTGCGGACTGGCTCACTACTTCGACTCCGCCTTGAGCGATTCGAAGAGTTGGAGCGCTTCGGCTGGCTTCATGTTTTCATGAACGACCTTGTTGACGGCGGTCATCATCGCCTTAGGGGCGTCCGACTGGAAGATGTTCCGGCCCATGTCGACGCCGGCGGCGCCTTGTTGGACGGCGTTGTAAGCCATCGTCAGGGCTTCGAGTTCCGGCAGCTTCTTGCCACCGGCCATGACGATCGGCACAGGGCAGGACGAGGTGACGGTTTCGAACTCTTCAGCGACGTAGTAGGTCTTGATGACGTGGGCGCCGAGTTCAGCACACATGCGGCACGCGAGCCGGAAGTACTGGGCGTTGCGAACGAGTTCCTTACCGACAGCGGTGACGGCCATCACGGGGATGCCGTAACGCATGCCGGCGTCGACGAGGCGCGTCATGTTGTGGACAGAGCGGGTTTCATGCTCGCCGCCGATGAAGACCTGGATGCCGATGCCGGCTGCGTCGAGGCGGATGGCATCTTCGATGTCCATCGCGATTTGTTCGTCCGAGAGTTCCTTGAGGATGCTCGGGCCGCCCGAAGCACGCAGGAAGACCGGCTTCTGAATGTCGGCCGGAATCATCGAGCGAGTGATGCCGCGGGTGCAGAACAGGGCGTCGCACATCGGAGCGAGCGGAACGATCGTTTGATCGATGCGCTCGAGGCCGGTGGTGGGGCCTTGGAAGTAGCCGTGATCGAAGGCGAGCATCACGGTGCGGCCCGTCTTCGGATTGAAGGTGTGCGAGAGGCGGTGCTTCATGCCCCAATCGAGGTTGCCGCTGCCCTTGAGGAAGAACCCGGGGGTTTGCTGCGGCACGTCGGTGAAATAGTTCTTTTCTTTCTTGCTGACGTCGACTTCTGGCATTGTTCGCTTCCGTAAGTTAAATCGCACTACGCTTAAGAGTTTTTGAGACTCGCAAGCGAGCATTCTACCATCGCTAGCGCGGGCGTCTAATGGGCCTCGGATTAGGACATTTGCTTGGCGCAAAACGCGGCGCGATTGGCGCGCGACGAGCTCAAGAAAGTGCACGCTTTTTTAACGATTTCGAGAAATCTTTAATTTCGTGCGTTAAACGATTGAGAATCGTTGAGAAGCATCGTTAGCGATGTATTCAGCCACGGCGTGTGCGTGGAGCGGCGCGAAGAATCTGCTGGGACGATTGCGCGCGTTTCAAGCGGCGCCATCTGCAATGAGATGGCGCCGCTGACGGGGTCGGGATCGTTTTGCCACTGGAGGCTCTACCATCAGGCGAAGCTCGCCAGTGGCAAAACGATCCCGACCCCTTTTACTCGCTGTACCTACGAGCGCTTCGCGAGCGCGTCGCGGATTTCGCGCAGGAGCAGAATTTCTTCCGATGGCGGAGCGGGCGCTGCTTCTTCTTTCTTCACCATGCGGTTCATCGCTTTGATCACGAGGAATAGCACAAAGGCGACGATGATGAAATTCAGGATCGCCTGCAGGACGGCGCCGTATCCGATCATCGGCGCCTTCATGCCGTCGATCACTTCAGGTACAGGCAGTTCCCACGCGGCGTCCTTGAAATCAACGCCCCCTTGCAGGTACCCAATGATCGGCGTGATCACCTTGCCGACAATCTCGGTGACAATCAGCCCGAAGGCGCCGCCGATCACCACGCCAACTGCCATATCGACGACGTTGCCGCGCATGGCGAACTTCTTGAATTCGCTGAGTAGTCCCATTGAGAATCTCCTTGAAGGCACGTGTCGCAGGAATCGACGCGCTGCCGTTGTATCACGATCAGACGGCCGATCGCAACACTTCCAGGAAACGCTCCATATCTTTCGGCAGCGGCGCTTCGACCGTCATCGCCGTGCCGCTCACCGGGTGCGCGAAGCTGAGCCGATGGGCGTGTAGCGCGTGACGAGCGAGCAGCACTTCATCGTCCGGAGCATCGCCGCCGAGTCGCTTCTGCCGCGTGATACTGCGGACCTCGCCCAAAGTGATTCGCGAGCGGCTGCCGTACTGCTTGTCGCACAGCACCGGGCAGCGGAGGTACGCCAGGTGGAGACGAATCTGATGGGTGCGGCCGGTCTTCGGGCGGCAGCGAACCACCGCAAAGCCGGGGAAGCGTTCCAGCACTTCGAAGAAGGTCTCCGCCGGGCGGCTATCAGGGTGGTCGCCGCGGATCGCCATCTTTTCGCGGTGCGTCGGATGGGGGCCGATTGGTTCGTTGACGCGATCGGCGTCGCGATCGAAGCGGCCGGCGGAGATCGCGAGATATTCCTTTTGCACCAGGCGGTCATGAAACTGTCGGGCGAGCGATTCGTGGGCGGCGTCGTTCTTGGCCACAACGATGGCGCCGCTCGTCTCGCGATCGAGCCGGTGGACGATGCCGGGGCGAACCTGGCCGCCGACGGCGCTGAGGCCGTCGTTAAAACGATGGACGAGCGCGGCGGCGAGCGTGCCGGCCCAATGCCCCTTCGCCGGATGGACGACCATGCCGGCAGGCTTGTTGACGACGGCGATGACGTCGTCTTCGTAAAGCAAGTCGAGCGGGATCGGCTCGGGGAGCGGTGCTTCGACCGCTGCGGCGATGCGGATTTGAATCTGATCGCCCAGCAGCGTGCGGTACGCGGCCTTCTGCTGCGTGCCGTTGACGGTGGCGAGACCCTCGTCGATCGAGCGGCGAATGCGAGCGCGGCTGACGCCATCGATCGCAGCGGCTAAGAACGCATCGATGCGCTGGCCAGCCGCGGCTTCGTCGACAGTGAGCGTGTAGTCGCCGAACTCGCTGGCCAGTGACGTGACTGGCGCGACTTCGTCATCCCAAGCCCCCTCGTCGTCCACCGTCATTGAGCTGCCGGTTTCTCAGCGGCAGCGCCGTCGGCGGCCGGCGATTCAGCGGGGGTTTCGGTAGCTGCGGGAGCGTCGGCAGCGGGCGTTTCCGCCGCCGGCGTTTCGGCAGCAGGAGTCGTGGCGGCTGGTTTTTCTTCCGCAGCCGGTGTTTCAGTCGTGCCAGCAGCGGGAGTTTCAGCGGCGGGGGCCGCAGCGCCTTCGGCCGGAGCCGCGCCTTCCGAGTACCGCTTGCCTTCGTCTTCGGCGGCCTTGATGCCACCAAGGATTTCTTCGAGCGATTGCGTCGTTTCGAAATTCACACCACCTTGATCGGCCGACGGCGGAGCGGCTTCGAAACCGGGCCGTGCGCCGGGCGAACCGGGGCCGGTCGGCGGGGTACGCTTCGGCAGTTCGACGGTGGCGAGCCATTCGATCGTTTCTTTCGCCGGCTTCGCCTTAAGCGCCTTGATCCGATCTTCAGCAAGCTCGGCGAAAGCGCCGTCGACGAGTTCGTACTGAGCGATCGCGTCGGTGATGTCGCCTTGCATTTCGCTGACGCGAGCCAAGCCGAGACGAGCGCGGCTCTTCAGTTCGGAGTTCGAAGCGCCGTCGGCGAATTGCTCGTAGATCGATTCGATTTCATCGAGGCGCTTCTTGGCGTCTTCGCGATTGGTGAGATAGAGCTGCGAAGCACGAAGGAGTTGGCGATCGGCCCAGCTCATGTAGGCCCATTCCTGCATCTCAGTGCCTTGCAGGTCTTCGCGATCGGCAATCGTGCGCAAGTTCCGCGATTCGACGTCGCCTTCAAGTAGGCCGACTTCAAGCTCGTGCCACGCCTCGCTGTTGCGGCGTTCTTGGTAGGAATTCCAGAGCGAGGCGACGATGAACAGGCCGAGCAGCGCGGCGATCAGGCCGAGGAGCGCCGACGTGTAGGGGCGCGCCTTGTCGCTCCAGGTGGTGATCCCTTCGGCCAGGGCGTTGGTTTCCAGCTCGTGTCGGCGTTCGGTATTCATGAATATTGATGAGTGGGCAGTGGGCTGTCGGCAGATCGAAACCGCTGGGGGCCGTTGCCGGCTGTAGTGCCGGGCGTGAGAGGCCGCCTAAAACCCGAAGTGTAAGGCCATGAAACGACTTGCGTCAAGGCTAGCGTCGGAGGAGCAGTTCCCGCGGCAGGCTTCCGTCACTTTGCGCGGAGGGGCGCTTGGCGGTTCAGTTGATCGAGTCGGCGGATCGCGGGGACTTTGCCGGAGGCCGTTTGTTTTCGCGCGGGTGACGGTAGACTGGCGGGTCGCGCCGCACTGCTGAAACAGTCGCCGCCGGCCCGCCTTGTTTTCGCCCGCCTGCATGGATGCCCGATGGCTCACGGACTGAATCCCGCCCAACACGCTGCCGTTGAGACGCTGAGCGGCCCGCTGCTCGTTTTGGCTGGGGCCGGGACGGGAAAGACCCGCGTCGTGACGACGCGGATTGCGAATCTCATTCGGCATCGGATTAAGCCTGATCGCATTCTGGCGGTGACGTTCACCCGCAAGGCGGCGGGCGAGATGCAGGAGCGGGCGATGGCCCTGCTCGGCGGGCCGGAGAAGGGCGGGAAGACGCACCGCAAAGCGAAGCCGAAGGGGCCGAAGATTCGGCCGCAGATTTCGACCTTCCACGCGCTGTGCGTGCAGGTGCTGCGGCGACACATCACTCAGCTGGGCTACCCCCCCCAGTTCGCCATTTGCGATCGGGGCGACCAGGAATCGCTCGCGCGGACGTCGCTCCGCGATATTCGCTGTCCGGAAGATTCGCTGCGGCCGGGCGACCTGCTGGCGATCATCAGCAACTGGAAGAACAAATCGCTGCGGCCGATGCAAGCGGCGTCGGAAGCGACAAGCGACAAGGAGCACCTCGCCGCCGCGGCCTATCGGCGCTACCAGAGCAGCTTGAAGGCCCGCGGCATGGTCGACTTCGACGATCTGCTCCTCTGTACCGAGGAGCTGTTCACCAAATATCCGGCGATCCGTCGCGAAGAGTCAGGCCGATTCGATCATGTGCTGGTCGACGAGTACCAGGACACGAACGGCAGCCAGTACCGCATTGTCAAAGCGCTCGCGATGGGGCATCGCAACTTGTGCGTCGTGGGCGATGACGACCAGTCCATTTACGGCTGGCGCGGCGCCGAGGTCGAGCACATTCTGCGGTTCAAAGAAGATTGGCCCGATGCAAAGGTCGTGCGGCTAGAAGAGAACTACCGCTCGGCGGGGGCGATTCTCGAATACGCCAACACGCTGATTGCGTTCAACAAGAAGCGGCACGACAAAATCTTGCGGCCCGCGCGCGGCGCCGGGCAACGGCCGATCATCATGCAGCTGCCGGACGAGACGCAAGAAGCGGAACGGGTGGTCGGCGATATTCAGATGCAGCTGACGCAGCCGGGGATGCAGGCAAAAGATTTTGCGATCCTGTGCCGCACTAATGAGCAGCCGCGGGCGTTCGAGACCGAACTGCGACGCCTCAAGCTGCCGTACATTCTGGTCGGCGGGCAATCGTTTTTCGATCGCAAGGAAGTCCGCGATCTGCTGGCTTACCTAAAGACGGTCGAGAACCCGACCGACGAAACGTCGCTGCTGCGAATCATCAACACGCCGCCGCGGGGCATCGGCAACGCGACGGTGAAGCAGTTGCTGGCTGAGGCGGTGAATCGCGGCGAACCGATTTGGAACGTGCTCCGCGAAGCGGCCGGCGGCGGCGGGGCGACGGGCAACGCGATCGGGAAATTCGTGAAACTCATTGGCGAGTTGAAAGAGATCGCCGACCGCGGAGCGCCGGTCGACAAGTTGGTCGACGCGGTGGTCGATCGCACGCAGTATCGCCGCGAGCTCGATCGGCTTTACCCCGACCCGATGGAACGCGAGGCCCGCACCGCGTCGATCGAGGAACTGATCAACGCCGGCGCCGCGTACAACAAAGGAAATAAGACGAAGAAAGACGAAAAGGAAATCCCGCTGCTCCGCGGATTCCTCGACGACGTCGCCCTCGGCGGCAGCGACAACCGCGACGAAAAAGAGGACCAGCTGCAACGCAACGCGATCGCGCTGATGACGCTCCACTCGGCGAAGGGGCTGGAGTTTCCGTACGTCTACATGGTGGGGATGGAGGAAGGGATTCTGCCCCACAAGCGGACGCTCGAAATGCCGGACGAATCGCAAATCGACGAAGAGCGGCGGCTCTGCTACGTCGGCGTCACGCGAGCCCAAGAAAAGCTGACGATGTCGTTCGCCCTCACGCGGCGGAAGTGGGGGAAGCCGAAGGACACGGTGCCGAGCCGGTTTTTGTATGAGATGACCGGGCAGGCGGAGAACGCGGCGAAGGCCCGGGCGGCAGCTGCGGCCACGCTTGGGCCGCATAAGAAGCATCCCGCGGCGAAGGGGGCTGGCGGGCCGAAGGGTGGCAAAGGGGCTAAGGGAGCGAAAGGTTCGCAATCGCGCTCGCCGCGGCGGTAGACTGCCTCTTCCATGACTATTGTCTCCTAAGGACATTCACGTGTATGCGAGCCACCTCGCCGCAAGTTACGCCGGTCCTGTGATGGCGATTGGCGAATTTGAGAAGACAGTGCATTTATGGAATGTTGCAGAGCCGAAATGCCTCGGCACGCTCGACACCGTGCTTGATTTTGGCGGAGATCGTCTCGCCGTCACCGGAGACGGCAAGCAAGTCGTCGCAGGCTCTTGGACTAAGGGGGTCGCAGCATACTGCACGACTTCGCTAAACGCTCAGTGGCATCGCAAGGACTTAAAGCATCCGCAATACATTCGAATTTCTGTAGATGACAAACGAATCATTTGTTGTCTCGACACGAAGCCCTGCCAGGAACTAGATCGGAGCACGGGCGAAACGATCAGGACGTTTCGCGGCGTTCGCGAGTTATGGGAAAGCCCTTACGACCCCGTAAGACTAGTGGTGAATCTAAATAGAAGGAGATTTCTCCAAACCTTAGACGGAGAGAAACTTTTCGAGATTCCCAAAGAGACATTTGCAATATTGTCGACCGCGTTTTCGCCTGGCTTCGTCTGCACCTCAGAAAGTGGGGGGGGCCGTCCGATGCTTCGATACACAATCTGGGGAAGAAGTTTGGCGGTTCGCTCCGGAGAAAGGAACTCATTTCCTTAACCTCGGATACGTTGAGCAAGCCAGTTCGTTCGCCGGAGTTTGCTTGCCATACGAAGGTGGTGGCCACCAAACTCTATTCCGCCTTGGCGATACATTACCCACTTGCAAGCCGATCCTGGACTTGGGGCATTGCGGCGACTCCGCTTTCTGCTTGCGCGGTTCGCAGTTAATGCTCGGAAGCGGCGATTTGATCAACTCTCTTACTGGCGAATCGATCCATCAACTCTGGTCGAGTAGCGCCCCGCAGGAAGCATGAGTAGTCCGTAGCGTTCAATACACGACTCAGCTCGCGCCGGCGACGGGCATCTTTGACGTTGGCGCCAGGATGTACTCGCGCTCGATGGCGGCCCGCAGCATCTCGCGGCCTTCGTGCGGGTCGAGGGCGTCGAGCGATTCGATTTGCTTCGCCGCGACGGTGAGGCCCTCATCTTTCACGCACGTTTCGAACCACTTGGAATAGTCGCCCTGCTGGCGATGAAACTCCCAAGTATCGTCGTCGACGCCGTCAGCGACTTGCAGGAACATCATCAGATTTTGAGCCCGCAGGTTGAGTTTCGCATCGGGGCCGCGGAAGAAAAAGCTGCGGTCGGGGGGGAGCTCGCCCTCGGCGTACTTGCGGCGATGGCGGCGGCGTTCGGTTTTGCAGGGGTAGGCGGCGATTTTTAGCGGCGGCTCCTGCGTGCCGGGCTTCCAAAGCAGGACTTCGCCTTGCTGCAAATGCGGCGGTGCGAAATCGGGGGCATCGATGCCGGCGGTTTCGCAGTAAGTGGCGATCATCTCCTCGGCGTTCTCGCCAACGACGAGCAGCATGTCGACGCGCTGGAGCATCTCAGGCGCGAGAAGTTCGGGATGCACGGTGATCATGATCACATTTTGAAACTCTTCAGGAACTACGCCGTCGGGCGGGCGCCAATCGGCGGGGAGGAGGTGGTGGGCCTCGTCGAGGATCAGCCAATGCGGCCGGCCGGTGCGGGTCCGCATTTGCAGCAGCGGGCCGAGCATGCTGAGGAACATTGGCGGCCGATCGGGAATTTTGAGGCCGGTGAGATTGACGATCGCGTTGGCGTCCGGGTTCGAGAGGAGTTGCAATGCTTCATCTGCGGCTGGCGGCGCGTCGGGACTGCCGAACGCGACGGCGCCGGCGAAATTTTCGTAGTCGCCTTCGGGGTCGAACAGGCAAAACTGGTAGTGCTGCTCTTCGAGCGTTTCGACGATCCGCGTGACGAGCGTCGATTTGCCGCTGGCGGACGGACCGCAGATGAGGATGCAGGGGCCGTGTGAGGGAATCGCGATTTCGTCGTCGCCGGCCTTTCCAAGGACTAGGTGGTGGCGGGCGAGTCGCTCGTCAAACTTCGCCAGGTCGTCCTCAACCATCGCGGCAATGAGTTGCGCGACGCCATCACCGTGATCGGATGGGGTGACGAAGTCGGCCGTCTCTTTCACGGCCGGCAGCGCATTGCTGACGGCGGCCGAGAATTCGCAGAGCTTGAGCATCGCGTGATCGTTCTCGGCATCGCCGACGCCGACGACGTTGTGCGGCGAGAGGCCCATCTCCTTGAGCGCTGCGGTGAGGCCGCTCGCTTTGTTGACGCCGGCCGGCAGGATCATGACGGCGCCTTTGTTGAAAATGACTTGGCTTTCCAGCCCGAGGTCACGGATCGATTCGAGGACGATGTTTTCGTACGGCTCCCAGGTGGCAACGATGACGCGGCCGACGGAGACGCGCTCGACTTCGCGGGCTTGCAGCATTTCCAGAAACGCAGGCGACGGAGCCTCGGCGAGGGGGCGTTCCTCCTTCGTCGCGGGGTGGTAGAGGAGGCCGCCGTTCTCGGCGACGACCCACTCGCAGAGATCTACCTCGGGAAAGATTGCAAGAAGCTCAGGCAACTCGCGGCCGGTAACGAGGATCAGCCGGCGGCCAGTGGCGAGTAGATTACTGAGCGCGGCGACGGTGCTCTCGCTGACGATGCCGTTGTGGGCGATCGTGCCGTCGTAGTCGGTGGCGAGGGCTTGGTAACGCATGTATGCTCCGTGATTGCCGAACTGGCGCCAATCGTTCGGTTGAATTCCTGAACTCCAACAGCTACGACTCAGGAGCAAATGCGATGCCGCGACTCATCAATTCGCCGACGCGTATTCACGCCCATGGCGAACCGCCCAAAGTGATTGAGGAATACGTCGGTCGGGTCAATTCTCAGACTGCCGAGCTGAGCGTCGCGCGGATGGTGAGCCCATCAGGCTGGAGCGAGCCGGGCCAGACGCCGGAGTTCGCGGAGTACACCCTGGTGCTGCGCGGATCGCTGCGAGTCGAGACCCGCAGCGAGACATTCGACGTTGCCGCAGGGCAAGCAATCATCACGGACGCGGGCGAGTGGATTCGCTATAGCAGCCCGGGCGCCGAGGGGGCGGAGTACGTGGCGGTTTGTCTGCCGGCGTTTTCGCCGGGGACGGTTCATCGGGATGAGTGACTTGAGGGAAGACCGGAGACTTGAAGACCGGAGGCATAAAGCCTCCGGCTCGCCTGTAGGGTGCTAGGGCGTTTTTGTTGCGGAGACTAGGAACGCAGGGTTCAGTGAGTTCAGCCGTAATCGTTGCAGCTGGTCGGTGCCGCGGGCGACGCTGAGCATCCAGACGTTGACGTCGGAGGTGGCGGCGGCGAGGTTGGCCTTCACTTCGTGGAGGCCTTCGATGCTCGAGACGCTCGCAACCAGGCGGCCGCCCGGTTTGAGGCGTTCGAAGGCGAGTTCGGCGAGACGGGCGATTTCGCGGCCGCTCCCTTCGATGAAGACTGCGTCTGGATCGGGGAGGTCGGCCCAGACTTCCGGGGCGCGGCCAACGACTGGCGTCACGTTCTCGGCGGCGAAGCGGTCGGCATTCTCGCGAATCAGTTCCAAGTCTTCGGCATCTTGTTCGATGGCGAACACCTGCCCGGCGGGTGCCAGGAGCGCGGCTTCAACGCTCACCGAACCGCTGCCAGCGCCGACGTCCCAGACGATACTCCGCGGCGAGAGCGCCATTTGCGCGAGCGCGACAGCACGCACCTCGGCCGGGGTGAGCAGGCCATGCTTCGGCTTCGATTGAACGAACGCCTCGTCGGGATTGCCGAACAGGCTGCGCACCGAGGCGTCGCGGGGACGGTCGGGGGCGTCGCTGCTGCGGACGAGGATCATCACGTTGAGCGGATCGAACTTCTGCCCGGCGATGTCGGCGAGCGAGCCGCGAGTGACGCGTTCGTTGCGGGCGCCGAGGTTCTCGCAAACGTAGGCGGTGAAGTAGTCAATCTTCCGCTTCGCGAGAGCCCTCGCCACGGCGTCGGGGCCATGCTCGTCGGTCGTGAACAGGCCGACCTTCTCGGCGGTGCGGATCCGCTCGACGACGGCTTCGAGCGAGTGGTTCGCGAGGTTGGTGAGGTAGGCGTCGTCCCAGCTCTCCTTCACGCGGGCGAAGGCGAGCTGCATGCTGCTAACGTGCGGCACGATTTCGCAACGCTCGATGCCGACGCGATCGCACAGGTAACGAGCCAAGCCGTAGAACAGCGGGTCGCCCGAAACGAGGACCGCGACGCGGCCATGCTCGGCGGCAATGCGATCGGCGGCGGCTTCGACGTCGGCGCCGAGGACGAGCCGTTCCGTCACATTGCCAGGGACGAGCGCCAACACACGGTCGTTACCGACCAGCAAGTCCGCCTCAGTGATGATGCGGCGAACGGCGTCGGAAGCGCCGTCGAGCCCGTCGTCGCCAATACCGATGATCGAAACGTTGGAGCGTGAGGCCGCCATGGCAGTGCTATCAATTCCAATTCTGGATAGAAAACGAAGTAGGCCGTAGGCGAGGAGCAATGCCCCGCCTACGGCCTACAGCCTACAACTTAGAGCCGGGCTATGCTACATAGCACCGCAGCGAGTGATGGACCATTTTCACGCGTCCGCCGGCGGGGACTGCGGGGCCGTTGACGCCGGGATAAACGTCGCCCGGGGACTCGGCTGCGGTATCGACGAACAGGCGCCAAGGAAGCCGTCGCACGGCCGCCGGGATGGTGAAATCTTGCGAATCGCCTCCCGCATGGAGCAGCAGCATGATGTATCGGGCCGTCGGATCATCGAGTCCGGCGGTGCCGAGGACGCATACCAAGCTCTTCTGCGGCGAACTCCAGTTCACGCCATGCCCTTCCGGGCCGTACCAACTGACGTCCGGGATCTGCCCCTCGCCGGCGGCTTGGCCGGTGAGAAACGTGGGACGACGAACGTTGGGTTGGGCCTTGCGGAACTCAATGATGGCTTGCGTGAACCGCAACATCTCCGAATTCTTCTCGACCAAATTCCAATCGAACCAGCTCGTGCCGTTGTCCTGACAGTAAGCATTGTTGTTGCCGCGCTGGGTTCGCAGGACTTCGTCGCCGGCGACGATCATGGGCGTCCCTTCGCTCAATAGGAGCGACGCCATCATGTTCTTCGCTTGGCGGCGACGCAGCTCGACGATGTGCTTTCGCCGAGTCGGACCTTCTACGCCGTAATTTGCACTGTTGTTGTTATTCTCTCCGTCCCGGTTGTCTTCTCCGTTGGCCTGATTGTGCTTGTGCTCGTAGCTGACTAAGTCGTTGAGCGGGTAGCCGTCATGAGATGTAATGAAGTTGATGCTGTGGTAGGGATGCCGGCCGCTCGTTTGGTAGAGATCGCTCGAGCCTGACAGCCGGGTGGCCATCGGGCCGATCATCCCCTGATCGCCGCGCCAAAAACGGCGGACGTCGTCGCGGTAGTGACCGTTCCACTCGGCCCAACGCTTGTCGGCGAAGTTGCCGACTTGGAACGCCCCGGCGGCGTCCCATGCTTCGGCGATGATCTTCGTGTCGGCGAGCATCGGATCTTCGGCGATCAGCTCGACCATCGGCGGGTTCGGCACAAGCTCGCCGTTCCGGTTGCGGCTGAGGATGGACGCCAAGTCGAAGCGGAACCCGTCGATGTGGTAGTTGTAAACCCAATGGCGGAGGCAGTGGAAAATCATCTCGCGGCAGATCGGGTGATTGCCGTTCACCGTGTTGCCGCAGCCGGAGTAATTCTTGTAGGTGCCGTCGCCGTTGAGCATGTAGTAGACGCGATTCTCCAGCCCCTTGAAGCTGAGCGTCGGTCCCATGTGATTTCCTTCGGCGGTGTGATTGAACACCACGTCGAGGATCACCTCGATGCCGGCCGCGTGGAGCGCCCGGACCATTTCCTTAAACTGGCGGACTTGGTCGCCCGGCTCGTTCCCCTGCTGGTAGCCGCGGTGAGGGGAGAAAAACGCAAGCGAGTCGTAGCCCCAGTAATTGGGACGATCGAGCTTGCCGCCAAACACGCCGTTCGTGGGGAACTCGTGAATCGGCATCAACTCGACGGCCGTGACGCCGAGCGACTGCAGATATGGAATCTTCTCGATGACGCCGAGATAGCTGCCGGGCGAGTCGACGTTGCTGGAGCCGCCCTTGGTGAACCCGCGGACGTGCATCTCGTAGATCACCGACTCAGACAGCGGGCGGCGCAAGTGGCGATCGCCTTGCCAGTCGAAGTTATCGTCGATGACGACGCACTTCGGCGGGCGGATGATGCCGTCTTCCGATGCTTGGAAGGCGCCGGCCAACGCGCGAGCATACGGATCGATCAACCGCGCTTGCGGACTGAAGCGATGGCCGCGCTCAGGGGCGTAAGGCCCGTCGGCTTGAAAATGGTACAACGCGCCTGCTTCAAGATCAGGCACGAAGAGACTCCAAATGTCGCCCCACCGGTCGGTGGTGCGATTGAAGTCGACGACGCGATAGGGCTCGCGGTCGGTGACTCGCTTATACAGCAACACCCGCATGGCCGTGGCCGAGCGGCTGTAAACGACGAACTGCACCCCGCCGTCCTGTAAGAGCGCACCGTAAGGCAGCGGATAGCGAAACTGCATGAATCGCTGCGCGGCTGGCATGACGGGCGTAAACGACGGCGTGGTGAGCGTGGGGGTCCATTGGGTCAGCATGGATCGGGAAGGCTCTCGGGATGACGGTGGCCGGCTTCAGGAGTTGTGGTTCCAGTTGCCGCCGCCGTGCCTTGCTTCCCTGAAGGCGCAGCGCTGGGCCACGCCTCATGCTTCGACTCAATCTCCCGTTAGTCTTGAAAACGCAAATGTGCCGCGGCGCACCTTCGCCTTACCGCACACGCGCGTCAACCCGTGCCTCCGCTTCAACATAGCTTAGGCGGAGCAGGTAGGCGCACCGGCGCGGAAGGCTTTGTTTCGCTACGCGGCGCCACTGTCGGGTTGCGCCGGCCGCCGTCGCCCGCTCACCGATAGGACCTGCACAATCGTACCCGGGCGGGGGCGAGATGCCAGCCCTGGGGGCTGGTTGCGGGGTTGGGGATTGAACCGCCAAGGACGCCAAGAGCGCCAAGGAATGCGGGGATTTGGAACCGCCTTCCCCTTGGCGTCCTTGGCGTCCTTGGCGGTTACAAGTAGCAGCGTTTAGGGCCCCACGCACCGGGGAAGGCGCGGACCCTCGACGGTCAGCGGCTGGGCCCTTAAAATCGCTCCCTTGCAGCTATCTTCACGCAAGCAAGTTCAATGGCAAAACTGACTTACAAAGACTCGGGCGTCGATCTGGCCACCTACGAGGAGTCGATGTCGCGGCTCCCTCGGCTGATGCGGCGGACGCACTGCCCGCGGGTGTTGCCGTGGGCCAATGGGTTCGCGGGGCTGTTTAAGCTCGATTTTGCCGGCGGGCTGTTCGCGCGAAACTACAAGGAGCCGGTGCTGGTTTCCTGCACCGACGGCGTCGGCACGAAGCTGAAGGTGGCCCAGTTGCTCGGCCGGCACGACACGGTCGGCATCGACCTCGTGGCGATGTGCGTTAACGATGCGATCTGCTGCGGGGCGGAGCCGCTGTTTTTCCTCGACTACGTCGCGATGGCGGCGGACGATCCGGGGCTCTTGGAGCAGATTGTCAGCGGCATCAGCCAGGGGTGCCTCGACTGCGACGCGGCACTAGTCGGCGGCGAGACGGCGATCATGCCTGACCTCTACCAGCCGGGCGACTATGACCTCGCCGGGTTCTGCGTCGGCATCGTCGAGCAGTCGCGGATGCTCACCGGGCAGAACGTCACGCCAGGCGACGCGGTGATCGGCATCGCCTCGAGCGGCATCCACTCAAACGGCTACAGCCTCGTGCGGAAGATCGTCCTCGATCATGCCGGGCTGAAAGTGAACGACAAGGTCGACTTCAGCGACCAGACCGTCGGCGACGTGCTGCTGACGCCGACGCGGCTTTATACGCGGCCGGTGCGCGACGTGCTGAATCACTACAAAGTAAAAAGCGTCGTCCACGCCGTGGCCCACATCACGGGCGGCGGGTTGCATGAGAATCTCTCGCGGGTGCTGCCCGATCACGTCGATGCGGAGATCTTCCGCGACAGCTGGCCGATCGCGCCGGTTTTCCCTTGGCTGCAGAAGCTGGGCGACGTCGAAGAGGCCGAGATGTTTCGCGTCTTCAACATGGGCGTCGGGCTGACGCTGGTGGTGAGCGACTACTACGCCGAGAGCATCCAGCAACAGCTTAACGGGCTGGGGTTTGAGAGCTGGAGGATTGGGCGGATTGTTGAGGGCAAGGGCGAGGCGCGTTGGGCGTAGGAACGAATTCCTTTTTCACCACGAAGGCACGACGGGCACTAAGTAGTAACACGAAGAAATGCAGAGAGCCGAAGCTAACGGTTCGGAATATCTCCCTTGCTTCGCTTGCTTAGTGCTTCTTTGTGCCCTTGGTGACTTGGTGGTTAGCCTTTTTCTCGCTGCTCCGGCGGGTCGTTGACCCGCGGCTACTTTTTCTCGCTAGTCACGGCGGCCGTTTTGGGGTCAAGCGAGGGGCCCGCTTCGGCGAGGGCTTCAAGGACTTGCGACTGCGTGATCACGTCTCGCAGCACCAGAACTTCCTTGTTGGGATCAGAAGGATAGATTGCCATTAGCGGAATACTTTGGCTGTTGAGTTCCGTTAACGCATTCTTGACCGTGTCGTTCTGATCGGTCCAGTCGGCCAACAGCGTCACGACGTCATTCGCTTCGACGACTTCCTTCACATCTTTGCGATTGATCGCCGTCGCCAAATTCAACTTGCAGGTAAGGCACCAGTTGGCCGTAAAGTCGACCAGCACCGTTTTGCCTTGCGCCCTCGCCACAGCAACTGCCTGAGGCGAGAAAGGCTCCCAAGCCAGTGCGTACTTGCTGGGGACGGTTAGCATGAAAGCTGTCACGCCGACGGCCGCGGCGACCGCAGTTCCCCACCCCCACGCCTTGAGCCGTTGCTTTCGCTCGGCATAGGCGGGGACGCGTCCGATGAGCCAGCAGGCGAACCAGATGCCGAACATCAACGCCAAGGTCGGCAGGAAGTACTTGTCGCCCAACGTCGAGAAGAGGTACACGACGGTCGCCAGCAGGACGAAGCCCATCAGGTTCTTGAGCGTGTCCATCCAGGCGCCTGGCTTCGGCAGCCAACTCACCGCTGCGGGGAATGCGCCGGCAATCAGGTACGGCAGGGCCATGCCGAGGCCGATTGAGAAAAACAACAGGTAAGTAACGATCGGCGGCTGCGAAATGGTGTATCCGAAGAGCGGGCCAAGGAACGGACCGCTACACGGCACCGCTAACAACGTCGTGATGATGCCCATGAAGTACGCGCCGCCAGGGCCATCCTTCGAGGCAAGATCCGTCGCAGAGCCCGTCGTGGCGAAGCCGGGAATCGGCACTTCCCAAACGCCGAGAAAGCTGAGAGCCATCGCAAAGACGAGGGCCGTCATTGCCACCTTAAACGAGGTGTAGGTGTAGATCTCGCCCCAGCCCATCCCTTTGCCGCTGAGCCCTAACTGCACGCCGGCAGACAGCGTCGCGAGCACCATGAACACGGTAAGAAGACCTGCCGTGTACGCGAGGTTGAGCCAAATGTTATGCAGACGGCTTTGCCCGCCTTGCTTCGCGAACGAGAACAGCTTGAGGCCGATGACTGGCAACACGCATGGCATCAAGTTCAAGATCAACCCGCCCAGAATGCCCGAGCCGACCAGCGACCAATAAGAGATCGATTGAATCGGCGCCGGCACAACGGCGGCGGGAGTCGCCGGAATCGCGGTCCCTTGGCCCAGTTTGGCGGTAAACGTCATGTTGAACGGAATGCAGGAACGATCGCAGACTTGGCCGTCGATCTTTCCGTTGATTGAAGCGTTCGCTGGATCGATGCTCGCCGCGAATTCAACCGGGGCGTACCACGTGACCACGTCACGGTGTTCGCGGAGTTCCAGTCCGATCCAGGCTTCGTTGTCGATGCGTGAAGTCGGTTGCTGGATGTGTTGAAACGGCGCGAGGAGTTTGACTTCTTGCCCGCCATCGATGTTGATCACCGTCGGCTTGGGGCCGCCGCCGCTTCCGTCGGCTCCCTGATCGATGGAGGAGATGTGCCAGTTGGGCGCCATCTTCGCGGTGACGAAGAGCATCGCAGGCGCGTCGGGCGTAGGCGCCGTGAACTCGGCGGAAATGGAAACCTCTTTGTGGGTCTGGCCGAAGCCCCCCCCAAGGCCGCCGCCGAGCTTGCTGTCGAACTTGCTGAAGTCGAGTTCCTGGGCCGCCGCCGTTGGCAGCAGAGCAAGCGCGAATAGGGCGGTCGCCAGCCAGGCGAAGTTCCCGAAGCGTCGAGTAAGAGTCATTCCGTCGAATTCCTAACCGGGAGATGCCAGCATCGCGCGCGGAATCCCCGCCGCCTTTGCCGATGAGAAGATTTTACGGTTGGGGCGAAAACCGGGTCAACGGCGATCGGCGGCGGGCGATGGCGGCACCGAACGGCAGCGGCGTGCGGTTTGCCGACAAAAGCGACACTTTTTCTGGTGGTTTTCAGGTGGGGGCGAGCGAACGGAGCCGCGCGACAAGCCGTTCCAAGCGGCGGTGGGCGGCGGGCAGGTCGACATTGGGGCCGAGCGCGGTGCTGTCGCGGTAGAGCCAGTGGACCCAATTCATCGCCGAGAGGAGCGTGCCACTGGCGTCGAAGAAGCGGGCGGCGGCGAGTTCGTCGGGCGCTAGCTGGCGGCGACTGGCGTAGGCGTCGAGACCGAGCTGCCACGCCGCCTCGTCGTCGCCGACGAGACTGCCGAGGAGCCTTGCGACGTCTCCCGCCGGCGAATCAACCGCGGCGGCGCCGAAGTCGAGAACGCCGGTGACGCGGTCTTCGGTGAAAAGGAGATGATCGTGCCAGACGTCGCGGAGGACCCACTGCAATGGGAGCGGCTCGTCACGCCAGCGGTGCGATTCATGGCCGAGGCGCGGAAGGGCGCGCTCGGCGTGGGCGAGTGCGTGGAACGCCAACTCGCGCGTGAGGCTGGCGGGGGCGCGGGTGACGGGTGATTTTAGTTCGGCGAGGTCGCCAGCTTGCAACGTGGCGAGGCGGTCGGCTCGTCTCGATAAGGCGGGCGAGCGGGCGACTCGCAACTTGCCGTGGGCGTCGGCGATGTTGAAGCTGGTCGCGGCCAGGTGGATGTCCGCGAGCGTGCGGAGCGCTGCTTTGAGTTTGGCGGGCCGCGGGTAGGTCCAGTAGTCGGCGACGCCGGGAAGCCAGGAGGTGAGCGTCCAGGTGGAGATCTCGCGCTCGCCGGAAACTTTTGAAGTGATTGAGAAGAGTAGCGACTCGGGATCTTCCAGCAACTGTAGCGGAGTGGCGACGGGGAGGCCCGCTTCGGCAAGATGCCGCTGCAACCAAGTAATACGGTTGATATGGCAGCCTTTGCCTGCCGCCGGCGGCCAACGTCGCAGGACGTAAACCTGACCGCCGTGCTCGACGCGCCACAGGCCGGCGCCGCTAAAACTGCTCCCCTCCCCTAGCCCACAGAACTGAGCCACTCGGGGGTTCGGCAACCAGTGGCCGAGGGCGTAGATCAGCTCTTCGACCTGTTGCTTCACGGCCATGGAACGACTCCAAGGGGGCGGACGACCTACTCGAATCGGCTCGCTCGGGGTATGCTCTATCCTACCCAAAAGGAGTGGTTTCTCGTCAGGCGGCGGCAATTTATGAAGCTGATCATCGCAATCATCCAACCCCCGAAGCTGAAGGCCGTGCAAGAAGCGCTGCGGCGGATCGGCGTGTCGCGGCTCACCGTCGGCGATGCGATGGGGTTTGCGCGGCAACGCGGCCAGGACGAGACTTATCGCGGCGCCGAGTACAAAACGAACCTGCTGCGGAAGGTGGCGCTTGAGATCGCCGTGAACGACGACTTTGTCGAGAAGACGATCGAGGTTCTGGAACAAGTCGCCCGTACCGGCGGCGAGGGGACGATCGGCGACGGCAAGGTGTTTGTGTTGCCGATGGATGAGGCGATTCAGGTGAGCGACGGGGCGCGCGGGCCGGGGGCGATTTAGATTTATTCGCTTCGCCCGAGCCACTCTTCGCCATCCTGAGCCCTTAGCCCCGCTCAGGGTAAACTCAGCGAAGAATCTGGACGCTCGTTTGCGCCACTAGATCCCTCGCTCCGCTCGGGATGACATTAATAGTTCCGCCGACGAGATGACATTAATAGTTCTGCTTAGGACAACATTCATACGACCATGCACTTCCTCTTGTTGAGTTCTGATTTGATGCTGATGTCGGCAGCCCAGGGGGCGGCAGATCGGCATGGGGCGACCGTGGGCGTGGCAGGGAGCGCTGCGGACGCCGTCGCGCGCTGTGCCGCGGACGATGTGGCGCTCGTTGCGATCGACTTGCGGTTGCCCGCGCTCGATGTGGCGGATGCGGTTGCTCAATTACGAGCCGCGGCGCCGGCGGCGAAGATTCTGGCCGGCGGGCCGCATGTGCAGCGCGACTCGCTCGCAGCGGCCGTGGCGGCGGGATGCGACGAGGTCGTTACCCGCGGGCAGTTTGAGGGGCGGCTCGATGCGCTCGTCGCGGCGCTGTCGCGATGAAAGCCACCGGCTTCGCCGGTGGACGCCGTGCCAGTCGAGTTACCTTGCGCTCGTAGGGCTTCTTTCAATCCGTCCACCGGCAGAGCCGGTGGCTTTTATTTGCTCGGCGGCGCGGGTGCGGCAGCAGAGCCTTCGATCTGCGGGACGCCGCTGGCGGTTGGCGTGAGCGGCTTCAGACCGCGGAACGATTCGCCTTCGTCGAAGACGACTTCGGTCATCTCGGTCCCGTCGATTTCGCGCCGCAGTAGCAGGTAGATCGCCGTGACGGCAGGCCAGAAAAAGGCGAGCGGGAAATAGCTCGACGCTCCCTGGGCGACGCTGGTCCAAAATTCAATGCCGCCGGCGCCGATCTCGCCGACGGAATCGACGTCATCGCTGACGCCCTGGTGGTCGAAGCCGAGGTCACTGGTGCGCCCCTGCCCGGCGCCGAGGGCGACGCACCAATGCGTGGCGGTCGTCGTGGCCGTAACGGCGGCGGAAACGGCGACTTGCGCGAGGACGCCGATCAGGCTGGCGACAAAGACGTAGAACAAGAGCTGCAGCGGGCGCTGAAAGAGATAGGCGAAGCCGCGGCTGATCGCGTCGAACGCGTCGGTGCGCTCCACGGCGGAGGTCGCCCACATGAGCGGCCAACCGAACGCGAGGCCGACGGCGAGGATGGCGACAATGGCTCCGCAGAGGAGCGCGACGATCCAAGCCATGCCCATTAGCAAGACCATGAGATCAAAGCGAAGCAGCGCGCCGGCGATGACTAGCGGCAAGGCGACGACAAGCATCGCGAGCGCGACAAAGCCGATGGCGCCGATGGCCGCCAGCCACGTGCGGGCCGCTGCGCGGATGGCGGCGATTGGTCCGAGCGTTTCGCCGTAGGTGAGGTAAACGGCGGCGATGCGGGCGATCGCTCCGCCGAAGAGCGCCCAGACAGCGACGCTCCAAACGCCAGCGAGCGCGAGCGTGACGCTCTCTTGCAGCGTTGGCCGCAGCGCTAGCAAGCCGAACGGCCGGCCGAGCCAATGCCAGGCGGAGAGGAAGGCGCCGGTCGTCATTCGCGCGCTCACGATGACAGGCTCGTTGAACGTCGTGGGCGGTTCGTGCCTTTCCGGCATCAGCGGAATCGAGATCTGCGGTGCGCGCTCTAGCGACTGCAATGATTGGCTGCCTTGCAGCGTCGAATCAATCAGCCGCCAACCGCCGTGCGTTGCCGCGACGCCGAGAAGCGCCAAGATGATGACGCGCACCATCAGCGAGACGCGAGCGGCGCGGACCAGGATGAGCCACGGAAAAATGGCAGACCAACGGACGGAGGAAAGCTGATGCGGCGAGGGAGTCATGAGGCGTGCGTCTGGCGGCGAGCTTGGTCGCGGCGGCAGTACGTAGGCCGCGGCGTTGGCCGGATTATAGGCCAATCGCGCCGTTGCCGGCGACCGCGAAATTGGGGGCTGGCGGCGGAAGCTTTGGAGTTGAGCGAGATGCGAGATTCCTCGCTCCGCTCGGAATGACAGAGGAGGCGTGTTATTCGCCGTCGCCGAAAGAGTCGTCGTCTTCGACTTCGCTCAACTCAGGAAGGGCGTACCCTTCCTCCAACCAGCGGCCGAGGTCGATCGTGCGGCATCGCTCGCTGCAAAACGGCAGCATCGTCGATTCAGCAGGCTGAAATTCGCGTTCGCAGGTGGGACAACGCATAGTAGCCGCGGGTCAACGACCCGCCGGAGCAGTGACAAAGAGAACTCACCACGAAGACACGACGGTCGCGAAGACGCACGAAGGATGGAAGAAAGAATGGGACGCGGATTAGACGGTGGAAATGCGGGGAGATTTGCCACGAAACACACGAAGCACACAAAAATTGAAGAGCATGGAAGGCGGAGAAGGATGCCATCAAAGCATTCATCTCACGCATTTTTCGTGTCGGTTCGTGTATTTCGTGGCAAAAAATGCATTCCCATCGACAAACATAACGCTGCGTTTAATCTTTCTTCGGCTTCTTCGATTTCGACTTCGATTCGCCGCTCGAAGACGACTTATCAGAGGACGACGATTTCTCAGAACTCTTCTCCGACGACTTCTCGCTGGAGCCGCTTGATGATTCGGACGACGACTTCTTATCCTTCTCGGCCGCCTTCTTGTACGAGTCGCTGCGGTAGTCCGTCTCGTAGAATCCCGAGCCCTTGAACACTACCGCGGCGCCGGTGCCGAAGAGGCGGCGGAGCTTCAGCTTGCCGCACTTGGGGCACTTGCGCTGGACGGCGTCGTTGATTCCCTGGAACAACTCGAACTCATGTCCGCAGGCGTCGCATTCGTAGTCGTAGGTGGGCATGGAGAGGTGGGAGGGTTCAGGGGTCGGGGTTCAGGAAGGAAATGCTTACGCGGCCGGTCCGCTGGAGACGATTACCTGCGCGGGGCGGACGACGCGGTCGTGGAGTTGGTAGCCGGCTTGGGTGACCATCATCACGTGGTTCGCGGGGACGTCGGCCGAGGGTTGCTGCAGGATCGCGGCGTGGAACTGCGGGTTGAACGGTTCGCCGAGGGCTTTGATCTCTTGGCACTGCTGCTGTTGCAGAGCGCTGATCAGCTGCTGACGGACCATTTTGATGCCGTCGACGAGCGGACCCTTCTCGCCAGCCTTTTCGCCCGCGGCGATGGCGCGGTCGACGTTATCGAGCACCGGCAGCAGGTCGCGAGCCATCGGCAGCGCGGCGTAGCGAATTTGGTCGGAGAGTTCGCGCGAGCTGCGGGTGCGGAGGTTTTCAATCTCCGCGCGAAGCCGCAAGTTGCGATCGCGTTCGGCGGCGAGTTCAGCTTCAAGCAGGTCGCCGCCGTTCATGCCGTCGGCGATGCCGGCGTTGTCGCCCGGCGCGCCGTCGGCGGTGGCGCCTTCCAACTGGGCGTCGGACGGGTTGTCTTCGCCGCCGTCGCGCGACGGCTGATCTTGTCGAAAAGGATTGCTTGGCATTGTTTCTCTCCAGCGAGCGTTAGGACGCTTCGACTTCCGTATGTTCTTCCTCCGGGGCGAAGAACTCCTTCACTTTGTCGAAGAAGCCTTTGCGCGCGGGGGCGACGTTTTTGTGTTCCAGTTCCGCGAGCTTGCGGAGGAGTTCGTTTTCTTCGGCGGTGATCTTCTTGGGGACTTCGATCGTCACCTGCACGTGTAGGTCGCCGACGCCGTGGACGCGGGGATCGGGAAGGCCTTTGCCGCGGAGGCGAAAGACTTCGCCCGACTGCGTGCCGGCGGGGACCTTCAGTTCCATAGGGCCGCTGAGCGTCGGCACTTCGAGCGTCGCCCCCAGCACCGCCTGCGAGTAGGCGATGGGGATGCGGCAAATGAGATGCTGGCCTTCGCGTTCGAACAGCGGATGCGGCAACACGGTGACGACGCAGTAGCAATCGCCGGCTGGGCCTCCTTCGAGGCTTGGCTCCCCCTGCCCTGTCATGCGGATCTGCATGCCGTTGTCGACGCCGGCGGGAACGTCGACTTCAGCTTCGACTTTCTTGGCGGTTTGGCCGGAGCCGCGGCACGGCTTACAGGGGTTCGACACGGCCGAACCTTCGCCGTGGCATTGCGGGCACGTCGTCTGCATGCGGACGATGCCCATCTGCTGGATCACCTGGCCGCGGCCGCCGCAGTAGGAGCAAACTTCGCGTTTGCTGCCCGCCGCGGCGCCCGAGCCTTCGCAGGTTTTGCAGCTTTCGTGACGGTGGAACGTCACCTTCTTGTGGGCGCCTTCGGCGGCCTCCTTGAGCGTGAGCGTCACCTCGCAGCGCACGTCGCGGCCGCGACGTGCACGACGGCCGCCGCCTCGCTGCCGCCCGCCGAAGATGTCTCCAAAGATATCGCCGAACGCCGAGAAGATGTCTTCGACGTCGTTGAACTGCCCTGCCCCGCCGCCGTTAACGCCGGCGTGGCCGTGGCGATCGTAGCGGGCTCGCTTGTCGCTATCGTTGAGAACTTCGAACGCTTCGCTGCATTCTTTGAAGCGCGCGATGGCTTCTTCGTCGCCAGGGTTTTTGTCGGGGTGATACTTCACCGCCAACTTCCGGTAGGACGCAGAGATCTCGCTGCCCGACGCGGTGCGGGTAACTTCGAGCGTTTCGTAGTAACAACGTTTGGTCGCCATCGCGGCTATCCGTATTCGACCTTTTCCCGTGACACGCAACCGGGCCACTCGTTTGATCGCCAATCGAGTGGCCCGGCTTGCGAACTTTCCTAATTATACGGCTGACGCGTTACCGGACGCTGCCCGACACGGCCCGCTTGTCCTGGTCCTTGCCGTCAAGGTTGGTCACCAGGGCTTCGGTCGTGAGGATCAGGCCGGCAATGCTCGCGGCGTTCGACAGGGCGGTCTTCACCACCTTGGTCGGGTCGATGACGCCAGCCTTGAACATGTCGACGTACTCGCCGTTGTTGGCGTCGTAGCCGATGCTGTTCGACTTGCGGCTGACTTCGTCGGCGACGACGCTGCCGTCGAGACCGCAGTTGTCGGCGATTTGCTTCAGCGGGGCGCTGAGGACGCCGGCGACGATGTTGACGCCGATCTTCTCATCGCCCTTGGCGCCGCTGCGAGCCGCCTCGACCGCTTCTTTGCAGCGGATGAGGGCGACGCCGCCGCCGGGGAGGATGCCTTCCTCAACCGCCGCGCGGGTGGCGTGGAGGGCGTCTTCGACTCGCGCCTTCTTTTGCTTCATTTCGGCTTCGCTATTGGCACCGACCGAGACGATGGCCACGCCGCCAGTGAGCTTCGCGAGGCGCTCTTGGAGCTTCTCGCGATCGTAGTCGCTGGTGGTCCCTTCGATGCCCTTACGCAGCTGATCGATCCGCTTCTTGACGTCGGCGTTCGAACCGCCGCCTTGGACAATCGTGCTGTTGTCCTTGGTGACGGTGATCTTCTTCGCACGGCCAAGCTGTTCGAGCGTGACGCTCTCGAGCTTGATGCCGAGGTCTTCGCTGATCAGCGTGCCGCCAGTGAGGGCCGCAATGTCGCCGAGCATCGCCTTGCGACGATCGCCGAAGCCAGGGGCCTTCACGGCGCAGATGTTGAGGATGCCGCGGAGCTTGTTCACCACGAGTGCGGCGAGGGCTTCGCCTTCGACGTCTTCGGCGATGATCAGGATCGGCTTCGCCTTTTGGCTGGCCTGCTCAAGGATCGGCACCAGCTCGCGCAGGTTGCTGATCTTCTTTTCGTGGATCAGGATGTAGGCGTCGTTGAGGACGCACGCCATGTCGGCGGTTTGGTTGATGAAGTAAGGCGACAGGTAGCCCTTGTCGAACTGCATGCCTTCAACGAACTCGAGGGTCGTTTCAGTCGACTTGCCTTCTTCGACGGTGATGACGCCGTCTTTGCCGACCTTCTCCATCGCGTCGGCGAGCAGGTCGCCGATGACGCGATCGTTGTTCGCGCTGATCGAGCCGACCTGGGCAATTTGCTCCTTGCTGGAGACCTTCTTGCTCATTTCGTCGAGCTTCGCGACGGCGGCTTCGACGCCCTTGCGAATGCCGCGTTGGACGGCCATCGGGTTGCTGCCGGCCACGATGTTGCGAGCGCCTTCGCGGAGGATAGCGCGGGCGAGAACGGTGGCGGTGGTGGTGCCGTCACCGGCGAGCGAGGAGGTCTTGTCGGCCACTTCGTGCACGAGCTTAGCGCCCATGTTTTCGAAGGGGTCTTCGAGCTCGATTTCCTTGCTGACGGTAACGCCGTCTTTGGTAACGGTGGGACCGCCGAAGGACTTATTGATGATAACGTTGCGGCCGGTGGGGCCCATGGTGACGGCCACCGCGTCGGCCAGCTTGTCGACGCCGCGGAGCAGCTTCGCGCGGGCTGCGTCGTCGAACATGAGTTGCTTTGGCACTGTAAGGTTCCTGATTCAGGAGTGAATTTGTTTTGAATGGAAAGTCAGCGTCGGGGCTGGACTGGTCGCTTAAGCGACCAGTCCGATGCGCGGACGCGGCTGGTTAGCCGACGACTTTGGCCAAAATGTCGCTCTCGCGGAGGATCTTGAATTCCTCGCCGTTGACTTCGACTTCCGAACCGCCGTACTTGCCGAAGATAACTTCGTCGCCGACGGTGACCGACAGTTCGCCGCGCTTGCCGCTATCGAGGAGCTTACCGGCGCCGACGGCGACAACCTTGCCGCGTTGCGGCTTCTCTTGAGCGGCGCCTGGCAGCACGATGCCGCCGGCGGTGACTTCCTCGGCCTCGAGGGGTTGAACGACAACGCGATCGTCGAGCGGACGAAGCTTGATTTTGGCCATGAATTTGAATCCTTACTTATGTTTATTTGAGGTGTTGATCGAATTTGAGTTGGGACTGTTTGGCTGACGGCTACCGGCCAAACATCAAGCTCTCTGGCTGATAGCCGAGAGCCGACGGCCGAAAGCCTGCGTCTTACATCATGCCGCCCATTCCACCCATGCCGCCCATGCCCATGCCACCCATGCCGCCCATACCACCCATGCCGTGGTCGTGGTGATCGTGGCCGCCGCCGCCTTCTTCTTCCTTTTTCGGAAGGTCGGTGATCAGCGCGTCGGTGGTGAGGAGCAACGCGGCGACGCTCGCGGCGTTTTGCAGCGCGGTCCGGACGACCTTCGCGGGGTCGATGACGCCCGCGGCGATCATGTCGCCGTATTCGTCCTTGTCGGCGTTGTAGCCTTCGGTCTTACCCTTGAGCTGGCGAACGCGGTTGACGACGACGGCGCCGTCGACGCCGGCGTTTTCAGCAATGGCCCGCAGCGGGTAGTCGAGCACCTTGCGGATGATGTCGGCGCCCAGCTTCTGGTCGCCTTCGAGACCGAGCTTATCGAGAGCCTTTTCCGCACGCAGCAAGGCGACGCCGCCGCCGGGGACGACGCCCTCGGCCAGCGCGGCCTGCGTGGCCGACTTGGCATCGACGAGCAGGTCCTTGCGTTCCTTCATTTCGGTTTCGGTCGCGGCGCCGACTTTGATTTCGGCCACGCCGCCGGCGAGCTTCGCGAGGCGTTCTTGGAGCTTCTCGCGATCGTAGTCGCTGTCGGTCGTTTCGATTTCGCGACGGATCTGCTCGGCACGGCCGGTAATGGCTTCCTTCTTGCCGCCGCCGCCGACCATCGTCGTGTTGTCGCTGGAGATGATCACCTTGCGGCACTTGCCGAGGTCCGACAGCTGCACGCCGTCGAGCTTGATGCCGAGATCCTTGAAGATCGCGGTGGCGCCGGTGAGCGCGGCGATGTCGCCGAGCATCGCCTTGCGGCGATCGCCGTAGCCGGGGGCCTTCACGGCGACAACCTGGACGATGCCGCGGAGCTTGTTCACCACGAGCGTCGCGAGAGCTTCGCCTTCGACGTCTTCAGCGATGATCATCAGCGGACGGCCTGCCTTCGAGACGGCTTCGAGAACCGGCACGAGGCTCTTGGCGCTCGAGATCTTCTCTTCGAAGACGAGGACCAGGCAGTTGTCGAGATCGGCGGTTTGGTCGTCTTCGTTCGTGACGAAGTGGGGCGACAGGTAGCCGCGATCAAACTGCATGCCTTCGACGACCTCGACGGTCGTTTCGTTGCCGCGGCCTTCTTCGACGGTGATGACGCCGTCTTTGCCGACCTTGGCAAAGGCTTCGGCCAGCACGGCGCCAATCGTCGGATCGTTGTTGCCGGCGATGGTGGCGATTTGCTGGAGGCTCTTCTTGTCTTTGACGTCGAGCGGCTCAGCAGCCTTTTGGATGGCTTCGGCAACGGCCTTCACGGCCTTCTGGATGCCGCGGCTCAGGGCCATCGCATCGGCGCCAGCGGCGAGCATCTTCAAGCCTTCGCGGAAGATGCCTTCAGCCAGCACGGTCGCGGTGGTGGTGCCGTCGCCAGCGACGTCGTTCGTCTTGCTGGCGGCTTCCTTGACGAGCTGGGCGCCGAGGTTTTCGTAGGCGTCTTCAAGTTCGATATCTTCGGCGACAGTCACGCCGTCCTTGGTCACCTTGGGCGAACCCCATCCCTTATCGAGCACCGCGTTGCGGCCGCGCGGGCCGAGCGTGCTACGAACGGCGCGGGCCAACTTCTCGACCCCGGCCGCCAACGACTTGCGGGCGTCGTCTTCAAAGACCATCTGCTTGGGCACGTGAAATCCTCCTAAATGACTGATGCGATCGGTCCGGGGCCGCGATGGGCCGGCCGGACGGTGATTCGAGGTGTGTATGGTTGCCTGGAGCGGACTGCGGCGAATCGCTAAATCTAAACGGCTTAAGGGGTTTGCGATAGCCGCTCGGGCCGCATTTTGAAGCGTCGAGGCGGGCGTTCTGCCGGAAATGGCAGGCAGACCGTGGTGTGAGGGCCAGTTAAGGCAATGGGCGTGCCAACGGGGAGAAACTGCCGCGGGTGGGCGTTAATCCTCGGCGTTTCTTGGGGAAATTGGCAGGGCGAGAGTTCGGAGGCGATTTCTTGCTGCGGGCTGGTTCCGCCAATTTGGCAGGTCGGGGGCGGGGAGGTAGAAGGCAAGATGGCGTCTATATAGATGAGGCTGGGCTGCCTTGGGTTGCTACTTGTCTGACGACGGCGGGGCGAGGGCTCGATCGAGCAGGTTTTTGGTGATCCGCTGCACTCGTGGGTCGGGGCCGTGGGGGCGGGACCAGTGCGACCAGGGGAGCGTGTGCCCGGGCGGCGAGCTGAGGCCTTGCGACCAGAAGATGGTGGCGGCGTTGAAGACGAAGTTTTGCTTTGGGCCGGGGTAGATTGTTGCCGTCCACTGCTGCGGTTCGTCGCCGCCGACCCAGGCGGTGCCCGCGGCGACGACCTCCAATCCCGGGATATCGGCCGGGGCGCCGTTATACTCCCAGCCGATCAGTCCGGGGATTCTGTCGCCCGCCTGGACTCCTGTGCCGTTGAACATCCAATGTTCGGGCTGCGTGACGATCCAATCGCCGCCGCCGTTGACGGGTTCGATGTTGCGGGCGCCGATGAGTAACCCTTCGTCGGGGCCGCGCTCGGGGAACGGACCATGCTCGCGCTGGCGCTGCTCGGCATAGTCGTTGTCGGCGCCGTACGGACCGCCGCGGAAGATGATGCGATTCTCGCGGCCGTCGACGCTCGCTCTATACGGCGTCACCCAACAAACGGCGTTGCCCGAGAGGAAGAGCAAGTCGACGCCGGCGTCGCGCAGCGCCTCGACGCTGCGGAACTGGCGGATGTCCCAATACTCGTCGTGGCCGACGCTGATGAACGCTTTGCACTTGAGCCCGCGATCGGGCGTGAGCATGTCGCTGTTCGAACAGTAGGCCACGTCGTACCCCTGCTCTTCTAACCAGTAAGCAAGCGGAAACTCGAACGGCAGAAACTCGCCGGCACCGACGGTGAGCGGGTCGTTGACGATTTCGTTGTGCTGCGCTTCGCGGGCGTAGGGGCGATCGAAGCTCACATCGGCCCAAGGCCCCTGCCCTCCCTGCGGATGCGTGTAGACGGAAAAATCGTTGGGCCAGCGGTTGTAGGCTTGCCAGGTGTTGTCGGAGCATTGTAACAGAATGTCCGCCGGGCGATCGTCGGTGACGATGAAGATGACGTAGCTCTGCCAGTATGGTTTTTCTTTGCCCTCGGGCAGCGTCGTCAATCGCCCTAAATAGACGCCGCTGAGCCAATCATTGGGAATCGTCAGCGTTGCAGCGGCAGGCCAACGACATTCGTGGAGGTTCTTTTCACCTTTGGACGGGTCCGGGTGCATGACGCCGTCGAATGGTCCGAGCTTCGCCAGCAATCGCGCGCCGCGGCCGCCGTAGTAGCCCATGCGGAAGATCTCGATCTCGAATCGCTGCGGCGGGTTCGTCGAGACCATGATGTCGATCGACTCGCCCGCCTTTACGCTTTGCCGCGAGCAGTAACCTTCAATCAACGGAGAGCGAAAGCCGCGATCGTCGACGCGAACGCGCGTGAGCTGCCAGTCGAGCGATCCCTCCTGCGCGTTCTCGGCGACAACTGGATTCGCTGCGTGCGCAGATTCGTCGGCGCCGCTCGCACGCTGCCGATCGATTCCGATCGCGAGCAATAGTAAAACGTAGCCAAGGCGCCGCATCGCTTCTCCGTTCGCAATTGGTGGCAAGTTGGAGTCGCGGCCATTATGCTGCAGCAGCGCCCGGAATTCCTCACGCACTGGAAGGTATTGCCGTGAATCGTCTCGTCGCGTTCGCAATTTGTCATCTTGTTGTTGGATTGATCGCCGCATTGCCGGCCGTGGCAGCGGAACCGGCGAAGTATGCCATCGCGATTCATGGCGGCGCCGGCGGTTGGGCTGATCTGACGCCCGAAGCTCGCAAAGGAATCGAACAGGCGCTGGAGAAGTCGCTCACTGTTGGCCGCGACATTCTTGCCAAGGGCGGCAGCAGCCTCGACGCGGTCGAGCAGTCGGTGCGCGTGCTGGAAGATTCGCCGTACTTCAACGCCGGCCATGGCGCCACCTACACGGCGACGGGGCAGCATCAACTCGACGCCTCGATTATGAATGGCGCCGACCATACAGCCGGCGCCGTTGCCGGAGTCTCGACGGTGAAGAATCCGATCTCGCTCGCACGCCGCGTGATGACCGACACGAAGCACGTGCTGCTCGCCGGCGACGGGGCGGAAAAGTTTGCTCGCGAAGTCGGCGCCGAGATTGTTTCGCCTGATTACTTTTGGACCGATCGCACGCGGGCGGAATACGAGAAAGCGAAAGCAAAGGCCGAGGTTGAAGCACGTGGCGAAGCGGCCAAGCCGAAGACTTCGCAACTCGCGGCGCCTGATCACTACGGCACCGTCGGCTGCGTCGCGCTCGACACGCACGGGAATCTTGCCGCCGCCACCTCGACGGGCGGACTGGCGATGAAAAAGTATGGTCGCATCGGCGACTCGCCGATCATCGGCGCCGGAACGTACGCCGACAACGAAACGTGCGCGATCTCCGGCACCGGCGTCGGCGAGTTGTTCATTCGCAACGCCGTGTGTTACGACGTTGCAGCGCGGATGCGCTATGCGGACGCCTCGCTGGCCGATGCGGCGATTGTGCAAGTGCGCGACCGGTTGCCGAAGGAAACGGCAGGGCTAATCGCCGTCGATGGCGATGGCGATATCGTCGCCGAATTCAACACCAATGCGATGCCGCGCGGGATGGCTGACTCGTCGGGCCGCTTTGAAGTGGCGATCGAGCCGCTAGATTCTTCACTTCGTTCGGAATGACGCTGACTCGCTCAGAATGACGGTAACGCCGTTCTGCTCCGCCGGTTTCGATCTACTCCGCCGGTTTGTAATCGCTCCACAGCCACTCGAGTGCATAAGGCAACGTTTGCCGCTTCACGGCGCCGTCGCAGTGGCCGGCATTCTTTGCGAAGACGAACTGGTACTGGTAACCCTTCTCAGCCAGGACGCGGGCCATCCGTTCGTTAGCCAGCACCCAGTCGTGCAAACCGTCGCGCATGCGGTTCGGGTTGAAGTTGTCTTGGTCGCTCACCTCGAGCCAAATCTTCAGCGGCTTCGGCGGGCTGTTGGGAATTAGTCGCTCGTGGAACTCCCACGCCCCGTGCGGCGTCTCAGGGTTCGAAGGCCACTGTTGATTGACGTAGGTACCTGAGTAGCTGAGAACGCGCCGGTACAAGTCAGGGCGGAACCACGCCATTGTGAACGCACACGAGGCGCCCGAGCTACAGCCGGTCGTCGCGCGCCCGTTCGGATCGTCGGTGAGCGTGACGCCGCATTCTTTCTCCACGCGCGGCAAGACTTCCTTCTCGACGAACTCGGCATAGAGGCCCGACACAGTGTCGTATTCCAGTCCACGCTGGCTCCCCTGCGCGTCGCCGCCGCCGTTGCCGATGGAGATCGCTATGAGCGGCGGCACCCGCCCCTCGGCGATGAGATTGTCGAGCGCCGTGAACAGGCCGTTGTCAGGCCCGTCGGCGCCGACGATGAACGGCGCCTTTGTCCCCGCCATGTAATCTTTCGGAATGTAGACGGCGACGCGACGATCGTACGGCGCTGGGCGGCTGGTGGTGACGATCAGCTTCGCCGGGTCGGCCGGATCAACCTTGCCTGAGGTGCCGGCATCGCGCGCCACGCCGGGATAGATCTTGCTGTCGGCCGATTTCATCGTGAACTCAACCACCCTGCCCCGTAGTCCGCCGGGTGGATCGAGCATTTCCGGCGCGACTGGGTGCTTGGGGCCAATCACAAAATTGCCAACCACATTCTTCGGCGGCAGCTCGCCATTGGGGAGTTCAACGGCTGCGACAAAACCTTCCTCCTGCGGATCTCGCACGGGGGGCTTCGGTCGCGCAGCGTCAGCTGATGAAGCGAAAACGAGAGCAGACAAAATGGCGATCAGGAGCAGATTTCGCATGCTTACTCACTGCGTTAAGTTTGCCGTCGATGTTGAGGCGGCGCGTTCGTCGTTTCCATGGTACACGAGCCGCGCCACCTCAACAAAGCGCGGACCGAACTCGCCCTCGTTAGAAAGCCAGCGTACCCGGTAGGAAAGCGGGCCGCCGATCGCGCTTTGAAGGTTGAAGGCGCATGCGTTAGATTGCCTCTACCCCCGGACGCTATCCAGAGGAGCGGCTGTGCTCTTTCAGTTCTCCAATGTCACCAAAAAGTACGGTTCGATCACGGCGCTCAACGATTTGACGTTGTCTGTGCCGATCGGCGCGATCGGTTTGCTTGGGCCGAATGGCTCGGGCAAGACGACAATGATTCGGACGCTGCTGGGTCTCATCCCGGTGGATGCCGGGACTGGCCAGGTGCTGGGAAAAGACTTCCGTCGGCAGCAACTCGAAATCCGCCGGGAGATTGGATTTGCTCCCGAGGACGAGTGCCTGTTTCCCCACACCGTGGGGGTCGATTTTGTGGCGTACGCCGGTGAATTAGTGGGAATGAGCCGGATTGATGCGCTGCAGCGGGCGCACGAGACGCTCGACTACGTCGGCCTGGGCGAAGCCCGCTACCGGAAAGTCGAGTCGTACTCGACCGGGATGAAGCAACGCCTGAAGCTCGCGTCCGCAATCGTTCACGATCCCAAGATGCTGATTCTCGATGAGCCAACGAACGGGATGGACCCCGACGGGCGACAAGAGATTCTCGAATTAGCTCGCGATCTGACGCGGAATAAGGGAATGAGCCTGCTCTTCTCCAGTCATCTTCTTCCTGATGTCGAGACGGTCTGTAACCATGTTATTGTCATCGCCGCCGGCAAGCTGCTCGCTCAAGGCGAAATTGCGGACCTGAAGCAAGTTCACAGCCAGTCGTACGAAGTACGCGTCAAAGGCGAGCTCGCTCCCTTCGCCGAACGCCTGCGAAGCTGTGGCTGCGTCGCCGAAGTCGCTACAGACGTGCTGAAGGTTCTCGTGCCTCTCGGAGCAACGCCGCAGTTGATTTGGCGCGCAGCAGCGGAGGCTGGCGAACAGATTCGCCACTTGAAGCCCCAACGCAGCACGCTCGAGGAAGTTTTTCTCTCATCCCTGGAGCGCGCGTAGATGCCTATTTTTGATCAAGGCTATCAGCATTGGTCGGGAACGCTTTCCGGGCGTAGTTGGCGTTGGCTGCCGATTACGCGACATGGGATTCGCGTGGCGCTGACGAATCGTTGGCTGCGCATCGCATTGGTTATTTCGTGGATCCCGGCGCTTGTGCTCGCCACGGCGCTCTGTTTTTGGGGATTGATTGAACAGCAATCGGAATTGATTCAATCCTTCCTGCCGCTGCTCGGTTTCATCGACCGGGAAATGCTCCTCGATCCGCGGGCGTACCGCCAAGAAGCGTGGGCCCTCTGTTACGGCTATTTCATGCTGACTGAGCTACGGCTCGCCATGTTGCTGATCCTCATTGTCGGCCCGAATCTCATCAGCCAAGATCTCCGTTACAATGCCCTGCCCCTCTATCTTTCGCGGCCTTTGCGGCGCATCGATTATTTTATTGGTAAATGGGGAGTCGTTGTCGCGTTCTTAGGCGCCGTCACCATCGTTCCATCGATCGTCGCCTACGTGCTTGGGGTTTTATTTAGTCTCGACTTCGGCATCGTGAAAGAGACGCTTCCCTTGCTGTTGGCGAGCATTGGGTACGGACTGATCATCGCCGCATCGGCGGGAACGCTCATTCTCGCGTTGTCTTCGCTATCGCGCAGTTCGCGTTACGTCGCGATGTTCTGGCTCGCCGTCTGGATTGGTTCCGGGGTCGTCGCGACGGTGCTGCAAGGCATCGAGCATCAACAGCGACGGCATGCCGCGATCCGCCTCGACCGACGCGATCCCAGCGCTTACGTCGAGCAGGAGCTCACGGCCGCTCGCACCGACTGGCGACCGCTCGTTTCCTACACGACAAACCTGGCGCGCGTCGGCGAAGAGATGCTCGGAACGCCGGCAGCGTGGGACAAGCTGGCTCAATTGCGCCCCAGCGCCGAGCGAGATATGGCGCGACTGCGCAACGTAGGCTCGCAGTATCCGTGGACTTGGTCGGCGGGCGTACTGCTCGCACTCTTCGGGCTCTCAGCGTGGCTCCTCAATCGTTCCGTCAAATCCCTGGACCGGCTGAAATGACGCCCGTCGTTGAATTTCGCGATCTGTCGAAGTGGTACGGCAATGTGATCGGCGTCAATAAGTTGACGCTGGCGATCCCCGCTGGCGTCACGGGATTGCTCGGCCCCAACGGAGCAGGCAAGAGCACGCTTCTGCAGTTGGCGACCGGTCAGCTTCGGCCGAGTCAGGGAGTTGCGCGAGTCCTGGGTCAAGACGCGTGGAATAACCCTGGGCTCAACCGCTCCATCGGTCTCTGCCCGGAGCAAGACCGATTCTATGAATGGATGACCGGCTGGGATTTCGTACACACGTGCGCTCGATTGAGCGGATTAACTAGATCAGCGGCTCGCGACGCGACCGCGCGGACAATCGGTGCGGTCGGCATGACCAGGCATCAGCAACGAGCGATTCGCGGCTACTCCAAAGGCATGCGGCAGCGGATCAAGATGGCTCAATCGCTGGTCCACGATCCAGAGGTGCTGTTCCTGGATGAGCCATTTACGGGCACCGATCCGATCGCTCGCCGCGACTTGATGGACATCGTGTTGCGACTGAGCGACGAAGGTAAGAGCGTCATTGTCTCCAGCCATGTCTTGCACGAAGTGCAGTCGCTCACCTCTCGAATCGTGCTGTTGAATCACGGCCGCCTGGTTGCCGAAGGGCATGTCCGCGAGATTCGCAGTCTCATCGATAAGCACCCGCATCATATTGTTCTAATTTGCGAAGAGTATCGGCAGTTGGCGAGTCGCGTGTCGCTGTGGCCGGACGTCGAAGGCGTCCGCATTCTGGAGCGTGAAGGAGGCCTTATGGTGGAAACACGCTCACCCGACGATTTTTACGGACGCCTGCCCGACCTTTCTCTTGGCGAAGGACTCGCGATCGAATCGGTCTACTCCGACGACGACAACTTGGAAGCGGTATTCAAGTACTTGGTGAGCAAATGATGGACGCAAGCACCGCTTCCTCGCGATCAAACGGACATTCATCCGGGACCTCGGTTCGCGGACTTATCGCGCTCTATGCGCTTTCAGTGCGGCAGCACTTGCACGGTAAGCGGTGGCTCGTAATCAGCGCGTTGTTCTCGATCCCCGCAGCGTTGGCGTTGCTGGTGAGGTTTACCTCGCCCGATGTTCCGCCGCGCGGCCTAGAGTTTCTGCTGGGCATGATGCTTCTGCCGCAACTTCTGATTCCGCTCGTCGCCCTGCTCTATGCATCTGGAATGATCGAAGATGAGCAGGAAGAGCAAACCATTACGTACCTGTTGGTCCGCCCGCTGCCCAAGTGGGGCATTTATCTTGTTAAGTTCCTCGCGACGGTCACGACGACGGTCGCCTTAACGGCGGCGTTCACGGCGCTCGCCTTTGCTGCGATCTACGTGGGATCCGGCGTTCCCTTTGCTGAGTGGAGCGTGCGGCTCGCGAAAATCGCTGGCCTTCATTCGTTAGCCGTCACCGCGTACTGCAGCCTCTTCGGCCTGTTGAGCCTGCTGACAAAGCGGGCGCTGATCGTTGGCGTCGTCTACATCGCAGTCATCGAAGGGCTGCTCGCCAATCTTCCGTTCGGCATCCGACTGATTACCGTGATCTACCACGCCCGGATGATCGCCTATCGCTCGCTGAGCTTCGTCGTCACCACGCCGCATATGGAGGAGGATATTGCCGCGGAAGCGTGGCAGCTCAACTTGCGCGAAGATCCGCAGCTGTTGTTGCACCCCGCCGCATCGACTTCCTTCACGTCACTAGCAATGGGAACCATCGCTTGCGTCGTCTTGGCGGCTTGGCTCTGTTCACAACGGGAGTTTCACGTGAAGACGCCCGAGAAGGCTTAGCATGCCGGCCGCGAACTGCAGCGTCTGGGAAAATGCTTGAGCTGAATCTAGGAGCCACTCAGACGCATCGCCCATTCGCTTTCAATGGCACTGCACGAGAAGGCGCCCGCGGTAAGGCTGGATTTCACTGGGACGAACTGGCTCGGCTCGAATTTCGTCGGCCAGTCGAGGCCTACGGTTGCTCGCGTTCATCCCGCTCTGCGACCCAAAATATCGCGTTGATCAGTAGTTTCCGAAACTGCGTAGTTTTGAAGTCTGACGGCCCCCCGAGTGAAGTGTAAAAAACTCTTCCGCCATTGTTAATGCGCGTCCAGGCAACCGGTTCTTGGTGCGATTCTCTGTCGCCGCGCAATAGCAGAGTCGTATCTGGCGCTAGCTGCGGGTTCTTGTAGAGTTTTTCGCTCGATTCGAACGGCGTCACGCCCGCCAGTGCGGGATGCTTGGTTTCAACAAGCGAGATACGAGTGAAAACGCCGCTACCGTAGTGGCCCCGATAGTCGCCTCCGAATACTTGGCGATCGAGGTCGAGCCAGTTTTCAAAAGCATGGCTTGCCGTGCGCAGCCCCACAATCGGCCTACCGGACAAGCAATACTCTTTGACGGCGTCGAGTTGCTTGCCGTCGATCTTCAGGCGCCTCGTGAACAGCAGCATCACGTCGCAAGAACTCAGAGCGTCGAGGTTAAGTAGATTGTCGACGGCGGTGGCGAAGGCGCGCGAACACTTTATCGGGTAGTTGCGCTCGACCTCGGCCTGAAATGCCGCCAGCGATTCATCCGACTTATACTCCTCGGAGCCGGAGAGCATGCAGACCCGCAGCGGTGGCTGTTGCGATTCGGCAGCGCCGAGACGCAACGCTCCGTTCGACAGGCCGACGCCAATCGCTGCGCCAGCAATATTCAGCAGCGCCTGTCGGCGGTTCTGGAGTGCCATCAATCGAATACCTTTATCGGGTGGATGTGAGCGACCAAGGAGCTCGGTAGGGACGGCTAACCATTTGAGCGACGACGTCGTCGCCTATCACCTGCTCCTTGACCGGATCCCAGCGAACTTCCTTGCCGGACTGAATGGCAATATTGCCCAGGTGACAAACGGTGGCCGAGCGATGACCGATGGCCACATCGCAAATCGGCAATTCGCGCGTCTCGATGCACTGCAGCCAGTTATCGAGATGATCGTCGCTACGGTAGAGTTCGACGAAATTTTCGCTGGGCGGCATCAGCTCAAGATCGGAAGGCGTCGTTTTGAGTTCTTTACGATTGACCGAAATTGTGCCGCGATCGCCTACAAACGTCGTGCCGCTGGGTTGATCATGCCCGCAGTAGAGAGTCGTGCCGTCGCCGTAGTCGTAAACGACCTCAGACCACTCGGGGACTTCAAACAACTTGCTCTGGTGGTAGCGAGCTTTGCCAAGGGCGGAGACGGGCCCACTGCCATCCTTGCCGAGCCCCCACTGGGCGATATCAAGATGGTGGGCTCCCCAGTTGGTCATCTGACCGCCGGAATAGTCCCAGAAGAAGCGGAAGTTGTAATGCACGCGGTTCTTGTTGTATGGGCGTTTGGGAGCGGGGCCCAACCATTGGTCGTAGTTGAGTTCCGGCGGCGGATTGCCGTCGGGGACTTCCGGACCTTTAAAGTTTACCTTGGAAATTCCGACGCGAACCGTGTGCACCTTGCCGATCGCGCCAGATCGCACGAGTTCGCACGCGCGTCTGAACCGCGCGTCGGACCGTTGTTGGCTGCCCGTCTGAACAATTCGCTTGTTGGCGCGCACTGCCGCTACCATTGCTTGGCCCTCGGCGATGGTGAGCGTGAGCGGCTTTTCGCAATAGACGTCTTTTCCGGCGCGGCAGGCGTCGATCGTCGCGAGCGCATGCCAATGATCGGGGGTGGAAATGACGACGGCGTCGATGCTTTTGTCATCGAGCAAGCGACGGTAATCGTTGTAGGTCGCGCAGCGTTGGCCGCTGCGCTGCTCAATCAGTTTTTGAGCGTCTGACATTCTGGCTTGGTCGACGTCGCATACGGCTGCCAACTCAACGCAATGCGTTTTCTTGAGCAATTCTTCGAGGTTCTGCATTCCCCGGTTGCCGACGCCGATCAGTCCGAGGCGGATGCGATCGCCCGAGGCTGCCGACGATGGGTTGCCGTGCAGGCGCGTCGTCAGCAGCGACGAGTTAGCGAACACAGCGGCGCCGACGAGCGTTTTCGATGACGAAGCCAGAAAATCGCGACGGTTGGCGTTCATACGACAGATTGTTCCATCACAAGGTCACTGAATATCGAGTCGGCACGACGAGAGCGGTCATTCTTCGAATTGATCAGCATGCGGTCAGGGGCTGACGCTACTAGCTGGAGCGTCATCGATTCCAGTTCTAGTGCGAACTAATCCGGCAGCGGCTTTCCCTTCGTCTCTGGCCCGAGCCAGATGATGGCCACGCCCACAAGGTAGATGGCGGCAAGCGTCGCTCCCGCGCGGGGAAAGGCCTCGACTTCAACGCGTTCAGCGGGAATGTTTCGGGCGAAGTAGGCCGTCAGCACAGCGGTTTGCAGCGATCCGACGGCGGAGAGGACGCGGCCGAAGTTGTAGGCGAAGCCTTGGCTCGTGGCGCGAATGCTTGTTGGAAAAAGTTCCGGCAAGTAGAGCGGAAACCAACCGTAGAATGCCGCCGTCACGCCGCCAGCGACGAAGATGGACGCAAGCAACTGGGAACCGTAGGCGTCATTCGCCAGATACAAATAAACGAGCGAGGCGAACGAGCCGATGCACAGGATGACGTAGGTCGGCCGGCGACCGATCGCTCCGCCAGCCAGTGCGGCGAGGATCGTGCCAATGATCGCGCCGAGCGATGCGGCGATTTGCGCGTATTCCTTGGCATGATATGGGCCGCCGTCAACGGGGAGTTGATTGGCAAGAGCGATCGCCCATTTCGGCGCCCACTGAAACGAGCCCCAAGTCCCCAACAGCGGAATGCCAGCGAGACAGGCGCCGAGTAGCAAGAGATTGAGGTTGCGGCGCCGGTCAGCGGCGGTCAGTTGTCCGGCGGCATGCGCGCGGCCCAAGTAACGTACTACCGGATAGATGTAGCCAACGAGCGCGGCGACGAATCCTATCCCCGTGGCGAGAATTCGCAGCGGTCCGAGCCAGTTTGGCGGCGTGCTCCCCTCGGCAGGCGAAGAAAGCGTCCGCGCGAACTGGTCGAACGCCGGCGACCACAAAAACACCATGACCGCAGCGCCGAACGCGCCAACGACGACGCCCAGCAAGTCTTGCGTCGCCCAGTAGGAAGTTTCCTGCTCGCTCGCGGCCGCTTCCCACTTGCGCGACTCGGGAACGAAAAGACGGATGAAGAAGACCAAGAGCGCCGGTAGCGCGCCGGCGATCATTAGTAGTCGCCAACCGTCGCCGTGGAGAAGCGTTTGAACTGTCGCCTCCGGTAGACCGACGGCGCTGAGGAACTCGCCGAAGCCTTGAATGAAATTCACCAGCACCAAACTCAGTAAGCCAACGGCCAAGAAGCCGACGTTCGCCGCAGCGCCGATGAGCCCTGCCAGGAACGCGCGCGAGCGGTTCGGCCACAGTTCCGTGACTAGGGCCACGCCGAGCGACCATTCGCCGCCCATGCCGAGCGAGGCGACGAACCGCAGTGCGGCGATGTGCCAGGCTTGGGTCGCGAACCCGCAAAGGCCGGTGAAGATTGCGTAGGTCAAAATACTCAGGGACATCGCCCGAACGCGGCCAATGCGATCCCCGAGCCAACCGAAGACGACGCCGCCGGTTGCGGCGCCGATCAGGAACACCGCCATGATGACGCCGAACCATTGGTCCTTCGCCGCCGGATTGGCAGATAGTTCGTCGGCCAGCAATTCTTTGAGCGCGTTCGGCCCGACCAGCGGGAACATGCCGATCTCAAAGCCGTCGAACATCCAACCAAGCAGCGCGGCCAATAGGGCCATCCACTTGCCGCGTTGACCGCCCGAAGCTGCGAGGTCTTGCGCCATTGAGGGCCGTCGTCGATCTGCTAATAAAATGAAGGAGTGCTTGGCCTGCATCAGCCAATCGTCATCAGATAGCGTCTTCTAAGAGTAGCTAGTTTTACGAAGTGCGGCGCGTGAGCTTTGAACCTGCTACGAGGACGCTTCAACTTATGTCGTTGTCGCGCTGCAAAGAGGAAGAGGCAAAACAGGCGAAGACGTAGCTGAGCAGAAACGCCCCTGCGTCTCTCGACTATCTTCTACCACAAATTCCAGCGCCATCCTGTAGAAGTCAATCAGGTTCCTAGCGCGGAGTTTCAACTTTTTCCATTCACTCTTACTGGCGCGGTGGCGAAACGCTTCCTGCGGCTCGACAAGCCAATATTGGCGTGCTCATAATTGCCGCACGGGCGCCACCTTCGGCGGTCGTACAAGTTCTTGTTGCGGCAATTTCGCTGAGCGCCGTCATTAGATCGTCCCAGGCATCGCGTTGCGTCTGCTGAGCCAGACGATTCATCATCAGCGCAGTTTCATTGGCGAAGTTTGATGAATTTCAGGCCGCTGTCCATGGTTCTTACGGCAACGTTTTTTGCCGGGTCAGCATTGTCCGCAAGCGCGGAAGATATGTGCCGTCCTCAAACGCGATGCGATGCCTCCGCGACGTCGCTGTTCAATGGAAAGGATTTGAGCGGGTGGGTCGTCGAAGGAGCGGATCGCGATGGCCAAGGCAACTCGGTGTGGCGGGTGAAAGATGGAATCATCGAGTGCCAGGGACATGGCATTGGGTACCTCCGTCACGCGACAAAGCATAACGATTTCGTCCTTTCACTTGAGTATCGTTCAGCCCCCGGAACGAACAGCGGCGTCGGCTTTCGGCACCGATCATTTACTGGGGAACTCGACACTCGCGTCTCGCTCACTGGATTTGAGTTACAACTTTTGGATGACTATGGAACTCCCCCGTCAGTCAACTCAAGTGGCGCGCTGTATCGCTACGTCGCGCCAAAGCGTAACGCGATCAAACGCCCGATGGAGTGGAACGCTCTCCTCATTGAGTGTTGCGGCGAACATGTGCGAGCGACGTTAAACGGCGTGCTCATTCAAGATGTTCAGCAAGCGTCGTTCCGTGAGATTCAGCGAAAGCCGCTAAGCGGCTACATCTCTCTTCAAAACCATGGCGGCAATGCGAGCTTTCGCAACATTCATCTTCGAGAACTTAAGTAGTGCGCGCAACCGCGACTTCGCACTGCTCGCGATGGAAGGTCAGACGTGGCGAATTCAACCAACAAGCGTGCCGAGGGAGTGACCGTCGTCGCGGCGGACGTATACTTCCTGCCGGTTCGGACCCGCGTTCCATTAAAATTTGGACGGGAAACGCTCACCGAAGTCGAATGCTGCCGAGTCGCGGTCATTGTTCAGGATCGCGCGGGCCGGACAGCCGTCGGCTGGGGCGAGACGCCGCTCTCTGCTCAATGGGCGTGGCCGTCGGATTTGCCCTACGCGGAGCGAGCCGCGGCGATGCGTCAGTGCGCCATCGACGCCGCCAGGGCATGGGTAGGAAGCGGTGAGTATGGTCACCCAATTGACTTGGGAGTTCATTTCCAGGCAGGGCAACTACCAGCGCTGCAGAAGATCGTCAGCGATCAACTTGAAGGCGAATCGCTTCCGTATTTGGCGGCGCTCATCAGCATTAGCGCCTTCGACGTCGCCGTCCATGACGCCTACGGCAATCTGCACGGGATTGACGTCTTCGACGCCTACTCGGCAGAGCACATGCCGCATGATTTAGCGCATTACCTGCAACCTGCTACGGAAGGCGTTTCGTTCGCGGGCAAGTTCCCGGCCGATTTTCTGACTCCGGGCCGACTCCAATCACTGCCAGTCTGGCATTTAGTCGGCGCGCTTGATCCGCTTGTTCCGGCAGACGAGGACGTGTCGCAACAAGTCAACGACGGCTACCCAACGCTGCTCAGCGATTGGATCGCTCGCGACGGCTTGCGATGCCTCAAAATCAAACTGCGGGGCAATGACGGCGAATGGGATTTCCGCCGGCTGGCTGAGGTCGGCGCGATTGCCGCCGTCCAAGGCGTAGAGTTCCTGAGCGCCGACTTCAACTGCACCGTCCAGGAGCCAGCGTATGTGGTCGCCATTTTGGATCGCCTGCGCAGCGAGGAACCGGCGACGTTCCAGAAATTGCTGTACGTCGAGCAACCCTTCCCCTACGATCTTGCGGCGCATCGTCTCGACGTGCGCCAGCTCTCGGCCATCAAACCGCTCTTTCTCGACGAGAGCGCGCACGATTGGCGGCACGTTAAACTTGGGCACTCGTTGGGTTGGAACGGGGTCTGCTTGAAGACCTGCAAGACGCAAACTGGTTCGATTCTTAGCTTCTGCTGGGCACGCGCTCATGGCATGCAAATCATGGTGCAAGATTTAACCAATCCAATGCTAGCGCAAATTCCTCACGTGCGTTTGGCTGCGAAGGTGTCATCGATCATGGGAGTGGAATCCAATGCGATGCAGTTTTACCCCAACGCCTCGTTGCCTGAAGCAAGGATCCATCCAGGAATCTATACCCGCAAAGACGGCCGGCTCGATTTGAGCACACTGGGAGCTACAGGGTTCTGCTACCGAATTGATGAAATCGATCGAGCGCTGCCCGAGCCGGCGGCGAGTTTTACGAAATATCAGCGAGTTTGCCGCGATAAATGGGGGCTACCAGGTTACCAAGCAGGCTCCGCTCCGGTAACGACGCCCAATAGCTGAAACGGCCGCTATGACTTCCTGATAGCTCGTCGCCCTGAAGCCGAATACCATGGATAGGAATTGGCCCCGTTGGCAATCGCGATCGGAAACGTCATGCGCGGCGCTTGCTTCCTCATTTTACTCGCGCTAGCCGCTGCATCTTTTGCTGCAGCGGCAACGTGCTACGCCGCGCCGCTGAGTCAGGCGCAAATTGTCGAGCGTGCAGCCGCGATCGATCGGTTCATCGACGAAGCGCTCAAGCGGGAAGGAACGGCGCCGCTGCCGAGGACTTCCGACGAGCAGTTTGTGCGGCGACTTTATCTTGATGCGATCGGACGCATTCCTACTCGTCGCGAAACGGAAGCGTTCGTCAAGTCGACTGCCGTCGAGAAGCGAAGTGCGCTGGTCGATAAGCTGATCAGGTCGCCCGGCTACGTAAGCCACCAGTTCAACTACTGGGCCGACATTCTCCGCGTGAAGGAGACGGACGAAGGGGGAATTACACGCGCGTACTATATCAAGTGGTTGAAAGACGCTTTAGGGCGGAACATGCCCTACGACGCGATGGTTCGCCAACTGCTGGCGTCGAGCGGGTCGGGCTGGGAACACGACAACGGCGCCGTGGGCTATTACCTGCGAGATCGCGGCATGCCGCTGGACAACATGGCGAACACGATGCGGGCGTTCCTGGGAACGCGCATGTCTTGCGCGCAGTGCCACGACCACCCCAACGACCGCTGGACGCGTCACGAGTTCTTTCAAATGGCCGCGTTCACGCATGGCCTCGAAACGGAGAACCGCGACGAACGCTTTCGTCAAATTGTCCAACGCGAAAAAACCCTCGGCGACATTGAGCTGCAATCCTACTCTCAGTTCATCCGCAACACGTACCATCGCGACGTCGTTCATGGCAACGGCATCGGTAAAATCAAACTGCCGATCGACTACCAATACGGAGATGCGGAGCCGGGCAACGTGGTGATGGCCCGGACGATCTTTGGCCCGGAACTCGCCATTCCTCCCGGTTCTTCGACAGCTGACTCCCGCAAGCTCTTCGCAGACTGGGTGACTTCTCCTGACAACCCTCGCTTCACGACGGTCATCGTCAATCGTTTGTGGAAGCGCAGCTTGGGACGCGGTCTGTTCGAACCTGTCGACGAGATCGTCGACGGCACGACGGCGTCGCATCCCGAACTCATGGCATATCTTGAAACGTTGATGAAGGAATTGCGATACGACATGCAGGCGTATCAACGCATCCTGTTCAACACCCAGGCCTATCAACGCAGCGCCGACCCCGTCGAACCAGAACCTGGCCAGGGCTATAACTTTCGTGGTCGAACCCTAACGCGCATGACAGCGGAGCAGACCTGGGATTCGTTGATGACGTTGACTGTTGACGATGTTGATCGCCAACAAGCGGGCGTCCACAGCGATGCGATCACCTACAGCGGTTTGCCGGTGTTGGTGGGAAAGAAGGACAACTACTCGCGGTTTGAGGAAGTGAGGCGCCATTCGGTGGACGCCCATTGGAAGTACGTCGCCGCGGAGGTGCCTGTGCTCAAGGCCGATATGGAAATGAAGCGTAGCAAACAGGCCGTGTCTTCGTTCAACGGTTTGGCTAGAGCTTCGGAACTGCATGCTCCGGAGTATCCCGCCCACTTTTTGCGAATCTTCGGGCAATCTAACCGAGAGTTTATCGAAGCGGGCAGCACGGCCCCCACCGTGCCGCAATTCTTGTCGATGTTTAACGGAGTCGTCGAAGCCTCGATTATCGAAAACCCTCAATCGCGGCTGATGAAGGATCTTACCGACGCCACCAGCCTTGATGCAAAAGTCGAAGTTGCGTTTGTCAGCATTCTCAGTCGCAAGCCGACTGCAGACGAGTTGGCGTTGATGAGGCGGACGCTGGAAGAAGCGGATGTTCCAGCGATCGACGACGTGGTTTGGTCGTTGCTCAACACGCACGAGTTTATTTTTGTGAGGTAAGTCGGGCAGTCAAACCAATAAGTCCGCGCAGGCTTCTTGGAGTTCGTAAGGCGTCACTATCAAGATGGCAACTATGTACTCGAACAGAGTACCTGAGCTCACCCGTCGGCAGGCAATTGTCGGCGCGGCGAAGGCGTTGCTCGGCGTTGGATTGGCGCCATTGTCCGATTCGCTGCTCGCATCAACTGCCCAGGGAGCAATGACGGCGCCCAGTCCTGCCGCCAGAGTGATCTACCTCAACATGATCGGCGGCTTGAGTCACATTGATACGTTCGACGTGAAGCCCGAGTCGCCAGACGTCCAAGGGCCAGTAAGAGCGATTAACACGAACGTCGCCGGCGTTCGCGTGAGCGAATTCCTGCCTCGGCTGGCGAATCTGATGGATCGAACGGCCATCATTCGCTCGATGACATCCAATCAGGGAGATCATCCTGCGGCCCAGTATCTGCTTCATCGCAGTTACTTGCAGGGGGGGACGATCTCGCACCCCACGCTGGCCGCCTGGGCGCTGCGCTCGCTCGGGAAAATCAATCCGGAACTGCCTGGCAGCGTCTCAATCGCCGGCAACGACGATAGCGTCAGCACCGGTTTTCTCGAGTCGCAATTCGCGCCTGTGCCGATTGGCGATCCGCTGCAAGGCCTTCCTAACAGTCGCCGCGCGGCGCGTGTGAACGACGCCCAATTGAGTCGGCGTCTCAAGCTATCGCAAGCGCTCAACCTAGAGTTTCGCGCGCACTACAAGTCTCGCCAAACAGATTCGCATGCGGACATGTTTGCCGAAGCCGTGCGGCTGATGAAGAGCCGAGACCTGCAGGCGTTCGACGTCGCGGAAGAACCCGACTCGCTGCGCACGCGTTACGGGGCCTCGTCGTTTGGGCAAGGATGCTTACTCGCGCGGCGGCTCGCGGAACATGGCGTGCGGTTCGTGGAAGTGGGGCTTGATGGGTGGGATAGCCACTACGACAATTTTGTCGTCGTCGGAGAGAAAGCGGTGATCATCGATCAAGCCATCAGCGCCTTGCTGACCGACCTCGAGCAGCGGGGAATGCTGGAGGATACGCTCGTCGTTGTGGGGACGGAATTTGGCAGGACGCCCGCCATCAATCCTGCGCACAAGAATGGCCGAGACCACCACCCTAAGGCTTTTAGCTGCCTACTAGCCGGCGGCGGCGTGCAGGGAGGCCAAGTTTACGGCTCTACCGACGCCCAAGGCGCCGAGGTCGTCGATCGCGCGGTCGCCATTCCAGATTTCAACGCCACCATCGCCTGGGCGCTGGGGCTGCCGATTGAGGAGAAGATTGCCGATCCCTCAGGACAACTCTTCCAGATCGCCGACAATGGTCGACCGGTGAAGGAACTCTTTGGTGTCAGCTAGTCTCTGGCATAGTGAGGCGCGTGCGAATGAACGCGGCTTTATGAACTTGGCTGCTGTTCAGCAATAATGCCCGCCTTGCGGAGTCGCAGGATTAATTCATCCGGATCGTACGGGCAGTCGGCGTAGACGTCTGTTCGCCACGCATCAAACGCTGCCTTCATTTCGGCGACGACCGCAGAGTGGTCGGTCGCAATGCTGTGACGTTCCTGAGGGTCGTTGGACAAGTCGTATAGCTCGGGAGGTTTCCCAGGCCCCGGCAAGACCAACTTCCAATTCCCGCGGCGAATTGCAGCCAAGCGGCGATGAAACTGCTTCATGTGAACGCCGACGCCACGCTCCCAGAACAAGCTGCGTTCCGGAAGCCGCCCTTCGTCCGAAAAGAGCGGCGTCAGGTCAACGCCGTCGAGTTGCAACTCTGCCGGCACTTCGGCTTCGGCAGCGACCGCGAATGTACGGAACAAATCCATCGACATCGCAGGAGCATCCGCTTGCGTTCCCGGCTTGATCACTCCCGGCCACGAAACGATCGTCGGCACGCGAACGCCACCCTCATAGAGATTCGTTTTGCGTCCGCGAAACGGCGTCGCGCTGCCGTAATCCACGGGGCCGTTGTCGGAAGTGAACACGACCAGCGTGTGTCGATCCAATCCTTCTTCTTCCAGTGCTTGCAGCACGCGACCAACAGCTGAATCCAACGCTTCGACGACTTCTGCATAGGCGGCATGCAGATCAGACCGCGGCCCCTTCTCATTTCCATCCCACGCGAGGTCCCGATCGCCGGGGGCGAAGTATGGCACATGCGGAGCTGTGAAAGGCAGGTAGACGAAAAAAGGCTGATCGCTTGGCTGACGGATGAAGCCGATCGCTTCGTTCGCCAATAGGTCGGTATAGTATTCTCCGGAAGCTTCCGCGAGTTCGCGATCGCGCCAAAACGTCGAACGGCCGCGTTGATCGCGCATGGCGAAGTTGTCGCCGGCGCCCGCCGTGGTTCCAACGAAATGGTCGAAGCCGTTGTCCATGGGATGCTGTGTCGACATTTCTCCCAGGTGCCACTTTCCGATACATGCCGTTCGATAGCCGGCTTTCTGTAGCAGTTCTGCGATCGTCGTTTCGTCGGCGCCAAGGCCGGTGAAAGGGGTTTCTCCGGTGGAAGCGGTCTGCTCCATCGCCTCGCTGAGTTGGCCGAGGACGTTGATGACGCCGGTGCGATGCTGATAGCGTCCCGTCATCAGCGCTGCGCGCGTGGGGCTGCATACCGCGTCGTTCGCGTAAAAGCTGGTGAGCATCAGCCCGCTTTTTGCGAGGCGATCGAGATGAAGGGTCGCGGGGGGCTTCGTCCCCGGCGGCGCAGGCTTTACCGTGCGCCAAGCCACGCCGTCGCGAAAGCAGGCAACGTCGCCATACCCCAGGTCATCGGCGACGATCAGCAGGATATTCGGCGGAGCGCCGCTGGAAATCTGTGCGGCCAGAAAAGACGAAAAGCAAATCGCGAAGAATGCCGGCAACCTGAACGCGGCGCTCACGATCCGAACGGTGTTCATGCAATTTCTTTCAACAAGGTCAAGCCGCCGTCGACCGTGATCGCCGCACCCGGGGCGTAGGTAACGTCTCCGCGCGCTAGCATGGCAACGGCGCGGCCGATGTCAGCTGGTTCTCCCCAGCGAGGTTCGATCGTTAGTCCGTTCGCAATGAGACGGTCGTATTTTTCCGTGACGCCTTTGGTCATGTCGGTTCGGATAATCCCTGGTCGGACTTCGTAGACCTGGATTCCTTCAGTCTGAAAACACGCGCAAAGCACCTTCGTCATTTCGGAAACGCACGCCCAAGAAATACAGTAGTCGCCCCGGTTGACGCTGGCCAACACGGCGGAAATTGACGAGATGTTGATAATGCATCCCGTAAAGTCGGCGCGTTCCGCGCGTTGCTCCTTCATCCACAATGCAGCGGCTTGCGCGAGAAAGAATGCGCCCTTGAAGTTAACGTCCATGACGCGATCGAACGCTTCTTCCGTGGCGTCGAGAATGTCGACGCGACCAGGCGATGTGATGCCGGCGTTATTCACGACTAAATCGAGCCTGCCAAAACGGCGTCGAATGCCGGCGAGCATAGCGTCCCGATCGGCAGCCGAGCTAACGTCGCTGCGGACGTATTCGACGTCGGCGCCCAGCGCACGCAAATCATGAAGTACCTGTTCGACTTCATCAGCAGGCCGCATGCCGTTGACGGCTAAGTTCCAACCGTCACCGGCAAGCGCGACGCAAATGCCGAAACCGATGCCGCGACTTCCGCCAGTAACCAGTGCAACGCGTTGGGGTGATTGCATTTGAAGTCTTGCCTGAGTCGGTGAAGTTGTCGTTTCACCCGCATGTTAACCCGACGCATTGCCTTCTCAAAGCACGCGCCTGCTCCGTGCCGCCCGCTACTCTCCGCGAAGACGTGCATCTTGAGTTAACTGTTCTTCGTAGAGCTTGCGGTAAGGATTAACCTCTGGGCCGACCGCCTGCTCATTGACCAGGCGCGGTTGCACTTGCCGCCACCACCGGTCGTACTCGACGCTCAACTCGGCGGCTATTTCCGGGTGCTTTTCGATCACATTGGCCGTCTCTCCGGGATCTTCTTGTAGATCGTACAGTTCACGACTGTCGACAAGCTGAAATCGATTGTTGCGAATCGAGCAATTCTTAAACTTTGAATCGACGGCCTGGCCTCGCGGCCACCGCCCGACGTGCGTTACGAGGATGCGATCCGGCCATTCGGTGCGAGGATTCTCCAGCAACGGCACCAAGCTGCGGCCTTCGATTTGGTTGTTCTCGACCTCAGTAAGCTCGACGGCGGCCAATTCCGCAAGCGTCGGAAACAGATCGATGTGCACACTCAACGCATCGCACTTCACGTCGGCAGGCAGATGCCCCGGCCAATGCCAAAATGCCGGGGAGTGGACGCCTCCACGATGCGCCGAGCCTTTTCGACCTCGTTCGCCAGAACTAAAGAGATGCGTTCGCGTGCCGCCATTGTCACACATGAAGATGACAAGCGTGTTTTCTTCCAACTTCCACTCAGCGAGCGCTGCAATCAGCCGTCCCACGTTGTCGTCGATGTTGGAAATCATGGCGTAGTACGCGGCGTCCGCAGTCGTCAGTGGTTTGCGGTCGATCTCTTTGCCGGCGTACAAGCGGTCATAGCGCGCGCCCGGACTTACGAGCGGTTCGTGAGGCGCGTTGGGAGTGATCAGTGCGAAAAATGGCTGGCCGCTTTGTTTCCGCTGGCCAATCCACTTAATCGCTTCGGAGAAGAAGACGTCTGTGCAATATCCCTCCGTCCGTTCGAATGTTCCGTTGCGTCGAACTACCGGATTGAAATAAGAATTGTTGGGCACATCGCCGCAACTTCCCGGATACGATTGACCAATCCCGCCGGCGCCATGGATAAAGACTTCGTCGAAGCCGCGCCGATTTGGCTGGTAGGGTTCTTCATCACCGAGATGCCACTTGCCGAAAATGCCGGTCGCATAGCCGGCGCGACGCAAGGCCTCAGCGACGGTGACTGCGTCGAGTGCGAGTCGCTCGCGTTCCTCGATTGTGTGGGTGACGCCGCTCTTGAATTCGTGCCGGCCCGTCATAAGCGCCGCACGAGTCGGCGCGCAAGTGGGGCTGACTTGAAAATTCGTGAAGCGAAAACTGTTCGACGCCAGCGAGTCCAGATGGGGCGTTTGAATGAGTGGATTGCCGTGACACCCCAAATCTGCATAGCCCATATCGTCGGGCATGATGAGGATGATGTTGGGTCGAGATCCGCGCAACGAAGCGGCGGGGGACGCTGCGCTGGCGCTGCAGGCAACGGCAGCGACGAATGCAAAAGCCAGAGAGAATTGCATGGAGCATTTCTCCAAGCGATTGCGAACTGTTCTCTCGGCGCCGTTCACGTCATCTGGTGGAATCAATCGAGGCCTCGATGCAACGCAAGTTTACGGAACTCACTAAACGACCTCGAATCCGGAACGCTGCTCACGGCTCAGCCATGCGTTCGCCTCAGCGTCGTTGACGAACGTTTCCGACCGGCCATCCCAATGCAGCGCCCGTCCCAATCGCATCGAGATATTCCCCAAGTGGCACGTCGTCGCGCTGCGGTGTTGGCTCTCGACGTCGGAAATCGGCTGTTCTCTGGATTCGATGCAATCGAAGAAGTTGCCCATGTGATTAATGATCGCGTCGAGCTTCCCGGTGCGCGGCGGGCGCTCGACATTGTCATGAGCGTACAACGTGAATTGCTCTCGCGGCAGGGGATTCCGCTGCAAATCGTCAACTGGCTTTCCCGCCAACGTGCCGCGATTGACGAAGACGCGACCGTCGGAGCCGATGAATAAAATCCCGTTTCTCCCCGTGTCGCTAACGGTCATCGTCACATCGTTCGGATAGTCGTAGGTCACGTGGAAGTCGCGCGCCACGTCGTAGCCGTTCTTTTCGTTCTGGAAGACGGCCTCTCCTTTGATACCGACAGGGTTGTCTCCGATGGCCCACTGAGCAATGTCGAGGTGGTGAGCTCCCCAGTCGGTCATTCCTCCGCCCGAGTATGCATACCACCAGCGGAAGTTGTAGTGAGAACGCTCGTACTGAAAGGGAACGTCGGCAGTCTGGCCCTGCCACAAATCCCAGTTCAAGTACGGAGGCGGCGACGCCAAATCAAATGGCCCGCCGACGTCGTTCTTCCCGAGCACGACCTCGACGCGTTCAAGCTTGCCGATTCTGCCTTGGCGGACGAGTTCAACCGCCAAGCGAAACTGATGATCGCTCCGTTGCCATGAGCCGACTTGCACGACGCGCTTCGTCTCGTTGACGACTTGGCGAATCAACTTGCCCTCGTCGACGGTCAGCGTCAGCGGCTTCTCGCAATAGACGTCTTTGCCGGCTCGACACGAGTCGATCAGCATCTTCGTATGCCAGTGATCGGGCGTGCCGATGGTGACGACGTCGAAGTCACCGTCGGCAAGCATTTTCTTGTAGTCTTCGTAGATCTTCGGCGTGCTGCCGAACGACGCTCGCGCTTGCTCGCGAACATGGCGGTCGACGTCGCAGATGGCGACGATCTCGCCATACTCCTGAGCCTTCAGCGCGATCACCGTCCCTTGGTAGCGCATGCCGATACATGCCACGTGGAGCCGGCGCTTCGGCGGGCCGGCGGGAGCGGGAGCCGAGCGAGCTGCTGGACTTGCGACAATGGCCGCGGTCGCCGCCGATGCTGTTTTCAGAAAGGTACGCCGGGAGTTCGTCGCCTTCGTCATGCGTAGTCCGAGAAGAGAAACGCGGGGCAATATTTTCGCTATTCTCAGCTCCGCCGACAAAGCGGGTCAATCAGATTCCTGCGATCAGGAATCAGGTATTCGACGGCCCAGCAGCCCTATACGAGGATATCGTTAATGAACTATAGATAGTTTGCACTCGGCTCGCCTCTCTTCGAGCAAGATTGACTCCCCATGGCGAAGAAAACTCCTCACGTCGCGCTGCTGATCGAGACGGCCCGAAGCTACGGGCGCGGCTTGCTGCGCGGCGTGCGGCGGTACATCTCGGAACAGGGCCCCTGGTCGGTCTATATGGAGCTGCGGGCGCTCGACTCCCAGCCGCCGGAGTGGATCGAGCACTGGAAAGGCGACGGCATTCTTGTCAGGACCGGAAACCAGGCGATCGTCGACGCCGTCGTAGCCGCCAACTTGCCTGTCGTCGAACTGCGAACCAGCCGGCTCATGCCTGGCTACCCGTTTGCCGGCGTCGACAATCGAGCCGTGGGAAAGATGGTCGCCGAGCACTTCGCGGCGCAAGGTTTTCGCCGTTTTGCGGTTTATGGCATCGACACCGAAGATTTCTTTGAAGAACGCTGCCGTAACTTCGTCGAAGCCGTCGCGGAGATGGGGTTTCACTGCGAGGTTTTCAATCAAGACCACGGCGGAGAACACCCACTCGACTGGGAGCAGCAGCAACTTCAACTCGTGAAGTGGATCCAGCAGCTTCCAAAGCCGATTGGCGTGCTCACGTGCACCGACCAATTGGGATTCTGGTTTCTCGACGCCTGCAAACGGGCCAATGTCGCCGTTCCAGAAGAGGTAGCGGTCGTCGGCTGCGAGAATGACGAATCGCTGGCGACGATGGCATCTCCCCCCATGTCGAGCGTTCAGTTTCATGCCGAACGAACCGGCTACGAAGCCGCCGCACTGCTCGATCGCTTGATGAAGGGCGAGCCGCCTCCGGCGGAGCCCACGCTCATCGCCCCCTTGGGCATCGTCACCAGGCAATCGTCCGACATCGTCGCCGTCGAGGACAAGGAAATTGCCGAAGTCCTGCGTTACGTTCGCATCCAAGCGCCGCTGGGGCTGAGCGTCGAGGAAATCCTGCGGAGATTCCCCTTCTCGCGCGCTGCCCTCGATCAACGGATGCGGGACGCCATCGGCAGGACGACGAAGGCGGAGATCGTTCGCGTCCAGCTAGAACGGGTCAAGCTGCTGCTAGCGGAAACCGAATTATCCCTGGCGCAGATTGCGGATCGAGCGGGATTTCGGCACCCACAGTACATGGCCGAGCTGTTTAAGAAGCGGTTTGGCCTGACTCCGGGGTCCTTCCGCGCGAACGCCCAGCGGCACTAGGGCCTCCCGAGACGGCCCATTCGCCATTTTTCCCACCGGTTTTTGTTGAAACGGACATTCTGAAATCTGAATGACTGGTAAGCCGGTTCAGATTAATTTTGGGGAGGCGGGAAGCTCTCCAGGCGGTCCCGCTTCTATTCTCACAGTCAAGCCAGCGGCGATCAGGGCGGTTTGTCCCAGCGACGCAGAAACGTCAGCGGCATCGAGATCTACGCCCAGCCGGCAGCTCTCATCGGTCCCTACATGCATTTTGCAGCAGCCAACTCGCTGAATCTCTTGGGGCGGCGCGCCTTCTGCGGTCGCCTCGCGGCGGGAGCCGGGATCGCGTCGTTGGCGGGGCTTTCTGCTCAGGCCGCCTTGCCTGAAGCAAGCGAACCTTTCAAGTTGCGCTTCATCCTCGCCTCGCCCATGTACGGAACGACCCCGCTCGCGGAGGTTCTCGACGAGGCGAAGAAGGTTGGCGCTACGGCTGTCGACATTTGGCCGCTTCGGCATGCCAATCACCGCGAGCAGATGACGGAACTCGGCGACGATCGCGTCTCTGAGTTGCTCTCGGAGCGAGGGCTGCAGTTGGGCGCCATTACGCGGTACGACTTGGGAACGGCGCGTTTGATCGAGGAAATGCCTTACGCCAAGCGTTTTAACTGCAAGCTACTGATCACCGGCGCGCCGCGGCGGCGCGGCGGCGACGTCAAAGCGGAAGTCAAGTCGTTTGTCGCCAGCCTGCAACCGCAACTCGCGGCAGCGGAAGCTCACGACCTGACGATCGGCATCGAGAATCACTCCGGGACCATCCTCGACTCGCCCGATGCAATTCGCTACTTCGGCGAGTTCGCCGACTCTCCGCGCCTGGGCATAGCGTTGGCTCCCTACCACTTGCCCCAAGACAATGCATTAATCGCCGACGTCATTGATGCGCTCGGCGAAAAACTCGTCTTCTTCCAAGCGTGGGAACATGGCCGCGGCTGCGATAAGCCAATGCCCAAGGAGGAAGAACTGCAACAGTTGCCGGGGCGCGGGACGCTCGACTTTACCGCGTTGCTCGGCGCGCTGGAGCGCGTCGACTATCGCGGCTGGACGGAAATCTTCATGCACCCTACTCCGCGCGGGACGGCCATTCACGCGACTACGGCTGAGGTAACCGCAGAAATCAATCGATCTCGCGACTACCTACAGCGGTGCGCCTCACGACTTTCCAACCGACATTCGCGTCAGACGATTCGCTCTGAAGCGGTTACTACCTGAGAATACGACGTCTAATGAGCTCTCGGTCTTCCAAGGTGTTGATCATCGTCGGAGATGCCTCCGAAACGGTTGATACGTTGTACCCGTATTACCGGCTGCAAGAATCTCGCTTCACGCCCATTGTCGCGGCGCCGGAAGTCGGCGTCTACAACATGGTGATGCACGAGGTGAAACCGGGCTGGACGATTACGAAGGAGTGGGAGGGCTACACGATTCGGGCGGATATTGCCTTCCGCGACATCGTGCCCGACGAATATCTGGGATTGTTTCTAAGTGGCGGCCGGGCGCCTGAGTATCTCCGCTACGACAAAGATCTCGTCGAAGTCACGCGGCATTTCTTTGAAACGCACAAGCCGATTTGCTCGGTGTGCCACGGCGTCGAAATCCCCGCTTACGCAGGCTGCCTCGAAGGGCGTCGGATGGCGACGGTTCCCAAGTGTCGCTTCGATCTCGAGGTCTGCGGCGGCATCTTTGTGAACGAGCCGTGCGTCATCGACGGCAACTTGGTGAGCGGGCGCACCTATCACGATCACGGTCATTTCATCGGGCCTTGGATGGAATTGTTGATGGAAGCGCGACGTCGGTCGCTGTCGGTCGAGTCGCTGCAAGCCGCTGGCGAAGCGGACGGACTGCCGTAACGTTTTCGTCATTCAGGGGAAAGCTCGCTCGGTATCGAACGATGAAATCCCAAGACCTCGCATTGCGGAAAACAACCAGAGCATTTCGCGGGAGACGCTAATATATGACAGTATAATCTGCTTTAATTACTGGATCCGACGACAGTCGATTCGAGGCGACTCAAAAACTTCGAGAGTCTCATCATTTTTGCTTCTCTGAATCCCAATGGCACGCTGAGTGCTAATAAGTTGGAAGCTCCGTTCGGCCGTTCATGAACAACGCCGCGTCGCGTTGAACTGATGCTGGGAGGGCGATCCGCACGCGTCGTTTGCTTCGCTCACGCTGCTGCCTGCCGGCAAGTCGACCGGGAACTTATCTCTTTTAATTGCCACGCCAGATAAACAATCAATCGCTTTCACCTACTTTGAGGAGTCGCTAATTATGAAATCCCGCGTTGGTTCTAACGGTCGCTTTAGTCAAGCGCGCCGGCGGCTAAGAAGCTGCTCGCTTGCCCTCGCTTTATCGGGCTCGATGGCAGCTCCTCAACTGGCTCTCGCCGTCGGTTGGGACAATGGCGCTGGCGACGGATCGTGGTACAGCCAAGAGAATTGGGGAGGCGATACGCTCCCCGCGTTCGTTTCCAACTCGATCAACAACGCCGCCGTGCCCGTGGTCTTCGATCCGGCGACGCAAGACGTCAGCGACTACCTGGGCTACACCGGGGGCATTGCCGCCTTGCCGCAGATTTCGGCATACGCCGCGAACGACCCCGCACAACCGGGCGGCGGCGGCGGAACGATGAGCGGCAGCCCCAGCTTCGTCACTCGACCTTTCCCGAGCCCGAATACCAACTACACAATCCCGAATGCCTACGTCGACCCGCCGAAATCGACCTACGTCACGGGGCGTCTTTCGATTGATAACAGCCTGGTTGAATTGAAGAGCGGCTACCTTTACTTCGCCCATTACAACGCCGCCGACAATCCCACGGGACCGTTCTACGGAACGGGATCGCCGGCAACGCGAATCGAGGCAGGCAGCTCGACCGGCAACACGACGACGATTCGGCAAACGGGCGGAACGCTCGACCTGCGATACGGGCAGCTGCGGTTGTCCGGCAGCGGCGGCACGTCCAACGGCGGCGGCGTCACCACAAACTATGAATTCCGCGGCGGATACCTGGCGGCAGGCACGCACACGGCGACGAACGGCGACGTGAAAACCGGAAACAACGGCCCGCGTTCAGGCGGCGGAGCTGGCAACGACACGAACTGGCTGGGCTTCCGCTTCGGCGGCGGCGCCACGTCGAATCAGTTGACGGCGACGGCTAACGCAGCCAATTTCACCACGTACTACGATTCGCCGGGAACAGTTTGGACGCAGACGATGGTTGCCAATTCGTCGAGCAACGCGAAAAGCGCCGTCACCTACGGCTTCCACTACGGAGCGCGCAACAACAACCCCAACGATCGCGGCGTCACCCCGATCTTTGTGGAAAACACGTACCGGTGGAATACGGAAAAGAACAGCCTCACTGACCCAGCAGCCCGGACGGACGACCGCGGAGTGTTCCTAGACTTCCAGCTCGACTCGGCCGTCGATATCGTCGAGACCTCGCCGGGTTCGGGAACTTATCGCCCTAAAGACCTCCCATTGATTGCCTTGGCGGCGACGGCCACTGCTCGCGACGGCAACAATGGCCAGACCGCATCGGCGGGGACGATTGTCGCCGGAGGCATTCAGACGGGGACGACGATTATCGCCAGTTCGATCCAACGCCAATACGCGCCGTTTCGGCTCGATGCGTTGGGAAGCACGGGTGCTCTTTCGTTATTACTAGAGAATTCGGCGAGCGCGATGATCACGCGAACCTTCGGCGGTTTCGAGTACAAATGGCAGCTGACTTACTTTGGCAACATCGACCAAAGCGGAAACGTGAGCCGCACGTTTGGCTCGTATGGTAATAACGACATTGTGCTGTTGGGCATCAGCACGACGGCGGTGCCCGTTCCCGAGCCCGCCGCTATGGCTACGGTAGCCATCGGCGCGATTGGGGTCGCGATGGCCGCGAGACGTCGACGAGTCGCTGCGACTTAAAGCAGAGCGTCCTACGGCGCGACGCCTCCCGAACATTGCGGAGGCGTCGCACCGTTATTTCATACTCCATCTTCGGGGAACTCCGTTTTCCAAAGACTTTAAGTAGCAAACATATGATGACAAAGCGCGTTAGGGACCTCGCACTTTGCGGGCGCCGGCAATCACGGCAACGACCGATGCCGGTGGTTTGGAACGGTCGGCATGACGCCGTTACCGCAAAGCGGTTGGCCGGTTTTACGCTCGTCGAGTTGCTAGTGGTCATTGCGATCATTGGGGTGTTGGTCGCCCTGCTGCTACCTGCCGTCCAGGCGGCGCGCGAAGCCGCTCGGCGTGCGCAGTGCACGAGCAATATCCGGCAACTGGCTTTGGGCCTCATGAATCACGAATCGTCCAAGAAGGCCTTTCCGCCGGGGATGAATTACACCGGCGCGACGAACATACCTTGCAGCAGCAATCCCGATTGCAAGAAATCTATTTTTGGGGTGTGGGCTTTCACGCTCCCGCACCTAGAGCAGGCGACGATCTACCAGCAGTTGGCGTCCGTTGCGCCGGCGTTGAACTACAGCTGGAAAGATAACTCGCAGGCGAAAGCAATCGCCGAACTGCCGTCGCCATCCGTCTTCCTTTGCCCGAGCGACATCATCGGGCCGATCAACACTGTGTTTAATCAACCAGGCTCGCTGGCGGATCACGGCCCCGAAGCCGGCAAAGACCCTTACGGCAAATCCAACTATGTCGGCATTTCGGGCAATCGCAACCAATTAATTGGCGACCCGGGTAGCGGCAAAGCTTACTGGGATCCCTCGGCAGGAACCGACTACCATCTAAATCAAAAGGGAAGAGGCATCTTCACTTATAGCTACAAGACGAAGATGAAGGACGTCACCGATGGTACGACGAACACGCTGTTGGTAGGCGAAAGAGATTCAAGCTTTGCCATGTACTACGGCAATCCCATCGGACTGAAAGGCAGAAAAGCCGCCTACTGGATCGGCGCGCCGATTGGCAAGGATGGGTTCGCGTCGTTGGGTCAGGCTGAAATTTACGTCGGTTCGCAAATTAATGCGGTTGTCCCGGCGATTGCCGCGCCCGATGCAACCTCGGCCGTCACTGACTACGCCGCTGGAAGTTTTCACGCGGGCGGCGCCAACTTTTCAATGGCCGACGGTGCCGTGAAGTTCATCTCTGAAGATATTGATCCCGTCACTTACGAAGCTCTGGGGTCAATGTGTCAAAGCGACATGGCCGGAACCTATTGAGCTGCGCGCGGTTTGATTACTTTACTCGCCCCCTTATTCAATCGACGCCAAATAACCGCATGAAACGCTCGCGTTCAGTTCGCATACTTTTGCTTGCCGCACCGATCGTCGCCCTGCTCGGGTGTGGCAGTTCGGGCCCATCACTGGGCGAGGTCACTGGCACCATCACGAAGAACGGGAAACCGCTAACCGGCGTGATGGTGCAATTCACGCCAGCCGCCGGCGGTCGTGCGTCAAACGGCGGCACCGACGGAAATGGCGCTTACGAGCTGTTCTACACCCTTGATAAGAAGGGTGCGCTGGTCGGCAAGCATAGCGTCACGTTTGCCAAGAACTACGGCAACGAAACGGTCGGCGGCAAACCGTTGACGCCGGAACTGCCGCCGGCACAGGAAGTGGAAGTCAGCTCTTCGTCGAATACGTTTGATTTTGAAGTCAAGTAACGCGTTGTCAGCGACCCCAGGATAAAAAACGCTTACACCGCAATAGATGCCCGCACAGCGCCTGTCTGCTTTCAGACGGCTTAGGAGAAAGCAACCGCTATGATACGCCTTCTTGGTTTTAACGGCTCCACGTCGATTCAACTCATACCGAAGCGCGTCGCTGCGTGGGCCGCGGCGTGTTTATGCCTCGTTAGTCAGGGAACTGCGATCGCCTACAACTTGCCGTTCAACAAGTACGGCACGGGGCCCTACAACTGGAATGACAACGTGAACTGGGGAAACCCAGACAATCCCATCAACGTTCCAGGGGTTAATGAGCCGGCCCATACCACAGGAAACGCCATCATCGATTCGTTGGGGTTCGGCATTAGCGACAACGTCGAGCGGAATATTGTTCTCACGACGGACGTCACGCTGAATGCGTTACTCATTAACAACCTGCAAACGAGCGGCACTCAACAAACGATCATTTCGAGTGCCAATGGAAGCAAGTTGATCATGGCCGGCCCGCTTGGCCAGCCGGTGCCCGACCCAAATGGCCAGACTCGCTTTAGTTCAACCAAGATTCCGCTAGACACGGGCACCTACACTCCCACAGACAACGGGAGCGACAATGGCGGCCTCAGCGACAATCACGCCAACGACATTCAAGTCCCCATTCAAATCGGACGGAACGACGCCGGCATCGACGCGTCCTACGGCGCAAGAATGATCTTGTCGACGGGATATCGCCCTAACAGCAATCAAGGCTTGCTGCTGTCGGGCGGGCTGATTGGCAGCACCGTTAGCAAGCTAATCATTAACGGGACGTCGTACGAAGCCAACTCGGGAACCGATGTAGGTGAGAATGGCAAGCTTGCCGGTAATCTCACCGTGGGCAACTCGCCAACCTATCAAGGCATCGTGGGAATTGTCGCCGGCGGGCTGCGAGTCACCGGAAACAGCCTCACGGGTAGCACCGGCGTCACCGTCGCTTCGGGCGGTCAGCTCCAAATCGACGGCGCTCCGGCGACCTTTTCGCTCAATGGCGTGCTCAGCATCACGGGCCCCGGCAAGCAAACGTCGGCCGCGGCGCTCACGGCCAATGGATATGGCGCCAACTTCCAGGGGGCTTTGCGTTACAACAGTGTCAGCGGAACGACGAACTTCACTTCGCCGATTGATCTGGGCGGCAAAAGCAGCATTCCAGCCACGGGGGGCACGGCTGACGGCGGCATGGTCTTCGCAAGCAACCAGGGCGCTGGCGCCGCGATCTTCGTGAACGCCGGCGGCGGCACTGTCGGAACGCTGAACGTCAGCGGGCAAGTCACCGGAGCCAACTCTTCCGGCGGGAGCGGCGTCAACCACAACCGAACGCTCACCAAAGTTGGCGGCGGCACGCTCATCCTCGGCAACAACACGCTCGGCAACGTCTACGAGGGCGGCACCTGGGTGAAAGAAGGTTCGCTTGTCGTCAACAATCCCGCTAACGTCGGCTCGGCAACCGGTCGGCGTTTTGTCACTGTCGATGCGGGAGCAACTCTCAGCGGCGTCGGAATGATTATCACTAATTCGACGCTCGCAAACGCCATCGAACCCAGCAACACGACTGGCAACACCATGGCGCCAGACGGAGTGAAGGCTGTCCGCATCAATGGCGCCCTTTCTCCTGGCGTCTCGGACGGCAACAACGGCACGCTCGACGTCGGCAAGATCGCCCTCCAAACAGACAAGCTGACGTTTGGCAACAATGCATCGCTAAAGCTCGAAGTCGCCAGCGCAGCTTCATTCGACGTTCTTGATGTGACGATCGCTGGGGGCGCGCAACCGGTGACGATTGGCTCCGGCGTAGCGCTTTACTTCACTATATCTCCAACGTTCAGCGGCGGCGCAGTGAACACGTTCTTGCCGTTGATCAACAACCTGAGTTCGAACGGCTTCAGCGGCGCCTTTAGCAACATTGCTGAAGGAGCAACCGCCACCGCAGGGGGTTACAGTTTTGTTTGGACCTATGCTGGCGGCACCGGTAATGATTTCGGGCTGAAAATCACGTCGACTGGCTCCACGCCGCTGCTAGGCGATTACGACAGTAATGGCGTCGTCAACGGCGCTGATTTTCTCCTCTGGCAACGTCAATTTGGCCAGTCCGCGTCGCCCGCTGGATCGGGCGCCGACGGAAGCGCGAACGGCGTCGTCGATGCGGCCGATCTCACGGTCTGGAAAACGCACTTCGGGCAAACGGCGGCTGTGCCGACCCTAGGAGCGGTTCCAGAACCTTCAAGCTTGGCGCTTGGCGCCCTCGCCGTCAGCGCTGGAGCCGTTCTTCGTCGACGATCAATTGCCAAGGCAACGTCGTAGGCGATGCAGGTTTTCCTCCAGCAGGAATTCGGATTCGGATGCACCGTGAAACTGCAATGTTGATGCGCCAGTTGCGGTGGCCTGGGGTCGTCTGCTTCGTACGGAGTATCGCGATCGCTTGCCTAGCTGTGGCGACGAGCGGCGTCGATACTTGCGCCGCCGCGTCGGCATCCGAAGATCGCCCCAATATCGTCCTCATCGTCGCAGACGATCTAGGCTACGGCGACGTCGGCTGTTTCGTGGGCGAGGCGGGCGTAACTCCCCGTCTGAATTCGATCGCCGAGCGAGGCGCACGGCTCACGTCGTTCTACAGTGATGCGCCCGTGTGTTCGCCCACTCGCGCCTCGCTGCTAACGGGGCGTTACCCGCAACGGCATGGACTGACCAATGTTATCGAAGCGCGGGCAGATGATCATCGGCACCTGTCGATCGATCAGCCGCTGTTCGTGCAATCGCTCCAGGCCGCCGGATATCGAACGGCTCTATGCGGCAAATGGCACCTTGGCGCCGCCGCCGAAATTCGTCCTCACCGCCGTGGCTTCGATGAGTTTGTCGGCGGCTTGCACGGAGGTCTCGACTTCTTCACTCACGAGACGATCGCTCATGGGCATGACCTATGGCGCAACGACGAGCCGTACGTCCGTGATGGTGACTACGTCACCGATCTGACTGCCTCCGAGGGAATCCAGTTCATCGAATCGGCGGGCAGCGAACCTTTTTTCTTGATGCTCAGTTTCCACGCTCCGCATACGTCGATGGGACCGCAGACGCGCGGCAACGTGCAAGCCCCTGCCCGCTGGCTGCGTCAATTGTCCGTCCCGCCCTCGTCCGCGAACAGCCAGCGCATGGCCGCGTGCCTTGCGGCTCTCGACGAAGCTGTGGGAGAAGTCGTCGACGCGATTGCCCGCTCTGGTCGAGCGGAGCGCACGCTCATTGTCTTCACCTCCGACAATGGACCGGTCACCGAAGCCGGGGGCTCGGCAGGACCGTTTCGCGGCTCCAAGCATTCTTTATGGGAAGGCGGCGTTCGCGTGCCCACGATCGTTGTTTGGCCGCGGCGCATTCCGCCTGGTTCAACTTATTCGCAGCCAGCGATCTCGCACGATGTGGCTCCCACGATTCTCTCCGCTGCTGGCGTAGAGTACGAAGCGGATGTGTTCGACGGCGACAATCTACTGCCATTCCTCGAACAATCGGCTCAGCCCGACGAGCGAACGCTGTATTGGTCGTACCTCCGGCAGGCGCCATTGACGAGAGAACGCGCTGTGCGACGCGGGAATTGGAAATGGCTAAACGGCGAGTTGTATGATCTGAGCGCTGATCCAGGCGAGAATCGCGACGTCGCTTCTGCGTACTCATCCATCGCTCAAGAACTTGCGCAAAGCTGGTCGGCGTGGATCGAGAAATTTCCGGTAGAAAAGGCCCGGTGGGGAGATCAGCAACCGGTTCGCACGCCGCTTGGGCAAGGCCGAAAGGATAAGTCTTGATCTCCGCTTTGCATCCACGAATGACGTTTACGGCGGCGACGATGGCCATCGTCGGGGCACTGGCGATCGTCGCCTGGGGAGATGCCGCCAGCGCTGCGGCGCCAACGGCGTCGCGCCCCAATGTTTTGCTCATCATGACGGACGACCAGGGCTGGTGGGATCTTTCTTCGCACGGCAACCCTGCCCTGGAAACGCCTCGCTTGGATGCGTTAGCGAAAGAATCGGTCGAATTCATAAGGTTCTATGCAGCGCCTGTGTGCAGTCTGACTCGTGCATCGCTCATGACGGGGCGTTACCCGCAGCGAACGGGATGCTTCGACACTCGTTTCGGCCACGACACGTTAGCCGCCGACGAAATCACGATCGCCGAGCTTTTCAAGCAAGCCGGCTACCGCACGGCGTTGTTCGGCAAGTGGCACCTCGGACGGTTCATGCCGAACCACCCCAACGAACAAGGCTTCGAGGAATACTTCGGGTTCTGGCAATACGGCCATGTCGAGCGCTACCTTCACCCCGATCGAATCTGGCAGAACAAAAATCGCGTCGCTTGCCGCGGGCACATTACCGAACTAATCACCGACGCTGCGATCAACTTTATTTCCGAGCGTCGCGAGCCATTCTTCGCTTGCGTCGCCTACAACGCACCGCACTCTCCGTTCCTTGCCGAGGATAGCCTCGTTGCGAAGTACCTCGCCAAGGGAGTCGATTACGACAACGCCCGCATTTACGCCCTGATCGAGCAATGCGATCGCAATATCGGGCGATTGCTAGACGCCGTTGATCGGCAGGAGATAGCCCAGAACACCGTCGTCCTCTTCCTAAGCGATAACGGAGGCGTGAGCAGCTACTATAACTCGGGGCTGCGAGGCAAGAAGTCGCAGGTATACGAGGGAGGCGTGCGCACACCCTTGCTTGTTCGCTTGCCGGGCCAGTTTCCAGCGGGCGCCAAAGTCGGAGCCATGGCGGGCGTCATTGATCTATTGCCAACGCTCGCCGCCATTGCCGACGTCGACGTTCCGGCGGATCGCACGATCGACGGCCGCAATCTCTTGCCGCTGCTGAAGGCTGGAGGCGGAGCAAGTCCGCATGAGCGGATGTACCACAATTGGAGTCGCGGAAAACCATCCAGCGAACGAAATTGGGCGGTCTGCGATGAACGCTACAAGTTAGCCAACGGACGGCTCTACGACCTGCAAAGCGACCCGGGCGAAAAACAAGACATTGCCGCAGCGCATCCGGACATCGCTTCACGATTGCGACAAGAGTTTCTCGCGTGGTTCGAAGAAGTGTGTGCGGGGCAAAGCTTTGAACGGGCGTTGATTGAAGTCGGGCGCGACGACGAGAACCCCATCGAATTGCCGGCTAGCTGGGCAGATCTGAGCGACGCGACGCTTAAGTACGTATTCGATGGCTACGACTGGGACGTTATCGAGGGCTGGCAACAGCCTGACGATGCCGCTGAGTGGCGAATCAACGTCGTTCGGCCAGGCCGCTATCAAGTGACGGCAACCTACGGCGCAGCATCTGACAGCGCAGGCGGAAAGTACTCAGTGAGCGTAGGAGACGCCGAACTGACCGCGGAAGTCGCGGCCACGCCCACAACGACGACGTTCGTCGATCACCCCGTGGGCGTCGTTGACTTGGCGGCCGGTGTAACCGTCGTACGACTGTCGGCAGTGGACGTTTTGGGAGCCGAACTGATGTCGCTCAATCGTCTACTTTTGACCCGCATCGACGAGACTGCGGCAACCCAAGGTCCAGAGAGCGACGTTCAGCCTGCCGCGTTGTCGACGAAATAACAGATGCGTCTTCCCTTACCCATCATCGCTTCCATTTGCGCGCTGCTGCTTGTTGGCGCTCAAGCGACAGCGCGCGACGCTCCTATCGAAAAGGCATTGACTCAGCACGAAATCGATTTCTTCGAAAGTCGGATTCGCCCTGTGTTGGTCAAACACTGTTTTGAATGTCATAGCGCCGAAGCAGGAGCGAAGGGTGGTCTCAATCTCGATTCAGCCGACGGAGCGCTGCTGGGAGGCAATTCCGGGGCGGGCATCGTCCCTGGCAACCCTGGCGAGAGCTTATTGATCTCCGCCCTGCGACAAGAAAGCTTTGAAATGCCCCCCAGCGGGCCATTGCCCGACGAAGTGATCGCCGACTTTGTTAGGTGGATCGAAATGGGAGCGTCCGATCCGCGCGCACCGGATGAGAGCGTCGTCGCAAGACTTAAATCTCCCGACGTGGACAGCGACGTCGCGAGAAAGCATTGGGCCTTTCAACCCCCGCAGCTGCAAGTGCCGCCGGCCGTTCAAGATGAATCTTGGCCGCGAACAGACGCCGATCGGTTTATCCTCGCCAAGTTGGAGGAAGCAGGCCTCGGCCCGGCCCCCCCCGCCAGCCGTCGCCAGTGGTTGCGGCGCGTTACCTTCGATTTGGTCGGCTTGCCGCCAACGCCGGAAGAGATTGACTCCTTCCTCAACGATGAGTCGAACGAGGCTTACGAGCGGATCGTTGACCGGCTGCTCGCCAGTCCGCAATTCGGCGAACGATGGGCGAGGCACTGGCTCGACGTCGCCCGGTTTGGCGAGAGCACCGGCAATGAATTCAATCGTCCTTATCCGCTCGCTTGGCCGTATCGCAACTGGGTGATTGACGCCGTCAACGCCGACAAGCCGTATGATCAATTTCTGATTGAGCAACTTGCCGGCGATCAATTGCCGGCGGAATCGATCGCGCAGCGCGACGCGCTGGCAACGGCGACCGGTTTCTTGGCGATCGGAACGAAGGGCCTCGCCGAACCGAACCCGGAACAATACCTCCTGGATGTAGTCGACGAGCAAATCGACGTCGTCACGCGCTCGATGCTCGGCCTGACCGTCGCATGCGCTCGCTGCCACGACCATAAGTTCGACCCCGTGCCGACGGCAGACTACTACGCCTTGGCCGGCATCTTTCGCAGCACGCAAGTGTTCGATAGCACCACCAGAGGGGGGCGCATCGCGTTTGATCTCGCAAGTTGCAAACCATTGTCCGCAGCGAGCGTCCCGTCAGACGAGCTATCCGCCAGAGTCGCCAAGGCCAAAGAACTGGAAACTCGTCGCGATAACGTGCAGGTGGAAATTAACCAAGCCGTCGCTGAGAACTCCAATCGCGTCATCGAGCTTCGTGAACAGAAGAAAACTTTAGAATATGAACTGAACGAGCAGCTAAAGCTCGTCGCGCTCGCTGCGAGCGGCACTTACGTGATGGCAGTCGCCGACCTACCTGCGCCGGTCGACGTCGCCGTCCGCATTCGCGGAGAAGTCGCGGCCGTAGGAGCAGTGGCGCCGCGAGGCATGATCTCAGTCATTCGCCGCCCCTCTTCCCCACCGATGCCTGCGAACGCCAGCGGCCGATTGGAGTTCGCACGCTGGGTCGCTTCGCCAGACAACCCGCTCACGGCGCGCGTCGCGCTCAACCGAATTTGGTCCAAGCTATTCGGCCGCGGTTTGGCGGCGACTCCCGACAACTTTGGCATTCATGGCGATCCGCCGTCTCACCCTGAGCTCCTCGACTTCCTGGCTCTGCAATTTGTGAAGGACGACTGGAGCACTAAGAAACTAGTCCGCTCGCTCGTGCTGAGCAGCGCCTACCGGCAAGAATCAAACGTCGTGAACGCCGCCGCGATGCGAATTGACGGCGAGAATCGCCTGCTGTGGCGGATGAGGCGGCGGCGTCTCGATGCAGAAGAACTGCGAGATGCAGTGTTAGCGATCAGCGGTCAACTTGAACTCGCCCGGCCGCAAGGATCCATCATCATCGCTGCGCTCGGGATGGCCGAAATTCAGAACGCCGACGATACGCTTCAGGAGCTTGTCAGCCGAGATCACCGCCGCAGTATCTACCTGCCGACTCCGCGCGGATACGCGCCGGAGATGCTGCAGCTATTCGATCAAGCCGACTCAAATCTCGTCGTTCCCGTGCGGAGTTTGACTGGCGGCCCAAGCCAATCGCTCTATCTGATGAATAGTCCGTTTGTGCTTGAGCAATCGCGATCAGCAGCATTGCGAGTCGCCTCGACATCGCGGAACGTCGGCTCGCGGGTTGATCTGTTGTATGAACTTGCTTTGGCGCGACGAGCCGATGGCCCGGAGCGAAATCGAATCAAACAATTTGTGCGCAATGCCGACGCTGCCAGCGGAGGCGCCGACGAAATGGAGACGTGGGCGCTGATTACCCAGGCAGTCTTTGCCTTGCCGGAGTTTCGCTACCTCGATTGATTGCAAAACATCGTGGCGTCGTCTCAGCGGCCTGCTCGCTGCGGGGACCATCGCCGGTGACTTTCATAACCTCGGCTTAGACGTTCCAACTGCGCCGACTTGAGTGGAGACTGCCATCTATGCCAGCCTATCGAAGCAAGAGAAGCCTCCGGGCGTTCACGCTTGTCGAACTGCTCGTCGTGATCGCTATTATCGGCGCGCTTGTGGCGTTGCTGCTGCCTGCGGTTCAAGCGGCGCGTGAAGCGGCTCGACGCAATTCGTGCGGCAACAATCTAAAACAGATTGGCCTGGCGGTGCAGACTCACCATGACGCCGCCAAAGAATACCCCATGGGACGAGATGCCATTTTGCAGAACTCCGTTTCTTGGGCGTTTCGGCTGCTTCCCTATTTGGAGAAGCACAACGTGTTCAAGGCGTACGATAAGAGCCAGCGCGTCGATGCCGACGCGAATGCAGTCGCCATGCGAACGCCAATCGAAACGTACGCCTGCCCAAGTCGACGCGTCGCCGCCGCCGATCGCGACTTTGACAACAACGGCGAACCGCCCGTCGTCCGCGCCGCGGCAACGCTGGGCGACTACGCCGCGTGCGCCGGCATCAGCGCGATGAACGGCATTGTGAACGCCACGGGAGGAGCCGACAACGGTTCGCAGTCCGATGGTCGCCCCGACACGGCCGCCAGCGGCGCCATCTTCAGTTTCTCCAGAACGAAGGATCGCTACGTCACTGATGGCTTGTCGAATACCTTCAGCATCGGCGAGAAGCATAAACCGCAACATCCAGTAGTCAGCAGCGAGGAGATGCTTCACTACGATCAAGGCGATACGGCAATCATGGGGGGCGACATGCCTCACACCATCTTCGCCGGAACGGGCGGCGGCATCGCCGCCGGCCCCGACACTCCCGCTCGCGACGTGTTCGGCTCCGAGCACAACGGGCTCATGCAGTGCGTCTTTCTCGACGGCCATGTCAGAGGAATCAAGAACGACGTTGATCTGCAAACGTTCAACGCGGTCGGCACGATTGCCGGGGACGAAACATTCTCGGAAGACTCTCTGTAACGTCATCACGCGACCCTGTCACCGCGAACGCGTTCACGCGAGCTGGCCATGAATTTTTTGCAGCAACTATCGCGACGCCAACTACTCCAGCGCGCATCGTGCGGTTTTGGCCAGCTTGCGCTGGCGAGTCTTGCCCATCAGTTTGCTGACGCTGCGCCGTCGCAGGGTTCGGCGGCAAGTAGCGGGACGCACCACCTTGCTCGCGCCAAGCGCGTGATCTTTCTCTTCATGGGCGGCGCCCCCAGCCATGTCGACACCTTCGACTATAAGCCTCGGCTGATCCGCGACCATGGCAAGACGCTGACCGCTGGCGCTACAAGGACGTTGATGAAAAGTCCTTGGAGATTCTCGCAACACGGCCAGAGCGGCATGTGGATTAGCGAGCTGTTTCCTGAAGTAGCGCAACATGCCGACAAGCTCTGCATGCTGCATGGATTGAACACCGATCTTCCCAATCATCCTGAGGCGACGCTCATGATGCACACGGGAAGCGCTCAATTCATTCGCCCCAGCCTAGGGGCGTGGACGCTCTACGGCCTTGGTTCTGAGAACGAAAACCTTCCAGGGTTTATTGCCATCAATCCGCTCAGCCGGTTTGGCGGCCCGCAGAACTACGGCAGCTCGTTCCTGCCGGGAGATTCTCAGGCGACGCGCATCGCAGGCGAAGGCCGCAGCCTCGCGAAGGCGGGAGTCGCCCACATCTCCAACCCGCAGACGTCCCCCATGCGGCAACGCGAGCAGCTTGACCTGATCGCCGACCTGCACCGACTAAGACCTTCTCCATCGCTCGATCCTGAACTGGAAAACGTCATCAGCAGTTATGAACTTGCCTTTCGCATGCAGTCGACGGCCCCAAGGTTGTTCAACTTCCGCGAAGAGACGCGAGCCACGCAGAAGCGCTACGGCATCGGTCAGCGCGAGACCGACAACTTTGGCAGGCAGTGCTTGCTAGCCCGGCGCGCCGTCGAGGCCGGCGTGCGATTCGTCGAACTCTCCGTCGGCGGCTGGGACCATCACTCGCAACTCCGGCAGAGGCTGCCGGACTATTGCCGAAAGGTCGACCTGCCGATCGCAACGCTGCTGGCCGATCTAGACGATCGCGGCCTGCTCGCCGACACGCTCGTCGTCTGGGGCGGCGAATTCGGTCGCACGCCTGAGGCGCAAAACGGCGACGGCCGCGATCACAATCCCGCCGGATTCACAATGTGGATGGCTGGCGGCGGCGTCAAAAGCGGCTTCGCGTACGGCGCCACTGATGAGCATGGCGGACAGGCGGTGGAAGGAAAGATGCACATCCACGACCTTCATGCGACCATTTTATATTTACTGGGGTTAGATCATGAACGACTGACTTACCGCTACAGCGGCCGAGATATGCGTCTTACCGATATTCATGGCTACGTGGCCCACGAAATTTTCGCTTAGACGCCCGTCGGCGATGGATAAAACGCTGACCGCGAATCTTGATCAGTTGCCGAAGGCGCCTTCGGCATCGACAGCAGGAACCTTTAGTTCCTGGCGGAGGCGATCAAGTTCCTTTGTGAGTTCGGCCTGCACCGTTTGATATTCGGCTGCTCCCCAGAAGCTTTTCATCTCTTGCGGATCGGCCTCGCGATCAAACAGTTCCCAATAATCATTTCCAGTCCCGTAAAAGCGTACCAACTTATAGCGATCCGTGACGACGCCGTAGTGCGGGTTGACTCGATGCGGCTCCGGATACTCGTAGTAATGGTAGTAGAAGCTCGTTCTCCAATCGGCCGGATGCTCGCCGCGCAGCAAAGGAACCAAACTGCGTCCTTGCATGTCAGCGGGAACGGCCACTCCTGCAGCGTCCAAGAACGTCTCGGCAAAATCGAGATTCGAAACAATCGAGTCGTTCGTGGAATTCCGAGCAACGACGCTTGGCCAACGCACGACGAGTGGAGTGCGCAGCGATTCCTCGAAGATCCAACGCTTGTCGAACCAACCGTGTTCGCCGAGAAAGAATCCCTGGTCAGACGAATAGACGACGATGGTGTTGTCCGCCAAACCGTTGTCGTCGAGATACTTAAGCAGCTTCCCAACGCTTTCATCCAGGCTGCGGACGCACGCAATGTAGTCGTGGATGTAGCGTTGGTAGCGCCACCGCACCAAGTCGCGGCCTTTCGGCTTGTTCCCACGGAACTCTTCGATGCGGGCGGCGTAGTGAGCGTCCCACACAGCTCGCTGTTCGGCGTTGAGCGTCGCCGGCGCCGACAGCTTGACGTCAAATCCCTGCATGTCCTCGGCGATCGACATTTCCTGCTCTCGCTCAGCGGCGCCGCGCCCTTCGTAGTCGTCGAACAACGTCGCAGGCTCGGGATACTGGCGTTTGCCGTCGGCTTCCAGGTGCCGCAACGCTGGATCCCAGCCGCGATGCGTCGACTTGTGATGGCACATCATGAGAAACGGCTTTTCTTTATCGCGCCGCTCCAGCATCTCGATCGTGTGATCGGTGATCACGTCCGTCGCGTAACCTTCTTGTTGCTGTACTCGGCCGTTTCGGATCATCACTGGGTTGTAGTAGGTCCCCTGCCCTTGAACGATGTCCCAGTCGGTAAAGCCAGTGGGATTGCTGTTCAAATGCCACTTGCCGACCAAAAGCGTCGAGTAGCCCGCCTGCTGCAGCAACTTCGGGAACGTTTGCTGCGAGCCGTCGAAGCTACCGTTGGCGTTGTTGTAGAACCCGTTCAGATGCGAATACTTGCCGGTAAGAATGGTGGCCCGTGCTGGCCCGCAAATCGCGTTCGTGACCAGGCATCGATCGAAGCGCATCCCTTCGCGCGCGATGCGATCGATGTTCGGGGTTTCGACGAGCCGTCGCGATTCGCCGTACGCGCTCACGGTTTGCCAGGCGTGGTCGTCGGACAAAATGAACACAATGTTCGGGCGTTGCGACGCGTGAAGAGCAGGATGGCAAACCGCCGTCAGCGCCAAATAACAAACGAATTGCAATCTGTTCATGACCGGATACCGTCGTTTGATCGCTGATGAGTTACTGGTGAGGTCGCGATTGCATGCCGTCGCAACGCCAACAAAATTACTTATAACCAGCCCTTCAACTTAGATACACCCCTGCCATGAAGATAAACTCGACTTGCGCATCCTTTGCGCTCGCTTGCGCGGCGATGACCGTTGCCGTAATGCCCGCGCGCGCTTGGGCGCAGCTGATCGCATTTCCTGGAGCGGAAGGCGCCGGCATGTACGCCACAGGGGGCCGAGGCGGCGACGTCTACTACGTCACTAACCTCAACGACCTGGGGCTAGGCAGCTTGCGATACGGGATCGACACGGCCCCAGCCAATGGACGGACGATTCTTTTCAAGGTTGGGGGCACGATCAATCTTCAGTCGAATCTCACAATCACTCGTCCCAAGCTCACCATCGCCGGCCAAAGCGCTCCGGGCGGCGGAATTACAATCGCTGGGCGTCGCACGTCGATTTACAACACGCACGACGTTGTGCTGCAAAATCTGCGATTTCGCGTCGGTGACGTCGTCACGCGCACGACGGATCCGACGTACGAACCCGATGCGTTGTGGGTTCAGGGGTCGTCGAACGTGATGATCGACCACGTGAGCGCTTCGTGGAGCGTCGACGAAGTCCTCTCCGTTACGGATAACTCGAATAACGTCACCGTCCAATGGTCGTACATCACGGAGGCTCTCAAGGACGCCGGTCACGCCTCGGGGGAACATAGCTACGGCTCGCTCATTAACGGGGCCAATATTAGCTTTCATCACAATCTTTACGCTGACAACGACAGCCGCAACCCTCGCGCGCAAGGCAATGCGAATACGACGCTGTACTTTGACTTCGTCAATAACGTGATTCAGAACCCCGGCGGCCGTTACGGGTACAGCGGCACCGGCGACACGTTGCACATGAACTTTGTGAACAATTACGGAATTCACGGCCCGAGTACCACCAACGGCGCTTCTCTGTTCGAGCCCGATTCGGCGAACACCTCGGTCTATTTCAGCGGAAACTACCGAGACTCCAATAAAAACGGCGTCCTGGACGGAACGCCCGCTACCGGCACGGCCTTGGTCGACGGAGCGTACACGTCGTCTCCCACGCGGTTTTCAAACGGAGGCGCCTTGCCGGAGATCGCCACCGTGAGCGCGCGGCAGGCATACATTCAAACCCTGAGCCGCGGCGGAAATTCGAAGTTTCGCGATCCGGTCGACTTGCGAATTGTTCGCCAAGTAATCAACCAAGCAGGGAAACTGATCGATTCGCAAAATGAAGTCGGCGGCTGGCCTGCCTTGCCTGCAGGAGTCGCGGATCCCGACGCCAACAACGATGGCATCCCTGAGGCGTGGGCCATCGCCAATGGCTTGAATCCTGCTCAGAACAACTCCCAGGTCTACGCTCCCAACGGATATACCTATTTAGAGAATTACCTCCAATCGCTAACGCCGCGCGCACTCCCGTCGGCAAACTTGGCGCCTTTCACGATCTCAACCGCAGACGGTCGCGGCGCCGACGCCCAGGTTGATGAAAATCGTAATGATGGAGGCATCGTTAGCAGCGCAGGCAACGGAACCGCAGCCTCGCTGAACGCTCGTTGGGCCGGCGCTTCGGGCACTCGAAACGAGTACTCGCTACTACGTTTTGACTTAGCGAAAATTGAGGCTGGCTCGATTGCCGACGCCGCCTTGGATCTCACTGCCTTCCGCGCTGCCAGCGGCACAGAGCAGATCAAAGTCTACGGATTGGTGCACGACGTCGCCAACTGGGACTGGGACGAGCAGTCGGTCGTGTTCGCCGACGCTCCGGGGCTTAGCTACGACGCCAACCCGGGCACGCGCGGCCTCATTGCCGATCAGATGTACAATCTCGGCGTTCTAACGCTCACCGGAGCAAGCGAAGGTCAAACCGTTCGGTTCGACAACCCGAATCTGGCCGTCTTCCTCAACCTTTCGACATACTTCGCGGGAACTCCCGAAGCCGGCGTCGTTACTTTGATCCTCGAGCGCTCGAACTCGGGCGGAAATCAGTCTCGCTTTGCGTCGAAAGAAGCCACCGGCCTGGAAAGCGACGCGCTGGGCGAATTCCCCGCCGGGACGTTCGCGCCGAAATTGGTGCTTACGGCGCTGGAAGCTTCATTTCTTGAATCTGACTTCGATCGGAATGGCGTGGTCGACAGCAACGACCTGGCCGTTTGGCGAGGGCACTTCGGCGCCAGCGGCGCCACTCAGTCGCAAGGCGACGCCAACGGCGATCAGGTGATCGACGGAGCCGACTTTCTTGTCTGGCAACGACAGTTCCAAGGCGTTCAGTCGCAGCAGCCAAGTACAAGCTTGATTCCAGAGCCGACGGCAATGACGCTTGCGTTGATCGCGGGTAGTTGCCGTGCTGCCTGGGCGGCCGCTGCCGGCGGCGCTTGCGGGTCGAAGCGATCGAGAGAGTTGAGGCGGAATTGAGCACGGCAGCGCTGAATGCCGTTCAGCTCGATCTCACCGAATGGCGACGCTCGAACAGATCCCTGCAGCGCTGGCCCTCGAAGCGCGATGGCGGCAGACCGGCTAGGAGCCGCCGCAAATGAAATCAAAGGTTGTTATGAATCACCTCTCCATCCCGCTTCGTCAAATCCCGTCAGCCTCGTGGGCAATCGCTATCGCAATCGCGTGCTGCTGCGTGTCAACGTCGCAAGCGATCAACCAGCGCCCCAATATTTTACTGATCGTCGTTGACGACCAATCTCCTTTCGAACTCAAAGCTTATAACCCCGATTCGCCTCTGGAGACTCCAAATTTGGATCGCCTCGCGGCCGAAGGGATCGTCCTCGACGCCGCCTACCACATGGGTTCGTTTGCGGAGCCGTCTGCACCCCTTCCCGCCATATGATCATGTGCGGCCGCACCTTGTGGCATCTTCCGATTGGGCCGGACGAGAACAAGCACTGCCCGCCCGAGATTGCGGACCACACGCTCGCCGCGGTCTTCCACCGCGCCGGCTACGACACGATGTACACCTGCAAGCAAGGCAACACTTATCCCGCCGCGAACAAACGCTTTGACGTTCGCAGAGAAGCGAATAAGCGCGGCAGCACGCACGATTCCGGCAGCGGTTGGCATGGCGACCAATTGCTGGATTATCTCGACTCCAGAGCGGAGACGAATGATCAAGATCCTTTCCTGATCTTCTTCGGCTTTTCCCACCCCCACGACGCGCGCAACGGGAAGCCGAAACTGCTCGCGAAATATGGTGCAGTGAATCATCAGGACAAGAAGTCGCTCCCTCCCGCCAACAATCAGCAACCCGCATTGCCCGCCAGTTACCTGCCTCGCCATCCTTTCGACACGACGCACTCGGATGTGCGGGACGAAGTCGACGTTAGCGGCGTCTGGAACAATCGCGATGAGCGCACCATCAGGAACGAGATTGGGCGAGAGTTCGCGTGCAGCGAAAATATCGACGTCGAAATCGGCCGCGTGCTCGACAAGCTGCAGGCGATGGGGCAGTTGGAAAACACCGTCGTTATCTACACCTCTGATCACGGCATCGCGATCGGTCGGCATGGGCTGATGGGAAAGCAAAACCTCTACGAACATACCTGGCGCGTCCCCTTCATCGCCAAAGGGCCGGGCATTGCGCAGGGCGCGAGGGCGAAGGGGAACGTGTACCTGTTGGATATCCTCGCGACGCTTTGCGATCTCGCTGGCGTCGCGACTCCAGCGACCAACGAAGGTCTTAGCATGAAACTCGTGTTGGAGGGCAAACAGGATACGGTGCGCGACGTCCAGTACGGCTGCTACTGCGGGGGAGCGAAGCCGGGAATTCGCTGTGTTCGAAAAGGCGATTGGAAACTGATCAAGTATGACGGCGGCGATGAGTCGAATCGTGAAACGCAACTCTTTAATCTTGCGGAGAATCCGGAAGAATTACTTGAAGAGCATCAACTAGCGGAGATTGAACGATCGGCTGGCTCCATGCCGCTGCCGCAACAAAAAAACTTGTGCAGCGACCCGCGTTACTCTAACAAATTATCCGAGTTGGAAGCGTTGCTTCTCTCTGAAATGCGCCGGCTTGACGACCCTTACAGACTTTGGAGTCAACCACAGTGAAGTCACTACCGTCGCTGCCGACGGCAACGGCTTTTTGGCTAAAGAGCCGCCTGAGCATCGCGCAAAAGTCCGCTGTTTGGAAAGATGCAGGAACCTTATAATCACTGAACTAGTATCGGGAGAGTGACGGCGTACCCAACGTGAACGTTGCGCAGCGAACAAGGAAGTGTTAGCAATGGCTGGGCAAATCACCGGCGCCCAACTGCTCGTCAACAGCCTCGAGCGATTGGGAGTCGAGTACATTTTCGGCATTCCTGGCGCGAAGATCGACTCGGTGTTCAACGCATTGGCTGATAGCGGGCCGCGGCTGATCGTTTGTCGGCATGAGCAGAATGCCGCCTTCATGGCGGGGTGCATCGGCCGGTTGACCGGGAAGCCCGGCGTGGCGCTCGTTACCTCGGGGCCGGGCGTCGGGAATCTTGCCACTGGCATGCTCACCGCCACCACCGAAGGCGATCCGCTCGTTGCGATCGGCGGCGCCGTCTCACGCAGCATGAAGCTAAAGCAGACGCACCAAAATTTGAACAACGTCGACTTCGCCCGGCCTGTGACCAAGAGCAGCGTCGAGGTCGACGTCCCGGAAAGCATTCCTGAAATCGTCGCGAACGCGTTCCGCATCGCCGCCCGTTCGCCTGGCGGAGCCACATTCATCAGCCTGCCGCAGGACGTCGCGCTCGCGTCCGTCGATGACTACGGCCTTTCAGCGGAAATCGTCAGTCCGCTCGGTGCAGCCGCGATCTCCTCGATTGCTCAGGCGGTGAAGCTGCTCCAGCAGGCGAAGCAACCTGTTCTGCTGCTCGGCGCTGCAGCGTCGACGCCGGCCAACGCCGCCGCCGTGCGGCGGTTGCTCGCGAAGTTTCCGTTGGCCACCGTTGAAACCTTTGAGGCCGCCGGCACGCTGTCGCGGGAGTTGGCCAAGTACTTCGCCGGCCGGGTGGGATTGTTTCGCAATCAACCGGGCGATCGATTGCTCGCCGCGTGCGACCTAGTGTTTACGGTTGGCTTCAATCCAGTTGAGTACGATCCCGAAGTATGGAACGCGGAAGGGCGATTGGCGATCATTCACCTCGACGCCGCCCCAATGGTCGTCGGCCATAGGTATCACCCCGTGTTGGAGCTCACCGGCGACGTGGCGACGACGCTCGATGCGATCACGACCGTCTTACCCCAGAAGAAAGGCGTCGCCAATGCAGCGCTCGTCGCTTCGCTGCGTGCGGAACTCGATGCGGGACTGAAAGACGCGCAGCGTTACGCCGCGTCGCCCGTCCATCCGCTCAGATTCATCCACGATCTGCAATCGGCAATCGACGACGATACGACGGTGGTCAGCGACATCGGCTCCCACTACATGTGGCTGGCCCGCCATCTCTATTGTTACCAGCCTCGGCATTTGCTGTTCAGCAACGGACAGCAGACGTTGGGCGTTGCGCTGCCGTGGGCGATGGCGACGAAACTCGCCCGGCCTAACGAGAAGGTGATTTCGATCTCAGGCGACGGCGGGTTTCTGTTTTCGGCGACCGAGTTGGAGACGGCGGTCCGCGAGAAGCTACATTTCGTGCACTTCATTTGGCGCGACGGCTCGTACAACATGGTCGCCGCGCAAGAACAAATGAAGTACGGCCGCACTTACGGCATCGACTTTGGCGGCATCGACGTCGTTAAGTTCGCTGAGAGCTTTGGCGCCCATGGCTTCGCGCTACGAAGCGCCGATGAAATTTTGCCCACACTCGAAAAGGCTCAAGCCATGCCGGGGCCCGTGTTGATCGATGTGCCGATCGACTACCAGGATAACATGGCGCTGTTCGAGTCGACCGATCCGCACCGCGGGCACTAATGCTCCGCTGACAATTTGCATCCACCGATTGGAGAAATCTCGATGTCCAGCGCGCTCTACAACAAAGGCATGAAGGAGATGCGTCGGCACCTCGGCTCCGCCGCCGACAAGTGGATTAGCAGCATCAAGGAAATCGCCCCTGAGTTCGCCAAGGTCAACGTCGAGTTTCCCTTCGGCGAGCTCTACACGCGCGACGTGCTCGACGACAAGACGCGTGAACTCTGCACGATCGCCGCCCTAACCGTGCAAGGGTATGCCTCAGCCGAGCTAAGAATCCACATTCAGGGCGCTCTCAATTGCGGCGCCGCGCCTGAAGAAATTGTTGAAGTGATCACGCAAATGATCGCCTACTGCGGATTTCCAGCGGCGACGAATGCCATTTTGATCGCGAAGGAGGTCCTTGGCGATCAAAGGTCCGACTCGACCAAGTCGACGTAGGATTGATTTGGCGCGGCACGCTGCCGCCTTACAGATTTAGCGCTGTACGATTCCGAAGTCACGCGCTCGGCCGAACTTCCATTTCTGCCGATTTTCGCGGCGTTAGCGGCGCATCCAACGAATTTCGTTAGCATGACGGCGACGGCGACGGCGATCCTTTCAGGTCTTATGACCGGAATAAGCCAACTAGACTAAACGGAGCGAGCAAACGCAACGCCCGTGGCTGGCGTTCGTCGCGACCTACGCTTCGTCGACACGATGAGAAACTCCCGCCTTGCCCGGCCCGGCCAAGCCCGACTTCGCAGCTTCCCGCACTAGGGATGTCCTTCAAACCAAAAATATTCGATGACTTCATCCAATAATCCCTCGCAAGATCAGTTGGACGTCGTCCTCATTGGCGCTGGCGTCATGAGCGCCACCTTAGCGACGATTTTGAAGGAGCTGCAACCCAGTCTGAAGATCGGGCTTTTTGAAAAGCTGGGCAGCGCTGCGCAAGAAAGCTCGAACGCCTGGAACAACGCCGGAACCGGTCACGCGGCGCTCTGCGAGTTGAACTATACTCCGCCCCGCAGCGACGGCAGCATTGATATTTCTAAGGCGCTGATGGTCAACACGGAGTTTGACCTTTCCCGGCAGCTCTGGAGCTACTTGGTGATGAAGGGAGCGATCAAAGATCCGCAGACCTTCATCCATCCGGTACCCCACTGCAGCTTCGTGCGCGGCGCCGACAATGTGGCGTTCCTGAAGAAACGTTTCGAGACGCTCTCTGCCCACCACTGCTATCAAGGGATGGAGTACACCGCCGACAAACAGGAAATCGCTGAGTGGATTCCGCTCGTGATGGAAGGGCGCGATCCGAGCGAAGCCGTCGCAGCGACTCGCATGGCGACCGGCACCGACGTCGACTACGGCGCCCTCACTAACACGCTGATCGACGCCTTAAGCGCTGAGGAAGGATTTGCCGTTCACTACCACAGCCGCGTGGCCAATCTGCACCGCGAGGGCGACGTGTGGTGCGTCGACATCCGTAATGAGCAAACTGGCGAGCATCGGATCGTTCAAGCAAAGTTCGTGTTTCTAGGCGCCGGCGGCGGCGCGCTGCCGCTGCTGCAAAAATCCCGAATTCCCGAGGGCTTGGGGTACGCCGGGTTTCCAGTGAGCGGCATTTGGCTGCGTTGCGACAATCCAGCCGTCGTCTCGCGTCACTTGGCCAAGGTGTACGGCAAGGCTTCGGTCGGTTCGCCGCCGATGTCGGTGCCGCATCTGGATACGCGGCATGTCGATGGCCAGACGTCGCTGCTGTTCGGGCCCTACGCCGGCTTCTCGACCAAGTTTTTGAAGCACGGATCGTACCTCGACCTGTTCAGCTCGATCGATCCGGAAAATATTCTGCCGCTCTTGGCCGTCGGTCGCGACAACATGGCCCTGACCGAATACCTCATCGGCCAGGTGCTAGAGAGTTCCGCGGAGCGCTTCGCGGCGCTCCGCGAATTCTATCCGCAGGTCGACGAGAAGGATTGGCGTCCAGAAGTCGCCGGACAGCGTGTGCAGATCATCAAGAAAGATCCGACGCACGGCGGCATTCTGCAATTCGGCACCGAGATCGTCTCCTCGGCAGACCACTCGCTTGCCGCCCTGCTCGGCGCTTCGCCTGGCGCTTCGACCGCAGTGGCGATCATGGTCAGCCTGATCGAGAAGTGCTTCGCTGACAAGCTCGCCAGCGGCGGCTGGGCCGATCGCTTGAAGAAGATGATTCCCTCTTACGGTCAGTCGCTCATCGACAATGCCGCGCTTTGCCGGAAAGTGCGGGCCGAGACGGCTGCGGTCCTTCAGATCAACGATATTCCACAATGCTACGAGCCTACTACCTCTACACCGGGCGCGACGGCCACTCGCATGTTCAGCGCGGCCGTCTAGTCGAACGCGAAGTGACCGCAGCGAAGTCGGTGATGTGGGCGGAGTCGCCGCCATACTCGTCGCTCGATTGGCACAATGCGCCCACGACGCAGTACGTGCTGACGCTCGCCGGCGAATTGGAGTTCGTCACTCAAACCGGAGAATCCTTCACGATTCTTCCGGGCGATGTATTGGTGGCGACCGACGTCACCGGGTCGGGCCATAAGTGGCGCCTAGTCAACGATCAGCCCTGGCGGCGGGCTTACGTCGCGTTCGACGGAAGTACAAAACTCAACTTCGAAGCGGACGAGTCGACAGAGCCGGCGGTAAGTAGCGCGTGCCAAGAGGAAGGTCTATCTAAAATCTAGCGTCGACGTGCAGGCGCAGGGCTGAAGAAGCCGCAATCTGATCGAACGCTTCTTCGGACGTAGGGGATCGCCGCCATCCTTATCGACTTGCTGTGAGTGTCCTTAGTACGAACAACAAGTCGCGTTGCGAAGTAACATTCGTCGATCTGATCTGCTAAGCGAACGCCACAGAGCGCTGAGCCGCGTTCTCGCTACTTTGTCGCGGCGACCGTGAAGTTCACGGGTTCCGCGGTCCATTCTTCGCAACGCTTTTCGCCCGTTCAAGAATATCGTTCGCCACGGAATTTGGCGCTACTTTGCCGCTATCCACTGCGTTGAGGAGAACTTCTGCCCGTCCCGGCGTGCGGAGTAACGCCTCAATAGCCAGACTTCGATTGTGATCGGTCATGGAGGAGAGTGCAGTGACTAAGACGCCGCCGACTTCATCGGCGTCCATGTCGGCAAGAGCGCTAACCAAACCCATTTGCAATTCTGGACTGGTCTCGACCGAGAGCTTCTCAACGAGGTCTGGCCCAAAAGTTTCCCAACTACCGGCGCCAAGAATTCGCAGCGCATCGTACCTTGTGCCTCCATGAACCTGCTCGTTGGCGGCCATCTGAGCCGCCAGCGTCATCGTGCGATTCCACTCGGCTTGCAATTGAGGGTGCTCCTTCAGCAGTTCCATTAGTCGTTGATTCGGCCATGCACCGGCTTGGCTCACGCCGTTCACGACCCCGCCGCCAATAACGACTGCTTGCCAGTCGGCAAGCGGTTCGCCGTCGCCGGGCAACGCGAGGTCCATCACGCGCAGCAATTCGTGATGCTGATTGCGGCGCCCAGCGGCGATCGCGTGCTCCCAGATAGCCGGGATCCGCTCATATTCTTCCGGCTGGCCGACGGCCAGCCCGTCGAGCAGCTTCGAGATGGCCGTGGCGGCGTCCTCGCCCCCTTGCGGCGGATCGCCGGAGATAGCGCGATCGGCCGGCACGCCCACCGGCGTGAGGTAGACGCCGCGCAGGTCCATCAAGTTGGCAGTCTTCAACGGTCCGTCTGGCCGAAGGATCAAGCGTTGCTTGCCGGCGACGAGTTTCATGCGCCCAATGCGTTGCGTTTGAAAGCGACTGTAACTGCCAGTGCCCGCGACTTGGCCAGTCACCGGCTTCTCTCCTCCCTCTAAAATGTACGAACTGCCCGCCGTGTCATCGACTGTGGCCCAGTGGAGGTAGACCTCGTACTCCTGGGGGGCGGGAGCATCGATTTGCCACGTGACGTACTCGTCGCGACCATGCCAGTAGCCGATGTTGCGAAACGGCTTTTCGAACGTGATGCCGGCGCCGTAGATGTGGCAATGCTCGGCGAGCAACCAGAGTGTGCCGTCGTAGTCGGGAGCGATCAGCTTCGGATTGTTGCCTTCGACCGTCTTCGCAGGCGGCCCGACGGAGTTAAGGTACGCCAGCAGATCCGCCACAGCGGCGGGTGCGAGATCTTTCTCCAGCCCTTCGGGCATGAGCGACTTGCCGGTATTTTCCAACGCATCGAGGTCAGTACGCAGCAGCGTATGCTGCTTGCCCTGTTGCTCGGTCAGGGTAATGCTGGTGGAGGTTTCACCTGTCATGATGCCGGCATGGGCAAGTCCGTCGACGGTGAGCGCCGAATAACTGCGGAATCGCTCGTCGACGGCGCGGTTAGGATCGAGAATCGATTCGATGAGAGCGGCCGAAGCTCGTGAGGTAAGGGCAGCCAAGTCGGGTCCGACCTCGTGCCCTTGATCTTCCAACCGATGACAGCTGGAGCAATATTTTGCGAAGGTTTGGCGTCCGCTTCCGGCGTCGCCCTCGCCGTTGGCGGCCACGGCGGCGATGTACTCCTTCACGATCTTGTCGCGGTTTTGATCGACGCCCGAGGCCATGATCGCGGCTCCGCGGGCGCGCAGCTCTTCGGCAGGGTGGTTTGCTAGTCTCTGGCGTTGCAAGGCGTCGAGATCGGTGACGGCAATCGTACCGGCTTCGAGATGGCTCAGAAGGCGACCCGTGAGATCGGCGCTACCCAGCATCACGTCGAACGCTTGCGACCGCGCGGCCGGCGTGTAACCGCGCCACGGCGACAGCAACGTCTCGGCAGCCGCATCGCCGCCGATGGCAGCGATCATTTCGATCGCGGCTTGCTGAACTGTGGGCGAGTGTTGTGGCTCCAGCAGCGGCGTGAGCAGTTCCAGCAACTCATCGGAGTCGACGCCGGTGGCCGCCACCATTTTCAACGCCGCCAAGCTGGCGGCTTCTTCTTGCGGGTTTTCCAAAATCGTGCGCGCTTGATCGGCCAGCGGTGCAAACTGCTTCTGCAGCCCGTTCGCAGCTTCGCTCCGCCGTCGTGATTGCTCCAGCAACTCCGCAGCGGCGGCAAAACGCCAACTCGCTAACTCCGCAGCGCCTTCTTTACCGCCAAGCGATTTCGCGGCTCCGAGAACATCAGCGTCGCTGCCGAGTTCTGCGATCAATCGGATCGATGGCTTCAAGACGCTGTCGGGAATCGTCTCACCTTGCGATTGCGCGAACAACGCTTCGACGACCTGCCCCGCGTTCTCGCTATTCACGCTGCTCCAGACGCCGGCCAGAATGGTCGGCTCAGCCGCCTGGCGGAGAGCGATCTTGGCGAGCGCCGCGCTGGTGCGAGGATCCTGCGTTTCTCCCAGCGTGTAAGCTAGCTGCAGTTCGACCTGCGGATCGGCATCGTCCGCCAGTGCGAGCAACGCATCGAGCACGTTAGGGGCGGTTGCCAACATCGGCTCGCTCAACCGAATCGCGTGGCGCCGCACGGCGGGATCGCCATCGGCCAGCGCTGCCAAGATCGCCGGTACGTCAAGTTCGCCCAGACCATCCAGCGTGCACAGCGCTTGCAGCCGTACGGCCGGCCGCGCCGCTTTCTGAGCAAGCTGCTTCAGCGCGTGCGCCGCTTCCGTCGCGTGACGCTGCAATAGCAGTTGCTGCGCCAGGTCGCGCAGCGGTCCGTTCGGCGAATCAATTGCCGCCGCCAACCCCGCGGCATTCAGATGATCGAGGCGGGTGGTCGGCCGCGGCGGTACGTCGGCACGGCGAACGCGGAAGATTCGCCCTTGCTCGCGGCCAGCGGTGACGTCGAGTTCCGCCAGTGTTTCTGGAATGAACTTCTGGTGCTCAATGACCGCACGGTGCATATCGACGACGTACAGGCAACCGTCGAGTCCGGTCCGAATTTGCACAGGCCGAAACCAAGGATCGGTCGATGCTAAAAACTCGACGTCGGGTTCGTCGGCCGCGCGGGCGCCGGTGAAGGTCGCGCCGTTCGGCGACAGGATGCGGCGGTGTACTAACTGGTTGACCGGTTCGGCAACAAACGAGTTGTTGGAGAACTCGCTCCCCAGCAGTTCGTCGCGGTAAATATCGAGTCCGCACGCCGCCGTCGGCCGGCCCGGGGGACCCGAAAGTTGGAAGATTGATGGTTCGCCAATGGGATGGAGCGCACTCGGATCAGGGCCTCCCGGTACGGATATGCGCGTCGCCGGCGGAGCGATGTGGGGGTTTCGTGCGAGGTAGTGATCGTCGAGCGGATAGTGATGGATCAACGACGAATTGTCGCAGCCGAACCAATTGTTCCAGTCGTCGCGCGTGCGGCCTTGCTGCGTGGAACCCGTTACAGGCTCTAGCTCGCCCGAATCTGGATGAAAACGAAAGTCGCGGCCGCCGAGTTGAATCTCGCGTCCGCTGCTCGTCTTAATCATTCCGCCGAACAGGCCGCACGAACCATAGAGCCAATTATCGAGCCCCCACCGCAAGCTGTTCACGCGAGCTTGCGCATTGTGCGTTTCAAATCCGGTTAGCAGCACCTTGCGGACGTCGGCCTTGCCGTCGCCATCAGCGTCTTCGAGATAGATTACATCGGGTGCATCGCACACGATCACGCCGTTCCGCCACGATTTCACGTCTGTCGGAAAACGGAGGCCGTCGGCGAATGTCTTCGCTTCGTCGTACTTGCCGTCGCCGTCGCCGTCGGTCAGCACGCGCACGCTGCCGTTCGGTTTAAAATCCTCATCGGCGAACCGCGAGTAGTCGGGCATTTCCGCCACCCACAGCCTGCCGTCGGGACCGAAGTCGATCGCCACCGGATCGGCGACGAGCGGTTCGGCCGCGGCAACTTCCACCACGAAGCCGGGCTTCGGAACGATCGACGCGACCGCTTCCTCTAGCGGCCAAGGTTGCGCGCTCACTTGCTTACGCGGTCCCGCACCTTCGAACTGCGGCGGAATCTGGGCGTGGACTTGCCCAATGATTTTTTCTTCGACGCCAGTGGCGATTGTGTTCGGCAGTGCGAAGTACACGACCTCGGCGCCACCGCCGTAGCCGCCCTCCTTCAGCAGCCGCTCGGAGGGAATGTATGCACAGAAGTCGTTCGAATAACCGTGCATCCAGATGCGCTCAGGATCGAGCTCGGCCTTCAGCCGCAGCGAGTAGTCGGCGCAAACCTCGCCTGCCAGGAAGACCATCGCCAGCGAGTCGCCGAATGCCCAAGTCTGCACTGGGTAGTCGAGCGCTGCCTGCAGTTCTTCGCCGCGCTGCAGCTTCGCCAGCTGATACTCGGCGTTGTACCCCGGCGCCCCGCCGGCAGCGGCGAGCTTCTCCAATTCTTCTTTAACAGGTACCGGATTTAGCGGGATGTCGATGTGCGACAACGCAGCAGTCAGTTCGCCGCTCACCGGCTTCAGCGTCCCAGCCAGCAGTCGGTCAACTTCGTCGCAGATTTGCGCCCCCTGGTCAGCCGCGGCTGCCGTGTTGCTCCCCGTCACTCCGGAGGCAGGATTCGAATCAGAACCACAGCCGATCGATACTAGGGCGATGATGCCGGGATGCGTTCGCTCGACCGCCTCCTGCGCGTAGCCCGACCAGTCACCGCTGATCTTATTGTCCGACAGCGTCACGCAGTGGCAGGCGTAGCTCAGATAGATGGCGCGAACGGCGCCGTCGTCGGCCGACTTTACCACCAGGATCGGCAAGTCGTGGTCGACGGGGCCGCCAGGCGTGCGGCGGTTGACCGCGAAGCTGACCTTGCCGACCGCCCACGACAGCGTCGATGGTTTGCGATCGGCTAGCGCTTCCAGCGCAACCTTCTCCATCGCATCGGTCAGTTCGGCCGTATACCGTTCGATGTGGGCTTGGTGTTCGGAGGAAATCGGCGAGCTGAAGATCGTATCGCAAACGTTGGTCAGCTTTGGCGTCGTGTGCGAGTGGCTGAACGTCACCGCGACGCGATCGCGATCGATCCCGGCTTTTTCTTTGAGCCGTCGCGCCACTTCGTCGACCATCGCCTCGCGAACGCCGAGGCTGTCGAGCGTGATCAACACCGCCGGCTTTGCCTCGTCGGAGCCGATGGCGATCGCTTTGGCCCAAATGCGTTGCGTCACCCCCTCCGACTCGTCGCGGCGGCCGCCAAAGCCGTTCAAACGAATCGGATACGCGGGGGTGACGTCGATTTTCGCTACGCCGACGTCGTAGACGGCTTCTTCCGCCATGCAGATCGGCGCGAATGCCAACAGCAGCCCGACCAATTGGGCCCAACGCAGCGAGTGCCGTAGAGAATTTGTGAAGTCACTCATCGCTGTTCTCGTTCCGCGAACGGCGTCTGCTGACGACCGTCCGTCAATTCTAACATGCCTGCGTATCGGCGACTCGGGCGCAGACGCCACGCAGTCGATGCAAAAAAACAAGTGAAAGCAGCAGCCACGCGGTGCTGCTCGAGGCTGGCTCGGGGACGCTCGCAGCGGCCGTCTCGTTGCCGACCAATCCAAAATGACTGCGCCACACGGCGAGGTCGCCCGCATCGACGATGCCGTTAGAATTGCCGTCGGCGCCGGCGCCCGCCACGGCGACCGGGCTGCCAAGCGATCGCTGCCAGGCGAGGAAATCGGCCCCGTCGACTCTGCCGCTGAGATCATAGTCGCCGGCCGCTCCGACCTGCGCGAGTTCAATGACGCCTTCAAGCGTTTCGCCGTTGCTCAGCAAGAACTCGAACTTGAGTCTGTCGAGGTTGATCGCTCCGCCGCTGACATCGAGCAACGTCCCGAGATTGAGCACCGTTCCGCCTTCGGCGAGATAGAGTTGGCCCGTGGGGTTGAACTCTGTCACGCGGAATGCGTTGCTGTTGTCGGCCTCGTCCCAGCCCGCGAGGGATTGATCAGCGAGGCTGCGCCAGCCGACCGCACGCCGCAGTTTGCCGTCCGTCGAAGCGATCGAGTACGCCGCAATCGAAACGTCGAAGAACGGCGACGCGTTGCGAATGCCCACAGCCCCTGTGAGGGGGTTGATCGTCATCACGAGGTTGTTGATGACGTCGACGCCAATCTCAGCCCGAACGCCCCCCTGCTCCGTTCCGCCGCCAGCGAGCGAGTACTCGAACGTCAGTTCTACCGTGCCACCGACGTCGTCGCCAAACTTGGCGGGAGGAACGATAATCACCGGTCGACCGATCGAGAACCGCGTGCCAGGCGCAAACAACTGCGATCCGGCCGTTTTGAACTCCGTAATGCGACTGCTGTTTGAATTGTTGGCTTCATCCCAGCTGCTAAGTCCCTGATCTTGGAAACTCTGCCACGCTCCATTGGCGGGATTCAACTTGCCTGCCGGCGAGGCGATCGTGTACCCGTCGATGGAGAGCGTGAGATCGCCCATGTTGACGATTGATGCTTCGCCAGTGCGCCAATCGACCAACAGTTGCAGCCGGTCGCCTTGCCCAGTGAAGTCGAACAACTGCTCGTGCACGGCGCCAACGATTTTGTCCTCAAGGCCGTACGCGAGTCGGCCAGGATTGCCGTAGTAGTAGTTCGAGGAGTCGGCCTCGTAGCCCCCTGCCCTCAGCACTCTCTCCGAAGGGATGTATCCCATCACGTCGTTGCTGTAGGCGTTAACCCACACCTTGTCGCCCAGCTCAGCCTTCAATCGCAGCGAGTAATCCGCCACAACCTCGCCTTCCATAAAGACCATCGCCAAGTCTTTGCCGAAGGTCCAGGAGGTAACGCCGTAGTTCATCGAGCTCGGCGATGGCGCCAGCATCGTTCCGGAGGGATCTCCCGGCTGCAGCGTCGTGGCGAAGTCGAGCTTCACCTCCGTCTGGAACGCCGATATCTGCGACGAGACGGGCGTCATCAAATTGTTATCGATCAACCGCCGCACTTCGTTGGCAACGGTGCGGCCATGATTGAACGCCGCTAGCGATGTTCCCGCCGGAGTCGGATTCGAATCTGCGGCAGCGCCGATCATGATCATCGCCGCTGCGCCAGGGTACAGCGTCTCGATCGCCTGCCGTGCGTAGCCTGGCCAGTCACCGCTGACGAGATTGTCGCTGGCGTTAAGCGTGGTTCCATGCGTGGCGTAGCTCGCAATGATTGCTTTCGCCTCGCCGACGGCGTTCTTCACCAGCATCACCGGCAGGTCGTGGTCGTCGACGCCTTCGCCGCGACGATTCTGACCAAAACCAGCAGAACCGTTGGCCCAAGAGATCTCGTGCCCTGGCGTGCGGTTGTCGAGTGCTTCGGTCGCCGCTTCTTCCATCCATTCGACAAGCTTCGCCGTGTAGGCATCGACATGCTGCTGTTGCGTCGCGGGCAGCGGTGCACCGAACAAATTTGGCAAATACCCGCTTACGCACGGACAGCTATGCGAGTGGGTGCAGGTCATCACGATTCGCTCTTGCGCGATCCCCAAGTTGTTGGCCAGTTTGGCCCGCAACGGATCGACGACGTTGTCCGGCAACCCAGTGCTGTCCACGGTTAGCAGCAGCGATGTTTCAGCGCCCATGCCGAACGCCGCAGCTTGAACGAATATGTTCTGCTGCACGCCAGTCGATTCGGCTATGGTCGCTCGACCGGCGTATCCGCTCAGCATGATCGGCGTCAGCGGGTTGATGTTGACCTTCGCCGTTCCGAAATATCCGTCCTGCCCGTAGCTGCCGGCGCTCGTCAGGCAGGCGAGCAGAAAGCTCGCCTGCCATAGAGCGTTGCGAAATCGATTCATGCTTAGCCTCGGACTCCGGTGGCCGCCCGACGTGAGAATCTCCCGCCGAGACAACCGAGGGCAAGCAGCACAGTGCTCAGCGTCGTCGGCTCGGGTACGGCCGCGGCAGCAGCTTCGCCAGTCGCCGTGGCGCTGCCGAAGCCATTCTTCCAAATCGTGAGGTCAGCGGCATCGACAACGCCGTTGCCGCTGCCGTCGGCGCCCGAGCCCGGCGTCACCGAACTGCCGAAACCGCGCTGCCATGCCAGGAAGTCGGCGCCATCGACTTTGCCGTCGTTGTTGTAGTCGCCAGCCCCAGGATTGAAGGTGGGAATCGTGCCGAACTTCACGATGCCGTTCTTCACTTCACCGTTGCTCAGCTTGTATTGGAAGCCGAAGTCGCTGAGTGAGAGGGCGCCGCTTGCCAACGAGACTGGAGTTCCGAGATTGAGCACCGTTCCGCCGCCATTCAACGTCGTCGTGCCGCTCGTCTTGAACTCTGTGAGCCGATTCGCATTGGCGTTGTCGGCCTGATCCCAACTTGCGACGCCTTGGTCTTGCAAGCTATTCCACGTTCCATTGGCGGTGAGCAGCTTTCCAGAGGTCGACGTCACCGTGTAGCCGTCGATCGCGGCCGAGAAGTACGGCGACTCGTTCTGAATCGCCGCCTTGCCCGTCGCCGGATCAATCGTCAGCACGACGTTGTTGAGCCGGCCGGTGTACTCGATGATGCCGTTGAACGTCCCTTGACCCGGCACGTTGTACTGAAAACCAAGGTCGGCGCCAGGCTCGATTCCTAGTGCGGCGGGCGCTGTCGGCATAAACGGATTGCCGATAGCGAGTTGGCCCCCGGCGTTGATTGACGAAGAACCGTTCGTACGAAATTCTGTTCGCCGCGAATTGCTCGAATTGTCCGCCTCATCCCAGGCGGTCACGCCCTGGTCTTGCAGGCTGTTCCAACTCCCGGTAAGCGCTCCCGACGGCGACGTGATCGTGTAGGCATCCAATGCGATTGGCGAGCCGACCTTGTTCTGGATATTAACGGCCCCAGTCGCGCGGTCGACGTTGAGGACGAGCAAGTTGGTGTACTTCAGCGTCGCGGTCGTGTTCGTCTTGCTGACGACATACGCCGTTCCGAGCGGGCCTGCGGGCGCCAGCGAGGCGTCGACGGTAAAGTTGCCGGCCAATTGATTCGCAGTCACTAAATTCCACGAGTTTCCTAACACCGGGGTGTAGCCGCTGAATTCCGGCCGCACGACGCCTGCCAAGTTCGCCGTGCCAGTCACATTGATCGTCGATTGAGCGGCCCCTGTGATGACGGGATTGAGGACGCTCGCCGAGCCAAACGTCAGTCCGCCGGAGCTTGTGAAGTTCACACTGTTGCCGACGACGCGCGTGATGCGGTTGAGCGTTCCGCCGGCAATCGACAGTGAAGCGGTTCCCGCGCCAGTCGTTTCGCCGAGCGTCAACGCCGTGCCGGTTCCGCCGCCAGTCGTCAGTTGCTGAGCAGTCAGCGAGCCGCCGCGTTTCACGGTGAGAAACGTGTTGACCGACTGCCCTACGACGATGTTGCCAAGAACCGTATTGCTGCCAGACGTATTGGCAACGGCTTGCAGATTGCCGCCGCTGCGGATTTCGAGCGTCGACGAATCCATGATGATGCCGCCGACGGCAGGCGCCGCACCCGCGACATAGGCTTGCCGCAAGGCGCCAATCAGAGCCACCTCGTTGTATTGCGCCTCAGGCGTGAACCCGGAAGACCAATTGCCGCCGGTGTTCCAGTCCGCTGGGCCGGCGACGTTAAAGGTGACTAAGATATCTTGTGCGACGGCCCATTGGCCGCTAACGCACAATCCCGTCGCCGCGGCGAGGGACAGCAAAGTTCGTTGAAGCGAACGCATTGAATATGCTCCTCAGTGCTGAATGACGAAAGAATGAAGCTACGAATCCAACGCAACCGCATGGGCCCAACGCCCACGGCGATCAGCTGGATTAAGCTCCTCGCTTCCGCCGCTTCGCGAAGAGGAAACCGATGCCGCTTAGCGCTAGGCCCCAGGAGGCCGGCTCGGGAAGCGCGGCTACAGCCGCTTCCGCTGCGGCAACGCCGCCCGGGAAACTGGTCTTCCACTGTTGAAAATCATCGAAGTCGACGAACCCGCTGTCGTTGACGTCGCCCAATGTTCCCAACGGCACGATGGTGAAACTATTCGCTTGGATCAGCAGGTAGTCGTTCGTGTTGACGACCCCGTTGCCGTCTGCATCGCCGGCGACGCCGGGGTTGTACACGCCCGTGGCGTTGTAGGTGAACCAGTCAACGTTGCCGTTATTCGGGCTGGTGTCGATCGTTGTATCTTCGGCGCCGAACACAACGTTAAACGAGCCGGTCGGAGGATTGAACGTGCCGCCACCGGGTTGAACGGCGGTCCTTGAGATCGACCATTCAATGAAATCGGCGCCGCCCGATCCATTGGAGTCGCCGATGGCGACCGATCGCCCTGCCGCCGCGCCTGCATGACCGCCGGCGGCATTCCAAGCATTCCATCCGCCGGTCCCACCCAGGTTGTAGTCCGTACCGATGGAGCCCATCGCCGAAATTGAACTGAGGCCCGTACTGGCGTTCTGGTCTAGATCAATGAAGACCCAGTTAGAGGCGACGTCGACCATGTTGTCGCCGGCATTGCGATACAGGAAGTATATGAAGTTCTCGTCATGCGCGATGGCGCCTTGCAAAATGTCGATGTCCAGCGGCCGCGCGGCGCCGGTGGAACCGTCGCCGACGGTGTCTTGCGCGTAGCCAGTGATCGCAAGCCAGTCCGCAATGTTGCCGTCCAGTTTGATGTACCCGTTAGGGACCGGGTTACTAATCGTTTGCACCGACGCCGCATCCGCCGACGTTGAAGCAACGAGCGTTTGGCAAGCGAATAGCAAACTCAGCGCAACGAACTGGCGTCTCATGAAGTTTCTCCTCGGAAAGGAACAAACGGCTGGCTGTTGATGAATCAAAAACGGCGACTACCAAACCGCGAGATAAGCGGGGTCGCACGAGTCGCTGAACTTAAGTTGATTACCTTTTCTTGGCGGTGAACCCGAGTTGCAGTTCCTGAGCATTCGCACTCGTAATCTCCACCTCTTGCGGCGAATCGGCTAGTTCGAGTGATTCCACGATGGGGACCGGGCCTCGCTGCGGATCGTTCCGCATCTTGCCGGTCGATTTCATCGCCTGCACCGTGACGAGGTACTTGCCCGGATTCACATCATCTGCGCTAGGAATCTCGAAATATCCGCTCGCGAGCGCGCCGCCAATCCCTCGTCCCGCGGGGTTGGCGGCTGGCTTAAACGAGATGGTTCCGGTTTCAATCGGCGCGCCATCGACGGTGGCCTGTCCGCCGAGCGATCCAACGGCCCCCGATCCGCAACCGATTAGACTCGCTGAGATTGCGGCGAACGTGAAGACATGGAATGAATTTCTCTTGCTCATGGCAGCGTTACCACCTCGTCGCCGGTGGGAGTGCCAAGTGCGCGCCACACGATGAGATCAATGCTGTCGCTGATCAGATTCGCCGAACCATCGCAGCGACTCGTGACGACGCCGCCTGCGTGATAGCTTCGCGCCGTGTGGAGGACCTTGTTCAAATCACTCTCAGTGCCGTCGCAGGGCGCTTTGGCGCCGGGAATCTTGTCTTGTTCGTCACACCACCGAACGTGATCGGGCGTCGTATCATTCGGAAGGCGGAACTGCATAAAGACGGGACCCTCGTCGTACGCGAAGGCTCCCCGCATCGAACAGACGCCGCCGACGATCAGTTCCGCAGTCAACAAAGTGTTCGACGTTCCGTCGGTGATCTGGCCGAAATCATCGCCGTGATTGAAGCTAAAAACGCCGTCAACTCTCGGCGTGCGACCAACTTCTCTCGAAGCCTCGAGATAGCTCGACTCCGCAGTGCCTTTAAAATCGGAAGTGTCCGCAATGCTGCCGAAGTTGCCCGCGTAAGAGAGCCGTCCCCAGCCCTCGATATCTCCTCCGCCAGCGCACGGAGACCCTTCGTTCCAGTTGGTGCTCACGCTCTCGTCTGAAGGGCAATGGAAGCCAGGAATCTTCGCTGTTCGGACCGCTTTAATGGTCGCCGACGGCGACGCGACGATGCCAGGATTCCAGTCCCAGTCGATCGCTCCGCTAATTGGCGCTTGCTCCATTACTCCAAAGAGCCGCGCCACCCACGACCATTCAGCGCCCGTCGCGAGCCCTCCTTTGCCATAGTCGTTCTTCCCGAGCATGCCATAGCCGATCGGGAGCGCACCGTGCGCCGAGTGGTAATTCTGGCACCCTAACGCGATCTGCTTAGAGTTATTGACGCACTGCGATCGCCGGGCTGCTTCCCGCGCCGCTTGCACAGCTGGCAGCAAGAGCGCCACCAGCACGCCGATAATGGCAATGACCACGAGTAACTCAACCAGCGTAAATCCATGACGCTGGAGATCGTTCGCTCTTCGTTGTTCGCTGAGAACTGACATCGATAGTGTCCTGATCCTGAAAAACGACGCCTACTTCCTGGCTACAGTTACACCTCTGACGCGGTCCTTAAGCCGTTCCTCGCTTCATTGCGTCAGCGGAGATCGGAGCGGGTTGGACGCTGCCCCCTGACGATTCGTTCACCCCTCCCCGACCTCTCGCATCGCCCCCCGCTGGGGCTGGCGCAATCTTGGATAACGTATTGCTTTTTGCGACATCTGCAGAGGATCCGTCTCATGCGCCGAACATGATGCCACACGGCTATTCAGCGACGAATCATCAAGCCGCACAAAGTGAAAAGAACGGCGAAATGCTTCGTTCCTTGCTCTTTGCGGAGCCTGTTGACGTTGCTTGCACCCGCCGCCGGCGTGCATTAACGTTAACTCTACTGTCGCCCAGCGCAACGCCACAATATTTTTTTGCGACTGGATCTTTTCGTTTTTCTGACTTCCGCACGTGCGGTTCGCCGTAGGAGCAACGCGAGATGGATGCTTCGACTCCCCACGTCGCCCTTATTATTGAGACCTCGATGGCTTATGGTCGGGGACTGCTCAAGGGAATTTCGCAGTACGTCACGGAGCACGGCTACTGGTCGACCTACATCGATCAACGCAGCCTCAACGACCCGCCTCCTGGGTGGCTGCAAGACTGGAACGGGCATGGCGTGATTATGCGCGCGCAAACGCGGCGCATGGCCCAAATTGTCGCCGATCTGAAAGTCCCCGCGATCGACACGCTGCATCAGTACAGCGGTCTCGACGTGCCCATCGTCATTCCCGATCACCGCGCCATCGCCATCATGGCGGCGCAACATTTACTCGAACGCCACTTCCGGCACTTCGCGTTCGTGGGCGTTGAGCGATCGTATTGGTCGAAAGCGCGGCGCGACGGGTTCGTCGACGCGCTGCGTGCGGCAGGCCATCCCTGCCACATCTATTCACCGCTGTCACGGCGCCGTTTCACGGAAAGTTGGGAAGGCGGCCAGCAAGACCTTACCGAGTGGATCGCCGATCTACCGAAGCCGCTCGGCATCTTCACGGCTCACGACCTGCGAGCGCTGTGCGTGCTCGACGCCTGTCGCCGCGGTGCGCTCACCGTGCCCGAGCAAGTTTCCGTTGTCGGCGTCGACAATGACGAGCCGCTCTGCATGCACGGCGATCCGCCCCTTTCCAGCATTATTCTCGACCATGAGTTAATGGGCTATCGCGCAGCAGAACTTCTCGACCGCATGATGAAAGGCAAAAAATACTCCAAGAAACCGATCATGATTCAGCCTCGCGGCGTCATTGCAAGACGCTCAACCGACGTCGTGGCGATCGACGACGCACTTACGGCTAAAGCAGTCCGCTTTATTAAGCAACACGCATGCGCAGGCGTCGACGTCGCCGACGTCGCGAAGCATTGCGGCATTTCTCGGCGGACGATGGAGCGAACCTTCGCTCACTTCTTGGGGATGTCGCCCCACGATCAGATTGTGAGAACCAAAGTCGCGCGGGCGAAGCAGCTTTTAGCGGAAACAGACTATGCCTTGGACACAATTGCAGCAAAGAGCGGGCTCTCGCACGCCGCTTACTTGAATGTGCTCTTCAAACGCGAGGTAGGTCAAACGCCGGGAGAATTTCGAAAGCAGGCGACTTCTACAAGCGCGCCGTAGGCCAAGCTTGCGGCTCCCCACGCGCATTCTCTCTCGCACTCTGCGCGGTCGTTCCATCCCTACGCAGATGGGCAATCAACGTACGTGGCAGCGGGCGAATGGGCCGCCACTTTTGTTGGAGCCCTACCTGCCGTGTCGACAATCAGCCCATACGTCGGCCATGCGGTGAACACTGCCGACGAGTTGCTGCTCGCGCGCCTGACTTGCCAGTCGCTAATATTTCAGCGCGAGTATTGCGGCCGCATATTCTTGTGAGATGCAGTTGCCGATTGGTAAGTTGCAGTGCTGTGGCCGAATCGGTCTTCAGAGCCTGGGCTTTCATCCGCAGCTAAAAGGTCGTCAGCGGAATCGCAGACGATGTTTCGGCCAGCAAGAAGATCTGGCGCGAACAGTGGCTTTCGTGCAAAAATCGCGTTCAATGATTGTCAATCTTAGTGGCCGCAAAATCTGGGCAGGAGCGACCTGAATCGCCAGGCCCTTCCAAACTAAACCTCACGATTGCCTCCTGAGCGTGCGAGCGGGAGTCGCCAGCGAATCCGCTATAATTGCTTCCGGCCACATCCCTAACCCCTTCGGAGCCTAATCATGAAACCTATTTGGCTGCTACTCATTGGCGTCGTTCTCGGGTGGGCAGCGTCGGGCGTCGATTGGAGCCGCGAAGCGGTAGGACAGGAATCCTCCCCGCCACCCGCTGGTGCGGAACGATCGATTCGTCGCGGCGATGGCGTGCTCCGTCGTCGTGGGCTACTGCCGCAAAGGGACTCGGCCTCACCAAGTCCAACGACTGACGCGCCGGCATTTACCCCAAACGCCGATGCGGAGTCGATGCCCAATGTGCCGCCGGGGTTGGACGCTCAGCAGAAAACCGGCGTTGATACCCTGCAAATTGGCGAAACGATTGCTGGGCCCGTTCTCGAACCGGTAGAGAGCGCCGTGCCCGAGGCGATTCTACCGGGGCGATACCAGGTCTCTGCGTACGGCAATCCTCAGGGCCACGGCTGTTACATCACCGACACTGTGACGGGACGCACTTGGCACGTCAACAATGCCCAAGCGCCGCAAGTCGTGACGGAGGCGCTAAGCCGGTGATTCGCCAACAAATGGCCTCGAACCGTAGATGCGCAAAGCCATTCGCCACGCCTTGGCGGCGATTCGCGTCGACCGCCAGTTCACACTGCTCTCAGCACTGTCGGGAACGAGCGTCGCCGCCGCGTTGCTGGGTACGGTGGCGGCGTCGTGACCACCGGAGAGCGATGTCGATTCTGCCGGTCCTTCAAAGTGCACCCCATTACATCTTGAGCAATCCGTCGTCTGCTTGCCACAATTGTCTTGGAGGCAACCGCGCCGGCATGCGAGAATTGAGACTTCAATCAGGCTAACGACTTAGGTACTCAATGTCCGACGCACGCCAGAGCCTACATCCCGATCCCAGCGAGGACGAGATCGCCCGCCTAGCCGCCGAGATTCGATCGCGATGGTCGGAAGGCAAGGAACGAAGCCGCGCGAGTAACGAACCAGCCGGCTCGACCGTGAAGACCGCTTCGTTAGGGCGGACGACCGGCAAGCCGATGCCGTGAGCGTATCCGCTGAGCTTATCTCGCTCCAGAATCCCGAAGCTTAGTCTGACTTAGTCGCCGAGTCACACGCAACTCTGCGGCACTGCGGCTTCCGTCGAATCGCGCCGATCCGCCTACGACTCCATGGCGGCAGCTTGCTTCGACCGGCGTTGCACCAGAAAGCCGACTAGAGCGAACGCCGAGACGGTGATGCCACGCGGCTCAGGGACCACTGAAAAACTTCCGCCCGCCGATTGAGCCGTGAGAACGAGCCGCGGAGCATAAGTACCCGCCACGGCTGGACTGGAACCGCCGTCGAGCGAGGTCGCTTCCTTGCTTGCAAAACGAGTTTGTGATCCGCTCTGCGTCGTGCGCTGCACCAAAATGGACACAACGCCGTCTTGAGGTTTCCCCTCGAAGTATGCAGCGAGATTGAGAAATGCCGCCAAGTTGGCATTAGAGAAGTTAGCGACTTGACCTTCCGTCAGCCCGCCGGCGCTGAGCGTTCCCAGCGTGTAGAGGGCGTTGGTCGCCAAGCCTTTGGTCGTGCTGTTGCCGTCGAAGGCAAGGCCTGGCGTGTTATTGAACTGGATCGATCCTTCGCTCCAATTCCAATTAGTCGCGTCGTTCACGACGCCGAAGATTTTCAAATCTTGCGTCCCGGTAATATCGCGAAACGCCGTCAATTGCAACGAAGCATCCGTGACGGATCCGGGAACAATCGCGTTTAAGTCGAACTTCAAAACGATGTACTCATTCCGATCATTGCCGTTAAACCGGGCGTTGATGAAGCCCGACGTTCCGTCGCCGACGCTCGTAGCGCCGCTGCTTCCGCCATTCTCGCGCACCTCGGCGTCGGCAACGGCCTTGATCGTGACCGACGATGTTCCCGTTGGCGCGTAGGAATAGGGCGTAAGCGAGGTCAGGTAATTCTGTAGATGCGTGTAGCCGTTGCCAGCGACAGTGTTGTGAATGTCTTGCGAGATTGTGTAACCCTGTGCAAGGGCGTATGAGTCGGGAACGCCATCGCTGTTCGTATCGGTCGGCGCGATTCCAGACGCTAGCGCGGGATAACCTCCTACTTGGCTCTGGTGGTCGATGATTGCGCCCGTCTGATCAAAAACGTTCTTGATGATTCGCCGGTCAACGGCGTCGCGAACCCTTGAAGCGCCGGCACGGCTGACGACCTGAACGTAAGCGGCAGTTGCCGTGTCGGTCGTAACGGCGGGAAGATTTCCGCCATCAGAAAAGCGACTGCCGGAACTCGTATAGCTGCCGTTCACGAGCGCCGTGCCGGAAGCCGCGCTCCCATCGAGTCGACCGTCTTTGTCGGCATCGCGGTAGTTGCCGGAGAAATGAATCGATGTCGTCGAAGAATCCGGCTCGAACAACGTCGTCGCAGTCGTACTTGGCCCATCAATGCCGTAGTTATTGACATAGTTCAGGTGGAGCGTATCGCCGGTTCCGCTGTAGCCATAACGTCCACCCGGATTTTGAATGACGTTATTGACGAAATCCAAATTGAGGCTGGTGCCGACGGTGGCGTTGCCCTGCGGACGCGGGTTGCGACTGTCGTTGCTGGCGTAAAGATTGTGGTGATACGTGACGTCGCCGCCGTTAATGAGCGATCCAAAGCTATGATTGCCGCTCGGATGACCTGCATTCTTCAGAGCTTCGCTAATCGTCGACCATTGGACGGTCACGTTATCCGAACCACTCGTAGATAGTCCTTCGTCAACACTCCATGAAGCCGAAACGTGATCGACGATAACGTTCGTCGATCCTTGAACCCAAAGAGCATCGGAAGCGCTCGAGCCGGCCTGTGAGTCGCCGAGCCGAAATCGCAGGAACTGGAGAACGACATCGTTGGTGTTGTAGACGGTCGTGTAGTAGTTCGCGATCGTGACGCCATCGCCGGGAGCGCTTTGCCCGGCAATCGTGATGTTAGGCTTGTTAATCACCAGGTTCGAGTTGAGATTAATCGTGCCGTCTACCTTAAACAGGATGGTCCGCCCAGCCGCGGGGGCGGTGCCAATGCCATTGCGCAGGCTGCCTGCGCCGCTGTCGTTGAGATTGGTTACGTAGTAGACGTCGCCGCCGCGCCCGCCGTTTGCGTAGCGCCCAGCCCCCTCTGCGCCCGGGAATGCCAGCGTCTGCGCCTGCGCAGTGAGCGGCGCAAGCCCCGCTAGGCCAAGAAGGAGTTGAACCGTCGTTTGCTGCGAAACTCGCCAGATCGACATCATGAATCTCCTATTAGATATGAACACGAGACGAAGCTCACGCTGACTGCGACAGCGCTATGCTGCGGCATTGAATACGACCATACCGGCGAAAAACAAACTCGCCGAACCGTCAAGCGGAATCGCGACTAAAGAAATAGCCGACGTGCAGAAAAGAGAAAGAGTCCTTGAACGACCCATTTAAAGCGCTCGCGTAGGATTCTAAGATATCCTCTGATTTAGTCATTCCGATTTTTTGTTCTCGCTTTCCGATTTCATCGCCGACGTCTTGAGGCCGTCAGCGGTTACAGCGAATTAGCGAGCAACCAAGCTGGTCGAATGTAGGCAAGTATCGCGCCCACTTGGCGATGCTGCTGATAAGGTGGGTTTCGCGTGAACATCACGCATACTTCGTAAGATGCGACGCCCCTGATCGAGATGCGGCCGTGATAGAGGATAGTTCCCTTTGCTATACCAATGCCCGCCCGCCGATCTTATGGCGCCTCAACACCTAGGCTGCGATGCGGCAGCATGACTGAATCGCATAGGAAATCAACGCCGATCTCTCCATGCGGCGACGTTAACGCCTGCGATGGCGCCAGCAATTGCGCCGACAGAGGTAATGGGGTCCAGTCGCTTACGTATCGTCTGACGAGCGTACTCGATGTCACCGCCCCTTACTTTGGTCCGGTATCCATGCATTGCGCCAGCAAGCATGGCAAATGCGATTGAGCCGACCGCTGCTCCAACTAGAGCGTATATGCAGTACTTCACGTCGCCTCCGATCAGGTCGAATAGTCACGCCTACTCAATCTCGCCCCTCACCATGCAATTTGCAAGCGCTGGGGAAATGAGGGGACGCACGAGCGGAGCCGGCTCTGTCGCCGCGTTTTGATGCCAGCTTTGCAGCAGTTCGGCGGTCGAAGCCGTGAAGTCGTACTGACGGCCATTCCGGGCAGCAACAAGAAGACTGCCGACGTTTTGGAGCGCATGACCTTTGAAGGCGGCATCGAGTAGCCCCGGGCTAGCCCGCCGGGAACCAGTGCACCGCTACGCCCGCACGGACGTGGGAGTGGGTGAGTGGTTTAGCATGCCGCCGATTGTTTCGGCGACGTTTATCCGATGTCCGGCAACTTAATGTGGCTGCTGAATAGGACTGAGCCGCCGGTGTTGCACCGGCGGTCTAAGAAAAGGAATGGCCGCCGGTCCGCCGGACCTTTTGCCACGAACTCAAAGTCGAGGTAGCAAGCAAACCAATACGCAGAGAGCCGCGACAGCATTTAATGCGTTTCTTCGATTGGCAGCTTCAGTGTGGTTATGTCGTTCGTGCTTAACGGCGTTGTAGGACTGCCATCATGCAGGGCGTGAGGAGGCTGTCCATCCGTTCCAGGACACAAGTGATAAGCTCACGCGGGAAATCGAGACTTCAATCGTCGGCAGTGCCGGGTACCGAGGGAGTAGAACGCCACCGTAGTCGACTATTAAATGCGGCTTACTTCCGGGCCAAACCTTGTAGCACAACACTTTGGCGACAACATCAACCTCTGGTGCAGCGGCCAGAAGACCGGTGCAATCAGTTGAATATGTCGCGAAATTGTCTTCGGCACGCTCAACAAACCGCGACGAGTAATCCACGTCGCCAACTAAGCTCAGAAAGTATTGCCAATACGGCCGAAGCATAGTCCCCAATCTACCCGCTGCCTGCCTCGAATCCAACAACCCGATCCGCTATAATCGATTCCCGCTAAGTTCACACTTCCCGCGGAGCTTCTCCCATGAAATGGTCACTCGCAAAATACAATGCGTGCCTCGTGACGATCTTTTTTCTTTGCGCCTCGCAAGTGCAAGCATCGCTTATCTACAAGTTCACAGGAACCGTCCCAGCGAACGGAGGACTTACGAACCCAGCGATTCACGTTGGCGAGACGTGGACGGCGCAATTTGCAATCAAAAACGTGGTAGGTGTTCCGAGTTCCGAGTTCTCTACCTACCCAAAGGCGGTCATTGGCGGAACACTCGCGTTCTCCGGCGGCTACACATCGCCTTATAGTTTTTCCGACTTCAATGTCGTGGTGTTTGCCAACGGCCAGCGAAGTTCTGTATTCGTCTACGACGACAGCGGCATTGGATTTCAAGCATTCACGGAAACGGACGTTCTATTGAGTAAAGACCTACCGCATGCGGGGGTGGCCTTCGCCCCTGGTCTGCCGGTAACCGTTCCGTCGTACGTTCAGCTAATTTACTCCGACGCCAGCGGGGAAGTCTCATACACTAGCAGTGACGCCAATAATGTTTCGTTTGCAGCCTTGGTACCTGAGCCGGCGTCACTTTTCGCCTCATTTCTGCTGTGGGGGACGCTGACAGCTGCTTATTGCCGTCAGATCAGCGGCAAACACGTCGCGAGTTGAAGCACACATCTAAGGGCATAGCGCCCGCAACTGCCAGCCCTTAAATGCTCAAAGCCATCCACTACACCTCGGCGGCGATTTGCCTTGCGGCGAGCGTGGGCTGCTTGGCGTTGTGGTGGCGGAGTACAGGCCATTGCGATATTCTCCAAAAGCCCAATGGAACTCAGCCGGGTTGCGGGCGAATTTTTCAATCAGTTGACGGTATGCTTCTGGTCGAATTGGACCACATGTACAATTCCGATCCTACCGAAAAACGGATGTACGTTCTTGCGTCGCATGCGGCGGCCTCCTTCAGGCGGAACGTCATCGAACGCATCGAGAAGCATGGGCGTTTCCATGCACATGGCATGAGCGCGCATTTCCCTCTTTGGTATCCCGCACTCGCCTTTGCACTCGCCGCACTCACGGCGATTCGCATCGGCCGCCAGTTCACGCCGCGGTCGGCGTTGGTGGGAACGAGCGTCGTCGCCGCGATTCTGGGGATGGCGGTGGCGTTGTGACTAGTTATCCGCCGCGCGCCGCGTCATGGTGTACCGAACCGCAGCGAGAGTGCAGCCGAGAAGCCATCCAAGACAAACGGCAATCGGAAACCAGCGCTGGAAGAACGCCTCAGCGTCTGCAGCAGCGTTTAATGTCGAGGCGTATTTGTCTATACACCTATATATGACGGCAACAAACGCTAGGGAAATGCTTAACGTCGACCAAACGACGATTCGCCACCAGAGTGCGAAAGGTAGAACAGCTGCTGACGCCAGTGTGACCAGCGCCAGAATCGTCGCGCCAGTTCTATAGGGAAGCCAAGTCAGCGAGAAGCAAACGCAAAACACCGAAACATAAAGCATCAGTGATTTGCTGGACCAACGCATTAGGGGCTCTGACTTAGCACCTACAAGCAATCAAATTTGAAAAAGCCCGTCGCCAGTTCTCCCTCGAGCACTGGCGACGGCGCTCCATGCCTTGCTCACGTCGATGAGTTCATTGCGGTTTCCATGGTACGAATTCGCGTCGTCCGAGTCGCTGCTGACGGCGACTGTTTCGGCTGGGGGCGATTGTACCTGGCGAAAGTCAGTGGAGGCAAATCGCTGACTAGGCGATTGATGTACGCCGAACTGACGCAACTCCGATTAGTGGCGAGACCGCAAGTAAACCGGCGGCTGGTTCTGGGACGAGAGTAAGTCGCAGGGTGAGGTTCCTAATATCTCTAGTGTAGTTGATCCAGCGGAACCACGGGGCTTGCTGGCCAGCCGACGAAATCGATACGCCCATCATGAATTTGCCATCATGCGGCGAATTGATAGCGACCAGTGCTGTGCTGTCTAGCGCGATCGTCCTCATGGTTGCAGCGGGTGCGGAAGTCGAAAACTCTGAGCTTTCGCCGTACAGAATCCCCGTCCCGAGATCATCGAACATTGCCTCTGTGGGGTGTGTCAAAATCTCGTTGACCGGAGCGTAGAAATCATGCAGCACGAGCGTCGCAAAACCTTCCTGCTGACCTTGGGTCGTAAGCGTTCCGTTGGGCAACAGCAACTCCGCCTTCGTAACTTGGCCCTGGATACCGCCGAGATTAAATACTAGGTAGCCGCGGAGTTCAGATACAGTGGCCGCGCTTTTCAAGATGGAGAATGCGCCGGGATTAATAAGTCCCTCGTCACTAAGCGACCCATGCAAATGTGCATCGGGACCGGCCATCGTCGCGGTTGTCAAATCAACCGTCGCCGCAGAAATGGGGCGTGCAAGAAACGCAGCAACAATTGCTGCAGTGACGAGTGATCTGTAGATCATGCGATCCCCTGTTCCAACGTGGCGGAGCGGACCAAGAGAAGTGGAGCTGCCGACCGGATCCCTCCAAGCGGCGGGCTGACTACTGGAGGGCTCGTTGCGGTCCGAGCATGAGCTCGTATGGTACATCAACGAGTAACTGCCTACAGCAACAATCCCACCAACGAGCGTTGTCCACCTCCAGAGCACTAGCCCAATTTCCATCGGCAGCCGATACGCTTCGCGCCGGCGAGCATAGCGAGCGTTAGCCCAACATGGATAAAAAAGCTAACCAGGGCGAAAGCCAGAAAGATGGCTTCCGCGGCAGCTGGCCGCGGGAGTTGCGGAGTGTTTATGGAGGGTCACGCTATTTTGACTCGCTCCGATATCGACCTAACTTCTTACCACATAAGAATGAGCCTGTCGGGACTCGAATAAATGACGAATTAAGGGCGCAAATTGAGGTCCTCTTCCAAAGCACAGCAGAATCCACAGCACTTACAAAGGAATTGCTCTTCATATTAAGTCGATGGGCGGCGCTGCCGGCTAAAACACAGGTAGATATTATGAAGCTCGCTGCACGTAAGAAGTGACATGCTGCCCTGCCCCGGCGCTTGGCTGCATAAGTTCAATCGGGTATTTCCACCAGTCGCAAGTGCCTCGCATGCCGGAGACAGGAGTACATCTAGCTGCCGGCACAGTAGCTACTTGCACGTGTCCGGCAGGCTCCATTTGAATCTGATGCTTCTAGGGTGCCGCTAAGTGAGGTGCGAGCAGTTGCGGCCATCGCGGATTGCAAAGTAAGTAGGAACTGCCAGCGTCCGAGGGAAATCGATACCCGAATTAAAGAAGGCGAGACATAGTACGGCGCAACCTCTTACCACCAGCATCCCGCAAAAACTGGCCAAATCCGAAGCTTGACGGACGTATCCAAGGGGGGGGGCGGCAATCTCAGGAGCCTAATAACCGGCGGGATGGGCAGAATGCTAACTTGCGATAAACGCTGGGACGGCCACCGCCCGCACTTCAGTGCGGGCACGCTCGGTCAAATAATTACCTACAGATTGGATGTGTCCGACGAAGCAGTGCGGATTTAAATCGACATGTCTGAAATTATAGTTGCGTTGGCGAGTCGGACACCTGGCAAGCTGCCGAAGAGGCCCAGCGGAGCGGCGGCCATCCCCCAGGGCGACGCAGCGCAGAGGCCTGATGATGTTGCGACGCACTCGACGCCTTTTACTTGCGAGATTGACGGATATCGCCGGTAATATTCCGGGTGTGCTCTCTTCATTTACTTGCCAGCCAGCCGCTTGCGTGCAGCACACTGGCCGCGAACGTTCGCCCAATCTCGCTCCAAGTGGACCGCGCAGAGGCGGAAAACGCTCCCTAAGTGGTCACACCGCACGCACCAACTAAAACCTTCAGAAACCGAATCAGCTCGACGAGGCAGTCGGCTTCACGCGCTAGTCGGGAGCACCCCCGCATCAACTATAGCTGGAGGAAACATGGGCTTTCGCAATTGCCCGGGCCATACCAGCAATTTGAGTGACGCACGTGCAATAAAAACACACCCGCCATGCGAGAGCATGACGGGTGCAATGTTTACCGACATTGATAAGGAATTCTGAATTAGCGGCGACGCTTTATTCCGACAGTCGCCATGCCACACGCAAGTGCTAAACACAAGGTGGCAGGCTCAGGGACCGCACTACCAATGGCTGCAATGTCGGCGATTACGCCTTGACCGACTAGGCCGCTAATGTTGCCTTGAAACGACGCCAATCCGGTGGTCAGGTTGACGGTGTACAAGCCGCTCAACTGCCCCGGCAGGGCATCAGTGAGATAGGCGACTCCAGTCGCTCCGCTAATGTCGAAACCCGTGAAACCACTGCCTAGGAATCCATTCGCAAGGTTCACCCCTACGGACCCGACGGTTTGCAGCGTGCCAGCATTTGCAGGGTTCTGTGTGGCGAGAATATCGTTAGAAACATCGATGTCATAAAGCGTCGTGCTCACTGCTCCGGTCACGCTATTCGTGTAAGCGACGGTGCGAATATCGGCGATGTCTCCGTCGTTGGCGTCGCCCGCCGCGAACGTTGGCTGCCCGTCTAACATTACGACAGCTCCGGTCGTGGGATTGACGCGGTAGCTCGTGTTCGGCGTCGAACGGCCGATCAGTCGAATAAGGTCGACTGTGGGATTGAAATCAATCGCACCTGACACAGGCAGCGGTGAGCCGATGGCCGTCAAGACACCGCTCGCAGTGTTAACCGTGTAGAGCTGATTGTCGTTGAAGCCGATGCCGTACAACTGCCCCGTCGAGGGCCGCACATCGATACTTCGCAGTGCGAAGGTAGTCGAGCCGATCGGTGCTTGAATTGCCACACTGGAAGTAACAACTGAGGTGGCGGTGTCGATTGTGTACAGCTGCTGGGGTGACCCGGCGACGAAGCTAGAAATTCCGTATAGGCTTTCGGCGCTCCCAACTGAACTCGCAAAGGCGAAGGCCAGGAACAGTAAGAAACACTTAAAAGTTTGTTGCATTACGCACTCCAAGGTTGTTGCATGCCTCGATAGAGGCATGGCGGAAAATCCGCGTTCACGTTCACGACTCCACAAAACTAATTTCAGCTCGGCTAATATTCCCATTTGCTGGCGGATTCAAGAAACACTCTCACTCGCAGCATGAAGGGAAATTAATTTCTTCTATCTTTGTCAAAAATAAATCGCAACTTGTCCCTCAACTGCCGCTCCACTTCCCCCGCGACGCGAGTCAACAGCGCAATTGCGAACCACTGTGACTGCGAAACAATCGGGCACGTCGCTGAGCTGAGACGGGAGAGCTCAAAGAACGCAGCGAGTTAAGCGAGAAAACGCGACTGTTTGATGAACCGCCTTGATAGCGGCGCCACGCGACTTGCGTGATTCATAGCATTAACGCAATGGACATACCGAAAATGCCGAACGCCGCCTCCAATGAGCAAGGGCAGCTTTCTCGCGGGGACGGGCGGCCAGCGAACGAAAGCAGCGACCGACACCGCAATGCTGATGCCGCGAAGTGCAGGCCGGGCGTTAGCGTGACGACGCTATGTGCGAGAGGGATTGGATTAGACTATCACCAGAAAGCTATTTACTCTCCCTGGTTAGCTCAGGGGCGAGTGGGGTGCGGCGGCCGGCTGCACAGCACGGCAGGCCGCCCTCTATCTTTGGTTGCTTGCCTGGTGCTTTCGGCCAATGATCCGGAGATGGCGTATCGCTCACTTACAACGCACCAGGTCTGGCTACTCGACTTCTTCGATTCGCTGGTAATCGATTTCGCTCACGCCGCTCTGACGTTGGTCGCGAATCGTCCGGTGAGGAGAGTGTCGTCAATCTGGCATGCACAGATGGCGAATGCCGCTTTAGGTGCTTCCTTCTGCTGTGTCGAGCAACGTGCCTGCACGCACGTCAATTCTGGCTCAGCTTTGTCTATTATTGCCAAATACATCCGAATAAAAACAGTTGGAATTCCAGCACGCGGGTAATCAAAATGCCCAGCGGCGGAGCCCAGGTAGCCTCAGAGGTTGCGCTTGGGTGGCGGCGCCGGCCCGCCTTTGCTACTGCCTCCGGGCCCGTGCGGCACATTTCAGCGGCCAGACGCAGTGTCATAGAGGGTGCCGCCGTCCGGACCTGCGTCTTAACAGTCTCGCATGTGAGGTGAGAGCAATACGGCGAAATGCTCAGTTACTTCAGTGAGTACGTCTTGAGGGCAATCTGCGTCATTGACCGACAGTCGGACATGGGATCCGCGCTCACCGATGGAGAACAAGTAGCCGTCGCATTCGAAGCAGATCCAAGAGTCGTCGCCGTCCATGTTGAGCTCTTTAATCTCCGCGCGATCGATAAGCTCCGCGTGCTGACAAATCCTTAGCCAACAGTGCGTGTTAGGTAGTTCAGCGAAAGTTCGACGACCTGTATACGCAGCGCCGTTGACGTTCATCTTGCCCCACTGAATTACAGGCAACCAGTCGGTCCTTTCAGTCATCGGATGCCCCCTCGAACCCCAGCCGGACTTGGCACTTTGCCGCCTTGGCACACCTGGCACCGTCCGCTGGCGTAGCACGCTTTGCACGCTCGCCGGTTGGCCGGCTGCTCCATGTCTTCAGACGGGTACGACCCCTCACCGTCGCAGTGATTACAGCGGCCACTACCGTCGCACGCTACGCAACTCATATCAGTGTCAACCATCGTTCACTTTCAGGGGCGTGTTCGTAGTCTCGCATCCTGAAACTTAGCAGTCGACGTGATCGAGCGGCGTAAGGGTTCGTTGCTATCCCTGTCAGGTTTTTCGGAGATCGCCATGAGACGCGCGCACTTCGGAATTCCACCCAGATTCATCGCAGGTAGGCCGGTGATGGATCCGCCGGTAGTCGCTAGAAGAATGCGGAGCCGTCTCCCTTCTTGGACTGGGTGATCGCTGGCATTACTCGCACCACGCCATTTCCAGCTCCACTAAACATGGTCTGCTCTGGTGGCAGATCGAGCTGAGCTCTTGGGCTACCGATTGCCTTGGGGTGGCGGGGATGGCTTCGAACGTCAGCATTGTTTCTGCTACGCCGTTGGCTCGGCACACCAGAGATTGAAGCGTTGCGGGCACTGGAGAGATCTCGTCTCTCAGTCTTCACGGGGCCTCGCAATAACCTGACACGTAATTCCGATGGAAACATGATTAGGAAGTAATTGGGCCGAGAGAAAGCCATCGGACAAGATTGCGTTTAGTGCCGAGAGATCGCGAAGAATCATTAGGGCACGATGACCCTTGGCATTGTGCGGTAGCACTGTTCTATTATCAGGAACATTACGTCAATTATGATCAGCCTTCGGCTAGTCTAGTACCTATTCAACGGTAAGCTGGGCGTAAACGTCCAGGCCTTTTGGCATTCACTCCCACCAGAGCGCCGATGGATTCCATGACGGCCGCCCCTGAAGAACTGGCCCGACGATTAGTCGCCCTCGAAATTTCGAGAGGCGAGATGCATGGGGAAATCGAGAGCGAAGTCGCGAGCGTATGCGAAAAGCTGCGGATTCCGCTCGCAAAGCTCGCCGGTCACGCGGGTTACCACTCGCTCATTTCCCGAGCACTCGCGCTAGCTAAGTCCAAGGCTCCTTGCCTTGCTGCAGTCCGAGCGAATATGGATGGCTCGCTTGTGGGTCTCGCGGACTGTGAGAAAAGCGACCGCGAAGCTGCTATCAGCGTGGTAGCCCATTTGCTCAAGTTGCTAGTAACGTTTGTCGGTGAACCCATCACGCTAGGCTTGATACGCGACGGTTGGCCGGACGCGAACTTGGAGAACACGCCTTCGAACACGGAGGACAAATCATGACTACGAAGAAGCGAGTCCCAATTCGTAAGCTGCCGACCGGCGTCCCTGGCCTCGACCAGATCATGGGCGGCGGTCTGCCTGAGTTCTCCTTCAATATCATTGCTGGAGCGCCCGGTGGCGGGAAGACGACGCTCGCACACCAAATTATGTTCGCCAATGCGACCCCAGAGCGACCGGCGCTCTACTTCACGGTGCTGGGTGAACCGGCGATCAAGATGCTCCGTTACCAGCAGCAGTTTGAGTTCTTCGATCTTGAGAAACTCGGCAAGGCGGTGCGTCTCATTAATCTCAGCGAGGTGGTCCTTGAGAAAGATCTCGACGCTGTTCTTGCCGCCATCATCACGGAGGTCGAGGCGGCTAGTCCTGGCGTCGTCGTTGTGGATTCATTTCGAACTGTTGTGCGAAAGAGCGCGGGGGGGACTAGCGAAACAGAGCTACAAGCGTTCGTTCAACGGTTGGCGCTGCATCTAACAAGCTGGGAGGCTACGACCTTCTTGATTGGCGAATACACCGAGGGGGAGATCCGCGACAACCCAGTGTTCACAGTCTCGGACGGCTTGTATTGGATGACGCAACAAATCGAGCGCAACTCAATCGTTCGAAAATTTCAAGTCATGAAACTACGCGGGCAAGCGCCGATCCCGGGGTTGCATACATTTCGCATTACCGATCGCGGAGTCGAGACTTTCCCCCGTACGTACGGGCTAACAGGTAGACCGATCAGCAGTAGCGGCGGTGTGCCACGGCGACTTTCGTCCGGAGTTAAAGAGCTGGACGCGATGCTCGGCGGAGGGTTCCCGGAGGGCGACAGCGTGTTGATCGCAGGCCCGTCCGGATCGGGGAAGTCGGTGATTGCCACGCAATTTGTCAATGAAGGCCTGCGGCACGGAGAGCCAGGAATCATTGCGATTTTCGAGGAGCGGCCCGAGGAATACGCAGGGCGGGCGAAATCGCTCGGCATGGATTTCGACGGTCCGCAACACAATGGCAAGCTGACACTCCTTTATCTCCGGCCGCTCGATCTTTCCGTCGACGAGACCATGCGCGAGATTATCGACGCGGTCGAGCGGACTGGAGCTAAGCGGCTGGTCATTGACTCGCTGGCTGGGTTTGAACTGGCCCTGGCGCCTGGCTTCCGCGAGGACTTTCGTGAATCCCTATATAGGATGATCGGAGCGCTCACCCGCACTGGCGTCACCATCATCAGCACCGTCGAATTGGTGGAGAGCTTCACTGAGTTGGCGCTGAGCCCATACGAGATATCGTTCCTTAGCGACGATGTCATTCGCTTGCGCTACGTCGAAATCGCGGGGCAAATTCGCAATGTAATGATGGTGATCAAGATGCGGCGCGGAAAACACAGTAAAGACATTTGCGAATATGCGATTACTGCGGAAGGTTTGCGGGTGGGCGATCACCTCACGGACTACCATGGTCTCATCACCGGCGTGCCCACGCCGCTTAATCAAGAAATAGCCGATCGCGATCGAGCGGCCGCCGCGCGAAGGCGTGAGGAGAAAGAGTGACGAAGTCTGCCTTGAGATCGCTAGTTAAAGGGATAACTTAAAGACATAACCCCTCGCAACGGCGATCTTGGCTTCGAAAGCGGGAGTCATTAAAGTCGAGGTCTTCCGGCGTTGCTGGTCATGCGACAGGGATACGCGCAATCATGGTGGTTCCCTGGCCAACCGTCGATTCGATTTGCATATGTCCCTGGATCGCGGCGAGTCGCTCATGCATTCCTAAGATTCCAAGCTTCCTCACACCAGACGTTGCCGCGTCAGCATCGAAGCCGACGCCGTTGTCTTCGATTACTAGAGTCGTGATGTCCTCATCGCATTCTAAAATCACGCTCACTCGGGATGCATGAGCGTGCTTCAGCACGTTCGTCAGGCATTCCTGCGCAATGCGATACAACGCAGTCTCTACTGTCGAAGGCAAGCGATTGCAGTCCATGCCACGGGAGTGGAAATCGACCATTATCTCCGTCGACTCAGACCAATTCTCGATGTAGTTAGTAAGCGTAGCCTCAAGGCCGAGGTCATCGAGTGCCGTGGGCCGTAACCTGAAGGCGAGTTCGTGGATCTCACTTCCGATTTGATTGGCGATATCTTGCAGTGTCTGAAGACGCTTGCCGATGGTCTTTTCGCTTGAGGCGTCATCGATCGATTTGAGGCCGAGCATGAGACCGACGATCAGCTGTCCCATTTGGTCATGGAGTTCCCGAGAAATTCGTCGACGCTCTTCCTCCTGCGCGGTGACGAGGGCGTGGAGCAACTGTTGCCGCGATTTTTCAACTTGCTTCCGCTCCTCGATTTCTTCGCGGAGGGCGACATTCGCCTGATGAAGTTCCGCAGTACGTTCGGAGACTCGGCGTTCGAGATGTTCATTGGCGACGCGAAGCGATTCTTCCGCATATTTCCTATCGCTGATGTCAAGGAACGCTGTAATTGCTCCTGTGACTTGTCCTTGCAAATTCGTGGTGGCTGCCACGTCGACTATCACAGGGATTCGTGAGCCGTCTGGCCGTTCCATTACGAATTCAACGTTGTGGGACGAAATGCCGCTTTCGAGCACCGCAATGATCGGACTGCATTCGTGGGGGAGCGGCGAGCCATCGGGGTGCCACATTCGTGTTGACCCGCAATGCTTTTCAAGGCCGCGAACGGGTTCTCGGCCCCATAGCTGCACTGCGCAGGCGTTGTATTCCTGAATCACACCCTCGCGATCACATACTAATACGGCCATGGGAGACGTCTCGAACAGAGCGCGATATCGCGCCTCGCTCTCTTGCGCCTGCTCGGTGAGTTCATGTTGCCGAAGTGACGAGAGCAGTAGCGCCTCATTCACTTCGCGAAACTGACGCTCAATGTCCCCGGGGGATGGTGGCTGCGTGGCGTGAGAATCGGTCATGCGACTGTTTCATCCAGCTGGCGAATCAACAATTCGGAACGCCTTCGTTGAACTCAACGACACTGAGATACCTTCATGTGGTGACCGATTGAGATACGGGATTCATTATCCCTGCAGCCACCCTTCTTGGACCGCGAAGCGGACTATCTCGACGCGACTCGTCAGGCCCAGCTTTTCCATGCAGCGAGCCTTATAGGTCTCCACTGATTTGGTGCTAACCGCGAGGCGCGCGGCAATTTCCTTATTACTGAAACCCTGAGCAATTAGCCGAAGCACTTCCTCTTCACGTGCGCTCATTCCATCAGCTGACGCTGTGCTACTGATGGTCCCATGGCCCGGCCGTTTCACTAGTTTGGCAGCGATGCCGGGATCGATATACGTGCCGCCAGACGCGATCGCTCGGATCGCGCCGATCAGCGCTTGCGAAGCGGCGCGCTTCAGAACGTATCCGTTCGCGCCCGCGTCAAGGATTTGCCGCAAGTAACTTCGGTCCTCATGGACGGTGAGTGCGAGGACTTTAACTTTTGGTGAGTCTTGCCGGATCCGTCGCGTGGCTTCAACTCCATTCAGGCCGGGCATTGAGACGTCTACTACCGCGACGTCGGGGGCGAGGCGGTCAATCATCACGACGGCTGCCAGTCCATCTGATGCTTCGCCCACCACTTTCATGTCTGGTTCGGCAGCAATGAGGGATTTGAGCCCCTCGCGCACAACTGAATGATCATCAGCCAGAACAACTGTCAGAGTAGCCACGGCAATATGCTTTCCGAGTATTTAAGGCAGCGGGGCGTCCAGTGCGGTGCTGCGGCGTCCACCGCGACGCGAAGAGGCATTACAAGTCGTTGTAAGGTTTAGCAGAAGCATGTTCGGCACGTCCCGACATGATATCGATTGACGCCTGACAGCAAGTGCTTGGGCATTGCTCTCTACTCGATTCTACCGTCACGTCACCGTCAATAGGAGTGTTTGGATGCCCTCCCCGAATGGAGCTCTCTTAAGGTCAGCGCCGCTGATACGAAAGGTTGCTCATCCCCCATCGGTCGATGCGAATCACTTGCAGCTGAGTTATGCACTATCCTTTGCGATCATGCATCTCTTGGCAATGTTGGTCTTCTTGCCCTGGTTCTTCAGCTGGTTTGGCGTCATCGCTTTTTGGGTAGGTGTAATCGTCTTCGGACAAATCGGAATTCCGGTTTGCTACCATCGCCAACTGACTCACCGCAGTTTCAAAACGCCGAAATGGCTGGAACACTCCTTCGTAGTCCTCGCGCTGTGCAGTGCGCAGGAGACCCCCGCAAAATGGGTGGCGTGGCACCGCAAGCATCACGGGAACACTGATGAACAAGAGGATCCGCATACGCCGTTGGTAAACTTCATCTGGTCGCACGTGGGATGGCTGTGCGTGAAGAACCAAAGCCGAACGCCAATGTCGTTCTACGAGAAATATTCTCGTGACATACTGCAGGACCCCTTCTATATGTATTTAGAACGGTCACGAGCCGCGTTCGCGTGGATTTATCTCCTCCACGCCTTCGCGTACTTTCTGATTGCTTGGGCCATCTCTTTCGCCGTTATGAGAAGCAATGCGCCGGCATTCCAAATGGCTTCCAGCATTCTAGTGTGGGGTGTGTTAGCGCGAACTGTATACGTATGGCATATCACGTGGAGCGTGAATTCGCTCTCACACATTTTCGGCTATAGAAACTTCAACACACCTGACCATAGCCGCAATAACTGGTTCGTTGCTTTGATCACTGGTGGAGAGGGGTGGCATAACAACCATCATTCAGACCAAGCGTCCGCATCGGTGCAGACCCGATGGTGGGAGTTTGACTTGAATTACTACTTCATTAAATGCTTGGAGCGGGTTGGGCTGGCGACTGATGTGGTCCCATTGGCACGGCACCGGCGACTTAACGGCGCTGCTTCACCTGCGACCCTTAGCGTCGCCGACGCAGTCACGTAATGCTAGCGAACATTTAGTCATGGCGCACTGCGGCTCGCCCCTAGGCAAGTCGAATTGCCAAGCACTGCATAGATATGAGTAGAACGCGCACTTGCGATCAATATATGAACCTTCCTCGGAATCGGTGTGGAGGACGGGGGCGACTGAGGGTAACTGCTGAACACAATGCCAAGGAAATATCGAAATCGTAAATTACTAGATGGGTGCGTCCCCTTCAATGAAAGCCAGAATCGGTTCACGCCGCAATGTGACAGCGGATCAGCCGATGCAGACGCCATGATGAGCAGGCGATGGATTCCCAGACTCATGGCTAGTAGTCAAGCCGTTCAAGAGCATATGACCTACCTAGAGGCGATGGGCCAAGCCACCGTCCCTGAGGGATAGAGTGGCATCTCTTCGCGTTACTTCTTTGCGCCCACCGATATTGTGGACGTGACACGAAGCTTCTAGTCACTCGCTTCACGCGGAAAGTGATTGGCAAGTTCCTGGCTTGATGCGTGACTTTGATGATTACTACCGCTTACTATTTTTCCGCGGTTGTCGCAGCTTGGCACACGCTGAATGGTACATCGATTGCACCTTAGATCCCATCGCTTTGATCGCGTCAACTGGGCCATGGCCTCATGTTTGTAGACGTGATTCATCCTGAGGCGTGAGTCAAGTTTAGTAGGAGATATCGAGATGGCGTTATTTATGGTGCTACGAAAGTCTGTTCTGGCAGCGGCTAGTGTCACATGCCTTACCATGGTCGCTCATGCGCAAACAACGATTGATTCGACGACCGGGAAGCCCGCGGTGAACCAGTCGGGGATCAATGACGCTGGCGCACCAGGAAACCAACCTGGGCAACGTCAGGCAACTCCAGCTAATGGTCGTCAGACCGGCAATGCGGAGAACGCCCAGGCGGCGGGCGATCTAAGCCAGCAAATCGCTTCATGCCTAGTGTTGGGGAATCAAGAAGAGGTTGCTATAGCGGAAATCGCGCAAAAGCATGCGGAGCATCCCGAGGTGAAGAAGTTCGCCGCCCACATGGTCGAGCAGCATCAACAAGCCATGACTAAGCTGGAGCAAGCGGTTCCTCAGGTGGCTGGCCTCACCCTAGGCACTGCAGACTGGCAAGCTCGTCAACAGGGCGAAGCGGCTGGTAAAGCTGGAGATTCGCCGGAGTTGGAGCTGGCAAAGGCGATCAAGCAACAGTGCCTGGTTTTGACCCAGAAAGAGATGGAAGGCAAGCAGGGCGCTGAGTTCGACAAGTGCTACATCGGTCAGCAGATCGGCGCTCATGTTGGAATGCTGGCTCAACTCCAAGGCAGCAAAAGCTTCGCCAACCCGCAGCTTCAAGCTGTCATCGTTGAAGGCGAACAGATGGCCACGAAGCACTTGGAAGAAGCTAAGAAGATCATGGCGGAGCTCGAGGGCGCGAAAGGACAGCCGGCCCGCACCTCGCAACGAACGGCCCCCGCCGCTAACTAACTGGCGTTAGCATGAAATTGCCCGGCGTAAGCGTGGTGGAACATTCCTGTTCCATCACGCTTTTTCGTTAGTCCGCCCCAAACATTTCGCCTGCGAGCGGCCTCTGACCCGCCTGCAGCACTAAGCACCTCAATCGTCGCGAGAAGTTGACCATCCGTTGCCCTAAATACTCGCATTCCAAACTTGGCACTTCGCAACCGCGAAACCAAGGATTAGTTTCGGAGGGTGCGCTCGATTATCGAATGGGCGGCATACCGTCTACAACGGAATTATCTAGACTGAAGCTTTTCTATCGGCCGCTCAAGCCTTCGTGGGGTTTTTGCTATGGAAATCGAAGCGATTAGCCACGAGCGCTTCGCTTCACTGACCTCCGGCGCGGACCACGGCGCGCCAGAGAAAGGGTATGCCTGGTATGCCACGATAGATCGGCAGATCGTAGGCCAAATCTTTCAAGCGCCGGGCGAGCCATTTCGATTGAGTGTTCTACATCTCGTACGGTGCAAGTGGAAAGTTGACCGTCCGAATCTAAAGTTCGATCGATTCAATGATGCGGAAGTTACATTGCGCGAAGAAATAGATCGCTTGGTACGTCTCAAACAAATTTCGCTGCGTGGGCCGGTCCGGTCGGGGAACTGCTGCGCCAATGCCCAACCCACATCTGCGATTGGCCCGTGCGGTGGTCGATATTAATCACCGTACAGGCTGAGAAACTATTCCGCCCGGTATGCTTATTAGCGGAGGCCAGGCGCGCTCAACGCAAACCGCCGACGACTCATCGTCGTAGCAGAAGCCCGATGAGCCGCCGTAAGGCTTGGCGTCTCAACACTGTTGCATGTGAGGTGAGAGTAAAGCGGCGAAATGTTCGGTCACTTCGATTAGCAAATCAGGTGGACAATTCCCATCATTCACAGTCAGCCGGATTCGCTCGTTGTATTCGCCAACCGCGAACTTGAAGTCGGCGTAAGTGAATCGCAGCCAAGTCCCTTCGCCGTTAGAGTCGAACGCTGTGATCTCAACGCGTTCAAGCCGCTCGGCATGATGGCAAATCTTCAGCCAAGAATCCGTGTAGGGAAGTTCGGCGAAAATTCTCGAAACTTTATAGATGGCATCTGTGGCGTGCATTTGTGACTAGCTTTTCGTCAATTGACCGGCCGACCACCTTAGTGGCGTAAGGCAGCGGCGGAGGCGAGCCGTTAGCTTGTAGATAACTCGCTAATGCGAAGTGCATACCTATCCTCTACCGTCGGACGAGCCGCAGTTGCCAAGTTAGCAGATGCGATCTTCACCTCGCGCCAGAAAAGCTCCATAACAGACGCGGGACGACGTCGGGATTCTCCACGAACTCCGTCAGGTTTTGGAGAAATCTCATGACATCAGCGAGATCTAGCGGCCAACTAAGGTTCAACGCCGGTATGCTGGTCACACTCGCAGTGGTCCTTGCCGAAGCCGCGCTTCGCGGCCTGCGGTTCCTGCGAGTGGGTACGCGCACCACGCGAGTGGCCACTCGCGTGGTGCCTTATTGCACCCGCATTCTTTTATTAACTTGAGATCGTCAGAAATTCTCTGTTGCAAAGTGCAGCATTCATTTAGTTGACGGCCGTAGCTTAGCCGAAAATCATTGCCGCTAACCGCTACACACGAATCTATTCATCTGTCCGCGGGTTCTAGCCCTTGCCACTTCCAGATTTCAGCTTTGCCTTCGCCTCGGTCAACGCGGCGGCTAAATCGTCCAGCTCTGGGTCCAGTCCCGGAGAGAACTCTTCAGGTCTCTCTTGAGCGGCGGGAATCGGGTATTTCTCGATTGGCTCCGCTAGGGTAACTAATTCAGTTCCATCATTTGCCGGAGCCGCCCCAGAGAATATCTTTTCCATTTGAGAACTATCAAGGCGAAAGTGATACTGCTCCCGGTTTATTCCAGCATCGATCAGTTTCTTAACTTCTGGATACTTCGACGAGTCGAACTTTGGAATGGGCAAGAGTTTATTCCATTCGACACCAAGGGTCTCAAGCGCCTTCGCAAACGCCATTTCGTGCGCCTCATCGCGCGCAATCAGAAATGCCACAGTCGCGCGCAACGTTTTGTTCTCAGACATCTGATAAATTCGGCACTTCTGCAGGCGTCCAGTCGACTCGAGAACGAGGTTGTCCAGGAGATCTAGAACCAAGTTGCCGTTGCAATGGACATAGCTACCGCTCCAAGGGTTACCAGCGGCGTCTACCGGCAGCGCGCCCTGAGCGCCAACGATGAAATGGTGTGGATTTTGTTGCTCCTTAGCCATGTCCATCGTTGCCTTGCCGCCCTTGCCAGGCACGTCGAACTTTTTCCCGTGGTACTCGGGTGCCCCGTCGAGAAGCTTTGAGATTGTTTTCGAAATCAATTCAACATGACTAATTTCTTCGATCCCAATTCCCTGAATTAAGTCCAAGTAAGGAGTCGCCTCTCCTCGGAAGTTAAAACTCTGAAATAGGTACTGCATCATCGTTCGCATTTCACCAAACTGACCGCCGAGACCTTCCTGCAGGGCGTTGGCGGCGGAGGGATCTGGCTCATCGTCGACGATTGGGTTGATCAGGTTCTGAAAGTGATAGAACATAGAGGTCCGTGATTCCTTAGAGCGCGCTAGTCCGCTGTAATCTGGCGCATGAAAATTACAGATGCATAAGTTGACTGATAAGCCGCCAAGAGTGGCGTTCACGACGCTTGAGAGTTGCGTTCGCTGAGCTATTTCGTGAGACAGCCGAGCAATGAAGCGTCACTTGGAAGACGAGCTAAGAGGCAAATGTCGTGCCTCGTCTGATATGTGCCGTGCATCAGAGGCACCTCCCTAACGCCTAGCTAGCATGTCTCTCTATGACTTGAGCGGTCTACTCAGCGATCAGCCGCGGAAGGTTATCGTATATCAAACCACGTTGCCGAAATCTGTCGCACGTGTTCAGGTCGCCGCGGCATTGGGCGAGCATCCAAGCGTCGACTGCTCAGCCCTACCTGAAATTGAGGTCACGTCCTCCAAGGGACCAACGCTGTGACAGATGGCGGGCGTGTTGTCTTCGATCCTCATTCGCCCCGGATTCAAAGATTCACGAAGAGTTTCCCGCGCTTGCAATGGGATCGCTAGTATCGCTCTGCGGCGCACGAGTTGCCGCAGTTACCTCACGCGCAGGTGAGACGACTCCCGTCTTCCGCAAGCCAATAGCATTAGGAGAATGCGAATGTCCCAAACCGCAACTGCCAGTCGAATTGGCGCCCAACCCCACGCCGGAGAAGGCTACGTAGCCAAGATGATCGAGGAGCAGACGGCCAAAGTTCCATCGGATGTGTTTCTCTGGGCGGCTGGCGCGTCCATTTTGGGTTCTCTGGCTCTTAAGTCGATGGGCCAGGATAGGGACGCCACGTTCGTTGGACAGTGGGCGCCTACGTTCCTGATCCTCGGCCTCTACAACAAGCTGGTGAAGCTTCAGGGGTCTGAGTGATCTGCTAAGAGCGACCCGATTATACTCAAAACCCGCTGAGAATCCGCTTGGCGGGTTCCACTCTTTGGGGTGATCAAGACGACGCTCGATAGGACATGAAAGGCAGTTCTGAAAGCCGTGACGCGCTCAGCAGTGGCGGTGCATCACGCGGTGTGACCAAGCTCCTCGCGCCTTCAACGATGCCGTAGCACTTCACACCGAGCGCAAATGTAAAGCGGGACAAACTCCCGTGCGATGTCAGTGAGCGTCTCGCCGACGAGGTGGGATTGAAAAGTGAAAGGCCGATTTAGCTACAACACTCCGCTTATAACACGCCGCCATTTGAAACAACGTCGCATCGCAATCGACAGTAGTTGAGTCAGCTTGAGCCCGATGGCCCCATTCGTTCGCATGAGCAGCGGCTCCGCCAAGCATGATTTGCCTACTCAATGTGCCATCGGCGCCCGGAGCGTCGACGTTTTCAATGGTGTCGTCTCCGCGGTTTTCGGAGCTCGTACCGGACCCGTTCTCGCGGTGACCGGGTGTCATTTCGTCTGGGGCACGGCCGTTTACAACCGCGGTCGCAAGAACTGGAGCCGTAACTAATGCCATTAGTTTTATGATTCGTCTCGGGGGATGTGAAGCTACGACGCGACCACCATGCCTAAGTTTCGAGGAGCCTACGGCGCTGTCTGAATCCTGGCCGCCTGCGACCAAATACGTAAAGACGGTATGTATATTGCCTGCCTTCCCGGGGATGAACCACGACACCTCGGAAGGACTAGCAATGGCACGCGACGATAGAACTAACGGACGACCGAAGCGATATGGAGCTGCTATCGAGGAAGAGGTCGAGAACCAAGCCGAAATGAAAAAAGAGGCCGAACGAAAGGCTTGGGCTGTGCGCCGCGAACTGCGTTTGAGAGAAAGACGACTTTTCTCACCTCGGTAGGGCGGAGTAGGTTGCGCTGGAGTCTCCGCTAGCACCACCGACTCACACGCCATCGCCGGCACATCGGCAGTTATCGCCACGTGAAAGTCTACCCGCGTGAGGCACGAGTGAGGTGGGCGAACGATCCGACGTGTGCGCGTTATCCAAACTAGTGCGGGCGCAATAGAGCTTTTCGGCCGGTGCAATATTTGCAATTAGGTTTTAATCAATTGCTTCCAAACCAGAGAACTCCGTAAATGAAATTTGCAAAGACTATAGTGCTATTGGGCGTGACAGCAATCGGGTGCAATGAACCTGCTGCAGACAAAATGTCCACGCCGGACCGCGATAACACTGCAGTGAATGAACGCGATCGAGCCTCAAGCGCAAAGACTCCGATCGATCAGAATGAGAACCAAAGCGATATCGACGTTACAGCGAATATTCGGAAACGGGTGGTCGACACCAAGATGTCGGTCAATGCGCAGAATGTAAAAATCATGACGCAAGATGGCAAAGTGACTCTTCGCGGTCCTGTTGCCTCGGCAGATGAAAAGAAACGCGTTGAAGAACTTGCTATCGAAGTCGCCGGTGCTAACAACGTCGAAAGTCAGTTGGAAATCGAACAGAAATGACTATTGCTTAGTTTAACTCGCTAATGGACTCGTAGGAGCTACATCATGGCCAAGGCCGTTTTCTGTACTGTAAAAACATCTGATCAAGCCACGCGGGTCGTGGACCAATTGAAAGTCGCGGGATTTACTAGCGACGATATTTCCGTATTGATGCCCGACAAATCGGGAACGAAGGAATTTGCCGTCGACAATAAAACGAAAGCTCCGGAAGGCGCTGCTACTGGTGCTGGCACGGGTGCAGTGTTGGGCGGCGGCTTGGGATGGTTAGCCGGCATTGGAGCATTGGCCATACCGGGACTCGGTCCGCTGATCGCGGCCGGCCCCATCATGGCAGCCCTAACTGGCGCGGCGGTCGGCGGGACTATTGGGGGTCTCACCGGAGCCTTGATTGGGATGGGTATTCCTGAATACGAGGCTAAGCGATACGAGGGCAAAGTGAAGGGTGGTAATGCGCTGATTTCGGTACATTCAGAGGACTCTACTGAGACCGAACGCGCTAAAAAGATTTTCGAAGCGGCCGGGGCTGAAGACATTGCAACTTCCGGCGAGGCGTCTACTGGTGCTAAGCGGTAATCGCGTAGCAGGTCGACTAAACCTCTAACAAACGGCGGAGCTGAAATCTCCGCCGTTCGTCGTTTATTTAGTCGACGGCGAGAAAGCATTGATTAACCTCTCAGGTCGTAAATAGACATTCCAATGATTAATGCATCTAATTTTGGCGTGACAGGAATTTCAGGAGCAATTTGCCCATCACAATATGGCTTGGCGATTTAGACCACGAAGCACATCGTCGGCATTGCCCTGACCGAACATGACGGCGGCAATACGCTTCGCTTACCGACTTGCCAGGAGGCTATTCAACGCGGCAAACGGACCGCCAGCGAGCGCCGTTTTAGCATCTCTTTTACTAACTTTGACGGTGCTATGACGTGATTTCCCTGCGAGCGAATTTAGGGATCAGCGAGCTTCGCCCGTTGCGGTAATTGGCCGCCGCCGAAACAGATTATTTGATGGATGACGCGCATCGGATTGCGTCGTCTATGCCCTAAAGACTTCCGTCACCTGTCCAGAGCCGTAAGAAGTTCAAAGTCTATTGGTTTGAACGAGTAGTTGTTGCTCATCTCGGCCGAGCAGGCGGTGAGTCCAACTATTAAATCCATCTCGGCGCGAAAGATCGTCGCGTCCCCCGCTTTCGAACGCGGCGGCCCAATTGTTAATTGACCGTCAGCGTCTATCGTCACATTCATAAAAATATTGAATGTCGTTGGGATCGAGTCTGGCGCGATGCCAAATTGTGCCAGGCCTTTCACCAGGTTCATAAAACAGCTGGGATGTGGATCATTGTTCCCGTAAATGATGCTGAAAGTCTCCGGACTACAAGGCGTCAGCAGGAAGTCATGACGTCCCACATCATCGGACTCGATGGTAAACATCGGCCGACTACGATTAGAGTACAGCGTGTGCCCTGTCGTAAGATAGATGGTGTTGGCGTAGTCGATCGACCTGCCGGCCGAAAGCCACTCACCCGTATCTTGTTGAGAAAAGGCGATTAGGTCCGAGACCTGCTCGCCCATTGGATCGACAACACGAAGTCGCTGTCCCGCGCTCATCACGAACCCCGTTCCGGTCTGCGGCGCAAGGCGATGCACGACGTTCAATTCCATTCTAATCGTCCCTTCACTTTCATCAGAGGTCTACTGGCGGTTCCCAGTCGTGTTCGACAGGCCGCCCGGAGTACTGCCGAGCCTCGCTAATCTCGCCGTGCTCGCCCAGATTCGGGTTCAGTGACCCCTGCAGATCGTTCTCGCGCTCACGAATCACCTCCTGCATTCGCGCCATCTTCTGAGATTCCTTGAGGCGGACGAATTGCGCATGGGGGTTAAAGACCAGCGTCGGCCAGGGAAACTGGCGCGCGAGTCGTGAACTTTGTGGGTGGAGGCCCACTACAAAGAATGCGAGGCCCGCGAAGCTGAAAGCAAAGTGCGGGTCGTCGGGCTTTCTGCTTACTGTCGGATCCCAGTCGTGAAGCGGCGCATCGACCTTAGTAAGCTGAGCTAATTGATCCCACAGGAGCTGTTCGAATTCAACCTCAGTGAGCTCACCGGGTTCGCGAAATATTGCGACGAATGTCACGAAGTCATCTTCAGCCAGGACTAGGGGATCCTGCGTGAATGTGAACAGATCGTGGGCGAGGCCGGCGGACGAAGCTGCAGCTCCAAGCTTATCGTAGACGCCGAATCTGATGCTCTCGCGAGTCATCGCACTCTTAGCGCCTACGCAGGGAAATTGTGGGTCAGCGACAAAGCCCTGAAACGCGCCGATAGCTGCGGACGTGAAAAGCTCCGGCGTCGCCTCCAGATCGTCCATCCGCACGACTCTGCCATTCGCTAGCCCGAAGTATTTGCTCTCTCGCAGCGCATCATGAGTAGAAAAGGGGTTTGTTTCCATGTGCAAATGCCTCGCTGCATCCTCGCTTATCGATTGCTTGCTGCTGAGCTCCGGTCATCGCCGGGCGTGAGTCATGAGCAGGTACTACACTAGGCATGATCGGTACAAGACACGTCGGACCGAATTGGGAAGGTTAACAAAAACGAGGTGCCGCCATGGCAAGCTATTCTGCCCCAATTGAGAGCATGCTATCCGCAGTAGTCGAGCGGCGTGTTACAGTGCGGGAGGTGAGCGGGGAGAGCTTTAAGGCGGCAGCGACCATGTGCATTCCTTGAAAGGTTCCAAACAAGTAACGCTGACTTGCGTTACGACCGAACAGTGCGGCTTACCAAATTCGAATATTGGCAGCCACTTCAAATTGCATCCTGCGAATAATACTCACATTGCTGGTCGCGGAGGCATTTGCGTTTCGACTATGAGCGAATTCTTCGGCAATTCGCACGACGGAAGAAGGCGACACTCGCGGACATCGCTGCTTTACCGCTGCTTCAATCGTCCAAGAGGTCACCCCGAGGCAGCTAGGGTGGCGGGTCAGAAGGACGAGTTGACGAGCCGCGGCAAATAGCCAAGCCGAAGCTCTGACAATCGGAAACGAGAATCCCGCCGAGTTGATCTCCCCCTACAGCGGGGTTAGCGCGTTTTACTCAGCCACAATCTGATTGACCTGCGGAGTCTTCCGCTTCAAGACCTCCGCACGATCGTTGGAGTTATCTTTGGTCATTCGAGGTCACAAGCTGCGATTAACTGTTTCGCAGGACGTTTACCAGCGGTCGTGCCACACGAACTCATTCAACCCGCTCGGCATTCCAAATTAGTGAACCACTGTCTCTATAGGGCCAGTACAAAATGATACGACCTTCAGACTCATACCGCTCCATTTCGACTGCGATGGGCGCAGCAGCGTCACCTACCTCTGCGTAGCACCACTGTTCGCCGCACACCCAAGCTAAAACATTGCCCAAGCGGTTCGTTCAATTTTCTCGCTGCGGCGGTGCTCGATTTCCTTGAGGGCTTTGTCGGCGTCGGGATTGTCCGCACCCGTGATTTCTAAATCGGCGAGCAGCTTCTCGCCGTCTGAATCAAGGAAAGTATCACCGCGCACCTTGAGCCGGCGTTTGACCTGGTCGAGCGTATTTTCAGTGGTGGTCTTGGTCCGTCTCGTGAACTCAGCTTGTAAAGTCGCCGGCAAGTGAGGTGCAGAACTTCTCGCGACGTTTTTCATTGCAGAGCTCAGGTACTCTGGCTCGTGCTTAGCTCCGATCAGCACGCATTTTCCGTAAGGCTACTACACGGTCGCGAAAAGCCACTGAAGGTGTCGGCGTGGCCGAACGAGTCAAAGTAGTCAGTTGACGCCGTACGTGCGCATTCAGCTCCACGGTGGCGACGGAGGGATGTTCGACAGAAGATAAATTCGCGGCCCATACCCGACGTGAATAACGGCGAAGATTTGTTTTAACTCGCAGCTCACGGGCTTTCGCCGTCGCACCCCAATCGCGTCGTCCGCTAACGTCAACCCTATCGCGACAGCTCGCGCCGCGAATCAACAGCTCAATTCATTCGACGCTAGCGTCGAATCTCACCATAGCGTGTCCCGCGACGCCTTGCCCGCGACCCCATCTATTGAGACCGAGCAAGAACCATGGCATGGTACTCCCCGCCGTCTGGCGCCTTCTTTTCGGCTCGTCGACGGCGCCGCGGCTCGGTACCAGCTGGTCATCGCGGCGATGTTCTAGGCGTACCGGCGTGCTGTTGCTCATGCAGCGCTAGCGGCTGAGGCTGCTTGCCGTTTCACTACAGTTCACCAGCAGAGAGATCATTATGAGTGCAGTTATCGACTCTAGCCGCGAAGCGCGCGGCAAAGCATGCAAGGCGGCCCACATCGGCGGCTGCATTGCGGCGATCGTTGTGATGATCATCGTCGTACCGGCAAAACTCGGGGGCTACTTACCGGCCAGCGTGTCATCGGCGCGATTGCTGCTCTTCCCAGTACTCGCGTACGGCCTCGGCGTCGCCGCGATGCTATGAAAATTGGGGCGGGCCATCAAGCAATCCCAAGCTACTAATGATGGCGGGGAGATTGCAGCGGGTCGCCCACGGCGGGCGGGCTAACAGGGGCGTGTCTACTTTTGGTAATCGCGTGGGAAAATGACGCGAAATATTGTCCCCTGACCAGGTCCAGATTCCAACTCGACGCTCGCGTCTAGCAAGTCGCAGAGGCGTTTTACAATCGATAGCCCGATGCCTTCGCCCTGTTCCTGGTGGACAGGGCGGTCATCCATGGGCTGGTCTCTCTGCGACTGCGAGCGGGCTGCGCTAGTCGAGGCTCCTTCAACTTCAGACTGAGCGTCCAATTTCATCGCTTCTGAAGTGGCCTCGACGAGCGCCTCCGCCAGTGGCGCTCCAGGTCCAGCGTGAAATCCGGGCCCGGTGTCCGTCACGCACAGCATCCAGCGGTCGACGTCATCAGTGCGGCTGTCTCCCCAACTAAGCGTGACGCTCCCCTGTTGCGTATATTTCAACGCATTAATGATCAGGTTTTGAGCGATCCGCCGGATTTTGCCAGCGTCACACTCGATCTCCAGCGATGCAGGTCCATTGGCGGAAAGCACCAGTCCTCGCTCCCGCGAAATCGGCTGCAGGCTCTCTCCCAGATCCCGCAAGATTGGCGAGACGTCAATACGCGCGACCTGGCGATGTTCCTGCCCCGCTTGAAGTCGCCCAATCTCTATGACCTCGTCAAGCATGGAGTGCAGCGACGAAACGCTCTTTTGCAGAAGGGCGACGAACTCGTCTCGCACCAAATCCGGTAGCCCCTGCATCGTGAGGCCCTCCGTGACGTTTACGACAGCGCCAACATTGCCTCGGAGATCATGTGCGGCCTGGCGCCACAGTTCACCTCGTCGACGTTCAAGTTCAGTCAGCTCTTCCGCCGCATTCTCCAAATCTCGAACGTGCCCGACTGCCTCCGTTTCCTGCATCTCGTAGTACTTAGATGCGCTTTCGCTCACTCCCTCATTAAATAACTGCGACAGGATTCGCCAAGCGGTCGTGAGATCTTTGGCTGGCAGCGACCGATGCGTCGATGCGTAGATTTCGAGTTCGTTCAGGACGCAGGTTTGCAGATGTCCCCACTCACGCATCACTTCACGCAGATCGTACCCCTGCTGCCAGCGATGCAACCCGTGTTGGACTGCATTCTCGGAAGCCTCAAGCTCCGTGGCGCTTCGTTTCGTTCTTCGTAGTTTGCACTCATAATCGGCGAGCAAGTGCGGAATGTGATCATTGAGCTGCGCTCGCGGCAATGTGGAAGCGGTCGAGATGTCCTTATCCCCGGCTACCCGAATTCGCCAATCCGCAAGGATAGCTTCGCGCCGAACGAACAGGTGCTGAGCGAGAACGCTCAACCGGTTTTCGTTCGGCTCGATGGTCTCCATGACCTGCCTTAATGCAAAGGGGAAGGGACGTTCACGGCAGGCATTGTACCATTCCGGGGCCGAGGGCGGAGGAGCCAGTCGTAAGTGCGCGTACTCGATAGCCAACTTCAAATCAGCCTGAAAGCACTCGCGGCGCGGTAGTTGCTACACACTAGTAAATTGCGCTCCATTTCAGAGCGAAGCCCTCGATTCCGGGGTTACGCGATCACATCGGGAGCGTCACATGCGCCTAGCTGAATTCATTCTGGCCAATGTCGAAGCTATTCTGGTCGAGTGGGAGGCGTTTGCTCGTAGCATTTGGCCAAAAGCTCTGATCGACGCCTCCACAGATCCCGCCAAGTTACGAGACCACGCCGAAGCTATTCTGCGGACGTCGGCTATCGAGATGAACTCGATCCAGACTCCCGCCCAGCAGGCAAACAAGTCCAAAGGCGAGGCAGGCGACAGTGCGGCTGGGGAACGTGTGAATCGTGCGTCGGAATCGCATGGTTCGGAACGTTACACCTCCGGATTTGAACTGTGGGCTGTGATTTCAGAGTATCGAGCGCTACGCGCCAGCGTGATTCAACTATGGCGAAATAGCGATCCTGAACCGGACCTGCACGACCTGGGCGACATCACCCGGTTTAATGAGTGTATGGATCAATCATTGACGGAAGCGGTCCGTACTTACACGCAGCAGGTTGAAAAAGACCGCGAAAAGCTCCTAAAGAATGAACAGGACGCCAACCTCGCGAAGGATATGTTTCTTGCGACATTAAGTCACGAGATGCGCACTCCTCTCAATGCAATCGTCGGCTGGATTGCCATTCTTAGAATGGTCGGCAGTAGCAAGACCGACCTCACTGAGGGACTTAACGTTATCGAACGTAATACGAATGCACAGGTAAAACTCATTGAGGATGTGCTCGATGTTTCACGCATTGTGTCCGGCAAACTCAATTTGGAGATTGCCGACTGCGACATTGCGGAACTCATCAAAGCAAGCATGGAGTCCGTCCGCCCAGCAGCAGATGCGAAGGATATATCGCTGAGCTGCAAGTTAGATCCGTCCGCAGGTCTCGCTCAATGCGACCCAGCAAGGATCACCCAGATTATTTGGAATCTTTTATCCAACGCCCTGAAATTTACCAATAAAGGTGGCCACGTCCGGGTGACACTTCGTCGAGACCGTTCTGACTTGCGGATAGCCGTGAGCGACGACGGTGAGGGCATAAGCGCAGACTTGTTACCATTCGTGTTCGATCGCTTCCGCCAGTCCGACAACAGCACTCGCCGTCACTACGGTGGGTTAGGGCTTGGACTCTCGATCGTAAAGCATTTGGCCGAAATGCATGGCGGAACGGCAGAGGTTCAAAGCACGGGGGTAGGACGAGGATCCACGTTTGCCATTCGCCTACCAATCCGTGCCGTGGCCGAAGTAGTAGACGTTGAGAACGCGCCTTCAGAGCCCGGCGGTGGCCTCAACGCGACGAACGGTAGCCACTCGCCGAATGTGCGTTTAGACGGGATCAGAGTCTTGGTTGTCGACGATCAGGCTGACGCTCGTGAGATTCTGCGAAAGGTTCTGGAAGGCATTGGTGCAACGGTCACATTGGCGGCTAGCGCCGCGGAGGCCCTTGTCGCGTTAACCAATTCGAAGGCGAAAAATCTGGGGCCTGACATACTAGTTAGCGATGTCGGCATGCCCGAGCACAATGGATATGACCTAATTCGCGAAGTACGGCTTCGTGGGCACCTTGCTACTGAGCTACCGGCGGTAGCTCTGACCGCATTCGCGCACGATAAGGACGCGCGGGACGCGATGGCCGCTGGGTTTCAGGTTCACATTTCAAAGCCGGTAAGCATTCCAGACCTAACTTCAACCATAGCGAAATTGGCCGCCAAGCATTGACGCGATTCCCAGATAATCCTGTTGATCATGGGAAGTTAGTGCAAGCCGCCGGTAACCGTGGCAGAGAGCCACCTTCGCATGACCGTCACCGCGTTGCAGCTAACCAATCGCCGTTTACTCGAACCTTGACGGGTTCCCAACGAGCCGAGGCTTGAAATTCGGCTAATTCAAGCAATCCATCATTGCGCGGCATCATCTCACCGAATCTACACTTCTGACTATTTACCTATGAACACACTCGTACTCGATATTGGCGGCACCACGTTGAAGCTTTAGGCTCCAGACGCCAGTACGCGAGTTAAACTCGAGACCGGGAAGAAGTTCACTGCCAAGCAATTCGTTACTATTGTTAAGAACACTCTTGGCGATCAACGTATTGATCGAATTTCGATCGGCTTCCCGGGACGAGTGAGGTGGGGACAGATAATTGACGAAGCCGTGAACCTCGGACTTGGTTGGGTTGGCATTGATTTCTCCCAAGAGTTCGATTGCCCAGTACGAGTTATGAATGACGCCGACATGCAGGCGCTGGGAGGCTATTCAGGTGGCAGAGTGTTGTATCTAGGCTTCGGAACTGGGGTCGGAACTTCGATGGTTATCGACGGACATATAAGTCCGTTGGCGCTCGGACTGCTGCCATATAAAAGTGGCAGAAAGTTCGACCAGTACCTAACGAATGATGCTCTCGACCGGATTGGACTGAAGCGATGGCGTGAAGCAGCGACTGACGCCGCGACAATCTTCAAAGACGCAATGATTGCTGATTAAGTGCTACTCGGCGGGTGCGGCGCGGAGCGTTTCGAAATAATTCCGCCAGGTTGTTGCCGCGGCGGTGATATGAACGCTTACTACGGCGGGCTACGTATGTGGGAGGACTATCAGTCGGTCTATGTATAGCGTTACCGATGCCGGTGCCCATTTGCGGCCATTGCCTCATCCCGCATCCGCGATTTTCGGCCCATCCTCAATGCCAATCGTCGTAGTGCGATTAGTCTGCGTATGTCTTATTATGAATAAGCCCTTACACGAATAGAGCCGCCTCGGCGACTAGGCCAGGGCCGAACCCTAGCATGACGCAAGGTGGCCGGGCCCCACTGTCAAGCAGAGACTTCAAGATGAAGAGTACCGTCGCTGAAGACATATTCCCGTAGGTTGATAGCACTTGCCTCGAAATCGCCGTTTGCTCACGACTTAAGCCCATCGCCTCCTCTACCGCCTCGACGATTCTTGGCCCTCCCGGATGAACAGCCCATAAGCTGACATCGCTGACACCAAGTCCGTAGCTCTGCAGCCACACAGATAGCCATTCACGGAGATTGGTCTGAATTAGCCGCGGCAATTCACTCGAAATAGACATCACAAATCCATGATTTCCGATGCTCCACGTCATGGCGTCAGCGGTATCGGGAAATATGTAGGAGCCTGTCGCGGCCAGGCGCCACAAGCTATTCGGATGGTCCGTGGCTGTCTCCCTCGCGCGCAGAACGACAGCCCCTGAGCCATCCGCGAATAGCGCATTGCCGAGCATGCGCTCATTGCTCCACTGGAATGCGTAGTGAATCGTGCAGAGTTCGACGCTACATACTAGGATACAGTTGCGAACATCAGCGCACGCAAGACCGCGTGCCGCGCGAATCGCGTTGATCGCGCCGTGACAGCCCATGTAGCCCACATGAATGCGCTCGGTGGTCGGTGGAAGCCTCAAATGCAGAATTAGTCCTAGGTCGACCCCGGGCGCTGAGAATCCAGTGCAGGATGCGGTGACCAAGTGAGTGATTGCGCTTGGCTGGCAACCCGAGCGGTCGAGCGCCTGTCGGCACGCTTCGACCGCAAGCGGTAGGGCGTGCTGCTGATAATACTCCATACGGGCTTCGGTGGAGGGGCCAAGATTAGGCGACCCGTCCGTCGTGAGCGAGCCGTTCGGTGCCCAGCGATCAGCCTCCTCTAACGGCAACACGCCAAATCGCGTGGCAACCCCGGCATGTTCATACAAGACCTTCGCGAATCGCCGTTGTCGGCTGTCGATGCAACATATTCGCTCGGTTAGCGCCAGAGACGCTGCTTGAGTAATTTCGTGCGCCGGGACGGCAACGCCGACCGAACGCAATTCAATGTCCATTAAACACTACTTTCAGCAAGTACGATCGAGGGGCCGATCGAGATACCTCATGACGGGCTCGCCTAAGCAAGGCGCTTGGCGCAATCCCCAAACGGCGAGCTGGCGAACAGCCTTGATTCGCATGCAAGTGCAGAGAATGCGGCAGAACCTGTGCCGATCAGCTATAGTTTTATCGAAGAGTTGTTTCCAGCGGTACTCGATCGCACTATCCCATTGACTGAGCGACCCTACCAGCAGCGACGCCACTAACGCTCCCGACTGCATCGCCCACCCTATTCCTTCGCCTGTGAACGGTTGCACATATGCTGCTGCATCGCCAACCAGCAGGCAGCGATGCGAGGCAATTGGCGTTGTGCGCCGGGTGAGACTCGGCGTTCCTTGCCACTGAAGACTCTCCCAATCGGTCGCCAACATCGAGCCGGACGCTTGCAGAATTTTTCGGACGAGGCGCCCGGGCGACTCCGCGGCGGCAAGGGCGCTCGGATCGATCGCGGCCGCGATGCCGAAACGTCCTCGCTCGACGGCAGTCACGCCTACGTAGCCAGCCGAGCCGTAGGCCATGTGCAGCGAGCCCGGTGCGAAATTGTAGGGCACATGGTCCGATATAGCGCCCAATCCGATCAATGAATGGAGCGTCGAATGCGTGACGCATTCTCGAGGAACGTTCGCTAGGCCCGTAGCCACAACGACAACGTCTGCACGTACATTCATTTCTTTCCCCACACGCCGCAGCGTCACGTTCCGACACTTGTCGTCAGTGACGGGTTGAAGTATTCCCTGCACCTTGTCGCAGACTACGACACCTGCCCGCATAGCTTCGCGTATCAGTGCGTCGTCGAAAGCGCGACGCGAGATGGCGATGCGCTCGCCGATAGCTATGCGAGCGGTAGCACCCCCGCTGGAGAGTTCAAACTTACTCAATGGCACGCCGTGGCACGCAATCGGAATATGGCCCAGGCCGATGCCCTTCAGCAGTGTGAGAGCCGATCCTCCCAAGCAGCCACCGCACACTTTGTCGCGCGGCAATGCTGCTTTGTCGATCAACAGCACGCGCTTGCGTTGTAGCCCCAGCTGGCGAGCCGCAATGGCTCCAGCCGGTCCGGCTCCCACGACTACGACATCCCAGCGAACGCTTTCGTTGATAGCCGTCATCTGACCAGTTGTAAGGATGATCCGCTCCAGTCCTCATGGTGCGTGATTGTCAGACGCCATGGCCACGCACGGCGGACGATGGCTCCCGAGAGACCTGCTTCATCCCACAGGTCGGCGACTTCGGTAATTGAAAAGGCGTTGGCAACTGACTGCGGCCCGTCGTAGCGGACGATTGGGGACCGAGTGACCAAGCGGCAAGCGGCGTGCGCTACTAAATACCCTACAGCAGATCGCCGCAGGTCGCTGACCACAAGCAGGCGTCCCGCATCGCGCATTTTAGCGAGTAGCGCCACGGCGTCTGGTCGCGACAGGTGATGAAGGAACAATGACGACATCACCACGTCGAAGCCGCCAGGCAAAGGCGATTGGACAGCGTCGGTGCACACTAACTCCATCGATGCGCCCCCAACTCGACATCGTTGAGAGGCCTGTTCGCAAGCGGTCGGGCTTCGGTCCAAGCCGACCATGTCTAGGGTGACGCTATGTCTTCGAGCGAGCTTCCAGATGCTCATCGCGACATCGCCCCCGCCGCATGCCACGTCGAGAACTCGCAGGCGGCCACCTAGTAAAACACCGCGGTTCATCGCGATCTGCCTCCAGAGTTGCCGACTCACGCCGCTAGCAGTATTGAGCCGTCGAAGTCCCTGAAGCGCGCGTACATGCTCTGCTTTTGGGATGTCGAATTGGTCCATCAGTTCCGGCTGAAACTCACGTTGACTTAGAACTGCCATCCACGACACCTTTCAGCGCAATCGATGCCGGCTTCGGTGATTACCTCACAGGCAGTTTAACGGCTCCGTGGTCGGTTGCCTGATGACGGCTGCGCACCAGCAACAGCCCTTGCCGTTGCGCCGCACTCCGGGCATCGCCCGCTGGCATGGCAAGTCTTGCATACTCGACGATCCTCCGTGCGCTCGTCTTCGAACGCCGGGTGAGAACCGACGCCGCCGCAGGTCAAACATCGTCCGGTGTCATTGCACACTACGCAAATCGTGCCAAGCTTGATCATTTCTAATGCCCACGGTGTTGCAACAGAGTTTTCCAAGATTGAAGCTACGAGCCAAGCTACTCAAGCGTTGTAAGGTTTGGCAGCGTTCGTCTGTCAGGTTTAGCAGCCATCCACTCCTATCGCGTTGCGTTCGCAATCGTGTTCGGTAGGTTGGGTTTCTGGCGGAGCCCAGATTACCAAGGGTGACCGTAAGCCACGCCGGGCCGCTTCTGCTCATCCGGACCGGCGTGGCACCTATATGGTTGGCGGATTCTCACACTTCACAGATAGCGGAGTGGTTGCGGTGGAAATCGAAGCTATTAGCCACAATGCTTTTTCTTCTCTCATCTCCGGCGCTGACCGCGGCAAGCTGGAAAACGGATGCGCCTGGTATGCTACGACAAATCGTCAGGTCGTTGCCCATGTTTACCTAACCGCGAGCGACGCGTTCGGATTCACCGTTTTGCGTCTCATACGGTCCGGATGGAAAGTCGACGAGCCGCGGCGAACGTTCGCTCGATTTGATGACGCGGAAGTCGCAATGCATGTAGTGATGCATCACAGAGCACGCCGAAGCACAATTTCGCTCTGTGACGTACCGTTCCGCCTCCGCTTCGGCCGCGGCCGGGTAGAGAGCTGTAATGCCAAGAGCGAACCCTCGTAGCCAATGCAACTGAGCTGAAGTCCGTCGCCTCTTTGTGGTTTTCTTCGCCATCGCTGTCAGGTTTTACAGCAATCGGCCGGCGTGAGCGCCCCTTGGAGTTCCTCCAGGGAAGGCCGCCGGTATGCTGGTCGCACTCGCAGCGGTCCTTACCGAAGCCGCCTCTGCGTGGCCTGCGGTTGCTGCGATCGGGTACGGGCACCACGCGAGTGGCCACTCGCGTGGTGCCTTATTGTTCAGGTTCCGAATGCAATTTCGCAACTATCAAGCTGTGGGCAGTTTGGAATGCATTCATCTGTAGCGGGCGAGCGTTACGCCGAACCTCACACCACTAATGTTGACGGCCGAAAGATCAGGTGTGACTCACTGGCCGACGCAATCGCTCTGAAGATTGCGGAACAGGCAGCCACGGCAGGGAAGCTGGACTCACCGGAAAAAGTAATGCCGGGGCACCTGAGCATGGTCGCTCGAAAATACGGTTTCGATGCCATCGCCGATGCGATTGAGGCATTGCAGTAACTGCACCAACGATCGCGCGCGGGAGACCGTCGCCAGTTTTCGAAGGGAATTGGGACGGTCTTTGTGTGCGCTAGTTGAAGGGCATTCCAAAATTGGTATAAATTCGGCCGCCACTAAAATTGGGCCCTTGTTACCAACCCTCATCCATCACGAAGCATGACGGCGTTCACTCGATTGCCAAACGTCTTTGCGTGGGAATACGGGCAGCAATGGTATTACGTTCAAGATCAATCCCGCGCACCCGAGAATGCCGTTGATGCTCGGCAATTTCACGACGGGCAAGCCGTCGTAATTGCCATTAGCAGAGGCACAAGTGGCGCTTTTATCCGCGATGCGAAGCCTTGGAACGACACCTGTCGCGGCGGTGGCTAGGCCGATCTATTTTGCAATGTTGCAATCGTTGCCGTCGCACCGGCGGCTTAAGACTAGTCGAGGTCGTGCTTAACGGACTAGCTGTTTCCACAATTCCTGATAGCGCTCCGGGACTCGCGCTGCTCGGTCATGGCGACGCTTGCTGCGGTTGTCGCATCCATGGCTTGCTAGTGGGAATGAGACTTCCTGCTTGGCGGAGTTCCACTCGTCGATTGGGAGTGTTTCAGTGCGGGTCAAGCAACGCGGGCAGTACCACGCTGCGTGGTATTCCAATCCGCTGCGGAAGACCGTCACGTAATATTTGAAGTCTCCCGCCGTATATTGGCACCTTTCAATTGCATAATCCTCATGGCAGTCGCCCACCTAACCCCCGGTTCGGTAACAGGTGCCGTAACCCCGATACAAACCGGGAGGCGAAGATGGCCATGTCTTAGCGGGGTGGAGTGACGCTGCACTGCATAACAGCGACCGCTGGAATGGCATGCCTTACACGGGCGACGATTGGCCGGCTGATTCTTATCGCCAGGAGCGAAGGAACCGACGCCTTTGCAGTTGGGGCAGCGGCAGTCAACAGCGTGCTCTTCGCTCGCTCGTTGGTAGCAGGGATCGCCAATGCGAAGGCCGGACGAGTAACCTGCCCAAACGCGGGAACTTTCATCTCGGCAGTAGCGTCCAAGTTTGGAAAACCTCGTCTCCGTCCAAACGAGTGGTCCCTTTGATGAAGAAATCCATAGCTTTCTCGCTGATTCTCGTGTGCATCGCTGCTCTCGCCCGAGCGGATAACGTCGACCTCTCGACAGTTCCCGCGCGCGATGCTGTCCAGCTCACCATTTACAACAGCGAAGACATCACGCTCGTCCGCGAGACGCGAGTCGTCAGCTTTAAGAAGGGGCTCAACCCGCTGCAGTTCTCGTGGGCCAACACCCAGATCGATCCCTCGTCGGTTGAGCTCACGATCCTCAAACCAGCCGATGAATTGGAGCTGCTTGACGCAACCTTCCCGCACGAGAAGCCGCAGATTTTGTACTGGAACGTCCAAAGCGAGGTGGACGGCGAAGCGACGATTCAGATCACCTATTTCACCAGCGGGATCACCTGGAGCGCCGACTACACCGCGATCGCCGCTGGCGATGAATCGACGCTCGACCTTGAAGGGTTCGTCCGCATTACAAACAACAGCGGTGAAGAGTATGAGAACGCCCAGGTGCGATTAGTCGTCGGCACGATTAATTTGGTCGAGAGGATCGCGCAGCTGGCGAACCTCTCCATCGATCAGACTAAGGAGCTTGATCAGGAGGTCTACTCTCGCTTCAAGAAAGACGCAGTTAACCGGGCTTTAGGACGCGTAGAACTGGGCGATCATTTTAGCCTCGGCGGCGCCATTGAAGGAAGCGAACTGAAGAGTGATGAGCCCAAAGAAATCGTCAAAGAAGGCCTTAGCGAATACTTCATCTATACCGTCGAAGGGACCGAAACGATCCCGACCGGCTGGTCGAAGCGACTCAGCAGTTTCGAGGCCGACGACGCCCCGTTCATGATTGAGTACCGTTACCGTCCGCGCGAGTATGGCGAGCAACTGGTGCGGATGTACCTCTTGGCCAACGACGAAAAGTCACATTTGGGAACGACCCCGCTCCCCGACGGCGTGGTCCGCATCTACCGCGACAAAGGCCGCGATGGACTTTCGTACCTCGCCCAGCAGACGATCGAGTACGTCCCGATCGGCGACATGATCGAGTTGAATTTGGGGGTCGACCCAGAGGTGGTCTTCGAGTTGGTGAAAACCCGCTCGCAGCGGGTGGCAATCTGGACACAGATTCACGGCGCGAACACATTCAAGCTGGTCGGAGACGACGCCCGAAGTGAAGAAGAGAATGCCACCGTCGTCGGCTGGAATGAGTGCTCGACCTATCAGCAGCGGATCCGCAATTACACCGCCCGGCCGATCAACGTCGAGATGCGCCGCACCTACGACGGGCATGTGGCGTTTGTGAGCCGGCTGGAGCCTAAGCTTCACGACTTCCAGACAGTCGAGTTCACCGCCAAGGTCGACGCGGGTGACAAGAAGAATCTAGACTTTACGATCCTGCAGCATCTTGGCACGAACGCGAAGCAGAGCAATGTGACGCTGGCACTGCCGCCGGGCGGCGAATAGAAGGCACTGGTGTGCGGCGGAGGAAGAACGGCGCGTACGATGCATCCTTTCCCGCCGTTGATTCTGAATCGTTCACCGACAGCGGCGGATGACGCACGGCTTCTAGTCAGAGCATGATCGCAGTGTGATCCAATGCGGGGCGCTACAGCCGACTGCGATTCACGAGGCGATCACGCCACAGGCCGCGGGACGGGCTAGGAATCAGTCTCTCGACTATCACCGTGGCCCGGATCGCAGCGTCACCAGTTCCAACGGTGCGACCTCCACCACCACTACCCCGTCCTTCATCGTCACCGTTTCCGCTTGACCATTATTCATGGTGCTGTTCGTACGACGGACCGTGAATGGGATCGCAGGTTGATCTTTCAATTCGTCTACACGAAGAGTCACCCGAAAGTGCTGGGCGGGGGAGTGCCCACCTTGTTCGACGTTCCATTTGTCATCCGCCCAGCCCTGCACTTTGAGAAAACTGTCGGCCGTGAAGTTGCAGATTCCGCAGCTCCAACTCCCGTCCGGATTGCGGGCAGTCGCTGCAATGACATGCGGCTTCCGGCCGTAGGTCCACGTCATGTCGCCATCCAACGAGCTGTGGCTATCGCGGAAGACCGCGCCTGCATCGAACGCTCGGGAAAGTTGCTGGTAGGTGTGGTACTTCTTCATCACCTTCGAGCGGAAAGGGTTCACCTCGAAAGCAATAATGCGCGTTGCGTCGTCGGCGTAGGGCGCGGCGGTACACTCGACGCCGAGGAAGTGGACCCAGTGAGTAACGCGGTGGTTCATGTCGTTCAGGAATCGGGCGGCTAAACTGATGGCTCGCGCAGCCGGCACGCCAATCATCCCTTCCTCTTCCGGGCCGTTATCGCTGGCCTCGGTCATCCAATACTCTTTTGTGTTGCGCCCTTCCGGACCCGCGATATAGCTGGCAGCCCTGTCAGTTGCCGCCATATTGTAGGAGTGGGAGGCAATACCGCTAAGCGATGCCCACGCCACCGGCTCGGCCTTCAACGCTTCCACTTGTGCGTAGAATCGATCATCGGCGCTTGACGCTTCGGACGCGATAATCTTCACTGATTTCAGATCACGCTTATCGAGCTCCGCACGCAGTCGCACGACGGCGCGCACAACCTGTTCGGGCGTCATCTCCGGCTCATTTTCGACGCCGGTCGCGTGGATGATGATTCCATCTTCGTCTTTCAATTGCCGAATGCCTTCCGCAATTAACGTCACAAAGGATTCAACATCGGCGTCTCTGATCGGGCCGTCCGCTCGCTCGCTTGACCGCATGTAGGGCGGTACGTGGTCCGGCGCCAGCAGCAGTGTGGTCACGCCGTTGGCCTGAGCGTCGGCAATAGCTCCCGACCGAACGTACTGATCGCGAAACCGAGCGAGGTTTTGCTTCCCCCGTTTTGGAGAGTATTCGTCGACATTGAACCAGAGTCGGAAAATTGTGAACCTGAGATCACGCCACAATTTTCGGGAAAGGTGAGAGCGCTGCGACGGCGTTAGTGATTGGTACTCTCCTCCCCAATTGCCAGTGCTAGTTCCCATTCCGGCGAAGGTTTGGCGCTCGCCCGCAGCTACGGAGATCGTGACGGCGTCGTAGGAGTCTGCCGCTGCATGTGCGTCTTCGCCAACCGATTGATCGAACTGATTGCCGGAGGTGGGCGACTGCACTTCCGCAGCCTGGCTAAGCGATGGGCCCAGTGCCGCGAGCCCGCCAACCACAACGCTGACGAGAAGAATTGGGTTGATTGCCATTCCTAAGTCCTACCCTCAAGTGCCGCGTTAAGAATGCATGCTTGCCGCCACGCAGTAGTAATTCAGCCCCGCTATTGTAGCATCACGGTGGCTACACGGGTCGAGTGCGTTACCGGAGTTGAACGCGTGGTAGTGCTCCGTCGACCGCCGGCGCCTCGACGCCGCAGGAGCAAACGGGGGACTATTAGATACTCCGGCGTGCCTCAGCTCTGCGCACGAAAGTTCTCTGAACGTTGGTAGGGCTGCGAGACGGTGGCGGAGGCGAAGCCTGAGCGACGTAAAGTTGCTTCATAGCAGCCACTTTGAAGCAGTGCGGTCGAGAAGCATGAATTAATAGGATCCGTCAATCAAATGTGACGCCGCCGGTGCACGTAGAAGTTATTCGACCTCAGTCGTCTGTGCTTTTATTCGGTTCAGACTGTGTAGGATCGCGATTGCGATCCCGCCGAACATGATCGCGACATCGGCGACATTAAAAACTCCTGTATGCAGCGCTCCGAAATCCACAATTATAAAGTCTGTGACGAGCCCGCCCTGTAACATGCGGTCGATCATATTGCCAACGCCGCCTGCGAGTAAGCATGAGCACGCCATGTACGCGGCCAGTCGCATGTTCCAGCATTTGAGCATCACCATCGCGACCGCACTGAGCATCGCCGCGTTCGTCACCGTGAATACCCAATAGCGGATGCGCGCAGGCAAATTGGCGCCGACGCTAAGAAATCCGGCGGGATTGAGTGCGTACTCCAGACGCACTGTATCGGCTAAGTAAGATCGAGCAGGCGCACCGCGCAGGTGGGTGGTGGCGAGTCGCTTCGTCGCCTGATCGCAGCCAACGCTGGAAGCTAATACCGCAATTCCCAATAGTATTCTTCCGAATCGAGACGGATTGCGTTCCATGCGATTTCCTCAGATAGTCCGTGGGACGGGGCTGAGAGTACTCGTTAACCCATTAAGAGCCAAAACTGCCATAAGCTCGCTTACTTAGAGCGATGCGGCGAGGCCCGATGCGATGTCCACCTCTACGGAGGGAGACGAAGCTGACGACGCCCGTAATAAGTAAGCACAGGGACGCGGGTTCAGGGATTGCCACGCTCACCCGTACGTTGTCCAGCGCCCAATACTCATCTCCACTGTCGGTCGTATTGCCGAAACGGGCGAATTCAAGAAAGGAGGTTTGTCCGATGGCGACGAACGTCAAGGTTGGGTTTCCGTCGCCCCTTCCGAAGCGATAGATGCCATAGTGCTCACCGTAATTCGTTCCGCCGGTGGTGAACGAAGCGTCAGCTCCCGTGAACTTGCTGAAGTCTGTTCCGATCAAGCTTGAGTACGTCAGATCCGAATACCGCTGCGGCGAGTAGGCCCCGTACTCCTGCCCTTGGTTTCCGTTGGTGAACGTAGTGTTGACGAGCGGGACGCCGTCAACGACGAAACGCCATGAGTCGGGGCCGTAAGGGCTGCTGGCCGAACCGTCCCACGACGCGCCGATAAACAGATCGAAGGCGACGGAGTAGAGTTTACCTGGCGTGAGGCCCGTGACAACGAGCGCGACGCTCTCATCGAGCGATCCGCTCTTGGGTAGGTTGCTGCCGAGTTTGCCGAGCCACGTGGACTGGTTGGGAGATGCGAGCCCGCCACTGTCGGTCGGCAAAGAAGCTCGACTGAGTGCGGCGAGCGAACCACTCGGGGTGAAGCCCGCGGTGTCCGACTCGAAGTCGTTACTGAAGACTGTCTGCCCTCGTGCGGCACTGCCCGTGCAGACCGCGACCGTCAACGAAAGCAGCATTCCGAAGCAGCGTGACAGCGTCATAGTGGTCACCTATTGGAGAAGTGCGTGGATGCCAAATGTTGAAGCATCCGCGAAAGTTCAAGTGGGATGAGTATTCTGCCCCGTCGACTGGTCGCATTGCAACCTCCGCCGGCTGGAATTACAGCTGGAAGTTTACTGGTACGCAGCTAGCTGGGTTGCAGCGACGGTACGTTTGTTGCACTGAAGACCTGGAGATTGAACACGATACTACCTAGGGGCCCATCAATGCGACGCGAAGACAAAATGAACGAACGGCAGAAGAGAAATGGCGTAATTTTTGACGAAGAGGTCGAAGATCCAGCTGAAATGAAGAATGAGGCTGAGCGCAAGGCATGGGCCGAGCGACGCGAGCTGCGTTTGAGAGAGAAGCGCCTCTACCCGTCGCGATAGGCAAAAGGATAGTCGCATTGGCGTCGCGGTGAGCGCCACAAGCTCACGCCCTCACATAATGTTGGCAGGCCGTGGTCCGGCGTATGCTGAACTTGGCAGGCGATGAAAGCTCAATCGGCCGGTTCGGTGAGGATCGACCCAAGGAGCCAAGTGAGTGTCAGCGAGTGCGACATCATCGTAGCAATCCGGCACCGTAGAGTAATAACTCATTCCGGCGAGGGCGTCCTTACCTAAAGGTACAGTATAGAAACTGCCCTATCAATTTCTCATGCACGTGGCGAGGATACACTGCATGCATATGAAAATCGGCAACAAGGTGAGATCCCTCGGAGGCCTGGAAGGCCAGATTGTCTCGCGGAGTTCGGAGCATCGCTCAGTGACGGTCAAAGTTCCCGGGGTTTGGCGAGACTCGAGCGTGGTGTCGATTCCACTGGCCAGGTTGAAGTTTATCTCTGAGTACTCATCGCCTGAGTCTCTGTCGGGCCCTCGACGGCCTAACTGAGGCCTATGCCGCGCCCGGCTGATCTTGGCCACCGCACATTGGCAGGCGCATGTGATAAGTCGCTGGAGTGTCAATTAATCGAGGCGCAGGGTGTCAGCCTCGGCGTGTGCTTGTCGGAGTGGTGAGCGCCAGCAGCGTCCTGCGGGTCCTACTTGGCAGACTTCCACAGCGACTTTCGCCGTAGGCATCGCATACCTAACTAATTCACCGTTTTAGTCACTGGCCACGCTTGGATGCGCGGTCCTGGGGCCTTTGCGGAAATCATCGCCGAGCAAACTTGAATAGCTCAGTGCATCTGCCTCTGCCACCCGTGAGGCTGAGCGGATGACGAGATGCTCTAACCCGTTTGCGGCAGGTGTCGCGATTCCAAGATACGGCTCGCCCGGTTCCGTCCGTACCAGCGCAGGAGTGAACTGAGGTATTCGATGGATGCTCGCGGATAAGGTCCCGCATCAACCCGGCTGAGATATTCCGCCGCCTGCCGAATCCCGTCGGCGTCTTCTTGGCTCCTGCACTGAATCGTGTCGCCGCCGAGCTCCGCGGTGAAGTAGGCTTCAAGTTTACTTTCTGGCATCCGTCCTGATCCTGCTCGTCGTCATGTGGAATGACCGGTAGCAAGTGAATGAAACACCGAACATGCGCTGAGGTGTCGGAGTTGCGTATGAAGCTTCAATCAATCGGCGACGTCAGACATCCTCGCCGGATGGTGGATGGCCGAGGCGCAGCGCGCGGACGGCGTCGGCCGGCGCCGCATACGAGCTGTTCGGCGAATCGGCTAGAACCCTGGAGTCATGCCGGCAGTCGTTAGCAACTGGATCTCGAGTGGTAAGATTAAAGCTATCTCACTTTGCTGATTTAGCTTGCTGAATCGGCGTCGAAGAACCGCGGAATTTTCCAGATCGAAAGTTCTAAGCTTCGGCGATTCGACGCCGTCGGGAGTGAGGGAAAGCTCATCTTCCCGTGCCCGCCACTCTCATCGCACAAAGGCCATGGCGATCTGCTATCATGTGACCGCTGGATTCACGCAACTAACTCGTGAATGCGTCGGTATTTACTAATCGCTTATCGAGGAGAAGTCTAATGACCGCATTGCGCTTCCGCTCTTGCGTAGCGGCGTTCGTTGCCCTGCTTTCGTTGTCATCTGTGTCAAGTGGAGCGCCGCTTGCATACGACGACTTCAATTACACGCCCGTTGGCAGTGACCTTGACGGGAAGGGTGGCGGCGGAAGCTTCGGCTTCAGTAACAACTGGTCGGGCCAGACTTCTTATAACATCGGGGCAGGCAATCTCGCGCGGCCCGGCGCACCGCTGCCGGCCTTCGGAAATAGTGTGACGGCAGTAGCGTTTGGGGAGAATCGGGGCATCGATCGCTTGCTATCTTCTCCGCTGGGCACTGAGGGTACATCGGCCTACATCAGCGTGCTGATTCAGCCACAAGGAATTCTGCACCAGGGAGCCTTCACCGGATGGTTCGGGCTGGTCCTGCGTGGTTCAACCGACGTGGGAATTGGCATGAGTTCATTTGGCGACGAGATCGGCCTCGAGGTCGGCTTCGAGCGAGCGGCGACCAATGTGAAAGCTGCAATTGGTCAGACATTTTTCGGAGTGATTCGTATCGACTTCACGGAAGGCGTTGACCCGGTGTACTTTTACCTGAATCCGCAATCCGGATCGCCCGAACCCGCCGTACCAAGCGCGAGCTTGATAAACCTTAACGTCAACTTCCTGGATATGGTAAGCCTCACCGGGCCTGGAGGCGTTGGCTACGACTCGTTGCGTATCGGGACTACGTACGCCGATGTGACCCCAATCCCAGAACCATCAACGCTTGCCTTAACTTCGTGCGTCGCAATGTGGGTAGGCATGGCATGCAGGAAGAGAGGGTGATCAAAAGTTCGACACCTTCGGACGCGGAGATTGCATCCGTGAAGGGTGCGGTTTAATTTTGACCACTGCCCCGAATGCTAACGTACCTCCGCTACGCTCTGATGACGATCTGCGGTGGTGGTAGACACATGCTCCCGACGGTACTCACACCATGACGGTCGGAGAAATCCTTGGTCGACTGGAAGCTCTCGGCGACGACGCGCGTCGTGCTCACAACCGTAAGGCCGGCGCTCTAGAAAACCAGTTTGGCGTCAAACTTGGCGACATCCGCGCGCTCGCCAAGAAGATCAAAACAGATCATCAACTTGCGCTGGAATTGTGGGCTACTGGCAACGTCGATGCTCAACTCCTCGCCACCCTGGCGTTCCAGCCGGACTCGCTCTCCGCACGCGACCTCGAGAAGCTGACTCGCTCAACGACGTGCACACAAGTTGCGGACTGGTTGAACGCCTACGTCGTTGCGCTACATCCCGAGAAGGAATCGCTCCGAGAAAAATGGATGACGGCCAAAGAGCGTTGGACGGCGCGTGCCGGCTGGAACCTCACGGCGAGTCGCATCAACAAGGGCAACACTGCCGATCTTGACCTCGGCGCGCTTCTTGATCGCATCGAGCAGGAGATGCCGAAGGCCAAGCCTGAGGTGCAGTGGACGATGAATAACACGCTCGGCGCGATTGGAATCCACTCCTCAAAACACCGTGAGCGTGCGATCGCGATCGGCGAGAACGTCGGCCTCTATCGAGATTGGCCCGTCTCCAAGGGTTGCACCCCACCATACGTGCCAGTCTGGGTGGAGGCGATGGTCAAGCGGCAACGTTGACTCCTCTGGCCGCCTCAATCAACAGCATCGTGCTGATTTTTTGGCGGGCGTCGGTCGCATTACTTGATCTGAATCCGCTCCATGCCCATGGTGACGAACGGCTGGAAGCGGTAGTCACTGCATCGCAATCACGGCAGCTGTCGCCGAGAAGACTGCCACATAGCCATAGACCAACGCCCAAAATCTGAGTGGTTGTTCGGAGCGATAGATTCGCGAGCCGTGGAACCAGCCGCGGCTCACATGCCCGTTGATGCACGCGACTACGGTCTGAATTATCGCTAGCGCAACGAAGAAAAGTGCGAATGCTTTGAACATGTTACGCGGCTGACTTGGGGAGGGAATACAATGCGGCATTACCAGAGGCCGCGTGGATCTCAAGCTGTCACGGCGGGCACTAAATTGCAATTTAACTTGCCACCGAGGCAGATGCGGCTAGCTATTCGGCGATCTCAAACTACAATATCTGCAACGGCAGAATGTACTTCGCCTGCCACGTTGAAGGCCCCGGCTCATGGTTGGGGCCTTCTTCGTGCGCGATGCCGCACTATCGCTGTGCCGAAGCATTAAATTCCCGAAAGCGACTGACGAGGCCTGTCAAGCCAATTGATTTTAACTGCCGAATAAGAACCGGGCGGAGAATCAATGGCGACGACAGAGCACCGTTTTCGGCTAGGCGGAATTGAATACCGATGCAGGATGGTCCGGCAGGAAGGCCAGTACGTCGCAGAGTACACCTGCCCAGCCTGCGATCAAAAGTTCACCGCCTCGCGTCGTTTCGCCAGCGAGCCTGAAGGCGTCATCCGCATGCTGGCTGTGATTTACACCGAACACCACATGCGGGTTCACCTAATCCCGGACAGGGGCGAGTGACCATCTGCTAGCAGATATGCTTCAGGCTTGAACGATTCAGCCGCCCCTGGGATTAATCACCTAGCTCGCTAGCCGCAGATATTTGCCCAGCGAAAAACGATGGCCACATTAGGTTCGCCAAGTAAATGCTGAAGCGCCGGCCACGAATTGACCTTTGAAATGCCGATCGGCTGTGAACTTGATCGCTCAGTTCGGGAAGGGCGTTTCTAGCAGCGGGTGCATCACTTCGATGGCGGCCTCAGGAAATAGCCCCCGCAACCGCTCTTCCTCCGCTTCCCAATTACTGTCGGGGACCATGTAGATTAGGCGGACGGGTTCGTCGCCCCACGCCTTCCGAATGACATTTACTCGCAGGCGTCCGCTGCCGTTAGCGCCTGGAATGTAGCGGTCCACCATAAATGTGTGTTGCGAATCACGCATCGCCGCCTTCCGCTGCCAGGCAATGCCGCCCTGCCAAGCAATTGCGGACACGATCGCGGTTACGACCAGAGCTACGCGGAGGGTGAAGCGGGGGCGGGGCATGGGGGCTCAGTCGTCGACTTCTCGATGGTTGGTCGCTGCAACGCGCTCACAGCGAACGACGACCCTAACGTCGCCATCTTCGACATAGTAGAAGCAACGTCTCAGCACCTTGTACTCGACGTCCGGTTCGATTTGGATGCAATCGCCCACCAGCGGCGCGAACTGAGGATTCTTGATTTTGAGTTTACTCAGCTCGACGCCGTCGCTGCTCTGGATGATTAGCTTGCATGCCATGGTGTGATTCCTGACTGTCGTTGGAACCGATCTCGCCACTAGAGCTAATTACTAGCACGATCGATCGCCTGGCTTGCCAGTCGCTGATGCTTTCCAAGTGAATATCGCTGGCATGCCTCCTTAACTAGATGAAGCCGGCCGATCGTGAATTCGAGGACACGCTCTGGGCTGCTCTCAAGAATCAACGCCTCCTTCAGTAGCACCAGATCCTCCAAGGATTCGCAGATAACTTTTCTCCCGCCGATGTGGATACGGCGGGGATGGTGGTCTTGAAGCATGGCGAGATAGCTGCGGGAGACGAAACGGCCAAATGTGTCGCCAATTTCTCTCAGCCACGTTCGTTTTGCAAGCGCCGCGAATTTTTTCGTCGCACAGATTGAGCGTTGGCGCGTCTCCGGCTCTCCCCGTAACCATCGAGTCGCGAAACGCGGAAGGCTGCTAGCGGGCGGCTGCGGGGATCTGGCTATAGATGCTTCAGAACTGAATGATCTCAGCCCCGCGCACAAAAGAGGGCGCTGCCCGTGCGGAAAGCAACGCCCAATCGGAAAGCCACGCTCATTGCCGCAACTCTGTCCCAAGCTCGGCGGTTTCTTTGTCGTGGCGGCGCTAATATCGACAACCGGAAACACGGGACTTTAGTGCGGCGGGATGCTAGCGGCTGCCCCTCAGTCGCCCCTCGTGAACGGTGTGAGTTGCGATGCACGCTCGAATGAATTCCGGACTAAGCCGAGAGATTGGCACTCGCGCAAATCGTTGAGCAAGGCGATGAACTGCTCGTCAGGAAGCTCCGCCAAGACCTGCGCAATCTCTGCGCGGAACTGCTCGCCTTCGGCTACGGAAAAAGGGTGGAGGTGGTTGTAGCCGCTCATCTCACTAGATTCCGCATACTCGAACCGGCGAAAAAAGTGACAGTCGGCCCAGTCAGTATTTCTCCCAGAGTGTCCTGAACTGGACCGACCATCGGTTGCCCCGAGCACCATCCCGCACAGGGCAACAAAGATTGAATTCAGCAATCGGCAACTAGTCCTCGCACTGCACATCCCAAATGAGCACACCGCTGTCGGCATTGGGCCAGTACAACACAATCCGCTCATCGGTTTCGTAACAATGAACGATGGTGGCGATTGGCGGCGCAAGCTCTGGCAACGTGGTGTAGTACCACTGCCCGGTGAGTTCCCAGGCGAACACGTCAGGGAGGCGATTCATTGGTCGATGCACTAAGGTCGCTCGACCTCGTCGCAATGCTTGGCCAATTCTGCGGTGAGGAACTGCAGCGACGTGAGGCCATATTGCTCACAGACCGCGCTCATCTTGGTGAGCTCGGCGGAGGGATACTAGTCGCAATCGCTTTTGTGGCCATCGAGCAGGATGGCGGATTGGAGCAGTTTGCGATCATCCGCTGATTTGCAAGCGATCACCTTGCTTTGATACTCCAACGGGAAAAGTGTTTTCGTGTCCACATGAACTTCCTTTAAGTTCGCTCGGGGTGGGGCGGGATGGTTTCGTGCAGCGTAAACGCAAGTTCGGCGCCGAATTCTACGGGCCTGCTTCTATCGCGAAAACTCGGTACTCGGGCATCTTCGCCCGCCATGGGGGACGAACGCGAGTACCGTAAAGTTCCACGCAACCGCCCGACGAATTGGGGGTTCAAGATAGCCAACCAGTTGATGCAGGAGATCGAAGAGGGCGAGCCGATCGACCTCGACGACTGCTGTCCGGCGGCGGTGGAGCGTGTGGCGGCTGATGCTCGTCGCGTTCGCGTGAAGTGGGATATGATTCCGTTCCGGGCGAAGCGGCGCTAGCAACCGGCAGCGAAGTGACGCCGTACCGAGGGGCAGCCCGGTACGGTCGTCAGCTTCACAACGTCGATTCGCCGCGGAAGCGTGCTGCGCGGCGACTGAGGCATTTATATCGTCAAGTGGATGATAACCGCATCTGCTAAATAGCCATTTTTCGAGGTTCTCTTGCGGGAATGCGAGATTTGGCGGGCAGGCGGCGGGCTTATTTGCGACGGCGAAGGGCGGCGAAGGCGACGAGCGACATACCAGCCATGGTAACCGTCGCCGGCTCAGGCACACCTACGGTCCACTGCACAGGGGCGGCGTAGTCTGTGCTCACTAGATTGATGGAGAACTGAGTGGATGGTGAACTTTCGGCAGGGGTGGCGTTACCGAGTGAGTTCGAAACCGAGAACGACGCCACAGCTTCCACTACCTGAGGCAAGACTTGGCTGTAGTAACTCAAGTCCGCTTGGTAAGTCCCTGGTTGCGGGTAACTGCCCGCGAAGCTCACCCCGGGTCCCCGAATTGTGATCCCATTACCAGTCGAAGTGAATGAGAATACGGCCGGGACATGGGCGCCGGCCGGAGGAGACGTAATCGCCGGGGTCGATGGAAATGTCGTTAAGTCAGCCGCTGCGACCGAGAAGCTGTGATGCTGGATTGGAGAACCAGGCATGTTCGTCAGAACGTCGTTGATCGTCCACTGGCCGACGAAGCGAGCCACAATCTGATCGAGCGACAGCGACGCGATCGAGAAGTTCCCGCTTTGGAAGACGGTTCCGTCAGGCGCGGCGATGCTTAGGTCAGCGTCGGGAACATTGCCGCCCTTTTCACCCAACACCCGAATCTGATAACCCGACGGTCCCAGGAATGCGTTCCGACCGACCAAGATCGAGATCTTCCCAAGAGCTTGGCCCTTGGCTTGCTGGGCGATGGCAGCGCTAAATACGAGACACAACAACAAACAAGCTTTACGTGAATGCATTAGTCTCCTCCGCTCGGGAGTTGAAAAAGTCGTCTCCCCGTTCCGGCGGGGAGGACGCTCGTAGAGTAACGAGAACGGGTTGCCCCCGCAAACCAGTATCCAAAAATCCCGAGAATGGTGTAGACCAACCGGGACCGAATCAGCCCGTTTTCGATGACGTTGAGCAGAAAAGCTCGGGAAATGTCCGCTAAGGAGCGGGACCTAGGTGCCGACCATGGCTGCTTAAGAGATGGGTCGACGCAGTTCGCGAACTAAGCTGCAGGTTGAAGGGCGACGCCGAGGGGTGAAGCGAATCCTCAACCCACCCGCCGTAAGCAATGCGGTCGCCAAGGCGAGGATTCTGAGCGCCTCGTGCGGGTCGTCATACCACCATCGCGTCTCAAAGAGTTGAACATCGCTCCGCGTGGTGATCATCCCGTCCACGTAACGATGAGCCCGGTCACCATGACGCAACCGCCATAGATCAGAAACCAGCACACGCCGCGAATGAGAGTTTTGAGCATCGCAGCAGTGTACCTCCCGACTCCGTTTCTCCCTGACCGTTTGGAGACCCACACCATTGCGATGGGCAATAAATAAAGCACGGCAACCCAGGGGAAGGCTGAAACGCCCCGGGTCACCGTGCTAAATGCAAACACGGCCGCCGCGGCGGTCCGACAAACAGGAAGCGGACCGCCGCGGCTGAGCCGCATTCAACGAGAGTATTGCTAACGGGCGACTAGTGCGCCGGGGCGGGCGGGTTCTCGCCGGTGGTCTCGACGGTCTTTTCCGTGGTGGTCGTCGTTGTGCCTTCAGGCGTCGAAGTCGTGGTCTCAGTCTTCGTCGAAGCTTCCTTTGAGCAGCCGGTCAAAGCGAGACTTCCAAGACCTGCAACAACAACGAGCGATAGGAGCCACTTCATTTATCAGCCTTTCAATCGGGAGTGTTTGGTGGGCATGTTGCCCAGGCAACTCTACCACCGTCCCATGCGCATCGCCGCAGTCTCGCGGGAGAACGAATAAGAATTCCGTTGCAATACGACGGGCGGGAAGGCCTGGGCAAAATGCTCCGCGCAGCAGTAACCCTCCCCTTCCCTGTTTTTCGATCTCGCGTATTCGTGCGCTACGACGACTCACCATTTGCAGAGATCCCAATGCGCAGCGACATAACGATACGTCGCCCCGCTCTAGAGCAGTGCGCGCCATGCCGAAACACGACATGAACTAAGTCGCGCGATGAAGAGGCACAAGAATCGGGCCTCTCGCCTACAGGGGAGGAATTTCTGCGAAAGCGAAATCTTTCTCCGCCAAACATCGTCCTAATGGGGCGTTTATTGACTCCCGGAACGCGTGGCATATCACATGTATCGCACTCGTCATTTTCTCTTCTTCCCATTTCGCGGAGGGCGTGCATCATGTCAGCAATTCGCGTCTCGACCCTGGCGTTGTACGCTTTGACGCTGTTCATGGGAGCTTCTGAGGCCGCAACAATCGCGTGGAACGAGGAGACCTACCTAGAGATTCCCAATTCGACAATCCCGGCCGACTGCGGAACGCAGCTGTATTATCCGCGTATGGTGAAATGCCCCAACGGAAACTTGCTGCTATTCGCTCAGTCCGGCAATGGAATCAACGGCGGCTGCATTCTCAGTTGCCGCAGTGCGGATGGAGGCTGGAGTTTCGGTCCATGGACCGTGGTGAAGCGTTGGGGCAGTCGGCAATGGTTCGAGCAGACGTTCAACGCACAGTACGCGAATGCCAACCCTCTCGTCGTTGGGAATGAAGTGCTGCTCTGCTATCAGGTGCGAGCGGCGCAGGACTACGACGATACCCGTTGTGGGATTGAAGTAATTCGAAGCAGTGACAGCTGCGCGACGTGGAGCGCGCCAGTGGTGGCCATTCGCGCAAGGATATGGGAGCCGCGAATGGTGAATCTCGGCGGCGGCATTCTGCGCTGCTACTACACCCGTTACGATGACATCAACTTTGTCCAATCGCCGAATAGCGGGTATGGATGGCAGGGGTGGAATACTTCGAAGGCATCAGTGCGAATGCCTTCCCCTGTATTGCTGCAGAACGGAGAATTGGCCGTAGCCGGTGAAAGCGGAAGCGCTGCTCAAGGACCTTTAGTCTACGGTTCGCACTCGCTCAAACTCGCCAATACGCTCTTTGATGGCTACGGCCCGCAGATGCTTCAAATGCCGCACGGCGAAACACTCCTTGCCGCCAATGGCGTCTACCGCGGCAATCAAGGCGTTTGGATGTTCATTGGCAACCCCAACGCGGACAATTTCGCGAGCGCTCATCGCCCATTCCTTGATACGAGCGGTGTGTGGCCGGATATCTGCCTGAACGGAGCGACGATCGTCATCTGCTCGGCGGGAAACGCCAACGGAATTCGGTTGATTCACGGTCGAATTTCCTACTGATCTTGCCCCTCTCCTCGAACGTTTCACTGCCAGTCATGTTCGCCCAAAAAATTCGTCGCGCCGACATTGCGTCCTGCGTTCTACTACTCGTCGTTCTGAGTCCATCGCGCACCTTCGGCCAAGAAACTGAAAAGCGATTGAACGTTTTGCTGATCTGCGTGGATGACCTGCGACCGCAGATCAATTGCTACGGTGTCTCGGGAATGGCAACCCCGAACCTCGATTTATTGGCTGCGGAAGGCCGCCGTTTTGAACACCAGTACGTCCAGGTTCCCACCTGTGGCGCTTCGCGGTGCTCAATGCTCACGGGTCGTTACCCGCATGCTGAAGGAGCATATGACAACGACGCCTTTCTCGCGCTGCCGACATCAAACGGAGCGGACGTCTCCATGCCAAGGTTGTTTCGCGACCAGGGCTATCGAACGATCAGCATTGGCAAAATCACACATCGCCCTGACGGCCTTCGTGACGATACGCACACGCCGGAATTAGCCGAAGCATGGGATGAAGTGGGGATGCCGACGGGGCGTTGGAGAACTGCGTGGGACGCGTTCTTCGCGTATGCTGATGGCTCAACGCGAGTTCCTGGAAAGACCCCTGCAACGGAGCGAGCCGATGTCGGTGATCGCGATTACCCCGATGGGCTCATCGCCGATGCTGCTGTTGAAAAACTTGAGGAACTGAAGGGTCGTCCAGAGCCTTTCTTTCTTGCCGTTGGGTTTATTAAACCGCACCTTCCATTCAATGCACCTGCAACATACTGGGCCCTCTACGATGAGCAGCAGATTTCGCTCGCGTCGAATCGTTGCCCTCCGCTAGGCGTTGATCCAACGATCAGCCTTCACAGGAGCAGCGAGCTCACGCCTCGCTACACGGGGCTGGCAACGGCGGGCGTTGTCACGGATGCGGAAGCCCGGAGGCTTCGGCATGGTTACTACGCCTGCGTTAGCTATGTAGACGCTCAGATCGGTCGCGTGCTGCGAGCACTCGATGAGAATGGCTTAACAGACGAAACTATCGTTGTCGTCTGGGGAGACCATGGCTGGCATCTGGGCGAGCACGGAATCTGGGGAAAGCACACGTTGCACGAAGCAGCGCTCCGTAGCCCGCTGATCATTCGCACGCCTCACATAACATTGCCCGGGGAGGCAACCAACGGCATCGTCGAATCTGTCGATCTGTTCCCTACACTGACGGAACTCTGCCGCCTTCCTCGGCCAGAGGGTATCGATGGCTCCAGCTTCGCATCATTGTTGACCAACCCATCCGGAACGGGAAAATCAGCCGCACTCGGATTCTGGGCTAACGGCCGTGCCCACTCCATTCGCACTCCCCGGCACCGCTTGACCCGTTGGTCGACCGCCAAAGACAGGGACAGGCCAATTCAAATCGAGCTCTACGACCATCAACTGGATCCAGAGGAAACGGTCAACATCGCCTCCGACCACCCTGAGGTAGTTCGACCTTTGCTCGAGCAACTTGAACGCCGCGTTCCTTTACTGCAGCGACAGAGCGGTGGCTGAGAGAGCCTCAGGGTTGGAGCAAATATGCTGGCCGTCCGTCTGGGGCCCGAGCAGACCGTCAAATAAGAAGACTTGCTTGCAATTTTAGTTTTCTTCGGATTTTCTCCGCAAAAGACCGCTAAAAACGTCAGTCAATATGCGGAAAGACTTCCCGTCGATTCCCTCGCTCATCGAACTCCCTACCCTCTCCCGCTTTCGGATCGATCTTGTCCATGGGTGGTGCATCTCCAGAAGGTTCCGGCGCCTCCGGCGTGCCGCTGGACAATGAGCCGGATCGGGACGAGTTCGCACGACTTCTTGCGCGACACTCGCGACAGCTTTATTCGTTCATTATGACGCTGTCGCTGACGCATCACGACGCGGAGGAGGTATTTCAAAACACGTGCGTGTTTCTTTGGAGCAGATTTGCAGAGTTCCGTCCTGGAACCAGTTTCTTCGCTTGGGCGAGTCGTATCGCCTACTACGAAGTGCTCAATCTCATGAAGCAGAAGCGACGAACGCCGAAGCTCAGCGTCGAGGCGGTCGACATCCTAGCAGAAGAGGCTGCAGCGTTATCGGATCGCTATGGCGATCGGATTGAAGCGCTCGCTGATTGTTTGAGTCGACTGACAATCGCTGACCGCGAGATCATTCAGGACCGTTACTTCTATCAACACCCTCCCAAGAAGATTGCGTCGCTTCGTTCACGCTCGCTCGACTCGGTCTACCGTGCGCTGAGCCGAATTCATCACGTACTACTTGAATGCGTTGAGCGCCACATGGCGCGACAGGAAAGGTAAGCGAATATGGCCCCCTCGCAGGAACGCGAAATACGCGAACTCCTCGTGGCCGCGAACAGCGGCGAGGCGACCGATCTGCAGATGGAGCGGTTGAACTCATTGATTTGCACGGATCCAGCTGTGGCTCGTTACTGTGCGAAGCTTCTTGACCAACAAGCTTCATTGGCTTGGCAAGGGACGCAACATCACTCACCCGAGGTTGGCGAGGAAATCCTACCCTTGCCAACTCCATACTTCGAGCGGGAGAAGATAGTTGCCAAAGAACGTCGAGAGATTATCCGTTTCGCCAGCTGGCCGGTCGTGGCCGCTTCGTTCGCTTTCTTACTTGGCGCCGCCGCGGCCTCTTTCTTTGGGAATCGCGCAACGGATCGACGCCAGGACTACGGACCGCACGTAGCGGCTGCATATGAGGCGCAGCTGGTTCGCAGCACTAACTGCCGCTGGGACCACGACACGGCCGGAGCCCGTTCCGTTGGCGCGCAGCTCACCAGCGGCGAATCACTCGATTTGCTGGAAGGGCTTGCTGGAATCGACATGAGTTGGTCGACCGGCGGAACTGCAGAAGTCTCGCTCGAAGGCCCCGCCGCGATGATGCTCTCCTCCGATGGAATGCCAACGTTGCGTTTCGGTAAACTGACGGCGACGATCACGACGCCGCAACGCCCGTTCATTCTTGAGACATCAGTGGGCCGAGTCGTGATCGCAGAATACGGCGTGATCGGCGTGTCGGCATTCGGCGACGACGCTGAGATACACGTCTTCGGAGGTTCGGCGACGCTCGATCCAGCGTGGAACACTCCCGACCGGCATGCGCAACCGGTTCGAATTGTGGCCGGCGAGGCAGTGCGCATTCAGGTCGGGCGCGACGGGGAGCTAGCCATGGCCCGTCGGCCGGCAGAGCAGGCGTCGTTCGTCGCGCAAGTTTCGATGGCTTCAGATTCGCTCATAGTGACGTCCGCTTACATTGATGCGGTGAAGGCCTCACGGCCCATCGGGTATTGGCGGCTCGAGGGCGATAACTGGCCGTCGATTCGGAATGAGATGAGCGATCGCTTTCAGTTGCAAGTCGATGGCGTAATCGGTCGGACGGGACGCCCTGGTAGCGAGGCGATCGAGTTCGGCGTCACCGATCGCGGCGGCGACGTCGTCTGCAGCGAAGTCCTCGACGCTTCGATTGGTGATTCGTATTCGCTCGAAATGTGGGTCAAGCCAAGCCACTACCACGTCGGGGCGATGGTTTCGCTGGTCGGTACGCCGATGGCGCCGAGCGGAGTCATTCCCCATGGCATGTTGCTCGAGCTAGGCGGCTCCGGAAAGATTCCGCGAGCCGTGCACCACCCTGGGCGCATTCGTTTTCTCCACCGGAGCCCCGCGAGCGACGATTCGCAGCTTGGCACCTCGTGCTATTCAAAGGGCGCCTACACGCTACGTCGCTGGCAGCATGTCGTTGCAGTGAAGGATGGCGATGCGATGCGTCTCTACGTCAACGGCCAGCTCGTTGGTGAAGGGGAGGATCATAACGAACTTCCTTCGGGCTTGCGGCTGCTGATCGGCCGCCTCTACCCGTCTCGCAACATCCGGCCATTCATCGGCCAGCTCGACGAGGTGGCGCTCTACGACCGAGCACTGACTCCTGAGGAAATCAATCAACACTTTCATCTTCTCCGGCCTGTTGCGGCCTCACCGAAGAGTATCTAGCGGAGCTCCAAAGCCATGAACCCCTGGCGGCGCCAACTTTTCCTTTCTCGCTCAGCATTTACCCTCGTCGAATTGCTCGTCGTAATCGCGATCATTGGCGTGCTCGTCGCGCTGCTATTGCCGGCAGTGCAGGCGGCTCGTGAAGCTGCTCGGCGTGCTCAATGCCAGAACAATATGAAGAATCTCGTATTGGCGACGCTGAGCTACGAATCGACGAACAAGCGGCTCCCTGCGGGACGATGGGGCTGCGACGGCGCTGCCGATTTGAATTGTTCGCCATTTGCGTGGAGTCGTTCAGCTAGTGGCTTCTTGCCGATGCTTCCGTTCATAGAGCAGGCATCGCTATTCAACGCTATCGACGTTGCGGACGGACCATGGAAGGCACCGAACAACGTCGCAGAACGCGACGTCACGACGGCGCTGCATGGTAACAACCAAAAGCTCGTTGAGACGCCGCTGCAAATTATGAACTGTCCAACGGATACGAAGGAACAATTCGTGACATTCAAAACGACGCCCGAAGCAACCGGCAGTTACGCCTTCTGCATCGGAACGCACGGGCCAAGTTACAAAACGGGAAATGGCGCTAAGTACCGAGTTGCGATCGGAACATCAAGGCCGACCGATGGCGCTTTTGCCTACGTTTACCAGAACGAGCGCCATGGCGTGGCGCTCAAAGAAATCACCGATGGCTCCAGCAGCACGATCTTTTTGGGAGAGACAATCGACGGTCATCTGCCAGAGACTCGCAATCGTTGGACGGCAGCTGGCCGCTACGTCGATGGTCTGCGTTCGACGGAAAACCCCATGAATGCCTCCATCGGGTTGGGCTGGAGCGAACACACCGCTGACGGCTATCCCACGACCGGCGCCTTCGCGAGCCGTCATCCCAGCGGAGCGCAGTTCGCTTACGGCGACGGGCATGTCGAATTCCTAAGCGAGGACATTGCGCTCGGCGTTTATCAGGCGGCCTCGACCGGTGCGGGCGCCGAACTGCCGGGCGGCGTGGCAAGCACACCCTAGCCGCGAGCGGAGAGTCTGATCTGCCGTCATCTCTGCACGTAATTACTGAAAGCTTTCATGAAATCGCTGCAACCTCTTTTTCGATTGAGTGGCGCACTCCTCGTGGCTGCAAGCTTGGCAGGTTGCGGCGATGGACGTCCCGCACGCGTACCTGTCGCCGGCAAAGTACTCATCGATGGTGCGCCATTGACCTACGGTCAGATTCTGTTTCACGCCGCCGATCACCGCGCTGCCACCGGGAAAATTCAGCGAGATGGTTCGTTTGAGCTTGCGACTTACGAACGAGGCGATGGCTGCGTCGTCGGACAGCATACTGTGACCGTACACGGGGGCGAGGCAATCAATGCTACGACGATGTTATGGCATTCGCCGCCGAAATACAGCGACGCCAATCAATCAGGGCTCTCGGTCGAAGTCGCGGAGCGGATGGAACCGGTAACGGTCGACCTCACTTGGAGTGGCGGCAAACCGTTTAAGGAACGTATTAGCGGCGGAGAATGAGCGGCAAGCAAACTCGAAATTCAGCAATCACAATTCAACTGGGAGGCGGGACGTGGTACAAGCAATCAAATCAATCGCCGCGGCAGCGATGCCGCTGGTAGTGGCGGCCGGAATCGCTCACGGAGCAACTTTCTCGCCAGGAAGTCTCGTAGTCTATCGCACAGGCAATGGCAGCGGTGCCGTCACGAGCGCTCCCGCGCCTGTATTCCTCGACGAGTACTCTCCGACAGGGGCGCTCCTGCAGTCGATCGCCCTCCCCACCGCGGCGAGTGGAGTCAACAAACCGCTAATCGCACAGGGCGACGCAGCGCTGGAAGGATTGCTCCATCGTTCCGCGGACGGGAAGTCTCTGCTGCTTACTGGTTACAATCATCAACTCGGCACGCCGATTCCAGCCGAGGCCGGCGGCAACGGCACGCTCGCTCAAACGAATTCTTCTGTGGTGAATCGCACGATCGGCCGCGTCGACGCGGCCGGGCTTATCAACACTGCGACCACCATCTCCGATAGCGGACAAGGTAGCCCGCGCAGCGCCGTTAGCGACGACGGAGTCAATTTGTGGGTAAGCCACGGTAGCATCAGCGGCGGCACTGACGGGGGCGTTCGCTACACGACGGTTGGCGCGACGGGCGCTTCGACGATGGTCTCTAACGCGACGACCGACCCGCGGACCGTCAACATTTTCAACGGTCAGCTGTACCTCTCGACCGTCGGTGGCGGCTCCAATCCTCCCGTCCAAGCAATTGGCTCTGACTTGCCTCACGTGGGTGGACAAACCACGACGGGACTTACCGGAGTGCTCGGCAGCACGTCGCGCAATGTGATTGATTTCTTCCTGGCCGATCTCGACGCGAATGTTCACGGTCCTGATACGCTCTATGTCTCGGGTGATAACGAAGCAGCGATCACGAAATATTCGCTCGTCGAATCAACTTGGATCTCCAACGGCACAGTTGGCACAACGGCTGACGACTACCGCGGTATCGCAGGCGTGGTCAGCGGTAGTTCGGTCACTCTGTACGCCACGAGGGCTAATGGGGCGAGCGCCGACTCACTGGTGAGTTTGGTCGATTCCACGGGTTACAATTCGACCGCCGGAGCTTTTTCTGCCCTTGCGCCGACGACGATTGCCACTGCCGGCGCGAATACGCTGTTCAAGGGGGTTGCATTCGCGCCTGTCAATCCGACCGCCATACCTGGGGACTTTACCGGCAATGGCGTCGTCGATGGCGATGACCTAGATAAGTGGAAGGTGGATTTCGGCACGGATGGTTCCGACGCGAATGGCGATACCATCACTGACGGAGCCGACTTCCTGGTTTGGCAACGCCATTACGGCGAAGGTGCCGCGCCGTCGTTCGCCCCGTCGGTACCAGAACCGACGTCGATTCTTTCGCTATTCTCAGCGACTGTCACAATGTGGACGGCGCACAATCGGAAACGGGCGCGACGGTATACGTCGAAACCGCTTTTCGAATTGGGCTAGTGGCGTTTCGGAACTAAGCGGTAAGACCGACGCCTCGCGATCGGTAGCATTGCGATCACCATGCACAATGCGGTGGGCTCTGGCACCAGCGAGATACTCTGAAAGCACATCTCGCGTAGCACTGATGCGCCGAACAAGTCGGGTTCTATGAATTCCCCGGTCGCGATACCCCAGCCGACAATTGGCATGGAGAATAGCTGCGTAAAATCACCGTCCAAAAGTCAACAGAGACTACGTATGCATTGCTGATCAGCCGAATATTCCAACCTCAGTAGTGCTGCTTCGCCAAGGAAGTTCACTTGAGCGCCGTTCGCAACGTTGTCCACGATCGTGAATGTCGAAGAAATGCTCCGCGTGAAACTTCCGCTATTCAACACGATGACGCCAAAATCTGGAGGTGGATCTGCAACCTTTCCCAGTGAGATGCCTATCGAGGCGTTCCGCCGAGGAATCAGTCCTAGGTCCCCGAAAGGCACCTGAACTTCCACGTGCCAATCGGATTCGAGGCTTAAGCGGCGGGACAAGAATCGCCGAGCCAAGTCGTTCGAATCCTTTAAGTCGACGAAATGAAGGCGACCGCCGCTGAAGACGAGTTCGCTGTCGTCGAACGATTCCCCGGCGATCCAATCAGGCTCAATCCATCCCGCGATAGCAGTAGCGGCACACGCCATGATGTTGGCAACTAAAGGTCTTCTAGACGTCCGTACATCTCCCGAGACGCTCACAAATGTTTCAATCGCCAGCAACGCTGGCGAGACAACCCTGGAGACGCTAGCAGCCTGACTTAGTCGGATAGGCCGCTGCGAGGAACGTGAAGCTACGGGAAGCATGGAGAGTGCCGAGCTTGGCGGTGGAATGATCGCGGCGAGTGTGGTTACAAGTGGTCATCAGCCTTCGTTTCGATGAGTGGCGTAGAGAACAAAGGGTGCCCATCAACGAATAGAACACACACACGATCTCGGCAATCCACTAACGGTTGTCTCTTGATGCGATTAACCACCGATGCCAAAACTCTCCCTCGCCAGGAAGAACGCTCGTGATTCCGCGACGGTTGCTGAGGGAAGGGCGGCGGATCGCGTGAGCGCGACGCTTACGCGTCAAACGAGATGCGGCAAGAGGTTGGCAGTCGGCCCACAAACTTGCATTCCTGGTCAAAACGATCCTGATTCGTCGTTTCGCGAGCCAAGATAGTTAAACGTTACGACATCGATCTCGAAGCCAAGGCTATGGACGGAGCCATCGCCGTAAACGGCATTGATTCCGTTGGGATGGGCGGAGCCGAACATGAAGACGTCGTTGAAGCCGGGAGGCGGGCCGCCGCACCAGTTCTGCCGCACGCCTTGGCAGAACGGATCGTTGTCGTTCAGCGGTTGAAAACCAGTAGTGCGGAGTTGGTCGGGATCCCAGCCATCGGCCCAGCCGACGTCGTCGGACCAGCTGCCCCCTTCGTAGAGGTCGGGGCGGACCAGCTTCTCGGCAACGAGCAACGTGTTGCTCAAGCCGTCGGTGCACTGGCCCGGCTTGATCGCTCGACTAACGTTCGAGGCGAACGTCTTCTGCTTCCAACGCCAGGGGGTCCGCACGACGAGTCCGTCGCAAATGATGTTGTCGGCGGGGTTGGCGATGGTGCTGACGCCCCCTTCGACGCGGCCTTTCATGAAGCTGTCGTAAATCTTTGAGTAGGTCGCGGCGATGTTCGGATCAGTCCACGGGACGGGCGTGATCTTCTGGCCCAGGCTCGCGCCGAATTGGGGATTCACATAAGTGGCAGGATGGGCCGCGGCGTAGTCGGTGAGCAGGTTCGGTAACGTGATTCCGCCGACCGCTTCACTGTACAACGCAGATTTTCCGGCGGAGCGTCGCGATGGGCAAAAATAAAGCGGCACCTCCGTGGAGGCGAGCTTGCCCATCGTGGTGATCCCCTTGAGCGCATTTTGCTCAAGGAACGGGAGGAGCTGGTAGCCCCATCCGAGGCCCTGTTTGTTGGCTCCGTTGGGAGTGCCCGTTGAATTGGCCGAATTGTTGACGTCGGTCCCGGAGAGATAGTTGCGGATATTGGGATTGTAGCCGTCGCCTCCAGTGGGGAACGTGGTGAGCGCGCTGACGTGGTTCTGCATCGCCATGCCAATCTGCTTCAGTTGATTGGAGCATTGCGTACGCCGCGCGGCTTCGCGGGCCGCCTGCACGGCTGGAAGCAGCAACGCGACCAGCACGCCGATGATGGCGATGACGACGAGAAGCTCGACAAGCGTGAACCCAGAGGGAGCCGTAGTGCGTGCTCTGTTCATCGGATGGCCGTGTGTTGGGTAGAGGAAAAGAAGATTTAGCCCTCAGCGCGGCGCTGAGGGAAGGGTCGCAGACAAGGCTCGCCATCGTCGAAGTTATCGACTAAATGCTTGCGAGAATTGTTCTTCGTTGATTTCGTGTACGCCTCCGCGGCTGTCGCAAGCAAGGCGGACGCCTTCGCTGCCGATCGCTTCGCAAGCGACCCAGGCGTAGTTGGGGTTCTCGGCAGGTCGGCTTATCTCGCGGTAAACGATTTGCAACGGTTGCCCGTCGCGACCAGCCGGTAGCAGGTCGTCGACGCTTTTGACGCCAAAATCCTGCAGCTGCCCCATGCGTGATTGCAGGAATGTCTTCAGCGTCGCCGCGTCGGTCGGAGCCTTTCCGCTGCTGGCGAGATAGGCTCCGTACTCCATGCCAAGCAGCTTCATCGCCGCGCGCAACTGGTTGTCGCTACCGGTGGACGTTGTGCCGCTGCGACTGCAGCCGGCGGCAATGACGCAGATGAGCAACGCCCATATGTAGCCACTGAACTTGGTAGGCATAGCGTCGTTCCTCATGGCGATTGGCCAGGACCGTCGGTCAGCTCCCGGAGAATATCCAAGTAGAGGTGGCCATAGTCTTCGTAGCGACCGCCGCCAGAGAATGCTGTGCCGCTCGGCGAATCGTCTTTAGTAGTTGCCGCGGCTTGGCCGGTCGTCGCCTCGATCTGCGTATCCTCGAACCATTCGTTGAAACTGGTGACCATCAGGACGCGATCGCAACGCGCGTCGAGATTCGGCAGCGCCGCGTCGGTGATCATCGCACGGAAGACTTCGCCCTCATGCGGATCGGACGAGTCGACAAACGCTCGCGCCCGTCCAGGATGCCCTTCGCGAATGACGGTGTCGTTGTAGCCGGGGGCCACGGCTGGAACGAACGCCGTGTCAACGGAGTTTGCCTGCGACTTCGCGTCCGCATAGTTGCGCGCCAGCACGTCGACCGCCTTACGAGTGCCGCCGTGCGGGCCGGTTGATTGCCCGTAGACGTCGTAGGCGGTGACGGCGTCGAACTGCTTAGCCCATGCGGCCTGGTACCCGTCGCCAAAAACGTCGTCGCCGATCAGATAGAGATCTGGGTGCTTTTCTCGCAGCTGTTTCAGGGCGTCCGCCCCGCGATCGCGAAAGTAGACGCGAGTCAGGTAGACGAACAGGACTGGCTTGCCGTTGATCCGCAGGTAGTTCGGATGATCGAAGTAGTGCTTCTTCAAATAGTCCAAGTCGCCGATCCAGTTCTCGTACGACGGACGATCCATCGAGCCAAGTCGGCCGGTCGATTCGTAGAGAGCGGCGAAGCGGAAGTCCGCCGACTTTGGATGCTTCAGCAAGTTGTTGCGGAATGTCTTGTCGGTGGGCGAATCAGGTCCCCACCAGCTGACGGCCCAGAAATCGAGACCGGCGCGTCGGCTCTGCTGGAGATGGTCTGCAATCGCCTCGCCATCGTCAGAGCGGTACAGCCCCGCCTGCGGCGTTTGCGGCGGAACGAGTCGTTGGCGAAAAACGCTTCCCCACTGCTCTTCCAGGGCTTCCGTCTGCACGCCGTACCAAGGATAGTAGTAAGCGCCGACAAGCGGGCGCTCGTCTGCGGCAGCGATCGTTTGCGCGGCCGACTCATCTGCTCGGGTTGATGAAACCGCGCCGCCGATGGCGAACGACGCCCACGTGGCGAGGATTAGCCAGCAGCGCCAATCAGCGTGCGCGGCGAGTCGCGATGCCATACGCGTGCCCTCAGGTGGCGTTGCAGATCCCGTCGTGGAGGCTGCTGCCGAGGAGTAGAGAAGAGAATGATGAGCCAACGGGTCGAAGTATACCAGATTTGGACTACTTTGGCTACCGGCTCGCTTCATTTTTTTGATTTTCTCGCAGGCCGCCCCGCAAGTCGCACTCGGCGCGGCCTCGTCAGCCATTTGCCGTCGCCGGGTAGCCGTCGACTTCCCTCACTCTGTCCGTTTTTGTAAGGCGCGCGGCTCCGTGGGCGGTAACTTCCTCAACGGCGTCGACTACGCGATCGTCGGCCTCTATTTGGCGGCGATCGTCGTCCTCGGGATCCACCTGACGCGCCGCGCCAATTCCAGCTTGGAGCAATATGTGCTCGGCGGGCGGAGCATGTCGTGGTGGATGCTCGGCGTTTCGGGCGTGATGGATTTCTGGGACCTGGCCGGCACGATGATCATCGTGTCGTTTCTGTTCATGCTCGGGCCGCGGGGACTGTTCATCGAGTTCCGCGGCGGCGCTGTCCTGGTCCTGGCGGTGATCATGCTCTGGACCGGCAAGTGGCATCGCCGTTCTCGCTGCATGACGGCACCCGAGTGGATGACGTTTCGTTTCGGCGACGGGTTCGACGGACGGCTGGCGGAAGTGGCGCGGGCGCTCGCGGGCATGGCGATCACCGTCGGGTTGATCGCCTACCTCGCGAAGGGAACGGGGCTCTTTCTGTCTACGCTGGTTCCGTTCAGTCCCGCACAATGCGCCATGGTGCTCATCGCCACCGCGACGGTCTACACGATGTTCTCCGGGTTCCAGGGAGTCGTCGTCATCCATCTGGTGCAAGCAGGCGTAGTATTGATTGCAGCGATCGTGCTCATCGCGCTCGGCGTCTCGGAGACGAGCGACTTTCGGGCTCTCAACGATCTCGCCCAGCGCGTGACAGGCAACTCCGCCTGGAGCGATGCCGCACCCACCCTGCGCGCGGCGATGCCGCCGGGGTACAAAGCATACGAATCGCTGCTGCTGTTTGCGGGACTGTACGTGCTGCGAAACGTCCTGTTCGGCATGGGGGCGGGTGACGACCCCAAATACTTCGCCGCCCGCAGCGATGCCGATTGCGCCAAGCTGACGCTCCTCTGGACGACGCTCATCGCCCTCCGCTGGCCGATGATGATCGCCATCGCCGTGTTGGGACTGGGCGTCGCCGACGAGTTGTTTCCCGATCGTGCCGTCGTCGCCGAGGCGGCTCGCCTGATTCGAACCGAGGCCGGCGGCGGCGCCGACGATTGGGCGACGCTGACTTCAAGCATCGCCAACGATCCGGAGGGACACTCGCCGGAGTTGATCGCCAAACTCCAGCAATCGCTCGGCGCGGGCTGGCGAACGAAGATCTTCCTGGTGAGCGAACATGGGACGGTCAACCCCGAGCGGATCATGCCCGCGGTGCTGCTGATGCGCGTGCCGCCGGGCTTTCGTAGTTTGGTCGTCGTCTCGCTGATCGCCGCCGCGATGGCCGGATTCGCCGCGTGGGTCAATCAGTCGGCCGGCTTCTTTGTGCGCGACATCTACCAGAAATTTTTTCGGCCGCAGGCGTCAATGCCGGAACTGATGTCGGCGACTTGGCTGTTCATCATGGCGATGGTCGCCGCCGGCATGACGCTCGCCTATACCGCGCCGACGATCAATGATGTCTGGGCCTGGATTGTCATGGGATTGGGCAGTGGGATGATCGCTCCCCAGATGTTGCCCCTCTATTGGTGGCGGTTCAATGGCATCGGCTACGCCGCGGGGATGGCGACAGGCGTGCTGGCGGCGCTCGCGCAGCGGTGGTTGGCGACGCATTACGCCGAGCAGCTGCCAATCATCGCCGACGAGGCTTGGCTGCTGCCGATGCTCGGCGGCGCGGGGTGCGTCGCCGCGGTGGTCGCGTCGCTGCTGTCTCAGCCAACGGCTCGCGAGACATTGCAGCGATTTTATCTCACCACGCTGCCGTTCGGTTGGTGGCGGCCCTTCCGGGCGACGTTGCCGCCGGCGCTACGATCCGATCTCTCGGCCGAGCATCGTCGCGATCTCGCGGCGCTACCGCTGGCGCTCTTGTATCAAGCGGCTTTATATCTGACGACGATGCTGGCGGTCATTCGCAACTGGTCCGCCTTCTGGGCCAGCCTGGCCGTGATGCTGCTGGCTTTCGGCGGGCTGTGGCAAATCTGGCTGAGAAAGATCGGCCAGTCCGACCTCATCGCCGAGGCGGGCCGTCAATCGTGGGAATCGCTGGGGGCAGCAGCCGATCACTTGCGCGAGGCGACGGGCGGGCCTGACGATTCGCCTTGAAAGAGTCGCAGCGACCGCGGCTCGATTAGCAGCTCCCAATTCCAATCGCTCTTTTTGCCGCCCGATTTAATCCAATCGAAGCAAGTCGTCAGATAAGGCTGAGCGTCGGGGCGTTCGAACGACGTGATTGAGGGACACAAAAACCGTCCCAGCCCTTCGCTATCGACCGTGCAGACGGAAAGATCTTTGCCGATCTCGAGGCCCATGTCATGCGCGACGCGCATCGCGCCGAGGGCGCCTGGCAGCGTGACGCACATGACCGCCGTCGCTTCGCCGGCCGCCTTTCGCAGCCATTTGCGGGCGCTCTTGATGCCGGCCTCAAAAATGCTCGCATCGCCTGGGCAGGGCTCGTCGAATAGTCGCCCCTCGCATCCATTGTCTTCCAGCCACGCAGTCCACTCGTCGATGCGGGCCTGGGTGATCGTGTTGTGGCCCTGCACGTTGAGGCAGTCGATCCGCCGATGACCCTGCTGATGCAGGCGATCGAGCATCGTGCGGATGGATCGTGGCGGAAAGAGCACCACGGAGGGAATGTCGAGGTGCGTTAGATTCTCTGACAGCACGACCAAGCCGTTAGCTTGGGCAAGCAGTTTGGACGTATACGCGGGAATCGGCTCGGCACTCGTCACCAGCAAGACGCCGTCGTACGACCGCAGCGATTCGGTAACGACGGGGTCGTCCCAATGCTGGTAGTTAAGCACTCGAATGCGGGCCCGTTGCTGGCGCGCCACATGCTCCGCCATTGCCAGCCACTGTTGCAGATCAGGCGAGAACGAGTCGGGAGCGATCGAGGGGGTAAGGAACGCGACCTCAGGCCCGAATTTTTTCGAGTCGACCACGGGAGCAAGCGCGAGCCGCCGATTTGGCGATCGCTCAACAAGTCCCTTGCGTCCCAACTCATCGAGCGCCTTGCGCAGCGTCACGCGACTGACGCCGATTTCTTCGGCGAGCTCGCGCTCGGCCGGGATGCCTGTCTTGGCGTAATCGCCCTTCAGGATCCGGCGTTCGAGCAGATTGGAGATTTGTAGGTGCTTTGTCGTGGCCATGCAAGTGATCGCGTCGTGCTGCTGATGCCGCAGCATTCAAAGTAGTCGCTAGTCGCTAATTCCCCCGCGCGCAGCGGCGCCTGCGCCCCGCTGAGCGCAATTCTACGCTAGCGGCGAAGATTCGCTGAATAGTACGTTGGCGCCGCCCAAACCGATGATTCATTTTTCGGGTCCTTGACGAGTATACCAAATTTGGTACACTGCGAGAAGCTTCGCCGGAGTCATTCTTTTGGCTCATCCATAACATCCGGCAGAGGCGGCACTGATTCCGACTTTTCCAGTTCGTGGCGGCCGCGAGTTTGGGTAGCCGCTACCGACAGTCTTCGCAGGTTCCGCGTCGTTGTCCGTCTATTAGAGGCTGCGGCGCCATCCGGAGGAGATATCGTGTCACGCAATACCAATCGCCTTGAGGAATGTTGCGCTCCAAAGGACTCGGCTGGGCCGCGCCGTCGGACGGTGCACCGCTCCGCCCATTCGCGCGGCGACGCGTTCACGCTCGTCGAACTGCTGGTGGTGATCGCCATCATCGGCGTGTTAGTCGCCCTGCTCTTGCCGGCGGTGCAAGCTGCGCGAGAGGCGGCGCGGCGAACGCAATGCTCGAACAATCTTAAGCAGGTCGGGCTCGCGGTGTTGAATCTGGAGGCGTCGCTCAAGATGTTTCCCACCGGCGGCATCGCCCCGTGGCCGAAGATTGAAGACTACTCGCAAAACGGTCGCCCCTTTGGCCCGAAGACGCAGGGGTTGAGCTGGGCCTTTCAGATTCTCCCGTATCTGGAGCAGGGCGCTCTGCATAACCTGACGACAACGCAGCAACTGCAGAGTGTGCCGGTTCCGATGTACAACTGCCCGTCGCGACGGCCGCCGACGCAGAATCCCATCAACAATGCTTGGCTGATGGACTACGCGGGGCTCACGACCTCGGCCGCGCGTGGGCAAACGGTCGGGGCGATCGCGTTCGACGACTTGCTCGCCAACGGAACCGGCTGCGACAACTCCTACGGCCTGTGGGGGACGACGGGCAACTTCGACAACATTCACTCGCCGCGCGCCGCGGCGACGCTGCAGAAAATCAACGTCTACGCAGGATTTCAAGGCGTCTTCGTACGTACGAGCCGCTACGTGAACCTGACGACAGGCGCGGTGACGGAGCTTGGATACGAACCTCCCACGACCGCGGCGATGATCGAGGACGGGACGAGCAACACCGCCATGGCGGCGGAGAAACGCATCTTGGTCGATCCCCCTTCTACCTTAGCCGGCACTGAGGGGCCGCCGTGGGACGACCGCGGCTGGTCGGACGGATGGGATATCGACACGGTCAAATCTGGGCTCTGCCCGCCCATCGCAGACGACAACGTTCCGCGCAGTCTAAACGTCGAACGCAACTCGGCCGGTTCCTCGCACGCAGCGGGAGTGAACGTCTCCTACGCCGACGGATCGGTTCGCTCGACTAGTTACGACGTCAATCTAGAAAGCTGGAACCAGCTAATTCACCGTGCCGACGGAGGACTCGCGGCTCAGTGAGCTGCGATTGGGCTCGCGTTGGCTCATCGGCAGCCGGCATTCTCAACTTGCAATTTCAGACAGAAAGGAAAATTTAGCCACAATGGTTGTGGGGTATACCAAAACTGGTATACTTGGTTCGTCCGGGTAGGAAACTTTTAGAGCGGAAATCACTTTTCACCGCCCGCCGATCACTCGCTTCGCTCAAGGCGCCTAGTCCTTCGGTCGGGCCACTTTTCACAGCAGCGGGCGATTCGGCAGCGCTCGCCGGTCGAATCGTCTGATCCCATCGCGTCGTTGATTCAACGAAGCACCTTTTCAGCACCACTCATCGCAGCGGAGAGATTCACATGCGCCATCACCGCCTTAAGTGTCTTGTGTACGCATCGATCGTCGGCGGTTCATTTGCGGCTTTGAGTCGCGAGTCATCAGCCAAAGAATTCCATTGGCTCGGCGACGTTGACGGCGGCAACGCGCTGAACCCCGACAATTGGCTGGAACAGCCCGACCCCGATAGTGGCGTTCTCCCCGGCCCTGTCGATCAATTGGTGTTGCGCTGGGGCGATCGCGGCCCGACGCCGCTTGAGTACGGCGGCAATAGCGCGACGTACGAACACTTACTCTTCAATCACGCCGACATTGGTGGCGGCTCGGTGATCAACGGAAGCGGAACGCTAACCTTCACCCGCACTGGCGGCCTTACTAACGTCGATGTGAAGAGCATTGAAACGCAAGGGGGACACCGTACTTCGACCATCAACGCGAATGTAGAATCACTCGGCTTGGTCGAGGCGCGTAACGGTCACGATCTAGTTTTCAACGGGACCTTCAAAGGAACCACAATCCACGCGTACCGCGATGATGATCAAGTCACTACCTCCGACGTCATCTTCAATGGCCCCGTCACCCTTACCGGCTACAACGAAGCGAAGTTCATGACCGGTACCGGCACGGTCACGTTTAACAACGAGGTCTTCCTTGATCACACCGCAGGCAATAGCGGCTTCGGCATCCGTAACGGCATGACGATGGTGCTCGGGGCCAACTTCTCTGCCTTACGGCTGAACCCGGACGGGAGCGGCGGGTTGGGACTCGATACGATTGATATCTACAGCACCCCGGGGGCGATTTCTGGCGTACGCCTAGAGCGCGATGGCGGCGTCGGCTACGACACCGATCTCTTCGCCCGTTACGGCGGTCCAGGCTCGGGGCACGATCCGAACAGCAAGTTCGATCTCAACGGGCACTCGGACACGGTCGAACTCTTGGGCACGCATCCTGGCGCCAATTTCATCATCGACTTCGGCGATCAGTCGGGCGCTAACTCGTTGCTGTGGCACACCAGCCACCACATGGCGGGAACTTACCAGGTCGTCAATTTCGAAGTGGGCGTCGATACCCTCCAACTCGGGCCGAACAACGACTTCTGGTGGACGGCCGCCGATACGACCGATTCCGGCGGCGGGTCGCCGGACATCGAAGTGAAGAAGTCGCACATTACGATCAACGGCGTTCCCTACGGCGCCTACAATCCCTCGCGGATGACGCCTTACTGGACTTTGGTCGATACGAATCTGAGCCACAACGTCGAACTCTTCAACTACGTCCAGAACAACGCTGACTTCGACGGCAACCACATCGTCGACGGGGCCGATTTCTTGATTTGGCAGCGCAACGTCGGCATCGGAACGACGCCACAGCAAGGCGACGCCAACCGCGACGGAGTCGTCAATCAAGCTGACCTCAGCATTTGGCGCGAGACGTACGGCCAAGCGGCCGCAACCGCAGCGGCCAGCGCCGTGCCCGAACCTGCGACGCTCGGATTGGCTGGTCTGGCTGCGGCGGCCATATTCCGCCGCCGGCGCTCGTAAGCCAGCGGGCAGATTGGCCCGCCAGATGGTGGATGGACTCACGGAGAGACGCCTCACGGCATCCAGATGAACTCAACTCTTTGGGAGGTTCGACTCGTGAAACGCATTTTCCAGGCAACTTCCTGCGCCAGCCTACTGCTGGTTGCAACGGCCGCGCAGGCAGCCGACGTGACGTGGAGCGGCGCCGCCAGCGCCAACGTGAACGACGGCGCCAATTGGAGCGGAGGCGCACCCCCCACCGCTGCCGACGTCGCCATCATCGGCGGAGCGCCGCAAGCGCCCGACTTCGCCGGGCAGTCGGCCACGTGGGGCAAGCTCAACCTGTTCGTCGCCAATCACATCGCCGATACCGGGGGCGGCGGCGTGCTGAACCTGACCGGCGCCGATTTTTCGCAGTTCTTCTCAGCGGGCGATCTTCACCAGTCGACGATCGACGTCGACGTGATCGCGACCAAAAACATCCAGACCAACGGCACGCACAGCGTGACGTTCAACGGCAACGTGACGGCCGCGAAGATCGAGGCCTTCGGCGGATCCGTGGGAACGTACAACGGCGTCACGACGCAGACCGACGAGTTCATGAGCATCGGCGGCGGTTCGAAGATCGTGATCAACGGCGACTTCCACTGGAACAACGCTAGTCACGGCATCAACAATCACCCAGTGGTCGAGCTTGGCCCGAACGCCAAACTCTTCGGCCCTGGCAACGTCCCTGGGCTCGACGTCTTCAACTTGTATGATGGCGCCATCGTTCGCATCTTGGCCGAAAACGCGCTCGGCAGTGGCGAGACCGATCTCTGGAGCCGCAACACCACCAACACGTTCGACCTGAACGGCCACAACCAGTTGGTCGAGTTCTTCGGCATGGGCGACGCGCCCGCAGCATTGAACATCGACTTCGGCGCCACGCTCGGCGCCAACAAGTTGATCTGGGAAGCATCGCATGGCATGAACGGCACGGGGTTGTACAACGTGCTCAATTTCCAGTCAGGCGACGCGCTGGAGTTTGGCCAGCATGGGGCTGACGGGGGCTTCCATAATCCGGCGATCCTGGCCCGCATCCGCGTGAACGGAGCCTCCTACGCCGCTTCGAGCCCCGGCATGGGCCCGTGGTGGAGTCTCATTCCGACTCCCGATCCCGGCGACGATCCCGGTCGGCAGCTTGTCGTCTACCACGTTCCGGAACCGGCGACCCTTTCGATGATCGCCGTGGCGATGTTTGGTCTGGTCGTCCGACGACGATCGACGGTTCTCCGCTAGAGGGGCGCTCTGGGGGGCAAATCTCAGGCTGGGGACCATTAACATGGATGGCTCGGCGCCGATTCGTCGACGCCGGGCCATCCTGTTTTGCGTGTCATCGGAGTGCGTGGCCGGCGGTGCGGGCGCTTGCGAAGCACGTCATTGGAGCAGCAGGCAACTAGAGAACGAGACGAAGAGCATGCGGCGAATAATTCGAACGATCCTTCTACTAGCGGCGATTGCGGCTTGCGGCGGCGCCCGCGCGTCGGCAGCCACTGTCGGAGCCTATTACTACCCTTGGTACGGCCCCAACGCCGGCGGGCATCACTACAACGACGTCATGCGCATTCACTTGACGCCCAACGCCCAGCCCCCTGCCCTTGGCGCGTACAACAGCCGCGACCCGAATGTCATCGCCGCGCATATCGATCAAAGCCACCTCGGCAACATCTCAATGTGGTCGATGAGTTGGTGGGGACCGAACTCCTACGAAGACGTCACCATTCGCAACAGCATCTTACCCCACCCCCGCGCGAGCGAGTTATCTTACACGATTCACTATGAAACTTCTGGACGCCTCGGCTCGTCGTCGGCGCCGAACTACGCGCGGTTTCAAACCGACATGCGCTACCTGGGCCAAAACATCTTCAACGATCCCAACTACATGCAGATCAACGGCCGGCCGGTCGTCGTGCTCTACCTCAGCCGCGACTATTTTCGGAATCAAGCAGGGTGGGACGCCCTCGCCAGCATGCGGACGATGATGCAGACGGAGTTCGGCTACGATCCTTACGTTATCGGCGACCACTTCTTTGGCGACTTGGCCCCCGGTGCCCAGTACCTCGACGCGGTCACGGCATTCGACGTTTACGGGCAAGCCTTCGGCAGCCGGCCGACCAATATCGCCAGCCTGAACCGTCTGGAAACCATCTACAACACGGTCCAAAAGCTGTCGAACACTCTGGGCGCCGACTTCGTCCCCGGCCTCGCCCCTGGCTACAACGACACGGCCGTCCGCGACGGCAACGCCCCCTCGCCCCGTTACCTGACCAACTCCGGCTACGGTCCCACGACGCAAGGCTCCACGATGAGCGAAATGCTCGACCGCGTCGTCCTGCCCCACCTCGACGCCGACGTGAACAACCTGATCCTCGTGAACTCCTTTAACGAATGGCACGAGGATACGCAGATCGAACCGACGATCGTCGCCCCCGCCACGACCACGGACGACACCCCTACAGGCCGCGACTTCACGGCAGGCTACTCCTACGAAGGCTACGGAAACCTTTACCTCGACATCCTCCGCCAAAAGACGGCGCCAGCCATTGCCGGCGACTTCAACGGCGACCGATTGGTCAATGGAGACGATCTCGCCGTCTGGCGTATGAACTTCGGAGCGAGCAGCGCCACGCCCGCGATGGGCGACGCTGACGGCAATGGCGTCGTCGATGGCGGAGATTTCCTCGCGTGGCAACGTCATCTGACGCGATTTGCGAGCCCAGCGACGCACGCTGTGCCCGAAAGCACTTCGGCCATTTTGTGCGCTGGCGGCCTAGCCGCTGTTGTCGTTGCGGGCGTTCGTCGAAGAAGTACTTTCCTGTAGCGCAGTCCATCGGCGACTAACATATAGCCGATCCAACTTAATGATTGAGGCAGCAATCTGTGACTATCCGCTGCTGCGTGGACTAATTCGCACAAATGACTTTCGTTTTGGATTCGAAGCCTTTCAGTACAGGACTTCATCCAGCTCAAGTTCAACGAGAGCAGGCCGTTCGTTGTCGCAGCCCTTGATCGTCATCGCCGACAGAGGAATGTTGCTATTCGGCTGAGCCGTACAGCTACCACGAGGACCAATGTCGTATGCCCATACGTCTCTCAACCCCACCTAACCTCACAATCGACTTGCGCGATTGCTGCTCTTCGCGAACTCGAAGTGGGCTGTACCATTAGGATTCATGAAAATCTTGAGCGCCTCGGCGACCGGTCTTCGAACAAGTATTCGCGTATCTTCAGCGAGAAGTTCTTTTGGCACTTACTTTTTTAACTGCCGCTACTCCAATTTTTGTGCCCCGTCGGATCATTAACCGCATTGACTCCTTCGCTCTATTCAACGCGAAAAATCTTGTCCATTTTCCGGCCTTTGGCCAGTTCATCTACGAGCTTGTCCAGACGCCTTGCCTGCTGGGTCAGCGGATTCTCTATGTCTTCCACCCGATAACCGCAAATTACACCCGTGATTGAACGCGCATTTGGGTTAATATTGGCGTACGCAAAGAATTGTTCGAATGTCATCTTGTCTTCGATGCGCTTCATCAGCTCCGCTTCGTTGTAGCCCGTCAGCCATTGAATCACTTGGTGCAACTCTTCCTTCGTTCGCCCCTTCTTTTCAACTTTCGCAAGATAGTGCGGATAAACAGAAGAGAATGTCATTCTCGCAATTCGCTCGTCGTGATTGGTAGCGTTTTTCATTTCTAGGGCCTATGGTCTTTTCTCGATAATTACCGCCTTTGCCATATTCTATGTCATACTTGATATCCAACCATGGCCAAACGATTCAACAGCCGGGGCGACTTGTTCAAGAATGTTAGGCCAACCTCCGCCCCTGCCCTAGAAAGCCGTCTTAGCCAACGGTGAAGCAACATCAAAGCTGGGGGTGCATTCGAGATACAGTCTCGCCGTCGTGTCCGGTGTATAGGTAGACGACGCCGTCATAAGTAAGGACAGACGAATCGGTGGTGCACACATGGTGGATAATTGGGTTACCCGCGGATGGTAGGTTGTCTCGGTTAGTTCCCGTGGCCTCTAATCTAACGGACGGCAACTCGTGTGAATCTCGTCTCGTAATTGGCGGGCCAAACCCATTCTTCCATAGTCCTATTAACTTGCGAAGCTTGGCATTTCGTCGCCACTTGGCCCATAGCTCGATGGAACCGAGACGCCAAGCAGGCGGATGTAGACTCCAAGTTGCCCTCGGTGGTGATACCAGTGGTTGAGCATGACGCTCCTCAAAAAGGCGGCTCGCGGCAGTGACATGGCTACGTTCCCGCCGTGGGTGACTCGAAAAGTTTCGCGCATGCGCTGGTCGTCAATCGACGGAAGCGATTGCCGTACATAAGCTGCGCTCTGATTCAGCGTATCAAGAACTTCGCTGAGCGAGGTAGGCTGCGGTCGCTCGCCGCTCATATCCGGCACTGGCGATTCATCCGGCTCCGAGAATCGAAGGACGCCCTCGGGGATCTGCGCGATGTGCAATGCGAGTTGTTCAACCGTCATCGACTTTTCATGGACTCGCCAGGAGAGTCGTTCTTCGGGCACTCGTTCGAGGAATTTTCGCGTTGCTCCAAGCTCCTGTTCGAGCTCGGCAAGAAGCGAAGCTGAGATTTCATTAGTGGGCATAGTTGAAAGCTCCTTCGTCTATATAGTGAATTACCCGCGCGCCTTTTGTTCAGCACGCTCGCGGATTTGGTTGATCCACTGCGTCCATCCTTCCGGCATACCGTCACGATGTTCGGGCTGGATGAGGCCCATGGCACGATGAGCGAACGTCAAGAACGTTTCGTTGCCGTTCGCCTTTAAACGATATTGAACGTGGTTCACTGCCGGATAAGACATGGGCATCGGGCCAGTGATTTCTAGGAGCGTCGGCGGTTTGATGACCTGAACATGTCCCCAAAGATGTCCGGCGTTGTTTCCCAGGTCGCGAAACCAGCGGCCGCCCGGCCAAGGCTCGATCTTCATGGAGAGAGACTTGCCATCCGGCATCTGAGCATCAGCGCCCAATTCGTCCAAAATGGCTTCAAACGCGATCTCGATAGGCGCTGCAATTTCGATTTCTTTGCGAATCGTAAACGCATGAACCTCTTCGTGATCGATGATTTCCGTTGTCATATTAACACCTCGACTGTGATGGTTTAACCTGTTGCATCCCGCCGCACTTTGGCTGCCCGTTCGGCCCGGTCCTTAATTCGATCGAGTTGATGACTCCAATGCCGCTCAAATTTCTTGGCCCAATCGTACACAGCTTTCAACTCCTTAGCCTCCAACTGGTAGAGCCGCTGCTGGCCCTGTTTCGTTACCGAAACAACGCCGACCTTCCGCAGCACGCCCAGATGCTTCGATACGGCAGGCTGGGGTACCCCCAAGCTCACGACCAGTGCACCAACGGCGAGAGCGCCCCGGCGGGATAGCACTTCGATAATTTCCCGCCGCTTGGGCTCGGCGATCGCGTTGAAAACATCGGCAGTCGTAGAAGCGCGAGGCATGGCATCAATATATTCCCATAACGGAATATATCAATAGTTCGCGTCACATATGGGTTGCCACGCGTAGAATTGCGAAAATCGCAAGACCCCGATGTCACGACGAAAAGCCATGACTTCGAAGGCTGCCAAAAGAGTTGCGCTCATCACTGGCGCCAACCGTGGGACTGGATTCGAAACGGCCAAGCAGCTAGGACGGCGTGGATTTCACGTCATCTTGGCTGCACGTGATAATGCAAGCGGTAGAAAAGCGGCCGAGGCTGTTACTGCGGAGGGCGGGAGCGCGGAATTCCTGATGCTTGGCGTGCGTAGGTAACGACAAGCCCAAATCGATCGCTATCGGCTTGCGAACTCGCCATGGCAGATAGGGAGGCAATCGCATGCTTCACTAAACTCGCCGCCACTATTGATGCCGATTTCCTTTTGCCGAATACGTTCAACCGCAGGGCGACAATTCTTGCCTGCTCTTCATCAATTACAGCTTGCGTGCAAACATGCGTGCAAACTTCGAAAGGGAATTTGTCGAAGTCGTTAACTGGAAACGCTTTGCAGAAAGCGTCGCGCGGAATCGTAATCCGCGTGACCGCAAGGTGTCTTTCGTGTCGCAGAGTTACGAGCGATGAAGTGTACCTACAACCGCCGCACCCCATTCCTTACTTCGTTTTCACGTTCCACCGCAGATGCGCGTAGTCAGATACGATATCTGACCGCACCTTATCACCCACGATATTCAGACTTCTAACTTGCGGTAGCGGAACAACTGCGCCCACTTCGATGGATCCGTTGACCCCGTTGATTCTGAATCTCTCACCGACAGCGGCGAATGACGCCCGACTCTTCGCCAGAGCTCGCTCCCAATGGGCGTGATCTAACGCAATGGATCGAGCGTCTCGCCACTCTCCCACAGTCGATTGCGTAGCGAAGTAATCGATCACATACTCCTCTCTATCAGAGGCGTTGAAGTATCCGCGACTCACAGAGATGGTAAGTTCCGTCGAATCCGGAAGATCAGTATCCAACTTCACCTTCAACGAGCCCTGAGTCGCCGTTGGCGCGCTTTCGAACGCCGCCGTCAAGTCGAATCGATCGCACCGGATCGGACCTTTTGGGGAAGGCGCCACAACCACTTTCTTCACGTATGGCTCGTCTATTCCTGACGCTAACTTGACGCCGCGGCCGGTAATCGGGCTAACGCTTTTCTTCACTTCGCCGTCATTCGCCCAGATCTCGTGCAAATCCGCATACTTGCCGCGCTGCTGAGCTGTTCCATTTAGATAGTATGTAGACGCGCCTGCGGCGAACGTGACTTCAACCGACTCGCCGAACTTCTTGCCCGACAGAATGCCCTCGTTCACGGTAAACGGCCATGCATCGCCGTATTCTTCACGAGTGATTCGGACTTCATGTGTCTTGGTAGAATGGCCCCGCGATGGGGTCACTAGCCCCGCCATGACAAGCCCCGCCAACCCAAGGCACCATCGGGCTGTCGTGAAAGCTTCGGTGGGCTTTTGAAATTGGCGCTCAAGCCACTTCCAGATGCTTGGCAAGAGAGAAAGCCCGAAGAGTGCGAAAAACGGCATTGCCGCTCGGTCATGTTGCGATGTCACTAGTCCCACGATAGCGCCGAGAAGAACGAGGCCGCCCAAAATCGTCAGTCCCCAGAAGCCAACCTGAGGTCCAAAGCGGCGCGCAACCGGCGTGCCGCATATCCAGTTCCATGTGGGCGGGATAAGACACACCGCTGTGAAGCCTAGAATAAAAGCGACGATCCAACCACTCGGTGTTAATAACAGCGGTACAGCGGTTAAGAGCACGAGAATGCCGAGCGTCCAGCGAATCACGTCTCCGACCGTCATCGGGGTTTTGCTGGCGGCTGCTCGAGATTCGTTTAGCGAACCGTAGCGCTCCGCGAATCGGTGATCGCTCATGCCTAGGTACGAGAATCCGTCAAATAGCGCTGCAAGGGCGGGAAGGAACGTCCAGCAAAATAAGAGGTAGATCCATCCCTCGCTCGTTCGCCCCAGATAAAACTTGTGAGCGCCGATGCCTCCAATGGTCCATGCTAATAGCAGAGCCGTCATGCGACTTCGAGTTGACGTCGGTCTTCCACAGTTCGGGCATGATGCGGCAGACTTAGAAACCATCCTGCCGCAATCGGGGCAATATCTTAGTCGCGGATTGAATTCATCAGCGGGAGCATGAGTTGCTCGACTAGACAGGGACGAAGGTGTCGGCGACGAGGCTGCTGGTTGAGGAGGAATCGGCAGAGCGGTTACAGATGGAGCAACGGACACCGAGGAGAAGGTCAGCCCCTTGATCATTCCCGCTCCAACCAGTCGATCGCTGCCTTCTCGCCTCACTAGCGTATCGGAGCGGATTTGGCCACTCAAAGCGAGCTTCCGGAGTTGGGCGTCAACGAATGGACCCTGCTCAATTATGCCGACTCTAATGAACCAGTTTGCCATGGCACGTCTCACCAATTTGCAGTCGTAATGCGAGATGGCGCTTAGGCGTATCTCAGTTGTCGACTATAGTCGACAGACATTCCGATACCAAGACTTGATACTCCCGGCATGGCAAAACGCCGGGATACGCTGTCGATCGGACCCGTCTTGCGAGATGCCCGCCTTAAGGCCGGGCTGACGCAGGAGGCGCTAGCGTTTTCTGCGGACGTCGACAGGACGTACGTCTCTTATCTCGAAAATGATCAGAAATCGCCAACGCTAGAGACGCTGGTGAAGCTCTGTCGCGAGCTGAAGCTGCCGGTGTCCGAGCTGATTAGGCGGGCAGAGCAGATGTGACATCCGACGAGCGAGAACTAGTTGCTATGAGCAGGTACCTCAACGAATCCAGTCAAACGAATTCTATCGGGTGTCCATAGAGAACTACTGGCTTCGAACCGTGCACTTACACGCTTCAAGGTCGTATGTCCAGACGCAGTGCTCATCCGACGCTCCCGTAAGGGAAACTCGGGTCTTTTGGCGCTTCATGCGGTCCCTATTAGGATTGGTGGAGCGACATCATGAACTAGGCCTCATGGCAGGCACGGTCGACGACTGCAATGCAGTTATCAATGTCCAAAGCATCAGCTGCGAAGCATTCGCGGAGTATATTGCTCGGAACATAGCAGTCGTATTTTCGACGTGCATGAAACGCTTCTTTATCAGCTAGCTCCTCGCTGGATAACCCCGAATGCAGAAGTGCGAGCAACTTATGGCGAACAATTCGCTCTGGAGCCGGGAATTCGATGGCGATTCTTCTATCCACGGCTTCAATCCCAGCCGCACGAGCGAACAAGACGATAGTTCGTTGGGTTCGCGAACCCGACCACGTGAACAGCAGCGATCTCGCTGAGGAGATTTGATGCCAAGATGACAGATGTAGGCTAGCCCTAGTCGCTGCCTGCCGAGCTTCCGTAAGCCAGTTCGCAGCACCAGAGTTCAGGTATTTGAAGTTGTCTTGACCAAGCAGAACGGTTCGCATTCTGCCACGAACGCGGTCGTGTATTTCGCCACCGGAGCCTTGAAAAGGCGCCGCTTTCTTTCCACTCGCAGGGATGACATTAATCTCTTCGCGTCGAGTATCCACGTCAACGACCTGCCACCGTCGGCCAGCAAGAAGCAAGTGATCCAGTGGTGGCGGAGGGTCGATCGCCGCGATACTGCCAATCGCCTCTCCTGCACTCATCACAGTAAACTCTTTGCTGGATGCGAAGGCGCTATAAAAATCCATCGACTTAACAATTCGTTCGCCTTCCACGCCCAAGATAAGGTCCCCCTGCGGCATCTGTTCAATAAGATTCTGCTCTCCTAGCGCTCGCAGAAGTTGAACGAACTGTTGCTTTGCTGTCTCTCTGAAAGCTCCATTTTGGATCAGTTCGCTTAGGAGGAAACTCGCGGTCGTTCCGCCGGTCTCAGCCAAGATGCTAAGAATCTGCTGCACGAGCGTGCTGAGATCACAGCGCGAGGATTCTGGCGGCTCACGCCATTTCTCCAACATCAATTCGGTTAGAGCAATTGCCTGAAGCAACTCTGGCCGGAGTCGATCTACCAGACTGGAGCCATTATGGAGCGGCAAGCATTCGATGAAGATTCGCATTTCAGAGGCGTCGTTGCCTCGGCGTCCGCTCCGGCCGAGCCTTTGGACTAGCGAGCTGACGGACCAAGGTGCGCCAATTTGGCCGACGACTTCAACGTCGCCGATGTCGATTCCCAATTCCAGCGTCGATGAGCAAAGCGTTGTAAAAGCGACGCTGCCTCGCATCATCTGTTCGGTCTGCTCGCGGATTTCTTTACTGAGTGAGCCATGATGCACAAGAAAGGATTCTGGTTTACGCTGGCGGCGGCACTGATCGTTCAGTGCATCGGCCAGCAGTTCAACGTCATTCTTGCGATTGGCGAAGATAAGCCCCTTGCGTTTGTCGAACGCCTTGCGAACATCGTCAACAAGATAACCAGCGCCATCCTTGGCCTCGTCATCGCGGGCCTCATCTGGCGAACTGCCTTCGCCGGAAGTGTAACCGTAGACCTTCAGTCGAACGGTCTTCTCATCACCGTGATCGGTGAGCAAGGAGACGCGGTCTTCTTGGCCCGGACGAATCCACGTCGCATAGTTGCCTACCCATTCACCCAATGTTGCGGAGAGTGCCAGGATCCGAAATCGATGCCTGATTCTTTGTTCAAGACGATGCAGCAGACTGCGCAAATGAGTGCCGCGCTCCCTCCCAACGAATGCGTGAAGCTCGTCAATCACGACGTACTGCAGCGATCCGAATAGGCGAGGCAAAGCGCTGGAGCGATTAATAAATAGTGACTCCAGAGATTCCGGCGTGGTCAGGAGGATGCCGCTCGGATTCTTGACCAACTTAGATTTCGCTGACTGACTGACATCGCCGTGCCATCGATGGACGGGGATTTCGGCATGTTCGCACAGTTCCTCAAGCCGTCGGAACTGGTCATTGATCAGCGCTTTGAGCGGACTGACATAGAGAGCCGCGATGGAATCCGCAGGCGCCTCCGTCAGCCGAGAGATGATTGGCAGAAACGCCGCCTCCGTCTTGCCCGACGCGGTGGCGGCAGAAATGATCAAGTCGTGGTCTAAATTAAGAACCGAAAGTATCGCGTCAGACTGAATCTGTCGAAGTTCTGTCCACCCCATCCGCCAGAGGCAGAGCTGAACCGGAGGCGCCAAAAGGTCGAATGCAGTTGACATTACAACTTAAATTCAGTGAGGTCATCGTCGTCTGGTGAGAACTGACTAATTGGGTCGACATCGGCTTTCGCAGGCGCTGCCTCGACAGTGAGAAGCTCCTGCCAAGTCGTCCCAGCGTTCTGCTCAAGCACACGGAGCAGTCCGATGAAAGACTTGATGGTCTCACGAGGTGTTTGGAAGTAGGCCGCGCCAATGCGTTTGTGACAATGCTCTAGAAAAGTCGCAATTCCCTCATCCGGAATTAGATACTTCGTGACGTCGTCTAGAGAGTGAACTCGACGGAGGTTAGAGAGAAGCACGAAACAATCTTCGGGAGTAAGATTCTCAAGCCTTATAACAGGAGATGAAAAGTCCTTCAGCCTGCCTGAGGCGAAGGTATTAGTGGCAATCCGGGTGGCTAGAGCCTCGTAACTAGACAATCCTCTTCGTCGATCCTCGATGCAGTCGGGAGTGCCGGCGAACAGAAAGCCGAGAGATGAGGCTCTCCCGCCCAGGCAATCGTTGATGATTCTTAGAATTGCTTCGTAGTTATTGTTCCTGGCGGCTGCATTCGCGAGCCGGTGCGAAAGGACGACTAGTTCATCAATGCAAACGATTAGCCCTGCGTACCCAGCGATGCGACAAAACCCTGCGAATAGCTTGACGTAGTCGTACCAAGAATCGTCGTCGATGATGGTGCGAACCCCGAGATCTTGCCGAGCCTGAGTTTTTGTTGTGTATTCGCCGCGGAGCCACCTCAGCGCTGAGTCTTGAAGCGACTGATCATGGGCCAGAAAGCCCTCGTAGTACTTGGTCAACACCGCGCAGAAGTCGAAGCCGGCGACGTGTTCCTGGAGAGGACTTAGAACCGCAACGAACTCGGCTTTAACCTCCTCATCTCCCCCGCCCTTCGAGCGTACTGCATGGTCGACGTCGCTTGCCCAACGTTCAACGAGATTAGCTAGCGCTCCCCCCTCAGGCTTCGAGCGAGTTGAGAGATTTCTCATCATCTCGCTGTACAGAGCTTGCGCTTTACCGCCGGAACCTTGCAGTCGCCGATCGGTCGTGATGTCCCCCTCAATGACGACAAACCGCCGTTGCAGCGCGACGTTACGGGCTAGATGCAGGAAGAATGTTTTGCCGCTGCCGTACCGCCCCACAATGAATCGGACGGTCGCAGCGCCTTCCTCGATTTGCTCGAGGTCCTTGACGATTGCTCCCACCTCATCGAGTCTTCCAACTTGAATGTGCTGGAGACCGATTGCTGGCACGACGCCTCCGGCCAGTGATCGTAGCACCGCCTCCCTTTCGCGTGTCGTCACCTTCGCCATGCTACTAGATCTCCAAGAGGTGCCTATGGATCAAGATGTGATCATCATCCTCTTCAATCAGCCAATCGCCGATTTCTTCGGTTGACCACTCATTAATTGCTTCGCACGCGGCATTCAGCATAAGACTATTCGCTCTAGCGATATCAGCAAGTGCTGAACGCGGCCAACTTGTTTGCGTCGCTATCGCAGCAAAGAACGCCCGATATCTTTCTGGCATTCGGTCGAGTAGCGAGCCTTCGTTGACTACTGCCACAGCCCCATCAGCCTGTACGGCTACAGCTGTAGCCGCCGCCCTTCTCGAGTCATCTGGCTCGGCGTCGGAGATAATCGACGCCGGGTCGTCGCCAGCAGTCCACTCCGATTCAGCCGATGAAAGAACGGTGTGCAGAAGTTCCTGAACGCGGCTCGTTTCTTCACGAATTGCCCTGATCCTCTCCAGGCAAAGGGCAGGCGCATCTGTTCGGCTGGCGCTATCTGCGTCAACTTCTCCAACGCTGTTAGCGGCAAGCTCGATCGCGTCGTGCTGCTCAAGCATTTTTTCCAGTTCATGAGAAGGAATTCCGAGGCCTCGAAACGCCTTCTTGAGTGCTTTGCGTTCTTTCTCACAGATGACGCGGTCTGATGCAGCGATGGCGACGAGGAAGGAGCCGATCACCTTCCGTTCCTTCACAGCCAGCGACTTCCGAATCGACTGCGCCACCGAAGTCTCCGCTTGATCTCTGGCGACAAGTAAGTGCTTAAGACCCTCCAAGCGTTTCGTCAGCTGCGGGCTAAGATCAAATTCCCGTTCAATATGATTGGCGATTTTTCCAAGCTCTACTTCATCGAGGACTTCATCTGCTTTTGCAATGGCTAAAGAAAGCTGTAGAAGAGTCGCCGCTGACCGATACTGAGCAAGTGATCTTGCGTCGTGGGACGGGCCGTCATTCTGGAAGACGACGACGACTTCGTCGCACCGATAGTTCTTTCCAGTAAGTCTGGCGTCGGGCTCGATTGACAACCCCAGTGCATCAGCGGTAGCAAGAAGCGTTTCGCACTGCTTTTTCGTGAGCTGAGTACGCAACGGGAACTTTTTGATCTGCGATAGCTGCGAGATCTTCACGAGCGGCCAGCCGGCGTCATCCAGCCCAAACTCAATAACTCGTTGCCAGGCTGATCGCTCTGGGTGCTCGCCCAGTCTTAACTCAGCGGGTAATGCTTCATACATCTCCGAAGTCACGGTGCCAGATCCATCACGGCGGCTCGCGCGATCGAAGTCTCGCAACTCATCAACGCACTGATTCCATAGCGTCGCTAGTGAGGCGAAATGCCGAGTCGACGGATTGTACGTAGGAACTGTTCGTGACGCGATTTCAGGTTGAGGATTGCGCGCGGCCAGCATCGTTCCGCTGGCAGCACGATAGTCAATTTTTCGCTCTCGGTTTTTGGCGGGAAGCGAGAAGCCGTTCGGGTAAGCCGCGGTCAACCGCGACTTGAATAGAGTATGGAATTTTTCAGAATGTCGGCTGACAACAACGCTGTTGACTGAGCGCTCATCGTAACTCGCGACGGCAACTGTCATAGCGGTTGGCAAAGGCAGGCCGCGGCGACCGTAATAACCGAGACTAAACTTGAGTGAGTCCTCGTCCCATCGACTCGTCGATTGGATGACGCGAGTCACCGTTTCGTCAGGCAGTCCTCCGCGATCTGCGGTGAGGAAAACTGTCAGCCAAAGCAGTGAAGTTGCATAGTTTTGGAAAGAGTTGGACTTATCGTACGCGGCGAGCAGTCGCAGTAGTTCATCGACGACTATTGCGTGATCCGCGCCGTCGATAAGAACTCGTCTCTCCAGTCCGTAGAAGAAGATGAACACATAGCCCAACTCAATCGACGGGTCTTTGCGGCCACCGTAAAGCCAGTCGAGATATCGCCCACGCTGCCGCGGCGTAGCTTCATGGTAGGTCGGCCAGTATGGCAGTGATTCAGGTGGAACTGGAGAACGAGTTGCGGGCAGTGGAAGTTCGATGAGCGACGCGTCGTAAGCTGAACCGAACCGTTGTGCAGTGGCATACACCAGCGGACTGCTCAGCGGGCCAAACCCGAGGTCGACAACAGTGCCAGCTCCATAAAACTCAATGCTTTCTTTCGGGGGGCGATGATCGACCTTCTCAGGCGTACTGCCGCCGAGTCGAATCGAGCCCAGAATCTTCCTGATGCTAAGTCCGTTGGGAGGCTCAGCAGTACTCCCCGTCAGTCGCCTGCTCTTGATGACTACGGGCTCGTTGTCGCGCGGTGGCGCCTGCGGCACTGGAGTACTGACAGATGCGGGACTTGACGAAGCACTCGCCAGGTCGGGTACAGTCAGCAGTTTCTTACAGGCGGGGCAAGGCAAGGTTTTCCGGAAGAACGATGCGTAGCAGCTAAGCGTCCGTCCGCATGCTGTGCACGCGAACTTGTATTTGTCGGTTGGCGAAACTGCCGGCAATCCGCGGTCGGTCTGCTGCGCTACGGGCGCGTCGAAGAGGCCTTGAATTCTCCTGGCCTCACGCCACTCAGGATCACCCACTACTTGCAAGAGGTAGTGCGGCTTTAGATCGCCTCGGACGGCGAATCGCTTTAATTGCCGGTCTGAAAATGGCCCCAGCTCCCGCCCGTTCAGTTGAACCTTCCACTGTCGCTTGCGATTTGCGAGTGCAGTAGGTGAAGCGTTCAAGGAATCCTCTGAAAACAGACCCTTAATTTTCGAGGCTACCGTCCACGCTGCCGTCCCACTTAGTCGCACATGGTCATTCGGTCGCAATGTCCGCTGGCTGACCAATCCAAGAATATGAGAAGTGTCGAACGGACCAAGCTCCTGTCCATTAATTAGGCAGTGCCACAGTTGCCCCATCGAAGCGGTCCGGGTACGCAGGAAGTTTAGAGGAGACGATCGGTGTGACCTGAGTATACTTTTCACCAATGCCTATTGCCATCGAAAATAGGCGTTTGCACGGGTATGACCGGTCAACCTTAAGCCCTAATCTATCTAGGGCGCAGAAGTCACAGTGGCCTCATTGGGCAGATACCCTAAGATTTGCGCCGCAGAGCGTCATAACCTGACGAAGGCCCGCCATCCTCAACGTCTTGAGATTAGTTTGCCTTGAGGCTCAGGCGAGGACTAATTCGAAGCGAAGGCCCGGCGATTCTTCACTTTGCCGCTTAGATTGCGATGACGATGCAGTCAAGAACATTCCGAAGGGGCGCATGCCGTGGCAGGTCGTCTCGCGAACATTCAATCCACGGCGGTCTGTCAGCATCGAGATACAGTGCTACTCCGTCACCGAGGCACGCATTCAACTGCGGCTCCCTGCCCAACAGGTGGCCAAACGTTAGCGAGCGTCGAGAAAACGCCCGAACGGCAGCTCAAGCTCTTCGACGTGTGGGAATAAGTGGTCCAAAGAGCTGAACGGCTTTTGAAGCGAGGTCTGATCCTAAACGCGCGACGGTAAAAGCCGACAGCTACGCAGGCTATAACACCCTGCGCGGCAAGCCGAGGCCATAGGGGGCCTATTTTCTAGTGTTGTCGTCGGGGAGACCGAGCCCCTGGTCGTGCTATGTTTTTCGCTCAATAAACCTGCCGTGGGACCGCCGGCCGGCTACCAGTAAGCAATCCCAATTGAAGGGGGGCCCGGGCCGCGATATTCGGAGGGGGTGGGGGTAGCGGAGTGTAGTTCCGCACGGGTTTTTCCGGGCCCGAGCAGCTAAACTTGACGCCGTCTTTCACGTTTGTTCACATCAACGATTAATACGAATAGTGTCCTCTTACCCCACTAGAACCATGCGCGATCCGCCCGTTAGACTCGCTTCAATCTGAGATTACTAGCGCACTCTTTAAAGGCGCAATCTCGTCGTTCTACCTTTGAGTTGATGTTATGAGTTACTACAAAAACAAACAGTTGCTTGTGTACTGTAAAAGTACCAAGCTGCTTATTAGTAGTTAGACATTGGAGGACGCCGGTGATTGTGCCACCATAAATATGAGCACAATTAATCCGGCGTTTTGGTTAGATAAATTACTGACTAATTTGGAAGTACTTCTAAGTGATACAACAGTAGTTTCTAAGACAACTTGTCTAAATTTCGTGAAAGATGGCTCACACGCCTCCGCCCTACTCGGATGGCGAGAGCTTCGACGCACGGGCGCGAATCTCGCGGCCATTCTAGGCGAATCTGCCACCTTCACCGCCGCGGACCGGGAAGAGGCCGTCGATTACCTAACGGGCGTTGTCGAAGCGATCTACGCCCGTTTTCCCGGAGTCAGTGCTGGCTCGCTAACTTCCGAAGTCACCGTTGAAGTTGTTGAGAAAAGTAGGGTTCCACCGGCGGCGCAACGGTCTCGTCGAGCACTCAGGGATGCTCAATTGCAAATCGGAGTCAATGTGAGCCGAGAATTGGCGCACAACTTCGCTCGAGCACGATCGGCTCGGTACGGAGGCATCACACCCAGACTGGAGCATTTCAATCGACACCAGCGAAAATACCGCGGGCAATGAGAATGGGCTTCATTCGCGGGATGTTCTAGTGCTGATACAACGCGCCGGGTGTGAGGAATTGGGCGGGAGCCTCGTTCTCACTTTCCACGGATGACGAACAATCGCGCCTCCGGAGAATCCGCCCGCAATCCGCCGAATCCACGTCAATCGCATAGGGGCTCCAGTTGCCAGTGGTCGATCCCTCTCTGCGGCACAATCCCGTGCCATTTCCAAACCTGTAGAGAAGGAGCTTGATCGTGAATCGCAATCTGTTCACATGCAAACGGCGTGCAAGCGATGTGGGCGCAGCCGAGATGGTCGTCGCGGCCGTCAGGGGTATCCCAGCGCACACCGCACTATGCGAATTCCAGACAGGAGCCGCTGGAGCCCTCGGATGGGCTGCAACTACTACGCTAACGGCGCCTAGCGGAGCTGGTTTGGTCGAAGTGGCAGGCAAGATCGCAGAACTGTTGCTCACGTACAGCAAGCGGCCGTCGGACGTATACTTCGATCTTTTCGTGATCGAAGACTTCTTCGACACCGAAGCAAGTGACTACGGAATCTCGCTCTCTAACGTCGCCTCCCGCGTTCGCTGCGTCGAAACGGCGCTAACTATCTTGCTTGAGAATCGCCGACTTTGGGCCATGGCGTCCGACCATCTGCTCGCGACCGGAGCGATGACATTTACGGACGCCCAGACTTATCTGGCGAGTTGCTCCGGAGACCGCCACGACGGCAACTCCGCGATCTTAGCCCTGAGTCGCGAAGGCGCAATTTGAGCTAGTGCACGAAGAGCACCCTTGCCGGACGATTGTCTGGCGAGGGCTTCTTTTGCCTAGGCAGCCCGACGGATGCCTGCAGCAGATTGCGGCGAGAACCGACGACTCAGCCTATTCATCTCCGCGGGTGCGCGACCAATTCCTTGTCGGACGGCCGTCCGACAAGGGACGCGTACATTCCTGCCAGTTCGAGCGGAAAATGCTCAAAAACGCCGGAAAAATCAACGATTTTGGGCAATTTGAGAATCACGACCTTGTCGGACGGACGGACACCCCCTTTAGGGGTGTCCGGTGTCCGACAAGGAGTTCTCCGTCCAGTAAGGAGTGCCGTGCGTCGTGCTTCGATGCCCCTTCTGCCTACACATTCTGGAGGCGCGCTGTAGGCTCCACGAGTTCCGGGCGCGAGCACGCTGGAAGCACGGGTCCATTCGTTGCCTGCAATTAGGAGCCTCGTAGCGCCTTCCTGGGAGCCGTGGATCGGTCCTGGCGATCGTATGTTCGAGTGGCGTTAAGCATACCGCCATAACATCCACAGCGACGCACCTCTGCGTTGTCGGACGGCCGTCCGACAAGGAGCACGCCATCCGAGAAGGACCTGGGAGTGCGCACTCGATCCGATTGCCTCTCGGAACTCCTGCATCATTGAGCTTCAGTAGATGCTCGCGATATGGAACGCGGATCGTCGGATTCAATCCAAAGACAATCCACGACAATCCACGCGCCGACGGTCAGATCGACCTTGGCCAACCGAGGTCACGTCTCGATAACACAGCCAGAGACGCGAATCACGCGTCGCACATCTGTTTTACACGGAGGTAGAGATATGAAGGTGAATCATGTGCCCAAATCGCGGGAAGAAGCGGCTTCGTCCGCCGGCGCTCAGCTCGTTGTAGCGGCGTCTAAAGGCGGTGTAGCGCGTGCGCAGCTGTTCTCCGTGGCTGGCGGCGATCAGGCGCCGAAACGGTGGGTTGGACACGTGGTCCTAATCACACCGCCGCCCGGTGAGTCGCATGAAGTCGCCGCGCTCGTGGCTCCGGTCCTGGAAGACGACCCGGGAAGGCCCTGGGACGAGTACTTTCAAATTCTTCTGCTACGCGACCTGTTCATGGTGCACGAAGATGACGACCTGCTTCCCATCCACGATGTGTGGCAACGCCTTCGCGACGCGTCGTACGCTGTCGAGACGCTCGTTAAGCAACGCGACGCCTGGGAAGCCGTCACGGGCCACCTGCTGGCTCACGGCGTGGTTACTGAGAGTGAGGCAAGGGCCTTCATGGTGCAATCGCAGTCAAAAATGAAGCCCGCGTAGGCGAACGGAAACGGTCGGCGAAGGCCAATCCCGCTGACGCTCAGGCCAACGAAACTTTCCAGAGAAGCTATTTCGAGAAAATCGCGCAACAACCTCAAAAATGGGGATATATAGATGGGCGAGGGAGAGGAAGTTTACGACATTGGGCCGCGGCGTCGACGTCCTCGCCGAGAGAAGTTCGAGAAGGGGCTCGACGGTAGTCGGCAACTCAATCTTGAACCACGGCGGCTCAGTCGGGCCGACAAGGTGGCCTGGAACGCCGCCTACGGCTTCGCGTTCAACCGGTGGCTTCGCCGAGACGAGCTGTGGGAGTTTTTTGCAGAGGCTCAGTTGGCCGTGGCTCGCCTTCTAAGGCGGCGGCCGCGTGCTCCCGATTCCTGGATCTATACGGTCGCCGAGCAGGCCGTCCTAAAGTTTTGGCAAACGAGCAATTTGATCTACATCAAGCCCACCACGAGGGCGAGATGGGTCGACCAAGGGCGCTTGTTCAATGACTTCGAACGCCACTCCTACCAGACGATTTTTGACAGCAGTGACGCACCTCACGAATCAGTGATGCGAGACCACCCGCAGTGGGCGAGAGACCAGCGGGAGGACGCTCCGTGGGGAAATTACCAGCAGATGATACTGAAGCACTCCGAGATCGACCACGAATGTATGGAGCAGACCTCCTCGTTTCGGTTGCTTCTGACCATGTGTCGCGATGATACGGACACTTTGGTCCTCGCGGCTCGATGGGACAAAGGCGTCGGGCTCAACGCAGGGACGCTACTTCATCTTGATGTAATCGCATCATCAGTTGGAATCAATGTGCAGGAGGTTAAAACACGACTCAAGGAGATCGAACGACGCTACTATCGGGAAACGGGTCAGAAACTCAAGCCCGGGCCGATGCCGATGGGAACGCGTCCCAAGGTTAAAAAAAAGGCGGCGTAAGACCGCCTCATCGCTCGCCGCATGTTTTGCGGCGACACGCGAGTCCGTCAACGGACACTAATGCGGCCATCGGGCACTCTGCCTCGTGTCCTTTCATTTCATTCCTTATTGGGGAGCTTCATGCACACGCGTTACTACATTGACAATCTTTACACACCCGACGAGTTGCTTGCCCTCGTCTTATTGGATGGAGGAAAAAGTTACGGCAAGCAAAGCGTCGGCTTCTACCGTGACCGCGAGGAATTCTTTAAGGACGTCGTTTACTTCAACGGGCGTGGCAACCTCTACATCAACCTGCAACGCTTGCACCCCGACCTCTTTGGCCGCGCGGCTGATCGTGTCAAGCCGTACTCGGCCACTCGCTTCACGAATGATGAAGTCATCTGGCGACCACGGCTCTGCGTCGACATCGACCCGGTGCGACTTAGCGGCATCAACTCGACCGATACTGAGCTTGAATCCGCAATTGAGCTTGGATCGAAAGTTTACGACTACTTGATCGTCGAGTGCGACGTGAACGTTGTCGCGGTTCATTCCGGTAACGGCGTGCAGCTCGTATTTCCGATTGACGAGCCGACGGACTCGCCACTTGTCAGCCAGTTCCTCAAGCACCTCGACAATAAGTTCAGCACGTCGCACGCGAAGATCGACACGTCGCTATCCGATGCCGCCCGCATCGTCCGATTACCAGGGACACTGAACTGCAAAGGTGATGATATTCCCGAACGTCCGCGACGGTTGTCGCATATTTTGGAGATGCGAAGTGCCGCTCAGCCTTGCTAATCTTCCCCTTGACATGCCGGCGTCGCCGATCATCGCTCGCTCCGAATCCAATGCTTTCGATGGAGACTTGTGCTCGGCACTGATGAGTCTGCCATCGAAGTTCTACGACGATCGAGGAGAGTGGATCAAAATCGCGATCGCGTTGAAGCAAGCTGGCGAGGAGAATTTCGATCTGTTCTACAAGTTCAGTGCTCAAAGTACCAAGTGCAAAGGTGTCGACGATTGCCGTCTGACATGGGAGTCTCTGCAGCCCAATGGCTTGCAAACGATCGCGTCGATTTACTTCCACGCCCGTCAACTCGGATGGGTAGGCAGCAGCCATACCACACCATCGCTTGCTGCAGCGATGGTGCGTTATCCGACCAGCACGATGAAGGAGCTTTTGAGCTCGGATTTTACGGAAGAGTACATCGTCGAGGACGTACTCATCAAAGGCATGCCATGCATTTTCGGCGGCGCCGCTAAGTCAGTTAAAACCGGACAGCTAATGGACTTAGCTTACGGCTTGTCGACGGGGCGCCGGTTCCTCGGCAAGTTCGCTTGCACGCGATCGCGTGTAATGGTTCTCACAGGCGAATCAGGTGGCGCTGCGTTGCAACGACGCGTGAAAACGCTGGCCGACAAAGCTGGTGGTTTGAACGCCGACGACGACTACTTCTTCATCTCCGAATCTCTCCCTAAATTTAAGAGTGACGATGACCTTGGGCTGCTAGACGTACTGTTCCGACATCACCAGATCGAGGTGGTCATCATCGACCCATTGTACATGTGCATGGGCGGAAGCGAGGCCAGCAATATCCAGTCGCAAGGCGAACTGCTCTGGGCAATCAGCGATCTGTGCCGCAAAGCAGGTGTGACGCTTGTCGTCGCGCACCACGTGACTAAGTCCGCCGCCAGAAAAACCAACCACGTCCTTACACTAGAGGACCTAACTCAAGCTGGGTTCGATGCGTGGGCACGTCAATGGTGGCTGGTCTCGCGTCGCGAACCGTTTGAGCTTGGAAGTGGCATTCACAAGTTCCTCGTCGCCGCAGGCAACTGTTCCTCGCATTCGGCTGAGTGGTCGATCGACATTGACGAAGGTACGAAGGACGCGCCGAACTGGACGGTCTCGGTTAGCACCGCCTTCGAGTCGAGGAGTGTAGATCATCTACGCGAAGCGGAAACCGTCTTAGCGAGTGACATTCTCAAGGTGAAGGCGGTGCTCAACGAGCGTGGAAAGTTATCTAAGTCGGATTTGCGGAACAAAGCTGGTATCAGTGCAGCACGGTTTAAGAACACGTTTCCAGTGTTGATCGAACGCGGCGTAATCGCTGAAGTCGCTGGAAAGAAAGTCAATTCCCCTCATTATCAACTCAAGGAACTGAAATGAAACAAGCAAAGAATTGCGAGTTCTTCGTGAATGAAATTAGTGAAGAAAACCTCGGTGCCGTTATGGAGCGTTGTCCCAACCTTGGCGCGTTCGGCTTTGGTAGCTTTGGACAGTATCATCCCGAGTTTCCGGGTAATGCCACTAAAGAGTTGAAGCAAGATCGGGGGGAGCTGCTGCGAGGTTTTGCTCAGTTTCAAACTGCGTGCGAATGGTTGGCGAAGATTGAGAAGTCACGTTCGACCAATCAGACCTGCAGCAGTTATGCGCTGAAACATCGGGTGGAACGTTTCTACGCACCTTTTTACTGCTGTAATGGTGCATTCATCGCAGCCGCGATCCATATGGGATTCAAGTGGGTCGAAGATGGGCCAAACGCGTGCTTCAACATGAAGCAAGCTTCTCTTGACCGCTTGCTGTAAGAGAACAACCCATCCTCGTTTAGAGATGCTCCTCTCGGAGTTGACTCGCTGACGTGTTGTCGACGGACTAGCCTATTTCGACAAAGTGTGTGGTGCGGAGAAAATGTATGTCTGAATTTAGTGAGAGTGTGCGAGATATTGAGGGGCTCACAAGCTTCGAGTTGGGCAAGGTGCCTAAATGGTTAGCCGATCGTTTAAGCGAGACCTTCACTGGCCACCAGTAGAACTGCTCAGATGCGGACCTCGTCAATGTTCATCTCGGACGCGAGTGGCTTGGCGATTGGGGAGCGGCGGCGATCAACGGCGACGAGGTGTTCATGTTTGAGTACCATTCCGACGACGCCTGGGCACTGTTTGAACCGGCGGAACTCGCGGAAATGCTGTACTGCGGATTGAACTTCGTTGAGCACGGCCACTGCTCAGTAGGAGTGGCTGCGTTCTTTTCTGAAGAACGCGTACTGACTAGGCGTCGTAGGACTGCAAAGGCATAATTTACGACCGCTGCTTCGAAAGCATCAGTGTGAAGCAGGTCGAGGCGATTTATCCACATGTCTAAGGTTGTATCGCGTCCACTCTGACGCATTCAAAGTCATCAGCTTTCGCTGCCTTGAGCTACATCTCACACTCGCTACTTGGCGCCGCTTTGACAGCACGTCAAAATGGCGCCCCTTCGAACGGGGTGTGATAAACCCGACCACAGGGAAACATCAACAATTTTGCCGACGACACGGCGTGGTGATATTGCCCGCAGCAAGTCGTCACTTCGCAGGACACATGGAAGAGAAACTTCTTTATACCGAACCGCAAGCGGCCAAGCTGCTTAACTTGTCTACTAAAACTTTGTCGCGACTTCGCAAAGCCGGCAAACTTCAATTCGTCCGCATCGGTGATGCAATTCGTTACGAACTCGATGCGCTAACTGCTTTGATTCAAGGCTGCAGAACGCCCGCCTAATACTTACTTGGAGAGAGAATGGCATCAATTGTATCTGGAAAGAATGGTCTTCGTCGTATTGATTATTTCAATGCGTCTCGCGAGCGTAAGTCACTATATCTCGGAAAGATTCCTAAGAAGCAAGCGGAGACAATACTGTCTCACGTTGAAACCATCGTCACATCCCAATCCGCCAAGGTGTCGCCGCCAATTGAAACGTCGATTTGGCTCGGCGGCGTCGGTGGCAAGCTCCATGCCAAGCTTGTGAAGCACGGGCTAGCGGCGGAACGCCAAGTAACGGCGGAACATAAGGACGAAGATAAGCGGCACGATGACGAACTGGGGCAATTTCTAAAGGACTATATCGAGAAGCGAACTGACGTTGGTGTAGGCACGAAGAAGGTTTACGGTCACACGCAGCGAAATCTTACGGCCTACTTTGGTGCGTCCCGGAAACTTAAAAGCATTACTTCTGCCGATGCCGACGATTTCCGCCTGTGGCTGGCGGATAACGAACACCTAGCCGAAGCTACGCTACGGAAGCGATGTAGCGTTGCACGGCAATTCTTTCGGCGTGCAAAGAAAGCGAAGCTGATCGATGAGAATCCGTTTGGCGAAATGAAGAATATCTCTGTGGGCTCGTCGCCTGAGGAGCGAATGTATTTCTTGTCTGCTGAGGACACGGAGAAGGTTTTCGCGGCGATCCCCTCAAAGCAGATCAATCTCCGCACGATCTTCGCTCTTACACGCTGGGGCGGAATGCGTTGCCCCTCCGAACCTGCCGCATTGAAATGGGGCCATGTCGATTGGGTGAAGGGGAGGATGACGGTACTCTCGCCCAAAACTGGGAAACGAGAAACCCCGATCTTTCCAGAACTCCGGCCCTTCCTTGCTGCTGCCTTCCGCCACGCTGAATCCCTTGGTCTGGCTCGTGCCGGCGATCTAGTTATTACACGGGGGGATGGGGCTACCAATTGGCGTTCAGGCCTTGAAGATGCCATCCGCGGAGCTGGAATGGAACCTTGGCCGAAGCTTTTTCAGAATCTTCGCTCAACGCGTGAGACTGAGCTTATGAAGCAATTCCCAATTGCCACCGCGTGCAAGTGGTTGGGCAACAGTGCGAAAGTCGCTCTCGCACACTACAACCAGGTGACTGACGCCGACTTTGAAGCCGCCCTAGGACGCCCCGCAAAAGCACAGCAGAATCCACAGCAGACAGCGTCCGCCAAGCAAGGACCGACGCGGACTGGCAAGGACACCAACCCGCAAAAGTGCCCCGAAAACGCAAAACCCCCGGTGAAACCGGGGGCGTGCAATGAGCCTGTCGGGACTCGAACCCGAGACCTACGGATTAAAAGTCCGTTGCTCTACCGACTGAGCTACAGGCTCGCACGGATTGTTGGAAGCGTACGTTCGGCAGGACGAAAAATGCTCTCGGCCTACGAACGTACGCTTCCCAACAATTCCGCACAAAAAATTTCCGCGGAGTAGGGACGACAGGAATCGAACCTGCACGGGTTGCCCCACTGGAACCTAAATCCAGCGCGTCTGCCAATTCCGCCACGTCCCCGCAGAATGCTGGCCCGGCTAGCCGGGCGGCAAGCCCTCAGTATAGCCGGCGCCGGCGGGTTGCGGCTAGGCGTGAAGTGCCGGCTAAAATGGCTTCGCAGTGACGCGATTCTGAACGTAACGGCATCGCTACCCCTTCCATTTATCGCCACTCCGACGTTCGCTATGCCCGCCTTTCCTGCCCCCCGTGATCTCCAGGCGCTCCGCAGCGAGAGCGTCTTGCGCGTTGTCTGGCCAGACCGCGAAGATCGTCTCGCATTTCGCTTCGCGCGGGGCGAATGTCAGTGCGCGCAGTGCGTCAATGAGTGGACCGGAGCGAGGATTCTCGATCCCGCGACCATCTCCCTCGATATCACGGTCGATCAGATGGAACTCGTCGGAGCCTACGCCGTGCGGATCCATTGGTCAGATGGACACCAATCAGGGCTCTACACATGGGAGCGTTTGCGAAAGTTAGGCGAGCAGGCCGCCAGCGGCGACGCTGCGCCGTGAGGTTTCTTGCAATCTTGCGACACGCGGAAAAGCGCTCCGAGCAATCGATCCAGTGGCCTACAGCGACGAATCAACCGGCTCGGCCGCCGGTAATCGCAGGTCCACTTCGACCGGGCGAACTCGACCGGCTGTTTCAACCTGCAGCGTGATCGACTCGGCGCCCGAATCGAGCAATTCCCGCACGCGCTTCAAAAGAGCGTCGTGATCGGCGAACGGTTCGCCCTCGACGCTGTAGATCCGATCTTGCACGGCGATTTTCGCGCGCGACGCAGGCGAATACGGAACAACGCGCGTCACCATCACCGCCCCGGTGAGCGCCGAATCAGGGCGCCACGATAATCCGAGCGCCGTCGGCTCGCCGGTGAGCTTCACGTCGACTGTTTGCGCCGGCTCTTCTTCGCGCTCGACTTCGAGCGTGATCGATTCTTTCGCGCGAAGCACGGCTGCCGGCAAGTACTCTTCGACTGGCAGCGATGCGCCGTCGACCGTCGTCAGCACATCGCCGATGCGGATGCCGGCAACGTCGGCGGCCGAACCAGGCGTCACCTCGGTGACGCGCATCTTTCCGCCTCGAGGCTTCTCCAACTCCGCTGATTCGTCCGGCAGCCACGCCCAACGTAAACCAAGCCGCGGCTGAGGCGGAGCAAGCGGCGATTCTCGCTGCGAACGCATCGACGCGACCTCCCCCCGAGACGCCGCACGGAACTCAGGCAAAGTCTCCTCATCGGCCAGCCGGCAAATCACGTCGAGCATATATGCCGCCGTGTGATTGATGCCGACAATGTTCAATTTTTCGATGTCATCGCTTGGGCGATGATAATCGCCGTGCAAGCCGGTGTGAATCAGCAGCGACGGAATCCCATCGACGTAAAACGGCCAGTGGTCGCTGTTTTCCTTGTACTCCCACGTAAAGTCGAGCCGTAGATCTTCGGGAAGCTTCGCTGAGCTAAACAAACGCCGCAGTCCGTCGGCGGTGCGCGTGCCGGCGATTTCGAGCCGACCGTTCGTGAGGCGGCCGACCATGTCGGCGTTGATCGCGAGCTTCACCCCCTCGCGCGGCACCGTCGGCTGCCGCACCCAGTGCCGCGAGCCGAGTAGATTGATCTCCTCGCCGTCCCAGAACGCGAAGACGATCGAACGACGCGGCTGCCACCCCGAACGATGGAGAGCGTCGATGATCTCGAGCAGCGCCGCAACGCCGCTTGCATTGTCGTCGGCGCCGTTGTGGATAAATCCAATCGGGCCGTTGCTGTTCTGGCGGTTGCCGTAGCCGACGTGATCGTAATGAGCGCCGACGACAATGAACTCGTTGCGGAGCTTCGGATCGGTTCCGCGCAGGATGCCGATGATGTTCTGATAACCAGGGCTGAATCGCTGAATGTACGTGCCGTTGTCACCGCCCGGTTCAAGCCCCGCATCCTTCAGCTGCTTTTCGAGATATTTCGCGGCCGCGATGGCACCGCGTGAGCCGGCCGCGCGGCCTTCGAGCGTGTCGTCGGCGAGCAAGCCGGCATGTTCAAGAATCTCAGCATCAGTAATCGTCGCGATGGCGGATTCGATTGTCGCGCTCCCCTCGCCGGCAGTTGCCCGAGCATTTATCAGGCAAGACGTTGCCCACACGCAGCATGATGCAGCAACAAACTGAACTGAGGGACGGTCCAACAACAGCTTCATAGAATGCGTCCGCGGGGCGAAAGCATAAGGGTGGGGAGATTGTGCAGCGAGCCGCGATGATTATGCCGCGCAGGCGTCGCTTCTCGCAATCACTTTCCGATGCAGAACTGACTGAAGACGCGATCGAGCACGTCGTCAGTGCAGATGGCGCCGACTATTTCGCCTAAAGCGTCTAGAGCATGGCGAATCTCCGCCGCCAGTAGTTCGTCGCCGCCGCTCATCACGAGGTCGTGGGCGACGGCGAGCGACGCCGCAGCACGACGCAAGCTGCCCGCGCAGCGCGTGGCGGTCGTTGCCGCGAGACCTGGCGCCTCGCCATCGCGGGCCAACAGCGCCACTTTTGAGGCGATGGCAGCCGCCAGTTCGTCGAGCCCCGCGCCAGTCGTGCTGCTGCAGTGAATCGTGATGCCGCCCACACCAGCGGCTAAAACGGTCTTCCCGCTGAGGTCGCACTTCGTAAGAACGCCGATCTCGTAGCCGGCGAAATCACGGAGAATCTCTCCGCTCGCCCCATCGATGCAGCGAAGCCGCACGTCCGCCGTTCGCTGTTGCGAGCTGGTCGCGCGCTGCGATTCGCCCCCGATGCCAGTTTGGAGTTCATGCTCAATGCCGGCCGTGTCGATCAGTTCCACGTCAACGCCACTTAACCTCGCGCAGCCGATGACATAGTCGCGCGTTGCTCCTGGCATTGGCGACACAATCGAACTCACCGTATCCTTTGTTCCGCCGAAGCGGGCGATCAGCGCATTGAATAAGCTGCTCTTCCCGGCATTGGGCAAACCAAGCAACACCACTCGCGGCAACTCGCGCCGGCGATCGCGTTCGCCAAGCTGCGCCTGCGTCGCCGATAAGACCTGTTGTGCCGCCGCGATTCGCGCGGCCAACTCACCACGACCGATAAACTCGATGTCCTCTTCGACGAAATCGAGCCCAGCCTCAAGCTCCGCGAGCAGCGAGAGCAAATCTTCGCGAATTTGATGAAGCGGCCGCGACATGCCGCCCGCGACTTGATCGAGCGCGGCGTCAAGATCGGCCCGTCCCTCGGCGTCGATGACGCCCAGCACGCCCTCGGCCTGCATCAAATCGATCCGCCCGGCGACAAACGCCCGCAGCGTGAACTCGCCCGGCTCGGCCGGCCGAACGCCGTGGCGTTCCAGTTCTTCGAGCACCGCAGCTAAGAGCGGCGGCGAGCCGACCGTGTGGAACTCGACCGCCGGCTGCCGCGTGTAGCTCTGCTGGTTCGGCCACACGAGCAAGCAACCTGGAACCAAGCAAGCAGCGCCGCCGTGCGACGACGGCACGCTGATCGATCCTGAAATTCGCTGAGCCCGGTGAAGAGATTGCAGCGGCAAGGCCATCTCACCTGCAGCGACAAAACACCGCGCGAGTCGCTCTAGCGTCTCCGGCCCGCTAATGCGAATCACGCCGCGGGCCGCGCCGCCCGCCGCCGAAGCAATCGCCGCTATCGTGTCATTGACGTCGTACGACATGGCCGTCGGCTCGATCGCTGGCGACTACCGCTTCCGCTTCGGATTGCGATTCCGCGAGTCGCCGTTCTTGCCCGGACGCTTCTCGGGGTATTTGCCGCCAGAGCCGCCGTTGCGAGTCGGCGACAAATCGGTCGAAGTTCCCGTGCCTACGACAGGCGTCGCGGGAGGCGGAATCATCTTCTTCTCCGCGATGCCCCACAGGCTCGACGCAATGAAGTAGAGACACAAGCCGCTCGGCACCTTGTAGAACATGAGTCCCATGAACACCATCATGTACTTCATTATCTTTTGCTGCATCGCCGCTTGCTCGTTCGCCGGCTCCGGCATGAACAGCTTTTGTTGCAACAGGAAGAGCGCCACGGTAACAAGCGGCAGCACGTTGAGATACGGGCCAAGCGCGAACATCCCCTGCCCGCTCGTGACCGCATCTGGCATGAACCACGACCAATCGTAAAGCATGTCAGGCGCGGCAAGGTTCGAACACCAGCGGATCGAATCGCCGAACAGCGGAGCCTGCCGCAGCTCCACGTCGACCGCCAAACCGCGGTACAGGCCGAGGAAAATCGGCAGCTGGATCAGCGCTGGCAAACAGCCGGCCAGCGGATTGACGCTATGCTTGCGATACAAATCCTGCATCGCCGCGGCTTGCTTCTGCTGATCGCCCTTATAGCGCTCCTTGATGCGATCCATTTCCGGCTTAAGCGCCTGCATCTTCGCCATGCTCTTCGCTTGGCCGCGGCTTACCGGAAACATGCAACCGCGGACAAGCACGGTCAACATGATGATCGCGATGCCGTAGTTGCCGACGATGCCGTAGAAGAAGTGGAGCAATCCAAGCATCGTCTTGGCGACGGCGCCGAACCAGCCGTAGTAGACGAAGTCGCTGAGCGAGTAGTTGGGCTCGTTAGCCGCTTTATACTCGGCGAGAAGGTCTGGCCGCTTCGGACCGGAGAAAACTGTGTAAGAATGGCGAACCGCATCGCCCGGTTCCAAGTTGAACGGCTTCGAAACGAACCGAGTCGACACATTGGCGAATCGACCGTCCGGCTTGGTGGAAGGCGGCGTTCCCGCCACGACGCTGCGTGCCTGAATGACCCAGTCCGATTGCTCGGGCTTTTCGACGTTCGGGATTAACGCGACGCAGAAATATTGAGCATCAACGCCCATGTAGGCGAGGTTCGCGCCCTCCAACGGCTTGGCATCGCCTGCGGCAACCGTCGCGGCCCCGAACTGCGTTGGATCGCCGTTGAAGTAGCGGCCGATCACATCACGGAGGCCGACTCCGCCCCAATTGCGGCCGATCTTCGTCGCATACCACCACCCTTCGATCGGCAAGCCGTTAGGCCCGTCGAGCTGATAGGCGAAATCTTGCTTCGCTTCGCCGTCGTTGCGCACCGCCACTTCGACAGTGAGATCATATGCCGGTAGCGCCGCGCCATCGGCTTCCTTCTCCGGCGCCTTGCGCAGGCGGTAGGTCTTCGTGACGACGAGTCCCGAACCAGCCAGCTTACGTTCGAAGGAAACTACTTCGCCGTCGCCGCCGGCGGGAGCATCGATGCGGCGCCAGTTCGCGGTTTCGAGGTCAACGCCAGCCAGGGGCTTCGCGTCGGTCGCCTTCTTGTCGCCGAGTTGCGTCAGCGTCATCAGGAACGATGGCGGAGACACGAAATCAAGCGGCGCCGGCTTGCCCGTGCGGAGCGCGACGTTTTCCGATTCGGGGCGAATCAATTCGAGCGGACGTCGCCCGAGCTTTGCGGTGAGCGATTGCCGCTGGCCGTCGCGAAGCACCACAAGCGTCGCCTCCTGCCCAGGGCGAATCGCACCTAGCACTTTCTGGAAATCTTCGAGCGTCGCGATCTTCTCGGGCTTCTCGCCGCCCGCTTCGACGATTCGATCGCCCGTTTTCATACTGGCGACAGCCGCGGGCGAACCGGGAATCACGTTGCCGACGAGCAGGCCCTCGCCATTGCCGACGGTCAGTTCAAGCTGCCCCAAATAGCCGCGGCGGTCGTGCAAGTCTTGGTACCGGGCGCTCGACAGCTCGATCCGGTGAACCGCCGCCCCTTGGTTCGTGAGCGTCACGCCCATGCGATAACCGGTGGCGGGATCAATCGAACCGAGCGTGACGAATTCCAGCGGCTGCGCGGCTTCCGCGTCATCCGCTCCATCGCCGTCGGCGTCTTGGCCCGCGGGTTTATCGCCTGCTGCTTCGTCGGCAGCGACGGCCTCTTCCTTCTCGTCCTCAGCAGCAGCCGCGGCCGCGTCTGGCTTCTTCGCCGGCGGCTTGGGCGGGTTCAGAATCTGCCACACCGCCATGATGCCGAATGACAGCACCAGAAACGTTAAAAATCGGCGTTCCACGTTTTGCGATCCTCGCAGCGATCGGCCACTCCGGGCCCGACCAATGACGTTCGGCGGGGATGCCGAACGAAGCAATGTTCGAAGTGAGAGAAGTCTCCGCTAGACTTCTAGTAATTCAGGCACAATGAGCCTGCATGGCGCGGGCAGACCGGATGCGTCTACCGCCCCTCCTTGATGCGATCGCCCAGGAAGTTATCCAAGTCGGGCGTTCGGTAAATCTTTTCAGCCGTCACGTTACAGTCGTATTCGACGCGATGGAACGTGATCTTGTCGTCTTCTTGAATCACATAGCAAGAACGGGGATCGCCGTCGCGGGGCTGGCCCACTGAACCGACGTTCACCATGAAGCGTTCTTGGCCAATCGGGAAGCGATATTCGACCTGCTCGGGGGTGATGAACTCAAGGCTTTCCAGGAAAACGCCTGGCACGTGCGTGTGGCCTTGGAAGCACCCCTTACTGATTAGCCCGAACAGCTTCTCCATCTTCTTTTGGTTATAGATGTCTTCCGGGAAGACGTATTCGTTCACCGGATTTCGCGGTGAGCCGTGCACGTAGAGGTACGGGTCGTCGCGGTGGATCCGCGGCATGGTGCCGAGGTAATCCCACCGCTCGTCGATACGTCCCCGATCGCCGCTGGCGCCTTCAAGCTGCTCGCGGGTCCAGAAGATCGCCCGCTCCGCGCCGCTGTTGAACCCTTCGGGGTCGAACATCGCCCCCTGATCGTGATTCCCCAGCAAGCCGAGCTTGCAGCGGTCGATCACCAGATCGAGGCACTCGCACGGGTTGGGACCGTAGCCGACGACGTCGCCAAGGCAGAAAATCTCTTCTACCTGCTGATCGCCGATATGCGCAAGCACGGCCCGCAAGGCTTCGAGATTGCCGTGGATGTCGCTGATGATCGCGCGCTTCACCGTCGTGTCGATCCCATAGAGGACAAGCTGCTGTGCGTCGCTCAGGTTCCCCCTCCCTAGAAGGGAGGGGCTAGGGGAGGGATTTAAACCACCCGCAGCTTGCTACATCGATTATCAACAACCGACCAGCCGCTGCGCAGGCAATTTCACCCTAAACCTTGCTAACCCGCCAGTTTAAGTCTCGTCGGTGGGGGGGTCAAGGATCGACCAACGCCCCACTGGGGCCCGTTCTCGCCCGGGAAGCCGCAAAAATAGATCGAGCCGAAAACCTCGCCGCCCGCCGCCGCCTGCATCACAGGCGATTCGGCGGGCCAAGCACTGGTTCTCGGCTCGCTGCGGTCGGTACCCGCGACACAACTGCCAGCGGCGACATTACTTCCGCTTGTAGTCGGCCTTCATGAACTGGACGAGCTTGCCATCCTCGCCCTCGATGGCCGAGGTGTAGACGTAGTGATCCTTGTCCTTGATCTCGATCACTTCCTGGTATTTCGAGGTCTTGCCTGGGGTCAGCATGTTGGGCCCCTCGGTATCCAGCACCAGCTTCTTGCCGTCAGGGGAAACGGTTCCCTCGTAGGTCCACAGCTCGTTTCCGCAGGAGGCGATGAAGGTTCCGACATACTTTTTCTTGGCGGGGTCGTAGCCGATCGTCAGTACGGAGGTCATGATTTGGCCCCCCATATCCCCCTCCGACTTGGCGATCAGCCAGCGGTCGCCGAGCAGCTTCGAGGTTTGCGTCGCTTCGCTCTTCATGGGGGGCTGGTCTGGTCCCATCGAGCACTCCATGGACGCCGTCCAATCACCGGCGAGTTGAGCCAGCCATTCGTGCTCTTTCTGCGGCTTGGGCAGTTCTGGCATCTCCTGCGCGAACGCCCAAGAATCGCTGCCGCAGACTGCAAACGCCGCGAGAATTGCCATCCAGATCTTCATCGTTCGTCCCCCATAAATGCCAAGGAAATCGGGCTCGGCCGCTGCCGTCGCGGGCCCAATGTAACAGGCCAAATGCCAAGTTGGAGGTGGCAGCAAAAGAGACGCCGAACGCAGCCCACGTACCCGCCAAGCCGATTGCAAGCCTCAGCGGCTGGCGGATATCGTAGGTTGATCATGAAAATCCTCGCCCTCGAAACTAGCGGACGGCTCGGCACGGTCGGGCTCCTCGAAGCCAACGATGGCCAGGTCGTCTTTTCCGTCGAGCGAACCACGCCAGCCGAAGAGCGGACCGCGCGCTCGTTGCTGCCGACGGTCCATGAACTGTTGAAAGAGCAAAACTGGCGTCCCAGCGACATCAAACTGGTCGCGGTAACAGCTGGCCCCGGCTCGTTCACCGGCTTGCGGATCGGCGTTGTTGCGGCGAAGACGTTTGCTTACGCCGTTGGTGCTCAGGTGGTCGGCGTTCACACGCTCGCTGCTCTCGCCGCGCCGCTGCTGCCAAACGCATCGCGAGTCTGGACGATCCTCGACGCCCAGCGGCAAGAACTGTTTGCCGCCTGCTTCGCCGCCGGTGCTGCTATTGAAAAGCAACTCGAACCGCCGACCGATATCATCACGATCGACGCGTGGTTGCAGCAACTCCGCAGCGGCGAAGTCGTCACGGGCCCGCTGCTCGAAAAGCTCCAGTCGCAACTTCCCGCCGGAGTCGTTGCCGCGTCCGAGTCGCAGTGGAACCCTTCGGCAGTCGCCGTCGGGCGGCTCGGTTTGCTGAAGGTCGCCAACGGTGGAGCCATCAGCCCGCTAGAACTGGTTCCCGACTACTTCCGCAAAAGCGCCGCCGAAGAAAAAGCCGACGCCGCGAACGCCGTTCAGTAAGACGCGAAGGCGTCGCTTCTTCCTAGCCCCTGGCTCCGCCAGGGGGTCGGCCACCATTCCGAGAGACGCAGCCGCGCGTGATGCTACCCCTGGCGGAGCCAGGGAGTAGAAGAGCTACCGCAGAGTTTCTTCCGCCGCCGCAATCGTCGCATCAACGTCGACCTCCGTGTGCGCCGTCGACACGAACAACGCCTCGAACTGGCTGCACGGCATATACACGCCGCGATCCATCAGCCCCCAGAAGTAACGGGCGAACTGATCGGTGTCGCAATGGCTCGCCTCGCGCCAACCGCGGATCGGGCCGGGGTGAAAGAAGAGCGTCATCATGCTGCCGACGCGGGCGATCGTGTGCGGAATCCCCGCCCGCTCGACGGCATGGTGCATGCCGTTCGCCAATCGCGAAGTGAGTGCATCGAGCCGCTCGTAGGGCGACTCTTCTTTTAACAATCGCAGCGTCGCGGAACCTGCCGCAGTGGCCAGCGGATTGCCGCTCAGCGTTCCCGCCTGAAATACTTTGCCCGCCGGCAAAATGTGATTCATGATCTCGGCCCGCCCGCCGTAGGCGCCGACCGGCAACCCGCCGCCGACGATCTTACCGAGCGTCGTGATATCAGGCTGAATCCCAAACACCGACTGCGCCCCGCCGAACGCGACGCGGAAGCCGGTCATCACCTCATCGCAAACGAGCAGCGCTCCGTGCTTCTGCGTGAGGCGATGGAGCGCGTCGACGAACTCGCGGCTCGGCGCCACGACGCCCATATTGCCGACCACCGGTTCGAGAATGACACCGGCAATCTTGTCGCCGTGAGTTGCGAAGGCCTGCTCCAATTCCGCAACGTCGTTGTATTCAACGACGAGCGTATCCTTCGAAGCCCCTGCCGTAACGCCGGGCGAATTCGGCGCCCCCAGCGTCGCCGCCGAACTCCCGGCAGCGACGAGCAGACTGTCGACGTGCCCATGGTAGTTGCCAGCGAACTTAATGAGCATGTCGCGACCGGTGTAGCCGCGGGCTAGGCGAATCGCGCTCATCGTCGCTTCGGTGCCGGAGCTCACTAGCCGCACCTTCTCGATCGACGCCACCGCATCGATGATTCGCTCGGCAAGCTCGCTCTCCGCTTCCGTCGGAGCACCATAGCTGGTTCCGTGCGCCAGCGCGCGTTCAATTGCCGCGATCACCTCGGGGTGACGATGCCCCAAGATCATTGGCCCCCACGAGCCGATGTAGTCGATGTACCGATTGCCGTCGACGTCGTAGAGGTAAGCGCCGTCAGCGCGATCGATGAAGATCGGCGTGCCGCCCACGGCGCCGAACGCCCGGGCAGGGCTGTTCACGCCGCCTGGCATCAATGTGAGTGCCCGCTCAAACGCCGCTATGCTCCGCGGTCGCGCCACCTTCGAGGGTTGTTCAGCCATGTCGCTTCCTTTGCTGCGGCGCCGCTGCCGTCTGAGAAATTGTCGTCGTTAGTTACTTGCGGCGTTAACCGCCGGCAGCGCCGTCATTCGCTTTCGCGCTTCATCAATCAGTTCCGATGCCCACGCCTGGGCGCCATACAAATCGACTAGCGCCTCGTACATCGCGCGGGCCTGCGCCGGATCCTTCGCTTCCAGCCGCTCTGCCGCCATCAATCGGTTACGCAGCATCGGCATCTGCTCTTTGGCCTGCCGAGCGATCGCGGTGCGGAGCTTCGCCAGCTCTCGCTCAGCCAGCGTGAGGTACTGCCGCATCTCTTCGCTCAGCCCCGCCGCCGCAGACCCGCTGGTCGGGTAGAGAGTCAGCGTATCTTGCAAAATCGCCGCCGCCCGTTCGGGATTGGTTTCGCGGAGCGCGTTCGCTTCGCTGAACAGCTCGGCAATCGGGTGAGCATCCCCCTGCCCGCTTCGCCGGCTCTGGAACCGCAACTTCCGCTCCATTCGCTGCAGTTCCAGTTCGTCGGCATACGGCTGCAAATCGGCCACGCGCGAGTCGTTCGGGAAGCGCGCAAGAAACTCGTCGATCCGCTTCTCGATTGGCTTCAGATCATCGTCGCCATTGTCGTCGACATAGGTCTCGATCGACTCGTAGAGCGCATCAGCGGTCGCGGGCCGCGTCATCCACCAGCCCAACATGATGAGCGCCGCCAAAGCGCCGAGAATCCCTGCCGCCTGCCCCATGAGCGGCCAAAGCTGCGACGGCTCTTCGCGGCGCAGACGTTCCGCCTCTTCATCGACGGTCGTGAACCGGCTCGTCTTCGGTGGCGTCACCGTCTTGGGCCCGGTCGGCGCCGAGATCGACGGCGCGAGCGGCGAACCAGAATGAACCGGCTGCTCCAGCTCCAGTTGCCCCTCATCGGCAAGCGTCGGCGCATTGTAAACGCCGCTGTCGGTCGTGTCGCGCGGTACGAGCAGCATGTCTTCGGGCGCGAGCGTCGCGTCGGCGTTGAACACCGCGGTCGCGTCGAGCCGAGTATCGCTCAGCGTTTGATTGACCTTCCCACCATTGGCAGCCGGCGGCGCCTGCGGCTTCGGCGGCCGCGAAAGCGCCCGTTGCATCGCTTCCATATGCCGGCCAAGCACTTGCACATTCGGAAAACGCTCGCTCGGCTCTTTGCTGAGGAGTTGCCGGATCAAGCGATCCAGATCTTCGGGCGTCTGCGGCGCGAAGCGACGCACCGGCTCGGGCTCAGCGAAACGTTGCAGTTGCAACATCTCGGGCATTGTCTTGGCACGGAAGGGCGGCCGCCCCGCGAGCAATGCAAACATCACGCAACCGAGCGAATACTGGTCGCACTTCTCGGTGATCGGCCGGCCATCAGCTTGCTCCGGCGACATGTAGTCGGCAGTGCCAAGCACGCCGCCTGCGGTCGTCAGCTGCGTCGAACCAAACAACCGCGCGATCCCGAAGTCGGCGATCTTCACCTTTCCGTCAGGCGTGAGCAGCAAGTTCGCCGGCTTAATGTCGCGATGCACGACGCCATGGTCGTGGGCATGCTTCAGCGCCCGGCAAATTTGCACCGCGATGCCGAGCGTCTCGTTCCAATCGAACCGCCGGCCCGCGTTGATTTCTTGCTCGAGGCTCGGCCCGTCGACCAGTTCCATCGAGTAGAAGAGGATCCCCTCGTGCTCGCCGTAGCCGAGCAGCCGCACGATTCCTTCGTGCTGCAGCTTTTTGAGCGACTCGATCTCCGCTTCAAAACGCTCGCGAAACCCTTCGGCCATCGCTAGCTGCGGGGCGAGTGCTTTCACCGCCACCCGCTGCCCGCTCTTCTCGTCGACCGCCTCGTAGACCGAGCCCATCCCCCCTTTGCCGATCTTGCGGCCGATTCGATAGGGACCGAGTTGTTCAATCTGCATGATGACGCCTCGCCTCGGCCCTGGCGCAGCAAGCGATGCGCAGAAAAGGGACTTTCCCCCATCTTAACGTTGGCCTGGGCGACCAGCTAGCAAGGCCCTCTGTCGGCGCCCGGCCCTTCCGATCTTGAGCCCAATTCTCCATTTTCCTATAAGCCTCAGCGCAACCGCTTATGACAGCTGGCAACGTTCCTCCTGGAACGCGCCACGCCATTGCCACGGAGCACGCCATGCTTCTCTCGATGCGTCCGAAACCGACCAACCTCCTTTCACTCGGACTCGCGAGCCTCGTGGCGATCGTCGCGGCGTGCGCACGACCAGCGCTGGCTGCCGATGGCTTTCCGTACATTGCCTACGTGACGCAGAACGACACTTACGTCCGCAGCGGACCGGGCGGCGATTTCTACCCGACGAGCCAATTAAAAACCGGCTACGCCGTGGAGGTTTATCGCCACGACGGCGACGGCTGGTGCGCGATTCGCCCCGTTGAAGGAAGCTTCAGCCTAGCCCCGGCCCATCAACTCCGTATTCTCGACAGCCGCACCGCGGAGATCATTGCGCCGCACGTTCCTGCCCGCGTCGGCACATCGCTCACCGACGACCGTAGCGCCGTGCAGGTGAATCTTGAACAGCGTGAAATGGTGCAGTTGATCGAACAGCCCTCGCCTGGACAGCCATGGGTGAAGATCGCGCCTCCAGCGGGCGAGTTCCGCTGGATCGCCGCCCGCCGGCTCGCGAAGTCGCCTCCCATCGAGGGGGCCGCGTCGAGCGGAAACGCCGCGTGGCGATCGACCGGGGACGCCGCCAATGTTCAGGCAGCGCAGTACACCGAAACCGAGGCCGCCACAGGCTCGAATCCCTTCGCTCACCTCGATGCGGCGCTCGGCAACAACGGCGCCGCATCGCCGCTACCCGCAAACCCGGCGTGGCACCCGAATGCTGTCGGCGCTTCAGCGCCACCGGCGAGCGCTGCCGCCCTCGCGAAATCGGCCGATACCATGAACGTCGTTCCCGGCTCGCCTGCTGCGGCTCAATTCCCCGCCGCAGCTCCCGTTGCCCCGGGATTGATCGCCGATAACTCACAGCAGGCGTTCGCAACCAAGCAGCCTCGTATCCGATTTGAAGGCATCTCGGCGCCAACGGGTCCGTTCGATTCGCGCGTCGTTGAGATGCAGCTCCGCCTGTCGCAGATCGTCGTTCAGCCCCCCACCACATGGCAGCTTGGCGGACTGCGCGAAGAAGCGGCCACGCTGCTGGCTCAAGGCAATTCGCCGGAGCTACGCGATCAACTGCGCGACCTGCTCGATCGCATCGCCACGTTTGAAAATGTTCAGGCTCGCTACCGCAACGCGGGCCTGACGGCAACTCCCAGCGCCCTAGCCGCCGGCTCGCCGCTGATGCCGACGACTGGCGCCGCGGCTGCTCAAACGACTCAGGGCATGACGGGCCAGTCGAGTGAAGTGCTCGCTCGCATCCGCAGCGACCTCGGCGCCGATAGCTCGATCACGCCCACTCCCGGCGCCGCTCCAGCAGCGACGGAACTCGCCGCTACGGACGCCAAGTACGACGCCGTCGGCACGCTCAAGCCAGTCGTCTCGAAGCGGGCCCAAGCCCCGCGATTCGCGCTCGTCGACGACCATGGCGACGTGGTCACCTTCGTTACCGCATCGCCCGACGTGAACCTGCAGTCGTACGTCGGCAAGCGGATCGGCGTCCTCGGCAACCGCGGCTTCATGCCCGAGTATCGCCGAGCCCACGTCACCGCTAGCCGCATCACCCCCCTCGAAGAGCGAATGATTCGCTAAGCCCCTCCTCCCCTCCTTCCGCCGCCGCTCGCCCGATTCGCGTTCCCTCCCCCCAACCGACAAAACCGGAAAAAATAGTTGACATCGCAGTCCTCTCGGCTGCATAATGGCGATGCAAACTGTTTCGTAACTGTTTCTCAACTTCAGCCGACGGCTTGAAGCTCGAAGCAGCACCAGTTCTTGTCACTCCCTTTTCGTTCGGCGGCATTCTCACCGGCGCATCCAATGCGCTGACTACCTAGCAGCACGCGACGCCGTGGCGCGCGCTGCCCTGCCACCCTCCTCATGGTTCCGCGGCGCCAACTCTGGAGAAACGACTCATGAAACGAATGTTGGCAGCGTCACTCATCGCGTGCGTCGCGATCAGCGTCGCGCAGTGCACGCGGGCCGCGACCGTCACGGTCGATCCCAGCGCCAGCTGGAACGGCTACATGAACGTCTCTGAATTGCCCGCGAACGGCGGCGCGTACGTCTTCGGCAGCGGTTGGGCGCCCGCAGACCTTGTGGCTACCTTTGCCGGCCCGGTGCTCACGCTCAAGCCGAACTCCGTGAATGACCCCGCGACCTTCTGGTACCAAGGGGGCGGCGGGCCCGGCGCTCCAGGCAACAAGATCATGGCCGCCAGCATGTACGTCGAACAGACGGGCACGCTCTCCGGCCAGAGCGTCACGTTCGTCGGCAAGGTCCTTAGTAACACGTTCACCAGCGCCCACTCGACGGTCGCCTTCATCAAGGACTTCGCTCCCAACTACTCGTCGAACGTCGCAGCCACCGTTACGCTGTCGGCGACTGGCGACTTCAGCGTCACGCTGAACACCATCAACGACCCGACGCGCCACATCCAGTTCGGCTTCGAGACCACCGGCGTAAACGTCTGGTCGACCGACGTAGCGCCGTTCGGCAATATTCAGATCGTCGGCGTCCCCGAACCGGCAACGCTGGGGATCGCTGCGCTCGGTATGGTGGGCATCGTCGCCGCCCGCCGACGCCGCGGCTAAACAAGCGGTCAGCTTTCTCTTGAACGCAACGCAGCGGGCGGCGCCAATCACCGATTGGCGTCGCCCGTTTTTCTAGTCCCGGGCTCCGCCCGGGGGTAGGCAACCATTCCGTTAGACGTCGCCCTTCGTGACGCTACCCCCGGGCGGAGCCCGGGGGTAGGGATGTTGGAGCATCTCGTTAGCGTTTCCGCAGCAACTCCGACGCGAACGCCGACACCCGCGGATCCGCATCTTCAACTGCTCGCTCGCGGGCAAGTTCCATCAGCTGTGGATCGCCCGCCGTGGCGAGCATCGTCAGCGCCTGGATCCGAATTTTCGGTTCGGCGTCGTTAACGAAATTCCGCAGCAAGCGCCTTGCCTCAACCGGCGGCAGCTGTGCGGCGCGCTCCAGGCTAGCGAGCCGTTCGTCGGGCGGCAGCGTGTTGATCTGCTTCGTCAGCTCAGCCACCGCATCGCGTCCGCGGGGGCCAAGTGCACTCAACCCTTGGTCGCTAGCGCCCGATTGCGAATCGAGTTTCACCACATGGGCATCAGCCGCGGGCGCTGCCGGCGGCTGCGTCCGCAGTCGTCGCGATTGCAACCGCGTCTCTTGCGGCGACGGCACGTCGATCACCGGCCCCATCGGAGTAACGCGCACCGGTTGATCGCTTCCCCGCGAGGCGCCGGCATGTTCGTCGGCGAATCGTAAGGCCGATCGCAACGTATTGCCGAGCTGCTCTTTAAAGTTGAACGAAGATCCCGACGAAGTCACCGGCCCCAGCACGCTCAAATCGCCCTTCGGGCCGTCGTTGGCAGGAGCCTGCTGATCGCCGTTTGATTTCGCCGGCGCACTCGCTTGCGGGCGAACTGCTGCGGCCAATGGCTTAGCCGGCGGGGTCGACGGCGCCAGCGGCTCGGCCACAGCCACGATCGGCACCGGCCGCGCTTCGCGCGGTTGCAATGGCCGGCTCAACACAAGATCGCAGTTCGCCAGAATCTCCCACGAATCAGCCGGAGCGAATTGATCGCTGTGGGTCACCAACCGCTCGGCCAAGCCGTTCGCCCAGCGCTGCGTTTCAGGACCGAACTCCGCCGCATGCCGCTCCAGCGCCGCGGAGAGCGCTGTCGTGCGCTCAGCGAACTGCCGAACGTCGCCCGACTCGGTCGCTTCAAGTTCCCACGTCTGCAGCAGCTGATTCACCGCGCCACGAGCCGCGATTGCCACATCGCGGCGCTGCAGCGATGCGAGACGCACGAGCGGTTCAACGCCGGCGTCGTCGAGCAGCGTCAGCTCGGCAACAACCGCCCGCGATGGCCTTGCCTCGGCGGCGACGATCCGCGCGGCCAGTTGCTCCGCAAAGTTCGCCTGCCGACGCCGCGCCACTTCGTACCACACCCCGCAAGCGATCGCCGTCATCCACCCCACTGCTATCGCCGCGATCACCCACCGGGTGACACGTTGGCGCCAAGTTATGGATTGAGTTTCCATCGCGATCGTCCAACATGCCGTGCGGCGGCGGAAATAGGCTCGTCGCTGCCGTTACGGCCCGCAGAGTCCGGAAAGAGCGGGCGGATTGTCAACAAACCCCGCCGAAGCAACAAGATCAGACTGGACGTCGCCCACCGGCCTGCCGAAAATTGAGGATTCCCTAACCCCTGCCCGCCTACCTATGGCGCCGAGCCCCCCTGAGCCCCCATGGCCGACGACTCTTTCGACATCGCGAGCCTGGCGGCATACCTCCACATGATGCCCGCGCAGGTCACCCGGCTGGCCGAACGCGGCAAGCTGCCGGGGCGGCGCATCGGCGGCCAGTGGAAATTCACTCGGCCTGAAGTGAGCCAGTGGCTCGAAGAGCGGATGGGCCTCTCCGGCGACGAGGAACTCGCCGCGATGGAGAGCCGCCTCCGCCGCGACGACTCCCATGGCGCCAGCGTTATCGATCTGGGCGAGCTGCTGCTGCCGGAAACCGTCGCCGTGCCGCTCGCCGCGCGGACGCGCACGAGCGTCATCAGCAGCATGTGTGAACTCGCCGCCGCATCGGGCCGGCTGTGGGACGTCGAACGGATGGCCGAGGCGGTGTCGCAACGCGAATCGATGGCGCCGACGGCGCTCGAAAACGGCATCGCCCTGCTCCACCCGCGGCGACCGCAATCGTCAATTCTGGGCGATGCGGTGATCGCACTCGGAATCACCAGCGGCGGCATCCCCTTCGGTGGCGGACCGAGCGGCAGCGGCCTGACCGACATCTTTATTTTGATCGCCGCCACGAGCGATCACGAATACCTCCGCACGCTCGCCCGCGTGAGCCGCATCGTCAACGACCGCGACTGGACGGCGACGCTCCGCGCGGCCCCCGATGCATTCACTGCTCGCGAATTGTTTCTGGAGCGCGACGCTGAAATCACCGGTTAGGTCGCTCGCCCACGCATGCCCCCCTCCCCTCCACCGCTTGTCGCCGTCGGCCCTTGGGATCGCGGCGAATTCGCCGCAATGCGAGCGGAGCTGGATCCACATGGCGAGTGGCCCACAGCCGCCACGCTGAGTGCATTGATCGAGCAACTCGGATCTTATGACGCTACCGAAGGTGCAGCGGAGGTGATCCTGCTCGCGCAACCGACGCCCGGCGACAATCACCAGCCAGCGATCGAAACGCTCCGCACCCTCGCTCCGCTGACGCGAATCATCTGCATCGCTGGCTCCTGGTGCGAAGGCGAACTCCGCACGGGGCGCCCGCCCGACGGAGTGATTCGCCTCTACTGGTACGAATTCGCCCCCTGGTGGCGGGCAGCGAACGACGCTGCGGAGGCTGGCCGCATGCCCGCTTGGTCGGAGCCGCTCGATGATCCTCGCAGCGGGCAGCAAACGCCGGTCAGCGAGACGGCCGCCGCTCGCTCCCATGCCCGCGGAAACGCGCCACGATTGCTCGCCGTCGATGCCACCGACTTCGCGGTGTTCGAAACGCTTGCAGCCGCCCTAGCCCCGTTCGGCTGGCAATGCGATTGGCGCCCGCGCGGACGCCGCCACGAAAACACTCCCGACTCAGCGTCTACCGCCGCCATCTGGGATGGCGGCCAACTCGCCGACAACGAACTCGACGCCCTCCGCACCTTCGCCGCTGCGATCCACGCCTCTAGCCCCGCGGCGCCCGTCATCGCGCTGCTCGACTTCCCGCGCGTCGAACATCTCGCAGCCGTGCGAAACGCCGGCGCCGCCGCCATCCTGGGGAAACCGTACCAACTCGCACAACTGGTCAACGAACTCGAGCGGCTCGCTGCCGCCGGCCGGTCGGCTCACCACTGAGCCAGTTCCGTCCGAATGATTTCGCGTTTCCAACCCTCTTCGTGGATCGGCCAAGCCCGCACGTCGACGATTCCCTCCGGCAACTCCGCCCGCTCGCACTGCACCGGCCGCCCCTGCTGATGCGCGGTGGTCCAAGCGTCGCGTTCGGGCGGCGTGAGCGGCGGCGGTCGATGTGAGCTGCTACTGCGACGCCAAACGCACCGCCCTTGGTCGGCGAGCGTCACGATGATCGCCGGCGGCGCTTCCAGCATCCGCCGCGCAATCAGCTCGTGACTCGCCGTCGCGTACATTGCCTTCAGCTCGAACAAATCCCAATCGACGCGAGCCCCGTCGCGGACAAACCATTCGCGCGGCAGCAGCAACGCCCCGGCGAGCGCGTTGGCCACCGCCTCTCGCGCCGCGGGCGGCGCTTCGGACGGATCGACGTCGAACTCAGCAAAGACGCGAAACGCACGGCTCTCGCCAATCTCATGCGCCACTGCCCAATGCCGGCGTTCACGGCGTGGCTCTTCCGCGAGAAAAATTGTCTCCGCAGCCGGCGCCACGCCCCGCGCGAGTTTGACGAATCGCGCTCGCGGCTGCAGCGCTCCATTCGCAACTGGCTGATCTCGTGCCACGACCAGCCCCAAACGATCGGCCAGCAACAAACAATCGACCGGCGGTTCACGCACCTCCGCTTCCACCAAGATCTCGCGAGCCACCCCCTCCAGCACGCACCGCAACTGCTCGTCTGGAATCTCCGTCAGCACCATCCACCTCACGCAGCCGGGCAACGAATCTTGATGAGCGTCGCTCGACAGATTGTACATGAACACTTGACCACCAGCAAGAAAATCCACCAAGAGCGCACGGTTTTTCTTGCGCAAGGACGAAGGACTGGCGAGCGTTATCACGCCGGCGGTTTCAGAAAGGCAGAACTAGCCGCCGACCATGAGCAATCGCCGCGCAGCGTAGAACACGGCTCGATGCTTGGTGGAATAATCAGAAGCCTGCAGCCGCAGACGAATGATCTTATCGAAAGCCAATAACTCTGCGGGTGGACGATCTAAGCTGTAGCGGCGCCTCAGCTCACTTCGTCCACCGGCCAAGCCGGTGACTTTCATCGGCGCGACCTAACCCGTAACGAACGTCACGGCAAACAGCAGCCCGCCCGCCGCGCTCAGCATCCGACCGCAGGTCCGTTGGCATTCCGGCTCGCTGTCCCAATGCCCCGGCACCAGCCGATGAAAAAACCGGGCCATCGGCTCGGCATAGATATAGTTGGCAACGCCGCCCGCCAGGAGGAGGAGCGCGAAATTGGGCAAGTCGTTCCAGTTCATGGGAGCACTATACGCGCCGCTCTCTTTTTTTCCAACAGTTGGCGCGAAACTGCGCCAACTACGGCGTGTTAAAGACTTCGCTTGGACGCCTCCGCACGAAAGCGGCCTCTTTTGTCGCCAGCAATGAAGCGTGATGGTGGAAATCCCTATTGGCGATACCACGCTAGCGAATTACTTTTCCGCAATCTGACGGGGATAGGCCGATTCTCCAGCCAGATGTTTCGGGGAAACGCAATTCTTTAGAAAGATTTTGGCGCACGTCGTTGCGCATGACGATGGAAACTGTCTAGGCAACTACGCCAGGAAGGCGAATCGCCACCACAGACGCCTCGAGACGCTGGTCACGGATGAGCAAACTTAGCGCAGCATGGCGAGGGGCGACCTTCCGCTACTACAACGCGAAACGGCTGCCAACCGTCCTGATCATTGGGGCCCAGAAAGCGGGCACCTCGGCGCTGTTTAGCTATCTTGCCCAACACCCCCGCATGGCGCCATCGCGCGAGAAGGAGCTCGACTTCTTCGGCAGCGACTTCATGTACACCAAGGGGATGGATTGGTACTTCTCCAACTGGGACGAAAAGCAGGCCCACGGCAAGCTCCGTTTCGAGGCCTCGCCGCAATACCTCGCGGCACCGGTGGCGTGCGGGCGGATCCGCGAGACGTTCCCCAAAGTAAAACTCATCGTCACCCTCCGCGATCCGGTGGAGCGAGCCTACTCCTCCTGGCGAATGTATCGCCAACAGTTGGAGTACGATCCCGATTTCTACCATCGCCTGCATCGCGAGCGCTATGCGCCCGACCAGCTGGTAAACGAATTCCCGCGGCTCGATGAAGAGTTCGAAGACTTCGACTTCGCCATTCGCCGCGAAGCGGAGTTCATGAGCCGCAACCAACACCTGACGTGCAGCCTGCTCTACTTAGGGCTGTACGCTCAACAGCTGCGGCGCTACATCGACGCGTTTTCGTCTTCGCAGCTCTTGGTGCTCGATAGCGAAGATCTCAAGCTCAACCGCACCGCGACCCTCAACCGCGTGCTCGAGTTCCTCGGCATGCCAGCCTGGGACTGGTCGCAGGCGAACTTGGCCGACGTTTTCGTCGGGAAGTCAGCGTCGCAAATGCCGCCGCAATCACGGGCCTTCCTGGAAAACTTCTACCGCGAATCGAACCGCCAACTCGCGGAAATGTTGCCCCAGCCGCCCCGATTCGTCGAGCGTTCGCTCGCCCGTCGCCGAGCCGCCGCCTAATCGGCGCTCCCCTGGCTGTTTAACGCTGCCAAGGCTGTCGAATTATCCGGCACTGATCGCCGATTGAGCGCCCCGGTCGGCAATCAACCACCTCGGCGGTCCGTTTATGCCGTCCAGGATGGAGTATTCCATCCATAATGGGCCACTTCTTGGCACGCGGCGTGCATTTCCCTTCAGCGGACATGGCAAATCAGTTTCCGCCTTTGTTGGAGCTACTGAGATGGGTTCGTCCGCAATGAAACAGAGTGAATGGATCAATGCCTTCGACGAGCAAGGCAACGCGGTTCAGCTTCGCATTCACGGCCCGCGGCGGGGACAGTCGACCGTCGTCACCTTAGCCAACGGCCGCCACCTCCTCGTCCGCGGGCGAGGCGTCTATCAAGCCGTCGGCGACGGCATGGTCTATAAGTGCGAGGAGCACGACGCGCCCTGAGCAAGCGCGTCCGCTAGGGGCAAAGGCGCCGCCGGTTCAGGAGGAACCGCGGCGTCTTTACGTTTTCCCACTCGTCGCAAGACTTCGGAGAGGATAGCGAAACTAGGCAACTCGATCGACATTGACTCGCACCCGGCGAACTCCTCTACTTCCGGGCGCTCCGCAGGCGTTGGCTCGCCTGTCGTCACCGTCCATGCCGTCGAGAGGCGCCGCGATGTCGCTCAAATCCGTTCTCCGCCAATTCCGCCGCGATCGCCGCCCGCAACCGACGCGCTCGCCAGCGTCGGCCGCAAGCGTCGCTCTGACGCCGATCAATCAACCCGCCGCGCCGGAAACCGACTACGACCGCGACTTCCGCGCCGCGTGCCAAGCCCTCAAAAAATTCCACGCCCCCTACCGCCTCCACATCGGCTGCGGCAAGGTTCACTTCCCCGGATGGGTTAACGTCGACCGCGATCCTATGTCCGAGATCGTCGACGTCTCGTGGGACCTCCGCCATTCGCTGCCAATCCACGACGGCACGGTCGAATACATTTTCCATGAACACTTCATGGAGCATCTCACCGTCGAAGAGGGACTTGCTCTGTCGCGAGAGTGCCGCCGGATGCTTAAGCCGGGCGGCATCCTCCGCATCGGCATGCCCGACCTCGCCGACGTCGTCCGACAATACGCCGAGAACGACTGGCGGCTGCCGTGGATGAAAAAGTACGGCTACGAACACATTCAGACGCGTGCCGAGAATATCAACATTGCGTTCCGCGAGTGGGAGCACAAATGGCTCTACGATCGCGAAGAACTCCACCGCCGGCTGTGTGAAGCGGGCTTCGAAACGATCCGCGACGCCGTCCGCAAGGAAAGCACCGTCGAAGCGCTCCGCGGCCTCGAAACGCGCGACGAAACGCTGCTCGTCGTCGAAGCGATCAAATAGCCCCGGGCTCCGCCCGGGGGTCGGCCTCCACTCCGGCAGAAGCCACCGCTCGCAACGCCCACGCTTCAATTCAACTTCTGGCTCCCTCCCCCTTGAGAGGATTATGCAAGTGCCAGCAGTTCCGGTTGCCGGATTTTGATCCACCGGAGGCCGTTGAGAATGAATTTGGCTTGCACCCAATGTCGGACTCGGTGGAAGCGTCGCACCCAGGCTGGCAGCGGGGCTAAGACTCCTCCGGTGCTTGCCAAGACGCCGAACTGTCGCTCGATGGCGCCACGCTCGCGATAGAGCTCGCGGCCGAACGGCGTGGCCAACAGTTCGATCGATCGCAGGCGGCTCGGGCTTTGGCGACGATGGCCGAGGCCGTTGCGACCGCGACTGGGCGTCTTCTTGGCGACGAGTTGAAACCCGGCTTGCGCCGCCGCATCGTAGAGCCCGTTCGCGTCGTACTGCGTATCTCCCAGCAGATAACCGCCGCCTGGCAGTGATTCGAACAACTGACGCGCGACGGTCTTCTCGCTCACGTTCATCGGAGCGAGCGACCACGTCGTAAACAACGGCCCTCCATTCCACACGGCGTGCAGCTTGTAACCTTTCTGCTTCCCCTTCGCGCCGCGACCCCAGGCGGCGTCCCGGTCCTGACTGATCGGACTGACCGCCAAGGCCTTGCCGTCGATGATGTGGATCCACTGCCGCCCTAAACCAATTAAGATCAGCAGTTGCTGCTCTACCGCCGTCAACAACTCCACGGCGTCCGCCTGCTTCAGTCGTCGACTGAGCGTGCTCTGCGGCGGCAGTGGATCGAGCCGCAGATCAGCCGGCCACTCCTCGGCACACGCCGCCCAACTCGTCGGCCGATCGTGCACCACCGCCCAGAAGTAAACCGCCACAATCTCCGCCGTCGAGTACTTCCAACTTCCCCAACGCTTGTCCAATCCGCGCGCTAATAGGTAAAGTGCCAGCCAGAGTTCGCGTTCCATAAAACTCTCCTTGTCAGGGGTTTGCTACCGACAAGGTGGAACGCGGACTCCTTCTTTTCAAGACGCTGCTAGCAGTTGCATAATCCTCCTTGAGGGGAGGGCTGGGGACGGGGTGGAATCCTGGTACCCGCTCCTCTCACCCCTCCCTAACCCGGTGCTTCGCACTGACTACCGCCTGCGCACGGTCGCCACTGGCGACCGTGCTCGTTGCTCCCATCAAGGGGAGGGAACCTCAAGAGCCAATTTTGCCTCGGCCCTACCCCTCAATCCCCAACCGCCGCGACATCTCTTCCAGCGGCACGCCCTTCGTCTCCGGCACCAGCCAGATGACCCAGGCGAGTTGCAGCACCATCATCCCGGTGAAGAACGCGAAGATCGTTCCCGGTACGAACGCATCGACCGCCACTGGGAAGAAAGTCGCCACGAGCGCTGCGAAAATCCAGTGGGTGAAGCTGCCGAGCGATTGCCCCGCCGCGCGGAATTGGTTCGGGAAGACTTCGGCAATGAGCACCCAAATGACCGTCCCTTGTCCGATGGCGTGGGCGGCGATGAACGCAAAGACGCACGCCGGTACGATCTTCGAGTTGCCCGAGTAAAAGCCCCACGAGCACAGCCCCAGCGACGCGATGTAGCCGAGCGAGCCGATAAACAGCAGCGTCCGCCGGCCAAGTCGATCGATCAGCCACAACCCGACGAACGTGAACATGAGATTCGTCACGCCGACGCCGATCGACGTGAGTCGCGCCGCTTGGGCTTCATGCCCCGCCAACTCAAAAATCCGCGGCGCGAAATACAGGATCGCATTCACGCCCGACATCTGGTTGAAGAACGCCACGAGAAACGCCAGCATGATCGGCGTTCGCAACCGCCACGACCAGAACCCCGCGGTCGACGATTCCTCCGCCCGCGATTGCTCAATCTCGTCGGCGACATGCGCGAGTTCCGTATCGCTCGCCTCGGGGCGGATTATCCGCAACACCTTGAGCCCAGCGTCGCGCTGCCCCCGCAAACCGATCAACCACCGTGGGCTCTCTGGCACCGCGAAGGCGAGAATCGTGTAAATGACCGACGGAATCGCCGCGACGCCGAGCATCCACCGCCACGCATCGTCGCCGATCCAGGCAAGGGCCGCGTTCGAGGCGTAGGCGATGACGATGCCGAGCACGATGTTGAACTGAAACAGCGCCGTCAGCCGTCCGCGCGCCGCCGGCGGCGAAATCTCCGCGATGTACAGCGGCGCCGTCACCGTCGAGATGCCGATGCCCAGCCCGCCCAGGAAGCGGGCGATCATCAGCGAGTAAACGTCTGGCGCCAGTCCCGACCACACGGCCGACACGATGAACAAAACGCCGACCCAAATCAGCGTCGCCCGCCGACCGTAGCGGTCGGTCGGCCACTGTCCCACCACCGAGCCAATGACGGTTCCCCACAGCGCCGAGCCAATCGCGATGCCATGCAACTGCGGGCTGAGTTGCCACAGGTCTTGAATCGGCTTCTCGGCGCCCGACATGACGACCGTATCGAAGCCGAACAAGAACCCGGCGAAGGCAGCGGTCAGTGACCAAAGGAATAAGCGAAGCGACATGATGATGCGTGAATAGGTTGAGCATTAAGAATGCCACTAACGTATGCCAACTTGCTTTGCGCGGCAATTTACAGGTTGCTTGCAACTCACGCATCTAACATTTGCAGTTACTCCTTGAGATCCTTTGGCCGCCCCGCAGTCGCTCGCCACCAGCGCTTCTTCGAAACAACTTACGCCGAGGGTCCCTCGTATCCCATGAAGGCCGTGTACGATTGTCCGACCAGCGGCACGAAGTGCGCCGTGATCGGGAATACGGTGAGAGCGCCGTCGCTGACGAACGACGCGCCAGTCGCTGTGGTATTGGCCGTCCCCTGTACGGTGACAGAGCCGTAGTTCAGCATGGTGATCGTCGTACTAGCCTGGAGCAATTGGCTGTTGCCGGTCACCTGCGTGACCGCGCTGGGAGTCAGTCCATTCAGTGTATTAATGCCGGTAAGCTGGAAGGAATTTTTGGTCGCCGTCGCCGTGAACGTCACTCCGTTGGAGATAAACGTCACCGTTCCGGTCAGCAATGCTGACTTATCGAGCGTAACGCTCGGCATCGTGATCCCAGTGATCTCTTGGCCGCCGGTAAATTGCGGACTGGTGAGCGATTGCCCCACTTCCAAATTCACCGCATTGGAAATATTTGTGATCGTGTGGTGGCCGCTTAACATGTCGCCCGTGAAGGTGAGCAGACTGCTGGGGATCGTAATATTCGTATTGAGCATCGGCCCGGACACAGGCACCGGCGGCCCCAACTGCTGCGATCCGCTACCGTCGCTCAACGACGCGCTAAAGGTCACCGTGCCGCTGAACTCATGCCCCGGCAGCGTCGCCGTGACATTCACCGACGTCCCGAGGGGGCCCAAATCGGGATTCAGCGTCATCAGGAAGTCGCCGTTCACGCCGACAAGCTTGAGCGATTGGCTCGCGATGCTCGGCGCCGAATCCACGTCGCCCGAGTAGACCGCGGTCACCGTGTAGGTGTGGGTCGTGCTGCCGTCGGCCAGCGCCGGCAGCGTCGCACTGATCGTCGCGTTGCCGCTACCGTCAAGCGTCACCGGCTGCCACGGCGGCGAGGAGCTGAAGTCGTTGGAATTGATCGCCACGCCGTCGATAAAGAACGTCACCGTTCCGGTCGGCGTCGGATTCGCGCCCGACGGCGCGACGTGCGCCTTCAGCGTGATCGGCCCCCCCTGCTGGGCGCTCGCCGGGATGGTGGTGAAGGTCGTCGTCGATGGTAGCTGCGACGCGCTCCACGAATTGAGCAGCACCCGCGCCAATCCAACGTTGGCGACGTTCAGATTCGTGCTGCTGCCGTACTTGTCGTCGTACGGGAAGGCGTACGCTAGATCGTTGACGGCCAGCCCCGACTCGTGCCAATACTGGACCCAGTAGTTATAATTTCCGTTCTGGCCGCTATTTTGCTGGAACCACGTCGAGCGGTCGCCCCAGCTGGTTCCAGGCTCGAGAGCGATGCCGCGATTAAACGCCGCGGCGATCGAGTTCTCCAAATCGCCGAGCACCGCCGACCAGTACGATGGCAGGTTGTTGCTCTTGTAGTATTCCGCGCGGAACGTGTTGTCGGCAAAGAAGCCGTCGCACGCGAAGAGCATCTGCGAAGCCGACTGCCCCTCCAGCCCCGCGCACACGAGCCAAGTCGGCGCAGCGACGGTGGGAAATAGCGGAACGTAGTCGGTGGGATTCGGTAGGTTTGAAGCCGTAAACGGATAGAAGACCAAATAGGGCGTCGCTTCACTGGGCGTCGTCAGATACAAGACGTAACCCAAGCCGGCAATTTGTTTCACCGTCCCGCTGTAGGTCAATTTGCTTCCGGACGCCGTCGACTCGATTTGCAACACATCCCCGCCGCCGTAAACGTTCTGACCGCCCGACGTGACGTATTGACTCGAGGGCAGGTACTTCAAAAAGAACTGGTCGATGTATTCGTTGTAGTAATTGTTGAGCTTATTGGACGACTGCGCGTTGGGAAGCGCTTCGACGATGTCCTTCGGCGACACGAGCCTCGTCCCGCTCTCGTAGACGCGCCATGTTCCGCCGCTCGTATAAGCGTTTGCGGAGCTGCCGTCCGACCCGTCCAGTTCGAACGTCGTGGCGGTGACATTCGAAATGTAGTAGAAGCCGTTAGCGTATGTGTTGCCGGCGACGCCCGAGATTTCCACGAGATCGCCTTGCTGCAAGCCGGCGGTGCTGCTGGCGGTGATCACAATCGGCTGATTGGCGCCCGGATTGCTCGCGCCGGTGATCGCCAGCGACCACTCGCCGCCGGCGACATACGTGGCCGCGGAGGTCAAGCCGTTGAGCGTGAAGGTGTTCGCCGTCACGTTGCCAATGGTGAACAACCCGTTGGCCGCCGTGGCGCCCTGGACGCCTGAAATGAACACCTGGTAGCCGGCGACCAACCCAGCCGTGCTGTCGGTCGTAATCGTGACGGTGCTGCTGGCCGTGGTCACGCCCGTAATCGGCACCCCGCCGGCAACTTCAAACGGCGACGCCGATTGCAAGAACGGCCGTGCCCCGGTATGCCCCGCGCCTATTTCCTGATTCAGGAACTCCGCCAAGGAGTACAAACTCTCGTTGTGGAGGATCTCGTTGCGCGTGCCGTCGACCCCCACCGGCCCGCCATTGAGCGCCTGCAACAATGCGCCCTGCGCCGACGACGTCGCCGTCGCTGCCGCGCTCAGCTTGATCGTCCCGGCTCCCGTGTTGATGCTGTCGATGAGCGTGCCCGTAGGAATCCCGTTTCCAGTAACGACCTGGCCGACTTTCAGGCCGCTCATCCCTTGGAGAACGGTGACCACATTGCTCAAGTTCGTCGTCACGCCGGTAAACCCAGCATTGAACGGCTGCGTCGCCTGCACGTCTTTGAAGAACTGCAGCGTCATCGGCAAGCCAAACGCATCGACCTGCGACGTATCGATATCGAGGCTCGGCACGCCGGCCGTGTTCGTGACGGTGAATTCCAGGAAGTCGTAGAACGTGCCGGTGCTCGGATCGGTGGAGCTCGAAGCGCTCGGCGCGGACACGCTGCCGTTCGTCGAATTGACTTGCGCCTGCACCGGCGCCCCGACCGAAATCACGATGCGGCCGGTAAACTGATTGCCTGGCGCCGGAATCGGAAACTGCAAATTGCTACCCCAAGTCGACGAAGCATTCGCCCACTCCGCGATCGTGGAACTTGGCAAAATCGCTTGGTTCGGCGTGTTAATGCCCACTTCAAGCGTCGCCGTCGAAATGGGAATCGGCGTCGGCTGGCCGTTCGGCCCAACGGGGCTCAGGCTCCCCGCGTCCAGGTGGTAACTTACCCCCGTCGTCGGCGTAGCCCCTTGCGCCGGCGTGGGAATCTCTTGGCCGAAAACCGCAATCCAGACTTCATCGTCATCATATCCTGTCGCCTCCGCAACCGCCTGCGCAATCTCCAGCGGAATGAAGCTCGACATCACGTCGTCCACGACCGTCGGCTGCGACTGTCCATTCGGAACAGTCACGGCGCCAACCGTCCCCGTGGCGAGCAGCTGCAGGGTGCTGACGGCGCCGTTGAGCGTCACCGTGCCAATCGAGCCGACGGAGGGCATCGCCCCCATCGTAAAGTCGTCGATCGTGCCAAAGACGTTGTCGGTGCCGGGAGAACGATTGGCGGCGAGGACGCTGCCGTTACTGGCGGCTTGAATGACCACCGACCCGATGTTGCCGGAGGTGTAGACGTTCGAGTTGACGACGCTCTGAAAGAACACCGACTGCATGCCGCCAATGCCGGCGGCAATCTCCGCCCCCGTGGCCGTCCCGGTGACTTTCACCTTGCCGACCTGCGGCGCCAACACCTTGGAGCCGGCGTTCATGGTGACGATGTTCAACGAGGTAATCATGCCGTCCGTCGTCAACGATGAATTGGAATGCATCGTCCCCGCGGTGAACGTCGCCACCGTTCCTTCCACGTCGATCAAGGCATTAGCGCCCACGTTGTCGATCGCGAAGCTATCGCCCACATTCCCGTGGAGCAAAATTTCGCCGTTCGGCGAGAGCGTGATCCCCGAGCCGCTGAACTGCTTCAGCGCCGTTTGACTATTGATCGCGCTGAACACGGTGAGGCTGTTCATCGTCGAGCCGTTGTCCGTGCCGCCGCTGGCGGTGATCTTCAGCTGCGACGTCGACGTCGTCCCCGATAGCGTCATCCAATCGATCGAACCGCCCGTCAACTGGCCGTTCGTTAGCGTCATTTGTCCGCTGCCGGGGCCCATCAGCTTCACGGCGACCTTCGTGCCGTCGGCGTCGCGAAAGTTGTAGGTGGTCCCGCTGGTGATCGAAATCACCTGGTTGCCGCTCATCAAATCGCGCCGTTCCAACGGCTCGAACCGAAACCGCGGATTGTGACGGTTGGCGGAACGTTGACGGCGACGCTTCAAACCCATGGCAACCTCGAATTGGCGAGAAGTCGGCGCGTCGCTCACCGCGAGCGCGCCACCAATGACTCACATCATCCAATATCGGAGTCGCCCGCTGCATCATTCAAGAGCAGGAACCCGCGTTTGTCACGCGCGCCGCGAAGCTTTTTTAGAAATGCGCGAAGCTATGCAGAATGCTCGGAATGCCTTGCCGTCACATGTGGACTTGAGCGCGGCGCGCGTCTGGAGCGCACGAATTAACGGCGAATCAACAACTCGCCGCTAAGAGTTGCACAGCTCGCCGTCGACGCCCTCGGGCTCTAACTCACTGTCGCATTCTTCATCTTCTTCATCGCGCCGCTTCCGCGGCCGCAGCTCGCTCACGACGACGCCCGCCAAGATAAGCAGCGCCCCGACAATCGCCATCATCGGCAACCTTTCGCCGGCGATTCGCCCGACGATCCCCGCCCACACTGGCTCGCCGGAGTAAATGAGCGTCGCCCGCGTCGGCGAGACCGATCGCTGGGCCCAGTTCATCGCCAGTTGAATCGTCCCGCCGACAAGCCCCAGCCCGGCCGCGATAATTACCAGCGTCCACGAGAAGCCGGGAAGCGACTCGCCCAATAGGGGCATCGTCCCCCACGACAGCACGGCTGTCACCGCACATTGGATAAGCGTCACCCGTCGGCTGTCGACGCTCGACGCGAAGTGCCCAATGAGGACGATCTCGACCGCAATCGCAAACGTCCCCAACAGCGTCAACACCTCGCCCCGCCCCATGCCGAGCGACCCCGGCTCCGGCCCGGCCAGCAGCATCAGCCCGGTGAACGCGAGCGCGATGCCGATCCAGCTCATCAACCGCGGCGGCTTCCGCATCACGGCCCACTGCAGCAGAGGCACGATCGGCACGTAGAGCGCCGTGATGAACGCCGACTTGCTGCTGGTGATCGTTTGCAGCCCGGCAGTTTGCAGCGCGTAGACGAAGTACATCGTCAGCCCGATCCATCCTCCCGCGATTAGTTCATGACGCGTCATGCCGCGCAAGACCTTCAGCCCCACCGCCAACATGAACAGCGTCGCGAACAAGAACCGCAGCCCGACGAAGAACAATGGCCCGCTGAGTGCGACGCCCTTCTGCGTCGCCAGGAACGTGCCGCCCCAGCCGACGGTGCTCACCAGCAGCACAAGTTCCTGCCGGCTCATGCGCCACACGAGCGATCGCGAAGAGGGGTTCGGCTCGGTCATCGGCAGGCGTCCTGATTCCAAATCGTTCAACTCATTGCATCTCCGACGGACACCAATCGACCACCGCCGGTTCGCCTGCGGCCTCCCGCGAGAATGCCCGGCAAAACCAGCCGCCGACCTTCTGGCATCGCGATTGCAGTTACTGCCAGTCGTCCGAGCAACAACCCCGGAGAGTTCCCCATGACTACCGATACCGACAGCCTGTTCCCGCTCCAATATGTGAACGAAATCATCCATTGCAAGAGCGCCGAAGATCGCAAGCTGCTCCAAGAGGCGATCCTCGTCACTGAAGATTCGGCCGATGCCAAGTCGTTCACAGCCGAGCAATTCCGCAAAATGAGCGACAAGTGCGGCGAGTATGGGCTACCCAATCTGCAACAAGTTACCGGCGAGCTAGCAATGCGGGCCGCGGGATAAGTGCTGAATCGCCAAGGACGCCAAGGAGGGCAGAAGTTGTCGGCGATTTCCTTTGCGTCTTCGCGCCTTTGCGTGAGACCTGTTTTACTGAAATCTCACGCAAGGGCGCAAAGGGAACACGAGTCAGAGAATTGACTCGCTCTCGTCGTGTTGTCGTGGTTCAATCCTCCCCGTATCCCTTGCCGTTCTCGGCGTCCTTGGCGGTTAATGCTTTTACCTAATTGCCCGCCGACGCGTCGCCACCTATATTCACGGCGGCCTGAATGCTCGGCGGCGGAACCCGGGACGCACGACGCGAAGCGATCCGTTTGGACACCGATCGACATCATTGATTCGAGTTGGGGCACGGAGGGGCGTCGCCAGTCTCTTAGGGGGAACTGGCGACGCCCTTTTTTATGCGCCGAAGCAACCGTGCCATGCATATGAAAGCCACCGGCTCCGCCGGTGGCTTTGATGTGCGCCTCGAATCTTCAAACCTCAACAGCCACGAGTGCGGCATGAACCTCACCGACAACTGGCAATTCTGGGCCCTCCTCTCCGCCGCCTTCGCCGCCCTCACCGCCATCCTCTCCAAACTTGGCGTCCGCGGCGTCGATCCCGATGCAGCGCAACTCATCCGCACGTTAGTCGTCGTCGCCTTGCTCGGCGTCGCGCTCACGCTCATGGGCAAGCTCCGCGCGCTCGGCAGCATCACTCAGCAGAACTGGATCTTCCTGATGCTCGCCGGCCTCGCCACCGCCGCCTCGTGGGCCTGCTACTTCCGCGCGCTGAAAATCGGCGACGCTACCCGCGTCGCCGCCGTCGACAAACTGAGCGTCCTCATGGTCGCCATCTTCGCCGCGATCTTCCTCAGCGAACGTCTTGGCCCCGTGAGTTGGCTCGGCGTCGCTCTCGCCGCCGTTGGCGTCTTCTTGCTAAGCTGGGCCCGCTGAACGCCTCCCCACCCGCATTACGTACTCCAGCAGACGTACATGGATGTCCTTCAAGCAGAATGCGTGAGCCGCCACGACGCGATCGTCGGCGAATCCCCCGTCTGGTCCCCCGCGGAACAAACCCTCTACTGGGTCGACATCACCGGCGGCCAGATCCACCGCTTCCATCCCGCCACGAGCACGACCGACACGTTCGACCTCGGGGAACCAGTCACCGCCCTCGCGCTGCGCACCCAAGGCGGCCTCGTCCTCTCGCTCCGCAAAGAGTTTGCGTTTTACGATCTCAAGTCGCGCCAGCTCACTCGCCTCGGCAACCCGGAAGAAAATCTCCCCGACAATCGTTTCAACGACGCCAAGTGCGATCGCCAAGGCCGCTTCTGGGCCGGCACAATGGGCGACAAGCATTGGGACCAACCCTGCGGCGGCCTCTACCGCTTTGATCCCGACCGCACGATCACCAAACATCAAAGCGACGTCATCTGCGCGAACGGCATGGGCTGGAGCCCCGACAACCGCACGATGTACTTCACCGAAAGCTTCCGCTACGCGATCTACGCTTACGATTTCGACGCCGCGAGTGGAGCCATTTCCAATCGCCGCACCCTCGCCGAAGTCGATCGCACCACCGGCGCCTTTCCCGACGGCCTCACCGTCGACGCCGAGGGGCATGTCTGGAGCGTCCACAACGCGGTTGGGCGGGTCGTCCGCTATACGCCGGACGGCCGCCTCGAACGAACGGTCGAACTCCCCGTCCCCCGCCCCTGCGGCTGCAGTTTCGGCGGCGAAGGGCTCGATACCCTCTACATTACCACCGCCCGCGAAACGCTCACGCCCGCACAGCTCGAACAGTTCCCCCTCTCCGGCAGCCTGTTCGCCGCGAAGCCCGGCGTACGCGGATTGCCGGAGGCCCAGTTCGCGGGTTGAAACAAATAGATTAGAAATTTTGAGGTCCCCTCCCCTTGAAGGGGAGGGTTAGGGAGGGGTGAAAGAAGCGGGTACCAGCGATCCACCCCCTCCCCAGCCCTCCCCTCAAGGGGGAGGGAGCCAGAAATTTGGATAATAGAAGCGGTTTTCAGTCGCTACCGCGGATCGAATCAACCGCAGCAACCCAAGATCATTTCATGTCGCGGCAACACCTCTACGGCATCCTCCTCATCGTCGCCGCCTTCTTCTGCGTCGCCGTGATGAGCGCCTTCGGCAAAGGCGCCGCCAACGTCTCGACGGCCACGATCAGCTTCTTCCAAAGCTTCATCAGCCTCGTCCTCTTCCTCCCCTGGACGCTGCGACACGGCCTCGCCGATCTCAAGACAACGCAGTTCCCGCTCCACCTCGCACGCGCCCTCGCCGGCTTGCTGTCGCAAGTCCTCTACTTCTGGGCCGTCAAGGAAATGACGCTTATCGACGCCGTGCTCTTGGTGAACGCGGCGCCGCTGTTCATTCCGCTCGTCGCCTGGCTCTGGAACCGCACGCCGATCACCCCCGCGGTCGCCGTCAGCCTGTTCGCCGGCTTCATCGGCGTCGTGCTGATCATCAAACCAGGCGCCGACCTGCTCACCAACCCCGCCGCGCTGATCGCCCTCTCGGCCGCCCTCTTCTCGGCGATCGCACTGGTGAGCGTCAACAAGCTCTCAGGCCAGAACCGCCCCGATACGATTCTGTTTTACTACTTCTGCATCGCGTCGATCGCCACGCTCCCGTTCGCGATTGCCGATTGGAGCACGCCGACGACCCGTGAGTGGGGTTACTTAGCCGGCGTGGGGGTCTTCATGGCGCTCGCCCAGCTACTAATCATCCTCGCCTACCAGCATGCCACCGCGTCGCAAATCGCGCCGTTCAACTACTCGGTGGTGATCTTCTCCGGCCTTATCGGCTGGGCCGTGTGGGGCAACACGCTCGACTGGGTCTCCGCCATCGGCATCGCCTTGGTCTGCCTCGGCGGCATCCTGAGCATCGTCCTCTCGCCGCCTCCCAAGCCAACCCACGGCGTCGCCGCGCCAATAGCCCCGGGCTCCGCCCGGGGGTAGCCCCCACTCCGGTCGGCATGATCGCGCGCGGCACTACGGCGAGCCGGAGGGTTCATCCCTCCGGTCATCAGATCTCCACACTAGTCGGCTTCGTCGCGCAAGGCGCTGGCCTCCAGATGAAAGCGCTCATGCACGCCTAAGCTTCGCGACTAAGAATGTTCCGACTCCCTCCCCCTTGAGGGGAGGGCTGGGGAGGGGGTGGACCGCTGGTACCCGCTTCTTTCACCCCTCCCTAACCCTCCCCCTCAAGGGGAGGGGACCTCAAAGTTCTATTTTATTTATGCTTCCTGCAGGTAGCCGCCTAAAACCTTTACCCTCGCTTGCGGCGCAGCAACCCCACGCCGCACAAGCCAAGCCCCGCAATGCCAAGCGTCGCCGGCTCCGGGACGCTCACCATCCGAAAATTATCCATCCCCGTCGTTTCGGCGACGCCGATTTGCGACTCGAGCGTGACCATGATCATCGTCACGTTGCTTAGCACGGCCGCCACCGCTTCGGGCGTCGTTTCAAATCCCACGGCATTGAGGTTCACGGAAAAGGTCGTCCAGTCGTTCGACGGTGCATTCGCCCCGGCGATGTCGGCACTGATGGCATTGCCGCCGTTGAAGAGCGTCACAAAGCCGAACGCCGCGTACTTTTCCGCGTTGCCGCCGACTTGGCGCGCATCGAACGACAACGTGCCGTTCAAAAAAGCGCTCTTATCGCCCAAGAAGCTCGCCGGCGCCGTCACGAACATGTCCGACAGATCGGTATCGGTTTGCTGCAGGAATCCGCCCGGATTACCGCCGGTGGAAACGAAAGCCAAGTCTCCGCCAGTGCTCCCCGTCCAGCCCTCCAGGCCAGCGTCGAAAGTGCTCTCAAGCGTCACTGCCGACGCCGGCGAGCTAAGCGCCGAGGTCCACAGGAGCGTGATCATTCCGGCGAGCAAACACAGATTCTTCGTCATGGTTCATCCTGATTGATAGGGAGTGGCCGCGAATCGCAGGCATTGACTCGCATGAGACGACCTTCGAAGGGCCAAGCGCCAACGCGGCGAGTTTGCTTCTGTCGCATCCAAAAAATTTGCAATTGCCCTCGACGACTACCCGCAATTGCCAGCGTCGCTGGCTCCAGGACCGCGCTCACGTCTGGAAGTTATCCATCTCGATCACTCAAGATCGAGATCATTAACAAAGCTGGCCTCGGGAACGACTTCGCCAGGGTCGACCCCGAGCACGCCCGCAACAAGTTGCTGCAGCGTGGAGAGCAAATCTTCGTCGCGAATATCCATATTGACGGCGGTCGAGCGCCCGACAAAACGCCGCGTAACATCGCCCACAGTAGCAAACTTCGGCGGCGGAATCACGCGTAAGGGGGTAGTTGCGAGGTTGAGTAAAATCGAAAAGCAGGCAGCGGCCATCAAGCCCAGCGGGAGGCACTTCGCATCGATCAGCAAGGTCGAAGTCCCGAGTAAGAACGCTACGAAGTAAATCGCCCACGCAATGCGACGCAATCCTAGCGGCAGCTCCAACGCTGGAGCCGCTCCCACCCAGGGTTGAATTGACCGCCAGTACTGGCGCCGTCTGCTTATCGGAATGACTTGCTCCAACGGCGTGGAGGGGCGCAGGCGAAGGTCCGCATGGTGAAGAAAGTCACGCAGATTGCGACGAACATACAAGAAGGCCGGCAGCGAACGACACAGTGCAAAGCGCGCGGCCGCCCGCCGCGCTTCAATCAACGATAACAATTGGCCGACCGTTTGGATCGCCTCGGCTTCGTCATCGCGAATGGTAATGCCAAAGCGGTCCTCGATCGCCGTCACTAGGTTAATTCGCAAATCTTCCATTTAGACTCCTCGAGCGCCCTGCGTGTTACGAATCGCCCGAATCAAGAATGAGCTCACTCCGGCTTCGACATCAGCGCCTTGAGCACGCGCGGCACGTGGACCTCGACCCAGTCCGGAGCGTCTTCCTCTTGCCGCATTTTGTCGAGCGGTTCGATCGCCTCGTATCCCCCCGCATGTATTCCAAGACGATCACCGCATGCCACCGCCGCTCTGTATAGCCGTTGAGTTCGCGGCTACTCAATCCGTCGCCGGGAGGCTCAAGCCACTGGATGACAAAATCCCGGTACTCGGCGCGATCCTCCGCTCGTACGAGTCGATACAGAGCCGCGGCCACGTTAATCCGCTCGTCAACGTCGTCATACTCGCTGGCGAACATGCCGCGCGGCACGTTCTCAGGGTTCAAGGTCTTGTAGCGACGCTGGAGTTCGTCGATCGCGCTGGGGTCGTCGTACCCAACGCTACCCAATGCGTTGATCAAGTACATCCGAATCAGCCGCTCAGGATTCTCCTGCAACCGGCGCAGCAGATCGGGGCCGCACGCCCGCGCGGAACCGCCGATCTCGTCAATGACATAGGCGGCGCGTTGCTGAACGGCAGATTCCGGAGCGGAGAGCGCGGTGACCAGCTCTGGTCGCAACTCATCGAAGTGCTCACGAAGAAACGCGACTTGCTTCGCATCGGGCAGGTACATCCCCATCTCCGCCCAAGACGCAATGTACTCGCTCGACTGCCGAGCAACGTCCGCCGACGGCGTCGAGCCGCCCGGTTGACAGCCAACCGCGCCGCACGCGGCGAGAAGCACCAGCAGAAACGAAGGGAAACGCATCAGAAGATCAGCCCTCGGCGCCATCGATCTCTATGAGTTAACGATTTTAATGCACTATTTCTTGCCCTGTCACTCGCATCTATCGATTTAATGTTCGCTGCGAACGGCCGGATCTTTTCCGAAGCCAGTAACCAGCCGTGAGATTCTTCACCGTCCGGAAGTCGCCTCGCCAGGCGGCCCCAGTCTGAAGCGACGACTCGCCGACCAAAAATCTTCGAAGTTTGTTGTCGAAACTAGGCCACCACTTTTGCTAGGCTCGATCTACCAAGGCGCCGCTGCGCGATAAGGCAATTCAAACCGCCGTCGCACAGCGCTCGCGGCTTGTGGTCGCGACAAATTGTCGCAATGCCGAAGCAGGTAACCCACGCGCCAAAAGCAACTTACGATTTATGTCGCCAAACACGCGTTTCGCGACAAAAAGCGACAAAGCAGCCGCGGGTCAACGGCCTGCCGGAGCAGTGATAGATAGCAGCCAGAGGCCAGACGAATAACACCGTTAGCCCCCCGATCGACGCCAATTCGCCTGATTCACAGTTAACTTAAACAGCTTCTGCGGGTCCTACGGAGCCAATTGGCTTTCGCCCGATCTCCGTCTACAATCATGGGTTGCGCCGCCCCACGCCCGTTTTGGCCGGGGACCGAGTGGTCCTCCGGAGTCGTCGATGTCGTCTCAGTTGCCTATCCTTCCGAGCACTCCCCCTGCCCCGGCGGCGCCCGCCGGTGCCGATCCTTCGTTCGTGAAGGGGAAGTACTGCTTCATCAGCCTCGGCTGTCCCAAGAACTTGGTCGACAGCGAGCGGATGCTTGGCCTGCTGCAACTCGACGGCTACAAGCTCGTGAACACCCCCGAGGAAGCCGACTTCGCGGTGGTCAACACCTGCGGCTTCATCGAGGCGGCCCGCGCTGAGTCGTTCGGCGCGATCGACGAAATGCTTGCCCTGAAGCGCCGTGGCGATCTGCGCGGCGTCATCGTTTCGGGCTGCCTGGCTGAACGCCAGCAAGAAGCGCTGCTCGTCGAGCGTCCCGACATCGACCACCTCGTCGGCGTCTTCGGCCGCGAGCATGTCACGAAGGTTGCCGACCGCTTGCTCGGCGGTTTGGAAGAACAGCGCAACATCTTCCAACCAGCCCCGACTCATCCGCTGCCCGATACGGCCCGCCTCCGCATCACGCCCAAGCACTTTGCCTTCCTCAAAATCTCCGAAGGCTGCGATCGCCTTTGCACCTTCTGTGCAATCCCCAAGATGCGCGGCAAGCATGCCACGAAGCCCATCGAAGAAGTCGTCGCCGAAGCCCGCGAGCTCGCCGCCGACGGTGTCCGCGAGTTGGTGATCGTCGCTCAAGACACCACCTACTACGGCAAAGATCTCTACGGCGAGCCGCGCCTCGTCGAGTTGCTCCGCGAACTGGAGAAGGTTGAAGGCCTCGACTGGGTCCGGTTGATGTACCTCTACCCGATGTACTTCACCGACGAGCTGATCGACGTCATTGCCGGCAGCCAGCGGATCGTGCCATATCTCGATATGCCGCTGCAGCACATCAATGACACGATGCTCCGCCGCATGCAGCGCCGCGTGAAGCGGGCCGAGACCGAAGAACTCCTCGGCAAGCTGCGGTCGAAGATTCCGAACCTCGTGATGCGGACCACCTTTATCACCGGCTTCCCCGGCGAAACCGACGAGCAGTTCAACGAGCTAGTCGACTTCGTCGCCGAACAAAAATTCGAACGAGCCGGCGTCTTCACCTATTCGCTCGAACCAGACACCCCCGCGGCCAAGCTCCCCGATCACGTCCCGGTCGAGGTGATGGACGAACGCCGCGAGATCCTGATGGCCGTCCAGCAAGAGATCGCCTTCGACTGGAACGAACGCCAACAAGGTCGCAAGCTGGACGTGCTGATCGATTCGGCCGTGCCGGGCGAGCGCGACGTCTGGATCGGCCGGTCGTACGCCGACGCCCCCGACGTCGACGGCATCGTCTACGTCACGGGCAAGGGACTGGCGACGGGCAAGATCGCCCCATGTGAAATTGTGGCAAGCAAGGAGTATGATTTAGTAGGAGCACTGAGCGGCAAACCTCGCTAGGCAAGCCGCCCCCAAGCCGCTCGCGGCTTAGCGCTTCTCCGTCAACATCCCTCGCATCGCCTAACGAGCCGCCGTCATGTCGGACACCGCCCTTCCCGCCGCGAAGGCTCGCGTGCTGAACGTCCCCAACATGGTGACGATCTCGCGCCTGATTCTTGCGGTGGTGCTGTTCGGGTTGATGAGCTTCAGCCAGTACACGGCGGCGTTGGTGACGTTCATCGTCGCCGCGAGCACCGACTGGGTCGACGGCTATTGGGCCCGCAAGTATGGCCAAGTGACGCAGCTCGGCCGGATCCTCGATCCGTTCGCCGACAAGATGATCATCTGCGGCACGTTCATCTACCTCGCCGCCGCGCCGCAGCTCGTCGACGGCTCGCCCGCGTCGAGCGTCACCGCGTGGATGGCGACGGTGATCCTCGCCCGCGAACTCGCCGTTACCGCCCTCCGCAGCTTCATCGAAACCAACGGCGGCGACTTCTCTGCGAAGTGGGCCGGCAAGTGGAAGATGGTGTTCCAGTGCATCGCCGCCGGCTTCAGCATCGGCCAGTTGCAGTGGTTCGACGCCGCCTCCCGCAGCTTCGCCGCCGACCTGCCCGGCTGGGTGCCGTCGACGCTGCACATCACGCTGTGGATCGCGTTGATCCTGACAATCTACTCCGGCTTGGAGTACATTTGGGTCTCGGTGAAAGTCCTCAAGCGGATGGATGGCTGAGCGTTCATCAAAGCCACCGGCTCCGCCGGTGGACGCGGTTCGAGTTGGCGGCGATCTATGTGAGATTTGTCCACCGGCAGAGCCGGTGGCTTTTAACCTACTGGCGATCGACAACGTTCCTGGTGACTTCATGGGCTACGCCGTAATCGCAGCGGTCGCGCTCAGTCTGGGAACGCTCTTCCAACTGTTCCAACGCCACATCGCCGGCGAGCCGCTGATCCCCGCCGAGCTCCGCCGCATCGTGCCGTGGAACGCCGTGGCGCCGCTGGTGCTGCTCGCCCCGCTGCTGATTGCGCTCGCCACGAGCGCGCTATCCGGCGGCAGCGAGTCGCTCCCCGGCGAACCTGAAACCACGCTCACCGCCGGCGCCACCGCGGCCGCGCTCACGAGCTCCGGGCTCCCCGCCGGCAGCGAGTCGCTTGCCGCCGCCATCGCCGGATCCGCGATTAGCAACGCCTTCTACGGCATCGACTCGAGCACGATGATCGCCGCCATGTGGGGCCAGGCGGCAATGACGCTCACCCTGGCGGCTGCGTGCTTCGCACTGCTCGTCCTCGCGTTCCGCGCGAACCGCACCGACCTCGGCCTGCCCGCCGACGCCGCGCAGTTCTTCGCCGACGTGCAGCTCGGCGCCCGCATGTGGGCCGCCTCGCTCGTACCGATCTACGCGATCATGGTGGCGCTCAACTTCGCGTTAGAGCCGACCGACCAACATCCGATCATCGAGCGGCTGATGAAGGATCACTCGATCGGCGTGATGCTCGCCGCTGCCTTCACGGCGGTCGTGGCGGCGCCCCTCTACGAAGAGCTGGCGTTTCGGCTCGTGCTGCAAGGCTGGCTCGAACGCGCCGATATGCTGCTCGGATCGCCTGAAGCGGTCGAACCGCCAGCCGTCATCGTGGCAGTGGCAGCGGATGAGGCAGCGGCGTCCACAGTTGCAGCGGCTGCGGCGACGCCCCCGACGCTCTCTCTTCCGGAGCGAGTCCTGCCATACGTCCCGCTGCCGACGCAGTGGCTGCCGATCGCCGTGAGTGCGACCCTCTTCGGTCTGGCTCATTGGGGCCACGGCGTCTCCCCCGTCCCGCTCATCCTGCTGGGGGCAATCCTCGGCTACGCCTACCAGCGGACCCACCGCATCGTCCCCTGCATTACCTGCCACGTCTTGTTCAACGGGTTTACGTTCGTCCTGCTCGCCCTAGAGTTTGGCGCAAGAAACTAGCCCCGGGCTCCGCCCGGGGGTCGGTTTGCACTCCGATGCGTCTCGGCGTGGTGCGCGACCCCCGGGCAGAGCCCGGGGCTAGAGCGCCGCACCAACTACGCGGGTGGCCGATTCTTCCGCCTCGACCGCTCGATTCGCATGCCGTAAAATCAACGTAAACTGCTCCAAGTTCGCGATCCTCGGCAAACGCTTCACCGTGCAAATCACTCGCAATCCAACTCGTTCGGTCCGCATCGGCACGACCGCGATCGGCGCCGATCACCCCGTCGCGGTGCAAAGCATGACCGCGACGCACACGCAAAACATCGACGCGACGGTCGAGCAGGTGAACGCCCTGCACGCCGCCGGCGCCGACGTCGTGCGCGTGGCCGTCGACAGCACGAAGGACGCCACCGCCCTCGCCGAGATTCGCAAACAGACCAAAGCGAACCTCTCCGTCGACCTACAAGAGAACTACCGCCTCGCCGAACTCGTGGCGCCTCACGTCGACAAGATTCGCTACAACCCCGGCCACCTCTATCACCACGAACGCGAGAAGCCGTGGCAGGAAAAGGTCCGCTATCTGGCGCAGATCGCCGTCGACAACGACTGTGCGATGCGCGTTGGCGTCAACTGCGGCAGCGTCGACCCGGCGGTGAAAGATCGCTACGCCCACGACGACTCGATCTCGCCGATGCTCGACAGCGCGTTTGAGCATTGCCAGGTTCTCGATGAACTCGGCTTCTCGCGTTACTGCGTCTCGCTGAAAGACTCCGATCCGCAAAAGGTAATCGAGGTCAACCGTCGCTTTGCCGAACGGCGGCCCGACGTGCCGCTCCATCTCGGCGTCACCGAAGCGGGCCTCCCTCCAGACGGCATCATCAAAACGCGGATCGCCTTCGAACAACTGCTGAGCCGCGGCATCGGCGATACGATTCGCGTCTCGCTGACTGTCTCGAACCCTCGCAAGCCCGAAGAGATCGAAGCAGGCCGCAAGATCTTGGCCGACATCGCCGCCGGTCGCGTCCGCTCGGTGGTCGACTTTGGCCTAAGCACGCTGAACATCATCAGCTGCCCCAGCTGCTCTCGGGTCGAGAATGAGGCGTTTATCGACCTAGCCGAGCAGGTGAAAGAGATGACCCGCTACGCTAGCGAGCATGCCATCACGATCGCCGTGATGGGCTGTCGCGTGAACGGCCCCGGCGAAACCGACGACGCCGACCTCGGCCTCTGGTGCGGCCCAACGGTGGTGAACCTCAAGCGCCGCAGCGAATCGCTTGGCCAGTTCCCCTACGACGCCATCTTGCCCCGGTTGAAGGCAGAACTCGACGCATTAATCTCCGCCGGCCGGTAGCCGCGGGTCAACGACCCGCCGGAGCGAGTACAGAAAGATTCTCAGCGAAGAGTGTTGGGCGGATTTACTTCGTTAGTCTCTCCATCACCGCTCCGGCGGGTCGTTGACCCGCGGCTACTGGGCGTGAATTGCCATTCGGCGAAGGGCCGCTGGCCGCTAGAATCCCGCGTCCGAATGTCGGCGCCAGCAGCGCCGTTTTCCGCGGCTTTGCGAGCCTTTGCATGCGTCGAACGCCCCCTATCCCTGCATGGCTCGCGATCGCGACGCTTGCGCTGGGGGCGTGTCGATCATTCAGCAGCAACCGGACGATCGATCTCCGCCCCGGCGCCGGGCAAAAAGACGCCGCGGCTTACCTTGCTCACCCGGTCACCGTCGGCCAACTGGTATTCCACGCCGACTTCATTCTGCCGAGCGAAAACCGCCTCATCGACGAATTGGTCGCCGAGCGGCAGCTCATCAGCGATCGGCTCCGCACCCCCACCAGCGACCGGCAAATTCACGTCCACCTGTTCGCCGACGAAGCGGACTTTAAACGCCACGTCTCGCGCCGTTTTCCAGGGTTCCCCGAACGGCGGGCGATCTTCGTCGAGACCGACCGCGAACTTGCCGTCTACGCCAGCTGGGGCGAAGCGATCGCCGAAGATCTGCGGCATGAAGTCGCGCACGGCTACCTCCATGCGAGCAAGCCAAACATCCCGTTGTGGCTCGACGAAGGCCTGGCCGAATACTTCGAAGTCGGCCGCGGCCTCGACGGCGTTAACCGGATGCACCTCGACTACCTCCGCGGCCAGTTGGCCGTCGGCGGCTGGCGGCCGAACTTACCGCGGCTTGAACAGCTAACCGACGCGGGGGCCCTTACCCAACTCGACTACGCCGAGTCGTGGCTGTGGGTCCACTTCCTGCTGCACTCCGAGGCAGGACGCGAAACGCTCCTCACCGGCTACCTCGCCTCGTTGCAGCCGGGCGTCCCAGCTGGCTCGCTCGGCGATTGGGTCAAGGCGAGCGTCAAAGACCCGCACGAAGCCGTCGTTGCCCATTTGCGATCGCTATCCAAATAGTCGATCTCCGCGGCGATCCTTTAGGTTAAGATTGTCACGCTGCCTTCGTCCAACCGGCGTTAGCCGGACGACGGAGTCTTCCGCCTGCGCCACATTCTCGTCGAAGGACCCTCCATGGCTTGGGATACTGCAGATCAACTGATCGTCAAAGAACACCTCGGCTTATTCAAAGCGGCCAGCAACTACGACATCTACGACCTCGATTCGGGCGAGATGGTGCTTGAGTGCCGCGAGCCGCACCTCAGCTGGCTGACGCAGGCGATGCGCTTCACCGACTATCGCCGCATGACGCCGTTCGATATCCACGTCACCGACATGCAAGGTGACCTCGTCGTGAAGGTCGTTCGCGGCTTTTCATTATTCCTCTCGAAAGTGAAGGTCTACGACGGCCAAGGAAGCCTGCTGGGCGGCTTCGAGCAGAAGCTCTTTTCCATTGGCGGCGCCTTCAATGTGCACGACGAAAATGGCCAGACCGTCTGTGAGCTCAAGGGCAAGTGGACGGGCTGGGAGTTTAAGTTCACCGCGAACGGCGTCGAGTTGGCCCGCGTTAGCAAGAAGTGGGCCGGCATCCATAAGGAGATGTTCACGACGGCCGACAGCTACGCGCTCGACGTAGCGAACAACATCCCGCCCGAATCGGCGATCCGCAAGCTCATTCTCGCGGCGGTGCTGTGCATCGATATGGTGCTGAAGGAGTAAGCGTTCGGGAGCCACATCGCCCTACTTCATGAAGTCCGGACTCGCCGCTTGGTTGATCATTCCAATGTACATGCCAGCGGCGCGGAAGATGAGGATGACAATCAGCACGATCACCACCGCCCACACGACGTAGCCGATCGTCTGGCCGATAATGCTGATCGCCGTGTTCGAACGGCGTTGATACTCTTTCGAGAGCCGCTCCATCGTTTCCGACATCATGCCGGTCTGCTCGCCGATGGCGATCGACTCTAGCAAGTCACTCGGGAAAGCGTTCGTCTCAGCGAGTGCTGAGTGGAGCGACATCCCGTTTTGGATGTTACTCGCCACTTGCGGCCCCAGTCCGCGGTAGTAGTCGTTCCCAGACGCATCGAGCGCGAGCGGCAGCGCTTTGCGCAGATCCATCGAGGTGTCGAGAATCAGTTGCAACGCCCAGGTGAATCGTGCGAGCGCGAGCGTTCGGAGCGCCTCGCCGAGCGCGGGAACGCTCAGCAACCATCGCTGTAGCTGGCGAGTCCAGAAAACACCACGCCGGCCGGCTTCAATCGCCAAAAACACGGCAGCTATCGTGACTGCAATACCCCCGGCGTACAGCACGAGACCCGACGAGCCTGAGATCCCCAGCCCGAACAAGTCGAGCGGCTCGCCGTCCAGGTTCTGAAGCCCCAACGCTCCGGAAATCCAGATCACGATCCCAACGACCGCCAACGCGATGAAGAGCTGAATCATCGGCCACGCGAGCGCCGTTTGCAGCGACCGCTTCGCTGTTTGAGCATGCTCGTAATGTTCAGCCAGCCTCTTGTAAGCGTGATCGAGCCGACCGCTCGTATCACCGATGGCGACGATCTGCTTGAACATCCGCGGCAGGTAACCGTCGCTCAGGGCGAGGGCGTCGCTGATTGATACGCCGCGGGACAGTTGGTCAGCCACCTCTTGCAGGGCCACCTGTTCGCGTCCGCGGCTGCGGGCGGCTTCATCGCGCCAGATCTTGCGATCTTCGATCCCCGCGCTGGTGGCGAACGCCAATCGCCGGCAAAGCGTGGCTAGCGGTTTGAGGCGGATGCGGGGAGAGAGGAGCATTACTGGCACTGATGGTGGAAGCGTTAACAGGGTTGGGGACGTTTTGCCACTAGAGAGCTGACTTTGCGTGGCAAGACGCCAGTGGCAAAACGTCCCCGACCCCTTCAAACTAAACGCCGATGTCTTCGTTCCAAAGTTCCGGCCTGGCGGCGATGAAGTCGCGCATTAATTGTACGCACGTCGAGTCGTCGACAATCTCCAGCGTCACGCCCCGCGACCGCACGTACTCTTCGGGCCCCTGAAAGGTCCGGTTCTCGCCGATCACCACGCGCGGGATGCCGTACAGCAGCGCCGTGCCGCTGCACATGTCGCACGGCGACAGCGTCGAGTATAACACGGCGCGTTGGTAGTCCCGCGCGGGAAGCCGGCCAGCGTTTTCCAGGCAGTCCATCTCGGCGTGGAGGATCGCGCTTCCCTTTTGCACGCGGCGATTGTGGCCGCGGCCGACGATCTCGCCGTCGATCACCAGCACCGAACCGATCGGGATGCCTCCCTCGGCGAGCCCTTGCTTCGCTTCGTCGATCGCGGCTTGCAGAAACGGGTCCATCGGCATTCTCTTGGCTTGGACTTACTTCAATGAGGATTAACCACGACGGCACTATGACGCAAAGGAAAGCACGAAGGACTTCGCTAACTGCAGCACCGTGAACTGACGCTAGCGTTCATCAGCGGTTAGGCAGTCCCATCCGTAAGAGCTGATGCGCAGGCAACAACTCTTTGTGCAACTTCTTCGTGGCTTCGCTTCGTGCCTTAGAGCCTTTGTGGTTAATCTTACGCCACTAAGCCAACAGCGGCGTGAATTCGAATTTGCCGCCGTCGAATAGGCCCTTGTCGCTGAGTTTTAGGGCGGGAATCACCAGCAGCGCCATAAACGACAGCGTCATGTAGGGCGCCCGGAGCGTCGAGCCCCAGCGTTTTACCGCGGCGTCGAGTTCCTGGTAGGCGTGCCCCACCTCGGCGCACGTGCCGGTCGCCATCAGCCCCGCCACCGGCAGCGGCAGCACCCAATGATCGCCCTGCACGTGGTTTACCGCCGCCAGTCCGCCCCCCGCATCCATTACGGCGTTGACCGCCGCGGCGATGTCGTCGTCGCTCACGCCGACGGCGATTACATTGTGCGAATCATGGGCCACGCTAGACGCCATGGCGCCACTTTGCAGCCCGAAGTTCTTGATGAACGCAATCGCCGGCGCCGCCTTCGTGTATCGATTGACGACGACCAGTTTGAGCAAGTCTCGCGTCGGATCGCTGACGACGACGCCCTCCACGGCCAACGGCTCAAACTCCAAGCGGTTGGTGATTAGCTGGCCATCGAGTGCCTCAATCACTTGCAGCTTTGTTCCCGCGTGCGCCTTCACGACGAATTGCTCGGGCTGCACATGCGTCGCCGTGAAGTGATTGACGGCTTTTGGTTCGACACGCGGAATCAGCGTTTTGCCATTCTCCGCGACGAGTTTGCCGTCGATCCAGGTCCGCTTCACGTTGAACTCGGTGAGCGAATCGACCTCGATAAAGTCGGCCGGATCGCCAACGCGAAGTTGGCCGACGTTCAGCCCGTAATGCGTTACGGGGTTCACGCACGCTGCCTGCAGCGCATCGAAGACGTCGATGCCGCGTTCCACGGCGCGGCGGACCAATGCGTTGATGTGACTGACGAGCAACTCGTCAGGGTGCTTGTCGTCGCTGCAGAGCATCGCCATCGCCGGGTGCTCGCCGATGAGCGTGTAAAGGGCGTCGAAGTTCCGCGCCGCCGAGCCTTCGCGGATCGAAATCTTGCAGCCCGCGGCGATCTTGTCGAGCGCTTCCTCTTTTGTAAAACACTCGTGGTCGGTCGTGATTCCGGCAGAGATGTACTTGGCCGCATCGGCGCCTCGGAGGCCCGGGGCGTGGCCGTCGACCGGCTTGTTGCGAGCGTGGGCGGCCCGGACCTTCGCTAGGCAGTCGGGATCGCCGAACAAAATGCCCGGGAAGTTCATCATCTCGCTGAGGTAGACGATCCGCGGATCGTCGAGCAACTGCTCGACTTCGGCGACTGTGATCGTCGCGCCGGCCGTTTCGAACGTCGTCGCCGGGACGCACGAGGGGGCGCCAAAGTAGAACTTGAACGGGACGTGCGAGGCGTTCTCCAGCATGTAGTGGACGCCGGCCACGCCGAGCACGTTGCCGATTTCGTGCGGATCGCTCACCGTGGCGACGGTGCCGTGGACGACGGCCGCGCGGGCAAACTCACTCGGCACGAGCATCGAACTCTCGACATGGACGTGGGCGTCAACGAACCCCGGCAAGAGGAACGTCGCGGCTGGCTGCTTCGTCGGCGTGATCGCGGCGATTCGTCCGTCGACGACGCTCACTTCCGCTGCGGCGATCTTCCGACCGGCAATGTCGACGACCTGTCCAACGATGGTGTGGGAACCCGCGTTCATGCGGCGACCTCTTCCATGTATTAGTTGAATTGAACGCCTGAAACGCGCGAACGCCGTCGTTGAGACGATCCCAACGACGGCGCCGCCGCTTGTTTTACTGCAATAACTTCGACTTACGAACTACTGCGTCCGCGACCGCGGCCACGTCCGCGACCTCGTCCGCCACGTTCGCGACCGCCGCCGGGACCGCCGGGCCGTGACGGCGAATCCTTCCGCGACTGCAGGTTCAGATCGACCATCACGCCGATCGCCTCCGACCAAGTCGGGATGTTCTTGTGCGACATTTGCGGCATGTCATCGTCGTCATCATCTTCGTCGTCATCGTCACGCGAACGGGTGACGGGAGCGAAGTCGTCATCGTCGTGCTCCGCCTCTTCGTCATGCTCCTCCTCGCCATCGCTCTCCTCGTCACGGCGCGAAGCAGGACGAGGCTTGCGAGCGGCAGCGGGACGTTCTTCGGAGCCTTCACTCGAACCGCCGCGACGGCGACGGCGGCGACGGCGACGCGGGCGATCACCCTCGGCAGCCTCGGCTGGCGCCTCGTCTTCATCTTGCTCGGCAGGCTCAACGCCGTCGGTCAGTTCTTCATCTGAATCCGACTCGGAATCCTCGGCATCGTGTTCCTGGCGCGGTTCGTCGCTGCGGCCTTCGCGGGTGCGGCCACGACCGCCGCGACGACGACGGCGACGGCGACGTGGGCGATCCCCGTCTTCGCTAGCCGCGCCTTCGGTCTCTTCGGCAGCCACTTCGCTCTCATCGGCGACTTCATCTTCGTCGTCGTCGCCGGCGCCTTCCAGCGGATCGAGTTCGTCCTCGACGGAACGCGATACGGGGGCTTCGTCGTCATCGCCTTCCTCTCGCCAGCGCGGACCGCGGCGACCCTCTTCGCGAACCCGGGGAGTGCGCGGCGGGCGGGGCGGGCGCGGAGCCGGCGGAGCGAACGTCCCCTCGAACAAAGCGTCAAACGCGTTGCGGGCCGCTTCGCCGGAGAGTGAATCGTCGCCAAGCCGCGAGGCGAACTCATCAGCTAAATCCGAATCGTCGTCGCTAAACTCTACCGAGACGATCTCTTCTTCGATGATCTCCACGAAGCTCGATTCCAGCGGCTCGATGCCCGCGAAGCTCGATTCGAGTTCGCCCGGCGTCGGCTCGTGCCGAGGCTCTTCGACTTCGGCCCGTGGAGCCCGCTTCGATTCGCGCTTTGGCTTTGGCTCAGCCTTAGCTTTCGGTTCAGCCTTCGGCTGCGGCTTGGGCTCTGCCTTCGCCGGTGGTTCGGCCTTCGCTTTGGGCTGCGGCTTGGCAACGGGCTCTGGTTCCGGCGGAACTTCGATGCCCAATTGCGAGGCCAGGCCCCCCCAATCGCTCGGCTTCGCCTTCGGCGGAGCGGCGACGATCGTCGGCGGGATGACGGTCGTTTCGATCGCGGGGCGTTTCCGCTCCAACGCGTCGGGGGCCGGGGCGGCGCCGATCTCCTTGATGAGGTCGTCCCAGGAAGAGGAATTCTGGTTTTGGTCCATCTGCTACGTCGATGAAAATGGTGACAGCCCGCACGTGGGGGCCGGAGGCGCGCGATGGGCCTCTGGGAAAGGCGTGGCAACGTCTGCCGAGCCTCTGCAAACAATATAAAGTGTTGTCAGCAAGGCGAATAGGACTCGCCGTAATCTGCGTCGAACGGCCCCGCCGGCCAACTTTGCCCAACCGGCATTCTGGCGGGCCGCCAGCCTCGTCGACGCCTAGAATACCTACAGAAGTCCCCCTTGTCGGTTCGAATGGAGGTTTCCGCCGTGTCGAATCCAGGTCTGGTCTCGTCGTCCCAGAAATCCACGTTCACCGCCGTGGAAGACGTCGAAGTGCGGGGCCATATCATCGACAGCCTCATTTTGCCCAAAGTCCTCGACGGCATCACCGCCGCTGGGGGCGAGTTCACGATCAAAGACGTCGCCATCGGGCACGACCGGAGCGATCCGAGCTTTGCCCGCATCGAGGTCCGCGCCGCAAGTGAAGAAGCCCTGCAGGCGATCATCGCTCAGATTGCCGACCATGGTGCCGTTGCGGTCCACGGCGGCGACGCACGGCTGGTCGAGGCCGACATGGACGGGGCCTTTCCCGAAGGCTTCTACAGCACGACTAATCAGAGGAGCGAGATTCGGCTCGGCGGGCACTGGATCGAAGTCGGCGACCAGGAAATGGACTGCGGCGTGGTCGTCGATGATCGCTCGATCACCTGCCGCTGCTTGCCGATGACCGAGGTGAAGCGCGGGATGAAGGTCGTCGTCGGGCACGTCGGCACGCGGGTCTTTCCGCTCGAGCGGCAAGAGCAAGGCCATGCGTTCGGCTTTATGAACAGCGCCGTCTCGACCGAGAAGCCCAAAGGCGTGGTCATCCGCGAGATCGCGCGGCAGCTGTTTGAAAATCGCCGCGATGGGAAGAAGTCGCTGTTGGTCGGCGGACCGGCAATCGTCCACACCGGCAGTGGGCCGCTAGTGTGCGAACTGCTGCGCGACGGCTATCTCCACAAACTGTTCGCTGGCAACGCGCTGGCCACGCACGACATCGAGCAATCGCTCTTCGGCACGAGTCTCGGCGTCAATCTGAACGAAGGGACGAGCGTCGACGCGGGCCACGAGCATCATTTGCGGTCGATCAACCGCATCCGCCGCGCCGGTTCGATTGCCGCCGCCGTCGAAGCGGGCACGCTCCGCAGCGGCATCATGTACGAATGCATCAAGAACGACGTGCAGTTCCACCTGTCGGGAAGCATCCGCGACGATGGACCGCTGCCCGACGTGGTGACCGACGCCCTCGAATGCCAGCGGATCATGCGGGCGATGGTGAAGGACGTTTCTTTCTGCTTAATGGTGGCCACGACGCTCCACTCCGTTGCCGTCGGCAACTTGCTGCCGGCGGTGGTGAAGGTCGTCTGCGTTGATATCAACCCGTCGACCGTCATCAAGCTGAACGACCGCGGGAGCTTTCAAACAGTGGGCCTCGTCACCGACGTCGAGCCATTCCTGCGGGCGCTCGTTGCAGAAGTGCGGAAGTTGGAGGAAGCAGCGACGGCCTAGCGGTTCGTCGCACCTCCCCATGAAAGCCCCCGGCTCTGCCGGTGGACGAACTACCAAGCGAGCTTCCACCGCTCCGTCCACCGGCGGAGCCGGTGGCTTTTATTCTCGAGCCTGCCATGTCATCGCCTCGTATCTTGATGTGTCCGCCGACTCATTACGGCATTCACTACGAGATCAATCCGTGGATGAACACTGAGCGGCAGGCCGACCATCCGCTCGCTCAGGAGCAGTGGCGAGCCTTGCGCGGCCACTTGGTCGCGGCGGGCGCGACGATTGAGGAACTCGCCCCCGTCGACGGCCTGCCCGATCTAGTCTTCACCGCCAACGCGGCGATGGTTTTCGGTCGGAAGGCGGTCATTTCGCACTTTAAGCATCTGCAGCGGCAAGGCGAGGAAGAGCATTTTCGCCGGTGGCTCGCTGCGGATGGGTTCGAAGTGCTCGAAACGCCAAACCGGTTCAGCTTCGAGGGCGCCGGCGACGCCCTGTTTTGCGGCGATACGCTCTTCGCCGGGTATCGCCAGCGGAGCGACGCGCTCGGGCATCAGCAGATTGCCGAACTGCTCGGAGTCCGCGTGTTGCCGCTGGAACTCATCGACTCGTACTACTACCACCTCGATACCTGCTTTTGCCCACTCACGGCAGACTCAGCGATTTACTACCCTGGGGCATTCGACGACTATGGCCAGCGCGTTCTCGCCGCCAACGTGCCGACGCTCATCGCCGTGGAGGCGGAGGAAGCCCGTAGTTTCGCCTGCAATGCGGTCGTCGTCGGGAAGACCGTCGTGACGAACATCGGCTGCCCGCACCTCCACGAACAATTGCGAAACGCCGGCTTCATGCCGGTCGAAACTCCGCTGGGCGAGTTCGTCAAAGCAGGCGGCAGCGCTAAGTGCCTCACGCTGCGGCTCGACGGCGAAGACGCGGCCGCTTGGGCGAGTTCAACGCACGGTTGAGTCACCCGGCGCCTGCGCCGTCGAGGAAATCTCGCGAATCGCAATTGGTCGCCTGAGGCGGTCGAGAAACTGCTTCGCCTCAGCAGAGCAGGAAGCAAACGCTGACGCCGGATGACTCCCCGAACGGCGATCGACGTGGAGCAGCGTCGTGCCGTCCGCAGGATTTGCTTCCACTCGCCAAGTGACGAAACTATTTGATGGCGGCGATTCGACGGACTCTAAACCACGATCGAGCGTAAAACCTGACGGCAGCACGTAGCGAGTCGAGCCGACGATCGCCGCTCCCGTCGTGCGGAATGGAGTCAGCCGTTCATTCATCGCGTAGGCCGTCGTCACCCAAGTTTCCCATGGGCTTACGAGCCGGCCGGAAAGCGGCGATCCGCCGTCGCCCACGCGGTGAAATACGTTGTCCATCCGGTACTCAAGCTGGAGAATCAGCGGCGCCGCAGGATCTTCCAGATTAACCACTTCCAACCGAGTCACCTCGACATCGCCGTGATCGGAGATCAGTCGCGAGATCGCTTCCTTGCGATCGCGCGGCTGCATCCCGATCAAGATCGAGCGGAGGGTTCCGGCGGGCGTCGAACTGAACTGCACCTGTTCCCTGACTACGGCGTCCGCCGTCTCACGTTCCGGCTCGTCGCAAACGATCGTCACTTCGCGCCCGCAACGAATCTCTGAGGCGAGCGTCGTCCTAGGCGCGATCGGCACGAGACGCGACGCGCCCGACTCAATCAGCAACGCCAGACGCCCGTTGAATTCATCAGCGGTGACCTGACGGGGGTCGGAATACTTAGCCGTGCAATCGACGAATGTTCGGCCAACGTCGCTGCCATCGGGGCCGGGAATCGAAACGATCATGTGGTCAAATTGCGAAGCCGAGGGGAGCCGCCCGTCGACGTCGCCGCTGGAATTAACAATTGCAACCTGCGCTGGGATGCCGGCCGCGTCGAGGAGCTGCTTCAGCAACACCGAATGGTCTTTGCAGTCGCCGTAGCCGTTTTCCAGCGACTTAGCAGCTGTGTTCGGCATGAGACCGCGGACGCCGAACTCCAGCCCTTGATAGTTCAGCTGCTTCTGCACGAAGCGTGTAAGCACTGCGATCTTCTCGTCCCGTCCGGCGATTCCCTGCGTTAATTCCGTGGCTTTGGCCGCAGCAATGGCGTCTGGCTTTAGACGGTCGGCGATCTGCTCAGCGTATTCGTCTCCCAGCACGTTCCACTCCTGCCCTGCGTCAGTGAGGTGGATCACCGGCAAGAACTCGGCGACGGGAGGCTGAGACGACTCGTCAACGTAGACCGGCGGGTCGCTCATCCCCCAGAACAGTCCGCCGTCGGCGCTCTGACGCGGCTCGGGGCCGCTTGAGGTGTAGGCCAACTTGTCCACGTCGCCGACGACGAATGCCGCCGCGGCTTGCACCGGGATCGACGACGTGAGCATGACGTTCTCGTAGCCAAATTCCTCGACTCCGAAACTCTCGCGTGTATAAGTGAACTCCAACGTGCTGCCTGGCTGCAACTGAGGGATCGGAATCGTCAGCGTGTTGTCGCCAGTGGCAAGTTCGCTCTGCGAGTCGGCGGCAACGTAGTAGTCGCCGGCGTTTCCCTCAGCGGCGAGCTTGCCGGCCGCGTCGTAGACGGCCAGCCGATTGACGAAAACGCGTTCGCCGAGGGGATTAAACGTCACGGTCAGCGTTGAGAAGCGATCGACGCCCTCTTGGCCGACGATCTTGATCTGCCGGTACGTCGTCGAGCGCCACCGCTCGCCACGGCGATATTCGTAGCCGACGACGCGGAACTTTTCATACGCGCCGAACGTCCCGGCGGCGGCATCGTTGGCTGGGATTTGCGTGAGCCGTCCCGCGATCTCAGCCGGTAGCGGCACCGGGTCGATCGGGGTCTTAACGAGCGAGTTGTTCCCCTGCCCAAGCATGCTGGACGCCACCGCGATCCACTCCTTCGCATCCTCGCTGCGCGGGTTGAGGGCCTGCGCAGCCTCGAAAGATTCTTTCGCTTCCTGATAGAGCTTCAAGCCAATTTGACAGCGGCCCCGCAGGAGGTGAATGCTTTCTGTAGGCTTACCCGTGTCGAGAAGCTCTTGCGTCAGCTGCAGCGCTTCATCGAACCGCTTCGCTTCATGATAGGCTACTGCCAGACCAATCACTGCCGAGACGTCGCGCGGTCGCGACTTGCGAATCTCCTCTAAGATCGCGATGGATTCGTCATGCTTCCCCAGCTTTGAAAGCAAGGCGGCTTTAATTTGCGTGGCCTGCGGACTCGGCCCGCCCGCTAGATAACCGTCGACGGCGGCAAGCGCCGCCTCGTACTCTTCGTTCCCCATCTGCACGCCGACGAGAACCAGCAACGTCTCTTCGCTCCGATGTCCTTCGGCAAGAAGTTGCTGCAGCGTTTCGCAACAGCGTTGCTCATCGCCCGTTTCGAGCAACATTTCGGCGTACTTCTCTCGCAGGCGTGTTTTGTCCTCGTACTGGTCGATCCGTTTTTCCAGCTCAGCGACGGCCTGCTCTGGCTTACCGCTCTCGGCGAGAATGTGCGCATAGTTGATCAAAGCCGTGGGATATTTCGGCTGGAGTTTGATCGCTTCCTCGAAGCATGCCAACGCAGCGGTTAAGTCTTGCCGGTCGAACGCTTTCATCCCCAGCCGATTCACCGCCATGCCGCGCCAAAATCGCTGTTGCTCTTCGCCGTCGTCGTTGTTCGCCTGGCCAGCTTCGTCCAGTTGCAAGGTTCCCAGAGCCTGATCAATCTCCGCCAGTAGCTCAGTTTCGTCGGCGGCCGCCCAGCCGACGGCCATCACGGCGCGTCGGCCTTGCCGGAGAATGCGAAAGCGGTTCTCGATCGTTACGCCGGCCGTCGACGATCTGACGTAGCGAAAACGCACTTCCTCCACTGAATTCTTGGCGGGAGTCGAGGTGAAGTCGGTGCAACGATCCACGTCAAAGCCTTCGATCAACACGCTGGCGAGCGCCGACGACGCATCTTCGACGGTCGCGCCGTCATAGGGCAGGACTAGCGGTACAACGGCGAACGCCGCTCGGCCCTTGAGCGTCGCCGCAACTTCGGCGGCGGGGAGCAGATCGTCATCTGCCGAGGCCTTCAACCACGGCGCTCCGCTCAAATCAACACGATAGCCGTAATGCGACGATGCGTAGTTTGTTAACGGCGTCTTGCCTTCGGAGTAGACGACTGCATCGCGATCCAAAACGCGAAAGCCGGCCAGCATCGCGTCGTGTCGCGAGTCCAGCTGTTCCGCGTACTTCTCTCTTCCGGTGGTAATCAGTTGGTAGAGAAAACCGCCGCGAGCGCCAAGCCACATCGCGCGACGATGTTCGACGACGCCCTTCGTGTACGTGGCTGTGACGCTGACGCCTTCGATCCCGCCGACCGTTTGAGAAACGGCGTTCTCGAATTCGACTTCTTCAAAGCTCGCGTATAGATTCGCCTTCACCACTTCTAGCAATGCATCGACGGTGACGTCGACGTCGACGCCAATTTGCTCGGCAATGACGAAGAAAATGACTTGCGGCGCCTTGCTGGTGTAGGCCACGTTCGCATCAGCGCTCACGCTCGCGGCGTGCAGTTTGATCCAGCCCTCGTCAGGCGGCGTGAATTCGAAATTGAGATCGTCGAAATGCTGCGTCCCGTCGGAACGGGGTCGAGGCGCGACGGCCTCGTGGGCCGCCGGCTGCACCGCAGAGTCAATTTTCACGCCTGATTGTTCTGAGCGCTCGCCTGTATCTGGTGATTGTGCGGCAAAGTCGCCGGCATTCGAATCGGATTCACGTTCCGCATATCGGCTCGCGTTCCGTTCCATGGCCGCACGAGCGCCTTCAATGAAACCTCGTGCAAATCCAATCGTCACCAGGCAAGCAGGGACCAACGCGATGCCGAAGGCGAACCACGCCTGAACGCGGCCTTGGTTGAACAAGTCTGAGCGGCGACGGTAGTCGATTAGGCCGATGATCGCCATCACAAGCGTGCTGACGAGGCCGGCCGAACACAGCAGAAACGACGCCACGCCCATCCAGGGGGGTAGCTCCAGCAGGTTTCTCAACGCGGCCGAAATCAACGATAGAGTGAAGGTCAGCAGGAGCGTCGTCAGTGCCCCAACGCACAGTTTGTGGGTCTGCGGCCGTGCCAAAAGAGCGCTGCACTTCAACGCTGCGACGGCAAACAGAATGATGAACGCGAAGTAGCCGAGCGCCATCGAGGCGCGTCCCGACTCTGCGTCGGCTTCCACACTGAGCAGGATGAGCTGCAAACTCATAAGTTGAGTCGCCAGGATGATATAGGGAACGGCGTCGGCGGAGCGATGGCGCCGCATGCATCTAAAAAATCGACGGGAGTGTAGCGAATGCTCACGCAGGTACGTCAAGACCAATCCCCTAGACGCCGAGTCGGCAAAACAGGGCGATTCGTCGCTTCTTGGCGGCAATTTCGTCGCATTGCCTACAGCACGAGCGACAAGGCCCGCGGAGTGGGCCCCATTTGCCAATGGGGAGTCGATGAAGATATCTTGGACCGTTGCCAGCACTTCAAATGACAGCGATCAACCAAGCGAGTTTACGATGCCCGTTCCCCCATTCGACACTGCCTCTGATCGCCGACGTTTGGGACGGACCGACATCGAGGTTTCGTCGGTCTCTCTAGGCTGCTGGCCGATCGCTGGGGTCACGTCCCTCGACGTCAACGATGCAGACAGCATTGCGACGATTCGCGCCAGCCTGGCCGCAGGCGTCAACTTTATCGACACCGCCTACTGCTACGGGGCCCACGGCGAGAGCGAGAATCTCATTCGCCAGGCCCTCGAGGGCCTGCGACGCGACGAAGTCGTCATCGCCACCAAAGGGGGCATCCACTACGACGCCGCGGGCAAGCAAGCCAAAGATGCCTCGCCCTCCACGATCGCGCGGGAATGCGAAGAAAGTCTGCAGCGACTAGGCGTCGAGCATGTGGAACTTTACTACCTCCACTCCCCCGATCCGAACGTGCCGCTCGTGGAATCGGCCGCAGCCATTCAACGTCTAGTAGACGCCGGCAAAACTCGCACGGCCGGTGCGTCGAATTGCACGCTTGAGCAACTGCAGGAGTTCCACGCGGTCTGCCCACTAAGTGCCGTGCAACTCCCGTACAACATGCTGCAGCGCGACATCGAGCAGGCGACCATCCCGTGGTGCTTGGCTGAAGGGATTTCAGTAACCGCCTATTGGCCGCTGATGAAAGGCCTGCTCGCCGGTAAGATCGGCACGGAAACAAAGCTCGCCGACGATGACAACCGCAAGAGCTACCCGATGTACCAAGGGAACGAGTTTGAACGCAACCAAGCGTTCGTCGAGTCGCTCCGCGATATCGCCGCGAACGTCGGTCGTACGGTGGCGGAAGTCGTCATCAACTGGACGATCAGCCAGCCAGGCATTACTTCGGCTCTGTGCGGGGCGAAGCGGGCGTGGCAGATCGAAGAAACTGCCTCGGTGATGGGTTGGCGGCTGCCACCTGACGCGCTGGCGGCCATCGAGACCGCCATTGCAGCCCGCGGTACTGCCGCGGTGAAGCGAATCTTCCAGTAGGCATGCTGACAGAACGAATCCCGGTAGCGAGTCTTCAGTCAGGTTGTAACGGCTGGACGAATTGCTCTCCTTTGCGACCCGACGGCGGATTTCCGTTATTCCCGGCGTCGTCGTCTTCTCCCGCAGGAGCGACCTACGCTTTCAGGACGACGCGACGCCTCCGTGGGGAGCGGCGATTCGTCGCTCCTCGCACGCGGGAATCTCCGGATGGCCAACAACTTCAAGCTGCTCGAGAATTGGACCCCCGAACAAGCCGCCCGCATGGAGCGGAACATCTTCGTCGCGCAGCATCGGCTCAACCAGCTTGATCTGTTCGGCGACGACCAGTTGATAGACCTGCTCGACCGCCACCCGCGTCGCGACCTCGGCATCAACACGATGGGGACGAACCCGACCCGCCGCAGTGATTGGCAGGAAGGTCGCGCCGGCAACCTCAACGCCGCTGAACTCCTGGAAGCCGCTCGCAAGGGCCGCATTTGGCTCAATGTTCGCCGCGTGATGGACCACCACCCCGAATACGCCGAACTCGTTCTCGCGCTCTACGACAACCTCGAAGAGGCCTGCCCCGGGCTCGAAACGTTTAATCACTCCGCGAACCTGCTGATCTCCGCGCCTGAGGCGATGGTGTATTACCATCTCGACTGCCCGGCGAACATGCTCTGGCATCTCCGCGGGAAGAAGCGCGTCTGGGCCTACCCGCTCGAATCGAGCATCGTCAGCGACGAAACGATCGAAGGCGTCCTGTGCGGCGAGAAGAGCGAAGAGCTCGACTTCCGGAGCGAATGGGACGAGTTGGCCGTCGTCCACGATCTCGAACCGGGCGAAATGATCACCTGGCCGCAGCATACGCCCCATCGCGTCGTGAACACCGAGGGGCTGAACGTCTCGCTCTCGACCGAGCACATGACGCCGCGGGCCGCGCGCCGAAACAACGTCTTCCTGGCCAACCGCCACTTCCGCAACTTGCTGGGCGGCACTTGGCGGCGGACTGAGCTGGAAGGTTGGCGCCCAGCTCTGAAGGAGTTCGCGCTGCGAGTTTGCCGTCGCGTGCCAGGCCTCAAGCCGCCCGCTCCGCAGGGGTACAAGTACCCGATTACGTTTGAGGTCGATCTCGAAGCGCCGAACTGCGTGCGGCAACTAGATGAATCGCACCGCCGCGAAGTGACGCTGGTCTAGACAGGCTGAACGCGTTATTTCCGCGTCGAGCGCTCGTGCGCCGCGAACGACGTTTGCATACGCTGCTTCAGCGCCGCCGCGTCGACGTAGCCCTCGACGACGTCGAGAACTTCGTTGTTCGGCGCGACGATGATCGTCGACGGGAAGTAGCGAATCTTCAGCTTCGCAGCGAGTTCGGGCTGCTCGGCCCGGTCAACGTAAACCGTCTCAAACGACTCGACGGCGAGTTGCTTGACGCTTGCGGCGCCGTAGGTCTCTTTGATCATCCGCACGCAGTGAGGGCAGTTCGGCGCCGTCGCGTACAACAAGATTGGCCGGTTCGACTCCTGGGCGGCCGTCCAAGCGGCAGGATAACTCGTGAAACGGAAGATGCCATGCCGCAGTAGCGGCTTCGCCGATGTGGTAAGAGCTGCGGCGTGGGGAGCTTCTTCGGCTCGCAACGTAGGCGTCGCCGACAGGTATATGGCCAACGCTGCAAACAGGCACACCGACGCGTTGCGCATGGAGTTCTCCGAAGGTTGACTCCCCCTCCGCACCGAGAATGCGGAACAGAAAGTTCTTCGGACGATCGCGACAGCGGCGCCGGCGCCAAACTTTGCCGGCGGGCTCATTCGGCACGATGCGCGCGGCTCGCGACTTCGGCAGCGATTTCGCGTTCGCTACAATCGGAAGCGTGGCGCGGTAACGCGACGGCATCCCTAGCCCCGGGCTTCGCCCGGGGGTTGCAGCACCTAAGGCGATGCCTAATGGAATAGAGACTCACCCTCGGGCGGAGCCCGGGACTAAACCGCCACGCCCATCGCGCGGGCTTTTTGCACGCCGACGTATATCTGATGCGCCTTGAGGCAGGTTTGCCGGAAAGGCTCAGGATGCGGGACGCCGCTCAGGCGGAGCGTTTCGATCTGGCCGTTGCGGAAGATGAGATCGCCCGCGGGATACCACCCCTGCCCCGGCACAACTTCGAGCGTTACCGAGTCGAAGCGATCGAGCGACACGGCCTGCTGTTCGCCCCCGCCGAAAGGGAGCTCGACAATCACCCGCTTGTTCGTCAACCGATAACGGCGGCAGGCGCCGTTCGGGATTCCCGCAATCACAAACGGAATCCGCGGGATCAGCATGTGAAAGTAGGCGGGCAAGATGAACGGGATTGAGACGAGGGCCATCAACCGGCCGAGCGTCAGCGGAATTCCCAAGAAGGAGAAGCCGATTTCGCTTTCGAACCGCCGTCCCCACCAGCGACCGTACGCCGTCGAAGCAATCGACGGCCACACCGACATGATCGTGACTTCGCGCTCGGTGGCGGGAGCAACCCCTGCAATGGCTGTGGTCATCGGCCTGCCCGGTAAGTGTCGTCGCGGGAGAAGAGAGTCGGCGGATCGATCTCGCCGACGCCGATAGAGTAACAAACTTCGCCGAAACGGGCTAGAGTCGCCCGCTTCGCCCCGCAACGTTCGATAAAAGCCACCGGCTCCGCCGGTGGACGAATTGCCCGCAATCTCTAACCTACTCCGTCCACCGGCAGAGCCGGTCGACTTTAAAGAAATCGCGTCGGCCCGTCGCGAGCAGCGGGCCGACGCGTCGATGTTACGTGCTACTTACTGCGACGGAACCGATAGGTCGCCACGACGAACCCCAGGCCGGCAATTAGCGCCATGCCGACGCTGGCCGGTTCGGGAACGACAGTGAAGTCGACGTTGAACGTGCCGGACGAGCCAAACCCGTTCGCCTGATCGACGAGTCTCAGCGCCGCGGAGTAGTTTCCTGCCGCCGCGTTGCCGTCGGTCCAGAAGAATGGTTCGAACGGCCAGCTTCCTTCGCCGCCAATCGCCAACCGGTCGCCCGGCTGCTTCAATCCGGCAGCGCCCAGGTTGAGCCCCGGCGAGATCGAAACAATCTCCATCGCCAGATTGAGCCCAGCCAGCGGAGTGTTCGTGTACCCAGCGTTGCTGTTGTACATGTACCCCTCAGGACTCGTCGGATTCGCCATCGCCGCCACTTGGAGGTCGTGGATCGAGACGAGCGTCAGGTCGCTATAGTGCTCGCCATTCTCTCCGCTTACCAACTTGCCGGCGTAAGCCCCGGCGCCCGCCTTGAGCGTTAACGGCGCTTGCGCCGTGTAGGTCTCAGGGAGCCGGTTGTTCGCGTTGGTATCAGTCACCGTCGGCGCGTCTGCCGAGCCCGTCAACGAGTAGATGCCGAGGCCGTGGAAGTGATTCGACGATGGCGTCGCATCGTTCCAGTGCCCGTACAATAAGGTGAGCCGCCCGCTGTTCGGATTGGCCTGCCCCGCGTATGTTCCCGACGTGAGCGTCGGCCGCCCGTCGACGGTGACGTAGTAGTTGTGCTGCGCCGCGTGCGCCGCGACAGCCGACAAAGAGATCATCGCTAGCGCTGCAGCGCTGGCGGCGATTCGAGACAAAAACTTCATTATTCAGTACCTCGTAAATGATGAATTCAAAAAGATGGCGTCTTCAGTGAACGCGCGACCGCGGTCGCCAAGCCAGTAAGGTCGGCGCAGCGTGCGCGTAGGGCTGCCGTTCTTCTTGCCAATCGGCGCGTTGCGACATTTGCCGCTAAAGGAAGAACTGCAGCTGGAGCGAGCGGCGAGAGACCGCTCAGACACTACGAGGAGGGCCGCGCGGGCGGTGCGCCCGGCAAGGCGCGGAGTGAGGCAGACGAGGTTCAACCGAGATCACGGCGGCGTGAAGGAGCGCTGCCGTGCAAGTTGCGTGGGGAGTAGCTGGCGGTGCGTGGTAGCGATCAAGCAGTGTGCAGATCGGGCACTCGCCATGGCCTTTCGCCGTATTTGCAGCGAAGCCTGAGGTTTCACGGCTCTCCGCGCTGACTCCCTCCTGCGCGCCAGGCAGTGGGGGTTCATGCCGACATTGTACTGCATGCCAATAGCAATGGGCGTAGCCGCCGAATTGGTGGACGAGCGCGTGGAGCCCTGAGCCCAAACCGCCGACGCACCCGATGAGGGTCAGCAGCGCGAACGCCGTTGATCGAGTTGTCGAGGTGCTGGACATCAAGAATGTTCGCTACTCAAGAAACTCAAAGATTTAGTTGGGGTGCCACTGGCATCTTGCCAGTGCGGAATTGGGTACATGCTCACCATATCTCATTAGCAAGATGCCAGTGACGCCCGACGTTTCGCTCTGGTTCGTGTGCAGCGGGCGAGCATTGAGAAGCCCAGCAAGAAAAGCACCGCGCTGCCGGGCTCGGGAATGACACTTACCGCCGGCGTCGGCAGCGTCCCATTCACCGCCCCCGGAAACGAATCGATCGACAACCCAAACTCGTCGCGCCACACCGCGAGGTCGCCAGCGCCGACGATTCCGTCGCGATCAGCGTCGCCGAGCGCCAACCGCGCGTTCGTCGCGCCAAAGTTCCGCTGCCAAACAAGAAAATCGCTGCCGTCGACAACCCAATCGCCGTTGAAGTCGGCGTCGAAGTCAGGCGCGAGCTCATCAGCCCAAGCATTCACCCACGACTCGGCCGCTTGCAACGCGGCCAGCGTCGAACCAGGCGTACCGAGCACCATATAGATTGGTTGCGACGGATCGTAGCCGTTCATCTTCATCCGCAGCGATAGCAGGTATATTCCGTCGGCCGGCGAGCTCGCGGTATTCTGGTTGCCCGAGTCAAGATAGAAGTAACGGTGCGAATGAAGTGCACCGCTGCTGCTCGTAACGTCGATCACGTCGCCCGCGACGAGCGACGGGGCGCCATCGACCGCGACCGGCGCGTTGCGCCCGTAGAGAGCAATCTCGTACTCAGGCCCAGGCAAGACGCCAAAGTCGACGGCCGCCACGGTCGATCCGACGCCATCCCAATAAAACGCGTTCTGCAGCACGCCGCCGATCTTCATTGGCATGAAGTCCCATGTGAGCGACGTATTGCCCGGCAAACGACTAGCGCCGACAGGCATCGAGGGCGAGTTCGCCGCGAGAGCGTTGAAGCCGGGATTGTTAACCGACCAGTTGCTGCCAAACTCCGATGGATAGACGCGCCGGCCGAGAGTCCATGCCCCTGAATCGAAATCAGCGTTGCCGGTCGCCAGGCGATTGCCGAGCGTTTGAACCAAAACGTCGGCATGTTGCGCGCCGGCGCTGCCAGCCATCACGGCGGCTATCGTGAGTGCAAGCGCGACGCCGCGAGCACGGCTTCGTATTGTCGTACTGATAGGTAAGTAAAACATAAGAAACGCTTTCGCCGTAGCGGCGTTGGAGTGATTGATTAGCAGTAATCAGCGTTCGTCGCGGCTTGCGGCTGCAGCCTTCGGCATGTGCCGAGAGGCTGCAGCCCAAACCAAACCAGCGCAATCCGCGCGTTACCGCTTTCGGCGTGCTGCGAGCAACACGAAGAAGCTCAACGCGCCAAGCGAAGCGGTAGCCGGTTCCGGCACCACGAGATTCCCCTCGACCCATGCGACGCTGGTTTCGTAGAAGGCAAAATCTTTCGTCGCGCCGCCGCCGAAGTCGACGAGCGCGCCGGGCGTTGTTCCTTCTTCCAACCCTTCGAGCGCCGCTTCGACGAGTTCCTGTTCATCCTCCCCCGTGATCAATGCATCAACGAGAAACGCCATATAGAATGGCCGCGACTCGCTCAGCCCCGCGACGCCGATCGTCGGCGCTGTGAGATACACGCCGTCGGCGGGCGTGCCGGTCGGATGGTTGATCTGGTAGATCGGGTGATCGTCGAGCGCGCCATTCGGTCCGGTAGCGCCGAACGCTGCGGGGCTGAACGCAAATGTCACGCCCGGTTGAGCCGCGCTGATCGGCTGAAAATCGACGGCGCCGACGCCGTTCCAGTAGAACAGCGAGTCGCTCGCACCGTTGACGGTGAACGTCGTGATGCTTCCCGTCACCGCAGCGCCGGGAGGGAGCGCCGAGGCGCCGAGCGCGGCCAGCTTGGCGGCGTCGTTAACGCCATGCAGACCGAAGAAGCCAGGCTCGTCCCCTTCAAAATCAGCCGGCGTCGGCGGAGCGAAGCCAGAACGTAAAATGGCCTCGAAGACGTCGGCGTGAAGCCCAAACGCTTCGTCGGGGCCGTCGATGTCCGACGCCGTGCCGACGCCGACCTGGCCGCCGACGTTCGTCAGCAGCGCGTCGCTGTGAGCATAAGCGGCGTTCGACGAGATCGAGAAAGCACCAAAAGCCAACAGGCAAGAAAGAGACAGGTAAGAAAGTTTCATGGTTAGCAATTCCAATGTTGAATAATGCAAGTGAGTGAGTTCAACGGCGCCCACTCCCCGCCCGCGGTGCGCATGCGCGCACCGATCCCGTTCGCGGGGTGAAGCGCGTTGAAAAATAGGACGCCGAGCGCAGCGACTATGTAGCGGCGCTTGCGCACGGACTCTAGAAGCCGCAACCAAACTGCGGCGGCGATTGCACGCTCAGAACTTGCCTGATTGCCCGACCGTTATTCCGGCGGTTTGGCAAAATCAAAACCTTCGTCGCACCACTGGGCGATCTCCTCCGACGCGAGCGCTTTCACGTGCCCGTCGGCGTAGAGATAGTTGGCGACGGCGCCGGTATGCCGGTCCACCGCCACTTCCTGCTCGACCGCCTTCCAGACCAGTCGATCGGTCGCATTGTGCTTGAGGTTCTGCTCACTGAACCACTCGGGAGCTTCGACATGGTCGAAGGTCGCCTCCACCGTCATCCCCGCCTCGAACATCATGATCGTGGCGTGGGTCGCGGGGAGATCAAAAAGGCTTCCATACATTCCCTCCGGCGGCGAGACGCCCGGCGGCAGCGACGACGGCGGATAGGCCTTGGCCGGATCCTGTAAATAGCCGCTCATCGCGTAGCTGGTGACGCGCCCATTGGTATTCTCAAGCCGCTCGTGATCCTCCGGGCAGAGCCGGATCGCATCGACGCTTTCCATGTACGGCGCGAGCGAATAGACCCACGAATCGACCTCGTCTTCCGCGTCGTGATCATGCGGATCGGAGGCGTCTTCAGGCTCCTCGTGACCGCTGTGACCGTGGGCGATTTCAGGAAACCGCCCGTGGTGCACGTCGGCGTACTGATGGATCGCCAAGCCAATTTGCCGCTGATTGTTCGCACATTGCGAACGTCGCGCAGCGCCCCGGGCAGCTTGCACCGCCGGCAGCAACAACGCAATCAACACGCCGATAATGGCGATGACGACCAATAGCTCTACGAGCGTAAATCCGTATCCAGACCGTGCGCGCACGATGGACCCCTTGCTGGAAAATCCAGAGCGAGAACCAATGCTGAAGGGAACTCTCGCCCGCTCGCAGCGGCGCGCAGCAATGCGCATACGACGAACGTGGAAGCCAATCCAAGCGGATAAGCAACTGGCAAGAGAGCGCAATCGCCGAGCGCAAGAAGTGCGCTCGTTACGCCAGCGGCGGCCCGCGCGGCGCGGCAGAGAGGTCGAACTGCTGCACCTGCAGCGTTTCGACGAGCGTGATCGGCTGCTCGACGGCAACCGTTTCAATCGTCGCGACAGTTTGCGACGGACGGCTCACCTTCATTTGGGCGAGCAGCGTGCAGAGCGGGCAGTTCTCAGCGTCGTGCCCAGGCTTCGTCACCCGCGGGCCTTCGGCAGCTACTTCTTCAGCAGCGTGATGATGACAGCAACAACAGGGCTCCGCAGCGGTCGCAGCCTGAATCCCGCAGGCGCCGTCGCCGCAAGGTAGCAGCGAGTGAAGCGAGTGCCCAAAGATTCCGAGCGCGCTAATCGACGCCAGCGCGATCAGCGCCAACGTGCGATTTACTCGGGAAAACAGGGCTGAACTCGACATCAGAGAGGCGCCAAGAGCTAGGGCGGCCAGAGAGATTACCCTGCTATGGTAGGTGGAACCGCTAGCGCCGTCAAGGTTTATCAGACCGCACGCCGGGGCGTCGCACGCTTCGCGCGAAGCCGCAACGAACGCGTTCGCTGAACGGCTTGAATACCGCCGAGAAGTCCCTCGGAGGCGATTCCCACGAAGCCCAACTCAAGCCAGCGGGGCCTCTTCACTCGCAAATAGCGAGCTGAAGTAGAGCAGCGTCGTCTCGGGTGATTCGCTTGGAAATTGGTCAATGAGGTCCATCCAGCAAGACATCACGTCGCCGCGCGTCACCAGCCCGATCAGCCGCCCATCCTCCACGACTGGCAACCGTCGGTAAGGCGTCAGCAGGAAGACTTGGGCGATTGATAGGAGATGGGTCTCAGGACTGATCGTTTGGGCTTCAGTATCCATGAAGGCCCGCACGTCGCGCACCGGCAGCTGCTCATACGCGGCATCGAGCATCACGTGCATCGAACACTTCTCGCTGAAGACGCCCAGATAGCGATCGTGACGGTCGACGACCGGAGCGCCCGAGATATCGTGCTCCAACAGAAATCGAACCGCGTCGATGACATCGGTCGACGGTGTGAGGGTATACACCTCAGTCACCATACAGTCGCGGGCCGTGATTTGCGTCATGTTCCGCACCGCTCCCGCGATTTGCGCCGCCCGACCGCAAATCGTCGTCTAAGAGTGTAGAGAAGAGGTTCCGCCGCGCAGCCCCTACTCTCGGTTCCAATAGTAACAGTACCACTCAACCGCAGGGTCGGCCAACAAAAAGGGGTAATTCTCGCTTGTGAATTAATTCACAAGTGCCGCATTTCGCTGGAAGTGCGTTATCTGCTTCGGGGCCAGTGCACCCGAACCGCGAGGATTTTCGGCAGCCAGCGAACCCGCGGGCCGATTGCCACCTCCAATGTCGCAGTTGAGCCCGGATGGCTGACGAGACGCTGCGATGAATCTCTCCCACTTATCACTGCTGGACAGTTGTTCGACGCGGTCGAACAAAGAGGTCGCTGCGTGGGCTCATCGCGAGGGGAAGAGCGAAACGATGGCAGCCGATCTGCTGCGTTCCACACTCCACCAACGGAAGCAGCAACAACAGACGATTGCTAGCGCCGGCACATTCTGCCCGCGCTGCATCGCGTCGGCGACGCTCGGCGCAGCACTGGCACTGTTGCTCGATCGAATCATTCTCAGCGGCTACTGAGGACATCGCGGCGTACTAGCCCCGGGCTCCGCCCGGGGGTCGGTCACAATTCCGGTGGGCATTGTCGCACGTGACGCAGCGCGACCCCCGGGCGGAGCCCGGGGCTAGGTGCGATGCGACGGTTACAGCCCTTCGTTGAGCCCCTGCAGATCCGCGGGCACAAATCGCCCATCCTTCCGCAGCAACTCACCGTCGAACCAGATCTCGCCGCCGCCGTAATCTTCGCGCTGAATCAGCACCAGGTCCCAGTGGATGCGGCTGCGATTGCCGTTGTCGGCAATGTCGTAGGCGTTGCCCGGCGTCAGGTGGAAGCTGCCGCCGATTTTTTCGTCGAACAGCGTGTCGAGCATCGGGTGGCGAACGCGGTTGTTCGTCCCCAGCGACCACTCGCCGCAGTAGCGGGCGCCTTCGTCGGAGTCGAGCACGGCGTTGATCCGCTCAGTGTTGTTGGCGGTCGCCTTCACAATTTTGCCGTTCTTGAATTCGAACGTGATATCGCTGAACACCGTCCCCTGATAGCGCGACTGCGTGTTGAAGCGGATGACGCCATTGATGCTGTCGCGCACCGGCGCCGTGAAGACTTCGCCGTCGGGGATGTTTCGCTCGCCGAAGCACGGAATCACCGGAATGTCCTTGATCGAAAACTCTAGCTCGGTTCCGGGGGCAGTGATCTTCACCCGGTCCGCCGCTTCCATCCGCTTCTTCAGCGGCAGCTGGGCTTCTTGCATCGCGACATAGTCAGTCGTGCAAACGTTGAAGTAAAAATCTTCGAACGCCGAGCTGCTCATGTTCGCCGCCTGGGCGAACGAATCAGTCGGATAACGAAGCACGACCCACTTGGTCTTCGGGACGCGGATCTCGCTGTGGACGGCGTGCCACCAATACTTTTGGTAGAGGTCCATCCGCTCTTGCGGCACGTCGGCCTGCTGGCTGCTGTTCGCGGCGCCGCGGATGCCGATGTAGGCCTGAGCCGAATCCATGCGATCCTTCTCGAACTTCGCGGCCGCTTCCATCGACTCCTTGGTCGCCGTGCGGTAGAGCGACCGCAGCACCTTGTTGCTCTTCGTGGTGACCAGCGGAATTGCCCCCCGTTCCGCGGCGCCTTCGACGAGCGCACAGACGAGGTTCATCTCTGGCAAATCAAAGGCCTCGATGACGACCCGCTCACCCGGTTGGATCCGGCAGCTGTGATCAAGGAGCAAATTGGCAAGCTTGTCGATGCGTGGATCGTGCATGGGATTTAGGTGATCGGAGATCGGTGACTGGTGATCAGTAGCCGCGGGTCAACGACCCGCCGGAGCAGTATTCAATGGATCGACGCCCTTCGCACCCAACCGTCTCTACGCACCGCGGCCCCAACTTGGTCGCATGTCCGTCTGTAGCGATTGGTCCGAGGATTCAAGGAAGTCGAACAGGCCCGACGACGGTAGAATGTACTGAAGTTTGCCTTTTCCGACTATGAGGAACCGTGATGTCCACCGAGCTCCGCCCTCGCCCCGCGTCTGACGACAACGACGGCCCCTCGTTCGCCGAGACCGCGCTTAAGCTGGGCGGCAAGAGCGACGACGAAGCCCGCCGCACCGGGGCAATCGACGCGGCCGACGATCAAGTCGAAAAGCTGTTCGCCTCGCAGTACCAAACGGCCAACAGTCCCGCCCACCGCGCAGTGTGGGACAACGGCGTGCCGGTCGATTTGTTTCAAAGCGAACCGGCGATGACGCCGCCAGCCATCCAGCAGGTGATGGACGCCTCGGTGGAAATCGTCCGTCGCCATCGCGACGGCGGTTCGCTCTACAACGACGAACACAAGATCGCCGACCACGTGCTCGCTGAACTCGGCCAAGCGGGCTACTGGGGATTGTTAGTCGATCCGGCGTATGGCGGCAGCGGCGCTCCCTTTTCGTCATTCGCCCCGTTCCTCACGCGGATGGCGACCATCGATCCGACCGTCGCAGGCTTAGCATCAGTCCACGGCTGCATCGGCGCCGTCGACCCGGTGCGAACGTTCGGCACGGACGAGCAACGACAACGTTTTCTGCCAGGGCTCGCCTCGGGTGAGCGGCTGAGCGCGTTCGCGCTTACCGAACCAGGCGCCGGCAGCGATCTCACGGCACTGAAAACAACGGCAGTCCGCTCTGGCGACGACTTCATCGTGAACGGCGAAAAACTGTTCATCACCAACGTCGTCCCCGGCCGGACGATTGGCCTCGTCTGCCTCATCGAAGGGAAGCCAGCCGTCCTCATCGTCGAGCTGCCGCGGGAAGAAAACGAACACTTCCAACTCCGTAAATACGGCCTCTGGGCGCTGAAGCACACCTACAACCGCGGCATCATCTTCCGTGACTTCCGCGTGCCGACCGCGAATCTGCTCGCGCCTCCCAAGGGCGACGGACTCACCATCGCGTACCACGGCCTTAACCTCGGCCGCATCGCCCTCTGTGCGAACGCCGCCGGCACGATGCGCCTCATGATGGCGAATATCATCCCGTGGGCCAACTTCCGCGAAACCTACGGCCAGACGATTGCCCGCCGCGAACTTGTCCGCCGCCGCCTCGGCCAACTGGCGGGACTGATCACCGCCGCGGACGGCCTCGTCGCGTGGTGTTCCGGCCTCATCGATCGCGGCTACCGGGGCGAGATGGAATGCATCGTCGCCAAAATCTTCGGCAGCGAAGCGCAAAAGCACGCGGCGATCGAGCTATACATGAAAACGCACGGCGGCCGCTCGTTCCTGCATGGCCACAACTTCGGCGACAACGTCCACGAGTACCTCGCCCCCTGCATTTACGAAGGCGAAGGCGAGATGCTGGCAATGGGCTTCTTCAAGTCGCTCGTAAAGGAGCATGGCAAAACGTTTTTCGAACCGATCGGCAAAACGCTCGCCGCTGCCGGCATCAAGAAGCCGAACCCCTTCAACCCCGCCCACGCCTGGGCGCTGAAAAGCGTCGCCTGGCCTTACGCCAAGTGGATGATCGCCCGCCGCCTCTCCAGCGGCGCGGCGCCGCAACTGCCGACGATGCCGAGCGAACTGCGTAAGCACGCCGAGTTCGCCTGCGAGAACCTGCACGCGATGGGCCTCGAAATCTCGCAAACGATGAGCAAGTTCCAACTCGCCCTCGCCGACCGCCAATGCCGGATGGCGGAACTCTCGCAGCGCTGCCAGGATCTGATCACGATGCTCTGCACGTCGCTCTACGGCGCCCGCCAGCAGGACGAACTGGTGCGCAACGCCGCGGACGTGCTCTGCCAAGAGCTGAAGAGCAAGTACACGGGCAAGCGGGCTAGCAACAGCTACTACCGTCAAGTGACCGACCTCGGCGCTGCGATTGCCGAGGGGGGATTTAAGGGAATCGCAGGGCTCGACGGCGGCGAAATCATGATGCGGTACTAGCTTCCCATCCGCACTCGAACGGCAGCTAGCAGCGATCTTGGCGGCTGGAAATCAATCTTGGCGCCCCGTCGCCAGGACTGTTTAATCCCCCGCCATTGTTTCGCCGTCGCCTCGTCGTTCGAGGCAGCGTGCACACCGTTCACCCTCGTCGAGTCGCGTCGTGAAATCTCGCGCTGCGGTCTTGCTACTAGCGTTATCGATCGCTTCCGGCTGCGCGGCTCACCGCGTGCCGACGTTCGATCAATCGCCAGCGAACGGCGTCTCGCATCCGCTCGACGATAGCCCGCAGATTGAACGGGGCGACGCGCACCCGGTCGTCGATGGCGTCGGCTGGGTCCTCGGCGTACCCGAAAAAATCGCTCTCTGGGACCGTCGCGCGTCGAACCATCAGGTCTCTGCCGACACCGAGCTGAAGCTCTCGGAATACATGGCGGCCAACGGCATGGGCTCAACCAAGGTTCGCATCAACCAGTACGCCCCCGGCGACGAATGGCGCCGGCTGGCCGCGAATAAGAGCGTCGGCGCCGGCTGGCGGTACACGTTCGGCGCCGTCCGTACGCTCGGTTACACCATTCTGCCGGGCCGCGTGTTCAGCGGGCTCGTCGGCGGCGATTCGTACAACCCTTACACCGATAGCATCTACGTCTACTCCGATATTCCAGCGCTCGCGGTCGAACAAGGCGCCCATGCGAAGAACGTCCGCTGGCGCGACAATCCCGGCACCTACGCCTCAATCTACTCGCTGCCGATCTTGACGCTCTATCCCGAGCGGGCGGCCAAGGAAGAAGTCTACGCCCACGTTGCCCAAAACGGCACGTACGACGAACAGGTCGCTGCTCGCGACGCCCTTTACCCGCAATTCGGCAGCGAAATCGGCGGGCAAACGGCGATGTTCGTTCCTGGTTCGACCATCGTCTTCTCGCTCGCCGGCGCCGGCGTCGGACATGCGGTCAACGCGATGTCGCCCGCCCCGGAAGTCGGCATGGAACCATTCGCCCAAGCGGCCGCGAAGTACGAGCAATCGACTGAACTCGCCGACGCGCCGGAAAAGACGACTTGGCCGAGCGATTTCGCCGAAGGAGTCGCCCCTCCCGCCGCCCAGAGCGGCGAGGTTCGCCAGGCGAATGCCGTCGAAGCGCCGTCGTCCGATGCGACGATTCTGCGCTAGTCGCTCACCGCGCTGCGGCAACAGTTACAAGCCCAGCAGCGGTTCACGATTCACGTCCTTGTAATACAGATACCGCGCCGGCGTCTTCCCCATCGCCACGAACCACTGCGGGCAGTACGAAGCCATCCAAATGACATCGCCTTCTTCGACGGGGTACCACGAATCGCCCAGCCGGTAGACACCCATGCCGTCGAGCATCACTAGGCCATGTTCCATCACATGGATCTCAACCTGCGGCAAGTTGGCGCCTGGCTGGTAGGTAAAAACGTTTACCGCCATATCGAACCGCTCGTCGGTTGGCAGTAGAGTTTGCAGGCGGGCTTGTTCATCACCCATGAATGCGACGCCTGGGGCGTCGGCCGTCGTGCCGACAATCGCTTCGGGCCACTCGAACGCCACTTTCTGGTACCGCTTTTCGAATAGCACGATGTTGCTCGCTTCGATCGCCTTCAGTTCGTGCGGCCGATCGGGCGGGAGATATGCAAAATCTTCCGCCACGAGCGTGTGCGCCGCGCCCCCGGGCAACTTGAGCGCGAGCTTCCCCGTTCGCACCCAAACGACGCGTTCGACGCCCTCGGCCGCGCCGCTGGTGAAACCGCCCGCATCAATCGCGACGTTGGCCTGCACGAACCGGGCTCCCATGTGGGGCGAGATGTAGACGACGCCTTTAGCCCCCCGCCACCCGGGAAGATCTTGCCACACCCACGTATCTGGCGTGATGAGAGCATGCTGCGAGGTGACGTGGCTGCGAGTCGTTCCAAACAAATCCATGGCGGGATGGCTCACTACTATTTTTCAGTGCTTGTGATCTATCAACGCGGAGCGGCGGCCGATTGCGCCGCCAACTGTTTTACGAACGTTACCAGTGCCTCGATCCCAAGCGCCACATCGTCCGCGTGAACGGCCTCGGCCGGATGATGGCTCACGCCGCCGGGACTGCGGAGAAAGAGCATCGCCGTCGGCGCCGCGCGGGCGACAACGCCGGCGTCGTGGCCAGCCCCGCTGACCATGAGCCGCGGAGCAGAGTCGATCTCCGCCACCGCCGCGGCGAGTCCTGCAGTCAGCTCGACGTCCATCGCGACTGCTGCGTGTTCGTGCTGCCGTTCCACGCGCACGGCCAAATTGGCGCCCTGCGCCAACTCTTCTGCCAGGGCGAGCAGCTTCGCCACCGCCATGATCCGCACGGCGTCGTCCTGGTGTCGCACATCGAGCGACGCTGTCACCATCCGCGGAATGCAATTCGGCACGTTCGGATCGACGACGAAACGACCGACCGTCGCCACGAGCCCCGGCGTCGCGCGGGCAAGTTCCTCGACGGCGATCGTCCAACGACCGGCGATAGGGAGCGGATCGTTCCGCAAGTTCATCGGCGCCGTGCCGGCATGCCCCCCCTCCCCTGCCCACTCGACGGTCAGGCGCGTTTGGCCGGCAATCGCCGTCACCACGCCGAGCGGCTGATGAACCGCTTCGAGCAGCGGCCCCTGCTCGATGTGAGGTTCGAGGTAGGCGACAATGTCGCCCTCCAGAACACGGCATTCGCCGATCGCGTTTGGATCGCAACCGAACGCGGTGAGTGCTTGGCCGAGGCTGACTCCTGCGCCGTCGCAGAGCGTCAGCAGTTGCGGATCGAACGTTCCAACGAGCGCGCGACTCCCAATGAACGGCAAGCGAAAGCGAACACCCTCCTCTTCCGAGAAGCCGATCACTTCGACCGCCCACGGCAGCGGCGTGTTTGCCGCGCGGAGCGCCTCGACGACGGCGATCCCCATCATCACGCCGAGGACGCCGTCGTAGCGTCCTGCGTCGGCGACGGTGTCGAGATGCGAGCCAATTATCAAGCGTTTCGCGGGATCGCAACCCAGCGGTATGTACGTTCCCCGAAAATTGCCTGCCTCGTCCATGTTGACGATCATCCCAGCAGCACTCATCCACCCAGTGACGAGCCGATGGGCGTCGCGCATCGCCGGCGTGCAGAAGAGTCGCGTGATTCGTCCCGGTTCGTCGCTGCAACGTGCGAGCGCGTCGCACCGCTCCATCACGTCCGCAGCCAAGCGCTGCCACTGAGAACTTGCATTGACCACAGGCAAAACGAAACCGATAATTGGGGTGTTCGGGCGGTGCGAGCGGATTATAGTCGCGAACTGCAGTTTTTCCAAAGTTCAACGCGGAAGAACGTCGATCGCGACAGCCAACGATGTCGGTTCCCCCATTAGCCTCCGGTTCTTCAAACCGGGGGCCGCAGCGAGCCCCCGCCCATGCGCGACCACCTGCTCCTCTTCATCAACGGTGAACAGCGCGAAGTCCGCGGCGGGGACGCGTTCCTGTCGCTCTCGGATTATCTGCGACTCCGTTGCGGCCTAGTCGGCACGAAGATCGTTTGCAGCGAAGGGGATTGCGGCGCCTGCACCACGCTCATCGGCCGGCCGGCTGCCAGCCGCCAGCAGCTCGACTACAAACCGGTCGATTCCTGCATTCAGTTCATGTTCCAGCTCGACGGCGCCCACATTGTTACTGTTGAAGGTCTCCGCCGCGACGGTACGCTTAACGCCGTCCAGCAGGCGATGGTCGATTGCCATGGCTCGCAATGCGGGTTTTGCACGCCAGGATTCGTCATGGCGATGACCGGCATGCTTGAACGGCAAGATTCGCTCGACGAACCATCGTTACGCTCCGAACTCACCGGCAACCTCTGCCGCTGCACCGGCTACACGCCGATCATCGACTCCGGCTTGAAGTGCAACGGCGCCGATCATCAGCGACTCGCGCAACTTTATCCCTCCGCACCGATGCTGGCCGCGTTTGCCGGCGCTGGCGACGACGAGCTGCGTCTTGAAACCACTTCATTCGGCGTCCAGCACATCGCCTGCTCGCCTCGCACGCTTGAAGAAGCGCTCGATTTCCTCGCGATGCAGCCGACCGCCACGATCGTCGCCGGCGCCACCGACATCGGCGTCCGTGCAAACAAAGCCCATCGCCTGCCGCCGGTGATTCTCGATCTCAACCGAATCAAGGAACTTGAGGCCGTCGCCGTTGAAAACGGCATACTCCGTTGCGGCGCCCGCGCGAGCTGGACCACGCTGCTCGCAGCATTCCGCCAAGCAGCTCCGGCGTTTGCCAGCATCTTGCAACTCTTCGGCGCCCCGCAGATCCGAAACGTTGGCACGATCGCCGGCAACATTGCGAACGCCTCGCCGATCGCCGATTCACTCCCCTTCCTGTTCGTAATGGAAGCGGTGCTGGTGCTCGCCAGTAAGTCGGGTCGCCGCGAAGTGAACATCAATCAGTTCTACCACGGCTACAAAAAGCTCGAACTGAAGCCGGGCGAACTCATCATCGAAGTTCGCATCCCGCTGCCGGCCGAGCGCGAGTTGCTGCAACTTTACAAAGTTTCGCGCCGCCGCGATCTCGACATCTCCGGCTTCACCGCCGCTGTCCGGATGCAACTTGACGGCGACGCGATCAAACAAGCGAGCATCGCCTTCGGCGCCGTCGGCCCAACAGTAATGCGAGCGCGGCAAACCGAACGTTTCCTCGTCGGCGAACCGCTCACCCTCGAAACAATGCAAACGGCCGGCGACATCGCGGTGAACGAAGTGACGCCCATCGACGACGTCCGCGGCTCCGCGGAGTACCGTCGTCAATTGACCCGCAATGTGCTGTTAAAGTTCTACCACCAAACACAATCGCAACTTGCGGCGGTATAAACGAGATCACTATGCCGAGCGTCGGCCAAACCATCCCGCACGATTCCGCCGTAGGTCACGTCACCGGCCAGGCGTATTACCTCGACGACATGCCGTCGATGGCGGGAGAACTCCACGTTGGCTTCGTCCCGAGCCCAATCGCCTGCGGCCAACTGACGAGCATCGAAGCGACGGCTGCGCGTGCGATCCCCGGCGTCGCGGCCGTCTACACAGTTGCCGACGTCCCCGCGCACAACATGTTCGGCCCGCTCGCCGCCGACGAGCCGTTTCTCGCCGACCGCGAACTCCTCTACGTCGGCCAGCCGGTCGCCATCGTCGCGGCTGAATCCCGCGCCGCGCTTCATCACGGCATCGCCGCGGTCGAACTAAAATACTCGGAGCAGCCGCCGCTCCTCGCGCTCGAAGAATCGATCGCTCAACAACGCTTCCTCGGCGTCGAGCGTCGCATCGCCCGCGGCGGCGAGATCGACGCGGAACTGAGGAAGTCGCCCCATCGCCTCAGCGGCACGTTTCACATCGGCGGCCAGGAACAGTTTTATCTCGAATCGCAGGCCGCGATCGCCTATCCCGGCGAAGATGGCCAGATGGTCGTCCACAGTTCGACGCAAAACCCGACCGAAATTCAAACCGTCGTCGCCGAAATGCTTGGCGTCGGCTTTCACGAAGTCGTCTGCGTCACTAAGCGGATGGGCGGCGGCTTCGGCGGCAAGGAGACGCAGGCGGCGATCCCCGCAATGATGGCGGCGCTCGTCGCGCGCAAGACGGGCCGCGCCGCGCGGGTGATCTTCGACAAAGACACCGACATGTGCTCCACCGGCAAGCGGCACCCCTACCTCGTCCGCTGGGAAGTCGGTTTTGAACGCGACGGCCGTATCCACGCGCTGAAGTACGACTATTATTCGAACGGCGGCTGCTCGCTCGACCTTTCGCCGTCGATCATGGAGCGGACGCTGCTCCATTCCGATAACGCCTACTACATTCCTCACGCCGATTTCCGTGGCCGCATTTGCTTCACGAACCTGCCGTCGAACACCGCGTTCCGCGGCTTCGGCGGCCCGCAGGCGATGGCGGCGACCGAGAACATTCTCGAGTCAATCGCCCAGCATCTCGCGATCGACGCTTACGAAGTCCGTTGCGCGAACGTCTACGGCGTCACTGAGCGGAACGTCACTCCCTACGGCCAAATCGTCGAGAAGAATCATCTGCCGGAAATCTTCGACGCCCTCGCCGCCTCGTCGCAATATCACGCCCGCCGCGCGGAGATCGCCCGCCGCAACGCGAACGATCCGCTCACGCTCCGCGGCCTCGCACTAACCGGCATGAAGTTTGGCATCAGTTTTACTTCGAAGTTCCTTAATCAAGGGAACGCGCTCGTAAATCTCTACACCGACGGCACCGTGCAGGTTTCCACCGGCGGCACCGAGATGGGCCAAGGGCTCAACACAAAGATCCGCCAACTCGTCGCTGATGAGTTCGGCCTCGACCCGGCCCGCGTTCGCCTGATGGCGACCTCGACCGAGAAGAACAACAACGCCTCGCCGACCGCCGCCTCGGCCAGCACCGACCTCAACGGCGCCGCCGCGGTGCGGGCCTGCCAGCAGATCAAACGGCGGTTGAAGAAGTTCGCCGCCGACCGACTATCGGATAAAGCAGAAGGCCTCACGCCATCGCCGCGGCACATCGTCTTCGCCGACAACGTCGTCTACGACACTCGCCGCCCCGAACTGCGAATCGCCTTCGGCCCGCTCTGCGACGAAGCCCGCCGCGAACGAGTCGACCTCGGCGCCCGCGGCTTCTTCGCCACGCCGGGCATCGACTTCAACCGCGAAACGGGCCGAGGTACCCCATTCTTCTATTACACCCAAGGCGCCGCTGCCGTTGAAGTCGCGATCGACCGCTTCACCGGTGAATTGACCGTCGCGCGAGCCGACCTGCTGATCGACATCGGCCGCTCGATCAACCCCGGCGTCGATCGCGGCCAAATCATCGGCGGTTTCATCCAGGGGATGGGCTGGGTAACCGCAGAGGCCCTCACCTACAACGACAAGGGAGTGCTCCTGAGCCACTCGCCGACGACGTACAAAATCCCCGCGATCACTGACGTGCCGATCGACTTTCGCTTAGCGCTGCTTGATAACAACGACAACGTGCAGAACATCCGCCGCAGCAAAGCGGTTGGCGAACCGCCGCTGATGCTCGGCATCGCGGCATGGGCGGCGGTGAAAAATGCGTTGTCGTACGTAAGCGCCGAAGCAGCGGCTTCTCTGAACCTGCCGGCGACTGGCGAGGAAATTCTGCGGTGTCTAACGCTAGCAACCGCGGGTCAACGACCCGCCGGAGCAACTTCCGTTGGACGCAGCGGCGCACGATCAAATTAATAATTGAAAATCGATTTAACTCCGCTCCGGCGGGTCGTTGACCCGCGGCTACCTCGCCAATGCCCTCCCTTCACGGATACATCGAACGCCTCGCCGAACTCGCCGCCGCCGGTGCGCCGTTCGTTAGCGTCACGCTCGTCGGCGTCGTGGGGAGCACGCCGAGCGACGTCGGCAGCAAGATGCTCGTCACGGCGGCGGGGCTCGACTTCGGCACCATCGGCGGCGGCCGCGTCGAAGCGAAAGCGATCGCGGAAGCGCAACAATTCCTCCGCCACGACTATCCCAACAGCGAGCCGGGGGGTTCATCCCCCCGGTCTTCCGTTACTCCTTCACCCCAACTCGTCGAGTGGAACCTCCAACGCGACGTCGGCATGACCTGCGGCGGAGTCGTCCAACTCTTCTTCGAAATCTACAACCACGGCGAGTGGCAAATCGCGATCTTCGGCGCTGGACATGTCGCGGCGGCGGTCATCGCCGCGTTGCTCCCGCTCCCCTGCCGCATCGTTTGCGTCGATCCGCGCGACGAGTGGCTCGCCAAGCTCTTCGATCACCCGCGGCTGCGCAAACGCTGTCTTGCTGATCCAACTGCGATGTTGGACGACCTGACCCGCGACGCCTTCGTCCTCTGTATGACGATGGGCCACCGTACCGACCGGCCGATTCTCGAAGCGATCTTTCGCCAGGGCCTGAAATTTCCGTACCTCGGCGTCATCGGCAGCGCCGCCAAGCGAGCGGTCCTACGCCGCGAACTCGTGGCGGCCGGCATTCCAGAAGAGCAAGCCGACGCGTTCCACTGCCCGATCGGGCTGCCGCTCGGCAGCAACCTGCCGGCGGAAATCGCCATCAGCATCGTCGCCCAATTACTGCAGGTGCGCGACGCTCTGAAAATCCAAGCTTGAGCCGCACTCCGGCTCTGTTAAACCTTGCAATCGGTAGCGAATATGCCAGGCGCCAATTGCCGCATCGCGCGACTCCTGTCGAAAGAGTCATCACGTTTATTCCGTGCGCGCTAGGCTTGAACAAAATCTAGCGCATTAACGCTGATTCTCGTCGATGCTAGCGTCAGGCCGCTCTCTCGGCCGCGCCGGTTCCGAGCCCCACGCTCCCGGCTGCTCGACACGGACGACGCACATAGGACACCGTTCAGGATGAACGCCAAATTCTCCGCCGCCGTTGCGGCGCTGGCGCTCGGCATGCCGTCGATCGCCCCCGCTCAGCAACTGATGCCCTCAGAAATCGTCGGCGCCGACTCGGCCGTCGCCCCTTACGAGTACGCGAGCCCGCCGGCCATCGCCGATCAGTTCGTGATCGACGATCCCTCGTGCGACGTCGGCTGCACCGAGCAGCTTTCGTGCAGCGACTCCTGCTGCGAGAAAGCGATCCTCTGCGGGTTGATCAAGCAGTCGGATCACTGCTTCGACAGCTTCATCAGCCCGATGACCAACCCGGTCTTCTTTGAAGATCCGCGGCAGCTGACCGAAGTCCGCGGCATCTTCTTGAACCATAAGGTTCCGCTCGCGGCAGGCGGCGGCGACATTCAAGTTTACGCGGCCCAGGCGCGGGCTCGCATTACCGATCGGCTGTCGATCATCGCGACGAAAGATGGCTACGCCGTCTCGCAGAACCCGGTGATCGCCGACGGTTGGGCCGACGTAGCGGCTGGCTTGAAGTATACGATCTACTCGGACGCCGAGACGCAACGGCTCCTCAGCGGCGGCCTCACCTACGAGATCCCTGCCGGCACGCCGCGGACGCGACAAGGCAACGGCGACGGCGAGTTCCATCTGTTCCTCACCGGCGGCGCTCAGGTCCTAGGCTACGGCCACGTGATTAGCGGCTCAGGCTTCCGCCTCCCTGCCGATAGCAGCGAAGAGAGCCAGATGTGGTACTGGTCGAACCACTTCGACTACCAGGTTGTGCAGAAGTGGTACTTCCTCACTGAATACAACTGGTACCACTGGATGAGCTCGGGCAACAACGACTTTGCGCCCGGCATCGAGGGCGGCGATCTGTTCAACTTTGGTTCGACCGGCGTCGCGGGCAACGACATCGTCACTGGGGCGATTGGCGCCAAATACAAGCCGAACCGGCATGTTGAAATCGGCGTCGCGTGGGAACTGCCGCTCACCGAACGTCGCGACGTGCTGGAGAATCGCCTCACGGTCGACGCGATTCTGCGGTACTAACGCACCCCAGCACTGGAAAACTCAAGCGTGGGTTCGGACTGGTCGCTTAAGCGACCAGTCCGAGGCGCCGAGCGATTTAACCTCAACGGCGCCCGTGCCCGTGACCTCCGCCGCCACCTCCAGTGCCGACGGCGCCGCCGCTGCTGCGGAAGGCCGATGGTCCGCCGCCGCCACTCCCCCCTTGGCTGCGCATCATCTGCCCGCCCCCTGACGGTCCGCGGAAGCCTCGCATCTCAGCGCCGCTGTTGCCGCCGCCAAAGTTGCCGGAGTTGCTCGGGCCCGAATTACCCGGGTTAAATCCGCCAAACGACCTCGGTGCGCCACCTCCGCCGCTGGGAACGCCGCGGAAGCTCTGGTTCGGCCGGTCGCTCTGAATCATGCTCGGCGAACTCGCTCCGCTCGGCATCGGCACTTGGAGGTTCCGCGACTGGTACGGCATGCTGCGGACTCCCAGCTGCCCCGTCGGGCCGACTGGCTGCTGCAGGCGATTCTGCGGCATCTCGATGCGAGCGCGACCCTCCATCGTGCGGCCGCTCCCTTGCGGGAACGAGGAGTTGCCGTCGAAGTTCTGCTGCCGACGGAACTCTTGGGGGTTCCGCACGGAACGATTCGAGCGGAACGGATCTGCGCCGCCGTTCTGCGGCAAGTCCTGGCCGCCGCGAATGATTTCTCGCGACGCGCTCGGAATCCCGCCGCCGCTGCCAACCGGCAACTGTTCGCGACGTACAACCGAATTGCCCCCGCCCGTTTGGCCGTTCTGACCACCGGGAAGATTGCCGCCGCGATCGCGCATCTGCCGCTGCAAATCGCTGAACTTCATCCCATTCGCGTCGCCGCCGCGGACTGAACCGTTTGGCAGCGTCCGCACGTCGCCGCGTGAACCGCCGACAAAGCCCGGAGGTTTACCGCTGCCAACGCCCGCGTCGACGGTCGGCTTGCCGGTCGTACGCGCGACGGGCGGCAAGTTAAACGCCGTCCGCTCCGGCCGCTTGCCGTCGACTCCTTCGAGCGCCTTGCCACCGCGAATCACGTCGCGATCGACGACGCCAGCGAGTTTGCCTGGATCGTTGGGACGCCCGTTCTTCCCGCCCGCAATTGCGTCACGGTTGATCACCGCGCCCTGCCCAGGCCCGCGGCCTGGCTGGCCGCCGCGCCCGTTCTTCAAATCGTCGAAGTTCTTTGGAACGCCATTCTCGAATCCCTTGAAGCGTCCTTCCGCGGCAACTCGCGCATCGCGAATTTGCTTGAACTGGTCGATCTGACCGCGCGAACGATCAAGGTCGGCCTTCGAAGCTTGCTGCAATTTCACTTGGCCGATCTGCGAGCGCTGCCGCAGGTCGGCGGTTGTCACGAGCTTGTTGCGATGCGGACTGCCGTTGGGGCCGCCGCCAGCAATACCGTTCGGGCCACCCTGGTGACCGCCGCCAGGCCGCTTATGGTCTTGCTGAAAGCGATCGAAGTCGCGGCGGTAGTTGTTCGCCCAGTCATCCCGGTTGCGGCCATCGTGCCAGCGGTGGTACGCACAGAACGGATCGTACCCGCGACCGCGGCCGCCGTTCTGCCACCAGGGATTGTAGTGGTTGCCGTGCCAGCCGCCGTAGCCGAAGTAGTAGTGATGGTGGTGGCGGTTGATGTAGAGCGCCGAGAGCAGCAGCCCGGAATCAAGAACGCTATACGGGCGGTACGACCAACCGACGCCGCGCCACACCGGCTGCGGCCACCAAACCGGGGCGTACGCCAACCCGCGGTAGGCGAGCAGGTAGTCCCAATACCCAGAGATAAAGATCGCACCCTGCGGCGTGTAGCAATAGCGATCGGGAATCCAGACCCAGTTATTTTGCCCGGCGTACCAATAGCCAGCCCGCCAATCATAGGCGCCGCCATTCCAAGTCCAGCAACCGGGCACCCAGAAAAAGTTCGCCGCCGGCGCCGGGCTCGACGGCCCGACCTCCAGCGTCTCAGGCGGCAACGGCAGCATCTGCACCTCTTGCACTTGCTCGCCGGCCCAGAAACCGGGAACCCACTGGAACTCGGCGTCCGCCGCCGTCCAATGCCCCGGCACCCAACGCCGCCCCGGCGGAATATCGCGCCAAACGCCGCTCACCCAAATGAAATCGTTCTGATCGTCCGACCACATCCAGTAACCGGGAATCCACTCGACATTGTCGCCTTCTGGCCGGACTTCGGGCGGCAGTTCGTTGATCGGTTCCGGCGGCTCTTGCTTCACGCGGATCGATTGGCCCGCTTCGAGAACGACCGCTTCGGCGAAGGCTTCGTGGATCGGCCCCTGGTCGAGTACTTGCATCCCGCCCTGCTGTTGAGCGCCGGCCAGCGGCCCTGGGTTCGCGGGCGCGACCGCCGGTGCGGGAGCGCCGCCCGGTGCCGGGGGGGCGGGGACTTGTCCGAAAGCGCGCGTCGCAGCGATCGGTGCGAACGAAACGGCGACGAGCGCGCTGAGTGCGGTGAAAGACTTAACGACAGGCATGGCGAGATCCCCCTTCCTCGGGAGCAGCTTGTAACCATTGCAACTTGCCGCCGCTATGCATTGGGTCGGCGGCGGTAAGCGGGCGAGAACGCTGCGTCGGCCCACGACGCACCTCGCCGGCAGAGGTTGACGCAAACGAGGCGCCAACCCTGCGCAACTACAACTCTCGCGTGAATTACAGACTTTTCAAGCCCAGGAGGGCCGTGAACAACGTATCGCCAGCGATGCAGGTGTCGTCAGTTTGTGTAGGTTGGGCTTTCAGCCCGAGAGCAGCGCAAAAGACGCCCGCTCAATCTTGCCAACGCCCGCTATACTCGCCACCATGCTCTCGTACCTCCGCTACGCTCTGGCGACAGCATGCCTCGCGCTCGGCGTCGCCGCCTTCGCACTGTGGGCGAGCGGAAACTTCTGCCGATTCAGCATCGAAACCCGAACGCGGCTGTGGAGCTTCGACGCGACGCACGGGATGGCCGAGGTCTCTGCCACGCCAGTGGACCCTGAGCTTTGCCCAGTCGGCACTCCGAGTGCGATCACAGCCGGCGGCGGAACCGGCATGGGCATATCGCGGACAATCGTTCACTTCACCCTGGATGACCGTCCGATCGACATTTGGTTTCAGGAGAAACTGGCATCGAGCGGCTTGTTCGCCGCCGCAGACGGATCCGTGATCTTCCCACTCTGGTACGCCGCTCTCCTCTTCACTTTGCTGGGCGTCGGCGCTCTCCGCCTCGGGCAACGGTTTACAGTTCGCTCGGCAATCATCGCCACGACTGCCGTAGCGGGGCTACTGGGAATCGTCGTGGCGCTATAGAGAATCTGCCGCCTCACGAACCACTTTGGCAAGAATTGCCGCTCGTAGGCGAACTCCACGCAGGCGCCGATGTCAACGAAACGACTTCCTCGGCCGATCAACAGCTAGAAACCGGTTCATCCAAATTCTTGCGTCAGCTACCGTTACCATCATGTTAGCCGCCACCAATCCCGTCGCCGTAATGACCATCGCCCTTGTCGGCGGCATCGTCTTCGGCGCCTGCGGGGCGCTCATTCGCGGTAATCGCGGCTTCGCGGTCGGGTTCGTCATTGGGGCGATCTTAGTTCCCGCCGTGATCGCCGTCTTCGGCATCATGCTGGTGAGAACAGGCATCTTCGCCGTGCCCGGTTGAAGCGGTCTGGCCTCAAAAATCTGTCAGCTAATCATCAATCGTGAGTATGCCGCCGCGTAGGCCAGCGTGCCCGGATTGAGTAAAATGCGTGGCATGAACGCCCTAACCGAACAACCTTCGCGACGGAGATCACGGGCGCAACTGTGCGTTATCGCCGCCATCATCAGCTTCGTGATCGGCGGCGACTTGCTGTTCAACAGCGAATTCCGCGTTCTTGGCCTCGCAACAGCTTTGAATGGCGCCGCTAGCCTGGTCTACGGACGGCGGGAGTTTCGGAGGGCCGCCCTTGAGTCAGCAACGCCCCAAGCATGATGGCGAACGCCTCCGCGGCAAGTTGCTTCCGCTGGCGCTGCTAAGCTGCAGCTGCTGCTTACTGCTACCCGGCGCAGCCGTACTGCTACGGCTGCCCGAGAACGCGGTCGAGTTGATATTGCTCAGCTTCTTGGTGGGCGTGCTTATTCTCTCACTCCTCATCGTTACAGTGCTCGTACAAATCTCACATGCAAGGGATGGCGCACGTCATCCAACAAAAACTCCCACCGTCAACGCGATTCCGCTCATCGCGATGCTAACCGTCATCTTCTTCAGTTGGATCGGCATGGGATCGTTTGTTAGCGAGTATCTGGCTGGTTGAGATTCGCAGGCAATTCGACGCCCCCAGGAACAAGTCACGCCAGATGCGACGGATCTCGAAAGTCGCCGCACTCTTCGCCGCCGCGGCCATCTTGATTGGCGCCGCATTCACCGCGGTTCTCGGCAACGCGTGGGGACTATTCGCAACGCTCGCGATCGCTGCACTGCTCGCATTGTTTTTGATCAGCACGCTGGTAAGTTATTTTGTGCTGCCGCGCGGCGACTCCGACAAGCGCAAAGAAATGCTCGACGATCAGCGTGACTGACCGTCGAGCATTTCCGTGATGCATTCAAGCGAGGTCGAGGCGGCCGTCTCGCCGCGCCAACCTACTGCGACTCGAACTTATAAATCCCGCCCTCTTGGGTTGAGAAATAAGTCTCGCCGTCGTCATCTTCGCCGAAAGTGAAAATCGGCGTCCCTTTCTCAAGAACGAGCCGATTTGCCGTCGCCTGCTTCGTCGCCTCGTCGACCCACAGGGCGTAGACCTGCCCGGTCGCTAGGTCGCCGTACATGAAGGCGCCTTCCAGCTCCGGCGCGCTCTTGCCGCGGTAGACGTTGCCGCCAGTGATCGACTTGCCGAGGTCGTGGTGATAGTCCCACACCGGTTCAACGAGATCGGCTCGCGGCTCGCTCCCCTTGTCGCCGAACTTGTGAGTCCCTTCGCGAAGGTTCCAACCGTAGTTGCCCCCCTTCTCGATGATGTCGATTTCTTCCCACAGATCCTGGCCAACTTCGCCGGCCCACAGCGTGCCGGTCTTACGGTCGAATGCCATCCGCCAAATGTTGCGAATGCCGTAAGCCCAGTTCTCGCCGCGGGCGTCCTTCTTGCCGACGAAAGGATTATCCTGCGGAATCGCGTAGTTCAGGCCCGGGTCCTTCTTGTCGACGTCGATCCGCAAAATCTTGCCGAGCAGCGTGTTGAGGTTCTGCCCGTTGCCGTGCGGATCGCGGCCCGAGCCGCCGTCGCCGAGGCCGACGTACAGATAGCCATCGGGACCGAACACGAGCGTGCCGCCGTTGTGATTCCAATACGGCTGCGGGATCTCCATGACAATCTCTTCGCTCGCTGGATCGGCCTTGTTCGGGTCGTCCTTCGAGACGCGAAACCGCGAGATGATCGACTTGCGATCCTTCTCGTTTTTGTAGTCGTTCGTGTAGTAGACGAAGAACTCGCCGTTTTCCTTGAACTTCGGATGGAACGCAAAGCCGAGGAAGCCTTCTTCGTTTTCCTTCGGCGCTGCGTAGTGGAGGCGATCGGTGATGTCGAGGAACGTCCCCATCTCCTCGGCGTCGGGCTTGTTTTCAATCACATGGATCCGCCCTGGCTGTGTCGCGATGAACAACCGGCCGCTGCCATCGCCCGCCCCGGTGAGCACCAGCGGCCGCAGTTCCTTCGGCTTGCCTTCGTCGACGCCGGTTACATCGTCGGGCCAGAATAGGTTCGGAAACGCCTCGACCACCTTCACCGACTTGAGCGGCGATTGATCGACCTTCGAGCGGTCGATTTCGGCGGAGGCGAACGACGCGACGCCCATGGCGCCGAGGCAAACAATCGTAGCGGCAAACTTCACGGGGGAATTCCTCATGAGGTGAATCGTAACTTGAAGACTCTCGTCATCCGCCGATTTGGTACATCGCCCGCTCGGGCTGATGAAAATCGCTCCGGCCGACGCCATGCGCGGCGGCTTTCGCGGCGACCGACTCGCGAACCAGCGTCCGCAAATCGTCGTCGCTCCCACCGTTGCGAAGAACGCGGCGGGCATCCCGCTCGACCGTCGAGAACAGGCAGTTTCGCACTTGCCCCTCCGCCGTCAAGCGGAGCCGATTGCAATCGCCGCAGAACGGCTCGCTAACCGGGTTGATGAAACCGATTTTGCCGCCGTCGGCGAAGCAAAAATCGACTGCCGGTTGACTGGCATTGTCGCGCGGCGCGACTTGCAGCGGGCCCCAGCGATCCTCGATAACGCGGCGAATCTCAGCGCCGGTGAGGACCTGCTCGGTTGACCAATGATGCTCGGCGTCGAGCGGCATAAATTCGATAAACCGCAACTCCAATTTGCGGTCTCTAGCAAAACCCGCGAGCGGAATAATTTCGTCCTCAGTCAGACCGCGAATCGCAATCGCATTGAGACGAATTTCGTCGAACCCTGCCTCTTGCGCCGCGGCGATGCCGGCGAGCACGCGATCGAGTCCCTGCCGCCGCGTGATCCGTTCGAACGTCGCTTCGCTCAGCGTGTCGAGGCTGATGTTGATGCGCCGCAAGCCTGCTGACTGAAGCGCTGCAGCTTGCTGGTCGAGCAACATGCCGTTGGTCGTCAGCGCTAAGTCGCGGATGTCCGGGATTGCCGCCAGCATGCGGACGAGTTCGGGCAAGTCGGCCCGCAACAGCGGCTCGCCGCCAGTGAGTCGCAGCTTGTCGAGGCCCAGCGGCACGAGCGCGCGCACGAATCGCTCGATCTCCTCGAACGTCAACAGTTCCGCCCGCGGCCGGAAGACGACGCCTTCGGCAGGCATGCAGTAGAAGCAGCGGATGTTGCACCGATCGGTGACGCTGATGCGGAGACTTGTATGCCGACGACCGAACGAATCGACGAGCGGCGGCAGTTTCCCTGCCGTCGCGTCATGATCCGTTGCATGGTGAATCGCCGTTGACATCGTCTGTCGCTAAACCTATCCGTTTATGTTCGTCGTCGGATGAACCCATTCGGCCCCGCCGTCCGCCCAATGCTCTTGTTTCCAAATCGGTACGCTTTCCTTGAGCGTATCGATCAACCACCGCCCCGCATCAAATGCATCGCCGCGATGCGGACTGCTCACCGCGATCGCGACGCTTGCTTCGGCCAGCGGCACCTCGCCCAAGCGGTGCACGATGCTGCAATCCACCAGCGGCCACCGCTCGCGTGCTTGTTGCTCGAGCCGCTCCAGCTCCTTCATCGCCATCTCGCGGTAGGCTTCGTAGCTCAGCGTCGCCGTCTCGCGTCCCTTGGTGAACTGCCGCGTGATCCCGAGGAACAACACCACGGCGCCTGCCTCCGGCTGCTGAGCCGATTGCAGGAGCGCCGTCGCGTCGATCGGGTTGTCGGTCAGTTGAATCATTTGTAATCAGGGCAATCTCAGCGCTACCCGCCGCTCACCGGTGGAATCAGCGCCGCCGTATCGCCATCATGCAACCGCGTTGCGTCCCGCGCATACTCTTCGTTCACCGCGATGAGCGACCGCTGCGCCAATTCTGCAAGCGCCGGCGCCGTTGCGCATAACACGACACGCAGCGCCGCCACGTCCGCCCCGGCGGGCAACTCGATCGGCAACTCGCCGCACCCCGCCAATTCCCGGGCCGCGGCGAACAACTTCACCGTCAGCCTCATCTTACTACCAGCTCCTGCGCGGGACTATCAATCAACTGCCGCAGCTCGGGCATCAGCCCGTAGGCGAGCGCGACAAGTTTCACCGGATGAAGCGTCGCCATCGACGCCCCCTGCTCCATCTGAATCCGACACGTGCTGCATTCGGTGACCCCCAGCCGGTAGCCACCCTTCCGTAATTCGGTGATCAGTGGCAAGCCAATCCGCAGACTCGTCCGGTAGTTTTTCTTTTGAAACCCAAAGAGTCCCGCCGCGCCGCTGCAACCTTTTTCGATCAGCCGCAAGTCGAGCTTCGGAATTAGCCCCATCAAGTTGACGCTCGGCACGCCGACCTCGAGCGCTTTCACATGACACGGCGTGTGATAGCCGACGGTCATCTCCAGCGGTTGAAAATCGAGACGCAACCGCCCCTTCTGATGGAGCCGCCACAGATACTGCGTCGCTTCCATTGAGTTCTCGGCCACTAGTCGCACGTCGGAATCGTCGCCAAGTAAGTGAGCATACTCGCGCTGCAGCGCGAGAATCGCCGACGGCTCCGTCGACACGATCGTGTACCCCTGCCGCACCGCCTCGCTGAGCATCGCCACGTTGCGCTCGGCAAGCAACCGCGCGGGGCCGAGCGCTCCCTGCGAGATCATCGGCATCCCCGCCTCGTACTGGCGGTCGGGAATGTAAACCGAGACGTCGTTGTGCTCAAGCACGGCGACAAAGGCCTTCGCCAACTGCGAATCGCAGAAGTTGGCGAACGTGTCGACGAACAGCAGCACCTTTTCGCCTGGATCGCGATTCGGTTTGGCCAGGCGCGCTTGCGTCGAGGATTCGAGGAACGGCCCGCGCGTGAACCGCGGCAACTTCCGTCCCTGGGCGATGCCAAGCGTTCGCTCGATCACCCACCGCGCCCAGCGGCTGCGAATCGCCCAATTCGCGATGTTTGGGAAACGCGACGCGTAGCCGCACAGCACGTCGATGTTCGTGATGAACCAATCGTGCAGCCGCAGCCCGTTGACGGCGACGTACGAACCCTTCGCTTCCGCCATCAGCTTCGGCACGTCGACGTTGGCCGGACACTCGAGCCGACACATGTGGCAGTGGATGCAGAGGTCGCAGACTTCTTTCACCGCTTCCTCAAGCACCGCCCCCGCCGGCAGCGCGCCGGTGAGAATCGCCCGCGCCAGGTTCGCCTTGGCCCGCGGCGACGCTTCCTCGCGCGGCGCGGGGCGAAACGTCGGGCACATCCGCGACTCGGCTTCTTGCGTGCGGCAAGCCCCGCAACCGTTGCACATCCGCGCCGCGTACGTCATTTCGTCGGGACGCCAGTCGAGTTGCAGCTGAATCAAACTCGACGGCGGCCGCTTGAGCGAACTCGACTGCGGCGGCGCGTCATCGACTTCCAGACGATCTAGTAGCGGGAACGTCACGCGCCGCAGCGGCGTTTCGAGCGGAACCGAATCGGCCGGAATCTTCTTGCCCGGATTGAGAATCCCGCGCGGATCGAACAGCAACTTCACCTCGCGGAACGCCGCCATTAACGGCCCGTGTTGCCCCGCAGCATACGGTGTCCGGCTATACCCTTCGGCATGCTCGCCGCTGATCGTGCCGCCCACTTCCCAGGTGTAGCCGTACAGCTCTTCCGCTAGTTCGCGGAGCTTCGGCACTTCTTGGGGGTCAGTAAGATCGATGAACGGCCGAATGTGGAGCTGCCCGTGCGCCGCATGCCCGAAGATCGACGCCGTCACCTGATGCCGCCGCAACGTTTCAAGCGCCTTTTGCAAGAAATTCGGCAGCGCCTGGGGCGGCACCGCAATGTCTTCCACGAACGGGACCGGCCGCGATGAGCCACGCAAGCGGTAGAGCGTCGGCACGTAGCGCCGCGCTAATTGCCAGAGGATGTCGCTGTCGAACGGATCTAGCGCCAACTGAGAACTCGACGCCATCCGCCGCTGATCGACGAGCAGGTGCTCAATCTCGCGCAACGCCTGCCGCACCTCCTCCTCAGATTCGCCGCCGCATTCAACGAGCAGCACCGCCTCGGCCTCGGCGGGAATCAGGAACTCGTACCGCGGATTGCTCTCTCGCGCGAGACTCAAGTGCCGGCGATCCATCAGATCGCACGCCCGCAGCGTGTGCATCGAGAGCTCCGCCGCCGCCTGGGCCGCCCCGGAGAGCGACGTAAAGAACAGCAGCATGCTGCCGGTGTGCTCCGGAAGCGCGACTGTCGCGAGCGTTGCTTCGGTGACGATCGCGAGCGTCCCCTCACTCCCGACGAGCAGTCGAGCCAAGTCGATCGTCCCCCGCTCATCGGCGTCATTCGACTTCCACAAGTCGTGCAGGCGGTAGCCGCTACGATCGACGAGACTGCGCGTCCGCCGCTCATCAATCGCATGTTGATGCCGAGCGATGATGTCAGCGACTCCCGCCGCCAGCGCGCCGGCCGGGTCATCGCGCCGCTCGGCATCGACGTCGGGAACGTGTTGCGACAATCTCGTCACTTGCCCGTCGGCCAGCACCACTTCCAACTCACGCACATGCCGTCGCGTCGAACCATACGCAGGCCAGCGGCTTCCTGACGCGTCGAGGGCCACGACGCTTCCCATCGTCGTCACTTCAACGTTGGCCGGATCGGGCCCAAACATCCGGCCGCTGCGGGCCAGCCGATCGTTCAGCTGCGCCAGCACCACGCCCGGTTGCACGACGACGTGGTCTTCGCCCACCGAAACAATCCGTCGCATATGTTTTGAGAAATCGACGACGATGCCGCGTCCGAGCGAATCTCCTGCCAGCCCCGTGCCGGCGCCGCGCGGGAAGAGCGGAATCCCGCGCTCCGCCGCGTACCGCACAATCGCCACCACATCGTCCCGATGCCGCGGCAACGCCACCCCCAACGGCGGTACTTCGAAGATGCTCGCGTCGCTCGCGTACATCTGCACGAACAAATCGTCGCAGTGAACGTCGCCATCGAGTTGCCCCCGCAGGTCGTCACGGATGCGAAGCTGTTCAGCGTCCATAGGGCGATTGCGGCGGCAGAGGGAAACTATTAACCACGAAGGCTGGAAGGCACGAAGAACTCACGAAGGGAAGAAGATTCCCCGCGAATCACACGAATGGAACGCCAATTAATAAATGAAGAATTCACTCCGCACGATTGAAAATGAATTGGAAAGCTATTTTATTGAACTAAGCCACGCTGAGACCAACATTTCCGCTCCGCCCCGCGGCAGCATTCTTGCTAACTCTATTTATTCCCATTAGCGAAGATTGGCGTCATTCGCGGGCCAAGTTCGTCTTTCTTCGTGCTCCCCTTCCCGTCTTTGAGCCTTCGTGGTTAGTCCCCACAACTAGGAAGGCCGAGAAGAAGCCATCTCGCTCGTCCGCGCCGCGATCTGTCGATACTTCTCGTGAGTTTCCAAATTGAAATGCCCGTGTGTTTCCATCTCTGCCACGCCGCGGTATTGGGCGCCGCAGCGGTAACACATGAGCGCGTTGCCGACGAACATGAACAGCAGCAGGTCGGCCAGCGCTGTGGCGAACAAAATCCCGAACGTCCACGCCAGGTTCGCGTTGGCCCAGGCGATCGAGCTGCCAATGACGCCAATCGCCACGAGCAGCACACCCAGCCGCTGCGGAAAGTCTTTCCGCATGTAAAGATCGTGGCTGGGGCAGACAAGACACCGCCGCACCCGCTCGCCGCTCACCGCTCCCTCCGGCAGCGCCACCTCGTGCCGGCACGCCGGGCACGCCAGCGCCGTCGTCCGTTCGTCGAACTCGTGACGAACGGCGCTGTCGCAAGAGCTGCAGGCGTAGGTGACGTGCATCGCTGACCGCGCGGGGGAACGGGACGCCTCGCCCTCTTGGCCAAGGCAAACTGCCATTATACGGGGTAAACCGACTCGGCAGACAGTAGCAACGACATCGTTTCGCCGACAAACGTCCCGATCACGGCGACGTACAGAATGCCCGTGGCGCTTTGCGTATTGGGGATTTCGAGCGTTTTCCAGGTCAGGTAAATCAGCACGATCACACCGATCAATCCGAACGACCACCGCAGCAACAGGAAGAGCCAATCTTGCGTGCTGAGCGCTTGTGACGACGCCTCGCCAACGAGCCCGACGCCGCAGAGAAGCGTCTGTAGCGCAACCGCCGCCGCCATCGCCAGCAGCAGTTCGCGCAGCGGCGCCAATTGCATTCCCGGGGCGTTGAGGTACCAGTGCCCCAGCAACATCGCCGCGGTCGTTGTGCCGAGCAGCAAGCCCGAGGTGATTGGCTGGAGAAATCGCAGCCACTCCAGCACGGCTGAGGATTTCGCCGCTGCTCCCGTGACGTGAAGGCTGTCGACGCCGCTCATCGCGGCCAGCGCTCCCACGGCGCCAACAATCGCCACGCCATACAACAGCGCCACGCCAGCCCGCGGCTTCTCGTAGAGCCAGCAAACGGCGCCGACATAACTCAGCACCGCCGAACCAATCGCCCAACCAAACGCCGCGGGCGCCGCCACGCGACTGAGCAACGCCGCCAGCGCCGAGAGCCCCAGCGTCACGTAGAGGTGGTTGCGAAAGTACCCGCTCGTCACCAATCGCGGCGAAGCGATCGTCATCCCCGCCGCGAGGCCAAACGACAGCCGCAGCAGGAATTCCGTCAGCAACGCCATGCGTTCCCCGCGGGCTAGGCGTTCAGCCTACTTACCGCCGTAAATGAGATTCATCACTTCCGACCGGCTCGAAAGGTTCGAGCGGAACAGCCCCTTCATCGCCGAAGTGACGCACAGGCTGTCCGGCTTCCGCACGCCGCGGATCGACATGCACGAGTGGGCCGCTTCGATTACCACCGCCACGCCTTTCACGCCGAGTTCTTCGACGAGCAAGTTGGCAATCTGCTCGGTCATCCGCTCCTGCACTTGCGGCCGGTGCGAAATCTCTTCAACGACGCGGGCCAGCTTACTCAGGCCAACGACCTTGCCGTTGGGGACGTAGCCGATGTGGGCCTTGCCGATGAACGGCAGCATGTGATGCTCGCACATGCTGTTGAACGAGATATCCTTCACGAGGACCATCTCGTCGTACTTCTCGGTGAAGAACTTCTGCAGATGGATCCGCGGATCGGTATGCAGCCCGCTGAACAGCTCGCGGTACATCCGCGCCACGCGAGCCGGAGTTTCGCGCAGGCCTTCGCGATCGGGATCTTCGCCGACGGCGAACAGAATTTCGCGGACGGCCCGCTCGATGCGCGGCAGATCGACCTCGTGCGAGGTCGCGTTGTCACCTGGTTCGTCGAGTTCGCCCGACAGACTGCCGTGGTCGACAGACTTGCCGCTGTTCGCTTGCGAAGCGCTCATCAATACCGCCGTTCGCTGTGGCCCAGAACATTGTCAGTAGCTCCCTCGCAAGGCGAGGGAACAGCCGATCGTACGTTGCGGCGGCGCAGCGAGTCAACCGGCTCAGTTCTGGCTGAAACGGGGCGGAAAACCGGCCGCCGCCGGGGCGGGCGCCGCGGGAATTCCCTTCCACGGCTTGCCGAGCGTCTCCAACAGCAGCTCGGCCCGACGGTCGACGTTGCACTCAGCGAGCAACCGGCACTTAAGCCCCGCATCGAGCGGCAGGGCAAAGCTCGCCAAATCGGTCAGCACGGCCAGCGGCAGTTCCGCCGCGAGCAGGTCTTGCACCGGTCCGGGCGACTTGGCCCCGGGAGGTAACGGCAGCGCCTGCTGGAACTCCCGGCAGAGCACCGCCTGCAACTCGGCCCGATCGGCTTCGCCTTCGCCAGGATAAGTTTCGTCGAGCAGTTCCAACTCCGCCGTCCGAAACGAGCGGCCGTTGGCGACTTCGCTCACCAGTCGCGCCCGCCGCATCCCGAGCAACATGATGTTGTAACGGCCATCTTCGAGTCGCTGGTGCGTCACCACCTTGCCAACGCAAACTTGCGGCAGCAGCCGCGGCTTTCCCTCGTAGTTCGCTTCCCAGCCTGGCGCCAGGATGCTCATCGCAATGAGACCGTCGCTGTCGAGAGCGTCGTTGAGCATCTCCCGATACCGCGGTTCGAAAATATGAAGCGGCTGCATCACATGCGGGAACATCACGAGATCGGGCAGCGGAAACAGCCGCGCGACTCCCTTGAAGCGAGTTTCGTCAAAGGTGAGGTCGTCGGCGTTCCAGGGCAACATGGACATGGCTTGTGCGGGAAGGCAGGAAGGGTGAGGAGGCGGCACTCATCGCCGCGATGAAAGCCACCGGCTCTGCCGGTGGACGATGTGAAAAACAGCTTCGGTGGTAGTTCGTCCACCGGCGGAGCCGGTGGCTTTTATGTTTGTCGCCAGCGGCAGTTATGGTTCGCCCGCGGCGGCAAGCGCCGGGTCGAGGTGAATTTCAGGAATCAAATCGGGCTCAATCTCCAGCTTCGGAAACTCCTCGGTCGCAGCCATCACCGCCGCGAAGCAGCGATCCATTTGCCCGAGAAACGCTTCGAGATCGATGCCGCGGCAGGCGGGTTGGAACGTTTCCAAATAGCCGCGGCTCGACAGGTAGACTTTTTTCGCGCCGCGGATATTGCCATTGCCGAAGTGATGGAGCGCGACGGCCGCTTGAATCAGCCCTTGATAGAACTTCCGCAGCGGGCCGCGGTATTCGGTCCAAAGTTCTTCCCAAACTTCGTGAGCCTCAAAGAATTCGCAATCGTTGAAATAGCGAATGCCTTGGTCGTAGAGCGAATCGTCTGATTCGGCGTCGTGCGGCATTGTGCGGTGGCTCCGGGCGGCGCGGCTGACGTGTCGGCACAGGCGGCCAGGGTCGGGGAACGATCCGTTCGGGTGGATCGCTGGTGGATTATAGACGTGCGTCCCCCGCCGGGCCAGAAACGACAAGCCGGCCCCAATACCCCGCTTTTGCGGCCGCCGATCGAGCGGGTTGACACTATCGGCGCCGCCCTCACAATTGGTCGACTGACGGGAGAATTGGCCCCGCTATGGCCGTCGGAACACTCTCCCCGAGGCGGCCAGGGCCGGTCTCAGCTCACCATGGCAGGCGATATATGACTGGACGGAAGCCTGCTAGTAGTCCTGCCGCCGCCAAGAAGACCCGCGCCGCCATCGGCAGCCCCGCCGAGGTCAAACGCCGTGCAGGACAGGTCCTCCGGGCTCTCCACAAGGAATACCCCGAGGTTGAGTGCGCGCTCGTCCATAACTCCCCCTTCGAGTTGCTGGTCGCGACGATCCTCTCCGCCCAGTGCACCGACGCCCGGGTGAACATCGTTACCCCCGCGCTCTTCGCCAAATACCCCGATCCCGCCGCCTTCGCCGCCGCTCCGCTGGCGGGGATCGAGAAGGCCATCCAAAGCACCGGCTTCTTCCGCAACAAAGCGAAGAACATCAAAGCTGCCTCCACCGCCATCGTCGACGACCACGGCGGCGAGGTTCCCGAGACGCTCAAGGAGCTCGTCGCCCTCGCCGGCGTCGGCCGCAAGACGGCCAACGTTGTGCTCGGCGTCGCGTTTGGCCAGGCGACCGGCGTCGTAGTCGACACCCACGTCGGCCGTCTAAGCCGCCGGCTCGGCCTCACTGCGAACGACGACCCCGTGAAAGTCGAAGCCGACCTGATGGCGATCATTCCGCAAAAGGAATGGATCGACTTCTCGCACCGCCTCATCGCGCACGGCCGGCGGGTATGCATCGCCCGCAAGCCGAAGTGCGGTGAGTGCACGATGCTAAAGTTCTGCCCGCGCATTGGCCTTCCCGCCGCCTGATTCCTCCGACGGAGCGTCCCATGATTCTTTCCGGTCAAGAAATCGCTGCACGACTCGGCGGCGACGTGAAGATCGAACCGTACAATCCGGCGGCGCTCAACCCGAACAGCTACAACCTCACGCTCCACGACGAGCTGATGGTCTACGAGGAAGTGATCCTCGACATGGCCAAGGCGAACCGCGTCCGCCGCGTGCAGATCCCGCCCGAAGGGTTGGTCCTCAGCCCGAACCAGCTCTATCTCGGCCGTACCGTCGAGCGGACCGAAACGCACAACCTCGTGCCGCAGATCGAAGGCCGTTCATCGATCGGCCGGTTGGGACTGTTCGTCCACGTGACCGCCGGCTTCGGCGACGTCGGCTTCTGCGGTTACTGGACGCTGGAGATGTTCGCCGTGCAACCGATTCGCATCTACCCGGGCGTGCCGATCTGCCAAATCTTCTACCACCAGATCACCGGCGCCTACGCTGAGTACGCGAGCAAGTACCAGCACAACCACGACATCCAGCCAAGCATGCTGTTTCAAGAATTCGCGTCGAAAAACGGCGCCGACCCGCAGCTCCCCCTAAACTTCGACGCCGAGCTAATTCTCTAGCAGCCGCCGGGCAACGATCAGCCGGAGCGTCCCCGCAAGCGGCAATGAGAGCGCAAACCCTCTCGCTCGTGCTTGCCTGCGCTCCTCAACGCCAACGGCGTTGCATCATCCAGCCCGGGGTTGATTGCGCAAGCAATCTACCCCGGGTCGACTAGCCAGTTCGCCGCACCAACCCTGAAAGGGTTGAATCAGCTCGCTAGCCAAACGGCCGACGCAACCCTTTCAGGGTTGTGATCAACCACGATCCAAAAATCCCAGGGTACGCCGCTGCGCGTCGAACCCTGGGCTGGAAGCTTGAACGCTTTCAGCGTTCGTAACCGCGGGTCAACGCCCCGCCAGAGCGGCGCACGCAAGATCCCGCCCCGTCGCACCACGCACGCCTACATAATCGCAAAGTAATTCGCCACCGCGTAATCAAAGTACTCCACCGTCATCTCCGGCGGTTTGCTGATGTAGTGGCAGTAGTTGACGATCTGCAGCAGCAAGTCGCGTGGCTGGCAGCAGCGGAACGGGCGGTGGATCGCCTTGTAGTGGTTGTTCACTAAATGATCGAGCGCCGATTGCTCGAAGCGAATCCCCAGCTTCGGCGCCATGATCTGGAACAATGCGCGAAACTCTTCCTCCGACGGATCAAGCACCTCGATCTTGTACGGAATACGCCGCAAGAACGCGTCGTCGACAAGTTGCTTCGGCTCGAGGTTCGTCGAGAAAATAATCAACTGATCGAACGGCACCTGAATCTTCTTGCCGTTGTTCATTTGCAAAAAGTCGTACCGCTTTTCGAGCGGCACGATCCAGCGATTGAGCAACTGATCGGTCGTCATCCGTTGCCGGCCGAAGTCGTCGATGACGAGGGTGCCGCAGTTGCTCTTCATCTGGATCGGCGCTTCGCTCACGTTGACGCCGGCGCTCGATTGGACTTCGAGGGCATCCATCGTCAGTTCACCGCCGACGACGATCGTTGGCCGTTTGATGCGCACCCACCGGAGGTCGATCGGCTTCATCTGCAACGGGCCGGTCGGCTCGTTAAGGGGCGCTTCGGTGTGCAGCCCCGGATCGAAGACGCGCATGATTTCGCCGTCGACCGAGATCGCCCGCGGAATCCAAATACAGTCGCCGAACGCCGCCGTCACCCGCTCGGCGATGCTCGTTTTGCCGTTACCCGGCGCGCCGAACAAGAACAGCCCGCGGCCGGAGTTCACCGCCGGCCCAAGCCGCTTCAACATATTCTTGTTGATGAGCAGGTCGGTGAACGCCTTTTCCAAATCGCTCTGCGTTGGGTGCTGCTTCGTAAGGCTCTGCTCCTTGACGCTATCGCAATAAGCGGCCAGAGGCACCGGCGCGGCGCCAAAGTAGCTGCAAAGTTCGGAGAGCTTCTTCGCGCGATCGCGCCCCATGTCGGTGAGCTGATAAACGAAGTCGTTCATCGGCGCCGACCCGCGGAACGCGACCAGCTGACCGAGCTTCATCTCCTGCAACACTGGCGCTAGCAAGCGGAACGGAATCGCGTGCTGATCAGAAAGTGCACGGCCGCTCATCTCACCGCAAGCGGCAAGACACTTCAGGGCAAGATGCTCAAGCTGGCTTTCACTCACGCCAGCCGCTTTGAGCGACTGCGGCTCGAGCGGGCGCCAAGGTTCGGTGTCTTCCGCCTCCGCGTTGCGCGACGCCGGCGGCGGCGTGGTGCGGATCGACCGCGCCGCGGCGAGCGTCGGCGGATCAATCATCGTCGTGTTCGTGCCTGAAATTTCGCGCGGCGGCGCGGCGACGGGCGCAGCCGCCGCGGCTTGCCCCTCACTGCGCGAGCTCTCAGCAAGCTGGTGAATCCGCGCGAGCATCGACTCCAAATCGCTCGAAGCGCCGGCAGACGCTGAGCGGCCGGGAACGGAAACAGGTGAGTCGGTGCTGCTCATCGTAGGCGCAACTGCCTGGGGAGCGGTAGAAAAGGTGATTCGTAAGTGCGCGACGTCGGCGCAAGCTATCTTACGTCGTAGACTTACCCCGCGCCGGTTGTGATTGGCCGCGGCTGGCGCTGCCGGTACAACCCATACGACCGGCGCTGACCATTAATGCATTCGTCATTCAGAATCCAATCCAGGTCGCTCCGGCGGGTCGTTGACCCGCGGCTATTGAGTTTCCCGTTATGCGATACGTTATTACTGCCGTTGGTCCTGATCATCGCGGCCTCGCCGATCCGATCGTCCATTGCGTGACGCAGCTCGGCGGCAACATTGCCGAGATCCAGATGTACGACCACGACGAAGCATCGGTCTTCTCGATGCTGACGCGGGTCGAGCTTGATCCGGCCCAAGATGCGTTGCTCCGCCAATCGGTCGCCGAGATCAGCGAACGAACCGGCCTGTCGATTCGCACCTGGGCGCCGCGCGAGCCGGGCCGTCGACCGCGACTGGCGATCTGCTGCACGCTCCGCACCGAGACGCCGCGCTCTGTCCTCGCCGCGATCGCAAACGGGGTGATCAACGCCGACGCTGCGGCGATCATTAGCAACCGCCAAGTTTGCCGCGGTCTCGCCGACGAGTTCAACGTCCCGTGGCACTACATCGGCGAAGCAGACGGCTCAGCCGACGATGATCGATTGATCGACATCTGCGACGAGCTCGGCGTCGACTACATTATCCTTGCCCGCTACATGCGTATCTTGCCGCCGTCGAGCTGCTGGAAGTACGCCGGCGGACGGATCATCAACCTTCACCATGGATTGCTCCCCTCTTTCCCCGGCATGCGTCCCTACCACGACGCCCACGCCGCGCGGATGCTCACCTACGGCGCCACCTGTCACTTCATCGTGCCGGAGCTTGATGCGGGGAATCAAATCATCAACCAGACGACCTTCACCGTCGCTCCCGGGACGCCGCGCGACGAAATCATCCGCCGCGGCGAGCAGCAGAACGAACCAGCCTGCCTCGTCGAAGGCGTCCGCCGCGTCGTCGATGGCGAAGTGGCGCTGCACTTCAATCGCGTGGTGGCCTTGCGTTAGGATTGACCACGAAGGCACGAAGACACAAAGTTCTGCACGAAGAAGAATGAAGGATGAAGGAACCGCAGATGAACGCGGATAAACGCAGATAGTGCTTTTTAAGAAACAATAAACGCCGTATCGTACTTATTCTTATTTGCGTTCATCGGCGTTCATCTGCGGTTCCAATTTTTTCCTCTTCAATTACCCATCTTTTCTTAGTGCTCTCCTTCGTGCCTTAGAGTCTTTGTGGTTAGTCCTCTCCCAGGTCAGCAAACTAAATGTTGTCGGTTCAGCTTGAGTGCCAGGATTGCGGTTGGTGGACCTTATGCGGCGAGGCGGAGATCGTTCGGCGGTTGCGGCCGCTGGGGCATTTTCGTCGGGCGACCGATCCGCCGGAGGAGATCGTGCGCGAGGTGCTCGCCACAGATGGCCACGCCCTCCCCTGCGATCGTTGCAAGAAGCCGAAATTAAAACTGACGATCGATCCGAACCAATCGGACGGCGACGATTGGGAGCAGGTCGTTATCTGCGAAATTTGTCGCGAGCCGATTCCGCCGGAGCGGCTCGAGTTCAAACCCGACGCCCGCCGCTGCGTTGGTTGCCAGGACGCGGCCGACCGCGGTCGTTCGTTCGTCGAGCCTGATTACTGTCCCAAATGCGGCGCCCTACTCGAAATCCGCGTCAGCCGCGGCGGCGGGCCGACTCGGTACAAGCTGTTCTGCACTGGCAGCCCTTCATGCCGACTGTAGCGAAAGGGGGTCGGGGGCCTTTTGCCACTGGTAGCGCTGCACCGAATGACGTTTTCGAGTGGCAAAAGGCCCCCGACCCCGTCAACGCCACCTGCTCCACGCCATGAGCCGGTCGCGTATTCCCTAAACTTGCCGGTAGAAATCGGCCACTCACTCCTCTAAGGTGAAAGGTTCGCCGCTCCTTCCCGCCTGCGCGTAGGTGGCGGCCGCCCGCCGAAGCGACTTTTGCACCACGCAGTGCAGAGCAGAAAAACGCAAAAGTCCCTCGGCAAGCGACCCTCGCGACGGCTGTTTTCTCGGCAAATTCCGAGTAAAACGCCGCCCGCCGCCGGACGAGCTCCGACTTTTGCACCATTTTAATGGGGCCCCCCGCAACGCTCAAAAGCCGAAAGTCCCCCGCCTCGAACTAATTCCGTTCTACGACGCCGTTACGAATACCCTATGTCTGCCGCATCGCTCAACTTGATCGCCACTTCCGCCTTCGGTCTGGAGGCGGTCGTCGTGCGCGAGTTAAGCGATCTCGGCTACGGCGCAAAAGTCGCCCGGCCCGGGCGAATCGCGTTCAGCGGCGATGCGTCGGCACTCTGCCGAGCGAACATGTGGCTCCGCTCGGCCGACCGCGTGCTGGTGGAGCTGGTTTCGTTCCAAGCGGCCGATTTTGACGCCTTGTTCGATACGACGCGCGACTTCCCGTGGGAAGAATGGATTGCCGCCGACGCTGCGTTTCCGGTCGGCGGGCGATCGGTCAAGTCGCAGCTTTCGAGCGTGCCGGCGATTCAGCGGTCGGTGAAGAAGGCGATCGTCGAGCGGTTGCTCGCCGCGCGGCCGGGCGTTGAACTTCCGGAAACTGGAGCGCCGATCGCCGTTGAAGTGTCGCTCGTAAACGATCTCGCGACGATCGATCTCGATACGTCGGGACATGGCCTTCATCGCCGCGGTTACCGCACGCTCGCCGCCGCAGCGCAGTTGCGCGAAACGCTGGCGGCGGCGATGGTGCAACTCAGCTTTTGGAAGCCCGAAAGGCAGCTGGTCGATCCTTTTTGCGGCACTGGGACGATCATCATCGAAGCGGCAATGATTGGTCGCCGATTGGCCCCGGGGCGCAACCGCGCGTTCGCCGCCGAGGGGTGGGAACAGATCCCCACTGCTGCGTGGAAAGCGGCGCGTGAAGAAGCGGCCGACCTCGCTCTGCCCGCGCTGCCGTTGCGGATCATCGGCTGCGACGCCGATGGCGAGTCGTTGAAACTCGCCCGCTACCATGCCGGGCTCGCAGGCGTCGCCGAAGATGTTCATTTCCAGCAACATACCTTCGACGAACTGACGAGCAGCCGGCAGTACGGCTGCGTGATCACGAACCCGCCGTACGGCGTGCGGATGGGCGAAGAGGCGGAGATCGAGGAACTTTACCGGTCGATGCCCGACGTATTGCGGCGATTGAAGACGTGGTCGCACTTTATTCTCACGGCGCATCCCGAATTCGAGCGACTCGTCGGGCAGCAGGCCGACAAGCGGCGAAAGCTGTACAACGGGCGGCTGCAGTGCAATTTGTTTCAGTTCTTCGGGCCGAAGCCGCCGCGGCGGAAGGATGGGGTTGGGAAAGCTGGCGGCGCTGATGGCGTGGGAAGCGGCGAAGGGGTCGGGGACCTTTTGCCACTGGAGAGCGCCAATTCAGAAGAGAGTCGCCAGTGGCAAAAGGTCCCCGACCCCGTTGAGCGGCCACCAAACAGAAATATCGCCCCTTCAGGCGGGTTGGATCTTGAGGCTCGCTCCCCCTCGAGGGGAGGGCCAGGGAGGGGGGCTGAAGTGGCGGAATCGTCTGCCACTTCAATCACCCCTCCCCTATCCCCTCCCCCTCAAGGGGAGGGGGACCAAACGGGATCAGATAAGAATGAGGATCGCTTCAGCCGCCAATCGCAACTGACTGACGCAAAGCCGAGCCCCACGTCGACCTCACTTCCTGCTCGCCCACGCCCAGCCTTCGGCGGCCTACGCGACGAGGCCGACCGCCAAGCCGCCGAGTTCAGTAACCGTCTCAAAAAACTCGCCCGCCACTTGCGTCGTTGGCCAACGAAGCGCGGCATCACGTGCTACCGCATCTACGAACGCGACATCCCCGAGATCCCGCTCGTCGTCGATCGCTACGAAGACGCGCTACACATCGCCGAGTTCGATCGCCCCCATGATCGGACCGCCGCGGAGCATGCCGACTGGCTCGACCACATGGTCCGTACCGCCGCTGAAGCTCTCGAAACCCCCATCGAGCTGACGTTCCTCAAACATCGTCAGCGGCAACGGGGCGCCGAGCAGTATGAACGGTTCGACGACCAGCAGGCGTTGCGCGTCGTCAACGAGGCCGGGCTCAAGTTCCAAGTGAACCTGTCGGACTACCTCGACACAGGTCTATTTCTCGATCACCGCGTCACCCGCGGCATGGTTCGCGACGCCGCGGCGGGCAAGCGGATGCTCAATCTGTTCGCCTACACCGGCTCGTTTTCCGTCTACGCCGCGGCGGGCGGAGCGATCGAGACCGTCACCGTCGACCTGTCGCCGGTCTACCTCGAATGGGCCGAGAAGAATTTCGAACTCAATGGCCTGCAAGGAATTCAAAATCAGTTCGTCCGCGCCGATTCGCGCGAGTTCGTCGCGTCGCTCAACGGCCGCCCGCAGTTTGATCTGGCCGTCGTCGATCCGCCGACGTTCTCCAACAGCAAACGCGTCGAAGACGACTGGGACGTCCAGCAAGATTACGCATGGCTGCTGAACGAAACGCTCCGCTGCATGCTGCCTAACGGCGTGATTTACTTTTCGACGAACTCGCGGAAGTTTAAATTCGACGAGGGTTCGCTACGTGGCGCGGCGGTGCGGGAGATTTCAAAGCAAACGGTGCCGGAAGACTTCCGCAACCAGCGTATTCATCGCTGCTGGCGGATTGTGAAGAGCTAACCACGAAGACGCAAAGATACGAAGACGCACGAAGAGTAATTCAGATGCCCGGTAAGCATTCGCTGCAAAACGCTCTTCGTGATGACTTCGTGCCGTTGTGTCTTCGTGGTTAATACATTCGAGACTTTAAGCGATCAGCGGCCGCAGCACGCGGTAGCTGATTTCGAGCGACTTACGCCGTTTCTCAAGGCTCCCTTCGAAGGCCTCGTCTTCAACTTCGACGCAGACGGGGCCGTCGTAGCCGACGTCAGCGAGGGCGCCGATGTACTTACCCCAGTTCACGTCGCCGAGGCCGGGGATCTTTGCGGTACTGCGTTGCATCGGCGGCACGAGCGAGCCGAGGCGGTTGAGCTTTTCGACGTCGATCCGCATATCCTTCGCGTGGCTGTGGAAGATTCGCTGGCCAAACTCGTAGACGGGGGCGATCGGATCCATCAGTTGCATCCGCAGATGCGACGGGTCGTAGTTGAGGCCGAAGAAGACCGACGGGATCACCTCGAACATTCGCCGCCAGATGGCCGGCGTGCGGGCAAGGTTCCAGCCGAACGGCCAGCTCTTGTCGATCATCATCGGGCAGTTTTCGATGCCGACTCGCATGTTGCGATCTTCGGCGTAGCGAATGATTTCGGGCCAAACCTTTTCGAACTTTAGCAGGTTGTCTTCGAGCGACTCGTATTGATTGGCGCCGATGAAGGTATTGATGCCGGGCAGATCGAGCTTCGTCGCGGCGTCGATCACCTTGCGGACGTGGGTCCGCGCGATTTGCGCTTCTTCCTCATCGTGCGACAGGGCGTTCGGGTAGTAGCCAAGGGCTGAGATTGCGACCTTGTACTTCTCGCACAGGGCGCGAATGTCGTCGGCTTGGGCCTGCGTGAAGTCGGTACAGTCGATGTGAACGACGCCGCCATACTCGCGGTCAACCGTACCGGGAGGCCAGCACATCACTTCGACGCAGTCGTAGCCGATTTCCGACGCGTGCTTGAGGACTTCTTCGAGATTCAGGTCGCCGAAAATGGCAGTCACAAAACCAAGTTGCATGGCAAAACTCCAATTAGCCCCCGGTTCTTCAAACCGAGAGTAGGTGGACGTAGGGTAACCGCCGCCGATCGACTAAATCGCGCCGAACGCTGATTCCAAATCGCTGCGCAAGTCCTCGTACGCTTCGAGGCCTACCGAAATTCTAATCAGCCCGTCGGCGATGCCGTGCTTCGCGCGATCGGCCGCGTCGTAGCTAGCGTGCGACATCGACGCCGGCTGTTCGATCAGCGACTCGACGGCGCCGAGGCTCACGGCGAGGCCGAACAGCTTGGTCGACTCTGCAAATCGCTTGCCATCGGCGAGGTCGCCCTTGATTTCGAACGACATCATGGCGCCGAACTGCCCGCCCATTTGTTTGCGAGCGAGTTCGTGGCCGGGATGGCTCGGCAACCCCGGGTACAGTACCCGGGCGACGCGGGGGTGGGAAGCGAGCCACTCGGCGAGTTGCTGGGCGGTGCGGCATTGTTCGCGTACGCGGAGTTCGAGCGTCTTCAGCCCGCGCGAGCAGAGGAACGCTTCAAGCGGGCCCATCACGGCGCCGGTGGCGTTCTGCACAAAGTAGAGTTCCTTAAGCAGCGCCGCGTCGCGGACGACGAGCGCGCCGCCCATCGCATCGCTATGGCCGCCGATGTACTTGGTGGCCGAGTGCATCACGATGTCGGCGCCGAGCTCCAGCGGCCGCGTGAGCACCGGCGTCGCGAACGTGCTGTCGATGCCGAGGAGCGCGCCGTGGCGATGGGCGAGCTTCGCGCAAGCTTCGATGTCGGTAATCGACATCCGGGGGTTACCCGGGCTTTCGATCCAGAGCAACTTTGTCGCGGGGGTGAAGGCGGCTTCGATCTTCGCGAGATCGGTGGTGTCGACAAGCGTCACCGTAATGCCGGCGCGATTGGCGATCTTGTGGAGTAGCCGGTAGCTGCCGCCGTAGATATCGCTGCCGGCGACGACGTGATCACCCGTCTTCAGCGAGGCGATGACGCAGTGCGTCGCCGCCATGCCGGTGGAGAACGCCAGGGCGCCGACGCCCCCTTCGAGCGAGGCGAGGGTGGTTTCAAAATTCTTCCGCGTCGGGTTGCCGCTGCGGGAGTAATCGAACTCGCCCCAGTCGCCGGCGCCAGGTTGAATGAAAGTGGTCGCCAAGTGGATCGGCGGCACGACGGCGCCGGTTTCGGCGCACGGCTCGTTGCCGACGTGGATGGCGCGGGTGCGGAATTGCATGGGGAGGCAGGTGATCGGGGATCGGTGACTGGTGATCGGGGACGACGTTCACTTTACTCAAGCTTTTTGCGTAGGGAGCGCTGCAAGCCGACTAGTAGTCGACCGACTCGCGATGCCAACGCGTCGACCGGTTCAAGCTCTTCGGCCGCTACAAAATTCCGACGCTGCACGATTAGCAGCAACGTGCGAAGTTCTGCGAGCGAGCCTTGCGAGATGGCCAAATGTCGCAAGAGGTCCTTCGTAGAATCGCGCCCGCAACCTTCGGCAATGTTGGCAGGAACTGAAACAGACGCGCGTTGCATCTGGCTAATCAGACCAAAGCGTTCAGCAGCCGGCATCGACAAACACAAATCGTAGACCGCATCTACTAAGTCGATGCCAAGTCGCCACACTTCGAGATCTTCGTGACTGCTGGCCATCGAACACTGCTCCCAAAAGCATTCCCGATCACCAGTCACCGATCCCCGATCACCCTCCCAGCTACGCCGTGGCGTCGAGCGCTTGACTCAAATCCGCAATGAGGTCGTCGGCGCTTTCAATGCCGCAGCTCATGCGAATCATGTTGTCAAAGATGCCGAACTGCTTGCGGGCTTCGGGCGTTTGTTGGAAGTAGCTCATCACGAGCGGTTGCTCGATGAGCGACTCGACGCCGCCGAGGCTCGGGGCGATGCGGGGAATCTTCACCGCATCGATGACGTCGGCCGTGGCGCGCCAGTCGGCGTCTTTCACCAGGAACGTCACCAAACCGCCGAAGCCGCGCATTGTCTTGCGGGCGACGTCGTAGTATGGATGCGACGGCAAGCCGGGGTAGTAGACCTTTTCGATCCGCGGGTGGCCGGCGAGGAATTCGGCGACCATCATGCCGTTTTCGTTGTGCCGCTGCATGCGGAGTTCGAACGTCTTCAAGCCGCGGCCAAGTAGGTAGCAGTTTTGCGGACCATTGACGGCGCCCATGATGCCGCGGAGGTTGCGGACCGACTCCATCTTTTCCTTCGAGCCGATGACGACGCCGGCGAGCAGGTCGTTGTGACCGCCGAGGTACTTCGTGGCCGAGTGAAGGACGAAGTCGACGCCCGCTTCGATCGGCCGCAGGTTGTAGGGCGTAGCAAGCGTTGCGTCGATGAGCGTATCGACGTTGTGCTTGCGGCCGATCTCAGCGAAGCGTTCGAGGTCGATGACGCTGAGGTGGGGGTTCGTGGGCGACTCGCTGATGAGCATGCGAGTTTTCGGCGTGATGGCCGCTTCCATCGCGGCGTAGTCGCATGTCTTCACCTGGCGCGTCGTCACGCCGAACCGCCCCAGGTGCTTGATACAAAATTCGCGGCTGCGGTGATAACACTCGTCGAAGAAGATGACTTCGTCGCCGCTGCTGAGCTTCGCCATCAGCAGGCCGACCATCGCGGCCATGCCGCTGGAGTAAAGGACGGCTTCCTCGCCCCCTTCGAGCGCGGCGAGCTTACGCTCGACGACCTTCTCGCCCGGATTGCCGTAGCGGCCGTACTCTTCGCGGGGCTGCTCTTGTTCGATGAAGTCGATGATCGACTGCGTGTCTTCGAACGTATAGGTCGACGCGCAGAAGATGGCGTCGGTGATCGCGTCGCCGGGCTTTTGGCGGGCTTCGCCGGCGTGGACGGCGACGGTGCCGAACTGCTGGTCGGCGGCGGGGAGGGTCGGCGAGACGGAATCGTCTCCCGCGGACGGCTGACGGGTCATCTGAGTGTGACTCATTTCTGGCATCTCGGTGAGTGGGCGGACGAGCCGCGAGGGCTCCTACGCAACGCACAGGCACGAAAAAAGCCGCATGCGCTCTCGGCAGATGCGGCTTGATGCTCACCAAGCTCCATAAAGATTGCCGCCGCCCCCTCTGCCAGCAATGGGCAAGGGGGCAACGGCTTGGCTCTTTAGCAGTCACGGCTGCAAGCGGCCACAAATCCCGAGTTACTTGAAGTCTAAGCGCGCCGCGGAGCAGATGCAAGTCGCTGGCGCCCGCAAATCCCCCCGCCAGCGGGATCAGACGGCCTTGACCGTCCCCTGACCGATTGAGACGATCCCCGCCCCGCACTGCTCAGAGTCACCCCGATGGGGCCTACCCCGATGACCCGCCCGTTTTGCCGCGCCTGCGCGGCGCCGCTGCTGTTGGCCCTGGCGCTTGCCGCCGTGGGCTGTCGTTCGCCTTACTATTCCGACCAAGGGGCTGGCATTGGTGCCCTCGGCGGTGCGGGCGTTGGCGCCATTGTGGGCAACGCCGTTGGCAGTACCGCTGGCGGAGCTCTGATTGGCGCCGGCGTCGGTGCGCTGGGCGGCGCGGCGGTAGGAACGGCGCTCGATGATATTCAAGCGCAGAACCGCGCCGAGATCGCCATGGCGATGGGCCGCCAAGTGCAGGCAGGCGCCGCGACGCCTGAAGAGGTGATCGCGATGACGCGCTCCGGCGTCAATCCGGCGCTGATCTCGAACTATGTGCGGACCTCGGGCATGGCGCGGCCACTGACGGCGAACGACGTCATTTATCTCCACAACAATGGCGTCGCCGCTGAAGTGATCCAAACGATGCAGGCGCCGCCGATACCGATGGGACCGGCGCCCGTGATGGTCGCGGGGCCTCAGCCGGTGATCGTCGAGCACTACTACCCGCCGCCATACTGGGGTCCCGACTACCATTGCCATCGTCCGGGCCTCAGCTGGGGAGTCTCTGTGGGGCGGTAATGTCCCGATAGTGCCTTCCCAAGTCGTCCCTCGTCAGGGAGACTTCTGGAATGCGAGCAGAAATCATTGCCATCGGCGACGAGATCATCACGGGCCAGCGGCTTGATACGAACACGCAGTGGCTGGCCGAGCGATTGACGGAACTTGGCGTCGACGTCGCGTTTCATACGACGATCGGCGACAACCTCGCCGACAACGTCGAAGCCTTTAAGCTGGCGATCAAGCGCGTCGACGTCGTCGTTGCCACTGGCGGCCTGGGTCCCACGGCCGACGACCTGACGCGCGAGTCGATCGCGGCTGCGGCAGGCGTAGGGCTCGTACGCGACGACGCGTCGCTGGCCTACATACGCCAACTGTTCGAACGCCGGGGCCGGACGATGCCGGAGCGGAACGCCGTGCAGGCTGATTTCCCGGAGGGAGCGACGGCGATTCCGAATGAGCACGGCACGGCGCCGGGCGTTGAGCTTCATGTCGACCGCGCTGAACGACTCCCGTGCAGCGTGTTCGCGCTGCCTGGCGTCCCGGCCGAGATGCGGCCGATGTGGGAGCAAACGGTCGCTCCCGCCATTGCCTCGGCGCGGGGCGAGGCGCGAGTGATTCGCCACCGGCGAATCAAATGTTTCGGCGTCGGCGAGAGCCAACTCGAAGCAATGCTCCCCGACCTCATCCGCCGCGGCCGCGAACCTTCGGTCGGGATCACGGTAAGCGATGCGACGATCACCCTTCGCATCACCGCCGCCGGCCCTGACGACGACGCCTGCCGTCGTGCGATGGAACCGACGGCGGCGATGATTTACGAGATCCTCGGCACGATCGCCTACGGCGAAGAGGAAGACGAACTTGAATCCGTCGATGCGCGGCTACTCGTCGACCGGCATCAAACGGTCGCCGTCGCCGAGTGGGCGACGGGCGGGCTGGTGTCGGAATGGCTGGCTAAGGCAGCGCCGATGGAGAGCGTGCTGGCGGGCGGGTTCGTCATCGGCAGTCTGAAGCAGCTTGAACAGCTCACGGGAGAGGCGGCGTTGCAGGACGCCGCGCCAAGCGATTCGATTGTCGCCACCGCGGCGGCAGAGTGGGTGCGGCGAACGATCGGCGCCGACTACGGCATTGGCGTCGCCGCGTTCCCGCCGATCCAAAACGGCGGAGCGGCGAAGCTGTGTATTTCGATTGCCGGGCCTGACCGAACGCGGCGGTTGCAGTTCGACAGCGCCACGCATCCGGCTATCCGCCAGTCACGAGCAGCTAAGCAGGCGCTCAATGCGTTGCGGCTGGTACTGCTCGCCCGCGAGTTGCCGGAAGAGACGCAAGCGCCGCTCTAAGGAGACGTTAACGGGCGTTTGCGGCAGCCTTTCGCGCCGCACGGCGCGGCGTATACTTTGGGCATGCACAAACTTCGCCTCGCCGCCGCTTCGTTGAATCAAACCCCCATGGATTGGGCGGGCAACCGCGACCGTATACTCGCCGCCATCGCTGAAGCGAAGGCCGCCGAGGCGGCGATTCTTTGCTTGCCGGAACTTTGCATCACTGGGTACGGCTGCGAGGATCAATACTTCTCGATTGGGTTGCAGCGGACGGCGCTGGAGATGCTTGCCGAGATCGCGCCCGCCACTGAAGGCATGGCAGTCGCGCTCGGCCTGCCACTGATGGTCAACCGCGGGCTGTACAACGCCGCGGCGCTGGTGTGCAACGGAGAAGTGCTGGGGTTCACGCTCAAGCAACATCTCGCCGGCGACGGGATTCACTACGAGCCGCGCTGGTTCCGCAAATGGCCGACAAGCGCCGTCGAGCGAATTGAACTCGACGGCCGCGAGGTTCCCGTCGGCGACTTGCTCTACAACTGTGGCGGCGTGCGAATTGGCATCGAGATCTGCCGCGACGCGTGGGTCGCCGATCGGCCCGGCTCGCGACTCGCCGCCGGCGGCGCCGACATTATTCTGAATCCGACCGCCAGTCATTTTTCGTTCGGCAAGCAAGAGATCCGCCGGCGACTAGTGCTCGAAGGTTCGCGGACGTTCGACGTCAGCTTCGCGTTTGCGAACTTGCTGGGCAACGAAGCGGGCCGCGCGATCTTCGACGGCGGGACGCACATCGCCAGCAGTGGGCGAATGCTGGCCGAGGGGCCGCGACTATCGTTCGGCGACCATTCGCTCATTTGCGCCGATATCGACGTTGAACAGACCCGTCGCTTGAAGGCGACCTCCAGCGAGCCCAGCCTCCCGCCGCATGCCTACGGCGGCGAGACGGTACGGTCTTCGTTCAAACTAGAATCGCCGCAACTCCCCTGCCCTGTCGCCACGCCGTCGCCGTGGGATGCTTCGCCGCCGCCGAAGAATGAGGAGTTCGCTCGGGCCGTCGCGCTCGCGCTGTTCGATTACTTGCGAAAGAGCCGCAGTCGCGGGTTCGTCGTGTCGCTCAGCGGCGGCGCTGATTCCTCGGCGGTGACAACGCTTGTGTGGTTGATGGCGAAACTCGGCATCGCGGAACTTGGCGTCGAGCCGTTCGCATCGCGACTGCCGCAGATTCGCGATCTGGCCGGCGCGAAATCGGCTGAAGCAGCAGTGGGCCGATTGCTCGCCTGCGTCTATCAAGCGACGCGCAACAGCGGCGAAACGACGCGGAACGCCGCCGAGACGGTGGCGAAGGGGGTCGGCGCCGAGTTCCTCCAGTGGAACATCGACGCCCTCGTCGACGGCTACGTGTCGACGGTCTCCAAAGCAACCGGCCGCGAGTTGACGTGGGATCGCGACGACGTCGCGCTGCAGAACATTCAGGCCCGCACGCGCGGTCCGGCGGCGTGGTTGCTGGCAAACCTGCGCGACGCGCTGCTGCTGGTCACCAGCAACCGCAGCGAGGCGGCCGTCGGTTACGCGACGATGGATGGCGACACGTGCGGCGGGCTCGCGCCGATCGGCGGCGTCGATAAGGCCTTTTTGCTCGACTGGCTGAAGTGGATGGAAACGACCGGCCCGCAAGGCGTCGGGCCGCTGGCGGCATTGTCGGTCGTCAACAATCAACGCCCAACTGCGGAACTCCGCCCGCCGGCCGAGGGCCAGACCGACGAAGGCGACTTGATGCCGTATCGCGTGCTCGACGCGATTGAACGCTCGGCGATCCGCGACAAACTGACGCCGGTCGAGGTGCTCGAAACGATTCGCCCGCAGTTCGCCGACGAGACGGTCACTCAACTCGGGGCGTGGGTCGAACGGTTCTTCACGCTCTGGTCGCGCAATCAGTGGAAGCGCGAGCGGTTTGCCCCCGGGTTCCATGTCGATGATCGCGGGCTCGATCCAAAGGGCTGGTGCCGGTTCCCGATTCTGAGCGGCGGGTTCGAGCGCGAATTAGCGGCGCTGCGCGATTATCTGGCGGCGGCGAAATAGCATTTGCCACGCCGCGACGCCCATTTAGCCCCGCCGTTTGCGGCGAGTTCGCGGGCTCACGCCCGCGGCTAAATGGCCGCCACTCTCGTTGCCGACCGCAAGCTTGGCGCCAGCACTTGCGCTCGGCGGGGCGTCCGCCAGCAGCGCGTTAAGCTGGGGACTTGCGCGAAAATCTGCCGCATCTACGGAAACCCCTGATTATTCCTCATTTCTGAGTCCGATAAGTTGTTCCGAGCCCATAGTAGGTTGCGAATACGCAATCTGCTCTGAGCGCTTGCCACGATACAACGGCAGGAGACAGGCGAGCACGCGTCGGCGGGGGTCGACGCGGCAGCCGACAGATCCACCCGGGGGGGCGGAACTGTCGCGCCCCTTCTCGTCGCACTAGGGGGAATGGACGGATGAAATCGCTTTTCAATCGCTCGACAGCGGCCATGGTCGCTGCCGCGCTCGCCTGCGGCGCCGGGGCCGGAACGAAGGCACTGGCCCAAGTGCCCAGCAACTTTCCTGCCGCGCCGCTAGCCGGTGGGCAAGCCGCCTACCAAGGGGGCGCCTACCAAAACGCCTACGGCGAATCGATCGTCATGCCTGCTAGCTACAACGCGCCTGGCCCCGGCTACGGCGAGATGTGCCAGCCTGGCTGTCAACCTGGCTGCGAATACGGCGACCCTGGTTACGCCGACTTCGGCGGCTACGGCACGCCCGACCAGTGCGGTCCGCACTACTTCGACATCGCAGCCAACGCGGTGTTCCTGCAGAGCACCCGCTCGTTCCAAGACGTGCCGCCACTCGGCTCGGTCGGCGTCAACGGCCCGACGAAGATTCTCGATGCGGACCAGCTCAACGAGGATTACGAACCGGGCTGGGAAATTGCCGCCCGGCTCGACCTCGGCCCGCTATCAGTGTTCGAAGCGACCTACATGGGTATCTACGACCTCGGGTTCAATACGAGCGTCAGCTCGGTCAACGTCGCCAACGGCGTAGACTTCCAGTTGAACTCGGTGTTCTCTGAATACGGCGTCGTCCCGATCGACGGCCTCGACGAGGGGTCGGTCTACAGCCTCGACTACCAGTCTGATCTGCAAAGCACCGAGCTGAGCTACCGCCGTTACTGGGTCGGTCACAACCCGCGGATCTCGGGCACCTACCTCGCCGGCTTCCGCTATGTGCGGATGACGGAGGAAATGAACTTCGACGCCACCGCGTTGCTCGGCGACAGCACCATCGGCTGGGACACGACGAACGACTTGGTCGGCGCCCAACTCGGCGGCGACGGCTGGATTGCTCTGCGTCAAGGCCTGCGGCTCGGCGGCGAAGTGAAAGGCGGCATCTATAACAACCGCTTCAAGTACGGCCACCAGACGAACATTCCTGATCCCGACATCACCAACGTCAACTTCCAGGACGACGGTAACCAAGTCGCCTTCGTCGGCGAAGCGAAGTTCGACCTCGTCGCCGACATCCTGCCGAGTATCTCGCTCCGCGGCGGCTACCGGGTGCTGTACATGAGCAGCCTGGTAACGGTCGGCAACAACATCGACTCGACGAACGTTGCCTCAACGGCGCTCTACACTCAAGGCGATGCGTTGTACAACGGCTTCCACGGCGGCATCGAGTACATCTGGTAGAACGAACTGGCGCCGTCTGTTCGCAGTCGGGTTAGTCACAAGACGTTAGACTCAACATCAACAGGCTTCGGCATCTTCGGATGCCGGAGCCTGTTTTCGTTGACGGGCAGTAACCGCGCGGCCTCGCGCCTCCTGATTTCGATACATTAGGCTACTGTGTCTTTCCCATTGATGTGGGCGTCGCCGCTCTGCCGCGCTTGCTGCGCCGCCGCAAACGAATCGGGCTGGTCGTCCCACCGCTGCTTTCGCTTTCGCGACGGCTGCCCCGCGAAAGGCTCAGTTGGCGCCAGCAATTGACTGAGCCCAAGGTAGACGGTGTTGTACCCGGAACGGCCGCTGGAGTGCCGGCGAGCATTTCGGCGAGACGTCGCCTGTTTGCGGCGGCGTAAATCGCTGGGCTTCTCGTAGCAGCCGGGGCGTGATTTGCTCCACTGCCGCTTGCTTGAGTGCCTGACAGCGAAATAAAGGCGGCGAAGCGCACTGCTGAGGTGCTCGCCTTCTTGAACCTCGATACGACCTGGCATTCGGTGCGTCTTGTATGGCTGACGCTGCGCCACCTCATCTGGATGTGAATTTACCCGACTGCACCACTCGGCGGCAGCCAGAGCTTAGGAGGCCAGCTACTGGCCATCGAGCCCCGTCCCGACAACATACCAAAGACACATGGCGGTGTAGATAACAAACCCCGCAACCGCATGGCAAGCGACTAGCAGTCCGCGGATCCAAGCAGGACGGTGCGGCGACGTCGATCGCCAAAGCAATGGCGCAGCCACGATGGCGAGCGTTGCTGGAACGCCGAACCACACTTTGTCGGACATCGCGGTCCCGTGGCTCCGCTGCCAGCTGTGAACCGCGGCGAGGACCACGAATCCGCCGAGGAAGACAGCCCATGCAGCAACGGCGAGTTTGGCTTGATCCATGCCCTGTACTCTCCCCGCAATTCTTAGGAGCGAAAACAGACCTAGCCGCTAGATTCCTCAGCGGAGTTGGACGCCGCCCTCCGAGGAAGAAGCTTGTCGGCCAGTTGAGCGCACTTGAACGCGGCAGTAATCGATAGCGCAAGGATCGCCAGGAACCCCACGGGCTCCTTCCTGAAGAACAGATTCATCAGCGGAACATAGACGGCGACGTAGCCTATCGCAGCAGCCAAGCTGAGGGCGATGATCCGAACGGCAGAGTAGAAGAGTCGAGACGCCATAGGTTCCTTTATAACCGCCGCCGCGGATAGTTCCTACTACACCGCTGCCATTCCCAGTACCCCGGCAATAACCGCCGTGGCGATGAGCGCCTAGCGGAGCGTGCAGCGGCGCCCCAGACGAAAGGATACGACGCCGGATAAGGCGAAGAAAAGAGCGGGATACCAGATCGGGTACGGGCATCAAGGCGAACCTCAAAAAGATTGGGGAGAATAGCGGATGGCCGTATACTGACGAAATGTGCAAGCATATCGGAATTCTGCGAGCGATCGTTTATGCCGGCGTGCCCGCTGCAGCATGCGCGCTGGTGCTCGGAGGCGAGGCGATCATGATCGCGTTTTTTATTGGCGGCTTGCTGGTCTTGAACAATCTGATCGCGAAGTTGGATCGCTTTCCAATTGATAGCCAGGAAGCTCGCCCAGGGCATCCGGTCCGACTGCTCGGCCTGATGCTACTAGGCGTCTTCATCGTGTCCGTGCCTGCAGTACCTGCGTTTGACCTGAGTGCGGAAGCCGCTCACTTGGCCTTCTTGAAAAGATGCGCTGTCGGGGCCACGTTAGGAACTCTGCTTGAGTTTGCTTTTCTTAGGGACTAAATCGCACGCCTCCTCTCCACCTGAGCGGCGATATCGCCGCAACTGCTTCGTGTCGCAGTACACACGCCGCGACCAGTAGCGTTGCGGTCCTGCTTTGGTGGGCGAACGTTGAACGGTCTGCGGCGTGCGCGGACCGCGCGGAGCGTTTGTTTTTTAACTCGCTCTTGCACGAATTCCCTTGGCAAGTAATCTGTACGCAAGTACACTACACCATGCTAGCACGCCCCGCTCAACGCGAAACGGTCGAAGCTCTGCGGCAAAGGCTGCAGGGGGAGGCGATAGGTTCGCGGCAAGCCTTTGCGAGCGGTTTGTGCGGAAATTTGCCGTCGGAGTTCCGCCGTGGCTCGTTGGTCGAGTTCATCGCTGAGGCAGGTTCGGGCGCCACGGCGGTCGCGCTGCTCACGGCTCGCGAAGCCTGCCGCGCAGGGGGGGCGTTAGTCGTCGTCGACCGGCTGCGAACTTTTTACCCAGCGGCAGCGGCTTTGTTCGGCGTCACGCACGAAACAATCTTCGTTCGGCCACGCTCGCGCAAGGATGAGCTCTGGGCGTTGAATCAAACGCTGCGCTGTCCCGGCGTTGGCGCGGCGATTTGTTGGTTGGAGTCGGTCGAGGAGCGGGCCATTCGCGGGCTGCAAGTCGTCGCTGAACAAAGCGGCGCCGTGGGGCTGTTCGTCAGACCGGTGAACGTGTGCGGTCGCCCCACTTGGTCGGACGTGCAATTGCGAATCGAGGCCATGCCGAGCAACGAGCGGCAGCGGCGACTGCGGATTGAAGTCGTGAGGTCGCGCAGCGGCCACGCGGGGGCGTCGGCCATTGTGGAGCTGCAAGATGACGCGACGACGCACCCAGCAGCGCATCTTGTGCCTGTGGTTTCCCAACTGGCCGCTGCAACGCATGCGACTCGTTCATCCAGCGCTTAAGCGGTGCGAACTGACGCTCTGCACGCAGCAGCGCGGGGCGCTGCGAGTCGTCGCTTCTGATCGCTATCCAACGGGAACGCCGCGGGCCGAGGTGATGAGCGGCAAAGTGAAACTGCACGATCCGCTCGCCGACCAAGGTGCACTGGCAGATCTGGCGGCATGGTGCGAGCAGTTCAGCCCTGTGGTAGGCGTTGAGCCTCCCGATTGTCTTTGTCTCGATATCGCCGGCCTGGAGCATCTCACTGGCAATGAAGAGCGGCTCGTCAAACGAGTTGTGCACTCGCTTCGCCGGCGCGGTTTGAACGTTCGCGCGGCAGTTGCCGACACGATCGGCATTGCGTGGGGGGCAGTGCACTACGGCCCCCCTTCCGTGACATTCGTCCAAGGAACGACGCTATTTAAATCGCTGCCAGTTGAAGCATTACGGCTCGACGACGAGACCCCCATCCTCGCAGAGCTAGGCGTTAAGAGCATTAGCCAGTTGCTGGCGCTCCCACGCGAAGCCCTGGCCAGCCGATTTGGGCCGCAACTGCTGCACAGAATTCATCAAGCGTTGGGAGAAATCTCCGAGCCGCTTGTTTCGCACCGCCCGCAGCCTGAAATTCAAGTCGAGCAGCGCTGCGAGCATCCTGTGCACGATCGGCAGGCGTTGCAGATGATCATCGAGCAGCTTTTGCAGCGAGTCGCCGTTGAGCTTGTCCAGCGTCAACAGGGAGCGCTGGAGATTCGTTGCGAACTTCAAGGCGAGCATTCAACTATCGCGTTCACGGCGAGCCTCTTTCGGCCTAGCGCTCATGCCGCGCATCTGCTCGAACTGGCGACAATGCAGTTGGATCGCCTTGAACTGCCAAGCCCTATCGACTGCGTGAAGATCGGAGTCCTTTCGCAAGCCCCGCTCGTGAGTTGGCAACAAGAGCTGTTCGAGGAATCTCGCCGCGAGGGTGGCCAGCGTCTGGGCCAGTTGGTCGATCGGCTGAGCAATCGGTTAGGTCGCGAGGCAGTCGTCCGCGCTGTGCCGCAGGCAGAAGCTCAGCCTGAACTTGCCATCCGCTACGAACCGCTGGCCGGCGCCGCGCGGCCGAAGTCGAAGCGCCGCTTCTCTCCGCTTCCGCGGCCGCTGCGGTTGGAACTCCAGCCGCAGCCGATCGAAGCCTGGGCGGCCGCCCCGCTGGGACCGCCGCGGCAATTCCGGTGGCATGGCGAACATCGAGTGCGAAGAGCTTGGGGGCCTGAACGGATTCAAACGAGCTGGTGGCGCGGCCGCTACGTCCAACGCGACTACTATCGCGTCGAGACGGCCGAGGGAAAGCGATTTTGGCTGTTCCGCGAGCTTCGCAGCAGCAACTGGTTCTTGCATGGAGCGTTTGACTGATGCCCCAGCTACCTGAACCTAAACGGCGTTCGCTTGAACCGACCGTGCGGACCCACTCCGCGATTGGCTATGCGGAGTTGCACTGCAAAACCAACTTCTCATTTCTCGAAGGCGCGTCCCATCCAGATGAGCTCGTTGATCAAGCGGCCCGATTGGGTTACCGAGCACTTGCCATTACCGATCGCCATAGTTTGGCCGGCGTTGTCCGCGCTCACGCTGCTGCCAAGCAGATTGGTCTCAAGCTCCTCATTGGCGCCGACGTGCAGCCAAGCGACGCTTCTTCCGCCGTGCTGCTGGCGACCGACCGCGCCGCCTACGGCCGACTATGCCGACTGCTAACTGTCGGCAAAGGCCGCGCGCCGAAAGGCGAATGCCATCTACAGTTCGACGACTTGGCTGAATATGCCGATGGCATCCTGGCGTGCGTTTACGGCGACGCGACGGTCGCAGGATTGCGGCGTTATCGAGAACTCTTCGGCGATCGCTGTTATCTGCTCGGCGAGCTTCATCGGGGTGTGGACGACGAGCGTGAACTGGCCGAGAGAGTCAAACTCGCAAAGGCGGCACGCGTGCCGTTGGCGGCGGCGAACGGCGTTCATTTCCATGCCCCCGAGCGACGAGCATTGGCCGACGTACTGACGGCGGTTCGGCATGGTTGCACCGTTGCAACTGCCGGAGAGTTATTGTTCCCCAACGCGGCCCGTCACTTAAAGTCGCCTGAAGCGATGCAGGAATTGTTCGCGACGGCCTCCGGCGCGTTGCGACGCACCGTCGAGATCGCCGACCGCTGCGACTTTGCTTTAGATCAACTCAAGTACGACTATCCGATTGAACTCGCCCCGCCCGGCCTGACGCCGATGCAACACCTGAGCAACCTGACTTGGGCCGGCGCTCAAACGCGTTATCCAAACGGCGTTCCCGATAAGGTTCGCGGGCAGTTGCAGTACGAACTTCAGCTCATCGAAGAGCTAAAGTACGAAGCTTTCTTTCTCACGGTGTCGGATTTGGTGAACTACGCGCGTAAGAAGAATATTTTGTGCCAAGGACGGGGGTCGGCGGCCAATTCAGCCGTCTGTTATTGCCTGAGAGTGACGTCGGTTGATCCCGAGCGCATCGACGCCTTGTTCGAAAGATTCGTCAGTCGCGAACGCAACGAGCCGCCCGACATCGACGTCGATTTCGAGCACGAGCGCCGCGAGGAAGTGTTGCAGTACGTCTACAACAAGTACGGTCGCGATCGCGCCGGCATGACCGCGGAGGTGATTACCTACCGTGCCCGCTCGGCGCTTCGCGACGTCGGCAAAGCGCTGGGACTATCGCTCGATCGCGTCAACGGCCTCGCGAAACAACAGGATCCTTACCAACCTTTTTCGCCAGCAAGATGGAGCGAAGCGGGAGTCGAACTGGCATCGCCCCTCGGCCGACAGCTGCACGCGTTGGTGAGCACGCTGGTCGGTTTTCCGCGGCATTTGAGCCAACATGTCGGCGGTATGGTGATCACCCACTCGCCACTGTGCGAGTTCGTACCGATCGAGAACGCCGCCATGGCGGACCGCACCGTCATCGAGTGGGACAAGGACGATCTCGACGAGTTAGGAATCCTCAAAGTCGACTGTTTGGCGCTCGGGATGCTCACGGCCATTCGCAAATGCTTTGAATTTGTTGAGCTGCATCATGGCAAGCAGCTGACGCTTGCCAACATTCCCGAAGGAGATGGCGCAACTTACGACATGATCTGTAAGGCAGACACGATTGGCGTCTTCCAGATCGAGAGCCGCGCGCAAATGTCGATGCTGCCGCGCTTGCAGCCACGGACCTATTACGATCTGGTCATCGAAGTGGCGATTGTGCGGCCAGGACCCATTCAGGGCGATATGGTGCATCCCTATTTGCGTCGCCGCGCCAATAAGGAAAGGCCCGTTTATCCCAACGACGCCATCAAGGCGGTGCTCGACAAGACGCTGGGCGTGCCGCTGTTTCAGGAACAAGCGATGCAATTGGCGATGGTCGCCGCCGGGTTCACTCCCGGCGAAGCCGATCAGTTGCGGCGGGCCATGGCGGCCTGGCGCCGGCCGGGCGTCATCGACGAATTTCGCGCTAAACTCATCGCCGGCATGCGCGCCAACGGACTCGGCGACGATTTCGCGGAGTTAGTCTTCACGCAGATTCGCGGGTTTGGCGAGTATGGTTTTCCAGAAAGCCATGCGGCAAGCTTCGCGCTGCTGGCATACGTCTCGTCGTACTTAAAATGTCACTTTCCGGCGGCGTACTGCGCAGCGCTCATCAACTCGCAGCCGATGGGATTCTACGCGCCGCCGCAGTTGGTGCGCGACGCCCGAGAGCATGGCGTCCGCGTGCTGCCGGTCGACGTCAACCACAGCACTTGGAACTGCACGCTCGAAGAGGGAGCAATCCGGCTCGGCTACCGCATGCTCGTCGGCATGAGGCACATCGACGCGGAACGCATCGCACAGTCGCGGCCGTTCCGCTCCATTGAACAACTCCACCGCTGCGGCGTGCCGCCCGCGACAGTGGAACTGCTCGCTCGCGCCGACGCCTTTGGGTCGCTGCAACTCAACCGCCGCGATTCGCTCTGGCAGTCGTTGCGAAAGCCGTCGACAGCGTCCCTATTCGCCGACATTGATGAAGACGAACCGTCTCACGCATTGCCGGCCATGGCTCAACAAGAGGAAGTGTTCGCCGACTACGAAACCGCCGGGTTGTCGCTCAAAGCGCATCCCGTCCAGTTTTTTCGAGAACGCCTCCGCAAGCTGCAAGTCGTGACTGCCGCCGAACTCGCCCACGTCGCCGACGGCGCCTTCGTGCGCGTCGCCGGGTTGGTATTGCTGCGTCAGCGACCGCAAACTGCCAAGGGGGTGACGTTCGTCACCTTAGAGGACGAGAGCGGCGTGGCGAATCTCATCATCCGCATGGAGGTCTGGAAGAAATACCACCGCGTCGCTGCTGCGGCGCGGTCCTACCTTGCGAGCGGCCGGCTGCAGAACCACCAGGGAGTGAGACATCTCCTCGTTACCCGCATCGAGAACCTAGACGACGCAATCGATACGTTACGATCGAAGTCGCGAAACTTTCACTAATTCCCGCTGCGGCGCCGGGGACGCGTGCGACTCCCTGTCGCCAGACAGAACTTCCAAAGTCGCCGCCATCCGACCGCTCGCAACTGTCACGTTCCAACCGTTTTATTTGGCGCCGCTGCGCCCCCCCCCGAAGCGGGCAATCGACCGGGATTCCCGCGCGAACCCCGCCTAGGTCCCTTGCGTCCTCGAGGGTATAATCAAGCGAGGCGGCAACCTGCTCATCCCTTCCGCCGCCGCCACAAGATTAGGCCACCAGAAGGAGTCCCTTCCCACACGTGTCAAATACCGATCGCAAGCAGAGCGTCGACAGCGAGTCCGCCGTCCTGGTTGGCGTTCAGCTTTCTGACGATGGATATCACGGCGATCCCCTCGACGAGTTGACCGGTCTGGTGCAAACCGCCGGGGCCGAAGTCGTGGGGCGGATGACTCAAAAGCGGCAAGCGCCAGACGCCGCGACTTACATCGGTCACGGGAAAGTCGACGAGTTGCAGTTTCTCGTCGAGGCCACCGAGGCCGACGTGGTGATCTTCGACAACGACCTCTCCCCAGCGCAAATGCGAAATCTGGAAGAGGCGCTGAAGGTGAAGGTTCTCGACCGCACCGAGGTGATTCTCGACATCTTCTCCAGTCGGGCGCAAACTTACGAGTCGCGCTTGGCCGTCGAGCTCGCGCAGCTCGAGTATTCGCTGCCGCGGCTCAAAGGCATGTGGAAGCACTTGTCGCGTATGAAGATGGGCGTCGGTATGCGCGGCCCTGGTGAAAAGCAGCTCGAAACCGACCGCCGGTTGGCCGAGAAGCGGATCACCGATCTGCGCCGCGAACTCGAAAAGGTTCAGCGCCGCAAAGAGCGCGAAGTCGCTGGTCGTAGCGATCGGATGACGGTGTCGCTCGTCGGCTACACCAACGCCGGCAAGAGCACGCTCATGAACGCGCTCACCGACTCGCACGTGCTGGCCGAAGACAAACTGTTCGCCACGCTCGATACTCGCACCCGCCGGTGGCAGCTGCCGGGGTGGGGGCCGGTATTGCTCAGCGATACGGTCGGGTTCATCCGCAACCTGCCGCATAACCTGATCGCGAGCTTCAAGGCGACGCTCGAGGAAGCCCGTCAAGCCGACCTGTTGATCCACGTCGCCGACGCCAGCAGCCCGGTGGCGCTCGATCAGATCAAAGCGGTGTACGACGTCCTCCGCGAACTCGGCATCGAGGAAAAGGACACGCTGCTGGCCCTCAACAAAGTCGACCAGGTTGAGGACCCGACGCGGCTGCAAGCCATTCGCCAGCTCTATCCTTCGGCGGTGCTAATTAGCGCCCGCACGGCGGATGGGCTGCCGCGGCTTGCCTCCGCCGTGAGCGATGCGCTCAGCCAAGACTTCCTCGACCTGGAATTCCGCTTCAGCGTCAGCAATGGTCGGCTGCTGGCCTACCTCGCGAAGTATGGCGAGGTGATCAGCAGGACGTTCGCGGGCGATCACGCAACCGTGCATTGCCGGCTATCGCGGAAGCATCTCGGCTCATTGCGGGACGATCCAGAGATTGAAGTCCATCCTTACGTCGCATCGCCCATCGTTCGGCATAGCGTCGCTAACGACGACGCCGTCGACGAAGTGGCCTAACGGATGCTCGTAATGGCCCGCCGATCGCTCGCCAACTGCCGCGTCGTCATCACTGGCGCTTCCAGCGGCATTGGCCGGGAACTTGCGCTGGCGTTCGCGCGGCGCGGCAGCCGTGTGCTGCTGACAGCGCGACGCAATCAAGAACTTGCCGCCGTTGCCGCCGAGTGCCGGCAGCATGGCGCGACGGCGGAGACGCTTGCCGGCGATGTAACCGACTCCGCATTTCGTGCGGCTTTCATCGAGCGCGCCGTCGCACTGTGGGAAGGGATCGACGTGCTGGTGAACAATGCCGGCATTAGCGCTCACGGCCGCTTCGCCGAAAGCGACGAAGCGACGCTACGGAAGATCCTCGAAGTGAACTTCTTCGCAGCGACGGAACTAACGCGGCTCGCCCTGCCCTTGCTTAAACGGAGCCGACAGGCGGCGATCGTCAACATCGGCTCGATCATCGGTCATCGCGGCTTGCCGCTGAATAGCGAGTACGCCGCCAGCAAGTTCGCGCTACGAGGCTGGAGCGAGTCGCTGCGGGCGGAACTCGCAGCCGACGGCGTCGACGTGCTGCTCGTCAGCCCAGGGACCACCGAAACGGAGTTTTTCGACCACCTCATCGCCAAGCGGTCAGACTTGCCGTGGGGCGACTCAACGGCGATCCCGGCAGCCGCGGTCGCCGAGCAGACATTGCGAGCGCTTGAACGGGGGCGTCACGAGATTTTCCCCAACTGGCGGGGCCGCGCATTGGTGGCGGCGAACCGACTTTTTCCTGGTTTGGTGGATCGGGCCCTGGCCAAGCTCGCGGCGGCAAGCCACAACAGATAGACGCCGTTCGCGTTTCTGCTCTTCCGCCAGCCAGCACAGCCGTGATGTTTCCGCTCCGATTCGTTCTCGCCGTTCTCATGCTCACGGCGGCTCAGCCTGCGCTAGCGCGAACGCTGCGGGTTCTCTCGTACAACATCCACCACTCGGAAGGGCGCGACGGCGTCTACGATCTTGATCGAATCGCCAGCGTCATTCTGGCGGCGAAACCCGACCTCGTCGCGCTACAAGAGCTCGACCAAGGGAACACGCGCAGCGGCGCAAACGTTTTCCAGTTGCAGGAACTCGCTCAGCGGACCGATATGCAGGGCTACTTCGGCCGCACGATCAACTATATGGGGGGCGAGTACGGCAATGGCGTGCTCGTAGCGCCATGGCTGACGATCGTCGGCACGACGAACCGCGCGCTCCCCAGTCCCGGCGGCGGCGAGGCGCGGGCCGTCATTCAGATGGGGCTATCATTCGACGCCGACCCGCAGACGGTCGAATTTAACTTTTTCGCGACGCATCTCGACGCGAGCAATCAAAGTAACCGCGACGCTCAGGCGGCGTACATCAATGGTCTCGTAGCAAGTTCGGCGACTCCCGCGCTGCTCGCAGGCGACATGAACTCGCGTCCCTCGACCACGTCGTACGCTGCGCTCGCCGGCGTGTGGAATGATGCGACGAATATCGCCAATCCCGGTCTCGCGCGCACGACGCAGATCGACTACATCTTCTACCGTTCGCCGGCGTGGCGGGTGCAGCAGTTGGGACGGTTCGAGGTTAATTTGACCACTTACACGGCCTCCGACCACTATCCGATCTTGGCTGAGTTCGCGATTCCAGAACCGGCAACTGGTAGCATGATCGCGCTGGCGGTGGCTCAGCCGCTGCTCTTTCGACGACGAAGTTGTCGGCGAAATTTGGTCGGCGCACCTGCAACACTTTGTGGGCGCCGACGGAATCGCTAGTCGGCATAACTTGTTTCCATTTTCATCCTCGCTCCGGCGGGTCGTTGACCCGCGGCTACTGAATCGATGCTTGACGTTTTGTACGACGATGGGCCGTGTCTCGTAATCAACAAGCCTTCCGGCGTGCTGACGCAGGCGCCGGCGGGGATTGATAGCCTCGAGATCCAGGTAAAGGAGCTCTTTCGCGAGCGCGAAGGAAAGCCGGCCGATGCGAACATTTATCTAGGGCTGCCGCACCGGCTCGATCGGCCGGTGTCGGGCGCCATCGTTTTCGCGCGACACTTACGGGCGGCGCAAAGACTGTCGGCGCAGTTTGAAAATCGGACGATCAACAAGTCGTATTGGGCGTTCGTCGAGGGCGTCGTCACGCCCGACGAAGGAACATGGACCGACTACCTTCACAAGCGGCACGGCATGGCGCAGGCCGAAGTAGTCACGGCCGATCATCCGGCGGCGAAACATGCGGTCTTGCATTACCGGGTGATGTGGCAAGGGCCAACGGGGGCGTGGCTGGAGATCGAACTTGAGACCGGCCGCACGCACCAGATTCGCATTCAGTCGAGCTCACGCGGCCATGCCGTCGTTGGCGACTCGCAGTATGGCAGCACGCAGATCTTCGGCGATCCAGGCCTCGACGAGCGGGAAAAACCGATTGCGCTCCACGCCCGGCAGTTAGGCTTCCGGCACCCGATGACGAACGAGCCGGTCGACATCGTCGCGCCGCTGCCGGCGACTTGGGAGGCTCTCAACCTGCCGAGCGAGATTCTCTAGCCCCTGGCTCCGCCAGGGGGTGACGTCGCGTTGGGCAACGCATACCGGTGGGGAGGCCCACCCCCTGGCGGAGCCAGGGGCTAGGATGCAAGTCGCGCACCGGCCTGTGAAATCTCTAAACCGCCCCGCGCCAGCCGCACGATTGCAGCCAGTTGTAGATCCACGGCTGCGTCCAAGGATTCCATGTCGGGTAGCTCGCCGACAGCACCGAGAACGCGAGCAGCACGAGCGCGACCGCCATACCTTTGCGGCACTGCGCCAGCCGATCCACCGCCGGAATCATCGCCGTCAGCCAGAGCGGCACGAGCCAGAACAACCACCGCAAGCCGCTCGTCATCCCGCCGTAGTTGCGATCGATCTGCGGCCGCAGGCCAATGTAAAACGTCAGGCAGACCACGGTAAGCAGCGCGATGCCCGCCGCCAGCTGCCGCTGCTCGGTCGTGCCGCGAACGCCCCAGATCCATAGTCCCCACGCGCTCAGCAGCCAAATCGGCGTCAGCGAGAAGAGACCGTGATGGCCGACGAGGCAATGGATCGCGTAGTCGACTTTGCTCGGCTCGCCGCGGTCGAGACCCTGCGGATCGAGCCAATAGCTTTGCCGCTCTTTACCGCCGAGCGTGTAGCTGTAGTGGTACCAGTTGTCGGCGGGGTCGGTGGCGCTGCGGTGGGCGTAGGGGGGCCGCCAACTGTCGTGGGCCCAGTAATTCGTCGCGAACGACGCGACCAGGACGACCGCCGCGAGCGGGGCAAATCCCCCCAGCGTCATCCGCCAATTACGCCACAATAGGGCCGCCGCCACGAGCGCGAAGAACGACAGCGCGGGCAACTCGTTCGCCGCCGTGAACGCCGCCGCGAGTCCGGCGAGCGCGAACCACCGCCAGCGCCGCTCGCCGTCGAACCAGATCCGCACGAAGGCCTCGAGCGCCACCGCCTCGCTCACTGCGGCGATCGTGTGGTTGTTCAGCACCACGGCAAACGGCGTGAGCATCGTCCCGAACGCCGCCGCGGCCACGACAAAGATCCGCCCCCAATCGGTCGTGCCGAATCGCTCAGCTAAACTTGCGACGATCGCCAGCAGCAACAGCGTCGGCATCACCTGCACGGTGAACAGCATCAGCCGCACGACTTCGTAAGGATTGTCGGCAAGGGTCCAGCCGGTCGTCTTCTGAATCGCCCAGTACTCGCCCGCCAGCAGCACGATCAGCAGCGGCGGCTTGCTGGAGTACAGATGCAACTCGCCGTCGCGACCGCGATGTTGCACCATGTCGATTGTGTTCCAGACGTTCGCGTCCATCACCGGGTCGATCTCGAACGAACCGGTGTCGGCAAGCGCGCGGATGGCGAGCCAACGGCTCCGGTCGTTGGCGCTGAGGAACGGCCGCTGCCGGCGTTCTTCGCGTTCGATCAGCTGCTTGGCGGCAACGAGCTTCGCCTGCAGCACATCCTCGCGAAGACCTTCGGCGAGAAATTGCTTCTCAGCGTCCGCCACGCGCTGCGCGATGCGGCTCGTTTCGAGTTCCTGCCGGTTGACGGCGTTTACCGCGAGCAGCCGCCCCGCCATGTTGCCCGCCGCCAGCGCGATGAGGAGGGCGTAGACGCCGCGCCGCAGCAGGCGGGTCGGATCAGCGGCGGCCTCGATCATCGCGACTCGTGCTCCTGGCCAGCCGATTGGTTCGTCGTCGCGTGCGGCCCGGCGCCGGCGTTCTTGCCCTGCGGAGGCGTGTACTGTGCCACTGAAAACTCATCGCGATGCCGCGACACCGAGGCGGCGATCATCTCGGCGACAAACCCCATCGCAAGCAAGTTAGAGCCGAATAGTAGCAGCGCAAGCGAATAGAACAGCGCGGCCGTCTCGTGCAGGTGCACTACATGCTCCGACCACGGCATCCGCGACCAGACCCAAATGAACGCGAGGTAAACCATCCCGAGCCCGCCGAGCAGCAGCGAAATCAGCCCGGCCGATCCAAGCCAATGCTGTGGCCGCTGGCCGTAGCGGGTGATGAACTGCACGGTGAGCAGGTCGAGTAGTCCCTTGGGAATCCGCGTCCAGCCGTACTTCGACACGCCCGAGAGCCGCGGCCGATGCTCGACGGCCGTCTCGCCGATGCGGAAGCCGCGGGCCGCGGCGAGCACGGGGACAAAGCGGTGGAGCTCGCCATAGAGGCGGATCTCGTGAATCACGTCGCGGCGGTAGGCCTTTAAGCCGCAATTGTGATCGTGCAATTGAACGCCGGTCATTTTGCCGACGAGGGCGTTGAAGACTTTCGACGGGTAACGCTTGTGCCAAGGGTCGTGGCGTTCGCGTTTCCACCCGCTCACCACGTCGGCGCCGGCGTCGAGCACGGCGAGCAGCTTGGGGATTTCCGCCGGACTGTCCTGCAAGTCGGCGTCCATCGTGACAATTATTTCGCCCTGGGCCGCATCGAAGCCAGCGGAGAGGGCGGCCGCCTTCCCGAAGTTGCGGCGGAAGCGAATTCCCAGCACTCGCGCGTCAGTTGCCGCCAGCCGCTCGACGATCTGCCAGGAGCCGTCGGTCGAGCCGTCGTCGATGAAGATCATTTGCAGTTCGTATCCGCGCGCAGCAGCGAGCTCGCTCAGCTCGTGGTGGAGCTGTTCGAGCGTGCCGACTTCGTTCAGTAGCGGGATAACGATGCTGATCATGTGACCCATTCCGACCGTATTTCTAGCCCCGGGCTCCGCCCGGGGGTCGCATCGCGTCTGCAATCGCGTCAACCGGCAATTCCCCCCGGGCAGAGCCCGGGGCTAGAGATCGACGCAGCCTATTTCAACATACCAGAATCCCCGCAACCTGTGCGGGGCGAGGCCGCCCGCAGCACCTTGCGACGGCGAATCTACCGGCAAATCCCCGCGTCATCGCTACATTCCTCCCAGCACGCCCGGCAAGCTGGTCTAGGGTCTGGCGAAGAAACGCATAGAATGAACGAGTTCACTCGCATTTCCCGAAGGAGCCGGCCGTGCCGCGCGTCGTTTCGTTTATCGTTCTAGTAGCCATCCTGGCGTTCATCGCTGCGATGTTTTTCAAGGTGATGGCGCAGTTCGTGCTGCCGCTATTCCTGGCGGCGGTGTTGGTGGTCGTCTTCAAACCGCTGCACGTGTGGGTCCGCGATCGTTTGCCAGGCCGAGTGCGGCTCTCAGCGCTGGTGACGACGTTTCTCATCATGCTCGTCGTCTTGTTGCCGACGGCGTGGCTAGGCTGGAACGCCTACCTCGAAGGCCTGCAGCAGGTCAACTACCTGAAGATCCCCGATAACCGCAAACAACTGATCATTAAGATCGAAGCGGCGGCCGCACCGTTCGCCGAGTTCTACGAGCAGATGGTGCCGGCGTCGCTGACGGCGGAAACCGATTCGCCAGCGAGTTCCGAAACACAGCCGGTTGAACCTGAAGACGCCGCGGCGACGGAAGAAGCGTCGCCCAGCGATGAGGCTGCAGAGAAAGTTGCTGAGGCAGCCGAAACATCTGATGCAGAGGCCGAAATTAGCATCTCAGTCGGGGGAGCGGACGGTTCGTCCACTCCCGTCACTAAACCAGAGCCAAGCGGCAGAAAGTCGTTCACTGTAAAAGACCTGGTCGACATCGCCATCGGCTTCATCGGAGCCAACTTATACGACACGCTCGAGGGCGTGCTCCGGATGCTGCTAGGCCTTATTATTATGGTGCTGGCGATCTATTACTTCCTCGTCGACGGCCCGGCGATGATCAATACCATGATGCGGCTTTCGCCGCTCGACAACGAATATGAGCGCGAGCTGCTCGACAAGTTCGCCAACGTCAGCCGCGCCGTCGTCGTCGCAGTGCTGGCCGCGGCCGTCGTCCAGGGGCTGTTGGCAGGGCTCGGGTTCTACTTCGCGATGGCGCCCAGCGCGCCGATCTTCTTGCTGATGATGGTGACGATGATCGCGTCGGTAATTCCGTTCGTCGGCGCCGCCGGCATTTGGATTCCGACCTGCATCTGGATTTATCTCTACCAAGAGCGAGTCGTCGACGGCGTCACCGTCACTGGCGATCCGTGGTCGGCCATCTTGCTAGCCATTTACTGCGGCGGGATCGTGTCGACGATCGACAACGTCATCAAACCGCTCGTCCTCCACGGCCAGTCGAACCTCCACCCGCTGCTCGCGCTGATGAGCGTCCTCGGCGGCGTGAAAGCGCTCGGGCCGGTCGGCATTCTTGTCGGCCCGATGCTGGTCGCCTTCATCCACGCGCTGCTGGTGATGGTCAACAAGGAACTGCGGCTCCTTAGCGCCGGTGACGTCGTCGACGACCAGGGGCAAAAGATGATGTTCCCGCTCGGGCCTGGCGATCCGTCGTCGCCGCTGGGCGACGAGAGTACGGGGGTCGACGCCGCACCCGCCAAACCGATCAGCCCTTTAGCACGAGTTCGCAACGCGGCGAAAAATCGCAAGCGGAAGAAGTAAGTAACGCGGTCGCAGCCGCATGCCCGCCGAGCCGCTCTCCGCGAGTTGCCGCGAAATCCGCAACCCGTTGGTCAACTACCCCTTGCGGCCATCTCGCGATCTGCTTAGGTTTGAACTGAGATTCATTCTCAACAGCCCAAGCCCTCGGCCTCTTTCGAGCGACCATGAGCACCGTCGAAGCCGCACCGACGACGCCGGTTCACCGCCAGCCGCAACCGCGGGTGGAAACGGTCCTGCTGTCCGCTCTCGCCGCGGGGGCTCACGCTCGCGTCGTCGAGGTCGTGGCGGCGAACGACGATATTCGTCGGCTGCAGGCGCTCGGCGTTTGCGTCGGGCGACGGCTGCAATTGCTGAAAGCAGGCGATCCAATGGTGATCACCGTCGTCGGCGCCCGCGTCGGCCTCTCGGCCCGGCTCGCTGCTGAAGTTCGCGTCGAACCGCTCGATGCGTCACTGCCATTCGCTCCTTTGGCTAACGCATCGTGAGTTCCGCCACGCCAGAGCTATCGCTGCCGATTCTCTCGACGGCGTCTGCGCCGACTGGGGCCGGGCCTACGACGATCGCTCTGGTCGGCAATCCCAACGCCGGCAAAACGTCGCTGTTCAATCGCCTCACCGGTCTGCGGGCAAAGACGGCGAACTTTCCCGGCACCACGGTTGAGCATCGCCGCGCCGACGTCACGCTCGGCAACACGCCGGTGACGATCGTCGATCTGCCGGGGCTCTATAGCCTCGATCCGACAACGCCTGACGAGCGAGTCGCCTGCCAAGCATTGGAAGGCCTGCTCCCCGGGACGCCCGACCCTGATCTGGTCTTGTTGGTCGTCGACTCAACGAACCTCGAACGGAACCTGTTCCTAGCCGGGCAGGTGCTGGAACTCGGCGATCCGACGGTCATCGCGCTTAACCTGAGCGACGCCGCCGAGAAGCAGGGCATCACGTTCGACCTCGCGGAATTGCAGCAGCGGCTTGGCTGCCCCGTCGTGCCGGTCTCGGCTCGCACCGGAAGCGGAATCGACCAACTGCTCGAAGTGGTGCAAACGACGCTGCGCGAGCGCAAGGCCCCGGAAGTTCATGCCGAACTCGCCGCATGTGGTTCCTGCAACGGCTGCCAATTCTCGGCCCGTTACGACTGGGCCTCGCGGGTAAGCCACGCCACAGTTCGCGGCGAAGCGGTGAAGCAAGGCCGCGTTACCGAAGCGATCGACCGCGTCCTGACGCACCGTGTCGGCGGACTGTTGAGCTTCGCCCTGGTGATGGCGGCGACCTTCTTGACGATCTTCTGGGCGGCGACGTTCCCGATGGATCTCATCGACAGCTTGTTCGGCGCCGCAGGCGAGACGATCGGCAAATGGGTGCCCGAGGGCGATCTGCAGAGCCTGCTCACCGACGGCGTCATCGGCGGCCTCGGCGGCATGCTCGTGTTTCTGCCGCAGATTTGCCTGCTATTTTTCGTCCTCGCGCTGCTGGAAGATTCGGGCTACATGGCCCGCGCGGCGCTGGTGATGGACCGGCTAATGCACAAGGTCGGCCTGCCCGGCAAGGCGTTCGTGCCGCTGCTCTCGGCCCACGCGTGCGCAATCCCCGCGATCATGTCGACGCGGGTGATCGAAGACCGCCGCGACCGGCTAGCGACGATTCTTATCGCCCCGTTGATGACCTGCTCCGCGCGGATCCCGGTTTACGCGATGGTGGCGACGCTGCTGTTTCCCAATAGCTCGCTGCAACGGGCCCTCATTTTCACGGCGGCCTACGCGCTTGGCATTACCGCGGCGCTCGCCATGGCGTGGGTCTTTAAGCGAACGCTGCTGAAGGGTCCCGTGCGGCCGCTGGTGATTGAACTGCCCAACTACCGGTTGCCGTCGCTGCGAAACGCGCTGTTGCTCACTTACGACCGCGCCTGGGCATTCGTGAAAACCGCCGGCACGACCATTCTTGTGATCTCGCTCGTGCTGTGGGCGCTCGCCACCTACCCGAAGACGAGCGTCGACCAAATGCCGGCCGACGTGCAGGCCCAACTCGCCGAGATGGAAGCCGCAGGCGATGAAGCAGGCGTCGAGCACCTCACGCAGCAGGTGGAGCTCGAGCATTCGTTCGCCGGGCGGATTGGCCGGACGATCGAGCCGGTGTTCGAACCACTTGGCTTCGACTGGAAAATGAGCATCGGCGTCTTGAGCTCCTTCGCCGCCCGCGAAGTGATCGTCTCGACGCTGGCGGTCCTCTACGGCCTCGGCGCCGAGGGGGCGGACGACGGAGTGAACTCGCTGCTCGCCTCGATGGGTTCCTCCAAGCATGCCGACGGTTCGCTGGTCTTCACGACCGCCACCTGCCTCAGTCTGCTCGTCTTTTACGTCCTGGCGATGCAGTGCCTGCCGACGCAAGCCGTCACCCGCCGTGAGACCGGCTCCTGGAAATGGCCGCTGATCCAGCTCGGCTACATGACGGCCCTGGCGTACGTGGCGGCCCTGATTACCTACCAGGTCGCCACGCGGCTACTGTAGGTCGAGCGCTAGCGACAAACTTGGTAGGCTGGGTAATTCCCCAGGCCAAGCAGCACAAGCACCATGCGCATCTATCTCGATAATGCGGCCACGAGTTGGCCCAAACCCGACGCCGTCTACGCCGCCGTCGACCGCTACCAGCGCGAGATCGGCATCGCGGCCGGCCGCGGCGGGTACAACGACGCGATCGAAGCTCAGCGCATCGTCGAGGCTGCCCGCCGCGAGATCGCCGCCCTCATCGGCGCCCCGAACCCCAGCCACATCATCCACGGCTGCAACGGCACCGATTCGCTGAACCTGGCGATCCACGGCACGCTGCGGCCCGGCGACCATGTGGTCGCGTCGGTAACCGACCATAACTCGGTGCTGCGACCGCTGGCCGATGCGACGCGATTGCGCGACGTGACGGTCACCTACGTCGGCTGCAACGGGCAGGGGCTCATCGACCCCGACGACGTGCGGCGGGCCATTCGCCCGGAGACGCGGATGGTGATCGCCACGCACGCCTCGAACGTCACTGGCGCGATCCAGCCGCTCGCCGAGATCGCCGCCGTTACGAAAACCGCCGACAAGTTGCTCATGGTCGACGCCTCGCAGTCGGCCGGGCATGTCGACATCGACGTCACGGCGTTGCAGGCCGACCTACTCGCAGCGAGTGGTCACAAGGGACTGCTCGGCCCCGCGGCGACCGGATTTTTGTTTATCCGTGAAGGCGTGGAGCAGTTCGTTCACCCCATCCGCCAAGGCGGCACCGGCTTCGAAAGTCAGCTCGACCGGATGCCCGACGAGCTGCCGACGCGGTACGAAGCGGGCAGCCTCAACGGCCCCGGGCTCGCGGGCCTCGTCGAAGCGGTTCGTTACTTGCGGCAGCGGACCATCACGGCTGTCTGCGCGCACGAGCAAATGCTTGTCAAACGCCTATGGAACGGCCTGGCAGCGCTCGGCGTGGTGCGGCTCTACGGCCCTCCCCCCTCCCCCCTCCGCGGGCCCGTTGTCAGCTTCAGCGTCGAGGGATATGATCCGCAGGAGTTTTCCGCCGCCCTGGATGCGGCCCGCGGCATCCAAGCCCGAGCCGGCCTCCACTGCGCCCCGCGGATGCATCAGGCGCTCGGCACGTTCGACTCGGGCGGCTTGGTTCGCATGAGCGTTGGTTGGGCCACCACGGTCGAAGAGATCGACGAAGTGCTTGCCGTGGCGACGGCCGTGGCCACCGCGTGACGCGATTGATCGCACGAATGGAGTTCACCCGACAATGGCCAAAATCCCCGCCAATTCTGCTGGCAGCGAACCGTGGTACGCCGATGGACTGCAGTTCACCTGCACCGGCTGCGGCGATTGCTGCGGCGGCGGCCCGGGCTACGTCTGGGTGAACCAGGCCGAAATCGACGCCATCGCCGCCCGAATGGAAATGACGCCGGCGGCGTTTGAAAAGAAGTACGTGAAGCAGATCGGCGTCCGCCGCTCGATCAAAGAGAAGCGGAACTACGACTGCGTGCTGCTCGATAGCGAAACCCGCAAGTGCACCGTCTACGAACAGCGCCCGCGCCAGTGTCGCACCTGGCCCTTCTGGGATTCGACGATCCGGACGCCCGAAGATTGGCAAGCGACGTGCGATGTTTGCCCCGGCAGCGGCAAGGGGAAGCTCTACTCGATCGAAACGATCCAAGAGCAGGCGGCGGTCATTCGGATCTGATTGCTGCGGCACTCTTGCAGCCTGCTAGCGAGACCCCCTAGCCGTACCGCCACTCGGTCCGGGCGACCGGAGGGCGTGGCCCTCCGACTGAAAGTCGTCTCGCCGGGCAGATTCTGCTGGCAGGTCCCGCAGCTGCCTCGCCTCCTCAAGACGGGCGCCAGCATGCTGGCTGGAATTATTTGGTCGACTTTAACGATTAGCTGAAGTCTGGCGGTCGTGCGGGTCGATGCTTGTCTCTGGGTAGCCATAGGCACGCCCGACAGTCTGATCTTTGACAATTTGCCGCTAATAGCCACGCAAAAAATCGGCGTAAGTGCCGAAAAGTCGTCGCGCCGCCTCGCCAAGTTACGGCGATTCCGGGCTTCGACGCTGGGTCTCCCTTTCTTGACTCTAATGCTTACGCCAATTACACTTGGAGCGAGTGAATGCCCTTCACTAGCACGGTCGTCGTCCGCCGAAAAGGACCTCGAGCCTTGTCACAGGGGAACTCGTCGTGACCAAGAAAGAAATCGTGAAGACCATCTCCGAGGAGATCGGCCTCACGCAGTTGAAGACGAAAGAAATCGTCCAGAAGACGTTCGACGCCATCGTCGAAACGTTGGTAGAAGATCATCGCATTGAGCTGCGGAATTTCGGCGTCTTCGAAGTGAAGCGACGAGCTGCCCGTAAGGCGCGTAACCCACGCACCGGCGAAAAAGTCTTTGTCCCCGAAAAGTTTGTGGTCACCTTCAAACCGGGCAAAGAAATGGAGGAACGAGTCCGCGAGCTCGAGCGCCGCGCCAATGAGGCCGCTCGCCAGCAGGCTCTGCAAAATGGTCAGGTCGTCGATTCGCCGCCTGCCGCCCCTCCGCCACACGAAACACATGGCTCCGCAACGAGTTACGGGCAAAGCCCCGGGTAACTCAGCGTCGACGCCGCTACGAATCAGTCGGGCCTGCCAGCAGTGCCGTCCTATCGGTGCTGCCGGTCAGTCTCGACGCAAGTCAGTACCGTCGCTAGGATTCCGCCGTTTGGCGATATGTTGTCGACGGTGATCGCTTGTCTGAGACCTTATCGAACCACGTTGATCGCGCCCCACAAGTAAGCGCATGGACGCGTTCGACAAAGCGTAAATCGTGAGATCGTTGGGCGTTACGTCGTCCATTGCAGGACGTGACGTTCCGTTTGCAGCTCAAGGAGGAGCTACGCACATGCGCAATTGGCTCATATCAACCGCGCTCGCCTGCACGCTGCTGAGCAGCACGGGCTGTCTTATCCCCATCTACTCCGGCGATCCCGCGCGGCGTGCTCAAGAGCTGTTTTACAGTTCTGAAAACCTCCGTTTGCTGCTCGACGAGTGGGAACGGATCTGGTTCCTCGATATGCCTTCGCACCTGACGCCCCACAGCGTCCACGGCGGCATCATCTAGTCGATTGGGCCTGCGGGCCTAATCTGACGTGAACCCCATCCACGCACGGCGTGCGAGGGCCTCCGCGGCTCTCGCACGCTGATTGCATGCGCCCGTTTCGCGGTAGGGCCTAAACCGGTAAATTCAGGGATGCGTCGCTAGCTGCCCTCCCACCCCTGCTCCACCGATCTCGTTGACCGCTACCGCCCTACCGCCGGGATCCCCGGCCGCCGTCGATCTGCAAGTCACGCTCGGAAGATTGCAGCTTCCGAATCCCGTCCTCGTTGCCTCGGGAACGTTCGGCTACGCGCGGGAAATGGAGCGGCTGGTCAACCTCTCGCGCCTCGGCGGCATTCTGCCGAAGACCGTCACTCGACAAGCCCGGCCCGGCAACGCCCCCTGGCGTACGGTCGAAACGCCGTCAGGAATGCTCAACGCGATCGGCCTCGACAATGACGGGGTCGACGCGTTCCTCGCGCACCACCTCCCCTACTTGGCCAGCCGGCAGACGCCGATCATCGTGAGCGTCGCGGGCCGCAGCGCGGAAGAGTTCGTCGAGATGTCCGCCATGGTTGGCGACGCTGAGGGCGCCGCGGCGGTCGAGCTGAATATCTCCTGCCCGAACGTGAGCCACGGCGTCGACTTCGGCGTAAACGCAGCGCTCTGCGAAAAGCTGGTCGCCGATTGCCGCGCCGCGTGCCGGCTGCCGATCATCGCCAAGCTAACGCCGAACGTCACCAGCGTCGCCGAGATCGCCAAGGCGGCCGAAGCAGGCGGGGCCGACGCGATCTCGCTGATCAACACCTGCCAAGGGATGGCGATCGACTGGAAGCGAAGAAAGCCGGTCCTCGGCAACGTCATCGGCGGCCTGAGCGGCCCCGCGATCAAGCCAATCGCCCTCCGCTGCGTCTTCCAGGCGGCCCAAGCGGTGAAGACGCCGCTCATTGGCATCGGCGGCATCGCCACCGTCGACGACGTCATGGAGTTCATCGTCGCCGGCGCGTCGGCCGTTCAACTTGGAACGGTCAACTTCTACAATCCAACCGTCTCGATGTCGGTGCTCGACGCCCTCCCCGCGGCGATCGCATCGCTCGGAGCCAAGAGCGTGACGGAAGTCGTCGGCTCGCTGCAACTCAAACGAAACTAATCCTCGAAAAGACCTTTGCCCATGCGTGTTCTCAGCGGCATCCAACCGACCGGCCCGTTCCATTGGGGCAACTACTTCGGCGCCATTCAGCAGTACGTCGACCTGCAAGATCAGGCCGCGGAAGCGTACTACTTCATCGCGAACCTTCACGCGCTCAACACGGTGCGTGATCGGGCAAAGCTGCAGGAGTACACGCTCAACGGCGCCATCGACCTGCTCGCCCTCGGCCTGAAGCCGGAGAAGGCGGTGCTGTTCGTGCAGTCGGACGTCCCCGAAGTGAGCGAACTCTGCTGGCTGCTGCTCACCGGCACTCCGATGGGCCTGCTCGAACGCTGCGTCAGCTACAAAGACAAAATGGCCAAGGGCCTGAAGGCCGACGCCGGGCTGTTCACCTACCCGGTGCTGCAGGCGGCCGACATTCTGGCGTACGACTCAAACGTCGTCCCCGTCGGCGAAGATCAGATCCAGCACATCGAAGTCTGCCGCGACATTGCCGGTAGCTTTAACCACCACTTCGGCGAAACGTTCGTCATGCCGAAGGCGCAAGTCCTCGACGCCTCGGCCAAGGTGCCGGGCCTCGACGGCGAGAAGATGTCTAAGAGCTACAACAACACGCTCGCCGTCTTCGACGACGTGAAGGCCCAGCGGAAGCAGATCATGCGGATCACGACCGACAGCCGGCCGATGGAAGATCCGAAGAATCCCGAAGGGGATGTGCTGTTCGATCTGTACAAGCTGGTGGCGACCGAAACGCAGATCGCCGACATGACCGCTCTCTACGCCCGCGGCGGATTCGGCTACGGCGAGGTGAAGAAGGCGCTGGCCGACGCTGCAGAGGCCTACTTCGCCGCCGCCCGCGAACGCCGCGCCGACTGGGCCGCCCGCCCCGATGACGTCCGCGATGTGCTCAAGGCCGGCGCCGAGAAAGCCCGCGCGAAGGCCGCGGCGACGCTGGCTCGCGCTCAAGCCGCTTGCGGTGCGAAAGGATATTAACGATGGCCGCCCGCATCATTGGCATCGGCACCGACATTATCGAGTGCCTCCGCATCGCCCAGATGATCGAACGCCACGGCGAGTTGTTCATCCGCCGCGTCTACACCGATCACGAGATCGCCTACTGCTCGTCGAAGCGCGCGGCGACGCAGCACTACGCCGGCCGCTGGGCGGCGAAGGAAGCGGTGCTGAAGGCGCTCGGCACCGGCTGGGTCCGCGGCATCAGCTGGCGCGACGTCGAGGTCCGCCACAAAGCGGGCGGCGCGCCGATCATTGCGTTGTGCGGCGGCGCGCGTGAAGTGTTCGAGCGATCCGGAATCGCTCACATGCACATCAGCATTTCGCACTGCCGCAGCCACGCGACTGCCTATGCAATCGCCGAAGCTGACCCGCTGGACGACTAGCCGCGAAGCTCGTTTGCCGCCGGCGATAACGAGCTTGGGTCTCAGTCGTCTCCGTCGGCGCCCTCTTCGACAGCCGCTTTCTTGGCGGTCTTCTTCGTCGTTTTCTTGGCCGCCTTTTTCGTCGCTGGCTTTTTGGTTACGCCCTTCTTCGGCGTTGCCTTCTTCGCGGCGGCCTTTTTCGGAGCAGCTTTCTTCTTCGCCGCCTTTTTCTTGGGCGGGCCCATCGCGGCCTTCTCGGCGAGCATCGAGACGGCTTCGTCGAACGTTAGCTCTTCAACCGTCATCCCCTTGCGAAGCGAGAGGTTCGTCTCGCCATCGGTGATGTACGGTCCGTAGCGCCCGTCGAGCACTTGGATCGGCTTCTCGGTCACTGGCGACGGCTGTTCGAACGTCCGCAGCGGTTCCTTCTTCGCCGCGGCGCCGCGGCCGCGGGTCTTCGGTTCAGCCAGCAGCGCGACCGCTTGCTCCATCGTCACGTCGAGCGGCGAGACGTCGGCGGGCAGCGAACGGGTTTCGTCGCCACACTTTACGTACGGTCCGAACCGGCCGTTGAACGCCATGATCGGCTGATTCAGCGTGGGATGCTCGCCCAAGTTCCGCGGCAGCGTCAGCAACTTCAGGGCCGTAGCCAGGTCGATGTCGGCGGGGCTCATCCCCTTCAGCAGCGACGCGTTCTGCGGCTTCTCTTCGTCTTCGGGCGTGCCGCGTTGGATATAGGGTCCGAAGCGGCCCGTCTTCAGGTAGACCGGCTTGTTCGTCTCAGGGCACATGCCGAGCGGTTCGTCGCCTTGCGCCGCTTGATCGAGCAGCTTGAGCGCCATCTCAAGCGTCACTTCATCGGGCGGCGTCTCTTCCGGCAGCGATCCGGTCCGTTCGCCCTGTTCGACGAACGGCGAGTAGCGGCCAACGCGGACGAACACTGGCGCCTGTCCCTCGGGCGTGCCAATGAGGATGCGGCCGATGCGGGCCGGATCGATCTCGTCGATCTTGTTCTCGAGCTGCTTCTTCAGCCCCGGCGCGCCGTTGCCGTAGTAGAACTTGTCTAGGTAGCTGACCGACTCCTGTTCGCCACGGCTAATCGCGTCGAGGTCGTCTTCCATCTGCGCGGTGAACTGGTAGTCGACCAGCGACGACAGGTGATCTTCGAGCAGCTGCACGACGGAGAACGCGACCCACGTCGGGACCAACGCGTTCTGCTTCTTGAAGACGTAGTTACGGGCCAGAATCGTGTCGATAATCGACGCGTACGTACTCGGCCGGCCGATGCCGCGTTCTTCAAGTGCCTTCGTCAGCGACGCTTCGCTGAACCGTCCCGGAGCCTGAGTGGTGTGCTCTTTGGCATCGAGCGCGGTGCAAGCCAGCAGTTCGCCGACTTCAACGCTCGGCAACACCTTTTCCTGGTCGGCGAGTTCGGCGCTCGGATCGTCAGAGCCTTCGACGTACGCCCGCAAGTAACCGGGGAAGTCGATTGTCTTGCCGCTCACCTGGAAAACGCAGCCTTCGCCTTCGATGGTGATCGAAATCCGCCGCCCGCGGGCATCGGCCATTTGGCTCGCGATCGTCCGCTTCCAGATCATCTCGAAAATGCGGAACTCGTCGACGCCGAGCTGCGGCCGCATCGTGTCCGGCAGCTCGAACGGATGGCCCGCGGGGCGAATCGCCTCGTGAGCTTCCTGAGCGTTCTTCACCTTCGAGCGGTAGATCCGCGGCTCAGCCGGCAGGAATTCGCCGCCGTAGTTCTTGTCGACCAGATCGCGGGCGCTCTCGATGGCGACCGACGCGAGGTTGGTCGAGTCGGTACGCATGTAAGTGATATGGCCGTTTTCGTACAGGCTTTGCGCGACCTGCATCGTCCGCCGCGCGGTGAACCCGAGCTTGCGGTTCGCTTCCTGTTGGAGCGTGCTCGTCGTAAACGGCGGCGACGGCTTGCTGCTATACGGCTTGTCTTCGATCGACGCGACGCGGAACTTGCCGCTGCGGATCTTCGCCGCGAGCGCTGCCGCCGCGTCGCCGTCGAGCAGCATCATCTCCGGGTTCTTCAGCTTGCCGGTAGACGAATCGAAGTCCTTGCCAACCGGGATACGGCGGCCGTCGACCGACACCATCGTCGCCTCAAGCGACTGCTTATCAGCCTTCGCAAAACTGCCGAGCAAATCCCACCAAGTGGCGGAGACGAACGCCATCCGCTCACGCTCGCGCTCGACGATCAGCCGCACCGCGACGCTTTGCACGCGACCGGCCGAAAGTTTCGGCCGTACCTTGCGCCACAACAGCGGCGAGACTTCGTAACCATAGAGCCGGTCGAGAATGCGGCGCGTTTCCTGAGCGCGGACCAGCCCTTCGTCGACCTGTCGGGGCGATTCGATCGCCGCCTGGATCGCGTCCTTCGTAATTTCGTGGAACACCAGACGGTGGACCGGCACCTTCGGCTTGAGGATTTCAAGCAGATGCCAGCTAATGGCCTCTCCTTCGCGATCCTCGTCCGTCGCCAGATAGAGGGCGTTGGCCCCCTTCAGTTGATCTTTCAGCAGCTTGATCTGCTTCGTCTTCCCGGGCGGGACGACGTAGATCGGCGTGAAGCCGTCGGTGACGTTCACGCCGAGGTTGGCCCACGACTCCTTCTTATATTCCGCGGGCACCTGCTTGGCGCCTTGCGGTAAGTCGCGGACGTGGCCGATGCTGGCCTCGACGCGGAAGTTCTTGCCCAGGTACTTGCCGATCGTCCGCGCTTTGGCGGGAGATTCGACAATCACCAGCGCTTGGCCGGCGGATTCGGAGGTGGAGCTTTTTTTGGCCATACGGTCGGCTGCGGGCAAGGCGATATCAAATCGCGTGAATGCGATAGTATTCCGTCGTGTGCTGAAATTATCCGTTCACGGGCAAGTCGGCCGTAAACAAACTTTCGCTAAGCGGTAGCTGCGGACAATCTCGGGCAACCGGCACAGGCGGCAGCAGACGTTAAAGTTTCGCCAGCTATCACCGTCGACGGCTTGGGCTCCTGCCAACCTCCTCTAACCGGCACGACCGACGGCCCAGCAAACCGCTGTCAGCCCCTTCACCGGCACGCGCCAATCGGCGATACTCCCTTGTTGGGATTGCGTTTACGTCGATTCCCAATAGAATCAGCATCCTTCATTTCGCGACTCCCGCTGGTCAATCATTACTTTTCGACATGGCCGCCTGTCAAGTCACCGGCCAGCGATAGCACGATTCTTCAGGGCGATTTCATGTCTAGTCCGTTTCGATATTTCCGCAAGCACACCAAAGCTTTCATGGCCGTGGCGGTGGTGCTGTTGATGTTTATCTGGGTGGTCGGCAGCTCCTTTAGCAGCGGGCGCAGCAACGACGGGCCGCGAACCGACGGGAAGGTCGCCACCTGGAACGGCGGCTCGCTGAGCCAAAGCCAACTGCAGGCCCTCATGGCGCAGCGGAAGATCACCAACGATTTTCTGCTCGGGGTCTTTGGCGCGGGCGGAGGCACCACCGGTTACGACCTGCCTCGAGACATTCCGCTCCAAGGCATCTTGCTGACGAATGACCAGGAGATGGACATTCTCGATCAGATTGTGATCAACACGGAGGTGGAAGCCGAGCTCGCGAAAGAGGCTGGCATCACCGTCAGCGATCAGCTGATCAGCCAGTACATTAAGAAGTTGGGCCTCAACAAGGTTTCCGATCAACAAGCCGAGCAAATTTTCGCGAACCTCGGCAACGGCAATCCGCGCACCACTGAGGGAATCGTCTTCGGCACGCTGCGGAAGGCGCTGGCGGCTTACTTCTACACGCGCATGTACTCCGACGCCGGTTGGGTCGTCACTCCGGAACAAAAGTGGGCCGATTGGCGTCAGGTGAACGAGCGAATCTCGGTGCAAGCGGCGATCCTGCCAATCGAGAAGTTCCTGGCCGAAGTTCCCGAGCCGACCGACGAGCAACTCCAAGGCCTCTACAACGAATTCAAGGATTACGATCCGGGCCTGCGCGTCAATTTCGGCGGTTACGACGTCAACTCGCCCAATCCCGGCTTTGCCGAGCCGCAGCGCGTCCGCATCGAGTACCTGAAGGCGAGCATTCCGGTGCTCACCGAGAAATTGCTCGACACGATCACCGAACAGGACATCGCGTACTACTACGAGCAAAACAAAGAGAACTTCGTAAAGATCGACGCGGCGCCGGCCACGAGCGAGACGACTCCTCCGACCACCGAGTCGACCACGCCGGCAGCCGAAACTCCCGCAGCCGAAACTCCCGCAGCCGAAACGCCAGCGGCGGAGACGCCAGCTGAAGGGGCGACGCCTGCCGCTGAGACCCCGGCGAGCGATGCCGCCCCGGCCGAGGAAGCCTCGCCGGCTGCCGCGCCCGCTACGGAAGAATCGTCCGACGCGCGCCGCAGCAGCCCATTCCGCTTGGTTTCGTTCCAAGAGGAATCGACCCCGGCCGAGCCCGCCGCGGAGGAAGCTACGGCTCCCGCCGCCGTCGAGGCCGAAGCCGCCCCAGCCGCAGAGCCTGCGGCGCCCGCCGCTGAATCAGCTCCCGCGACGACCGCCCCGGCAGCCACGGAAAGCGCAACTCCGGCAGCCGCGAAGCCGCCGGCCGAAGAGTACGAGTCGCTAGACGCCGTCCGCGACGAAATCCGCCGCGTGTTGGCTCAAGAGGCTGCGGAAAAGGAACTGATCCGGATCATGACCGAAGCAATGGCTCAGCTGCAAGCCGAAGCCAACGCCTACGAGGTCGCCGCGATCGAGGCTGAAGAGGCGGGCAAGAAGCCTCCCAAGCCGCCAGCAAAGCTCACGGACCTCCAGTGGCTCGCTGACAAGTACGGCATGACCTACGAAAAAACGAGCCCGCTGACGATCCGCGAATTGTACGAAACGCCCGTTGGCAAGGCGATCGATGATCGACAAACGATGAGCGTCGCCCAAGCGGCGTTCAATCGCCTCAAGCCATACGAGCCGATGCTCGCTAGCGAGATGGAAGGCGACGCCTTCATCGTGGTGAAGTCGGAAGATATCGCCCGCCGCATCCCCGACTTCAAGGAAGCCCGAGATCAGGTCGTGACGGCCTGGAAGCAGCGGAAAGCTGCGGAGCTCGCCGAGAAAAAGGCTCAAGAGCTGGCCGCCGAGGTCGTGAAGGGGAACACGCCCTTCGATCAGTTCTTCTTTGCGGATCGCGGCTATGAAGTGGTTAAGGAAACGGCGTTGTTCAGCTGGCTGAACTACCCCGCCGGTCGCACCGACGCCGATGCCCAGCCGATGCTCAGCGACGTCCCGGAGCTCAAGGGAATCAGCCCTGAGTTCATGGAGAAGGCCTTCAGCCTCGTCGACAATGAGACGGTGAGCCTCCTGAACTACGACCACACGGCCGCCTACGTGCTGCGGCTCGCCCGTAAGGAGCTCAGCGACGACGACCTCAAGAAGCTTTTCTTGCAGGAAGCGGAATACTGGCGCGGCGGCCAGGACATGCTCGTCAAGCATGCCTCGCAGTTCCAGAACGCTGTTCGGGCTGAGATGATCGAGAATCGCGCTGGTCTGGTCATTGACGAAGATTGGAAGGTGGAACGGCAACGGCAGCGGGAGAAGTCGCGGTAGCCCGAGGCAATCGCGTTGCGTCTAGCCCCGGCTCCGCCGGGGGGTCGGCCTCTATCCCGGTAGTCGTCGCGTTGGTTAACGTAACGCCACCCCCGGGCGGAGCCCGGGGCTAGAAGAAGGCCTGAACGATATAAACAAAAAGCCGCCTTCCACTCGATGTGGAAGGCGGCTTTGTTCGTTTCAAACTAAACCGCGATCAACTAGCTGCGGTTCGGCTTCAGCACCACCACCGACAGCGGCGGCAGGGTCAGCTCGATCGAGAACGGACGACCGTGGCTTTCGCTCTCTTCGGCCATCACGCCGGGGTAGTTGCCGACGTTGCTGCCGCCGTAGTAGGCCGAGTCCGAGTTGAAGATCTCGCCGTACCAACCACCTTCCGGCACGCCGAGGCGGTAGTTATGCCGCGGCACCGGGGTGAAGTTGCAGGCCACCAGGGTGAAGTCGTTCGGATCTTCGGCCCGGCGGAGGTACGACAGGATGCTATTCGCGTAGTTGTGGCAGTCGACCCACTCGAAGCCGCCCGACTCGAAGTCGACCTGATGGAACGACTTCTCGTTGCGGTAGAGCTGATTGAGGTCGGCCATCATCTTCTTCACGCCCTGGTGGGTATCCCATTGCAGGAGATCCCACTGCAGTTCGTGGTCGTGGTTCCACTCGTTCCATTGGCCGAACTCGCAGCCCATGAACAGCAGCTTCTTGCCCGGGTGGGTCCATTGGTAGCTGTATAGCAACCGCAGGTTCGCAAACTTCTGCCACAGGTCGCCCGGCATCTGGTCGAGCAAGGCGCCCTTACCGTGCACCACTTCGTCGTGCGAGAACGGCAGCGTGAAGTTTTCGGTGAAGGCGTAAATCAGCGAGAACGTCAGCTCGTCGTGGTGGTATTGGCGGTGGATCGGCTCGTGGCGGAAGTACCGCAGCGTGTCATTCATCCAGCCCATGTTCCACTTCAGGCTGAACCCGAGGCCGCCGAGGTAGGTCGGCCGCGAGACGCCGCCCCAGGCGGTCGACTCTTCGGCGATCGTCAGCGTGCCAGGGTGTTGCTGGTGGACTTGTTCGTTGAATTCCTTGAGGAACGAGATCGCCTCAAGGTTCTCGCGACCGCCGTACTGATTCGGGATCCACTCGCCGTCGTTGCGGCTGTAGTCGAGGTACAGCATCGACGCGACCGCATCGACCCGCAGGCCGTCGATGTGGAACTTATCGAGCCAGAACAGCGCGTTCGAGGTGAGGAAGTTCCGGACTTCATTACGGCCGTAGTTGAAGACCTTCGTGCCCCAGTCGGGGTGCTCGCCTTGCCGCGGATCGGCGTGCTCGTAGAGCGCCGTGCCGTCGAACGAGGCCAAGCCGTGGGTATCTTTGGGGAAGTGAGCCGGCACCCAGTCGATCAGCACGCCGATGCCGTTCTGGTGGCAAAAGTCGACGAAGTACATGAAGTCTTCGGGCGTGCCGTAGCGGCTGGTGGTGGCGTAGTAGCCAACCGTCTGGTAGCCCCAACTGCCAGTGAACGGATGCTCGCTGATCGGCATCAGTTCGAGGTGGGTGAAGCCCATCTCTTGGCAGTAGGCGACCAGTTGGTGGGCCAGATCGCGGTAGTTCATCCACTGCGTTTCGCCGCCGTGGTTCTTCTTCCAGCTGCCGAGGTGAACTTCATAAATCGACATCGGGGCGTCGAGGGCGTTGCCCCCTTCGGCCCGGCGAGCCATCCACTCGTGATCTTTCCACTGGTAGCTGTTCAGGTCAGCCACGATGTTGGCCGTGCGCGGCGGAAGTTCCGCAGCGAAGCCGTATGGATCGCACTTCTCGGTGACCTGGCCGCCGCGGGCCTTCACCGAGAACTTGTACAGCAGGCCCGGCTTGGCATCGGGGATGAACAGTTCCCACACGCCGGTGGGGACGTGCTTCCGCATCGCGTGCTTGCGACGGTCCCAGCCGTTGAAGTCGCCGATGATGCTGACGCTCTCGGCGTTGGGGGCCCACACGGCGAAGTTGACGCCGTTGACGCCGCTCACCGTCCGCATGTGGGCGCCGAGCTTCTCGTAGCTCTGCCAGTGGCGGCCTTCGCCGAGCAGGTAGAGGTCGTATTCGCTGAGCAGCGGGGGGAACGCATAAGGATCGTGCATCGTCGTCTGCTCGCCTGCTGAATTCACCGCACGCAGTTGGTAGGTCCGCCCTTGTTCCACGTCATGCATCTCCGGTCCACAGATGGCTTCGAACAGGCCGGCCGGGTGAATCCGCCGCATCGGCTTCGACTCCCCTGCCCTGGGATCAACCAACCATGCCTGCTGCGATTGCGGCAAGTAGGCCCGCACCGCCAACGCCTGGCGGCCGTTTTCTTCAATCACGTGGGGGCCCAGCACCTCGAACGGATTCTCGTGGTAGCCGTGGATAACTGGGTTAATCGCGTTGACGTCGACGGTGGATCGCACGGTGGTCTATCCTGCTAACTGTTGTACTTGAAACGGGAGCAGCTTGCTTGGGGCTTGGGCGGCCGGTAATGGTTGCTGCGTGACTCGGGGAGGCAATCTCTGGGCGCCGTTCTGAACGCGTAAGTCGCTCGTTACGGGCGAAAATCTCAAGGTTGGGCGGGACTCTTTAGCCGGCGAGGCTCGTGGGCATGAGGGCGTCGCCCAGCGAAGCGGCCGCTTGGGTCGCCCGGCGGAAGCCTTCCGCGGCGAGCGTGAACCGACCGCGACGCGGACCGGCGATCACCACCGATTCGACTGGCGTTTCGATTTCAACTGCCGGCTCGGCTTCCACTTCGCCGCCGAACTGCCACAGGCGGCAGTCGACTTGGTGGTAGTTGAGGGCGCGGTCGACGCGCTTCCACAGGTCGTGGTCGCGGACCGGGACGACGCGGCCGAAGCGTTCCCACTGCCAGCCGTTGGCGCGCCAGTCGTTCAGGCCGCGCTTCAGGCCGCGGTTGACGTAACGGCTCTTGGTGACCAGCGTGACGCGGGCCGAGTGATCGATCGATTCGAGTCCGCGGACGACGGCCAGCAGTTCGAGACGCTCGTGGCATTCGATCGCTTCGCCGTCGGTTGCCGAGAAGCTTTCGCCGGTGGCGACGTTCTCGAGGACGAAGCGCCAGGTTCCGGCTTGATTCGGTTCGATCGAGGCTTCGACGAACAGCAGGTAGTGCGCGGCGGGAGCGGTCATCATCGCAGTCGTTCCAGCAGAGTCGGCCGAACTGAAGTCGCCAAACTCATCGGGCGGGAACCTCGGCAGTGGCTTCCTGGAGCCGAGGCGGTGACTGGGGGCGGGGAGTCGCATCCCTTGCGAATCAGACCGTGGCACTTGCTCGATCTAGAGAACGGTATCGGCAGTGTTTTCGCAATCGCTCCAGCTTAACAACTGAAAAAGCGGAGCGAATTGGCTCGAAACTGCGGCCATGGAAGCCGCGGCGGGCAAAGGCAGGACCGGTCGCGCCGGCTGTAACGATCGACCGGCTTAGCGGTCGAAGCGACGACGTTGGGCGTGCTGAGCGTTGACCAACTCGGCAAGCCGTTGGCGATCGGAGAGCGTGGCCCCGCCGTCGAGGACAATCCACGTGAGCCGGGCGATCTCTTGTTCGATCAGGCGTGCGTCGGAAGGAGGCGCCACCGCGACCGGCGCAACCTGCTGATCAACGGCAGCCGCCCGGAACGGGATCGGAGTCGCGCTAAGATCGTAGGCACTGGTATCGCGTAGCATGTCATCCAACTCCTTGCCGCCCGCATCAGCGGGGCGGTCGTTCAACTAGATCGACACGGAATCGATCACTGCGGTTCACGTCCTGCGAAGGCCGCCGGAAGAGAGATGAACGGGCTAGACGCAACTAGTATGCCGATAGCTGGGCGAGGATCGCCGGGCGGCAGTGAGAGAGCTGCGGTAGGCCGCGCAACAGCTAGCAAAATATGGAGTTGCGGCGGTTGGCGGGGATCACGGCGAGGGATCCAGCCGAGAGATAGCGGCGTCCGCGGACCGTGGGATCGCCTAGCTCCGCCGCATCCCTGCACGGAATCCCGGCACGGCCAGCGGAATCAACGGAGAAGGCCCGGAAGTCGATCGAGAGGCGTGGCTTCCCCTAGTCGCCTAGTGGCTCGCCACTGCGAGGGGGCTCGGAATTTAAGGTTCAGCGCGAATGTTCGGGCGAACTCGCAGAGCATGACGGAATCGACAGGCGGGCGCCCCCACCTTTGGGGCGGGCGCGACATAGGCTTGCAATGAGGAGTCCTCCCCTTTGCTCCTCTCCCGCCTGCCTCCCGCGACGGAGGCCCCACGCCGCTGATCGGCAGCCCCTTAAGTGGAGAATCTTATGCAATTCGGTATGTACCTGGTCGACAACGGGCTCCTTTCAACGCAGGCGTTCTACAAAGCCCTGAAACTGCAGATGCGGTCGCGCCCACCGCTGGGGACGATGGCGATCCAAACCCGCAAGCTGACTGTCAAGCAGATGTTCGTCATCCTGCAGGAACAGTGCGATACGCCGAACCAGATGTTCGGCGAGATTGCCGTGCGGCTTGGTTACCTCACGAACGACGATCTGAACTTGCTGCTCGAAGAGCAGAGCCGCCACATGGCGGGGCTCCGCGATATCCTTGTGGAGCACAACTTCATGCCGGCCGACGTCATCGATCAGCAGTACGCGGCGTACCGGCGTAGCACGCGCCAGGCGGAGCCGGAGTTGGAGTTAGCAAACGCGTAGGTTTGGTACGCGGTCGATTATTGCCGTTTATGAAACACTTAGCCCCCGGCACTTTATGCCGGGGGTTTTTTGTTGCGCTGAACGGCGTGGTGCACCGGAAGGGGTCGGGGGCCTTTTGCCACTAGAGGCGTTCCACTGCATTGACGATCGCTAGTGGCAAAAGGCCCCCGACCCCGTTGCGTGACGCAGTTACGTGGCGAGGTCGATGGCTTGGGCCAGGAGATCCGTGAGGCCGGGAAGTGCGCGGAGGTCGGCGGCTAGGCGCGGGTGGGCGAAGAGGCGGACGCGTTTCACGTAGTCGTCGAACTGCTGCTTCGCCAGCGTCTTCACCACCGGCGAAACATCGCCGAGTTGCCGGTAGCAGCCTTCCTTCGGGAAGAAGACTTCGATCTGGAACTCAACTTCGAGTTCCACCGGCGGGGCGTCGAACAGAATCTCGTGCGGCGCTACGACCCTCGAAAGGGCTCGGCTGGCGAGGCCGGCGAATTGCTCCGCGCAACGCACCAGCCATGGGTACGGCCGGCGGGCGAGTCGCTCGTAAAGGGCCGGCTCTTGGAACAGGCTGCACTGGGCGACCCGTTTGTAGAGCTTGCGCGAGGGGCCGAAGAGGCCGTCGAGCAACTCCGCAGACGGACCGTCGCCGGCCGCCTTCCGCAATGCGTCGATCATTGGGTGCTCGGTGAGCCGGAAGAGCGAATCGACGTCGAGATGGGGATGCAGCAGGAAGAACGCCCGCTGCAGCATCGCGGTGGCCGAGCGAACGGCGTGATGCCAGTAAACTTCGCTGAACATCACGTAGCGGGCGAAGACCATCATCTCGGCGGCGGTTTTTCCTTTGTCGGTGATCGCTAGTGTGTCGCCGGCTTCGTTGAGACAGAGGCTTTGGATCAGCCGCGGCTGGTCGAAATTACGGCCATACGGAACGCCGGCATGAAGGCTGTCCCGCATGAGATAGTCCATCTTGTCGACGTCGATCGGCCCCGAGAGCATGCTCCGCAGCAGCCGGCCGCAGCGGTCGGCCGGCTTGTGGGTGAGCATCTCGACGACGTCACGCGGCTGAATGTTCCACTCGTGCCGCAGGATGTCGGCGAGCTCTCCCTCAAGCAAGAAACTGTTGGCGAACAGTTCGTGGCTCGGCACTTGGCGGAGGCTGATGTCTTCGATCGGGTGGCAGAAGGGCCAGTGGCCGAGGTCGTGCAGCAGCGCGGCGACGAGGAACCGCTCGGCCGCCGCGGGGGGGACCGCCGCTTCAAACCGATCGTTGTCGGCGAGGCGATCGAGATAGAGGAGCGCCATCCGGTAGACGCCGAGCGAGTGCTCGAACCGCGTGTGGTTCGCGGCGGGGTAAACGAGGCTCACCAGGCCAAGCTGGCTGATGTTTGCGAGGCGGCGGAACTCGGGGGCGTCGACGAGTTGGCGAACGCGGCGGGTGAGAGGAACGTCGATCTCCGGCGGAATCCGGATGAGGTGCCGGCTCGCACGGAGGGCGGCGACTTCAGGGATTTCGCGGATGGTGGACATGAGCAGTGGGCGGTCGGCAGTGAGCAGTCGTAAACGTCTCCCGGAGGGAGATTTGATAGTAGCCCAGCAGTTTACTGCTGGGTTTGGCGGCTTGTTTGACCTGTTTGTCCTGGAGGGACCAACTGATGGATGGCTTGTCGTTTCTGCGGTCAGGTTTTCAGTCGTCCCGCTGGGACTTCCTTGCTGTACGAACGATCTAGCCCCAGCAATAAATTGCTGGGCTATTGTCAGGCGTCCCGCTGGGACTGGGATTAAGCGTCCAACTGATACTTCGGGCCGTAGGAAAATCCGATGGTTACGATGCTGTCCTGCGGCACGACCTCCATCACCTCGGCACGCACGCCGGGCTTCTTTTCCTCGCGGTTCATTCCCGGAAGGAAGTTGCCGACGATGAGAAACCGCAGCAGCACGGTGGTCACGAAGAACAATGCGAAGTGAAAGAAGCCGGTCATTGGTTCGAAGTCGAATGCGACAAACGCTGTGAACGTGCCGATGCCGATGCAGATGGCGACGAGCAGGCCGATCTGCCAGAGTTCGAGGCCGGTGATCAGGTAGGGCTCGCTGCCGAAAACGGTGTAGCCGACGTACCAGTAAACGCCCCAGGTGAGGGCATAGACTAGGCCGCTGCCGATAGCGCGAACGAGCAAATCGGTTCCCATGAAGGCGCCCGATTCGTCGTCGCGCAGGAACGTGTAACCGGCATACGCAAGCGCTGGGCCGATAATCGCCAAACCGCCGGCCATGATGTAGGTGAGAACGTCCTTAAGTTGATCGCGGCTGTTGCCAATCAAAAACGCGACGGCAAAGACGAGCACCACCGCGCCGCCGATGATGAGGGCGGCGTTCAGTTGGAACTTGGTCTCGGTTCGCTTGATCGGCTTGAGAACATTACGGCCCTTCGCGTCCTTGGCCCCGGCTTCGCTCTCGGGGGCGTGAATAACGACCTCGTCCTCAGCCTTGGGAATCTGGATCGCCCCTTTGCACTTGGGGCAATTGCCAGACTTGCCGCCGTGCTGGTCGCCGACCTTGAAACGGGCATGGCAGGTGGGGCAAATGACATGAATGGGCATGGCGACGCGTTCTATCTGAGAGGAAAAGCGATTTTAGGCGACACTAAGAAGCTTGACTTAAGGCGTTTCCTGGTCGGCCGTTAGGTTGATTTTAACCCTTAATGTCGCGTCGTGGAGGCGACATTAAGGGCGATATGCGACATTGTATGCGGAAGTGATTATCGGTTCGCCCGCCGCGAGCGGACGGGACTAAATGGGCGTCAGTGCGTGGTGAGCGCAACCGATCCGCAGCGCGGACCGTAGGCGGCTTGACGGGCACTTGCCTCCCCCATTGATAGAGGATTGGGGGGCTAATTTCGAGTCTCTATTTTTGGCCACCCAACGAGAAGGGAGCGCCGCCGACGATCGGCTCAGATCTCTTTGAGATCGTCTTCGTTGATCGGCGTAAAACCCTTCGAGGTGAGGGTATCGAGGGCGATCTCGATGTTGTCGACCATCAGGGCGACGGCCGGACGGCCGTGCGGGCGGGAGAGGAGCGGATAGACCTGGGTGATATTCACCTCGGACTGCAGCAGCGCCGTGCAAACCTGCAGCAGCGGCTGCGGCGTGTCGGGGAGTTCGACGCCGATCAGGTCGGACTCGACGATCGCCAGGCCGGCCCGTTCGAGCACTTCGCGGCCCGCTTCGGGGTCGCTCAGCAAGAAGCGGACGACCGCACATTCGGTCGAATCGGAGATCGTCAGGGCGACGATACGGACGTTGCTCCCCTCGAAACGGCGGACGACTTCCAGGAGTTGGCCAACGCGGTTCTCGAGAAAGACCGTGAATTGGCGAATGGAGGGGTAGTCGCGGCCGCGCATCGTGGCGAAATCGATTCCAGAATGCTCGCCGCCGCCGCTACTGCTCATCGATGCCGCTCCTGCTGGGCCGGGTGGGGCCTAGGGGACTCCTTTGGAATGGGATTTACTATAGGGGGGTGAATTGGGGGATGCAACGTGGTTTGGGGGAGGGACGGACCGCGATGGGATGGTGCGCGGGAAGGGGTCGGGAGCCTTTTGCCACTGGAGGCTTAACATCGAATTGGCGCCCGCTTGTGGCAAAAGGCTCCCGACCCCGTTTCGCGCGGCCACTGACTGGGGGGCGGGCGGTTTTGTAGGATGTTGGTCCCTCCGCTCCGGCCGGTCGTTGACCGGCGGCTACTGACGCGACGTTTGACCGCCGCATCCCTGCCCCGCCTGAAAGTGTTTGATGATGGAACATGCGTTTGAACTCGACGTTCGCTACTACGAGACCGATGGGCAGGGAGTCGTCCACCATTCGAATTACTTCCGCTACTTCGAACTCGCGCGGGTCGAGATGCTCAAGACGATGGGGCACGATTACCAAGACCTCGAACGCGACGGGGCGTTCCTCGTCGTCCACAGCATCTCGGCCAAGTACCACCGCCCTGCCCGCTTCGGCGATCGGCTGCGGATCGAAACCAAAGTGACCAAGGCGACGATGGCGCGAATCGAACACGCTTACCGCGTGATCGTGAACGAAAAGTTGATCGCCGAGGGAGCGAGTACGATTGCTTGCGTCGACCGCGAGGGGAATATTCGGCGGATGCCGGAGTCGATTATTAAAGACTAGGAGTTAACTACGAAGACTCGAAGACATGAAGGATGTCACGAAGAAGTCAAAGAACCGTAAGAACAGAATTGGCTTCCTTCGTGCGTCCTTCGTCCCTTCGAGTCTTCGTGGCTAGCATTCGAATTAGGAGACTACGATGAGCGCGAAGCGGCTGTTGATGTTGGTTGGCGACTTCGTGGAAGACTACGAAGCGATTTTTCCCTATCAAGCGATGCAAATGGCGGGGCATCACATTGATACGGCTTCGCCTGGCAAGGAGTCCGGGTCGACGGTCGTCACGGCCATTCACGACTTCGAAGGGTTCCAAACCTACACCGAGAAGCGCGGGCACAACTTTCCGATCACCATCGACTGGGGGCTGGTCGATGAATCGACTTATGATGGGCTCATCATTCCAGGCGGCCGCTCGCCGGAGTTCTTGCAGCTCGATGAGCGCGTGCTTGAGATCGTGCGAAAGTTCTTCGCCGACGATAAGCCGGTCGCGTCAACCTGCCATGGCGGATTGATTCTGGCCGCAGCCGAAGTGGTCGAGGGGCGGCGGTGCCAAGCTTATCCTTCGTGCTGGCGCGAGCTGGCCTGGGCCGGCGCCATTTGGGAAGAGCCGACTGCGGGCTATGACGGCGTCACGGTAGATGGCAACTTGGTGACGGCGGCGGCGTGGCCGGGGAACCCGGCGTGGATGCGCGAGTTTTTGAAGCTGCTTAAGTAGAGATTAACCACGAAGTCGCGAAGACTCGAAGGGGTCACGAAGGAAGGCATGAGTGAAGAAGGAATTCACTTCGTGATTTCCTTCGTGCCTTTGAGCCTTGGTGGTTAAGTATTCAGCGCATAAAAAAGGCTCGGCGTTGGCTTCCTCTACCAACGCCGAGCCCGACCTTTTCAAACGTAGCGGCCACTCTGAATCCGTTCAGGCCGCTGGAGCACGCACTCTGGGTTCTACGTTGCGGGCTGAAGCCCGCTACGCCATTGGGTGAAAGCTCTCACTATATCAGGCGGCGACGAGTTCGTGGACCGCGGGGACCATGCCGCGGGCGATTTCGACGCCCATGATGAACTCTTCGAAGATTCGCATGTCGAGCGCCGAGGCGGTCGACGCTTCGGGGTGGAACTGCGTGCCGAAGGCGAACCAATCTTCCATCGTGCTTTCGATCGCTTCGACGATGCCGTCGGGGCAGCGGGCGGTCACTTGGAAGCCGGGGGCGATTTCGTCGACAGCCATGTGATGCATGCTGTTGACGCGGAGTTCGCCGTCGCCGTAAACGCGATCCATGATCGAGCCCGAGGCAAGCTGCAGCGTGTGGCGGTGATCGGGGTCAAGCGGGTCGAGATGCGGGAGGGCGCCCGGCATATCTTCCGGAATGTGCAGCATCAGGTTGCCGCCTTGCGAGACGTTGATCAGCTGCATGCCGGCGCCGATGCCGAGGACCGGGGTGCGGTGTTCGGCGATGAGGCGGACGAGCATGCGGTCGGAGTTCTCACGGCGGGGATCTTGCAGGCGGACGGTCGGGTGGAGCATCCAGCCGTCGCGGCGGGGATCTAGGTCGGCGCCGCCGATGAGCAGCACGCCGTCGAGGCGTTGGAGCAGGTGTTCGAGATCGGATTCGTTCTCGTAGGGGGGAATGAGGACCGGCAGGCCGCCTGCTTGGAAGATCGCGTCGAAGTATCCGGCGGCGACGTAGGCGAATTCGGTCGAGTTTTGGTTGGACGAACGGAAGTCGGTGTTGATACCGATAAGCGGCTTGGACATGGAATGATCCTTTCCGGCGCCATCATGGCGCACCCTGTGGTTTCCCTACAACGGCGAGCTTGCGGGGGCTCGCTCAGAGAGGCCGGCGGAGAATCGTTCGCTGTCGCCTCGCACGGGCGGCAAAAAGTCTGATCGGACAACAACACTCAGATCAAGGCGAACTTGTAGCGCGGCAAGCGTGTCGGCTAGCTGAAGCTGGCGTGACCACCCATCCGTGGGCGCTCGGGCGCGGCAATGTTTGACTTGAGGCGGCTGTCCGACGCTTTGTGCCCGCACGGGGAACTGGGTCGGAACGACTTCCCTATCTTCTGGCCTCGAAACTCCTTCAATGGGCGACCGTGTCACCGGTCCGGATCGTGGATGCAAGTCTGAAGCGAAATGTAACGACTTCGTTAGCAGACGCAAACCGTTAGACGATATTGCGGCGGACAGGAAGTGCTAGCACTACATAGGCGGGTTTGTGAGGTTTTGTGCGCGCTCGTCCACAGACCGCTAGCAAGAGCATTCGCCGCAATGATGAGATGAAATACGGGGAGATTTGGCCACAAAACACACGAAATGACACGAAAATCGGAGGAGGGTTCACCGCTAATGAACACTGATGATCGCTAATGAATTGTTTTATTCGCGCTGAATTAGCGTTCTATCAGCGGTTAAGTCTTCTTTGTGCTGCCCTTCGTGACTTCGAGCTTTCGTGGTTGGCCCCTTACGTCGCAAAGTACCCGCGGATGAGGTCGAAGCCGATCGCGAAGATGGCGGCGTCGATCAGCATGTGGCCGAGCCAGGGGCCCATCAGCGAGCCGGAGCGGTCGTAGAGCCAGGCCCAAAAAGCCCCCCCGATCGCCACGCAGGCTGAGAGGAAGTACGTGAGCGGGCTGTCGAAGCCGCAGAACTTGCCGAGCACCAAGACGTGGTGGGCCATGAAGCCGAGGGCCGAGATTGTCACCGCCGGCCACAGGGGAATGAAACGGCGGAGTTGCCCGAAGACGAACCAGCGCCAGTAGTATTCTTCGAGGAACGAATGAATGAGGGCGTAGAAGAGGCCGAGGAGGCCGTACTTCCAGGGCTCGTCGATCCCCCAGCCGCTGACCTTGTCGATGATGATTTCGGTGGCGTCGACGACCGGTTGCGAGGCGCGGAGGAAGATCAGGTAGAGCGCGAACATCGTCGCCGCGACGACCCCGCCAAACGTGATGCCGATGTCGATTCCGCGCGTCGTTGTCGGCCGCAGCGTGACGCGGCCGCGCTGGATGGCGAGCACCCAGAAGAGCGGGAAGCAAAACTGGACTGTCTTCACCGTGTTGAAGATCAGCAGCTGCGCGGCGGGGCGCATGTCGTCGGCCTGAAAAAAGTAGAGCCAGGTGACGATCGTCGGCAGCACGAGCGCAACGACGACCGCGACGAGATCGCGCGGGCGCGGCGGAGCGGCGATAGGCGAGAGTTCGGACAAAGAAGCAATCCGCAGGGTGTGCGGTGGTTTTAATTGAAATCGGCGAAACGGGGAACGCTGAATGGGGGCCGGCGGGCGGGCGAGTTCAGTGCGGGGCAGATGCGGGCGGCGGTTCCTTTACCCGCGGCGGGGAGAGCGGTACGGTAAGTAATTCGCTATTGCCGCTTGATTCTTGCCGCTGCCCCGCCCTCCCCTGCCAGCCATGCGTTACCGTCGCGTTTATCTCGAAAGCTTCGGCTACACGCTGCCCGAGGAGGTCGTCACGACCGACGAACTCGAGCGCTGGCTAGCGCCGGCATACCAGCGGCTGCGGCTGCCCGAGGGACGGCTGGAACTGATGACCGGCATCCGCGAGCGGCGGTTTTATCCGCCGGGGACGCGGCCGGGGGAGATCAGCATCGAGAGCGGCCGGCGGGCGATCGCGGCGGCGGGGATCGATCCGGCGGAGATTGGGGCGCTCGTCCACGGTTCGGTCTGCCGCGACTATCTCGAACCGGCGACGGCGTGCGGCGTGCATCACGCGCTCGGGCTGTCGGGCGACTGCCTCATTTACGACGTCTCGAACGCCTGCCTCGGCATCCTCAGCGGGATGGTGCAGGTGGCGAACATGATCGAGCTGGGGCAGATTCGCGCGGGGCTCATCGTGGGGACAGAAGACGGGCGGTCGCTCGTGGAGACGACGGTCGCGCGGCTCAACAACGATCAATCGATCGATCGTCGCGGGGTGAAAGCGTACGTCGCGTCGCTCACCATTGGATCAGCGAGCGTGGGCGTCGTGTTGTGCGACGAGGCGCTCAGCCGCGAGCGGCATCGGTTGCTCGGCGGCGCCGTCGTCGCGAATACCGAGGGGCACTCGCTTTGCCAGAGCGAGGGGCTGGAGACGTTCATGCGGACCGACAGCGAGCAGCTGATGCTCAACGGCGTGGAGACGGGCCGGCGGACCTTTGAGCCGTTCTTGCGCGAGGTCGGCTGGTCGCGCGGCGACATCACCAAGACGATCTGCCATCAGGTTGGCGTCGCCCATCGCAAGCTGCTGTTTGAAACGCTGGGTCTCGACGAGGCGCTCGATTACTCGACCTTTGAAACGCTGGGGAATACCGGCGCGGCGGCGCTGCCGACCACGATGGCGCTGGCGGCCGAGGCAGGGCGCTTCGCGAAAGGCGACCGCGTGGCGATGCTAGGCATCGGCTCGGGAATCAATTGCCAGATGCTGGGCGTGGAGTGGTAATCCCCGCTCCCGCATTTACAACGTCGAGTCCTTCCGAAAAACGACCCCATGGTCGATTTCGGTGAAGCCGAACTTCAAATAAAAGTCGCGGGCGGCTTCGTTGGTGGCCATCGTTTGGGCTTCGATCGTCGTCACGCCGCGGCGGCGGAGGACGCGGATCGCTTCGCCGAGCAGGTAGCTTGCGTAGCCCTTGCGGCGGAACTTCGCGTCGACTTCGAGGTCGAACAGCCCCGCGGCCGTCATCCCCCAGCAGGTCGAGAGGGGCTGCATGTCCCAGAACGACGCCGTGGCGACCGTGCGGTTCTGCGTCTTGTCAAACAGGCTGAAGACATCACGTTGCAGCGAGCCCCAGATGCAGGCTTCCCACCACGTTTTTGGCTCGGGGTCGATCTTCTCGATTAGCTGGGTCGTCCGCTTGATCGCGCGGAGCTCGCGCGACACTGGCGGCCGCACGCGGGCGAGGTCGCACTGCATGATCAGGACGCGATCGATCTCGCGGTAATTCGCGCGTTGCGCAGCGTTCCGCAGGATGTGATCGGTTTGCAGGACGCCGGGGATTTCGCTGCCGCCGTAGAGGCCGAGGTAAAACGAGTTGAGCGGATTGACGCCGCCGGCGTAGAGGACCGTGGCGCCGCGGCCGCGGAGGTACTCTTCGCTGGCGCGGAGGAGGTCGTCGGCGAGCGATGCCTCGGTTTCGCTTCCCCCCTGCACCATCAGCATCTGCGTGACGCCGAGCGAGGTGTCGAGGTACAGGCCATCCTCCGTCGGCCCGAACCCGCCATGCACGAACCCGACCGGCACGTCGTCGCGGGTGGCGACGATGAGGCCGCCGCGTTCGAAGTTCAGCTTCGAGAAGACGGCGTACTCGAGCAGCGGCGGCGAAATCGGCTGGAGGATTCCGCGCTGCGCCGGCTGGCTGCGCCAAATGGCGGCCAGGTGGGGCGGATCGGAGTTGCGGAAGGCTCGGAGGCGATACACGAGGCGAGTCCGTGTTGGGCAGCGGCGGCAAACGGCGCGCAAGCCGTGATTATGTCACGCGGGCGGGATGGGGCAAAGGTAGGTAGCGGCGAACCTCAGCGGACGAAGCGGCGACGGTGCGGCGGGATGGCGCCTACGCGGCGGGACGGGCGGCGGCGGGATCGCTCGGCTCTGCGGCGCGGAGTTTTTTCTGCCGGGCCGGCGGTTCGCGCCAGCGGCGGTGGAGCCACCAGTACTGATCGGGGGCCACGCGAATGAGATTCTCCAGACCGCGGGTGTACCACGTGCTCAAGAGCGGAATCGAGCCGAGATTGAAGTCGGCGGCGGCGGGGTCGACGAGGCCGGCGACCTCCATTTCGAAGTGCATCGGCGCCCCCTTGCGGTAGACGCAGCCGGTGGCCGTCGGGGCGTTGCCGCTGAGGGTAAACAGGGCGACCGCTTTGTGCGTCGAGGCCGAGCGGCCGAAGAAATCGACCCAGCAGGCGGCCTCGCCGGCATGCTGGTCGCCCAGCAGCACGAGCGTGCCGCCGGACTTTAGGAGCTCTTCAATTCGTTGGCTGCTGCCATGCTTGGGGAGGATGAACTGGCCGGTAGCGCCGCGGAAGTCGTTGATCCAGCGATCGAGGTACGGGTTGTCGAGCGTGCGGGCGATCGTGTGCGACGGGAAACCGTGCAAGCCGAGGAGGTAGCCCCCCATCTCGAAGTTGCCGAGGTGACCGCTGATGATGATCACCGGCCGCGGGGCGAGCAGGCGGCGGACCATGAGCTCCATCTGCGGCATCGCAAGGTGCGTGCGCCAATTGGTGCGGTTGATCTTCCGCGGGGCGTGGGCAATCTCGCAGACCATCAGCAGCAGATGTTCCCACATGCCGAGGGCGATCTGCTCGTGCTCGCGTGGGGAGCGTTCGGGGAACGCGGTTTTGAGGTTGTCCTCGACCGTGCCGCGGCGAACTTTCAGCACGTGCCAGAAGAGCCAACCGAGGCGCCGCGACCAAGCCTGGCACGTGGAGAGCGGCATCGCCTGGATGATGCAGACGAACGTGCGGACCGCGAGATACGCGGTGTAGTCGATGATCGGCTTCGAACGTGTCACGGCAGCGGCGATTCCTTCCCTGGAAGCGGCGGTATTCTGCACAATTTGCGGGGAGCGAGCCAGTGCGAATTGCGGGGGGAATTCGTGGGCGGGGGAATTGCTAGCCGCTTGCCGGACTGCTGCCACATCCCTAGCCCCGGGCTCCGCCCGGGGGTGGCGTGAAGTAGGGGCAACGTTCCATCGGCGTAGTGCGCGACCCCCGGGCGGAGCCCGGGGCTAGTTGAGCGTCGGCTTCCAGTGCTTCAGAAACCGCATGAGGAGTTGCTCGTCGGTCGAGAAGAGGTCGCGGGCGCGGGGAGTGGTTGCACCCGCTTCTTGCCGGAAGGTTCCGCCCTCGAAGCTCTCCAGCAGCCCCGGGTGGATGTAGTAGTTGCGGCAGACGGCCGGCGTGTTGCTGAGCATCTCGGCAGTTCCGCAGACGACCTCGCGAGCGGATCGTTTCCGAGCCGTGAGGGTCTCTTCCACTTCCGCTCGAAACAGTTCGCCAACCGCGAATGTCGACGCCTTCCACGTGCGGAAGTCTTTGGCGGTGAACTCCTCGCCGCTAAGTTCGCGGAGGAACTCGTTCACTTCACCTGCCTCGACCGCGTGGATTTTGCCGTCGGCGTCGAGATATTGAAAAACGCGGCTACCAGGCAATTCGGCGCAGTCGCGGATCACGCGAACGACAGCCGGGGCATCGATCTCGACGTTGCGTTGAAAGCCCCCCTTCGCGCGGAAGCGGAGTTCGACGCGATGGGCGCCAATCGTCACATGACGGTTGCGGAGCGACGCGAGCCCGTACGAGCCGTTCTCTTTGACATACTCTTCGTTGCCGACGCGGATTCCGGTGAGATCGAGCACAGCCAACATACCGGCGAGGACGCGCTCGCGCGTGAGACTGCGACCGCGCAGGTGCGTCGCGATGGCGCGGCGGAGCTTGGGGAGCTGCGCGCCGAACGCTGCGAGCCGCGCGAACTTGGCGAGGCCAGCCACTTCCTGCCAACGCTCGTGGTAGATGTATTGCTTCCGCTCGCGGGCGTCGCGGCCCGTGGCTTGGAGGTGCCCCGCACTCACGGTGCAGATCCACACGTCGCGCCACGCAGGCGGAATCGCGAGCGTTTCGATGCGGGTGATTTTACGAGGATCGCGCAGCGGCGTGCCGCGAGCCGTGGTGTAGGAAAAACCCTGGCCATGCCGTCGCCGGCCCATGCCGGGCTCTTGGTCGGTGACGTACCGAAGGTGCGCCAGACGCGCAAGATCTTCGGGGGCGAACGAGGCTGGAATTTTGAGCCGCCGAGTCATGAGTGAAAAGCCGCATCGGTGGAGTTGGAGAAGACTCGCAACTCCAGTGCAAGCGACGTGCCACGGCGGGAATGGCGTGAATTCACCGCGAAAACGGGAGCGCCGGCGCGGGGCGAGCGGCGCCACGACGATTGCCATTCGAAAAGCTGCTAGCCGGACGGCCACGCCGTCCGGGAGAAGCGTCGACGAAGGTGCGAGCGCGCCGCGGCATGAAGCACGGAGACCGGAGGGCATGGCCCTGCGGCTGGTGGGGACCTTGTGCGTTCCGCTCCGGCGGGTCGTTGACCCGTGGCTACTTCGTGAGTTTGGGGTCGGATTTTAGGGGGAGCGTTACTTTTTTACCAGTGATGGCCGATTGGTAGATCGCCAGGATAATCTCGATTGATTTGCGGCCTTCAGGGCCGTCGACGGCGGGGGCGCGATCTTTGCGGATGGCTTCGACGAAATCTTGGATCTGCAGCATGTGGCCATGGTGACCGATGGCGGAGGGGTCGGCCGCGCCGCCGCCGGTGCTTTTGCGGCTCGCCATCTGGCGTTGAACTGCAGCATCGCTGCGGAGTTTCTTGGCGAAGTCCCAGGCCTTGATGTCTTCCTCTTCGAGGACCGCGGAACCTTCGCTGCCGTGGAGTTCGATCCGCTTGAGGTAGCCAGGGAACGCGGCAGTGGTCGCTTCGATGACGCCGAGGGCGCCGCTCGCGAACCGCAACGTCGCCGTGGCGACGTCTTCGACTTCGATGCGATCGTGGGCGAGCGTCGCGGTGAAGGCTTGCACCTCTTCAACAGGGCCCATCAGCCAACTGAGGAGGTCGACGGTGTGGACCGCTTGGTTCATTAGCGCGCCGCCGCCGTCGAGGGCCCAGGTGCCGCGCCAGGCGCCGCTATCGTAGTACTGCTGCGTGCGGAACCATTTGACGTACGCATCGCCGAGAGTGATGCGGCCGAAGCGCTCAGCATCGACGGCGCCCTTCAGCAGGCGAGAAGAATCGTGGAACCGCGACGGAAAAATCGCGGCGAGTTTCACGCCCGCCTTCTCGCAGGCGTCGATGATTTTGTCGCAACGCTTGAGGGTGATCTCGAGCGGTTTCTCGACGATCACGTGCTTGCCCGCCTTCGCGGCGATGACGGCCGGCTCCATGTGGGCGCCGCTGGGGGTGGCGATCGTTACGGCGTCGACGTTCGGATCGGCGACCATCGCTTCCACCGAATCGTACGCTGTGCAGCCGAACTCTTTGGCAAGCGCCTCGGCTTTGCCCGGCGTGCGATCAGCGCAGGCGACGAGCTTCGCCCCTTTGACGTCGAGGATCGCCTTCGCGTGGAAGCGACTGATCATCCCTGCGCCGATAATTCCGAAGCCAATCGCCATCTGATGAGCCTTCTTGAGAATTCGAATTGAACCGCCAAGGACGCCATGTGCGCCAAGAACTACGGGGAGATTTACCACGAAACACACGAAGCACACAAAACTGAGAAACGAGGAAGAGCTCGATAGCGCATGCTCTGCCTTTGGTGTGCTTCGTGTGTTTCGTGGTAAAAAGCATGTCTCCTTGGCGCTCTTGGCGTCCTTGGCGGCTAGTGATTTTGCATTCCTGTGAAGTTGCGTATTATGCGGTTCCACGCTGAATATCTGTAGAGGGAAAAGTTGGCGAGCGACGATCAACCAAGCGCAGCGGCGGACGACGCCACGGGACCGAAGTATGTCCCGCGGGTGCATATTGTCCTGTTTCAGCCCGAGATCCCATACAACACGGGGAGCGTCGGGCGGACCTGCGTCGCTGTGGCGGCGAAGCTGTGGCTAGTGCGGCCGTTGGGGTTTCGCGTCGACGACTATTACCTGCGGCGTGCGGGGCTCGATTATTGGCAACACCTTGAGTGGGAGGTGGTCGACGATTGGGAGGCGCTCGTCGCGGCGTTGGCGGTGGAGCGGCACTGGTACTTCACGAAGTTTGGCAAGCAGAATTACACGTCGGCGGAGTTTGCCGAGGGAGACGTGCTGGTCTTTGGGCGGGAATCGCAGGGGTTGCCGCCAGAGATTGTCGCGGGGCGACAGGAACAATGTTTGCGGATACCGACTCGGCCGGAAGTTCGCAGTCTCAACCTCTCGAACAGTGCGGCCATCGCCATGTACGAAGCGTTGCGGCAGTGGGATGGTTGAGCGGAACTGAAGCAGGCGGCGTGATCGGCATGCGGGGAGCAATCGTGATCTTCTCGCCTTGGCCCGCCGATCATTAATTCGACACCGGCGGGGCGACTCCGACGGCGCGGCGCCCCTTCGGAAAACGCGGGAAACCACCACTTCAGCTCGATTTCGGGATACCGCGACGCAACTCACCCAGACTGGGCAATTTATGCCGGCTGAATTGACGATTCGGGGCCAATCAGTCACGATGGCGCCTACTCGTCAAGGATAGTGCGAACATGACCCTGGTAAGCGGCTTTGAGAAAATCGTTCGGCAACAAGAGCCGCTAGCGGAGCGCACATGGCTCCGGCTGGGCGGCCCTGCCGAATTCTTTGCCGAGCCCAATTCGGTCGACGAATTGGCTGCTCTCGTTCGCCGCTGCCGCAACGAAGACGTTCCGATCCGCCTGATGGGCGGAGGTTCGAACGTCCTCGTCCGCGACGAAGGGGTCAACGGGATGGTCGTGAGCCTCACGAGCCCCGCGTTCTCGCAGATCCGTATCGCCGGCAACCGGCTCACCGCGGGCGGCGGCGTCAAGCTGGCCCACGCGATCAGCGAAACCGTGCGGGCTGGGCTGGCTGGTCTGGAGCCGCTGGTTGGCATCCCTGGCACCGTCGGCGGCGCCCTCCATGGAAACAGCGGCAGCCGTGCCGGCGACATCGGCCAGTGGGCCTGCCGGGCGACGGTGATGACCCGCGCTGGCGACATCGTGCACCGCAATCGCGAAGACCTTGTCTTCGCCTACCGCCAGAGCAGCCTCGACGAGCTGGTGATCCTCAGCGGCGAGTTCCAGCTGGAGCAAGACGACCCGGCTCAGCTCACCAAGCGGATGCAGAAGCAGTGGATCGTTAAGAAGGCAGGCCAGCCGCTGTCGCATCAGAACGTGGCCTGCGTCTTCAAGAATCCCCGCGGCATGAGCGCGGGGATGCTGATCGAGCAGGCGGGCCTTAAGGGGACCCGCGTCGGCGGCGTCGAGGTGAGCCAACGGCACGCCAACTTCATCGTCGCGGGCGACGGGGCCTCGAGCCAGGATGTCCTGCGACTGATCGACCTGATCCGCAGCCGCGTTGCCGAGCGGCTAGGCGTGGAGCTCGAGACTGAGCTTGAGATCTGGTAGCCGGGCCCTCTCCCCTGCGGGGAGAGATTTTTCTTTGGCCCGCTCGCGCTGAACTCTGCTGTTCAAACTGCGCAGTGCTGCGCGCCGTATTTCTAGCCCCGGGCTCCGCCCGGGGGTCGGCATGGAGTAAAGGCGGTGTTCCATCGGCGTGGTGCGCGACCCCCGGGCGGAGCCCGGGGCTAGGGCGACCTTGCCGTTCTTGTCGGTTAGCGGGGTACGATTGGGGTGCGCGAGTTCATTGAGGCTGGAGCGGCTCGCGTGGCGAAGAAAGGAATACGCTGGGTTCTCACTTTGGCGGATGCGTTGGAGTCGGGAATCCCTCCCCTAGCCCCTCCCTTCTAGGGAGGGGAAAATCAGCACACACGGCGGTGAGTGATGGCTCGCAAGAGTTCAAAGGCCTCGGAAGAAGCTGCCGCACCCGCGACGGGGAAATCGAAGCGGTCGAAGGCCGTGGTCGAGGACGAATATGTCGACGACGAGCCGGCCGGCGGCCTTGGGCCCAAGATCGCTGACGCAATGACGCGACGACGGTTTAAAGCGGCCGTTGCAATTGGCGTCGTCGGCCTCATGGCATGGGGGGCGAAGTCGGCATGGCGCGTCGCGGCGCCGACGATTGCCGCCCGCGAAGGATACCTCGTTCCCGCTGACCGAATCACGGTCACCGATCCGCCGGAGTGGATTGTCAGCGACGTTCGCGCCCAGGTGGTGGAAACTGCCGGCCTCGATCGGCGGCTGTCGATTCTCGATCCAGGCTTTGCCGAGTCGGTGAAGCAGCCGTTTGCGATGCATCCTTGGATCCGCTCGGTCGATCGCGTCGAGAAGCGCGTGCCGGCCGGCGTGTTTTTGGAGGTCACCTATCGCAAACCGGTGGCGGTGATTGAAACGCCAGACGGCAATTCCCGCAAGCTGTTGCCAGCCGACATTATGGGCGTCCTGCTGCCGGCTGAAGAAGTGCCGCTGATCCGCCGTGAGCATTTGCCGCGTGTGACGGGGATCGTCGGACAGCCGCCGGTTGGGCAGGCGTGGGAAGACCCGCGTGTTTACGGCGCGGTGGAAATAGCAGCGATGCTGGGGCACCTATGGGAGCAACTCCACCTGCAGGAGATCACGCCGTCGACGCGGCCAGAAGTCTCCGGCACGCACCAGTACTTCGTCTATGAGCTCGTTTCGCGGCACGGCACGCGGATTCAATGGGGCCCGGCACCGCGTGCCAAACTGCCTGGCGAGGATGCGTTTGCCGTGAAGCTGGAGCGTCTGCAGGAGTGCATCAAAAAATACGGGCCGCTCGACTCGCTTGACGCCCCCGGAACGATCAACGTCCGCGGCGGGCTACAAGTCGGCCCGCGCATGGTGAAGAAGCCGACCGAGCGAATGGTGAAGAAGCCAGAAGACGACGTGGTGAAGTAGTAGCCGCGGGTCAACGACCCGCCGGAGCGGCGATTCACGAATGTCGAATGGGGAATGCGGAATGGGGGCGACTAGTGCAGCTCACGGGGATGGAGCGCTCACCCCATTCTGCATTCTGCATTCCCCATTTGAAATAGCTCCGGCGGGTCGTTGACCCGCGGCTACTTGCCGAAGATTTCGGTTTCGTCGAGCGCGGCCTTCTGCGACTCTTCGATTTCGATCGCCAGCTCTTCGCGCATGACGGCGAGTTCGGCCGGGGCTTCAACGCCGAGGCGCACCGCTCCACCCGAGACTTTCACCACGGTGATGGCGATCTTGTCGCCAATGAGAATGCGTTCGCCGATTTTTCGAGAGACTACCAGCACGTTGGGGATCTCCATCTCGCCCGGCGTGGGGGCTAGCAAGGCCGGCCTACGGGCCGCCGCATGGAACTAACGGTAGTGGCGCCGGCAGGGGTTTGCAAGCGTTTGGACCGCACAATCCGCCTATTCCTGCAATGCCAAGATTGTGATACTAGGCAATGAACGCAGTTTAGGCGGCGACAATTTACTTTTTGAGGACAGCGTGGAACTCGAGCTAGTTCGCTGGCTGAGCGAGAATCTTCCCTCCCACCCGCTGCTGCGGATCGGGATTGGGGACGATGCCGCCGTGCTGCGCTGGCCGCAGGACAGCGAGCTTGTGGTAACGACCGACGCGATCACCGATCAGGTCGACTTCCTGCTCGCGGAGACCGATCCGCGGCTCGTGGGGCACAAGGCGCTCGGCGTGAACCTGAGCGACCTCGCGGCGATGGCGGCCGAGCCGGTGGCGGCGGTGGTGTCGTTGGTGCTACCGCGCAACGGCGGCGCGGGGTTCGACGCCAAGGGACTTGCGATCGAGTTGTACCACGGCATGCTGCCGCTGGCAGAGCGGTTCGGCGTGGCGATCGCCGGCGGCGATACGAACTCGTGGGATGGGCCGCTGGCGATTTCGGTGACCGCGTTTGGGCGGACGACCGAACGCGGGCCGTTGACGCGCAGCGGGGCGCGGCCGGGCGACGCGGTGCTCGTGACCGGTGCGCTCGGCGGCAGCATTTTGGGGCGGCACCTCAGCGTCAAGCCGCGGGTACGCGAGGCACTGCTGCTCAATGAGCGCTACGAACTGACTGCCGGAATGGATATCAGCGACGGGCTGGCGCTCGATGCGTCGCGACTCGCCGCCGCGAGCGGTTGCGGCGTGGCTCTGCGGCTGGAGACGATTCCGTTGAGCGACGACGCCCGCAGGCTTGCCGAACGCGATGGCCGCTCACCGCTTGAACATGCCCTCGGCGATGGGGAAGATTTTGAGTTGCTATTCACCGCGCCGGCAGCCGTGGCGGAGCAGATGGTGCGCGAGCAGCCGCTGGGCGTGCCGGTGACGATCATCGGCGAATGCGTGGCGGAGGCGGGTTTGTGGCAACGCGGGTCCAACGGCGGATTAACTTCCCTGGAAGCCAGCGGCTACCGCCACGAGTAGCCGCGGGTCAACGACCCGCCGGAGCGGTGATCGACTGATTCACCATTCGTCGCGTGCCAGTTTTTGATTGAGTAAAACAAAAAGAATTAGAGCGGATCGAGGTTCGCTCCGGCGGGTCGTTGACCCGCGGCTACTTTATGAGATGAGCATGTTTGAATTTGTTGCGAAGAGTGAAGCGGATACGGAGCGGTTGGGGGCGGCGCTGGCCGACGCGCTGCCGGGCGGGACGGCGGTCGCGCTCATTGGGACGCTCGGCGCCGGGAAGACACGGCTCGTGCAAGCGTTTGCGGCGGCGCATGGCGTGCCGCGAGATGTAGCGACGAGTCCGACGTTCGTGCTCGTGAACGAGTACCAGGGGCGGCTGCCGATTTACCACTTCGACGCTTACCGGCTGCGCGACGACGATGAGTTCATCGAGTTGGGGCCGGACGAATACTTCGAATCGAACGGGGTGACGTTCGTTGAGTGGGCCGATCGCGTGGAGCGCTGCTTGCCGCGGGAGTATTTGGAGATTCGCTGCGAGGCGACGGGGGAAACGGAGCGGCGGTTTACGCTGACGGGACACGGGGCGGGGATTGCTGAGCGGGTGAAAGAAATTGAGAAGGCTCTGTCCCGCTAAACTTCTCTCTTCTGGTCCCCTCCCCTTGAGGGGGAGGGTTAGGGAGGGGTGAGTGAAGCGGGTACCAGGATTCTCCCCCCTCCCCAGCCCGGTGCTGCGCACGGACTACCGCCTGCGCTCGCTCGCCGCTGGCGACCGTGCTCGTTGCTCCCTCCAGGGGGAGGGAGCCAAAACATTTTCTACTAACAACTCGCCGGTCTTTTTTATCACCGCTCCGGCGGGTCGTTGCCCCGCGGCTACAGCTACAGGATGAACTTGCTCAAGTCTTCGTCTTGGGCGATTTCGTCTAGGCGGTCGCGGACGTAGGCGGCGTTGATTTCGACGCGGCCCATGTGCATTTCCGGGGCCTCGAACGACAACTCCTCGAGCAGTCGCTCCATGATCGTGTGCAAGCGGCGGGCGCCGATGTTTTGCGTCGACTGGTTCACGCGGTGAGCGTAGTTGGCGAGCGCCGCGACCGCATCGTCGGTGAACACGACCTCGACCCCCTCGGTCTTCATCAGCGCCGTGTACTGGCGAGTGAGCGAGTTGCGCGGCTCCGAGAGGATTCGCACGAAATCTTCCTGCGTGAGGTCGTCGAGTTCCACACGAATTGGGAACCGCCCCTGCAGTTCCGGCATCAGGTCTGATGGTTTGACCGTGTGGAAGGCGCCCGCCGCGATGAACAGGATGTGGTCAGTCTTGATGTAGCCATAGCGAGTCTGCACGGTCGTCCCTTCGACGATCGGCAGCAGGTCGCGCTGCACGCCTTGGCGGGAGACATCAGCGCCGCGGCCTCCTTCGCTGGCGACGATCTTGTCGATCTCGTCGATGAAGATCATGCCGGTCTGCTCGGCAAGTTCGACCGCCTTTGCGTTGACCTTTTCCTTGTCGATCAGCGCTTCGCTTTCTTGCTCGAACAACACGCGGCGGGCTTCGGCGACGGTGAGCGTGCGGCGGACGACGTTCTTCGGCATGATCTTTTCGAGCATCCCCTGGAAGTCGACGTCCATGTGGTCGTTGCCGGGGCCGCCCATGCCGGGGAGGACCATCGCTTGGGTTTTCTGCTCGATCTTGATCTCGACCTGCCGGGTTTCGAGTTCGCCGCCGAGGAGCATCGCCCGCATCTTCTCGCGTGTTCGCTCGTAACGGTTGGGATCGTCGGGCTGATCGGAGCCGATGTCGATCGTCGCCGGCGCGGGGGCGAGCAGATCGAGCAGCCGTTCGGTGACGCGGCGCTTAGCCTCTTCCTCAACGCCGGCGCGCTCGGTCTCGCGGACCAGGCCGATGGCGTTTTCGATGAGTTCGCGGACCATGCTCTCGACGTCGCGGCCGTAGTAACCGACTTCGGTGTACTTCGACGCTTCGACCTTGATGAAGGGCGAGCCGGTGAGGCGGGCCAAGCGGCGGGCGATTTCGGTTTTGCCGACGCCGGTCGGGCCGATCATGAGAATGTTTTTCGGCGCCACCTCTTTGCGGAGGTCGTCTTCGAGTTGCTGCCGCCGCCAGCGATTGCGGAGCGCGATCGCGACAGCCCGTTTGGCGGCGCCTTGGCCGACGATGTGGCGATCGAGCTCGACGACAATTTCGCGAGGAGTAATTTCGCGGGGAGTGAGAGTCTTCACTTGATTTCTTCGATCACGATGTTGCGGTTGGAGTAGACGCAAATCTCGCCGGCGATGTCGAGCGAGTGGCGGACGATCTCGGCGGCCGAGAGGTTGGTGTGGTTCACGAGCGCCCGCGCGGCGGAGAGGGCGTAGTTGCCGCCGGAGCCGATGCCGAGGATGCCGTCGCTCGGCTGGATGACGTCGCCGGTGCCGGAGAGGAGCAGCGTGTTCTTTGCATCGACGACGGCGACGAGCGCCTCAAGCCGGCGGAGGGCGCGATCCATCCGCCACTCCTTCGCCAGTTCCGTCGCCGCCCGGGGAACGTTGGCGGGGTAATCCTTCAGCTTCGCTTCAAGCCGTTCCATCAGCGCGAACGCATCGGCTGCGGCGCCGGCGAAGCCGACGATCACTTGGCCATCCATCAACCGGCGGATTTTCACGGCATCGCTTTTCACGACCGTCTGGCCCATCGTCACCTGGCCGTCGCCCCCCATGGCAACTTGGCCGTTGTGGCGGACGGTGAGAATCGTGGTGGAGCGGAATTTCATGGCAGCATCGCGGCGGGCGGATAAAGGTGGGAACGCTTTATTGTGAGGGCGGATGGCGGAGGGGGGAAGGACTTGAGAGATGCATGCGGAATGCACTCACCGCCAAGGACGCCATGAGCGCCAGGGAATACGGGGAGATTTACCACGAAACACACGAAGCACACAAAACTATAAAGACGAGAAGGAGCTGAACCGCTCATGCTTTGCCTTTAGTGTGCTTCGTGTGTTTCGTGGTAAAAAAGCATTTCTTCTCGGCGCTGCTGGCGTCCTTGGCGGTTCGTTCTTTCCCCTGGTATGTTTTGGGGATGATCTACTCGCAAGCACCTTCGAACTCTCCTGGCCACTCCCCTGCCCCGTTGCCGCGGAGCATCGACTTGATGCGGCCGAGCGATACGGCGCTTTTGCTGATTGACGCGCAGGAGCGACTGCTGAATGTCGTTCACGAGGGGCCGCGGATTGTCTGGAACTGCCGACGGCTGCTCGACGGCGCCAATATCCTCAGCGTGCGCACGGCGGTGACGGAGCAGTACCCGGAAAAGCTCGGCCCGACCGAGCCGTCGCTGGCGGAGCGGATCGCGGCGCCAGCTCACGCAAAACTCGCGTTTAGCGCCGGCGCGTGCGGCGAGCTGTTCGCCCAGTGGCGGGCGGAGCAGGTTGAGCGGGTGCTGCTGTGCGGCATCGAGACGCATGTTTGCGTCGCGCAAACAGCGTTCGATCTGCTGTCGGCTGGCTATCAGGTTTATGTGGCGGCTGATGCGACGGGGACGCGGGCCCGCATTGATCGCGACGTGGCGCTGCGGCGGATGGAGTCGGCCGGCGTGACGATCACGACGACCGAGGCGGCGCTCTTCGAATGGTGCGAGCGGGCGGGGACGCCGGAGTTCAAGCAGATCAGTGCGCTGGCAAAGGAGTTGCCTCCGGGCGATGCGCCGATTGTCGGGTTCCATGCGAAGCGCTGATCGCTGCAGCGGCATTCGCGCAAAATAAAAGCTGGAACGTCTGGCGACGCTCCAGCTTGGTTCTTATTGCTCTCGAATGTGCCACTGCTGGCTCGTCCAGCAGTGCGCAGCGTGTACCCGGTTCGCACTGCTGGGCAAGCCAGCAGTGGCACACGATGCGGAGCTGCGATTACTCGCTCTTCACGGCATCAGCAGCCTTATCGGCAGCTTCGTGAGCCGAGGCAGCGGCGTCCTTGGCGGCGTCGGCAGCGCTGTTGGCGGCGTCCTTCGCAGCATCGACGGCGGCGCCGGTTGCGGCCTTCGTGTCTTCGACGGCCTTCTCGCCAGCAGCCTTCGCGTCAGCAGCGGCAGCTTCCAAGGCTTCAGTCGACTCCTTGACCGCTTCTTTGGTCTGGGTCTTCGTGTTGTCGCTGCAGCCAGCTAGACCAGCGAGAGCGGCGACCAGGGCGAATGAATAGGTGAACTTCATCGTTCGACTCCGAAAAGGGTGTCTGGTGATTCGGGGGCCAATGCGGCCAGCCGATAAATTCTACCCCTCGAAGCTGGCCATTATCAGCCCCCAGAAGCGGGGCGTTGTGGGGAGTAGAGACAGCAGTTGGCCGGACAAACGTCATGACTGGCGCCAAGCACCCCCAGAGCAGGCCGATCGGTGCTGGCGTCGATTCGTTCGACAATTAGCTCACGGATCATCCGGACAAACCGGGGGTGAACGCCCACGGTCGCGGCACGCTGCATGGGGACGCCCAGCTCGTCGCACAGCTCGCGGGCCTCGGTATCGAGGTCGAACAGCACCTCCATATGGTCGGAGATGAAACCGATGGGGACCAGGACCAGGTTTTGCAGCTCGCCTGCGGCGTGGAGCTCGTTGATCCGGTCGCAAACGTCGGGCTCCAGCCACGGCACATGAGGCGAGCCGCTGCGGCTCTGGTAAACGAGCTCCCACTGCGACGCCGCGAGGCCGGCGCCCTCGGAGACGAGCCGGCAGGCCTCGGCGAGTTGAACTTCGTAGCGGCAGTTCTCCGCCATCGACGTCGGGATGCTGTGAGCGGTGAACAGCACCTTCGCCGCGCCGCGACGCTCGGCCGGGATCTTCGCCACACAAGCGGCAAGCGATTCGACCATCGGCTCGATGAAGCCGGGATGGTTGAAGAAGACACGGAGCTTGTCGACCTGCGGCGCCGTAGGGCCGACCTCGGCTTGGGCGGCGGCGATGTTCTCGCGGTATTGCCGGCAGCCGGAGTAAGAGCTGAACGAGCTGGTAAAGAACGCCAGGGCGTGCTTCACGCCGTCGCGGCCCATCTCGGCGAGCGTCTCGGCGAGCAGCGGATGCCAGTTGCGATTGCCCCAGTAGATCGGCAGGTGCGGGCCGTGCTCGTCGAGTTCGGTCTGCAGCGCCGCGATCAGCTGGCGGTTCTGTTTGTTGATCGGGCTGACGCCGCCGAAGTGCTGGTAGTGCTCGGCGACCTCAAGCATCCGCTCGCGCGGCACCGGCTTGCCGCGGAGGACGTTTTCAAGAAACGGCAGCACCTCGTCGGGGCCTTCGGGGCCGCCGAAGGAGACGATCAGGATGGCATCGTACTGTTGAGCCATGGAGTGGCTGCTTTCAGAAAGGCCGCGGAGTAACCGCCGATGAACGCAGATGGAAGAAACGCCCTGAGCTCTGAACGCATTTTATTTATTTGCGTTCATCTGCGTCCATCGGCGGTTCCATGTTCCCCCCAGCGCGGTTCCATTCTTGTTCGTCACGGCGACTAAACGCAAAGAGGCCCAGAGCACGCTGGTGCGCACTCTGGGCCTCAGTGACCCCAACGGGAATCGAACCCGTGTTACCGGCGTGAAAGGCCGGTGTCCTAACCGCTAGACGATGGGGCCGGACGTGGCAGGCACGTCGGCGAGCGACTGCCCTGCGATTTGTGCCGAGAACAGTCTTATCGACCATTCGGCGACGAAACTCGCATTGTGCGGGCACAACGCAAATCGTCAAGGGCCGAGAGCGGAGAGAGCCGAAAACTACGGCAAAATCGCCGAAATACGGCAAGTCGAAAACGACTTCGGTCGGCTAAGAAAAGCTGCAGCCGACTTGGAATGGGGTTCGCGGGTGCGGCGCGAACTCAAATGGCAAAAGCGGTTCACGCCCCCCAATTAGGGGCGTGGACATGAAGCGGACGAGCGACCACATTTACTCGGCAGTGTTGGCGTCGGCTTCATGGGCCTCGCCATCGGCGCCTTGTTGCTGGTTGCGACGAATTGCTTCGTAAACTTCGTTGCGATGAACGGGGACTTCCTTGGGAGCTTCCACTCCCAAGCGAACCTTGTCGCCGCGGATTTCCACCACGACGATCGTAATGTCATCGTTGATGACAATACTTTCGTTCTTCTTGCGTGAGAGAACTAACATGATCGATTCCTTCGCGGGTTGGCCCGGCGGCCCTCCAAAGTAGCTGCCTTCATGCCGTTGCCGTGAGCGATCCTAACCCCTTTTGCACGGCCAATTAGGGCGCCCTCGGCGGGGAATGGAGACCATTCCCCTCGTTCCACTCTACGTGGTGATTGGGGCTAGTCAAGAAATGATGACAGCCCGCCGGCCCATTTTTTGCGGGGTAGGTGGAGTTTTGCGGGTGAGGAAACAGGGACGGTGATTCGACTTGGCGCTTTGCCGCCCGATCATACGACGCGCCGATCAAACGTAAACCTCTCTTATTAAACGACTTACGACTCTACCAGGGCCTCGGGTTTCGGCCCACACGCCTTCTCCGATGACCTAAGCGTTTACCGAGCCCCAAATCGAGAGCGCATCGCTAGCGTTGCCGCGATTCTGACACGGGGTGACCCGCCAGAATCAGCCGACGAGGGCTGGCTGTTAGTGTCCACCGGTCGAATGGGCGTTGGGCGGCCGCGACCTGCTGCACTACCGCTCCGCCTCGGATCTCACGGCGGGCTCGTCGCGTCCTCTCACTCCCTGCTCGAATCGGCGGGGCGGCTTCGAGCCAATTTCACCAGAGCGTCCCGTTACTGGCACGCAGCTTCTCATTGCTGAGTGCGACTCGCATTCGCATGTTCATTCAATCGAGCGGAGCCCACACGACCAGCGCATGAGGCCTCCGCGGGCGCTGACTATTTCTCTATTCGCATTCATTGCATCAAGCGAACAGTTGCAGCGCGGGTCGACATCTCTATAATCGACCCCACTGCTTTGGCTTGCGCTTCGGCCTTGCTGCATCGGATGCGGCATCGCACTCGTTTAAAGGCGCGAGTAGAACGATTGGTTGAACTCCCTGACGGCCGCGGCTGATTTGCTCATCCGCCCCCATCGGGACGAAGGTGAAGTTCGCCCATGATTGCCTGGCTCAAGCGAGTCTTTCCCTGGTTGGGGAATATCCTCGAAGCTGTCGCCACAGTTGGCGCCGGGATGTGGGTGACGTTGCGAACGGCGATTAAGACGTATCGCCCCGATCGCAAGACGTTCACCGAGCATTTCGAGTATCCCGAGCTCCCCGTGCCGGTCGCCGCGCGTTACCGCGGCTTTCATCGGTTTGACCTCACGACCTGCATCTCGTGCGATCAATGCGCGAAGGCTTGCCCCGTCGATTGCATCTACATTGGCAAGGAGCGCGTGCAAGGCAGCAAGGGCTTCAAGATCACGGGCTACGCGATCGACTACAGCAAGTGCATGTTCTGCGCGTTGTGCGTCGAGCCCTGCCCTGTCGATTGCATCTTCATGGGGGCGAGCCACGACCTGAGTTGTTACAGTCGCGACGGGTGCATCGTCGACTTTGCCCGACTGCCGCTCGATGTCGCCTGGGGCCGGGCCACGATCAACCCGACGGCGGTCGCCCAGTCGAAGGTGATCGTCGAGCCGGTGCATGGGGGACCGAATCAGTAGGGGCGTCATTTGTCCGTCGTCAGTAGTCTGTGGCTGCTGTCGCCGAGGAAAACTTTCCCACGATGAGACAACGTCCCCGCTTTCGCAACTGATAACGGATCACTGACCACGGACAGCTAGAAAATGGCCACGCCTATCGCCATCGTCGCTTACCTCGGCCTGTTCGCGGGCCTGGCGGTGGCGTTTTTGTTCGTGAACTTGCTGCTCGGCCGGTTTTTGCGGCCGCGGTTGCCGAATCAAGAGAAGCTTGAAGTCTACGAGTGCGGCGAGCCGACGATCGGTTCGAGCTTCGTGCAGTTCGACCTGCGGTTCTACGTCGTCGCGCTGCTCTTCATTATCTTCGACGTCGAAGTGGCGTTCTTTTTCCCGTGGGCGACGGTCTTCGGCAAGGCAACACAACTGACGGCGCCCAACATGCCCGTCGTGATGGCCGATCTCGATCCGGAGCGAGGTTCCGCGGAGGAGCTGACGCCGCAAGCGACGGAACGGCTGCGGGAACTTGGCGTCCGCAATCCATCGCAAGCGACGATCGGCGCCCTCTCGCCGGCGGAGATGCGTGAGCTGGGCGGGACCGCCACGAACGGCTCGGTGATGAAAGCGACGGTCGAGGCGACTTCTCGCCAAATGGCGCGGGCCTCGCTGTGGGACATCGGCGTGTTCTTCGCGGTGCTGATGGTCGGCTTCGCCTACGTCTGGCGGCGCGGCGATCTGGACTGGGTCCGCTCGGTGCGGAGCCATGCCGGCGAAGTCGTCGAACGGGCGCCAGTGACGCTGGAATTGGAACAAAAGCGCGGGCGGGCTACGGGGTCGATTTTGTCTGCTTAGGGCGTCAGTTGTCCGTCGTCAGTGGTCAGTGGCTGCTGTCGCGGGCTGCTGTCGCGAGTGCAACTCCCCAACGATGAAACGCTGTTCTCGCATTCGCAACTGACAACGGACTACTGACCACGGACAAGCCGCAATGAGTTTAGTCGACCAGCTCAAAGATAAGTTCGGCGCGGCGATCACCGGCGCAAACCTAGAGAACGTCGATCCGTGGATCGAAGTGGCGCCCGATTCGATCGTCGCCGTCTGCACTTACTTGCGCGACGAGCCGGGCCTCGCGTTCGACTATTGCAACAGCGTCACCGCCGTCGACTACGTTCACACCGACGAGAAGAAGGCGGCCAAGAGCGAATGGCAGCCGCATCTGGAAGTGGTCTACCATCTCTTCAGTATGCAGCACAAACACAGTCTGGTGCTGAAGGTGATGCTGCCGCGGTGGAAGGGCGACGAACCGGGCGACTTGCCGGAGATTGACTCGGTCGCGCACGTCTGGCGCACCGCCGACTGGCACGAACGCGAATGCTACGACCTGCTCGGCATTCACTTTATTGGCCACCCGAATCTGCGGCGCATTCTCTGCCCCGAAGATTGGGTGGGGCATCCACTGCGAAAAGATTACGAGATGCCGCTTGAGTACCACGGGATTCGTGGGAGGTAACTCGCACCGCAACTCGAACGACTTTTTCTGAACTCCGAACTCTGGCCCTCGACCTCGCAACGCAATGTCTTCAACCATCGACGACCCGCGCACCATCGAATTCGACGTCCGCACGGACGAGATGCTGGTCAACATGGGCCCGCAGCATCCGAGCACGCATGGCGTGTTGCGGTTGGTGCTGCGCACCGATGGCGAGATCGTGTCGGAGGTGACGCCGCATCTTGGCTATCTGCATCGCTGCGCCGAGAAGATTGGCGAGAACCTCACGCCGCGGCAGTTCATTCCGTACACCGATCGGATGGACTACCTCGCCGGGATGAATATGAATCTCGGCTGGGCGCTCGCGGTCGAGAAGTTGATGAAATACGAGCCGCCGGAAAAAGGCCGGCATCTGCGGGTGATCATCGCCGAGATGGGTCGGATCGCCAGTCACTTGGTCGGCATGGGCGCCTATGGGCTCGACCTCGGCACGTTCAGCCCGTTCCTCTACGCGTTCCGCGAGCGGGAGCGGATTCTCGACCTGTTCGAAGAGGTCTGCGGCGCCCGGCTCACCTATAGCTACATCACCGTCGGCGGCTGCACGGCCGATCTGCCCAACGGCTGGCTGCAGAAGTGCGAGGCGTTCCTTACGCAGCTTGAACCGATCATCGTCGAGTACCACACGCTGCTGACGACGAACTCGATCTTCATCAAGCGCACCGCGGCGATTGGCGTCATGTCTGCCGCGACGGCCATCGACTACGGCACGAGCGGGCCGGTGCTCCGCGGCAGCGGCGTCGACCACGATCTCCGCCGCGACGGCGAAGAAATCTACACCGCGATGTACGATGGTTACGCCTTTGAGGTGATCGTCGAGAAGAACGGCCACTACCCGAAGGATCATGACTACCCGGCCGTACCGCGCGAGGCGATCCTCGGTGACTGTTGGCACCGGTTCTACGTGCGGATGCTCGAAGTGATGCAGTCGATTGATCTCGTGCGGCAAGCGATCGATCGTTACAGCGTGGCCAGCGGCAACTACGGCGAGCCGATGAAGCTCAACCAGAAGCTGCCGAAGGGTGAAGTGTACCTAGAGACCGAGGCGCCGCGCGGGCAAATGGGTTTTTACATCGTGAGCAGCGGCGATGCGATCCCGTGGCGAGCCCGCGCACGTAGCAGCAGCTTCTGCAACTTGTCGGTCGCGAGCGAGTTGTGCCGCGACTGCCTGATCGCCGACGTGCCGGCGATCGTCGGTTCGCTCGACATCGTGATGGGTGAGATTGATCGGTGAGGAAAGCCTGTTGTCAGTGGTCTGCAGTCAGTTGCGGCTGTCGTAGGGGCTTCCGCCCGCGGTCTTTAGCAACTGACAACTAGCGACGGACAACTGACAATCCCGCAACGTTGTTTCTCAGATTTGGAGTGCGGAGAGACTATACACTTGCACGGCATTGTGCCATATTTCACGAACTTCCGCTGGCATGCCTGGATCGATGGTTTGGGTTCCGAGTGCTTTGTCATTGTTAGCAAAAGTCGGGCAAAGCACCCACTTTTCATGAGCGGTCGTTAGCTCGCTCACAACTCACGGAAGTTTGCTGTGGCGTCTGGAATCAACAACTTGCTCGACTGGCTGCTGTCCAGTTGGCTGTTGTCGGGACTCGGCTGGTCGATCCCGTCGGACAGCGCTGTTGGCTACGTTGTCGCTGCGCTGATTCACATCGTGTTGATTCTGAACCTTGTGGCGGTCGGCGCCCTCGTGTTCATTTGGCTGGAACGCAAGATCTCCGGCCGTATTCAGGATCGTCTCGGTCCGACGCGCGTCGGCGGTAAGTTCGGCTGGCTGCAAACGCTGGCCGACGGCCTGAAGCTGATCACCAAAGAAGACCTGATGCCCGATGGGGCGGACGGTTTTCTGTTCAAGATCGCGCCGTACGTCAGCTTCGCCGCCTCGATCGCGGCGTTCATCGCGATTCCATTTGCCGGCGGTCCTTATCCTTGGATCGCGCAGCACCTCAACACCGGCGTCTTTTTCGTCGTCGCCGTGCTGGGGCTCGAAGTTTTCGGCGTCATTCTCGCCGGGTACAGTTCGGCCTCGAAGTGGTCGCTCTTCGGCGCCATGCGCGAAGCGGCTCAGGTGGTGAGCTACGAAGTGCCGCTCGGCATGTGCGCTGTCGTCCCTGTGCTCATTGCCGGGTCGATGGACATGGTCGTTATCGGCAACCAGCAGGCGGGGCTCTTCACCAACTGGTTCATCTTCCACGATCCGGCGACGTTTATCACATTCTGGGTTTACCTCACGTGTGCGACGGCGAGCGTCAATCGCGCGCCGTTCGACTTGGCGGAAGCGGAAAGCGAACTGGTGGCCGGCTTCCACACGGAGTACTCCGGCCTGCGGTGGAGCTTCTTCTTCATGGCCGAGTACGGCTCGATGCTGTCGGTGAGCATTCTGGCTTCGGTGCTGTTCCTCGGCGCCTGGAATGGGCCGATCCCGATCGCGTCGATCCTCGGCCTGACATACGAGAACGGCGAACTCACCGGCTACCTCGGCAACCTGATTGGGCTGACGAACGTGCTGTTCAAGGGCGTCATCGGCGTCTGCGTGATGATTTGGATTCGCTGGACGTTGCCGCGGTTGCGGATCGACCAGGTGATGGCGACCTGCCTGAAGTACTGCACGCCGATTGCCGCGGTGATGTTCCTCGGCGCGGTGCTCTGGCAATACAATCTGCCCGGTCGCACGTTCTTCGGACTGCTGCCGGCTCCCACGGCAATGTTCGCAGTCGACGAAGGTTGGGACGCGCCGCGAGCAGCGACCGTTGAGCCGGCGCGACCTGCAGTGGTCGACGTGCGAGAAGATCACGAAGCCGACCTGTGGGAGGCGTCTCCGACGCCGAAGCAGCTTGGTGGGCGAGCGCGGCATGAAGTGAACAGCGGAATCGGCGTCGGAGACGCCTCCCACACGCACAATCAGCACTTCGCTAGCCAAGGACGGAGGGACTAGCGATGGAGCAAATCTACTGGCCCTCGGTTTTCTTCCTGTTGTTTGGCGGGCTTGCGTGCGCCTTCTCGCTTGCGGTGCTGCTGTCGACGAACATCGTCCGCATGGCCTTCTATCTCGTGCTCGCCCTCGCGGCGACGGCGGGGCTGTTCTTCCTGGCAGGCCAGGAATTCGTCGGCGCGATGCAACTACTGATTTACGTCGGCGGTACCTTGGTGCTGCTGATCTTCGGCGTCATGCTCACGTCGCAAGAGCGATTTGTGAACATGAAGACGCCCGCCGGCGATTGGGTGATCGGCATGATTGCCGGCGGAGCGCTGCTCAGCCTGCTAACGGCCGCAGCGTTTAGCGTCCCCGAGTGGCGCAGCCCCGAGCGGGCGGCCGTCGAGAAGTTGCAGGCAGAACCGAATGCCACGCCCATCGGCATGGGACTGCTCGGCGCCCGGGTCGATAACATCGACGCCCCCGCGAGCAATCAAGCGGGAAGATCGGGATACTTGTTTCCGTTTGAAATTGTGTCGGTTCATTTGCTGGTGGTGCTGATTGGGGCGGCCTATTTGGCTCGCGCGAAACGGCGGGCGCATCCATTACCGACGGGATAAACCCGTCGGCTCGCTGGTAGCGCTCGCTATGATTTCAATCAACTGTTCTTCCTGACTAATCCATGACCATTTCGCTGCTCGCCAACCTGCTGACTGAACCGCCCGGACCGGCCCACTACATGACGGTCGGCGCGGTGATGTTCGTCTGCGGCGCCATGTGCATGGCGACGAAGCGGAATGCGCTCGGCGTGTTGATGGGGATTGAGTTAGTGCTCAACGGCGCCAACCTCAACTTCGTCGCCTTTGGCAGCAAATACCTCAACAACGGCGGGCCGGACCTGGGGCTCGACGCGCCGTTGATTGCGTTGTTCGTCATCGTGCTCGCCGCAGCGGAAGCGGCGGTGGCCCTGGCGATCGCGCTCAATTTTTACAACAACCACGACTCGATCGACGTCGACCGCGCCGATCAACTGCAAGGCTAACGCCGACGGATTGCGATGGACTTGACCCCCGCTACCGCGCTGCCGAAGCTGCTCGCCGCCGCCTGGCTATTGCCGTTGGCGTCGTTCGTGGTAATTTTGTTCATCGGCAAACGACTTGGCCCCCACGGCAAGTGGGCCGGCTACGTGGCGTCAGGGGCGATCGTCTCGGCGTTTCTGCTCAGCTTCACGGCGATGTTTATCGTCTGGCTGCCGAACCACGAGCTGCCCGTCGCGCATCACGGCGAACACCACGAAGAGGGCGATAATCACGACGCTCCCGCTGGCGCCGATCATCATCACGATTCGGCAATGATCGGCGAGCCAGCGCCGCTGGCGTCACACGCGGCGGCGGACTCGCCGTTCCAGTTGGTCGCGTTCCAAGAAGAATCGCACGCCGATGAACACTCTGCGGCCGAGGGCCACGCCGCGAATCCGCCGCCAACGTACTACTTCGGCGATTGGTACGCGCTCGGCCAGTTCGGCAACTTGAAGCTGACCATCGGCTACTACATCGACGCCCTCACGGTGACGATGTTCTGCATGGTGACGCTCATCGCCTCGTGCGTTCACATCTACGCCACGGGCTACATGCACGACGAGTTGCACGACCCGTATCACGACCACGAAGTAATCGTCCACGGTCATCATCTCAGTCGGCCCGGCCGCTTCCACCGCTTCTTCCAATATCTGTCGCTCTTCTGTTTCAGCATGTTGGGCATCGTCATCGCCGGCAACGTGGCGATGGTGTTCGTCTTCTGGGAATTGGTCGGCATCTGCTCCTACTTCCTGATCGGTTTCTACTTCGAGCGCCACAGCGCGAGCACGGCGGCCAATAAGGCGTTCATCGTCAACCGCGTTGGCGACTTTGGGATGCTGATCGGCATGATGGCGTTGTGGGCGAGCCTCGGCACGTTTGCCTTCGGCGACAAGCAAGACGCCAAGGGGCAGACGCTGCTGACCGACTCGGGGGCGATCGCCGAGCCGGGGATCTTCAGCCAGTTGCGGACCGCGGAAAATGGTTACCGCCTCGTGCCGCCGCCGAGCATGGTTACCGAAGAAACCCGCCAGCAACCGACGATCGAGGCCGAAGACGCCGCCGCGGGCAAAGCGGGCCACTGGCTGCTGCTGGTCGCGGGCGTTGGCATTTTCTGCGGTTGCGTCGGCAAGAGCGCTCAGTTCCCGCTCCACGTCTGGCTCCCCGACGCGATGGAAGGCCCTACGCCCGTTTCCGCGCTTGTCCACTCGGCGACGATGGTTGCGGCCGGCGTCTACCTTGTCGGCCGCTTTTACCCAGCGTTCAGCCCCGAAGCGCTGCTGGTGATCGCCGTCATCGGCTGCATCACGCTCTCGCTCGCGGCGACGATTGCGATCACGGCGACCGACATCAAGCGCGTCCTCGCTTATTCGACCGTCAGCCAGCTCGGCTACATGATGCTCGCGCTCGGCCTCGGCGGCTGGATCGCGGGGCTGTTCCATCTCATCACGCACGCCTTCTTCAAGAGCTTGTTGTTCATGTGCTCCGGCTCGGTAATTCATGCCGTGCACACGAACGACATGACCGAGATGGGCGGCCTCCGCAAAAAGATGCCGATCACGGCGTACACGATGCTGATCGGCTGCCTCGCGATCATCGGGGCCGGCGTACCTCTCACGCCCATCGGGTTTAGCGGTTACTTCTCGAAAGATTCGATCATCGAGCAAGCTTGGAGCCATGCCCAAACGAACGGCGGCGGCTACTGGATCTTCCTCGTGATGGCGGTGCTCGGCGCCTCGATGACCGCGTTTTACATGTTCCGGCTCTGGTTCATGACGTTCACCGGCGCCCCGCGCGACCACCACAAGTACGATCATGCCCACGAATCGCCGCGCGCGATGACGTGGCCCCTCATTTTGCTGGCGACGTTTGCGATCGCGGTTGCTTGGCCAGCCTTCAATCTGACGCGCGTGCTGGAACAGGCGCAACCGGTGGGCACCGCCGCCGGCGGTGCAGGCATGTTAATCGACGACCTCGTCGTCCCGGCCGAGCATCTGAGCCACGCGCCGGACATAAAACTGCGGGCCGGCCTCGCGGCGTTCGGCTCCGCGCTGATCGGCGTCTTCGGCGCCGCGGTCGTGTACCTCTGGGGTTACCTCAACCCGAACGAAATCAAGCAAACCTTCAGGCCGATCTACACGCTCCTCTGGAACAAGTGGTACTTCGATCAGCTCTACAACGTGCTGTTCATCCGCCCTGCCCTGTTCATCGGAAAGCAAATTGCGCTGTTCGATCGTGGCGTGATCGATTGGTTCCTGCATGGCTGCGCGTGGGTCTGCCGTGGAATCGCGGGCATTTTTTCGACGGTGTTCGACCGAACGCTGGTCGACGGCAGCGTCAACACGTTCGCCAACTGGACGTGGGATTTCGGCCTACTGCTGCGGCGGTTCCAAACGGGAAGCCTGCGGCAGTACGTGCTGTTTATCGTGATGGGGACTTGGTTCATGTGCCTCGCGTATTTCGCGGCGGCCTTTGTTTTGATGTCTTAAGGATCGTCTCGTCATCATGAATCTGAGCGACCCAATTATTTACCTGAGCTTGATGGTCTTCCTACCGGCGCTGGGCGCCCTGGTGCTCGCGTTTTTTCCGCGCGGCAAGGAGGAAGCGGCCCGGTACTTCGCGCTTGGGGTGACGATCCTCACCTTCATGCTTTCGCTCGGCCTGTTCTTCGACGCTCGCGGCGTGCAATTCAAAAGCAGCGTCGCCAACATGCAAGACATGTTCTCGGCGCCCTGGATCCCCTCGTTCGGCATCCAATACCTGATGGGCCTCGACGGCATCAGCTTTCCGCTCGTCGTGCTGACGACGTTCATCAGCATCCTCGCCTTCGCCGCGAGCTGGTCGATCACGAAGCATGTGAAGGCCTTCTGCATTCTCTTTCTGCTGCTCGAAACAGGCATGATCGGCGTCTTCATGGCGCTCGACTTCTTCCTGTTCTACGTCCTGTGGGAAGTGATGCTGCTGCCGATGTACTTCCTGATTGGCGTCTGGGGCGGCCCGCGCAAGGAATACGCGGCCATCAAGTTCTTCCTCTACACGCTCGTCGGCAGCGTGCTGATGCTGATCGCGATCCTGATGCTCTACTTCAACAGCGACCTCACGCTGCTCAACCCGCAGCAGCTCGCGAGCGCCGGCGTCGTGAAGGTCGACGTCAGCGGGCCGCGTGCAACGCCCGAGGGGGCGTTCGCCGCGTGGAAAGAGAGCGAAGACGCGCTGGCCAAGCGGTTCAAGGAAATCACTGCCGAAACCGATCCCGCCAAGCGCCGGCAACTCCACACCTTCAACATCCTCGCGCTGCAGCATATCGGCCAGCACGAGGAATCGCCGTTCCTCCGCGAGGCGTGGCTCGGCAAGAGCATTCAGTGGTGGGCGTTCGTGCTGCTCTTTATCGGCTTCGCAATCAAGGTGCCTAGCGTGCCGCTGCACACCTGGCTTCCCGACGCGCACGTCGAGGCGCCGACGCCGATCTCGATGATCCTCGCCGGCATCCTCCTGAAAATGGGCGGCTACGGCATCATTCGCATCTGCTACCCCATTTGCCCCGCGGCAGGGTACGACCTCGCCTACATCGTCTGCTCGATTGGCGTCGTCAGCATGGTGTGGGGCGCCTTCGCGGCACTCGCGCAAAACGACTTCAAGCGGATGGTCGCCTACAGCTCGGTGAGCCACATGGGCTACGTCGTCCTCGGCCTGGGCGTTTGGAGCCTCGGCATGTGGAGCGCCACGGCGCCCGGTTCGTTTAGCTACAACGCCGACTACTGGAAGATGGGCGTCAACGGCGCTATGTTCCAGATGATCGCCCACGGCATCAGCTCGGCTGGCATGTTCTTCTGCGTCGGCGTCCTCTACGACCGCGTCCATCACCGCAACCTCAACGAGTTTGGCGGGATTATGGCGAGGATGCCGGTCTACAGCGGCTTTGCGATCGTCATCTTCTTCGCCGGCCTCGGCTTGCCGGGACTGTGCGGATTCATCGGCGAAGTCTTCGTCGTCCTCTCGGTCTGGAAGTACAGCCAACTGCTCGCCGTCATCTCGGCGGCGGTAGTGATCCTCACAGCCGCGTATATCCTGTGGGCGATCCAACGCGTTTACCTTGGCGCCGAATATCGTGGCCCCCATGGCGAGGCGCTGACGCCGATGTTGCCGCGCGAGTTCGCGATTGCCGTGCCGCTCACCGTGTTTGCGATCGTTTTCGGCGTGTATCCGCAGGCAGTGCTGAACTACATGCAACCCTCCGTCGACCAGCAGGTGCAGCAACTCGCCGACTGGACCGAACGGTTCGACGAGACGCAAGAAACGCTAAGGAAGTCGCTCGGCAAAGAAGAACCGCAAGTTGCTTCCGCCGCTCCATAGTCAGCCATGCCATTCAGCACTCGCGTCACTAACGAACCATCGCCTGCGAGACTTACGCAGTGAATTTGCACGAGATCGTCGACAACCTGATTAGCGACACGGTCCAAACGAGTTTGCCTCGTTTTGGACCGGAGTTGGCGCTGTGCGTGACGATCGTCGTGTTGCTGCTGACGCGCGTGATCCCGCTGCTCGACCGGATCCCGCCAGTGGTGATCGCCTTCATCGGTTCGCTGGCCGCCTTCGTCGCGGCGATCCCGCCGGGCGGGCTCGGCACGTTCCACGCGATCGAACGCGAAGAGCTGTTCACCGGCTTGCTCGTTTACGACGGCATGACGGCCTACTTCCGCCTGTTTCTCATGGCGTTCGTCGTACTGTTCGTCGTCCTGTCGCAGCTTACCGGCATCGCCGACCGCGAGGATGGGCAAGATTATTTCTCGCTCGTCTTCGGCGCCACGATCGGCATGTGCATTATGGTTTCGTCGAATCATCTGCTGACGATGTTCCTGGGCGTCGAAATGGCGAGCGTGCCGTCGTACGTCTTGGCAGGCATCGTCAAAGGTCGCCGCCGTAGCAGCGAGGCCGCACTCAAATATGCAGTCTACGGAGCCGGGGCCGCGGGGGTGATGCTGTACGGCACGAGCCTGCTGGCGGGGCTGCTCGGCTCTGCACACTTCCCGACGCTCACGCAACGGTTGATCGAATTCGATCTGCCGACGCGGATGGCCGACCGTGAACTCACAGTCATGGTGCTCGCGCTGGCAGGACTGATGGTCGGCGTCGGGTTGGCGTTCAAGCTATCGGCCGTGCCGTTTCACTTCTGGTGTCCCGACGTCTTCGAAGGGGCCTCGGCGGAAGTCGGCGCGTTTCTATCGGTCGCCTCGAAAGCGGCGGCCTTAGCGCTGCTGGTGCGAGTCGCGGTCGGCTTTAGTTACGAATCGCCCTCCGCCGCGAAGCCGGGCGAGCCTTCGCCTCACGTCGCAGCTAGCGAGCGAGACCACGCCGCGGCGCCGATTCGTTTGGTTGCTCAGCAGCAACCGGAGGTCAGCCAGCGGGGCGCCGCCGCGACCAGCGCTGAAACGCCGCTCGGCCCCGTTCGTAGCTTCCTCATCACGCTCATCGGCGTCGTCTCGATCGTCACCTGCACGTTCGGCAACCTCGCCGCCTACGGACAGCGGAACATCAAGCGGATGCTCGCTTATTCAACGATCGCTCACGCCGGCTTCATGATGATGCCGGTCGCCGCGGCGGTGGCTCTGCTCGGCGAGGGCAAAACGGCAGCGGCCAGCGAAGCGATTTCAGCGCTCATGCTTTACGCCGCGATTTACTTGTTCATGAATCTTGGCGCCTTCTCGATCATCGCATTCCTCCGCAACTCGATGCAGAGCGAGGAGATCAAAGATTACTCGGGGCTGATCAACCGCAGCCCGGTGATTGCGGTGGCCTTCACGCTGATTCTGTTCAGCCTCGTCGGTCTGCCGCCACTCGCCGGCTTCTGGCCGAAGCTGCGGGTGCTGCAGGCGTTGTTCGAATCGCACAGCACGCTGCTGACGTTCGTGATGGTCGTCGCCGCGGCGAACACGGCGTTGTCGCTCGTGTACTACCTGCGCGTGGCGAAGACGATGTGCATCGACGGCGAGCCCGACTCGACGCGACCTGTTTCCCTCGGCTTCCTGCAATCGGCTTTCGTCCTGGCAATGACGCTGCCGGTCGTGATCTACGGCGTGTTGCCGAACTCGGTCGCCGCCTGGGCGCAGAGCGCCGCTTCCGGATTGTTCCATTAGACCAGCGAGCCTGCCCGACGCATGAAAGCCGACGTCATCCACTGGCTGAACCGACTGCTGGCGATCCACTGCCGATCGTTCCCGCAGTACGTGCGCTGGGCTCGTCCGCACGTCCCCGCCGGCCGCGGCCAAGAACTTGAGGCGGTCGACGCGATCGCGCTCGATCAAGACATCATGGCCGAGCGAATCAGCCGGATGATCATCGACGCCGACGCCCTCCCCCGCACCGGCGAATTCCCAATGGAGTTCACCGACCTGCACGATCTCGACATCGACTACGTGATCCTCACCGCGGTGCGTTACCAGGAGCAGGACGTCGCGATGATCGAGCAGTTAGTCCACCGCCTGCAAACGTTTGCCGCCGCCCGCTCACTGGCGGAAGAGGCCCTCGGCATGTCGAAGGGCCATCTCGATACGCTCCGCGAAGTCGCTCAGTCGATCGCCGCGATGAAGGCGTAGTTGCGGCACTCCGCTGCGGTCGTATCTCTTAGCCCCCGGTTCTTCAAACCGGGGGTATGACGCGGCGAATAGCACGCGGACTTTCACGGATTGAGCGGATTCGCGCGGAACAGTCAAATAGAGCCCAGTGCTCGCGTTGCTCCCCAGCTTCTTCATCCGCGAGCATCCGCCAACTCCGCGTAAATCCGCGTCCCATTCTCCCCCGCCGCAGCATGCCCCTCTTCGACACCCACGCCCACATCGACCAAGAAGAATTCGACGATACGCGCGACGCCGTCATCGAGCGGGCCCGTGCTGCCGGCGTCGAGACGATCATCGCCGTCGGCACCACGGTGGCCGCGAGCCGCAAGTGCATCGAGGTCGCCGCCAAGTATGGCAGCGTCTACGCCGCCGTTGGCTTGCAGCCGAACTACATCGCCGAGTGCGGGCTGGACGATTGGGCGGAGATCGAACGCCTAGCCACGGAGCCGCGCGTCGTCGCGATCGGCGAAACCGGCCTCGACCGCTACTGGGACTCCACGCCGTTCGAGATGCAGCAAGATTACTTCGATCGGCACATGGCGCTCGCCGGGCGGCTCGATCTGCCGTTCATCGTCCACATGCGCGACTGCGACGCCGACATCATGCAGGCGCTGCGAGCCGAGCATCGCCGCCGCGGATTGCTACGAGGGATCATGCACTCGTTCACCGGCGACGCCGCGATGGCGGCCGAGTGCGTGGGGCTCGGGCTCCACATCAGCTTCGCGGGGATGGTGACGTACAAGAAGTCGCAACCGCTGCGCGACTGTGCGGCGACGATTCCCGCCGAACGGCTCCTCATCGAAACCGATTGCCCGTACCTCTCGCCCGAACCGGTCCGCGGCAAGCGGCCGAACGAACCGGCGTACGTCGCGCACACGGCGACGTGCATCGCGATCGCACGCAGCGTCTCGCCGCAAGAGTTGGGACGCCAGACGACGGCAAACGCGCGGGAGCTGTTCCGCGTTTGAGATTGATGCCCTGAAGGGGTCGGGGGCCTTTTGCCACTAGAGATTTAATTTTTAGTGGCTAGCCACTAGTGGCAAAAGGCCCCCGACCCCGTCTAGCGCTGCCTCAGTAATGGCTTAGTGCGGCCAGGAAGTCTCCGTCCCCACTGGCGTCCCCGCCCGCCCGCTGGCGTTCGGCAGGATGTAGCGATCGACGCCCGGCCCCGTGTAGTTGCCGTGGCAATCGCACGGTTCGCAAAGCTGCGGCGGATGGTTGTACCAATCGCACCAGTAGCGTTCGCCGCAGCCAGTGCAGCCGCTGAGCCCCTTCGCCGCGCACTTGCTGCAGCCGCTGCATCCCTCGCCGCACGCATCGGTGCAGCCTGCCGCGCACGATTCTCCGCAGGCGGGCGTCTTTGCAGCGTAAGGCGCGCATCCCGGCTCGCAATATCGCATGCCGGCCAGCGGCGACCCGCTGGGACAGGCGCAGCCCTCAGAACAGTTCATCGCCGACCTGCAGCCGACGGCGAGCAGGCAAAGCATCGCCAGGCTCGCGGCGACGCGAGTTCGCATCAACATTCTCAGAATCCCCCCTGCAACGAGCCCCGGCGGATGGACCGCGGGCTCCTCGTGGGGTATCGACGGGGCGGTTAGCGGAAGTCCAGAAAATCGTTAGAATCGCTAGAGCTTCGCGCCGGCCGACGCTGGCGCCTGCGAAATGCAGCCCGCAACCCGAGGACTTCCCCAACCGTGACGCCCCCGCCCGTTTCGATTGGCGCGATGAACCACATCGCTTTGCCGACCGCCGATCCGGAGCGGGGCGCCAAGTTCTACTGCGACGTGCTGGGGTTCGTCGTCACGCCGCGCCCGGCCTTCTCGTTCCGCGGCGCCTGGCTACTCCACCGCGAGGTCGGCGTGATGCTCCACTTGATCCACGATGCGAAGTTCGAGCCGAAGCTCGCCACGCCGATCAACTCACGAACGAATCACTTAGCAATCCACGTCGACGACTTCGACGCCGCGGTCGCACAGTTGACCGCGCACGAAGTCGAACATGTCGTTCATGTGCTGCCAACCTACCATTACCGCCAGGCCTTCTTCCGAGATCTCGACGGCAACGTTATCGAACTCGGCGAGTGGCCATCGCAGGCGGAGATGTTCGCAGAACTCTGTAAGTAACCACGCTATTCACTGAATCAACTCAGACACCAACCACTTTTACGTTCAAGGATGACCGCCATCATGGAAGCCTCCGCGAAGAAGTTTTTTCAGCAGGTTCTCGAAACGCCCAGCCCGTCTGGCTACGAAGAGCCGGTGCAGCGGATTGTCCGCGAGTACGCCGGCAAGTTCGCTGACGAAGTCCGCACCGATCTCCACGGCAACGTCATTGTTGGCGTGAATCCGGGCGCCCCGCTCCGCATTATGTTCGCCGGCCATTCCGATCAGATCGGCCTGCTCGTCACGCACATCAACGACAACGGGTTTATTTACACCGCCACGATCGGCGGCTGGGATCCGCAGCAGCTGATCGGCCAGCGGATGACGATCTGGACCGCCGACGGACCGATCCCCGCCGTCATCTCGCGGAAGCCGATTCACTTGCTCGATGAAGAAGAACGCAAGCAGGTGGTAAAGCTGAAGGACATGTGGCTCGACATCGGCGCCAAGAATCGCGAGGAAGCGGCGTCGCTCGTCCGCATCGGCGATCCAGTGACGCTCGAGCTTGGCTACCAGGAGATGCGGAACGGCCTCTGCAATTCGCCCGGCATGGACGACAAGACCGGCATGTGGGTTTGCATCGAAGCCGCCCGCCGCGCGAAGGCGAAGAAGAAACTCAACGTCTCGGTCTACGCCGTCGCGACGGTGCAGGAAGAGATCGGCCTCCGCGGCGCCCACACCAGCGCGTTCGGCATCGATCCGCAGGTCGGCATCGCGGTCGACGTGACGTTCTCGACCGATTGCCCGACGATCGACAAGAACCAGGAAGGCGACCTGAAGCTCGGCGGCGGCCCGGTGCTCCACCGCGGGCCAAACATGAATCCCATCGTCGTCGAACGCCTTCGCAAGGCGGCGGAAAAGGCCGATATCCCCTGCCAGTGGAACGCCCAAGGTCGTGCGACCGGCACCGATGCGAACGCGATTCAGATCGCCCGCGCCGGCGTCGCCGCAGGCCTAGTGAGCATCCCGAACCGCTACATGCACAGCGCCGTCGAGATGGTGTCGCTGCACGATCTCGATCGAGCAGCCGACCTGCTCGCCGAGTTCGCGTGCAGCCTCGAGAAGGACGCCGATTTCACGCCGATGTAATCCGGAGACGCAGCGTGCGACCAGTACTGTTGATTGGTTGGCTGCTGCTAGGCGGCCTCGCGGTTTCCAACTTCAGCCTTGCCGGCGCGGAGCCAGCCTCCGCGCCGGCGGCGTTTGAACCGACTTCGGCTTATGAGGTCGAACCGATCGAAGGGTGGAACGTCTACTTCCACAAGCGGCTGTTGAAGGACGCCCCGGAATTAGCCGAGCAAGTGCGCACGGAGATGACGCGGCAACTCGCGGCGATCGTCGAAACACTACCGGCAGACAAAGTCGAACAGCTCCAGAAAACGAAAATCTGGGTCGAGCGGTTTCACCCAAAATTCCCGTGCGCGTGTTACCACCCCAGCGTCGACTGGCTGCGCGAGAACGGCTTTAACCCAGAAAAGGTCGACTCGGTCGATATCTCGAACCCCGAGCACTTCGTCGAATGGTCGCGCGAGCAGCCGTGGATGATGCTGCATGAACTGGCGCACGGCTACCACGATCAAGTGCTCAAGCATGGCCACCCTAGTGTGCGCAAAGCGTACGAACGAGCCAAATCAAGTGGCACGTTTGAGAAGATTCGCCACATCAACGGCAAATCAGTCCGCCACTACGCGCTGAACAACGACGAAGAATACTTTGCCGAAACGACCGAAGCCTACTTCGGCAAGAATGACTTCTATCCATTCGATCGCGCGGAGCTCAAAGAATTCGATCCCGACGGCTACGCGCTGATGCAAGAAGTTTGGGGATCAAAGGAAGATTAACCGCGAATTTTTGCGAAGAATAACCACTCTGCACAGCTAGTCTTCTTTGCGTGTTTCTTTGCGCCTCTGCGCCTTCGCGAGAGGCATCGTTTTAAGTCTCTCGCAGAGGCGCAAAGACGCAGAGGAACGCAAAGAATGCGAAAAGAGAATCGGCGAAGTACCTCGTCTGATTTCTCACTCCTCTAATTTCCCCTTGTCTTCTTTGCGTATTTCTTTGCGCCTCTGCGCCTTTGCGAGAGACATGCATTTTAAGATCTCACGCAAAGGCGCAGAGGCGCAAAGAAATGCGAGGAGAGTAAGAACTATGCTTCGTCATCGAGCATCGCCAAGTAGCTCTCGTATCGCCGCACGTCAATAAAACCGTCAGCCACGGCGTCCTTCACCGCACACGGTTCTTCGTGGTTATGCGAGCAGTTCGGGTAGCGGCACTGACTCACGTACGGCCGCAGGTCGCGGAAGAAGCCGGCGACTTCCTGCGGGATGACGTCCCACAGTTGGAACTGACGGATGCCGGGCGTGTCGAACACATACCCGCCGGCCGCGAGCGGAATCAGCTCAGCAGTCGTGGTCGTGTGGCGACCTTTTTCGTTTTCGGCGCTCACCGTGCGGACGCGTAGCTCAAGGCCTGGTTCGACGGCGTTGAGGAGGCTCGACTTGCCGACGCCGCTTTGCCCCGCGAACGCCGACTGCCGGTCTTTCAGTAGTCGTCGCAGGTGCTCGATGTTCCAGCCACGCTCGGCGGAGACGAGCATCACGCGGTAGCCGAGTTGGCTGTAGACGCCGATCAACGGTTGCAAGTCAGCCGCGTCGACTAGGTCGGCTTTGTTGATGCAGATGATCGGCTCAATGCCGTTCCGGTCGGCCATCACAAGGTAGCGATCGACCAGGTGGGGCTTGAGCTTCGGCTCCGCAGCGCTCACAACGACAATCACTTGGTCAACGTTGGTCACCAGCACGTGTTGCCGTCCGCGGCTAGCGCGACTGAGCACGCCGTGCCGAGGTTCAACCCGTTCGATGATCCCTTCTTCTGCACGCTCCGGCCGCACCCAAACGCGATCCCCCGCCGCAACGACGTGCCGCTGGTCGGTGGCGAGCGTCTTGAGGATCCGTCGCGTGGCGCAGCGGCGGAGAGAGCCGTCGTCGAGTTGCACCATGCTGTGCAGGCCTTGCACGCGCAGCACGCGGCCTAGCCGGCAAATCTCGGGGTCGATCGACAACTGAACGCTCGTGCCGGAACCGTCTTCAACGATTTCGGCGCCGGCGATCACCCGCTTGCGCGTGAGCGCCCCCTTGCCGCTAACGCTCTCGTTCTGCGCGACGCTGTCGAGCTGATCGCTCTCGGGATCGACGCCCCGCTCCCAGTTTTTCTCGCGAGCGCGAACGTTGCGATTCTTGCGGAAGTCGGCGCGGACTTGGCGTTTCTTCTTGGCCATGGGGAGAGAAGCGGTCAACAGCTAGCTTTCAGCGGTCAGCTAAAAAACTATCTTCAAACTCGCTCGCCTTCCTTTGGCTGAATGCAGAACGCCAATCGCTGCCTGCGTTACACAGGACGATCTGGCAGTTCGATCTGGCCGGCGCCGTCGTCGAGGACGTCGTAGCGCGTGCTGCCATGATCGTTCCGCTTGTCACGCGGAGCCGGCATATTTTTGGGCACCGACTGCAAACCGGCGCGCGAGAGGAGCGATTCACGCATGATTTCGTTCGGCAGATCGTCGGCCGGCGGCGGCCCGACGGCGCCGAGGTCCGATGGCGAGTACATCAGCTCGTACTTGTGCTTCGCAACGCAAACTTCGTCGCCCGGATCGATCCGCTTTTCTTGGACCTTAATGCCGTTGATCTTCACGCCGTTGCGACTTTTCATATCGCGAATGAACCAGTAACCGCCGTTGATAAACAACTGGCAGTGGTGGGCGGAGACGTTGGCGAAGCGGAGCACGATATCGCAGCTCTCGCGACGGCCGATCAGAAGTTGCTTTTTGAGGAGCGGGATGGGATCGCCGCCCCCTTGGGGGATTAATTCGCCGTACATAGTGGTAGGTGTCTCGCAGTAAGCCTGTTTAGCCCCAACGATGATTGAGTTAGGATGAAACCCCACGCCTCAACATTTAGGGACGCCTGCTCGACCCGCCGAGCCCCCACGCTCGGGCGCCGGGACGCCCTGCCCTGGCCTTCCATTTACTTTAAGCAAATCCGCAAGTGTCGTCAACCAAACCCCTTACGTCGACGCCAACCGCGCCCTCCTGGCGAGAGGCGGGTCTGCCGTTCTACTCGTACAACCACTTCCTGCGGCAACGGTTTGGGGGACGGGTCCAAAAAGTGAGCCTCGACGCCGGGTTCACCTGCCCAAATGTCGATGGAACCGTCGCCAAAGGGGGCTGCACGTTTTGCGATAACCGCAGCTTCAGCCCTAGCCGGCGGCTCCCCCGCGCGGGGGTGTTGGGGCAAATCGACCAAAGCATCGTCCGGATGCGGAACCGCTACGCCGGTTGCGACAAGTTTCTCGCCTACTTCCAACCGGCGACGAACACTTACGCCCCCGTCGCGCGATTGCGACCGCTGTATGAGGAAGCCCTCACCCATCCACAAGTCGTCGGCATGGCGATCGGCACCCGCAGCGATTGCGTGCCGGACGAGGTGCTCGACCTGCTCGAAGAGATGGCGGGCCGCGCGTATCTGGCCGTCGAGTACGGCATGCAGACGATGCATGACCGCTCGCTCGAGTGGATGAATCGTGGCCACAATCACGAGTCGTTCCTCGATGCGGTCGAGCGGAGCCGCGGCCGCGGGTTTGAAATTTGCGCGCATGTGATGCTCGGCCTGCCGGGCGAATCGCACGACGACATGCTGGCTACCGCCCGCGAGTTGGCGCGCGTGAACATCGACGCGGTGAAGATCCACAATCTCTACTGCGTGAAGAACACGCGGCTCGCCGACCAAGTCGCCGCCGGCGATGTGACGCTGATGGGCCAGGACGACTACGTGCAAACGGTGGTCGACTTCCTGGAGTTGCTGCCGCCGACGATGATCATCGAACGAATCAGCGGCGACGCCCCGCCCGACTTTTTTATTGGGCCCGACTGGTGCCTCGACAAACCGGCGGTGAAGCGGGCGATTGAGGCGGAGTTTGTGCGCCGCGGATCCTATCAGGGCCGGCTGCACGCCTAGGCTGCGCTAATCGCTTTTTTGACAGGATCACAGGATTTCGCGGATTGACTAGATGGGGGACTGAGGCTTGGTCGCGGCAGCCAATTCGCCTCTTCATTCCATCTGTATTGAATCCTGTCGATCCGCGAAATCCTGTGATCCTGTCCAGTCTTCGAAACGGCTCTGTTAGCGAAGCCGACCTCGATCGCGTACGATAGTGTCTTAGCGTAAGAGAGGACTGGGCGATCGCCGGTTTGGCTCGCAAGGGTCAAACGGGAGGAAAGTCCGGGCGTCGTAGGACAGGGTGGTGGGTAACGCCCACCGGTCGTGAGATCAGGGAAAGTGCAACAGAAAGTAAACCGCCGCGCAAGCGGTAAGGGTGAAACGGTGCGGTAAGAGCGCACCAGCAGGCGAGGCGACTCGCTTGGCTAGGTAAACCCCGCCCGACGCAAGGCCAAACAGGGAGCAGAATCGGTCCGATTCGTTACGACTTCCGGGTAGGCTGCTAGAGGCGGCGAGCAATCGTCGTCGTAGAGGAATGATCGTCGCGCGGCGCAAGCTGCGTACAAAACCCGGCTTATAGGTCCTCTCTTACGCTTTTTCTTTTCCTATTTCTTTGCGCCTTCGCGCCTTTGCGTGAAATTTGAAATACGAAGGTCTCTCGCAAAGGCGCAGAGGCGCAAAGGAATACGCAAAGAAGACAAGCAAAATCCAGGTCATGAGAAGGCTAAGAACCTAGACCACATCTTTCGCCAATTATCTTTTTTGTATTCTTTGCGTTTCTCTGCGCCTTTGCGCCCCTGCGAGAGACTTAAAAGCATGCCAATTAAACCGATCAGTTTGCTCGGTTGGGTGTGGGCGATGCCGTGGACGGCGGTGGGGTTGGCGGCTGGCGCCATTGGCCTCGCAACAGGCGGGCGGGTGCAACGGCCGGGGGTGGCGATTGAGTTTTATGGCGGGGCCGTACCGTGGATCATTTCGCAATGGCCCGGCGGGCCGTTCACGATGGCGATGACGCTGGGGCACGTGGTGCTCGGGCGGGACGCGGTTTGCCTCGACGTTACGCGCGCTCACGAATTGGTTCACATCCGTCAGTATGAGCGGTGGGGACCGTTGTTCGTCCCCGCCTATCTGTTATGCTCGGCGCTAATCTGGGCCCGCGGCGGGGATGCTTATCGAGACAATCCGTTCGAGCGCGAGGCTTACGGAATCGCCCCCTAGTCTGCATGTCCCTTTAGTTTTCTTCTTTGCGCCTTCGCGCCTTTGCGTGAGACTTGTCCTCCTTCAGAAGATCTCACGCAAAGGCGCAGAGGCGCAAAGGAAATGCGGATTCGCAGAATAACAGTGACGACGCAACGAAGTTAGATTTCTATGAGCAAAGATTTTGATGCGATTGTTTGTGGGTCGTGCGTCGTCGACGTGCTCGTGCGGCCGGTCGATTTGGAGCGGGCGATCGGGGGCGGTAAGCTGATCCAGGCGGAGCCGCTCGAGCTGACCACTGGCGGGATCGTCGCCAATTCGGGGATCACGCTCACGCGACTCGGGATGCGGGCCGCGGCGTTCAGCTACGTCGGCAACGATGCGTGGGCCGAGGTGATTCGGCAGCGGTATGCGGCCGAGGGGCTCGACGATGCGGGGCTGCTCACCCACCCCACCGGCGCCACAAGCACGACGGCCGTGCTGATCGACCCCAGCGGCGAGCGGTCGTTCCTGCATTGCGTCGGGGCGCCGAAGCTGCTCAATCGAGCGGCGTTTATGGATCATCTCGACCTGTTCGCGCGGAGCCGGTCGATGCTGCTCGGGTACTATCCGCTGCTGCCGAACCTCATCGACGATTTGCCGGAGGTGCTCGCAGCGATTCGCAAGACCGGCTGCATGACGGCGCTCGACGCGGCGGGCGACGGTGGCGAGATGGGGCCGCTCGCGCCGGTGTTGCCGCATCTCGATTTGTATGTGCCGAGCCTCGCCGAAGCCCATCATCAAACCGGCGAGGAAGATCCGCAAAAGATCATCGCGGCCTATCGCAGCGCCGGCGCCGCGGGAATGCTCGGCGTAAAACTCGGCAGCCGCGGGGCGATTCTCAGTCCGAAGGCGGGCGAGTTTGTCGACGTGGCGATCACGAAGCCGCCAGGCGACGTGGTCGATACGACCGGCGCCGGCGATTGCTTTCTCGGCGGGCTGCTGGCAGGACTGTTGCGCGGCATGAGCCCAGCCGATGCCGGTCGATTAGGCTCCGCGACCGGCGCCTGCTGCGTGACGCGGCTTGGCGCCACAGCGGGCATTCGCAACTTCGACGAAACGGCGAAGCTCGCAGGCCTGTAGCCGCGGCTCAACGAGCCGCCGGAGCGGGGCTCTCACAATGTCGAATGCTGAATCCGGAATGGGGAGGGAAAGGGCTCCGTACTCCCCATTCCACATTCAGCATTCCCCATTTGATCACCGCTCCGGCGGGTCGTTGACCCGCGGCTACTGGTGGTGATCGGCTACCGCACTACACGTCGAACTTAATGCCCTGCGCCAGCGGCAAATCGCGCGAGTAGTTCACCGTGTTCGTCACGCGGCGCATGTACTGCTTCCAGGAGTCGCTCCCCGACTCGCGGCCGCCGCCGGTTTCCTTCTCGCCGCCGAAGGCCCCGCCGATTTCGGCGCCGCTGGTGCCGATGTTGACGTTGACGATGCCGCAATCGCTGCCGGCAGGCGAACAGAAGAGCTCGGCCTCGCGAACGTCGCTGGTGAGGATCGCCGACGACAGGCCTTGGGGCACGTTGTTGTGCGTCGCGATCGCTTCGTCGAGATTTTTGTAACGCATCACGTACAGAATCGGGGCGAACGTTTCGTGCTGAACGATCTTCGCGCTGGCGTCGATCTCCACGAGCGCGGGCCGCACGTAAGCGCCGCCGCCCGGGACGTTGTCAGTGACGCGGCCGCCGCCGTGGATGACGCCCCCCTGCTCTTTCGCCGCCGCGAGGGCCGCATCAAATTGCTTCGCGGCGCCTTCGTCAACCAGCGGCCCGATGAGCGTCCCCGCCGCAGTCGGATCGCCGATCGGCAGCTTCGCGTAAACCTTCAGCAAGCGATCGCGGAGTTCATCGGCGATCGATTCGTGAACAATGAGGCGGCGCAAAGTGGTGCAGCGCTGACCGCAGGTGCCGACGGCGGCGAAGACGATCGAGCGAACCGCGAGATCGAGGTCGGCCGACGGGGTGACGATCATGCCGTTGTTGCCGCCGAGCTCGAGCAGCGAGCGGCCCAGTCGCTTGGCGACGACTTCAGCCACGGCGCGGCCCATCGGCACCGAACCAGTGGCCGAAACGAGCGGCACCTTCGGCGAGGCGGTGAGTTGCTTGCCCACATCGGCGCCGCCAATGACGAGCGTCGAAATACCGGCCGGCACGCCCTCCGCTTCGGCGAGCGTCTTCTGAAACAACGCCTGGCACGCGATCGCACAGAGCGGCGTCTTTTCCGACGGCTTCCAAACAATCGGATCGCCGCAAACCCACGCGAGCGCGGCGTTCCACGCCCACACGGCCACCGGGAAGTTGAACGCCGAGATGACGCCCACCGGGCCGAGCGGGTGCCACTGCTCCATCAGGCGATGGCCGGGGCGTTCGCTGGCGATCGTCTTGCCGTACAGCTGCCGGCTGAGGCCGACGGCGAACTCGCAGATGTCGATCATCTCCTGGACTTCGCCCAAGGCTTCTTGCGTGATCTTGCCCGCTTCCCAGCTGACGATCGTGGCCAGCTCGCTCTTGTACTTGCGAAGCTGTTCGCCATAGAGGCGGACGAAGTTGCCGCGCACGGGAGCGGGAACGACGCGCCACTTGATGAACGCTTCAGCGGCAGCATCGATCGCAGCGTCGACTTGCGCCACGTCGGCGCCAGCGAACTCAGCGAGCGGGCTACCGTCGATCGGCGAGTGCTTCACCACCTTCTCGCCGCGGCCGGCTTGCCAATCGGCGCCATTGCTAACGGCGCTCACGGCATCGGCCACGCCCAGGGTCTTGAGTGCTTGAGCAACGGCTGCGTTCATAACAAGAGCTTTCAAATATTGAAAATTGGGGCGCCACTTGCCTCTTGCCAGTGGCGCCCATCGATTCATGTGGAATTCTTATGTCGACGTGGCGATCGAGCGCGACGCGTTAGATCGACGGCTCGCGCACAACTTCATTATCAGCCGTTTCGCGAGTCGTGGCGCCGCCGTGCGACGACGCGTTGCTGAACCGCGTCGCAATCCGCGTGTCGTAATGCCGGCCAAACCGGTTGCCGAGGAAGTTGGCGAAGTCGACGTCTTCCTGCCGCAGGAACCCGCTGCTGTTGAGCTGCCCCGCAACGTGCATGTCGATCACCGCGCAAATGCCCGCAGCCGTGGTGACCTGAATCGCCGACCAATTCTCGCCGCCGATTTCCTGGTGATAAATCTTACGGGCGTCGGTGATCTGCACCAACTGCCCGTTGCGATAGCCGGTAACCGTGCAGAAGGTAACGACGACGTCTTGGAACGTGATCGGCACCGCGTTCTCGAGGATGTCCTTCAGCAAATCGCGGCGTTCGCTGAGCCGCAGCTCGTTCACCAGCAGCGACACCTGATTGCAGTGGCCCAGGTACCGCACCGTCTTGTAATTGAGATCGCGGACCTTGCCGTCGAGCGATTCGCACAGCGTGCCTAGGCCACCGCTCGTGTTGAACGCTTCGTAACGAACGCCGTCGAGCGAGAACTGCTCGTACCCTTCCAGCGGCAACACCTCAATGCGGCGACCGCCATGGATCGCGTCGCACGGGTTGCAATATTCGTTGATGAGGCCGTCGGTCGACCAGGTGAGGTTGTACTTCAGGGCCCCGGTAGGGAACTGCGGCAAGGCGCCGACGCGCATCCGAACCGTGTCAAGCTTCTCAACCTGCTGAGCAAGATCGTTGGCAACGATCGAAATAAAACCCGGCGCCAACCCGCACTGCGGCATGAAGACCTGCCCCGGCTTCGCCTTCTCCGCGACGGCGCGCACGCGACGGGTCGTCTCAACGTCTTCGGTCAGATCGAAATAGCTCGCCCCGGCGGCGAGGGCAGCCTCGGCGACGCGCGGGTTGTGGTAATAGCTCAGCGCCGAAATGACGGTGTCGCGCCCGGCGAGGGCCTTCGCCAACTCGTCCGACGATTCGACGTTGAGCTGCACCGTCTTCACGCCAATGCGGCTGGAGATCAACTCCAGCGCTTCGCGACTCGAGTCGCCGACGACGACGTCGTAGTCCCCGGTATCAACAAGCAACCGAGCAATCATCCGGCCGATTTTGCCGGCGCCGAGCAACAACACGCGATGCATACAAAAACCTCTGCTCCGAGAAAACGTTCGCCGCTTCGATCCATTGTAGTTGCCCACCCTGCGGCCTCGTCGCGGCACAGCGAACGCGGCGTGCGCACCATCGCCACAATCGTTGCGACCGGCGTGCTGGGCGACCGGCGAGCCGGGTCGTTCCGCGTTGCGCGAGACCCAATCGCCACGGCCGCCAGATTCCAGCGCGCTGCGCGGAATCGAGGGGGGATAATTCAACAGTAGCCAAGTCAGGTTGCCGGTCCAAGCCAAGCCATGCGCATATGCGCGACTTCGCGGAAGAAAAACGCAAATGAGCGCTGCGGCCGACCGCGACACTTCGCGGCGCGAAGAAGCCGAAGCTGACTAGGCGGACTCTACCGCTGCGGGCGAGACCAGCGGGCCTGCAGGAACTCGTCGAGCAGCGACGCGGGGGGATGCTGCTGGCGGAAGCCGGCCGGCTCGATCCAGTTTCTGCCCGCTTAGTATGCGGCGAGCCGGTCATTCAAACTCTCCTGAATCGCGGCGCCGTTTTTCTTTTCCTAGTCGATCGCCTGCTGCAAATCAGCGACGGCGGAGTCCTTCGCAACGGCGACTCGCGCGGGGTGCCATGCTTTCGCGATCGCGTACGCATGCCGAACCCTCAGTGGGCACCGCCGTCCAAACCCCAACATGCCGACGGTACGCGACGACATGCCACCCGCCGAATTAGGTGTAAGACATCGCCCTCGGCCACCTGCCGACTGGCAAGCCACCTTTCCAAAATTGGGACAAATTAATATCCTTTCCCGCCTCATTCATCGTCGAAAATTTCAGGGGCGTCGAATAGAACCTGCCTTGGCTCCATGACTTGGCACCGTTCGGACATATCGCCGGCTGACACCAGCACGTCTAGCGAAATCGTGTAGAGTCCCGGCGTCTTTGCGTTGAAGCGGACGACAATTCCGTGCGGGCTAGAGTCGTTGACAATAACTGGTACTGCCACGCGAGCGACTTCGGAATATCGCTCAGTGCCCGTTCCTGGAATGTGTTCATAGAATTTTGTTGCGGAGAATTGCCGTGGCAAGTCACAAGTTGTGCGGTCAACTTCAATCAGGTAGAGGCTGGATTCAATCGGGTACACACCGTAAAGAACTTGGTACTCAGGGACTGGCTGATAGTTGTGAACCGTTGCTTCTAGTCCATCAACGATAATTGCGGCAAGAGCATCGCGCTTCTGAACCTTGAATTGAACGGCAAAGCCCTGGACGAACCACGTTACTGAATCGGTGTTGTCGAAATTATCAAATCCTGTCCGCGTGAAACTGATATATCGACCGCCAACAACCACAGCACTATCAGCACCGAAGCGGCGTGCTGGTGCAATTCGTGCCAAATTACTAGATGGCACTGCGGTTGGAACACCAAGCCCCTTCGCAGTCGCCATTTCGGCGAGTCGCTTCCACTTTCGCAGCACTTCAGCAGTGAATTGCCCCGCGTCTGCGTCGACTACTCGACTACAATTATTACACAGCCAGATTCCATTAGCGAAGGACTGACGCTGCTCCGGAGTTAGTTCAGGATCGAATCTTGGCCCGCCCGGTGAAGCCGCCGTTATGTGGGCTGCAACGCCAATCGAGACTGCCTTGTCGTCATCAAATGACGGACCGGATGTTTGAGCTGCACAACGTGGGTTCGAGCAACGAAAATTCACCCTCTGCCCCAGACGCTCAATCGTGACTGTCTTAAATTCGTCGCGTGCCATGTGTGGGTGAGTTGTGGTTTAGGGCGACTAAAGATGCAAGCACGAGAAAAACCCTAAGGCCATGTAGAGCAGTCCGGCGATTATGTTCGCTTGGTGCCCCCATGCTTGGAATCCGAGTCCGTCACTCGTAGGCTCGATTTTGCAATTAAGCTTCTTGTGAATCGAATCCGCGAATTCCTGCAGTTCGTCCCGGTTCTTGTAGTAGAAGTAGTCACCTCTCCATTCGACCACGCCCAGCCACAGTCGGTAGAACCCGAAAACCCCAAATGCTGGTATCACGGATGAAATGATGAATTGGAATGCCGTGCAATGATCGGTGAATGGTTTGGCGGTACACGAGCTCAGCTTCACAGAGATTAGCCAAAAGTAGAGCAACGGTAAGATGTTGAACATCGTGATAGACCAAAGTGTTCGGCGGAAAACGCGATCGGACCTCGTGAAAAGCGGCCACTGGAACGGCTTCCAACGTCCCCATGCATTCGATGATGTCCCCCAAACTATGGCGAAAAATATCGCAAATAGATTCTGAGAATCATTCATAGGCATCCTCAAATGATCACGGCAGTAAAAGCTAGCTGTTAAAAATATTCTTCTTCGCACGGTGCAGCATCAGGCGTTCAGTGTCGTCCAATTGAATTCCGATGTATTGTGCGATTTTATCGAGAACTCGGAACGCGAAAGTCCAGTAGAGGCTGACCAGGTGAGCGTCCTCATATCGTGGCATACCCCGCACGCCATCGTAGGTCGAATGCACTACACCAGACAGTTGCTTTTGTAGCAGTTCGTATTCGTCTTCGTATCCGACCTTCGCCGCCAAGTCTCTCAACGACCCCTTGTACCAATTTTTTGGTGGTTCTTTCAGCTTATCGTAGCCATACTTTCTCATTACTCGCTGATACTCAGCATCTATCGCAGCTTCAACGGCAGGACGCTTGGCACTTCGTGACATTCGGCGAGAGAAATCGTTGGCCTGTTTATCGAACAGCAAAGTAAAGCGCTTGCGTTCAACAGCACTGAAGTCGATGTAACGCCGTGAAAGAGTTTCGGACTCATTCGGATCGTGAAAGATGTACAACGCCTGCAATGAAACATCGTAGATAGTTCGCAGGATAGAGTTGCCATCAAACGACCAATCATGCTCCTTAGCGTCACTGTGCAGCATCAATAAAGTGCTTCCAGATTGCACTATTCGCGAGTACATTGCGTCGATGGCTGTGCCAACGTCTCCAACAGCTTGAGTCTGTTTGAGTTTATGAATTACGCTGTTCCCCAATTTTGCCTGAAATGCGAGCAGTTCTACATCACTCATTGATTCTGGGTCGGGGGGTTCAGCATCAAATGGCTGTAGACGGAATGTAGATCGGACGACGACTCTCTGCTCACATTCATCGCAGATAAGAACCGCCCCTTCTCCGATTGCGGAGGTTGGAATGAAGTTGGTGGTCCCACATCTCTGGCAGTTGAATGATTCCTGGCGTAGTTGGAAATGTGCTGCGTCCCCCTCAAACCGAACGTCGTAGATTGCCCGGCATTCTGGGTTTAGGCAACGCATTTCCCCAGTAGCTTCGACTCCCCGCTTATTCCTATAAACTGTTCGCCCGCAGCAATTACAGGGTATGTCTACTAATTCCCTGAAGTTCGAGAGAGCCTGCCCCACTTTGAACTCGGATAAAGCAGACGAAGCCTTCTCCAGGTCGATCCGCCACTTTTCCAGCTTTGGAGCGACCATATCAACGGGTGCATGAAGGTAGAAGCCAAGTCGATGATAGTGCTTCTTGAGGAGTTGTTTGTTCGGAGCCTTTGCTTCGAGAATTGTATCAGCCCAGTTGGTCACTCCATTTTCGCCCGCTTGGCCGAACGCTAGACGACTATCCTGATTGGCGTCTGGGTCGCACTCTAAAATTGCATCCAAGATTCGCTGCGGCTGCCAACCGGCCGACAGAATGTCATCGGGCAATTCCTGCTTGTATAGCGGCACGAGTTCATAAAACAGGTACTCAATACCCATTCGTAACTGCAAACTCGCGTAACGAAGCGAGTCTGCATCGCCCAATTGGATCAACGGTTCAGCCTTAAGCAGGCAGGCTTGGGTATCGACGTGTGGCATTGCTTCCTCGCTGAAGGTACAGGGCGAGAAGACAGATCGGATTTAGAGTAAGTTCGCATCAAGTCGCCGGAATCCAAATTCTACCAATTGTTATCTACCGACCTAGACTTTACCCGCTGCACATTCGCCGCGGCGAACGGCACCGCGCGAAAAATCTATCAACTCCCATCTAGAAAATAGCCACTCGATCCGCTAAAGTGATCGCATGTTCACATGCTGCGTCACCGCTGCGCCGACGCGCTATCCGCCGGGAGAGGCCCATCCCCTACCCGCACCCGCGCCGCTGTTGACGACGTTCGCCGCTGGCTCGCTCCCAGTGAACACGGCGAGTGAGGTCGCATCGCGACGGTTGGCGGCGCACTCCACTGGCGCGCGACAACCTCTGTCGTCGCCTCTGTCACTTCCGTCGCTGTCAGCGACGCCGCAACTCCAACCCGCGCAAGCACTTTCGAATTGTGTCGCCAAAAACGCGTTTGGCGACACAATTCGTCACGGCACCGAATCGCCGCCACTCGCCGGGTGGCCCGGGTTGGCGTACTCGCCTACCCGGGCGGCGCAGCCGCAAGAGGCCCAATTGCAGAAGACCCAGTCACAGAAAACCCAGTCACAAGGAGACCACGCGCATCGGCGGTCATGGCAGCGTCGGCAGACAGGCCCAGCTTGCAAGACCAGCGGAAGTCGCGCCGATCGGCGCGCCCAAGTTGACCATCAAACACACTTGGTCAAGACGGTCAACACGGTCAAGACGGTCAACATGGCCGACTCGCCAAAACCAGGCGTTGTTAGCCGCCGCCACCACGCGCCGCTCCCGATCGGTCGCCGTCAGCGCAGCGTTGCCCAAAGAGCATTGGCGGGAGGCGTCTCCGACGCCGATTTCGGCCACTACCACAAGCCGCTGTGGTCTCACCAAGGCGCTTCGGGGTCGGAAACCCCTCCCACAGATTTTTTTAGGCAAAGCCCGTCAGCGCCAACGATCGCCCGGCGCATCACACCGAATTCCACCCCTGAAACAACTTGTGAATTGTGCCGCCCCAAAAAACGCCTCTCGCAACAAAAATCACCTGCGAACTCGCCGTCACCACAGCCAAGCGACACCTATTGAACCCTGCGCAGAGACTGAACCCTACCGTCTGGCTGAAAGCTGACGGCTGATAGCCGACAGCCCAATCCGCTGGAACCCATTGGCCGCGTCACCCTCCACAGGTGCAGCGTTGTTAGCTCCGCCGAAAACGTTCGAGCGACAGAAAGGCCGTCGGCTGGCGAGTGACGCCTTCGGTCGCCAACTCCGCCAGCGCCTCCCCCAGCACCGGCGTGAACTTAAAACCATGCCCCGACAGCCCCGCGGCGAAGACGACCCGCGGGTCGGCGGGGTGGCGGTCGACAATAAAATGTTCGTCGGGCGACATCGTGTACAGACAAACGGCGTGGTCGCGGCACGGCGTCTGGAGGCTGGGAATGAAGTCCCGCACAAATTGGTCGACGAGTGGCGTGTCGCTGGCGCGAAGTTGGCGATCGACTTGGAGCGGATCGGCAATCGGCTCGCCGCCCGAATGCTCGGCGACTTTCACCCCTTGCTCGTCGACCGCGGGGAAACCGTAGAAGACGGCGTGCGAAAGTTCGAAGAGGAAGCAAGGAAACGCACTCGCCGCGGTTTGCGCGGGAGCGGTCGAGTCGTACCACATCAGCGGCTTACGGCGGACTTCGAGCGGCACGCCGAGCGATTGCAACAGCGAGCCGGCCCAAGCGCCGGCTGTGATGACCAGCCGGTTCGCGCGGAACTCGCCGGCGGTGGTGCGCACGACAATGCCGGCAGCGGCGTCGGCGTTCCAGTCGATGACTTCAACGTTCGTGAGCAACTCGGCGCCATGGCGTTTGGCTTCGGCAAGGCAAGCGGCGACGCACTGCTCAACGAACAACAAGCCGGCCCGCGGTTCGAAGACGCCGGTCACGTCGCTGCTCGGCGGCATGCGAAACGCCGGCCAGCGATTGGCAATCTCGGCTGCGGTGAGCTCCTCGACGGAGAGCTGGTGTTGCCGCGCGGCAGCGAGGACGCCGGGAACAACGATGCCGTCAGCGGGGCCTACCTCGAGCAGGCCGGTTTCGAGTTTCAGTTGCTCGCCCGTTTGATGTTCGAGTTCTTCCCACAGGCGATAGCTTTCCAGCAGCAGCGGTACGTAGTCGGTATGTTCAAAATAGGCCTGGCGGATGATCCGCGTCCGGCCATGCGAACTGCCGTGACTGTGCGGCGGATCAAAACGATCGATGCCGAGGACCCGCAGCCCGCGGGCCGCCAGCTGCCACATTGCCGCAGTGCCGACGCCGCCGGCGCCGAGGACGATCACATCGTAAGGTGGAGCAGGCATGGCGACTCAAGGCGTACGCTAGCAATCTGGGACGCAAACCAGATCGGCAATGTACCCGAGAATCGTTGCGGCGCTGATAGCCCCGGGCTCCGCCCGGGGCTAGAAATGCTGCCGCAAGCGCTGCGACCAGAAGGGACCCTAGTGAGAACCGCCGTCAATGCGGCGGCGACGGCAGAAGCCCATACCGATCAGGCCAAGAGCGGCGAGTGCGATCGTTGAAGGCTCGGGGATGTGCACGAGCTCGGCAGGCTCTTCGGGAGGAAGCGGCTGCAACTGCTGCTGATCCTGAAAATGGCTATCAGCGATGCCGAGCGTGGCGCTCGCGATCAGAGCAAAAATCAAATTCATCGATGCCTCAACAGGGTGCCTACGAATGCTTTATGGCGTTATTTGGGCAGGGCGTCAAACAATCGGCAACGTGGCAAATTGCGCGAATGAGCCATTACTTCGCGTTTCCGCCGTGCGAACTTACGCGCCACGCCGAAAAGTCCCCGCTCAACGGTGATAGCAACTGGGCGCGAACGATCGGCAATTTTTTTGCCGGCAGCGATTCGCCAAGTCGCAAGCGTGCTAGCAGAACGGACTGGCCGATGGGCGCATGCGCGGGCTGCGCGATACTCGCGTTGTTCAATCACCAGCGATGGGTTACGTTGCTGGCTGAACTACGCCCGCCGCGGGCGTCCTGCCGGACCTATGGTCCCAGCTCCCCGCTTGAGTTGAATGTCCGCGGCGACACCCGCTTCGTGCGATACGAGGCGAGCCAGGATGGCTCGCTGCCACGCAAGGACGCCACGGATGAACGTCACCCAACTTCGCCTCGCCGGGCAAGGAGCCTGGCCAGAGCTCCTCGTCGATCAGTTCTCAACAGAGCTGAACGTCTTCTTCGGTCACCAACGGACCGGCAAGAGCACCGTCGCGCAGCTCGCTTCGCAATTGCTCTACGGCAAGCAAGACAGCGAATGGCGGCGGCAGTTTGGGCAAAGCACGCCGCTCGCCGAGGGGTCGCTGGAAGTCGACGGCCCGCGCGGCCGTTACCTGCTGCGGCGGCATCGCGATGGTTCTCCCTACGGCCGACTCTCGGTCGCTGCCGCCGGCGGACCGGCGGTCGACAGCGGCACGATTCGCTCGCTGCTGGCCGGCATCTCGCCTCGCCTGGCGGCAGAACTTTACACGGTCGACTTCGCCCAGCAACCGCGGGCCGCGACGCTGCTCGACCGGGAGTTCGCCCGCGAGTTTGCGCTCGCCCTGAACCCGGCGGCCGACGACGCTGCCTCCGCTCACGCGACGGGAACCGTCTGCCAAACGCACAGTGAATCGCCGCGGCTACCGCTCAATCGCCGCCGCGTCGACGAGCTTGTCGCCCGTCGCGACGCCGTCGTGCAGCAGATCGAACAAGAAATGTCGGCCCGCCGTCGCGAAAGCGGCGACCTGCAGAAGAACCTCGGCGAGTTGGAAGCAATCCTCGCCGATCGCCGCCGTAAGGCCGAGCAACTGCAAGTGAAGCTCCGCGCGGCCGATGCGAAGCTCGCCGAGATCGAGACGCGGCTGCGGTACTACTCGCTTGAATCGGCCGTTCGCCGCGGCCCGGAAATCGACGTCGAACAACATCGCATCGACCTCGAACGGCTCGACGCCGAAATTGGCCGCTGCCGGCAAACGCTCAGCGACTTGCAGTTGCGCGAAGCGACGGTCCGCCGCGAGCTCGCCGAAGTGCAACCCGACGGCACGGCCGACAGCGCGAGCGTGCTGGCCGACCAACGGGCGACGGTCGGCGTGTTCGAACGGCTGCTCGACGACCTCGACGCAGAAGTGTCGCAGCTCGCCCGCTCGCACGAACCAGGACGCTGCGTTGGCTGCGATTCGCACGCCCGGCTGTCGCCGGTCGCCCAAATGCTTCGTCAGCAGCTTTACGCCTTGTGCGGGCAGGTGACGGAGCAAGAGCGTTCTGTGCGTCGCGTGCAGTTGAACTCCGAAAGCCGACAACTTTCACGCGCGCAAACCGACCTGAGTGAGCAACTGGAGCATCTGTTGCAGAGGCGGCAAGCGCATGTTCACGCCGCTCAGCTCACCTACCGCCCGTTGGTAACGCTGCCGCAATCGCCGGCGGCGACGCATTGCCAATGCGACGGCCACGCCGAATTCGTCCGCAACGCTGATGCGATGGTCCTTGCGCGGACCGATCGCGGTCGGCAAGAAGCGCTCGCCCGCACTCGGCGCACCGAAGCGGAACAAGAGCGTAACAACCTGCGGCAGGCCTGCGATGCGCTGCAGCGCGAGATCAAGTCTCTCGAAGCCCGCTGGCAGACGCTGCAGCTCGACCGCGCGCAAACGGCCACGCGGTCGACGCTCGACGAACTCCGCGCCACTCTGCAGCGGCTCGAAATCGAAATTCAGCAAGCGCTTCACACCAACGAAACGGCTCGCGCGGAATACGACTCGGCCGCGACCTCGCATCGCCGACTGTGGCGGGCTTCCGACGTGCTCGCCCAACTGACCGACGGCCGCCTGTTGCAGATTCGCATGAATCGCGAAGGGGGCGGCGCCACAGTCATCGATCGCGAAGGCCGCACGCTCGCCGTCGAGGAGCTGACGCCGCAGCAGCAGGATCAGCTCTACCTATCGCTGACGCTCGCGCTCGTGTCGTCGTTCTCGGCCCGCGGCATCAACTTGCCGTTGTTCCTTGACGAACCTTTCCTGCGGCAAGATCCGCGGAGCGCCGCCGCGATGGCGGGCGTGCTGCACGAATTTGCCCGCGAAGGGCGGCAAGTGGTGCTCTTCACCGAAGATCGCGAAGCAGCTCGGCGGCTTGAATCGTTGGGCGACCAAGTCCGCGACCTCGACGCGCTGCGGCGGGAGTCGCATCCACAACCGGCTCCGGCCCCCGTGGCGATCGAGACTCCGGCGGAGCCAACGACGACGGTGAAGATCGTCCGCGAAACGGTCGGCGAGCGCAAGCCTCAGCTCCGCATCGCCGGCGAGTGGTCGCACGACGACGAAGATCGCGACGTGTTCTTCCTGACCCGCGACGCCTCGATCGAAGATTTCCCGGTGTTGGGAAACGACACGGCCAAGGTGTTCGCCGAGCTCAAAATCGCGAAGGTCGGCGACTTGTTGACGGCCGATGCCGACGAAGTGGCTGCGCGACTCGCCCGCCCCGGGATCACGGCGGAGGCGGTTCGCCTGTGGCAGAATCACATGAGCCTCATGTGCTTCGTGCCGAACGTGTCGCTCAACGATGCGCAAGTGCTCGCGGCGAACGAGATCGGCTCGCCAGAAGCGCTCTACGCCATCGACGTGCGGCTGCTGGCCGAGTCGATCGAGCAATTCATCGCCAGCGAACGGGGCCGCCGGTTCCACGCGCTGCGTACCCGCTATACGCGGGACGCGCTCGCCGAAACGCAAAAGCTCGCGCGGACGCAGCGTGAGAATTGGACGCTCGCCAAGTCGCGATACTCGTGGGTCGATCGTCCGGCAACTACATCCCGCACCGCAACCTCGCCCGCCAAAAACGCGGTCGCTGCGACCAAGAACAAGCCTGCTGCGAATCGACAAACCGCCAAACCAGCGAAGCCGGCCAAGCCGACCGGCCCGCTGCGGTTCTTCCTTCATCGCCACAGTGCGGTGGTGGATGCGCCGTCGATCGGCCCGATCGCCGCCGAGCGGCTGGCGAACGTCGGTATTCGCACCGTCGCCGATTTACTCAACGCCAACCCTGAATCGACCGCCGAAGAGTTGGGCGAAGCGAAAGTGACGGCAACCGTCATCACCCGGTGGCAGCGCGAGGCGCGGCTCGTGTGCCGCATCCCCGAACTGCGGGGCGTCGGCGCTCAACTGCTGGTGGCGAGCGGCTTCCACGAAGCCGAGCAAGTCGCGAAGACGAAGGTCGACGAACTCGTGAAGCGCGTCGGCGACACGTGCCGCAGTTCGCAGGGGCTGCGGATTTTGCGAAACGGCCCCGCGCCGTCGAGCGAGCGGATTGCTCAGTGGGTCGGCTTCGCCGCGAAGATGCGTCCGCTCGAAGCGGCATAACGACGAGTTGCTGCAAGCAACATCGAAGCAATCACGGAAAGCGTGGCGGCCGAAGGTTCGGGCACAGCGAGCGCCGCTGGATTTGTCGCGGCCACGGCAGGCGTTTGGCCAAACTGCCGCTGCCAGACCAAAAAATCGGCGCCGTTGGTGACGCTATCGCCATTGGCGTCTCCGTTCGCGTTAACGCCGAAGGCGCCTTTCCAGATGGTGAGATCGGCGGCGTTCACCAGGCCGTCGTCGTTAAAGTCGGCCGGAAGATAGCTGGGCGGAGGCGGGGCCGTGACACTCCAACCGATGTCGGTCATCGCAGCGGCGTCGAGGGCGGTCAAACGCTTGCGCGTTCCCGAGGTGATGGTCGGGTCCATCAACGCCTCCTGCGCGATGTTCGAGCCGTACACTTTGCTCATCGTCCCCTCGGCCCAATGCCCGCGCGTGCCGTCGGCTGAGTCGACTGGCCCCAACGGTGGATTGGCGCCCATCAACGACGTCGCCGCCGATCCCGTGAATAAGGCCGTGCTTGCCAACGCCTTCCATTGGCTAGAGGCGCCCAAGCCCAAGGCGTGGCCGAGTTCGTGAAGAGCGACCGAGTAAAAATCATTCTTACCGACCGTCGGTGCGATCGTGTGGTTGTATTGCCAATTCGCGTTCACGTCGCTGTCAAACGTGATCGATCCGCCCCAGCGAGTGAATCCGCTCGGCTCGTTGCGGCGTTCGACCATCGCCTTGAAGTTGTTGGTGGTTTGATTGATTTGACTGATTTCGTTTGAACTAAAGGTGCCGCCATTGTTGCTCGACGACCAGCCCATGCCGCCAGGACCGCCGATGCCAAGCGTCGAGCCGCTCAGCGAGCGAGCGCCAGCGTAAATTCGATATTCATTCGCGACGATGGTCGGATTGTTGAGCGTCTCGAGGGCGCCGGTCGCGGGATGGCTAAAGTTAGCCGTCCAGTTCCAGAATGCGACGCCGTTCGACGCCGAACTAACGAGATCGGCCGGCTTCTGAATTGCCGAGAAGTTGTCGGTGAGTATCGTCGAGTAGAAACTCGCCGCGGCTTCGAGCGCCGCTTTCGCTTGGTTCCCGGCATTCGCCCCGCCAGGATTGCCCGCGCCGAAGAAGTCGAGCGCGTCGTACTGGTAGCTAATGACAAGGTTGACGGCGCTGACCGGAGTTGCGATCAGAATCGCTGCGCCAGCGACGACCGCTGCTGCGGCCCGGCATCGGAATCGAGCGATCGTGTTCGCGAACGTCATGGCAACAGGCCGTGAATCGGCGAGAAAGCTATCAGCGGAACTGTACGTCAGACTCCAATTCTAGCAGACGCCGCTTCATAACCAGCCCGTCGGGGGCTGAGAATCCCCCAATTCGTCCCCCGGCGGCAACCACCCGGTGGCAGGGCACGATCAGCGGGGTCCGATTGTTCCGCATGACCGATCCCACGGCCCGGGCGGCGCCAGAACTTCCAGCCTTGGCGGCGACCTCGCCGTAGCTCAAAGTCGCCCCGCGCTTGATCGCGCGGCACGCCTTCACCACTCGCTGCTGGAACTTCGAGAGGTGATCGACCGCAATCGGGATCTTCTTCAGGTCGACCGGTTCGCCACCAGCGAAGCGTTGCAGCTGATCGAGCACCTGTTCCGCCAAGTCGAGGTCGTCGTCGCTGGCTTCCGCGGCATCGTCTGGCGCCGGCCAATACTGGTCGAGCTTTCGGCGCAGTGCGGTTTCCGCCGCTTGGACGTTACGGTTTCCGAAGGAGACGCCGATCACCACTCCATTGGACACCGCCACCGCCAAGCCACCGAGTTCGCTGGCGCCAGCCGAGAACGATGGCGTCACGTTTTGCCTGGTCCTCAAGGTTGCCACTGATCGCCTCCATGTCGCTGCTGTTCCGTGTCAAGCTCGCCCCGCCACGGGCGGGGTTCAGCTTACCACGGCCGATTTGGGCTGACGACGACGGGTCCACGAAACCGGCAAATCTCGCCGCCGGTGGGCCCAAATGCGGGGCAATACGCAGGCTTTTAGCCTCCTGGGTCTTTGACACTAATTTCCCAGCGGACCTATACTTACACGAGAGGCGAGCAATGACGCGGCCACTTGGCCCCGGGGACTCGATTCCCCCCCGCACTGGGCCTTGCCGGTTAGGATTTCGAATCTCTGGAGGACGCCATCCCCGATGAATCCGTATAGCTCGCTCGCCGACGACTTTTACATCAACATGAATCTCAGCACTGAGATGGATCTCCCGAGCAGTCGGGAGACGGTGCTGCACTATTTCGAACAGATTCAGAAGCAGTATCCGCAGATGCGGAACTTCTACGCCCGCGACAAGAACGACTTCATCCTCGAAGAAGACAAGGACCGCGGCGCGTATCGTTGGTGTTCGATCGAGCCGCGGCGGATCTGCTCCGGGCAGGTGAATCCGGCCTCGGTTGAGGAAACGCTCGAACAGCATCGCCTGACGCTGGAACTCGCGCCTTACGCCCTGTCGGTCAGCCCGCTCGACTGCGAGGCGATGGACCTGCTGATGGGTTTTGATTTCAGCTATCGCGGTAACCACAACCAACTGATTGCCGAAGCGCTCGGCGTCTGCCCTGCCCTTGAGCGAATGGCGACGATCCCCGGCGCGACGATCATCAACTACGAGCCGTCGTTTACCTTCGCACTCGACGACGAATGCCGCATCCAGTGCCGCTTCAACATCGAAGCCCGCACGAACGCCTACCAGATCCGCACAAACGAGTTCCAAGAGGAACAGCTCAGCGTCTATGTCACCGCTCGGCAATACGGCAGCCTACCGCCAAATCAGACATATGCGTCGATGCTCGACAAACTGTGGGACGTCTGTCGTGACGTGGTCGATAACTACGTCATTGACTCGGTACTGCAGCCGCTGGCGCGGACGATCTCGCTGGACTAAGGCCTAGCGATTGCTTGGGGCCTGGCGGTCGTCTGGCAAACGCAACCACTCAACAGCAGCGGCGATGGTGCGCTGCTACTGCCGCGGCGGCGATGACGAGCATCGCGACAGAAGCTGGCTCCGGGACGGCCGCTCGCGAGGCATAGATCCCGGCGACCTCGGCCGCAGTCAAGCTTCTGTTGAAAAGCGCCACTTCGTCCATCGATCCGACGAAGGCACGGTTGGCGTACGCCGTGGCATAGCCGATTGCGAACGGCGTTCCCACCGGGGCGACGTGGACGCCGGCGGCGGTCGTCGCCACCTGCACGCCGTTGACGTAGAGCGTACGCCCCAAAATCGAATCGTACGTCGCGGCGACGAAAATATTCTTGCCGAGGTCCGACGCGGTCAGTGCCGGGCCGATCACTGGGCCCGTGTTGTCAGTATAGAAACGGATCGTGTTGTCATCCTGCAAAAGCAGCAGGTCGAAGTCATTACCGCTCTGCGATACGCCCGCGATCGAAAAATGTCGGCCGGCAACCGAAGGAAGCTGGGCGACGTTGATAAACGCCACAATGCTGCCTGCCGTCGAGATTCCACTCGTCACGCTGGTCGTGACGCCGTTGCCATCAGTGCCGTCTAGAAGCAGCGGGCGATTGTTGGGCTGATCACCGAGCTGCGGCCCCGTACCGGCCGCGCCGATCGACGCCCCCGTGGTCGCCGTGCCGGAGTAGCCGTTCACGGAACTGCTGTAGTCGCCGCTGAATTGGTAGTAGGCCAACAATCCCGGTGTGCTGGTGATTGCCTGCGAATATCCCGCAGCGAAAGTCGTCGAGCCAATGCCGAACAAAGCGATCGCCGCCGCCGACGCGACGCGGAAAAACGAGATCCCCATAGCCGCCCCCCACAGAATCTAGACGAGCAATCCGAAGATTGAAGATGAGAAGGCAGCAGTCTGAGACGGACTGCCACCTAGTCGGTCAGCGTAGCGACGCTGAATGAGCAAGTCAAGAAATTATATGACAAATCACTAGCCCCCAGGGAGGTGCGTTCCAGCTAAATCCTGGACGCCGGGCGACGCCGAGAAATGGCCCGACCGATGCTTCGCCTTCGACTCGGTACAGAGAACTCCTGAGAGGACAAGTTTGTCGGACTGAGTCGGTTGCCCAACGGTGGGTTTCGCCTAAATGCAGCGGATTACTTCAAGCGAAAACGCCGCCGTCGAACGGTCGACGGCGGCGTTTTTCTGTTACTCGTTTTGTGTCGTCGCTCGCGACATCAACTATTTCTCAACTTCAACCGCGGCCTCCTCCACTTCAACATCGGCCCCTTCGGCTTCCGCGTCTGCCGCATCGTCATCTTCCGACTCCGCCGACTCATCCTCTTCGGCCTCGGCCTTTTTCTGGTCGGCTTCCCACTTATCGAGAGTTTCTTGGGCAAGCTCCTTCCCTTCGAGCAGCGCCGTCAGTTCCTCAATGAGCTTCTTTTTCGCATCGCCGCCGAAGCCGACATGGACGACCTGTACGCGGCCATCCTTGCCGATGAGCACCGTTTGCGGAATCGCCTCGGCCTTGTAGAGATCGCCAATCTCACCCTCGGCGTCGAGCAGTACCGGCACGTCGAGTTCTTGCTCCTTGAGGAACTCCTTCACGGCCTCCGGTTCTTCGCGGAGGTTGACGGTGTAGAACACAACGTCCTTGTCCTTCATTTCGTTTGCGGCGGCGGAAATCTCGGGCAGCGCTGCGACGCACGGGCCGCACCACGTCGCCCAGAAGTCGAGCATGACGACTTTCTTGCCGAGCACGTCCTGCAGCTTGAAGGCCTCGCCGTCGAGCACATCGACTTCAAACGTCGGAGCCTCTTCACCGATCAATGCATGTGGTGGACTCGGTCCAGGTTTCGGCATCGCGTCTTGCAGCGAGTCGGCTTGGCGGGCGCCTTCGGGCGGGGTGAACTTGAAATCTTCGTCGGTGAACTTCGGCTCAGCGTTGAAGTTCGCTACATCGATCTGCGCGGTCATCGACATCCCTTTCGGCATGCCAGGATTGGCGGAGTAATCGGGTACTAGGACCACGCGACGCGGGAGCGGCTGATCCGCCTTAGTTACCCACAGTTGCCAGTCGAGTCCCTCTTGCTTGAATTCGCATTTCCAACAGGCGACGCCGTCGATTTCCTCCTCGCCGGCCAGCTTCGACTCAGTCACGCCGTCGAGCATGAACTTTTTGAGGCCCTCGCCCATCAGCGCTTGCACCTTGCCGGCAGGGCCAAGAAACGTCACTGGCAAGCTCGCCAGTTCATTGTTCTCGCCCGTCGCCTCGTCGAGCGGTCTGACGATGTAGGCTTTCAGCATCGGCAAGTAGATCGTTTCTTCCTTGCCGTCGCTCATCGACGTGGCGCCAAACTGGCCTGATTGCTTGACCACCGCCCAACGATTGGGGCGTTCGATTTTGACGTCGAATTCGCTTTCGATGCTTTGCTTGTTGCCGTTCGCATCGACGTTGATCGCGATGTCGAAGTCGAAGCTGTACGCCGGCAGGTCTTTGATCGATTGCTCGACGCGATCGAGCAATTCGTCGACCGACTTGGGTTCGGCGGGCTCCGCGTAGGCAGTCGGCGAGCAAAGGAAGCTGCCGAGCAGCAATGTCATGGCGAGCGTGACGCCGAGTCGATTCGCGTAGTTCATGCCGCAATCTCCCGTGAAGAGCAAAGAGTGCCGGCGCTATCCAGCGCCGGTCGTATGACTATCCGCGCAGCAGCTATTCGCACCGCGAAAGGCGGTATTGTAGCGGCGTGGCGGCGCGAACGCCAAGAAAATATGCGGCGCGCAGCAGCGATCAGCGCGAATCGCAGCGTGAGTGGAGAAAACGCCGCTCTGCGATTACTCAGAGAGCAAGCGATCGACGCTCTGAATGAGCCGATCCATCGGGAACGGCTTGCGGACGTAATCGTCGACGCCGAGCATTTCGGCGTAGGCTTTGTGACGATTCCCTTCGTTAGCCGTGATCATGATGATGCGGTGCTTCTTCTCGCCGAGACGCTTCAGGCGTTCGAGGACAAGAAAGCCGCTCCGCTTGGGCATCATCATGTCGAGAATGATGAGGTCCGGGTTCTCGCGTTCGATGAGGGCCAACCCCTGGTTGCCGTCGCGGGCGACCAATACCTGATAGTCCTGGGCCTCGAGCGCCAGTCGCAGCGACTCGATGATTTCGGCGTCGTCGTCGACCAGGAGAATCCGCTTGTCGCTATTAGAAGCTTTTTTAGCCATCGTTCAGGTATCGGGGTGTGGGCCGTGCCGCTGGGCGGGGGCTCAATGGTATGCGAGTTGCAAACCGTAGTTTGCTCGGTCAGTCTCGTGACCGCCCCGTCGGAAGGCTGTGGACTCAAGCCAGCAGACGAAGCGGTAAAATGAGTAGCAAACCATTAAACTTAGCGAGGAAGAGGCGATTTACAAGCGGCCCCGAAACGCCCCAAGGTTTCGCCAAGCTACCAAAATCGCCGCAGCCGGCCGGGTGACCGGCTTGTTCGCCCCTCGCGCACTTGCGGATTCCCGCGATGCCTGATCCAACTGAAATCATGGTGAAACCCGCGCAAACGGTACCAAGTTTCTGCCTGCCGGCGCTTCCCTACCAGCCGATTGATCCGCAATCGTACAACCCCGCAATTGGGGTGATCGGCTGCGGCGGGATCACGACGCACCACCTCCGTGCGTACACTGCGGCCGGGTATCGGGTGACGGCTCTGTGCGACGTGGTGAAAGAAGCGGCCGAAAAGCGCCGGGATGAGTTTTACCCCGAGGCCCGCGTTTACACCGATTACCGCGAGATGCTACGGAACGCCGACGTGGAAGTCGTCGATGTGACGACGCACCCCGAGATCCGCGGGCCGATCATCGCTGCCTGCCTCGAGGCCGGCCGGCATGTGCTCAGCCAAAAGCCGTTCGTCATCGACCTTGATGAAGGGGAGCGGCTCGCCGACCTCGCCGACAAGCGAGGCGTGCTGCTGGCGGTGAATCAAAACGCCCGCTGGGCGCCCCACTTCAGCTACATGCGCGAGGCTGTCGAGGCCGACCTCATTGGCCAAGTCGCCTCAGTCCACTGCGGCGTCCACTGGGACCACAGTTGGGTCCGCGGCACGATCTTCGAGAAGGTCTACCACCTGATTCTCTACGACTTCGGCATTCACTGGTTTGATTTTCTGGCGACCGTGATGGGCAAACAGCGGCCTCTGCGCGTCTACGCATCGACTGCCGTGTCGCCGACGCAAACCATCGTCCCGGCGCTGCTCGGGCAAGCGGCGATCGAGTATCCACGCGCCCAAGCCACGCTGGTGTTCGACGGGCACGCGGCGCACAATCCGTGGGACGAAGCCTACGTCGCTGGCAGCCACGGCACGCTGCGAAGCTTCGGGCCCAACGTGAACCAACAAACGGTGGAGTTGTCGCGCGACGGCGGCGACTACCGTCCTAAGCTCACTGGCGCATGGTTCCCCGACGGGTTCCACGGAGCAATGGGCGAGTTGCTGTGCGCCATCGAAGAAAAGCGGCAGCCTTCGAACGATGGCCGCAGCAATTTGCGTAGCCTGGAACTCGCCTTCGCCGCGGTGGCGAGCGCAATGCGGCACGAACCGATTGTTCCCGGTTCGATTCGCAAACTTCCCAATCCGCCGAGCGGCTGACGCATGCAGCATCCCTACGAGCCCCATGCCGTCTACGTGTTGCTCGACCGCTCGCGGGCGACGCTCGACTCGCAGTATGCAGCCGAACTGCCGGCGATCAAATCCCTCAACCGGCTCGAACTGCATCCTCGCGTCACCTTCTTCATCGGCGAAAACGGCAGCGGCAAAAGTACGCTGCTCGAAGCGATGGCTGTCGCCGAGGGATTCAACGCCGAAGGCGGGACGCGGAACTTTGACTTCCACTCGAAAGACTCGCACTCCGACCTCTACAAGTGGGTGCGACTCGGCCGCAGTTCACGCGGGCGCCGCCGAAGCGACGGCTTCTTCCTGCGGGCGGAAAGTTTTTACAACGTGGCGAGCGAAATCGAAAAGCTGGGGCTCGACACGCTCTACAGCCACCGCTCGTACCACGAGCAGTCGCACGGCGAGTCGTTCATCGATCTGATAACAAACCGGCTGCGCGGCGACGGGCTTTACCTGCTCGACGAACCCGAAGCGGCTCTCTCGCCGCAGCGGCAGTTGGCGTTTCTCGTGGCGATGCACGAGTTGGTGGAGAAAGAAGCGCAGTTCGTCATTGCGACCCACTCGCCAATTATCATGGCGTACCCGAATGCGTGGATTTACGAGTTTGGGCCGCAGGGGATCCAGCGCGTCGAGTACCGTGAGACGGAGCACTACCGGGTGACGCAGACGTTTTTAAACCGGCCCGAGCAGATGCTGCGGCAGTTGCTGGGGGAGGATTCGTAGCGAACGCTCGCTCGGCCGAGTCCCTTCCGGGACAGCACCGGTACTGACGCCAGCGCACAAAAAAGACGCCGCCTGATCTGATCAGGCGGCGTCTTTGAGTCAGTGCTTGACGCTACTCGGCGTTACTTCTCCACGCCAAACGCATAAATGCAAGTGTGCTTGTACTCGTCGCCGGGACGCAGCACGCAATCGGTCCAGCCTTCGAGGCCCTGCTTGTTCGGCGAGTCGGGGAAGACCTGCGTCTCCAGGCAGCAGGCGCTGCGGTGGCCGTAGGTTTTGCCCCCCTTGCCCCTGTTGCCCTTCAGGAAGTTGCCGCCGTAGAACTGAATGCCGGGCTGGTCGGTAATCACGGTGAGCGTGCGGCCCGACTTGGGGTCGACGAGCTTCGCCGCTTCCACCAGTTCGCCCTCGCCGGCGTCGCCGCGGTTGATCACGAAGTTGTGGTCGTAACCGAGGGCCGACGTCTTGGTGAGTTCATCAACCCGCTTGCCGATAGCCGTCGGGGTGCGGAAGTCGAGCGGTGTGCCTTCCACCGGGGCCTTTTCGCCCGTGGTGATCAGCGTGTCGTCGACCGGCGTGTACTTGTCGGCGTTCAGCTTAAGGACGTGATCGTTGATCGTCGGCGAGCCTGCGCCGCCGAGGTTGAAGTAGGCGTGGTTCGTGAGGTTGATCACCGTCGGCTTGTCGCTCTTGGCCGAGTAGTCGATCTTCAGCTCATTCTTGTCATTGAGCGTGAACGTCACCGTCATGTCCTGCTTGCCGGGGTATCCTTCTTGGCCGTCGGGGCTGGTGTAGCTGAACTTCACGCCCGAAACGCCATCTTTTTCGAACGGCGCGCCGGTCCAGACCACCTTGTCGAGGCTCTCAGTCTTGCCGCCGTGGAGGTGGTTGACGCCGTTGTTGGCGGCCAGCTTGTATTCCTTGCCGTCGAGCGTGAACTTCGCCTTCGCGATGCGGTTGGCATAGCGGCCGGTGGTGCAGCCGAAGTAGTCGTTCGCGTCCGACTCGTAGCCGGCGACGTCGTCGAAGCCGAACACGACGTCGGCGACGTTGCCGTCGCGATCAGGGACGTCGACGCCGATGAGCGCCGCCCCGCGGCTCGACAGACGAACCTTCATGCCATTCTTATTGGTCAGTTCGAACTTCTTCACTTCAACGCCCGCCTTGGTTTTGCCGAAATCGGATTCGGTCACTTTGGCCGAAACCGTCTGAGCGCACAGGCCAAGGGCCAACGAAACGAGCAGCATTGCAGAACGACGCATTGGTGGAATCTCCGCCAGTGGTGAGCCTGAGAGAGGTCTGTTGATCCGAGGAAAAGTGCCGCCAGCCGAGCGAATCAGGCCGACAAAACTAAGCATGGCATGTTCGCCGCGCGGGTGCAACACGCGGAAGTCGCTCGTAGCCCACGACTTCCGCGTCTGAAAACACGCAACGACGGCTTTCCGTTCTCACCATAATGACGCTAGTCGTCAGCGGCCATGAGATTCTTTGCCGTCGGCGACGCGCGGGTCGCGCGTTGCGACAGCGCACTCGGTGGCGTGAAATATCTCAAGTTTCTCCGCGCGTTCACCTGCTTGGAGCAGCCCCGCTAGCGGGCTATACTGCGTCGCAATCTCAATCGCTGTTCTCTTTTCCGGCGCCTTGGCGTCCTTTTCTTACGAGGCATTGATGGCGGACAACAACCAATCGGCGCGACGGCTGTTCTTGGGGTGTTTCGTTGGGCTCGTCGCCACCGCCTTCGCCTTCGCCGTTCGCGGCGCGGTGCTGAAAGATTGGGCCGTCCAATTCGACCTCTCAGAAGAGCAGAAGGGAATCATCAACGGCGTCGGGCTCTTCCCGTTCGCCATTTCCATTATCTTGCTGAGCCTGATCGTCGACCGCATCGGCTACGGCACGACGATGGCCTTCGCATTCTGCGGCCACTTGGTCTCCGCGTTGCTGACGATCTTCGCGCCGAACTTCCAAGTCCTCTACATCGCGACGTTTATCTGCGCCCTTTCGAACGGCGCCATTGAAGCGGTCATCAACCCTGTCGTCGCGACCATTCATCGCGACAATAAGACGCACTGGCTAAACATCCTGCACGCCGGTTGGCCGGGCGGCCTGGTGTTGGCGGGGCTGCTGTCGATTGCCGTGACGCTCGGCGGAGCCCAAATGGGCGCCAGCCTGCCCGGCAAGCTCTGGCAGTGGCAGATGGCGCTACTGCTGCTGCCGATCCTGGTCTACGGCTTCCTACTCTTCGGCCAGAAGTTCCCGCAGCAAGAACGCGTTGAAGCGGGCATCAGCTACCGCACGATGCTCGAAGAATTCGGCTGGGGCAGCGCCTACATCGTCTCGTTCCTGATTCTGATGGGCCTCAGCCAGCTCATCACGGTGTTCAATCTGAAGCCGCTCGACGTCAAACTTGTCGCTGGGCTCGCCATCGTGCCCGCGGTTGCGTTCGGCATTGTGATCCGCTCGTTCGGCCGGCCGATGTTCGTCTTCCTGATGCTGGTGATGTTCCTACTCGCGACGACGGAACTCGGCACCGATGGCTGGATCCAGGACATCATGGGCTCCGTGCTCGGCAGCCCGATTAAGGGAACGTTCTTCCTGATCTACACCTCGGCGATCATGTTCGTTCTGCGGTTCTTTGCGGGGCCGATTGTGCACCGCATCTCGCCGCTCGGGTTGCTGGCCGTCTCGGCGGCGATTGCGACGGGCGGTTTGCTGTGGCTTGGCACCGCGATCAACGCCTCGCTCTTCACGCTGCTGGCAGCGGCGACGCTTTACGGCTTCGGCAAGACCTTCTTCTGGCCGACGACCCTCGGCGTCGTCTCCGAGCAATACCCGCGCGGCGGCGCCTTGCTGCTGAACGCCATCTCCGGCGTCGGCATGATCGCCGTCGGCACCATCGGCGGTCCCGCCATCGGCAGCATGCAAGATCGCAGCTTTAACGAGGCTGTGCTCCGAGAGATGCCAGCGGTGCACGCTCAGCTCGTGAAAGAAACCGACGGCCTCTTCTATAAGTATCAGTCGATCGATCCGCTGCTAATCGCAAAGCAACCAGAAGATGTGCGCGAACGCATCGACGCCGCTCAACGCGTCACCAAGCAGCAGGCCCTCGCCAAGATCGCGGTGCTGCCGGCGATCATGTTCGTCTGCTACCTGATCCTAATCATCTACTTCAAGTCCCGCGGCGGGTACAAGGCCCAGGTCCTTACCGGCCACGCCGCAGACGACGAGAAGTTCACCGGCGGCGTGCCGGGGGCGATGGAAGCGTGAGCCGGCAACTCAACCGCCGCGGGTTATCGCTCGGCAGTACGCTCCGGCGGGTCGTTGACCCGCGGCTATTAGGCCGCCATCAACCCCGAGACGCTGCCGCCGCACAGTTGGTCGGCAATGGCGCCAGCGATTTGCGACGCCGCTTGCGGACGGGCCAGCTTTTGCATGTTGCGCCCCATCTCGACGCGGAGGTGGTGGTCGCTCACCAACGAATCGAGTTCGCGAGCTAGCGCGGCATCGAGAGCGCCCGACTGCTGCGATTCGTCGACCATCCGGCAAGCCGAGGCCGACGTGAAGACTTTGGCGTTGGCCGTTTGGTGGTTATCAGCGGCCTGCGGGAACGGCACCAAGAGCGCCGGCACGCCAGCGAGGGCCAGTTCGGCGAGCGTCGTACCGCTCGCCCGCGAAACGACCAAATCGCTAGCAAACAACACCGACGCAATTTCATCGATGTGCGTCACCGCCAGCGCCTTCATGCCAAGCTGCGCGTAACGCGACTCCGTCTCCTGCAGCTGGCCGTCGCCCGTTTGGTGGACAATTTGCCAATTGTGGAGTCGATCGCCGAGCCGTTTCAGCGCCGGTGGAATCGATTCATTGAGCGACCGCGCGCCGCCGGAGCCGCCGAGAATCACCAGCCGGTTTTGCCGACGCGGGCCGTTCGTCGCGAGACCGCCCGCCGCATTCCGTTCAGTGAGATCGGCGCGAACCGAGGCCGCCTGGCCGAGGGTTCGCTTGTAGAGATCTTCAAACACCATCCGGCAGGGGTTGCCGGTGACGGTCATCGGCGCTTGGACGTGGAGATGAGGTCGCACTTCCTCAAACGCCGCACACACCATCGCCGCAGCCCGCGAGAGCCACCGCGTTGTGCGACCAGGGACCGCATTCTGTTCGAGCAGCACCACCGGGATGCCGCGGGCAACGGCCGCGCGGACGACGGCGACGCTTGTTGAACCGCCGAGGCCGACGACGAGCGAGACCCGTTGTTCGCGCAACATCCAGCGAGCGGCGCAGTACCCGGCGACGTTGTCAGTGACGAACCGCACCGCTTGCAGCGGATTGCGCGGCATCGGGTGGGTCGGAATGGTCGAGTAGTGGTGCCCGGCGATTCGCACCGTATGGCGTTCGCGCGCGGCGCCCGTACCGGCGAAGGTCACCAAGGCAGTGGGCATCAATCGCCGCAGATGCTCGGCGACTGCCATCCCTGGATAGAGATGGCTGGCAGAACCGCCGCCGGCGAAGAGAACGTGTGGCGTAGCGGGCATGGTGGATCCTCTCGCATAAAAGAGGAAAGGGGAAAGTGGAGAGGGGAAGTCAACTGCTGCCGCGTGGGCTGCATATCGACTTTCGCCTTTCCACTTTCCCCTTTTCCCCGTTGTTTCCGCTGAGCAACCGGGGGGGCGATGGACTCGCCCCCCCGGCGCTCAGACGTAGACTTCATCGTGAAGCACTCACGCGAGCGACTGACCCAGAAGCCGCCCGCAGCGAGTTATGAGCTCCTACCCCAGGGAGGGCGATCGGCATTGACCCCGCAATCGACGCCGATCAACGATGAAGTCTGAAATGGTTTCTTTGAAAGTTTTGTCCGTCGCCAGTAGTCCGTTATCAGTTGCTAGGACAAGTTCTATCTCGAACGCAACTGACGACTGACCACGGACAACTGACGATTAACTAAGCGACAAGCAGTTCGCGTTCGAACCGTGTTTCCAATCGTTCGGCGAGCTTGTAACAGCTTTCCGAAGTCGTGCCAAGAGCAAGTATCGTGTCTCCGGCAACAATTGAGTCGGTAAGCACATTTCGCGAGGTGGCGTCGTCGGTGCAGACCACGACGCGACCGATCGACAGCCCGGCATCGCGAACGGCGAGACACAAATCGCGAGCACCCGTGCCGCAAGCGACGACGAGGTCCGCGTGACCGAACTCGACCAGCTTCCGGCCCCACGCACGCAAGTCGGCGTTGGGGGTGCGGCTCAGTTCGGTCGGGTTGATCCAGACGACGCGGCGACGCACCACACGCGACTCGCGAAGCACCTTCAGCGCTGCATCGGCAGCGGCCGGCGTGCAGTTCGCCGTGTGCATGAGCGTCGCGCCCGACACGTTGACCAAGGCCACGGGATTGGCCGAGGCCGGGCCGACCGTGAACGTGGCAGGATTGAGGAAACCGGAAGTCGAATGCGAAAGGTCCATGATTCTGCGTGGCAAGCGAGTTGTCGGAGCGGGGCGAAGTTGTCGCGTCGTACTCGTCGAACTCAGCCAACCTTTTTAGGGTGAAAATAACTAGTGAATGGTTGGTGTGCGGCGTTAGCCGACGAGCCGCAGCATTGGACGAGCGGCGGCGTACAAAACTTCGCGAGCGACGTCGGTGTCGCTGATCTGGGCGCCGCCAAACGTGAAGTCGGTCGGCGTCCGGCTGCCGGCGAGCACCACGACGTCCCCCTGCCCCGCCATCGCGACGGCCCAGGCGATCGCTTCTTGCCGGTCGGCGGCAATCTGTAGTTTCTCGCTCTTCGGCGCGGCTGAGTGTTCGGTCAGCCACGCTTCGTCGAGTTCGGTCACGGCGTCGGTGACGATCGTGACGTCGGCCATCTTCCGCAGCACGCTGCGAATCGTTTCCGATTCTTCAGCGGTTGCTTGAACGTTCTCGCCCATGACGCAGATCACGCGACCGGTAGCGAGCGCCCGCGCCGCACGGAGCGTCGCCCGCAAACCGCTGGCCGTATGAGCGGCGTCGATGAATACAGGAAAGTCTTGTCCGCAGTCAACCCGTTCCATACGAGCTGGCAACTTTTTGACGCTCTCAATGCCTTGGGCGATCGTTTGGAACTCGACGCCGTGAGCCAGCGCGACGGCTGCGGCCGCCAGGCAGTTGGTCACTTGTTGGCGACCGACGATCGAGGTCCGCACCGCGGCCGAGTCGGTGCCGGCGCCGAGAATGAAAACCGTTTCGCAGGCATTCTCTTCGACGATGATGCCGTTGATCTGCGCTTCGTCGCCGAGGCCGTAGGTGAGCGCGGGTCCGCCGACTTGGCTCAGCCAGCGGCAGCTCACCGCGTCGTCGGCGTTGACGATCGTCAGCCCTGTCGGCGAGAGATAGTCGAGCACGCGGCGCTGAGCGTCGCGATAGTTCTTCACCGTATGGTGCAAGTCGAGCCGCGCCGAATCGACCGTCGTGGCGACAACCGTATCGAGTTCAATGCCCGCCAGCTTCATCTGCGCGAGCGACTGGCTAGTGACTTCGAGCAACGCATGGCTGCAGCCGGCCGACTCCATGCGAGCCAATCGCGCGGCAAGCACCGACGGCGTGATTTCGTCGTCGATCCCTTCGCTGCGCGTCATGCCGTCGAACGACTTGATCGTGCTCAGCACGCCGACTTCGTAACCGGCGGCGACGTAGATTGATTCGAGCAGCGCCACCGTCGCGGCCTTGCCTTGATCGCCGACGACGGCAATCACTCGCATCCGCTGCGAGGGATTGTCGACCAGCGCGTGGCAAAGCTCGCCGAGGGCGACGCGAGTATCTTCAACGTGGTAGACGGGAACCGAGTGCACCGGAATCGGCCGCTCGACGATGATCGCCGCGGCGCCGCGCTTCACAGCGCGGTCGGCAAAGTCGTGGCCGTCGTTGTCGGCGGTGAGAACGGCGACAAACGCGTCGCCTGGTTGAACGCGGCGCCAATCGCTGGTGCAGCTGGTGACCGAGGCTCCCTTGGCCCCGGTGCGGCAGGCGCCCGAAAACAGATGATCGAGCGCAACGCCAATAGCTTGTTCTTGCGACATCGGACAGGCCTCCTTGCCTGCGTGCCGGTCGCGGCGGCCTCGTGGAGACAACCGCGGCGGCGACTCGGGTGTCGTCCCCCGGCCATCTGCGAATCGCGGACGGCCAAGGCACTCGTCGCATCGCGAGAATCCATTCTCGCGTCTTCGGTGCTCCCGCGCGGCGCCCTACGTGGCGGCCGCTGCAAGCCCCTCTGGGGGAGGTTTTGCGGCGAGAGCGAAAGGAGTTGACCCGATCGGCCTAGGAGCGTCAAGGCGAGTTGACGGGAGCCAGCAGCAGTCACTCGGAGGCCCCAGCACCCGTCACCCCGAGGGACCCCGAGGGGTCCGCGCAGAGTACCGACGGAAGTTCTAAAACCCGATGCTGCGACGCCCCGCCAGATTCCTCGCTCCGCTCGGAATGACACGGTTTCGGTTGGTCCGGCACGCTCCGTCGCCCACCCCCAGCCCCTGCCAGCAACTGCCCTCTGCCGCCGGAACTCTTTTCAGCTAAAGTAGTTCCTACTAGGCGGACCCCTTCAGCATTCTTTGACAGCTTTTGACCAGACATGCATTCCGGCCCGATTGCCAGCGGCAGCAAGCATCTTGCCGCCGTCCCGCGCGAACGCTCGCTCGTCTCGAAGAGTTTTCTGGGGCTCTTGTTCACCCAGTTCCTCGGGGCGACGAACGACAACATCTTGCGCTGGTTGGTGATCGGAATCGGCAAGGATTACGCCGACGTTAACGTAAGCAACTTGCTCGCGCTCGGCACCGCGGTCTTCGTCGCGCCGTATATCTTGCTGGCGGCTCCGGCCGGTTACTTGGCCGACCGGTTTAGCAAGCGGCAGGTCATCGTCCTCTGCAAGGTTGGCGAGGCGGTGATCATGGCCGTGGCGATCGGCGCCATCCTCTTCGGCCATATCTGGATGATGTTACTCGTGCTCGGGCTGGCGGGCGCCCAGGCGGCGCTCTTCGGGCCAGCCAAGCTCGGCAGCATTCCTGAAATGGTCGACGACAGCCGCATCTCCGCGGCCAATGGTCTCATCGGCCTCACGACCGTCTTCTCGACGATGGCCGGCACCTTTCTCGGCAGCTGGCTCGCCGACGTCACGGGCGACAAGGGGCAAGATCATTGGCAGTGGTCGGCGCTCGTGCTGCTCGGGTTCGCCGTCGCCGGTTGGCTCACCAGTTTGCTCATCGCGAAACTCCCGGCTGCCGACGTCACGCGCAAGTTCCCGTGGGACATGGCCCAACAAAGCTGGCGCGATCTGAAGACGCTCGCCCACACCCCCGCGATGCTCCGCGTGGCAATGGGGATCATGTTCTTCTGGACGCTCGGCGCGCTCGCTCACTTGAACATCGATCAGTTTGTTTTCGAAGGGGGCGGCGGCAAGCAGACGCAAGTCGCCCCGCTGCTGGCGGCGCTCGTCATCGGCATCGGCGTCGGCAGCGTCCTGGCCGGCGTCTGGTCGGCCGGCCGCGTCGAACTTGGCATCCTGCCGCTCGGCGCCCTCGGCCTCATCATCGCGCCGATGCTGCTCTACACTGTTCAGGGCGAGTTCTTCGAACCGAGCGGCGACTGGACGCTCAGCTACGTCGTCGCCATCCTGCTGTTGGTGATGCTCGGCTGCTCGGCTGGCCTGTTCGATGTGCCGCTCGCGTCGTACATGCAACATTACAGCCCGAGCGATCGCCGCGGCTCGGTCCTCGCGGCCAGCAATCTGCTCACCTTCGGCGGCATGCTCGTCGCCGCACTCGGCTTCGGCGTCATGCGCCTGCCAGTTCACGAAGGGTCCCTGCAACACCTGCAGGCGCAAGTCCAGTTCGCCGAGGATCCGGCAAAGCTGGCCGAAGCCGAATCTTGGTGGGCAAAATTCCAGGCTGAGCAAGCAGCGGGCGAGTCGATCGACATCCACCGCATCACCGAAGAAAACCCCGAGCAAGCGGTTGTCATTCGCGAGGTCTATCAAGAACTCGTCGGCCACCCGCTCCTCACCGCGCGGCAAATCTTTTTCCTCTGCGGCGCCCTGACGATCCCGGTGTTCATTTACATCATCGTCCTGATCCCGCAGGCGACGATCCGCTTCATCGCGTGGCTCCTCACGCACACCTTCTACAAGGTTCGCGTCTTCGGCCGCGAGAACCTACCGGAAGAGGGCCCGGCCCTGCTCGCGCCAAACCATGTCTCCTGGCTCGATGGCCTGATGCTCGTCTGTGTCTCGCCACGGCCGGTGCGGCTGATCGTCAGCCGCAGCTACATCGAGAAGTGGTACATCCGCGGTTTGGCGCGCCTGATGGGCGTCATCCCGATCCTCGATTCGCCCAAAGCACTACGTTCAGCGATCGACACCGCTCGCGAGGCGCTCAACAACGGCGAAATCGTTTGCATCTTCCCCGAGGGCCGCATCAGCCCCAGCGGGCAGTTGCAAACGTTCAAGCCAGGCGTCCTGGAGATCCTCAAAGGATCGACCGCCGAGGTGATTCCGGTCTACCTCGACGAACTTTGGGGGAGTATCTTCAGCTTCCGCGGCGGCAAACTTTTCGGAAAATCGCCTGAACTCAGCCCGCGCCGCGTTTCGATCTGGTTCGGCGAACCGCTCCACGAACCGAGCAACGCCTACGAAATCCGTAACGCCGTCCAGGCGCTTGGCGCTTTGGCAGTCACCCGCAGGAAACAGCGCGCCATGGTTCTTCCCCGCCTGATGATTCGCAAATGCCGGAAGGCGATGTTCCGCTGGAAGATCGCCGACTCGACCGGGCAGTCGTTCACCGGGGCGCAGATTCTCATGCGGGCGCTAATCCTCCGCCGCCTTCTACTGCGCGAGGTCTTCGCGCCGAAGGTCGAGGACGAAAAATACATCGGCATCTTGCTGCCGCCGTCGAACGGCGCCGTGCTCGTCAACGCCGCCGTCACGCTCTGCGGACGCGTCGCCTGCAATCTGAACTACACGGTCTCCGCGGAGATCATGAACAAGTGCATCAAGAAGGCGGGCATCAAGCACATCCTCACCAGCCAAAAGGTGCTCGACAAGCTGGGGATGCAGCTCGATGCGAAGGTCATCCTACTGGAAGATTTCAAGGACAAGGTCACCAAGGCCGACAAGCTGACGAGCGCCGCGATGGCCTACGCGATGCCGGCGGCGCTGCTCGACCGCCAGCTCGGCCTCCACCGCATGAGCGGCGACGACGAACTGACGGTCATCTTCACCTCCGGCTCCACCGGCGAACCGAAGGGGGTCGTCCTCACCCATCACAACGTCGGCTCAAACGTCGAAGCGATCCTGCAGGCGGTGCACCTCCGCCGCGACGACACGGTGCTCGGCATCGTGCCGTTCTTCCACTCGCTCGGCTTTACCGTCACGCTGTGGACGATCCTCGGGCTCGACGTGCGGTGCGTCTACCACTTCTCGCCGCTCGAAGCGCAGCAAATTGGCAAGCTCGCGAAGCGGTGGGAGGCGACCATCATGCTCGCCACGCCGACGTTCCTGCGGAACTACATCCGCCGCTGCGATCCCGAAGATTTTACCCACCTCGAAGTCGCCGTCGCCGGCGCCGAAAAGATGCCGCTCGCGCTGTTCGAGGCGTTTGAAGAACGCTTTGGCGTCCGCCCTGTCGAAGGCTACGGCACGACCGAGCTCTCGCCGCTCGTGAGCGTCAACATTCCGCCAAGTCGTTCGCAGTCGAAAGAAATCGACGCGAAGGAAGGAACCGTCGGCCGCCCCGTCGCCGGCGTCGCCGCGAAGATCGTCGATCCCGAAACGTTCGAAGATTTGCCGATCGAAACGCCCGGCATGCTGCTGGTGAAGGGCCCCAACGTCATGAAGGGCTACCTCCACCAGCCCGACAAAACGGCTGAGGTAATCCGCGACGGCTGGTACGTTACCGGCGACATCGCGCGGATCGACCGCCACGGGTTCATCGAGATCACCGGCCGATTGAGCCGCTTCTCAAAAATCGGCGGCGAAATGGTGCCGCATCAAAACATTGAGGACGCCATTCAGCAGTTCCTGCAAGGCGCCAATCCTGAAGAGCTCACGGCCGTCGTCGCTTCGGTTCCCGATGACAAAAAAGGCGAACGACTTGTCGTGCTCCACACGAAGATCAGCAAGACGCCAGCGGAGGTCTGCGAGCATCTCAAGCAGTTGGGCCTGCCGAATCTGTGGATCCCGGGGACCGATAGCTTCTTGGAAGTGGAAGAGATTCCGGTGCTCGGCACGGGGAAGCTCGATCTCAAGGGCATGAGCGATCTGGCGAAGAGCCGGTTCTGCCCGTGAGCGTCCTAGCCCCGGGCTCCGCCCGGGGGTCGGCCACTATTTCGATCAACGTCGCCCAACGTAACGCCACCCCCGGGCGGAGCCCGGGGCTAGAAATGCGTTAGCTACTACTCAGCCTGCCACGCGTAAATCGCCACATCGCCTGGCTCGATCGTGACTGAATGCGTCGTCCCCTCCAGCGGCTGCAGCGTCCCATCCTTCGCCACGGCACTCATCGCCGTGCTGCCGTCGAACTCCACCGTCGCCGTCGTCGGCTGATGCAGGTCGCGATTCACGAGCACCAAGAACCGCTGGTTCCCTTTCGCTAGCCGCGACGCAACGACGCCGGTTCCCTCGGTCTGCAGCGACTTGATCGGCGCCGCGGCGACGAACGGCTTCGTCCCTGCGGGAATCGCCGCCCCCGTGTGGCCAACCGACTCCACTTGGCTGCCGACGAACACGCCGCGCACCGCTTGTAGTTCGGCGTTGAACGCCTTCACTAAGTCGTACGTCGGCGTCCGTTTTCCTTCTGGATTGATCGGCGCCTCGTGAAAATTCCAAATCGTGCTCACCGGCGTCCAGTAGGTGAAGTACTGCAGCGTCTCGGTGCCGTACGCCAAGTCGCTGTATGCCTGCAGCCGCAGGTGGGCGAGCGTCGGAATCGGGTACGGCGTGTGGGCCACCAGCAGCGCGAACGTCCACAATGGCCGGTTGGATTCGCGGGCAGCGGCGGCGCAGATTTCGAGGTTCTGATAGAAGTCCGGACGCAGCACGTCGGTCGATGCGTCCGCGCCGCCACGAATGATCGGGTAGTGATCGTAAGACAGCTGCTGCGTCGGAACCTCTGCGACGAACCGTTGGACGTACGTTTCGAAATCTGGCGTGCCCCAGAGATCTGGATTGCCGTACGTCGGCAGTAGGTTGATGTAGACCGGGTGTTTGGCGTCGACTGACTGAATCCGCTTCGTCCATGCGCCGAGATCACCGAACAACTTGGCCGACGGTTCGTCGACGAGATGATAACCGCCGAGCGCCGGATGGCTCATAAACTGCCGAGCCGTTCCCTCGGGATCGGCCTGGAGTTCCGGCGAGTGGATGTAGAGCTTCACGCCCGCCGTCTCCGCAGCGTCGAGCATCTTCGCGACTGTCGCGTTGTCCGGAGCGCCGCTAAACGAGATCGTGAATCCGGCGTCGGCGAGTTCCTTAAACCGCTCGGGAGTCGCGTGCAACGCGGGGACGCCTTCCCAGGCCAAGATCGGCAGCGCGGGACCACTATTGACCGTGGCTGCCGGTTCCGCGGCGAATGCAGTCACCGCTGATACAAATACAAACCCAACGACTGCCAAGAAGCAACCGCGACAAATGTTGAAGTGTTGTGCCATTCGCGACGCCTGCCCTCTAGCTGCTGAATCAAGTAGTGAACGTAAATCAAGATCAGAAATGCGTTAGCCGCCGATACACGCATATGGACGCTGACCACATTTCATCAGCGACCATTAGCGTCAATCAGCGGTTCAAAAACAACTCGCACGCGGGTGCACGTTGTCACAGCGTCGTACGCTCGTTCTTCAACTGTTGCTCGTCAAATCTCCGCAGCCGCCGCTGCAGGTCCCAATGCATCGCGAGCGCCAAGAAATCGGCGAGCAGAATAATCGCCCACAACACCCAGACGACGGGAAGCTCGCCCGAGGCCACGAACGGCACGAGAAACGCCCCCAGCAGCGGCACGACCAATCGCATGGCGCAGCCGAGACTGACGCCGGAAAACGGCGGCCCATGCTCGTACAAATTGCGAATCCGCCGCGGCAAGCCCCACAAGATCGCGGCGACCGCCAGCACGATCGGCCAATGCATGTGAGCGTCGTAAATCCACCGCCACGCTTGGGTGAGATTGTCGTTCAGCTGCTCCCGCCACGGCACGCCGCTGCGATGGGTTTGCACCGCGAACGCGACGCCGCTCGCGATCGCCATGAACGCCCACAACCGCAGCGAGCCGACGACGTCTTTTCGCAGCCCCGGGTGCCGGAAGAAAATGTAGAGCGCAGGAATCGCAATGAGCAGCGCGAGATACTGCGCGACCATCGGCAGAAAGAGATGCCACGCCGTCGCGTCGCCGACCCAAATCGCGCGGGCGAGCGCTCCGGCGACCATCAGCGAGGTGGCAATCTCGATCAGCAACTCGCCGATCGTCAGCTCGCCCCCCTCGCACTTAATGAGATGGCGCGCGTCGGCGATACTCAGATTATTCACCAAGTTCCCGGAAGATTTTGACCACTTTTTTTTGGCCACTGGCGTTTCTCGTCGCAACTTCGCGGGACTTGGGGAACCGATTGCACTGCCGTCGGGCAGGAATGCCCAACCTACGAGAGCATCGCCCAACGCAGCGAACCGACCACCGGGGCCTCGTCGCCGCAAACGGAAAACTCAAAGCGATCGAGATTGCGGAACCCGTCGAGCGAATGGCGACGATACTCTTCCTCTGCCAACTGGCGGTAGCGATCGCGGACTGACGGAATGAGATCGCAGACGCCGCCGCCGATCACCAGCCGGTCGTAGTCGCCGAGGTAGTTCACCGACAGCAGCGTTATGCCGAGCGCCCGCGCTTGGTCGTCGAACAACTGCTGCGCGAGCGGATCGCCCGCTGCGACAAGCTCTCGCAACCGCTTCGCCTTCTCGCGCGCAGAACCTTCCACCTGATTCAACGAGTGCGACGCCCACTCCGGCAACTTCAAGCGATACTCGAGTTGGTGAGCCAACCCGCTGAGCGAGACGGCCGACTCCGACGTCGCATAGGCGTTGCCCTTGAGCAGCTTTTGATCGTGCTCGTAGCGGAACGCGTACGACGGCAGCAAAATGTGCCCGACGTGCCCGGCGCGGCCTTGGCTTCCTTGGATCGCCTGCCCGCCCAAGACGGCGCCGCCGCCGAGGCCGGTGCCGACGATCACCATGAACAGCGAGTCAAGCGTTTCGTTCGGCAACGTCTCCGCGGGAACATGGCTCCAAGTGAGCGCACGGCTGCGGATGGCGTACTCGCCGAGCGCCGCCGCCTGGCCGTCGCCGATGTAGCGAACGTTGAGCGTCGGGTGATGCTGCCGCAGCGCCGCTTCAAGTCCCGCGCGAATATTAAAATTGTTCCACAGCTCGCGATTGAGATTCGGCGTCGCCAGCAGCACGCCGTCCATCGTCGCGGGGCCGGGGGTGGCGATCGAGGCGCCGGCGACTTCGGTGAGCGGCGCGCCGAGGTGGGCCATCGCTTCCTGAGCGGCGACGACAATCGCGGCGATCGAGCTCTGCGGACCAAGGTCCGGCGTCGTGGCAAACTGCGGAGAGACGTAAACCACCTCGTTCCGATCGTTGCCGACCGCGAGGGTGCTGGTGGTTCCGCCCACGTCGACGCCAATGTAGTAAGCCAACGGAGAATCCTTGTCGCGAGGAGAGATCAGACGGCCAACCGAGGATTATCGGTTCGCGACGGGCGGGTGACAAGGCGTGGTTTTTCGCGGGGGGCGGTGAGATTTCACCGCGATTCTTCTGAAGGGGAAGATTGACCGAAGGACGCCAAGAGCGCCAAGGGGGAGATCATGTCTCTGAATTTCCCTTGCGCCTTCGCGCCTTTGCGTGAGACCTGCCTTTCTTTAAGAAGATCTCACGCAAAGGCGCAGAGGCGCAAAGAAATGCAATTCAGAGATTAGTACGAACGAATTGACTGCTGGATTTTTCTATTAGCGCCCATTAGCGTTTATCAGCGGTGAGCTCCCCACTCTTTTCCGCCTGTTCGACGTACTTCTCCGCGAGGAGCTTTTCGATCTGCTGCCTCGCAACTTTTTGATTGCCGGCGCCCTTCCAGTCGAGTTCGCCGTACCACCAGTAGCGCACCCTTCCCTGCTTGTCGATGATGTAGACGCTCGGCCAGATGCCGTTGTACCACGCCTTCCACATCGCTTTTTCTTTGTCGACCGCGACAGGAAATTTCAGGTCGTTCTTCACGAGCGACGCTTTCAGTTTCGCGTTGTCTTCCTCCGTCTCCGTCTCGGGCGTGTGGATGCCGATGAGGGCGACGTCCTTTCCTTGATACGCCTCCTGCCACTCGCGGTACCAGGGGTAGTTGTGGATGCAATTGATGCAGCCGAAGGCGAAGAAGTGAACGACCACCACCTTGCCGCGCAGCGACTCCATGGTGAGCGGTTCGCTGTTTACCCATTCTTCGATCGAGACGAACTCCGGTGCATCGGCCGGGCTCGGATTCACCTGAGCAAAGTTAAACTGTTCGCCGAGTAACTTCGAAAACGCCGCCTCCTGCGGTTCTTCAAGTTCGGCAAGAATCTTCTCTAAACGCGCTGCCTGCAGCCGCGCGAGTTCCGCGGCGTTTGCTTCGGCGTCGCCGCCACCGCCCCCTTCAGTAAAAGCTTTCACACTGGCGCGGAACTCGTCGCCAATTTGCGCCAAACGTTGCTGCTGCTCCGGCGACAGCTTCAGCTGCCGGGCGACGTCCTGCCGCGCGAGACAATCGTATCCCTGCACTTGCAACACGAGTTGCTGCAGCCGCAGCTTCTGCTTGGCGTTGAGAATCTTGTTGAGCTCCGCGCGAATTTCGGCGAGCGCTGGTTGCGCGGTTTCGTCGGCGCCGGTCGGGCCGACGTCGCGAATGGCGAGTAACATCCGATTGTGAGTCCTCAGCAGCGCATCGAGCGATGTACGCTGCTCGCCAGTGAGCTGCAACGCCTTCCGCACCGCCGCGTCGCGCACCAACAGAATCGTCGGGTCGCTAAGCGCGGGCGCCGAGGTTTCCTTGGCCGCCGCCTTCTCTTCCTTGCCGGCGGCGGTCGCAGTCGGCGTTTGCGCAACGACGGCCGACGGCCAAGCCAACGCCACCGTTAATAAGACGGCGCCGCAGCGCGAAAGAAAATTACCGCCAACGAATAAAACACTTCGCATCAGGATTCAACCCTTTACGCGTCGATGGTGCGCACGCCCCAAACTCTGCGCGGCTCGGCGTGATTATCGCGAGGACGCCAACAACAAAATCTTGCGAATTTGTTAACGTTCGGCGAACCGCACATGTGGGACGAATGAATTCTCGCCTCTCTCGGCAAGATAGGCAACTCACCTGCTTCCATTACACCGCCTCCAAGGGTTCTCGGCGAATGTCCGTTTGGGTTATGATGAATTCAGCTCGCTGCAGCCAAGGCGGCGTTTCATCGGACCAAATGCAGAGTGACCGCGATGCCAGCTTCGAACTTGTTCAACTCTCCCATCACGCGCCGCGAAGCGATTCGCCGCGCGGTCGTCTTCAGCAGCGGCGCCTGGGCCGCCGCACAGTTCGGCGCCCTGCAGGCGAAGGAAGCGGCCGCCTCGCTCGGCGACGGCATGCACCTCCTCGCCCTCGGCGACTACGGCACCAACGGCAACGACGCGCAAACCTCGGTCGCCAAGCAAATGGCCAAGTTCGCCGACGGCCTCGGCCAACCGCTCGCTGCCGTGCTCGCACTCGGCGACAACTTCTACAGCACGATCAAGCCGGGCCGCATCGAACGCCAGTTCGAGGAAATGTACTCGAAAGATTCGCTCGACTGCCCCTTTTACGTCTGCGTCGGCAACCACGATTACGGTACCGCGAAGTACGACTTCCAAGAAGGAAAGCTCGCGCTGCAGCTCGACTACGCGAAGAACAATCCGACATCGCGTTGGAAGCTCCCCAGCAAGTGGTACACGGTCGAATTGCCGAACCCCGAGAACCCGCTCGTGCGGATGATCGTCCTCGACGGCAGCTACTGGGAAGGCGGCCTCACCCCGCAAGAAAAGATCGAGCAGCGCCGTTTCTTCAAGGCGGAACTCGCCAAAGAGACCAAGGCCCCCTGGACCTGGATGGTGAACCATTACCCGCTCTTCAGCGAAACGGTCGACCGCGGCGATAACAAGCGGCTCATCGAAGAATGGGGCCCCGCGCTCAAGGAGCACGATATCTCGCTGGCATTCGCAGGGCACGACCACACGCTGCAGCATCTGCAAGTCGAAGGCTACAAGCCGAGCTTCATCGTCTCGGGCGCCGGCGGCGCGCGGCTGTACGATTGCCGCACGACCGACCGCGGCTTCGTGAACAACCAGGTCTTCGGGTTCAATCACGTCCACGTGACGCCGGAGCTGCTGACGGTGCAGTTCATCGACGCCAAGGGGAACCAGTTGCACGCTTTCACCCGCGATCGCAACGGCAAGGTCGAGGTCGTGACAAAGCAAGAACCGGCGACGGCAGGCGCGGCGGGCTGATCGCCACTTCCACGCACTCAACTGTGCGAGGCGTCTCCGACGCCGATGACGCTCTACACCACAGACCTTTGTGATACCCTGATGCTGCCTCGGGGTCAGAGCCCCCTTCCACAGACTTTCGGGCAAGGCCCTTCACACAACCGGGGATCGAACGACATGGACGCCAAGCAAGTACTCGAAACTTCGTTGAATTCAGGGCTCGGGATTCTCAAGATGTATCTGAGCGATCTCGACGACGCGGCGCTCCTGGAGCGTCCCGGGCCGGGCTGCAACAACCTCGCCTGGCAACTCGGGCATTTGATCACCTCCGAAGCGGGGCTGATTGAATCGGTCAGCCCTGGCAACGGCTTCAAGCTGCCCGAAGGGTTTGCCGAGGCGCATGCAAAGGACAAGTGCCAGGTCGACGATCCAGCGGCGTTCTTGACCAAGCAGGCCTACATCGATTTATACGACGGCGCGCGAGAGACGACGAAGCGAGTCCTGCGCGAATTGCCGCCCGAGCGACTTGAGGACCCGTCGCCAGAACGGCTTCGCAAGTTCGTTCCCACCGTGGCAGCGATGTTCGGCTTACTCGGCGCCCATCCGCTGCTTCACGCGGGACAGTTCGCCGTCGTGCGTCGCAAGCTAGGGAAGCCCGTCGTCCTCTAATCTTGAGACGTCGCATCAACATCAGGTAGAAGGAAGCAAGGATGCTATTCGCCCAACGGGTCTTCCACATCGCCGGCATCTACGGCCTGGCGGTGCTGCTGCCGCAGTACTTCATGGAGCTGCTGCCGCCGGAGTTCGTGAAGCAACAACTCGGCGAAGCGAACGTGCCGGGCGCCGTGCATCCCGAGCACTTTTACGGCTTCGTCGGCGTCGCGGCCGCGTGGCAGGTGGCCTTCCTGATCATCGCCCGCGATCCGGCCCGTTACCGGCTGATCATGATCCCCGGCATCCTCGAGAAACTGAGCTTTGGCATCCCGGCGCTCGCCCTGTTCGCCACAGGCCGGCTCTCGGCAACGACGACCTTCTTCGGCGTCCTTGATTTAGTGTTCGCGGTCCTCTTTTGGATCGCATTCAAAAAGGTGGGGAGCGAAGCCCCCGCCAACTAGCCCCGGGCTCCGCCCGGGGGGTGGCTGCCATTCCGATCGGCCTCGCCCCAACGTCACGCTACCCCCGGGCAGAGCCCGGGGCTTGATTTTGAATGCTACTGTTCGCGCGGCCCCCTACTTCTGCCGCAAGCCTTCAATGTCGTTCCCATTCTGATGCAAGATGAGTTTCGTCGCCTCTCCCTTCTCGTCAACGACGAACGTAATTTGGGCGTCGACGACGCGATAGAAAAACTCCGTCTCGCTGCTCGGATAAATCGGAAACGCATCCTGCCCGGTTGCCTGCACCTTCAATTGCTCGCCGTCGAGCGTTACGTTTAACGCGAACAACAGACTCAACGGATACTTGCCGACGTACTTCTTCAGTGTCTCGACCGGCATGTCGACGACCTTCCGCATCGCCAGCGGTTCGACCTGCATCCCCAGGGCAAGCTGCGCGATCTTCTCGCCGACGGCGGACGTGAATTCGTGCTTCGCCGTGTTGCTGAGCACGACGACCGCCAGCTTCTTCTCCGGGATGCAGGCGACGAACGAACTGTAGCCGGCGGTTTGCCCGTCGTGCAGCCGCGTGATGCCGTCGCGGGCGAAGTGCCAAGCGAGGCCAATACTGCGACCATCCGGCAACTTCATCCGCGGCTGTCCGGCAAGTTGAAAGGCCTTCGTCACGTCGCGATCATCCTCGGCATACATCGCGGCCACGAACTTCAGCATGTCGCGCGCCGTCGAGCGCAGCCCGCCCGCGCCGACCAGTGCTTGGAAGTCCCAGTTCGACTCGCGCCCCAGATCGCCGTTGTAAGGCGGCGCGAGCCGCGCCGTCATCTCCGGCGTGAGCCGCTGGCGCGTGTCGTGCATGCCGAGCGGTTCGCAAATCCGCTCGATGACGAGCGCTTCGTAATCTTTCCCCGCGCGATCGGCGAGCAACTGCCCCAGCAATCCCATGCCGTAGTTCGAGTATTCATACTCGCCCGGTTTACGCGCCGGTTTGTGGGCCGCGAAAAAGGCATATGCATCGTCGGCCGTGAAGTCGGCGTAGGGATTCCGCTGGTCCTTCGGCTTCAGGTCGTTGGGCAATCGCGGCAATCCCGACGTGTGCGTCGCCAAATGCGCGAGCGTGATCGGCTGTTCCGACTCCGCCGGTTGCGGCGCCCTGGTCGGTAGCGTCTTCGCGACGGTCGCGTCGAGGTCGAGCCCCGTCTGCAGCGACGCATCGGCCAGCAGCGTTCCGGTGAACGTCTTCGTCACCGAGCCAATTTCGTAGACGGTGTCGGGCGTCGGCGCGCCCTCTTTTTCGAGGTCGACCTTCCCGTAGTTTAGAAACAGCTCTTCGTCGCCGCGGCGAATGCCGATCGCAAAACCAACGACGCCGCGATTTTCGATCACTGGGGCTACGAGCGCTTCGATCTGCGGCTGCAGCTCAGCGAGCGTTTCCGCAGCATGCGAAGCGGCGAAGCCGACTCCCGCCCAAAGTCCCGCCAAGAGAATCAACCGGCGTGAAAACAGCAGCAGCATAGTCAATTCCCCCCCGTAAAACCCGATCGCCAAGCAAAGGCGAACGTCACCTGAGAATCTTTTCGATCGCGGCAAGCTCTTCTTGGCTGAAATCTCGCCGCTCCAAGGCGCCGAGGTTTTGATCCAGCTGCTCGACGCTGCTTGCCCCGATGAGCACCGTCGTGATCCGCCGGTCGCGCAACACCCACGCCAGTGCGAGCTGCGCCAGCGATTGCCCTCGCTGCTTGGCGATGGCATTCAACTGCCGCGACTGCTCAACCCGCTCGGGCGTCACTTGATTGCTCTTAAGGAACCCATGCGGCTTGCTCGCGCGGCTCCCCTCGGGAATCCCCTGCAGGTAGCGATCGGTGAGCAGCCCTTGCGCGAGTGGCGAGAATGGAATGCAGCCAACGCCCTCTTGCTCGAGCACGTCGAGCAGTTCCGCCTCGACCCACCGCTCATACATCGAGTACTTCGGCTGATGAATCAGGCACGGGCAGCCAAGGTCGCGCAAAATGCGGCACGCGTTGCGAGTTTGCTCGGCGGTGTAGTTCGAAATGCCGGCGTAAATTGCCTTTCCTTGTTTCACCGCAGTCGCGACGGCGTCAAGCGTTTCCTCGAGCGGCGTGTCGGGATCAGGCCGATGCGAATAAAAAATGTCGACGTACGGCAACCCCATCCGCCGCAAGCTTTGGTCAAGGCTGCTCAGTAAATACTTGCGCGACCCCCACTCGCCGTACGGCCCGGGCCACATGCGGTAACCGGCCTTCGTCGAGATGACGATCTCGTCGCGATACGGTGCCAGGTCGTCGCGTAGCATCTTCCCGAAATTCTCTTCCGCCGAACCGGGCGGCGGGCCGTAGTTGTTGGCCAAATCAAAATGGGTGACGCCGCGATCGAACGCGCGGCGGACGATCGCCCGCCCCGTCTCGTAGGCGTCGACGCCGCCAAAGTTGTGCCACAGCCCGAGCGACACGGCCGGCAGCATCAGCCCGCTCCGTCCGCAGCGGTCGTAGGTCATCGAGTCGTAACGCGTGGAAGAGGCGAGGTACATATTAGTTGTCAGTTGTCAGTGGGTGATAAGTTCCATCTCGCTACGGCCATTCAGCCGCGCGGCGGTAGCCCGTGTGAAGTCCAGAAAAGCACCGGAGATTATCCCGCACTCAACGCCCGTTGAACACCACTGGCGACAGAATTGTGGCGATCGCCACCACCAGCAGCAATCCGTAGGAAAGTCGGCGAAAGCGATCCTTGTCGAGCCGAGCCCCCAGCGTGAGCCCCAGCCACAGTCCCAGCAAGCACGGCGGCAAAATTAGCACCGCCAGGAACGCCGGCTTCAGCAGTTGCTCGCCGAATTGCCAAATGAGCGCGCAGGCCATGAACGGCATGATCGCCGCCGAGCAGAAAAACATGAACGCCCTGCTCTTCGCCGCGGACCAGGTTAGCGAGTTGACGTACATCACCATCGGCGCCCCGCCGATCGATGCAAAACCCATCAAGAAACCAGAACTGATGAACGTCAGTCCGATCCACCCATACCCCAAACTGTCGCGCGGCCGCACGCGCACCGAGACGAGCATCAGCACCGAAACCAGCAGCACGACGCCAATGATCTGCTTCACCAGATCTTGATCAAGATTCGGCGTCGCCGCGAGCGCGAGCGTCCCCAGCGGCAAGCCGACGCAGCGCAAAATCGCCGGCAACGTAACGTCCCGCGCTTCGATGTGCGACCACAACTGAAAGGCACCAGTAAAATTCTGCACTGCCGTCGACACGAAGTTGATGACGGTCGCCTCGACCAACGAAAAACCGCACAGCACGAGCATCGGCACGCCCATCAGCCCCGAGGCAAACCCGATCGCCCCTTGCAGCACGCTGCCGATCGTCATGACGATGGCGACGGTCAGAAACTCTTCGAGACTGTACTGCATGGAGGGATTGCGGGATCGGGGATCAGTGACTGGTGATCGGTGGGTTTTTGCAGCGCGTCAGCGACTGATCACCACAACGCCCATTTAGCCGCGGGCGGCAGCCCGCGCGCGCCGCAAGTTCGACAAAAAACCCGCCAAAAGCGGCCGGGGCTGAATGGGCGTTGCGACGTGGTAGGCGGTAACTTCGCTGCGACGCCATGCGGGCGAAACGCTACGCCTTCTTTGGCTCGTTCTTCCGCTCGGCGATCAATTCGCGAACTTTCTTGTTGAGGTCGTCGCTGTTCCAACCCTCCTTGAGCGCCAGTGCGAGCATCCGCCGCTGCTCGGGGTGCGACAGCCTCGCCACGGCCGCGTGGGCCGACCACGAAAGATTTGCCTTTCGATTTTGCGGCGGCACGCGGCGGGCCACCGAGGCGTACCGGCTCACCATCTCGGTGGAGAGCGTCTCGCCCCACACGGCGGCAAACTCTTCGCCGAATACATCCTCGCCGCGATTGATCAAGTCGCCAATCCACCACGGGCTCGCCCGTTGGCACCAAATCGCAAACTGCAACGGCCCCTTCCACTCGGCCAGCGCCGGTCGGCCCGACATCTGAATCGATGCGGGTCGAAACTCAAACGGGCCAAGATGGATACGAGGTTCGTCAGCCATGTCGCAGTCAGGCGCCTCTGCAGGAAAATCCGGGGATATCGCGCCGCTGGCGCATGACGTAGATTTTAGAGACGCCGCTTCAGATAATGGAAGGGGAAGTTTGGGCTGTCGGCTATCGGCTGTCAGCCCTCGGCCAGAAAATTTGAATCTCCCTCGCATGATCAGCATGGATCCACTCGAAGTAGCAGCGTGCTAACCACCACCTATTTGGCTGGCGGCCGATAGCCGACAGCCGACAGCCCCGCGCCAGGCCCCGCATGTCCGACCGCTCTCCCGAAGGTTTCCCCGCCGGCTACCCCCACACGCGGCTCCGTCGCGTGCGGCGGCACGATTGGTCGCGGCGGCTCGTTCGTCAGGAAACGCTGTCGGTCAACGACCTCATCTGGCCGCTATTCATTCGCGAAGGGTCGAACGAGCGTGAATCGATCATTTCGATGCCGGGCGTCGAGCGGCTCTCGGTCGACCTTATCGTCGAAGCCGTCGGCGAAGCCGTAAAGCTCGGCATCCCAGCCGTCGCGCTCTTCCCGGCGACCGATGCCAAGCTAAAAACTCCCGGCTGCGAAGAAGCGGTCAATCCCAAGAACCTCGTTTGCCGCGCTGTCCGCGCCGTCAAGGAGAAGTACGCCGATGCGATCGGCGTCATTTGCGACGTCGCGCTCGATCCCTATTCAAGCCACGGGCAAGATGGCCTCGTGCGCGACGGCTATGTGGTGAACGACGAAACCGTCGACATGCTCTGCCAGCAAGCCATTGTGCAAGCTTCTGCAGGTTGCGACGTCATCGCTCCAAGCGACATGATGGATGGCCGCGTCGGCGCCGTGCGGCAAGCCCTCGACGGTTCGGGCTTCCTCGACGTGCAAATCATGACCTACGCCGCTAAGTATGCGTCGGCGTTTTACGGCCCGTTCCGCGAGGCGGTCGGTTCCGCCGGAAATCTCGGCAGCGGCGACAAACGGACCTATCAAATGGATCCCGCCAACGGCGACGAAGCGCTGCGTGAAGTGGCGCTCGACCTCGCCGAAGGCGCCGACAGCGTCATGGTGAAGCCGGGGATGCCGTACCTCGACATCGTCCGCCGCGTGAAAGAAACGTTCGCCGCCCCGACGTTCGTTTACCAGGTGAGCGGCGAGTACGCGATGCTTGTCGCCGCCGCACAAAATGGCTGGCTCGACCGCGAGCGGGTGATGCTCGAAAGCCTCACCGCGTTCAAACGCGCCGGCGCCGACGGCGTGCTCACCTACTTCGCCCGCGATGCGGCTCGGTTGCTCTAGCGCGCATCCCTAGCCCCGGGCTCCGCCCGGGGGTCGGCATCCATCTCATGAGGCATCGCCGCGCGTCGCGCCACCCCCGGGCGGAGCCCGGGGCTAGGGATGCGATCACGCCTTACGGCGCAATCGCGAACTCACCAAGAGAACAGATCCGACAGCCGTCCCCACAGGCTCAGGTGCAATAGCGTCACGCCCCACAGCACCAGCAGCGGGCTGAGTCGCACCTTCATCGCGTTTCGCAAGCCACGAGCCGCGATAATGCCGCCGAGCCAGAGCCCGAAGATTCTCACTACTGGCCGCAATCCCAGAAACGCCCCCGTCACCGCCGAAGCGATCGCCGCGTTGCGGAGGAAGCGTTTCATCGCGGGCGACGAACGCCGCCGCAGCACCAGTTGCGGAATCGACCACGCCACCGCCCCCCACATCGCGCCGAACAGTGCATCGAACGGCGCCTTCCATTCCCACACATGAATGTTGCGCGTCCGCTCGGGGTACAAGTACCAACATTCATACGCGAGTCCCGCGGTGACGACGATCCCCGCGAAGAGCGGCAGACTCCACGGAATGCGCTGCCCATCCTGATCGATGAGCCCCATCGCCATCAGCAAACTCAACAACAGGCAGTGGAAACCGTAAAGGGTGAGCAGCTCCCAATTCGGGTTCACCACGCTGTCGAGCGCGCCGACCGGGTCGGCCAGCGCGTCGGGCAAATTCGCGGCGCCGCTGAAGAGTTCGATATACGCCAACCCAAAAAAGGCGATCCCCACGAACCCTTCGACAATCGCATAGCGCGGCGCGATCGGCTCGCCACAATCGCGACACCGACCGCGGAGCAGTAGCCAGCCCAGCACCGGCAGGTTGTCACGGGCGCGAATATCGTGGCCGCACTTCGGGCAGTGCGAAGGCTTCCACACCACCGACATGCCGCGCGGCATGCGGTAGGCGACGACGTTGAGAAAACTGCCGATGCACGCGCCGACGAATCCCAGCCAGAGGGCAGTGACAAAATCGAGCACGCGGGGCAGATCCTGTTAGAAACTTGAATTCGAAAAGCTAAGCGACGTTTTGGAACCGCAGATGGACGCAAATGAACGCAGATAGGAATGGAGATTGCTCCAAGTCCCCAATGCAGCTCTCTGACTGCATTTATTGGCGTTCATCTGCGTTTATCGGCGGTTCTAAATATTCCCCCGGCCGTTCGTAGCGGCCGGGGCGGCAGCCGCTTAAAATGCCGGTCCAGTCCGTTCCGGCGGTCCCTCGTGCCAGCATACTCATTCCCAGGGAGTTATCGACCATGAGTTTCCATTTCTCTAAATCGGCCCGGTTGGCGATCAGCTTCGCCCTCCTGGCGGCTGGAGCCTTCGCGCTCGCCGCCGCGCCGACCTGCTCTGCTCAAGAGACCAAGGAAGCCGGCGCGAAGGACGCTAAAGCAGAAAAGTCGGCCCGTCGCGGCCGCCAACGCCGGCAAGAAGAAGGCTTCACCCCGCTGCTCAAGGGCGACGCCGCCGCCGACCACTGGAAGGCCTACGGCAAGGAAGGTTGGCCCGAAGGCTGGAAGCTCGAGAAGGGCGTCCTCCATCGCCACGGTTCCGGCGGCGATCTGATGAGCAAGAACGAATACGGCGACTTCGACCTGCGGTTCGCTTGGAAGATTTCCCCCGGCGGCAACAGCGGCGTCATGTACCGCGTCAGCGAAGAGAAAGAACCCGCCTACTTCACCGGCCCCGAGTACCAGGTGCTCGACGACGCCAAGCACAAGGATGGCCAGAACAAGGTCACCTCTTCCGGCTCGCTCTACGCGATGTACCCGCCCGAAAAGGACGTCTTGAAGCCGGCCGGCGAATGGAACCGCTCGCGGATCCTCGTCCAGGGCGACCACGTCCAGCACTTCCTGAACGGCGAAAAGGTCGTCGACGTCAAGCTAAGCGGCGACGACTGGGACAAGAAGCTCGCCGCGAGCAAGTTTGCCACGTGGCCGAAGTTCGGCAAGAACGCGAAGGGACACATCGTCCTCCAAGACCATGGAGACGAAGCCTGGTACCGCAACATGCGGATCAAAGATCTGACCGGAAAGCCTGCTGCGGAATAAGGCGCTGCCGCCTTTAATAAATCGATGGAAATTAGCCCCCGGCCGCAAACCGGGGGCTAATTTTTTTGACTGACGCATCCCCCCGCCGCGAGCCGAAATATCCCCATGACCCGCACAGCTTCTCACTGGTGCGGAGTCATAGGGGAAGGGGGGATACATGGTGGGGGGTATACGCTTAGCGTACCAGGGAGCGCGTGCGCACCTGAGGCGCTGCGGCTGGTCTTTGCTGGCATTGCTGGCGACGGCGACCGCATCGACTGCCGGCGAGCCGACGGGGGCTTCGACCTCCGAGACGACGCAGGCCGAGGCGATGCGGGCCATTCCAATCGCGAAAATCGATCCGCAGTTTCGGCCCGCGGTCCAATCGGTGCTTGCCGATCCGACGATCTTTCGGCGCATGCCGACAAGCGTCGTCGATTGCCGGCCGGAACTGTTCACGTTCCTGGCGCAAAACCCGGAAGTGATGGTCGAAATGTGGCGGCATCTCGGCGTGAGCCACGTCGAGCTGAAGCGCATCGACGAGCGGACCTGCAAAATCAGCGATGGCGCCGGCACAACGGGGACGATTATCGTCGTCGAACAAACGTGCGAAGAGGGCGCGCAAAATCGGATCGTGATGCTGTGCAACGGGAGCTACACCGGCAAGCCGTTCCAACAGCCGCTCTCCGCGCAGTGCGTCATCGTACTGACGAGCGGTTCGAAGGAAGAAACCAACGGCCGCCGCTTCGTCGCCGCTCGTATGGATGCGTTCATCAAGCTTGATCGCATGGGGCTCGAACTTGTCGCGAAGGCTGTTCACCCCTTCGTGGGCCAAACGGCGGATCGCAACTTCACCGACACGATGTCGTTCGTCTCGAACCTCTCGTACACGGCGGAGAAGCGTCCTGAGGCAATCGAACAAGTGGCAATCGACATGCAGAATCTCGACCAGCCGCGCCGGCAGGGACTCATCAAAGTCGCTTACCAGTGTGCGGAGGCAGGACGCGAGTGGGAGCAGACGCGCACTCGCCAAGCGTCAATGGAAACGCTCAGTCGCTAGTTGCCCTGCAGTAAAAACCTAGCCCCGCTCGCTCAGGCCGAAGTCGACCCGCAATGTCACTTCGGATTTGAGAACCGCAATATTCGAGCAGGAAGACTAACGAGTTTGCGACCCAGAGGCCGTTCTGCCGTACTTTCGCGGCAGGGCGGCCTTTTTTTCATTCTTCCCGCAGCACGATCGCGTGACGGCGGCCGCGACGACCGGCCAGCTTTATCTGCGGCAGACAGAGCCAGGGAAGAACGGGGCGATGCGCATGCATTGTCCCCCTCGACGGCGGCTGCGCGACGGCAATCGACGCCGGCGCCGGGCGGGCATGGAACGGTCCGAAACGCCATCGGCGATGCACGCCGAGGCGGCCGCTCCACGCCTTCCCCGAGGTTCCTACCGTGACGAGTTCTTCGCCGTTCGCCCGCCGACTAGCACTGCTGCGCCGCTCCTTTCATTTCAGCCGTCCGCGCGCCCTCGCGCTCGCACTGCCGATAGCTGCAATCCTGGCGCCTACCGTCCAGGCTGCGCTCCAAACCGTCGGCAACGTCACCCCTGCCCCGCCGACCGCCGGCGGCAACGTCGCGGCGCCGCTGATAATTGGCGACAGCAGCTTCGGCAGCGTGGCGCTCACGGCGACGACCTCCATCAACGTCACCGGCGGCAGCGCCACCATCGGCGACGATGCAGGCGTCTCGGGGCTGCTATCGATCAACGGGTTCAACACCAACTTCGCGACGGCGAACGACATTACGATCGGAAATCGCGGTTTCGGCAGCCTCACCGTCGCCGCGCAAGGCCGCGTGACGACTACCGACGACGTCTTTCTCGGCGTCGAAGACGGCGGCAAAGGCGATCTTTTCCTTGATGGCTTCGGCACGACGCTCAACGCCGGCGATGATCTGGTCATCGGCCAAGCGGGCGTCGGCATGATGCAAGTCTCCTCCGCCGCCGTCGTCTTCGCCGACGCGACCACCATCGGTAGCGTCGTCACTGGCGACGGCATCGTCACCCTCACCGGCAACGGCACCTGGTGGCGGCAAGATAGCACGATGATGGTCGGCGACGCCGGCGCCGGCACACTGCAAATCCTTACGCAAGCCCGCATCGAAACAACGAACGCCACGCTCGGCGGAGCTGCTAGCGGCCGCGGGACCGCGACGATCAGCGGCGTCGGCTCGCACTGGAAAATCAGCGGCTCGCTCACCGTCGGCGCCAGCGGGCAGGCAACCTACAGCATCCTCGAAGGGGGTCGCGTCACCAACACCGGCGCGGCAAAAATCGCCGGCGTCGCTGGCAGCGAAGCAACGGCGCTCGTCTCTGGCGCGGGTTCCTCCTGGCAAGTCGGCACGACGCTGACGGTTGGCGAGTTCGGCCGCGGCACGTTGCGAATCTTCAACGCCGGTCGCGTGAATTCGACCAACGCCGTCATCGCCGACAACGCCGGCAGTCGCGGTGAAGTCTACGTCGACGGCGCCAACACCATTTGGGAAATCGCCGGCTCGCTCGACGTATCGGAACCGGGCGAAGCGTCGCTCTCCATTAGCGGCGGTGCGCTCGTGACAACGACCGGCGCCGCGCGGATTGGCGCCAACGGCGAGCTCACTTTCTCGGGCGGTCGGCTCGACGTCGCTTCAGCCGCCGGGTTGAGCAACCAAGGCTTGATCCGCGGCGGCGGTCGCATCGGTGGCGCGGTTACCAACACCACTGCCGGCGAAATCCGCGTGCAGGGCGGCAGCACCCTGTTGGTTAGCGGAGCGCTCACCAACGCCGGCGCCATCAACGTTGAAGTCGGCGAAGTTGAAACGCTGACCTCGCTCGTTAATACCGGCGATATCACCGCCCGCATCGGCGCACTCCGCTTCCAGGGCGCCGGTCTTGCCAACAACTCCGGCGCACAACTCGCGATCACCGGCGGGACGGTCGATGTGTCGGGCCTCGTTGACAACAAGGTCGGCGCGCAAATTGTCGTCGCGAATAAGGCGACGGCCATCTTTCACGACGTCGTCACGAACAATGGCCAGCTGCATGTCTTCCCCGGCTCCGACGCGGTGATGCTCGAAAACCTCAGCTTCTCGCCCTCGTCGCTCCTCGGCCTGCAATTGGGCGCTACCGACGCGACCGATGAGAATGGGCAGGTCGAAGTCGGCGGCATGGCGACGCTCGCGGGCACGCTCAACGTCAAACTTGCCGGCAATCTGACGCCAAAACTCGGCGACTCGTTCCGCTTGCTCACCGCGACGGGGGGCTTGGCAGGGACATTCGCCACCACCGCGCTTCCCGCGCTCGGCAGCGGCTTGAGTTGGGACGTCGATTACGGTTTGACCGCCCTCACGCTGTCGGTCGTCACGGGCAGCGGTTTCGCCGCCGATTTTGATTTAGACGGCGACGTCGACGCCTCAGATTTGGCTCACTGGAAGACTGGCTTTGGCAAAAAAGGAAATGCCGAACCCTTCGACGGCGACGCTGACGGCGATTTCGACGTCGACGGCGCCGACTTCCTCATCTGGCAGCGACAATTCGGCAGCGGCGTGCCCGCCACGCCGGTCGCCGGCGCGGTCCCTGAGCCCTCCTCCGCAGCCGTCGCATTCATCGCGCTCGCTGCCGCAATGCCCGCACTTCGCCGACGCCACCTTCGCTAGGCGGCGTGCGAAGGAGCTCCGCGGTCGCTGAGGCTGGATGGAAACGCCTCAGCGACCGGGAGCATGCGTTTCTTCCGGCCAGAGCCAACGCATCCATGCGGCCCTCTCGCCGAGTTCATGCGTCGCGTCGCTACTTGTCTTCGATGACAGCGGCTCCGCTACTCCCCTGCACCGATTTGATCCCCGATAGACAATCAGCTTTGGCAGAATATCCTTCGCCGGAATCGGCGATGATCTTCTTGTTCGTCGCCAGAAGGCGCCAACGCCACTCCCCGACCCCATCTTTGTATACGTGGAACTCCATCATCGAACTCCTGTAACTTGAGAAGACGACGTTCCTCAAAGTGGAACACCGACCATCCTAAATCTGGAGCCGACTTATGCCACTTAGATGATGGCCAATCTCATTGCCGCTTCGGTGCCAGTAGTGTGTCACTCGTCGCGACGGTCGCATTAATTCGTGGCGTCATCGCCACGCTGCCGCTCAATCTTGTCGACGTCGGCATCGGTCACGCCGCTCACGTCGATCGCATCAAACGATTCCGATTCCGGCAGCCGCACGAGCAGCGACGAACATTCGTCGTACGCCCCGTGCGCCCCTTCCACGCGGCAATCGAGCACATGCCCGCCGATCGTGCGGTCGTCGCTCAAAAAATGCCAGTGGTACCCAGCCACGTTGAGCGTCCCCATCCACTCTGGGCAGCGCATGCCGATGAGCGTGCCCTTCACACTCCGGCGCGTCCACACCTGCTGCTGATCGATCACTTCCGCCAGCGGCCGATAGGGCGGCTTCTGCGGCGGGGCGCTCCGCAGCGTGAGTTCCGCAAACTCCCCCGTCACCTTGAACGCCACCGGCCGTTTCGCGTTCGGGACGCGGCGATCGAGCTGATGATCCAGCTCCGTGAGCGACTTCGCCGCGATACCGTCAAGTTGCCCATCGGCTTCGAAAAACGTGACCGTCGCAAACGGCGTCGCCCCTACCCCGTCGCGCGGCACGACCGTACCATCAGCCTTCACCTGGAAAATGTCGCCGTCGAGAACGATCATCTCGCCGTCGAGTCGGTCGAACGTTCCCACGCCGAAGTCGCCAAACTGCAATACTTGCTGCAACGGCGCGCCGCCGGCGTAATCACCCGCAGCCAGCGCTGACAGCAGCGAGAACTGCACGAGTTCGTCGCCGTCGTGCGCCCGCCCGCGCATCGAGACGCCTAGTGGCTCACTCTCCAAACATCCTGCCGCCGGCAACAGCAGGGCAACAGCGGCAACTCGAATCGCGGACTTCATCGTGAGCAGAGACTCCGGTGAGAACGTAATCGCAGCGGCTTAACTTCGCCCGCCGCTATCCCGCCGTCCAGTCCAGTTTCACGCTCTCTCGCCAGCGCGCCGCTACTCCGCAATGCCGACGCGCGCCAACTTGTCAGGATTCCGCATAATAAATCCCTTCACGATCCGCCCCTCGACGATCTCGAACGTCAGCACGAGTACCACTTGACCTTCAAGCGTCGCCATCAATCCTGGCATCCCGTTGACGGTAATCGCCTTGAGCTTCGCCAAATCGGGCGTCTTGCGAATAATGCCGAGGAAGAACCGGCTAATCCGATCGGCGCCAAAGATCGGCGCCAGCGCCGCCTTCGCCTTCCCGCCGCCATCGGAGTAAACGACCGCATCGCTCGCCAACAGTTCGACCAACCCGTCCAGATCGCCGCTCGCACACGCCGCCACAAACGCCTCCGTCACGCGCTCCGCTTCCGCCCGCGTCGCATCGAACCGCGGTCGCCGTTGCCGCACGTGCTCTTCCGCTCGGCTCACCAATTGCCGACAATTCGCTTCGCTCTTCTCAAGCATCGTCGCAATCTCGGCGTAGCTGTAATCGAACACCCGCCGCAGCAAGTACGCGGCCCGCTCCACCGGCGTCAGACTTTCAAGCACGACCATCATCGCCATCGACACCGATTCCGCCGCGTCGGCCGCCGGCGCTTCGAGTTCCACCACCGGTTCGGGCAGCCACGGTCCCACGTACGTCTCCTTGCGGGCGTCGATGGCCCGTCGTCGATCGATGCAGAGCCGCGTCACCGCGGTATTGAGCCACGCATGCGGCACAATCACCTCCGCCCGCGGCTCGCGATTCCAACGCAAGTACGCTTCCTGCAGCACGTCGTCCGCATCAGCCAGGGAGCCCAGCATGCGATACGCCAATCGCGAGAGCGACGGCCGCAGTTCTTCGAAAATCTCATCTGCTTCACGCATAGCTGACTCGCTTGTCGGGAATGTTCGTTTTCGCGGGCAACTTCGCAGCGCGGTCGGCGGCTTCCTCGCCGCTTGCCACCGCCGCGTCGGCGAGCATGCCCCGCCCGCCGACCCAGTCGCCTGCCAGGAATAACCGCGGCTCGCCCTGAATCGCCACGCCAGGCCGACCCGCGAGCCCACCCTCACTCGCCGTCACCAAGGCATGTGTCACCGTCATGTTCGGGAGCGTCCGCCGCACGATGACTTCGTCACGCCACCCTGGCTGCACGCGATCGACGAGCCGCTCGATCTGCGATTCGTCCGCCGCCGACGCCGTTTCGGCGCCAAGGTACTTCATCGCATGCACCACCGCCACGCCGTCGCGCGCCAACTTCGCCGCTGCCGAGTGGACGGAAAAATACAGCGGCTCGTCGCCGCCAAGCGCGAATCGAGCCTCGGGATCAGGCAACTTCTCAAGCGCCATGTCGAGACACGACGCCTTCACCGGCAACAACTCCGTCAACTGCTTCCGCCATGCGGCGGGGCTCGACTCGCCCAGCAATTCTAGTGTTTCGTGGGGCCCAGTCGCCAGCACTGCCGCGGCGCCATGCAGCGTCGTGCCGTCAGCCAACCGCACTTCAACGCCGCCGTCATCAGTTGCAACCTCGACCGCACGGCTCGATGCGTTAATCACGGCGCCCCGATCCACGGCCTGCGTCCGCAGCCCTTCGATGAGCGTCTGCCAACCGCCGTCGAGGTACCACACGTTCGCTGCGAACCCCAGCCGCATCTGATCGATCGCTGCCCCGGCCGATTCCAGCTCGCCCCGATTGCCGTAGGTAGTGAGCCGGAACATCGCTTCCAAAAACCGCGCGGCCCGCCCCTCGCCGACATGCCCATGGATCCACGACTGCAGCGTCACTCGATCGAGCGAACGCGTATTGAGCTTGCCCAGCGAACCAAGCAGCCGCGTCAGCCGCCACTTGTCGCGCAGCGAAAAAAAGCCCGACGACAAAATATTCGCCACGCCGCGCGGCAACCGATGCCCGGCGCCATGATCGACCAACTGTCCGCGTCCCTGGCTTGGGAAGCCGCCGCGAAACGTGACGCCCAGTTCGTTGAGAATGCGAAACGCTTCGCCACCGCAATAAAGTGCATGGGCGCCGAGGTTCAGCGAAACGTCTTGCTTCACGTTCGTCGCTGCGCGGCCGCCAAAATGCTTCGCCTGCTCGACGAGCGTCACTCCCCTGCCCCGCCGCGCCAGCATCGCCGCCGCCGTCAGCCCCGCCAGCCCGCCGCCGATGACAATAATCTGGCCGTGAGGATCGCGATTTTCCGTTCCGCCCGCGAAGTTGCTAGATTGCATGATCCACTCCTTAACTCATCGATAAAACTGCTGTCGTTGTTAGCTTCGCCGAGTTGACGGACGAGCCGCTCCGCTTGTGACAGACAACGTAAAAGAATTTCTGAGCAGCACGAAACGGGGCAAAAAACAGGCGGTTTCGCTACGACGGCGCAGGAGAAACGCGAATACTGAAGAAATTTTCTAGCAGCGTGTCACAGCCTGCGTCCCCTAACCGTCAACTTGCCGGAATGGGACTCATCCCCAGGCATTCACACCGATCTAGGAGGGTTTTCGATGAAACGTCTATTCGCCACACTCGCCATCCTGCTCGCCGCTGGCGGCTTCGCGGTCGCCCACAACGCTGACGACAAAGCCCCCCACGACGGCGAGAGCGTCAAACTGATCGCCCAACACCTGATGAGTGAAAAGCTCGATGGCGAGGAAGCCACCGCCTCGGTCGTCGAAGTAACAATCGCCCCCGGTAAGGAAGGTCTCGCCCATCGCCATCCCGGCCCTGGCATCGTCTACGTCATCGAAGGAACGTACGAACTCGGCATCGACGACAAGCCCACCGAAATCTTCAAAGCGGGCGAAAGCTTTTACGAACCAGGCGGCTGCCTCCACCGCGTCTCGCGCAACCCGTCGAAGACGGAGCAGACGAAACTCGTCGCCATCGTGCTCCATCCCCGCGACGCGAAGGAAGTGGCGATTCCCGAACCGCAGTCCAAGTAGCGTTCCTAGCCCCGGGCTCCGCCCGGGGGTCGGCAACCATACCGATAGGCGTCGTCCCGCGTGACGTCCCCCCGGCCGGAGAAGCTCACTCAACTGCACGCTCCACGAGAGAAATGTTCTGGCCCCCTCCCCCTTGAGGGGAGGGCTGGGGAGGGGGTGGAATCCTGGTACCCGCTCCCGTCACCCCTCCCTAACCCTCCCCCTCAAGAAGAGGGGACCTCAAGGTTTCATTTCTTCCTTGCTTCCCGCGGCTAGCTGAAGACAACACTAACTGCAAACCTGCATCAGCCACACGCAGCCCCATGAACCGCACCACCGTCATCGCCGCCTGGGTCGTCCGCCTCGGACTCGCCGCGTCGTTCCTCTCCGCCGTCGCCGACCGCCTCGGCTTGTGGGGACCGCCCGGCAGCCCCGGCGTCGCCTGGGGGAGCGTCCCTAATTACAACGCGTACACCGCGACGCTACTCTACTTCCTGCCGGCCGCTCTCATTCCGGTCGTCGGCTGGATCGCCACCGGCGCGGAAACCTGCATCGCGCTCGGCCTGCTCATCGGCTGGCGATTGAGTTGCTTCGCCCTAAGCGCCGCCGTACTGCTCACGCTGTTCGCGACATCGATGACCATCGCGCTCGGCCCCAAGCCGCCGCTCGACTACTCCGTATTCTCCGCCGCCGGGGCCGCATTTTTGCTGTACGCCGTTACGAAGAATCTAAGCGAGTCTCCCGCAGCGGTTCCGAATCACACCTGAACGAATAAAAGCCACCGGCTCCGCCGGTGGACGAACTGCGAGTCCGCCTTCTTTCAACTGCGTCCACCGGCAAAGCCGGTGGCTTGAAGCTAAACCACCACGCCCCCCACGGGCAGCACCTCAACCTCGAGGACCTATCATGAAAATCATCGTCATCGGCGGCGCCGGCGCCATCGGCTCCCGCGTCGTCAACAACCTCAACGCCCGCGGCCACGAAGCGATCAGCGCCTCGCCCCGCAGCGGCGTCAACGCCGTCACCGGCGAAGGCCTCGCCGACGCCCTCCGCGGCGCCCAGGTCGTCATCGACGTCGCGAACTCCCCGTTGTGGGAAGACCAAGCCGTCCTCAAGTTCTTTGAGAAGTCGACGCAAAACATTCTCGTCGCCGCGAAAGCGGCCGGCATCGGCCACTACGTCGCTCTTTCAATCGTCGGCGCCGACCGCCTTCCCGATAGCGGCTACATGCGAGCCAAGGTCGCGCAAGAGAATCTCATGAAAGCGGGCGGCGTCCCCTACACGATTCTCCGCGCTACGCAGTTCATGGAATTCCTCGGCGGCATCGCCGACGCGAGCGGCGGGGGCGACGAGATCCGACTCACCACCTCGCTGCTCCAACCGATCGCAGCCGACGACGTCGCCGCCGCGGTGACCGACGTCGCCCTTGAATCGCCAGCGAACGCCACGCTCGACGTCGCCGGTCCCGTCGCCTACCCGATGGCGGAAATCGTCGGCGCCTACTTGCAAGCGAAAGGCGACAAGCGGCGGGTTATCGCCGACGACCAAACTGGCTACTTCGGCGCCGCCCTAGCGAAGCGGGCCCTCGTCCCCGCCGGAGAGGCCCGCATCGGCGCCACGTCATTCGACCAGTGGCTCGAACGGTCAACGCCGGTACAACACGCAACTGCCCAAGGCTAATTCCAGCAAAGTGTGGGACCAGCCAGCAGACGCTGTCATCCTGCATTTTTCGTTGAATTCAACGCAAGCCCCCCCAAATAGAGTACTTGACCATCATTAAAGTGCTCTTATGCTGATTGAGCTGCACAACTACGAGTACGCGACGTGCTTGCATGCGCCAGTGCGTAGAGCGTACTCCCCTCGGCGTACCAACGCCTGCAATAGAATAGGGCGTCAGACCGTGCAGCCGTTGTACCGACTTCCTCTCGGTACTTAGCAACCTCCACATCCCGGGAGACTCTCAATGTCTGCTATCTCATCGGCATGCATCACTGTGGCGAAGGGCGGAGTCGGCGAATCTGGAGCTAGTTCTTTCATCGCCCACAAAGTTGGGCAAGTCACATCGAAGATGATGGTAGTCAGGAACGTCCACTCCGATCTGTGCGGGAATACCGGGGCGTTCGCGACGCTCATCATCAACGGCTTGCCAAGCGCCAGCGGATTGATCACCGCCCAAGGCAGCACGATTCAGGCCGAAGCGCCGATCGGAGCGCATGTAGCGTTGATCGTCCACACGCTTCCGCTCTTCAATGGCATTTTCTGCAATCGTTTGGGCGAACTTTACTTCCGCCTCGATGAATGCGATTTGGTCGCCGTCAAAGCGAACGGCTCCGGTGATGACGCATACTTCGAACCTCGAGCAGCGGTGACAGCCGATTGGTACGCATGGAACGACCTTTCCCCGCCGAAGCCAGATGATTTCTTCGTCACTGGAGAAGTCGAAGTAGCGAATCCCGGAGTAGAGGTTCTGCTGGTTCCCAAAGTTCCTCAGGGATTCAACCCAAGAATCCTGCTCATGGAGTTGATCTTCATTCAACGACCAGGAATTTGGCCAGCGCTAGTCGTCAAAAAGCCAGTCCGCTACCACAAAGCCAATGCAACGTACGATTGGGTGGAAATCTATATTGGCGGCAATCAAATCGCCAATATCCAGGTAGTCACCGTGGTTTAACGAGGCGACAAGCGGAGCACGCTCGAAAGGCGGGCGATCAAACGCCCGCCTTTCGTATGGATAGGCTAGAAACCGCCCTCACATCCGCTGTGGGGCCCCGCAAGCATCATCGCTTGAACTCCGGAGCCTTCCGCAGACTCTTGAAAATAGTCACGCGCGCCGGCAACTGATTCATGAACGCCCGCGCACGAGACAGCGGATGGTCTGGGAACTTCTCATCGAATTCCGGCGAGTCCGCCCGGTTTCTCATTACTGGATACTTCAGCGAAGGGTCGTACGGATCAGCGCACCAACTGCTGAGTTGATCCGCGAAGCTTCCCTGCTCCGGCTGCATTAGCTGTGACATCACTATTGATTCGCGCATCCCAGTGACGCCCTCTTCGACGGCCTGATACTTGAGCACGACACTGCAATCTTGACGGGGAATTATTTGCGATGCGATAAACGCGAAACCTGTCGGCTGGAGCGGCGCTTTGGCGAGCACATAGACTGTCGGCAACCCGTCCAAGCTTTCGATCTCGCACTCTAGCATGGCCAAGTGATTGGAGACGAGCATCTGGCGATAAAAGTCTCGCACGCCGTCGACGTCTGCTAGCGACGCCCCGATGTCGGGCGGCAAGTCGAAGAAGTTAATCGTAAATAGGTCGCCGTTCTCATGCTGATACGCCTCGATGGAGGCGTTTCGTTCCACGAGTTCCCAGCCGCTCAGCTGAACGCTCACATCCTTAATCGAAATCTTTCTTCGGCCGAACAGCCCCATACCTTCTCTCCTTCGCATCGCCCTGCGATGAACACGGCGCCGTCCCCTCGCCTACGCAACGTCATCTCACAGCCCCGACGATCGTTCGCCCGATGAACTTGCTTACCTCTGCGCCACGGCCCCGTACGTGAGAGTTCTCTAATATCCCAATTTCAAGCGGAACTGAAAGATTTTGGTTGAAACTGGGCCACTCGATCTGGACAATGCACATTTGTCCATGCCAGGAGCCTTCGCGTCAAGCGCCGCCACTGGGGGCAAGTGCGCCTCGTGCTGGTAGCTCGAAGATCGCCGCGCTGGCAAGCGATCACCATCGGCATCGTCGAACGCCAAACCGCCCATTTTGACTTCGAATGTCGCGTCAAATTCCGCTCCACAGCGATAGAAAACGACATAACACCAATCTCTCAAGGACTTTACAATGCGACATATCGTGTCGCCAAAAATCGCAATCACGACACCAAGCGACACGACACGACCATCCCCCCGGCCCCATCCTGTCACTCCCTTCCGATCCCGTCATCCTGTCAAAGAATCAAACCAACTCCCCGCCCCGCCAAGCCAAACAACATAGTTCCCGATGCGGTTGGTACACTATTACCCATGCTCGCTAAGCTCCACACCTTCTCACTCCTGGGAATCGACGCCCTCCCCGTAGAGGTTGAGGTCGATGTTTCGCCCGCGGCGCTGCCGAAGACGGTCCTCGTCGGCCTCCCCGAGCAGGCGGTGAAGGAGAGCATCCACCGCATCGAGCGGGCCCTCGTGAACAGCGGGTTCGTCCTCCCGGCCAATCGCATCGTCATCAACCTCGCCCCGGCCGAACTCCCCAAACAAGCGGCGTCGTTCGACTTGCCCGTCGCCCTCGGCCTGCTCGCCGCGAGCGGGCAAATTGCTTCGGAACTTCTTGCTCAGTACGCCGTCGTTGGCGAACTCGCCCTCGACGGCGCGATGCGGCCTGTAAAGGGCGCGCTGTCGATGGCGATGGCCGCCGCGGCGGGGGGCCGTGTTCGCGGGTTGATCGTCCCCAGCGCGAACGCCGCCGAGGCTGCCGTTGTGGAAGGGATCGAGGTGATCCCCGTCGACAGCGTCACCCAAGCGGCCGCGTTTCTCATCGAACAACTCCACATCGATCCCACCCCGTCGCGCGTCGGCGAATTGTTTGAAGAACTCGGCCGCTACGAGGAAGATTTTGCCGACGTCCGTGGTCAGGAAATGGCGAAGCGCGCCGTCACGATCGCGGCGAGCGGCGCGCACAATTTGCTTAGGTTATGTGCAATTCAACCCGCACCGCTACAGCCCGTTTTTTGCCTCTGCAGTTCGTAACGGGCCTTCTTAAATTGCCGCCATAGCTGGTCGATGTCGGGCCTCACGATATCCCATTGTGCGTCGCCGCGCCAAGCAAGGCCATCGGCGATGCTCCCGAGAGGCACTAGGCGAAGCACCTTGCCGGTGTTGAATATCACTTTGATGTATCTGGCCGCGCGAGTTTTCCTACGCGCTGCAGCGTACTCAAGAAATTCACTGAACACGCCCGGCTTGCCCCGCGGTAGATCGTACTCGTCGAATATGGCTTCGATGTATTCAGCAATATCGTCGGAATACTCGCCTTTGGGGAAGCACGCCACCTGACCCTTCTTTACAGTGCGCAGAGGTTTGGTGGGTTCGGCACGTTCACCATCGGCGGGTGTGCCGTGCGTATAGCATTCGACCCGCAGGATGAATTGCCGCAGGTGAGAGCGCACCCGCAGCCGGAGGTCGACATCGCCGGAAGCAAGTTGCTTGGAAAGTTCGCCCAGATCTTGCTTCCACTTACCAAATTCAACGATGTCGTTTTCGCTAGCCCGCAGGTCACGCATCAACTCGGCGCCGAGTTGGTGGAGCTTTTGCTTTGATGCCTCAAGTTCCTCCATCTTGGCCTGCAACCGTGAGCGGACGGCCTTGTCACCCGCATCGGCCATTTGATCCGTCAGGTTCGCTAGCCGACGCTCAGTTTGCGTTAATTGCTCATCATTGGCCGCCAGTTGGGTACGCAACCCCCTGCACTGCTTCGCTTGGTCGTCGGGATTGGGCAGTACCTCCGCAGGGTTGAGTTTGGGGCAGTTGCTGAGCACTAACTCCTCCACCTCGTCGTAGCGAAAATTGCCGCAATCGCACCCGCGCCCGGAGGCTTCGTTAGCGCAACGGAGGTACTGCCGGCCCCTAGGGCCTTTGCCCTTGTCCACGAAATGCATGGGCTCGCCGCAGTAGCCGCAGTAGGCCATGTGCGTTAGCAGGCTAGACGCCTTGCCGGTCTGGCCGCCGCGGATTTCGTTGCCGTGCAGCTTTGCGGCCACTGCGTTGAAAAGGTCGGTGGGAACGATGGCAGGGAAATAATCGAGTATCGCATCCCCGTCCGGAGTACGTTTGCCGGCGACCATCTTATGCGGCTGGTACTCGCCAAGCACCGAGCGTTCGTTAAGGATCTTCCGAACATACGATGCCCGCCAATCGGGGCTCTTACGCTTTGGATTGTGCGGCGGCTTCCAGTAGGTCGTACCGCGGTTCAACGTGGCCACAATCCGTCTGGTTCCCAGGCCTTGAAGATACATAGTGAAGATGGCGCGTACGGCCTCGGCCGCGGGCTCAATAATTTTGAACGTGCGCTCACCTGTCACCGCCAACCACGCGGGCCGGATGCGGGTTAACATCTCACCCGCGTCTCTCGCCGTCTTCCGCTTTTGCTCCCATGCCTGCGAGAGGCGCGTGCTTTTCTGCTTGGACTCGTCGTAGGCGCGTGCCAGATAGATGAACAACGCGATGAAGGTTGGGTCGTTCTCACAACCCGGGGCGTAGGCAATTTCCGGGTTTAGCGTCTGGATTGTTATGCCGAAGTCGAATAAGTCGAAGATGATTTTACGCAGTGAGGCCGCCACGCCTTCTCTGCTCAATCGGTCGACGTTCTCGACAACTAAGATGCTACCACGCGGAACCGCACCCGCGCGTACCAGCGCCAAGAACGTCCCTAGACTCCCTTTCTTGCGGTGGGCCCCGGTGAACGCGCTACGCCCTCTATCTTGCAGCGATATGCTCTCGTCAAACGGAAGGTTCTTCCGTTTAGCAAATGCACGAGCACCTTCAATCTGGCGACGTTCACTGTCACCAAGTGCCTGCTCGGGCCGTGAGAACCGCAGGTAGGAATAGACCCGCGGCTTGCTGTCCGTTGACATAGATACCTCCCCACCTCCCAAGCGTGAAAAAGGGGGCGTGGGCGGCGGGGAGGTCGGCCGCCGCCCGGGCCGCGGGTGATCAAGCCCGCTGCCGTGCCCCCTGTGGATAAAACGAAGTGCGAGGCGCTACGTGGTTGCCTTACACAACGGCCGGCCGGTTCAGGAATTTGAGGGTAGCCAACCGCATCGAGGCAACCGTTCGAGCCCCAAAGAGATTACAACGCTCTAGTGGCACCTCGCACTTCGTATACTTCGTTCGCCTAAAACGTCAGCTTGGGCGCGGCGTACGGTTGCTCAACGTGTCGCCCGCCACCACCGCCACTACCACCGTAATTGGCCTTCGTCTGCGGTCGGCGTTGTGGTGGGGCCACGTTGGTTTGGAAACCCTCCCAAACGTAGGGCATCTCGCCGTTGGCGTTCATCACCGGCATCGGCTCATGGTCTAGAAGTTCGACGTCGATACCCATTCGCTGGCGGTTGTCGGCCGCGGGGTCGCCGTCGTAACGCATGCCCATTCGCGCGTGGTTCACTTCCGCGGAATCGTCACCGGCCAGCAAGTCATTGAGGTTGGGTGCCAGGTACGGACTTTCCGCGTTGTTGGTTGGGCGGACCGGCCTACTCCCAATGACCTCAGGCTCCCCTCCGTAACCACGTCCCGGCTGGCAGATCGTGACTATTTGGTCGCCAACTTGGACCTCCACATTACTGAACATCGGTTCGTCATCGAACACATGCTTCCCATCTAAGGTTGCCCATGCCATTGGCTTGATTCCTTTCGTACTTGTTGCCATCACCGTATGTGGTGGCGGCTAGATTTTGATGTCTTCGATTTTCGCAGCCTGCGTCAGCGCCCGATCACGCACGTGGTTTGCGTAAACCTGCCGCGTCTCAATCGCAGGGTGTTGTTTGTTCCCAAACTCTTCTCTCACTTTCTCGAACAACGTTTGCCGTACGCGCGCCTCAATCTGGAGCTTCTGCAATTGCTCGATGTCGGCATCCGACGGCGGCTGTTGCCCGTCACCCCGCCCGGCGAATTCCTGGGCGTTGTGGGCCATTCGGTTGAGGCGATTGCGCAACTTATTGAAGGCTGCCGCCGCCTTCTTCGCGTGCAATTCATGCCATTGCAGAATGAGGAGAATGCGTTCATCGCGATTGCCGGGCGGCTCGACGCCGTGGGCAAGGCACTGATCGTCGTACGGCCGCGTAGCGCCGTCACGGAACAGGTAGTAGCCGCCAAGTCCCGCTTCCCCGATGAACACCGGGTCGCCGCCATGCTTCGCGTCGAACTCCTCTGCTGCCTTCACAAACCGGGCGTTTCCACCAATTGGCGTATACATAGATTTGATTCCTTTCTAAATGCTTGGCGCTAGCGCCAACCTCCAACCTCAACAACATGCGGGCAGGCGGCTACGTAGGCTAGCCCGGCTACCGCATTGGCCACGTCGTCGTGTCCACTAGATGGGTGGTCAATCTTGTCACGGCCACCCGCTCGGGTGCGGCGCTCCAACCGGCTTAGTTGATTGAGCAACACCTCATTGTCTAAAAGCTCGATCTCACCCGAGCACAACCGCGGCAGCAGTTCGCCGTACAGGGCGCTCTTATCCTTGTCGCATTTCTCGTAAACCATTCCACAAGATGCGAAAGCTTGGGCAGTGAACGCGCCGGCGTAGTTGTCGCCCACTAAGTAAGTTACGTCCCAGCGATCGGAAAGCTCGGTGGCCATGTCGCTGCAAACGCCGTAGGGGTCAAACGGTGGCTTGAACACCATCACGCGGTCGACGATAACCTTGCGGTCTTCCATGTGGCCAATGGCCAGTACGGCGTCGTCGCCGCCGCGAGTGCCGCTGGCGATGTCAACAAACGCGAAGTAGCGGTGCTGCTTCTGCGGCATGAGCTCGCGCCGCCCCATTACCACTAAGTTATCGATTAGGTCACGGGAAATAAATTGGGCGATGTCATCGCGGAATTCCCCTAAGAACTCCGATTTTGCCGCCTGCAAGTCGGCACGCAATGCGTCATCCACAACGCTCTGAGGAAGCGTGGAGTTCATCACTCGCGAGGCCGCGTTCCATACCAAAATGTTGCTGGCGTCATCCCCGTAGTGGCGCTGGTACGCTTCGAAGCAGTAGCCGCGTCTAGCGTACGGACTGCTCACCAGGATCAGCTTCCCACCAGTGGTCGCGAGACCCGGGGTGATTGCTCGCACCAATTCGGTATCTGACTTCACCTTGCTATCTTCATCGCTCTGGAAGAAGCACGCCTCGTCTACCACCGCGGCTTGGAGCGTATAGCCTCTAATCGTGCGCCAGTCGCCGGCCAGAATCTGGATGCGGCTACGATTGTTCAGCTCGATCCCGCCTTCCCGCGTGTCGGATAAAACTTCGTGCTTTAGGATGGGGGTATTGAGTGCAGCGCGTACGTAGTCTTCAATCACGCGCGCTTGGTATTTGCTGGGCGCAATCACGGGCACCACACCACGCTCACCGGCCGCCAGCCGAGATTCATGGCCCGCCAATACGGCTTCAAAAACGGCGGTGCAGGCTGCAAGACATCTAGATTTCCCAGAGCGCCTTCCAACGAGCACCACTGCATGCTGGAAACCGTTAGCAGGAAGCTTGTCCGGATCGCGGCCGGTACATTGTCGGATTAGGTCGCGGCCTCGCTCGCTCGTCACGGGCAGCCCGTACAAAACGCGGAGTACTGTGCGCCAGGGGCCCCAAGCTCCGGGCCCAAGGTAAGCACCTAACAATTGCTCGTCATCCAAGGCTTCAATGATGTTCACGTTTTGCTCCCCAAGTACGCCTTGAGGTTCACTGCTTTGGGCGTAGTTCTGGAAATGCCCAGAGTTTTTAACAAGCCAACCAACGTATTCGTTAGGTTGCAAAAACGGCCGACTTCGAACTCGCAACCCTCGAGGGCGTCTACTTGCATCGTCTCTAGCTGCACGCTGATAAACACCGCTTGCTTCGCCAACAGTTCCTTCTGGATACAGTCGATGCCTGCGTCTTCCGTCAGTTGCTTGATCCGCTCGCGGATCAACCGCACCACCTTGCAGCGTTGATCCGTCGTCTCCAGGAACTTGGGCTCGAACCGATCGGCAAACGTCACCGCCTGTCGCGCGCGACGACCCGCCCGCGTGGTTGGACGCGTACTTGCGGGCTTAGTGGCGGTGTCGTTGGCCATGGGCGTTACGGGCGTGCGGCGGGTGGTGTGGCAACTCCGTACAACTTGCCGAACAGGATATGGATGAAGCAAGCCGAATTTCGCGATGTCACCATCTTTTTTAGGTGGCCGCGGTTTCTGCCGGCTTGTCGGCGTTCAGCACGGTGTAAATCGTGGGGCGGGATAGGTGCAGTGTTTGCGCTATCACCGTAATGGGCGTTTGCTCGGCGTACATCGAACGAATCAACGCCTCCTTCTGCGGCGTGACTTTTGTTCTCTTGCCCTTGGTGCCACCGCCCCATTTCTTTCCCGCGGCGCGTGCGGCCGCCTGTCCAGCCAGCACCCGTTCCCCCCGCACCTCAGTCTCATAGGCGGCTACGCTTCCCAGGATATTGCACATCATGCGGCCAGCCGGTGTGGTAAGATCGATGCCTTCGCGGAGTGATACCAGGTTGATCTTTCGCTCATGCAAATCTTCAAAGAGTGCGGTGAGACCCTTCGCGGTTCTTCCCAACCGGTCTAGCCGCCACACCACGACGTCGGAAACCTGGCGGTGATTGATGGCGGTTTGAAGCTTCAGCCATGCTGGGCGATCCATCGTTTTTCCTGAGAATTTATCGATGTACCAGATCACCTCGGCCTCATGGGCCGCGGCGTATCGCTCCAGCTCGGGCATTTGGCTGCGGGTCTCCTGGGTCTTCCCGGACACACGGCAGTAAATGGCTACATGTTTCATATTTACGGCTCCCGATAGAGTATATAGGCCTGCGGCTTTGTACTGTAACGGGCGTCGGGGCGGCGCCAAGCGCCAGTACGTGTAAAGAATGCCGAGGTAACTAAGTTCGACAAAAGTGCTGTGCGGCAGCTACAATACGGGCATGGCAATCAAACCGCGATATATTCTTGTGTTTCTTGTGCCTTACACCGCGAGCATGGCATTGATGCTCGTAATGATGATTGGGCGGAAGAACTTTTCGGAACTCGTCCAACATCGCCGGCTGATGTTTCTTTTCTTCATCTTTTGGGCCGCCGGTTTCGCCGGTATGGTCCCCTTGGTCAAGGCGTACTTCGGTGGACGTCTCTCTCCGTCACCGGAGCAGCTTGGATCCGGTGCTAAGGATGAAAGTAAAAAACGCTGAAAATTGAGATGGTGGACAATACACAACCTTACCATCCTCATTAAGCTCCTCTTTCCTTTTGGGAGGAGGGGGGTGGAGTATTATCCTTGCACTCCGCTCATCCACCGCCCCCGGCCCCGCACCGGCCGCGTCACGTTGGGATGGGTGTCGCCGCGGGTACCGTGGCAAGTACCAACTAAAGACCGCGCTTGGCATGCGAGCGGGCCAATGCAACGCAACAGCGCCGGTATTTCGCGGGGTGGTTTGGACCACACTGGTTGTTTACAAGTAGGCTACTTTCTCCGTGCATAGTCTCCGGGCAGCGTCTTCCGCCTAGTCAGTGGGCAATCGGAGCCCACTGTCTAGTGCCCGACTCCTCCCCACCCGCTGCCCACGAATGGTGCACCGAGGGTATCCCTTGTCGACTACTGGATGCCTGCAATGGACTTCTCTCGCAGGCTCACCACTACTGCTTCAAGCGACTAGCCTCCGCCCAACTAGACACAGCCTGCAACGCACACACGACCTACTGACGCATTGGGCAATGGCAGGGGCCACTAAGGGCGTTGTAGGGCTGCTGCCAATACGCCGGGTGTTGTTGGCGGGTTTGGTTGCGTGTTTTGGTTGCTATTTTCGGCCTTCCAGCTCTTCCCGTAAGAACCAGGTCGCAAGACTATCGACCGCATCTGAGAACTGCCGGAGTTCTTCAACGCTCATAGCGCGCGACTTCGCGACATAGAGGCCATCCAAGGGTTGACCGCGCCGCTCATCAACATTGATCGCTTCTTTTACTAGCCGGTACGAAGCGATCATATCGGGCTCCGTGATATCATCTTCGCTAACATTCTTGAGGCCGTCGGCACAGGCATTGAAGGCGTTTGCAAAGCACCCATCCTCCCCGCTGATGATGGGAGCCATCAACGCTCGGCGCGCGGACGCAAATTTATGGTATGCGTAGTTAAGGCTACTTTTAGACATGACTCAATCTCCCGCTTTGATGTTAAGAGTTCAGGTTTCACAGTAACTTGGTTGAGTGTTTTGCCGGGCTATTCCTCGCCACAGCCGACTAAAATACCGTTGGCCTCTGGCCAATTGGGCTCAGGGACGTTCCCCTCGTGACGTGTTGGGCTCAACAAGTCCTCGTCTGTCCACGGCATTGGACAGGTCGCGCGTCGCAAGAAGAGACGCATTACGGCGTCGGCAAACCTGGCGCTAGCCTTCTTGCCATGGCCCATGTGTTGGCAGAATACGAAGGCGTAGTGCCACGCAGGTTCCTTGCCGACATGTGCTGCAAGGATGAACCCCGGCTGTATTACCACAGCCTCAAACACGTAGTATGCGTTGCGCTTCTTTGTAACTTGCTGGGCTTCAACGAAAGCAAGTTCGCTCAAAGCATAGCCAATCCACCTCGATTCGATGGGCGGGCGTGGTCTCAGACCCTGCGAAGCCTCGTAGGCTTCAATGTCTCCAAATGCCTGTGTCACGCGCCGCAAATGCCTGCGTGCCTTTGTACCGATACTCATTGTTCTACTCCTGACCCATGAGAAATGGCACCGAAGTGATGCCGATGGGTGGAGTGTATCGAAGGAAGTCGCCGTTCCTGGGACGATCAAGATTTTCCCAGGAAATGGCCTAGGCTGTTCAATCAGCCTGCTCCCTGCATTTCCGGCATCTCTGGCGGAGGAGCTCGTCTTCTAGCTCGACTTCGCGCTCTATACCGGGAAATTCGCCGATTGCCAATGTGACCATGATGTCGGATCGCGCCCTACGAGAGTTCACTTTGCGTATGGCGATGCTGTCGAGCTCTTCAGTTCGTTTATCCACGGCGTCGCAAACAAGCACCCATTCATGGGGCTCCAGTACGCTGTCTCGACCGCCGCGATTCCGGTGGCCGAGCATTGCCCAAAACTCAAGCCGCCGGACGTAAAGACGCTCTAAAGTCTTTCCCAGCTTAACTGCCTCAATGAATGTCTTTTGGAGATCAATTGGGACGCTTCTGTCGCCCTCGGTAACGAACATGGCGGCAATAGTGTCCATCTGTTTCAAGGCAGTTTCTGCATCCCACTGGAAGTTCTGCGCGCATGCTCGCTGTGCGAGTTTTCTCGCATCGCTAGTGGGACCGCGATAATCCGCGTTGCTGAGATTCCTGGCCATCTGCTCAACCACCGCGCGGCGGCACTTGAGGTATTGCAAAATTCGCTGCGCAGGCGGTGTTGAAGAAGGTAGACCTGAGTCAAACCAATCATCCTCAAATTCGTGGATCTCGTCCGTGGGGAGTGGGCCGTTCTGACGTCGGTAGATTCCAACTGGCGATTTACGTTGCTCTGACATTGACACGCCAAGTCTCGGGGCTTTGATGAGAGTTTGCCCCAATATGCACTCGTCGATTGCATCGGCATAGCCCCGTGCATGGTTGTCGCCGCCCATGGCGGGGCGCTGGCGGCCCGCGGTAGCCTGCCCGCAAACTTGGCGGGCAGGTTGGCCGAGGGCCGTCACTGGGCGGCAGCGGCCGTTTGAAAACCTGCACCGGCAAGCCCATGCCAAACTGAGCGGCAAGCTATTTCACTCTCGATCAGGTTGCTTCTTTTGCCGTAGGCTTGATCTACGGCGAGGATCATTTCCTTCGTCACGCCTCCCGCCATCCCGCGTTTTGCGATTTCCACGCCGGCATAGTACGCCCTGGTCTTCGTGTTGGGGGCCACGCCCAACTTAGTGCGAACGGGAGCCGGATTAGCTTCGATGGCTATGTTCACGGCGGCGGTGAGCTCTTCCGTCGCTACGTCCCCCGCCGCGTCCCAATCGGCTGGTTTCGCGCCTGTAATTTGCGGATCAGCCGCGGCCGCGAGCTTTTGGGCGAAGAACGCGCGGGCTGCGGCCAAGTCATTGCCGGCAAAGTTCTTGCTGCGGCGGGTGCCACGGGCGGTCAAGTAAGAAATAGTAATCGAAGGCTGGCGGGTACTAATTGCGGCCATATTTTGTCTCCGGGCTGGGGCGTGCGGGGACCAACGCGGCCCCGCTCAAGCGCAGCTTAGGGAGACAAATACAGACTGTAGACTCTTCTTTTTCGAAGATTTGCTGGAATTATCTGTGATGAGGCAGCTTCCAATATCGATGGCCCGCTGCTGTAGCAGTTTCTGTAATGAATTGCCGTGCGTCCGGCTCTGATTCGAGGTGCACTAGTTGAAAAATGTCGTGAAGGACAATACTCGCTTCGGAATAATAGTTGTGCCCAAGGTTGAAAAGGTTGAATCCTTCAACCAGCACTGTATCCATGCCGTCGACTACGAGCACCGGCGGAGCGAGACCGGCTCTTGGGTACTGATGCAGATATTCGGAAGCGAATAACGGCGTATCCCCTCGCGTGCAGTAAAGCGTCGTTCTTTTCGCGAGTGGAAGAAAATCCGTACAAGCCTGAGTGAACACCTCTGCATCAACATCAGGCGCGGCGAGTACCAGTTGATTCAGCCGCTTGCTTTGGACGAACTCCTCGTCTCGAGCCAATTCGACCAGACAACGTACTAGTGCGCGATTTCCCATGCTATGAACGATTACGCTTAGCGGCGTAGTACCCGTCTGACGGAGGACGATACGAATGTAGTCTCGTAGGTATGGGATACTTGCTTCGATGGTCGCTTCGTCAGTTGGATAACCAGGCAGTTTGCCAGCGGATGGCCACGAAAAACAAAAGGTTTGCCCACGTACTTTCAGATCGACACCGAAGCGGGCTGCCTGGCGGATAGCTGCAGGAAAGGTCGTGTTGAACCCATGTATGTAAAGGACGTTATGTGGGCGCTCACCCCATCGCTCAGCAAGGGTTGACAACGCTGCGCCCATTGCAGCCTCGTCGGCGTAGATTTTTCTCGACAACAAGTCGGAGTGGTCGGCTGAAAAGCATCTCCAAAACTCAGTCCAAAACCTGCCGACGCTTCCAAACGTTGGGGTTTGTCGAATCTTGACTTGAAGGCTACCAAGCGTGAGTTCAGTGCCTCGCCCCGACGCAAATTCGTGGGGACGCGATCCGTCGAGGCGGGGACGGTTCGTCCCGAAAAAGACCGTATAAGTAACCGGCTCAGAAATAGCCTGCTCATCTCGGGGGCGAAGCATCTCAAGTGGAAACGCCGGTGCCGACGGACGCGGTCTAGTTACGGCCTGGGGCCGGGGCTGTGCTTCCCCAAAAAGGTGTGCCCAATTTTCGCCGCTTTCCGATAGCTCAACGTTTAGCAGCCGTGCGGCCGCTTCAAGGTTTTCTCGATTCCACTCCTCTGTGTCGGCATAAGAAACGACCATGCGTAGTGGCAAATCCAGGATCGAAGCCAGTTCACGCACCATGCGTGCTAACTCTCGTCCATAGCCCTTGCCTCTCTCCGTAGGCCAAACAAAAAACTCCTCCACATCCAAGAATCGACCGCGACGCTTGCAATAGGCCCACGCAAGCGGATCGTTCGTGGCAGCGTTGATAATTTCCCGTCCGAAAAGGGCTATTTCTCCATCGGCGGACCATTTCCATTCCAAACAGACAATCCCCGTTCGGGCTGACAACGGCACTTGGAAGCTCGGGTTCAACGGATCCCAGGCCTCGATCATGAACCTATCGAAATGCTCGACCGACAAAATCCCTTGGCCCTCGAGTCCCCACGCACCACCCCATGAATTCTCGAAATTGAACCACAACTCCCCGTCGTTGCGAACCATCCGTCCAATAGGAATTCCATGCGACCCAAGGATTTCAGGATTACCCTCTGGAACTTCTAGGATGCCGTGTACCGGGTCGTACCATTCCGATGTGAGTTCCGTTGCGTAACGAACCTCAAGGCGGCCTGCGTCGAGCAATCTCCTTGCCTCATTTGCATTCGCCGCACGGTGATAACCAATGATTCGGTAATCCAGACAAAGGCGGTAAATTTCAGAGTCGTCCGGCGGCATCGGACTCAACGGTGGAAATATATCGGTTCCAGGGTTGCCGTATTTCCGCTCGCAGCGCCAGTGTTGGATTGGCCAAACACCGCCGCTTATTGGACTGTCGTCGAGGCCAGATAGCCGGCGGGCCAAATGCCACGCGAAGGGGTTTTGTTGATAAAACCATGCTCTGCTGGCACCACCTCTAAGGAAATTCTGCCGCAGCTTGACGTTTCGTTTTCTAACGCCGTTGGAAGCACCGAGCGGGTACTCGCAAAGCGTATCGAGTTGCAGGTGCCTCAAATTCATAGTTCAACTGCCGCATTCGCCGATAAGATTGGTCGCGAAAGTTCTGCGATCAATTTAGCACTGCATTCTGGTAGTTGGGAGCAGCGAGATCCTAGCTTTAATATGCCGATTGGTACCGGTGTTAGGGAGTACCTTCGGTACTAATGGTTTCGCCTCGCGGCACCAGCGTGCCAACCGCACCAAATTGGGGTGTATTCGGCCAAAAGCGCCCCGACCGGCTCTAGCCCGAAAGCAAAAATGGTACGCGCTAAGACCAGAAGGAAACCCAGTTGTGGCAAGTCATCTTCGAGATGCCGGTGCCCCTACTAACTTCTCCGTAGCTTGCGCCTGCGCGATACATACTCAGCACGTGCCTCAGCCAAGTCTTCCGGCGCCGCTTCGTTGCGCCCGGCGAGCATGCCGCGGCACCAACGGCGCGGTTGCCGCGGCCGCCCCGACGCGCTTTCCGTTCCTGCCCGCGTTGCCGTTGGTACGACCGAACTTCAGTTGGCGGCGCGCCCGGGTCGAGCAATGTCATCAAGCGGCAACCTCGCGTAACGGCAGCCAGTCTCGCCAAATCTTCTTCACCCGCTTGTGCGTCCGGGCTGTCGGCTGAATGGTAGTCCGGGCTGCGGATAAAGCGGTCGGTGCTCTCCGCCAGCAACAATGCACCGCGTAGGCGGGCCGGGTTGGCCGCAGGCGCTAACCAGCCGGGATCGGCACCGTGGCCGGTATGCAACACAATGCCCACCAGCACGCCACCAGCGCGTTGTACGGCGGCGCGTAGGGCCTCACGTTGGTCCGCAAGATTGCCGGCACAACGTTGGGCCCGGCGAGAAACACGGACGCAGAGGATTACTCTGTCACCGTATGAGATGTTGAATGGCAAGATGTAGTCACTTGCCTTAGCCGCAAGCCGCCGAACGTAGCGGACGCGGGGGGGCTGCACTTCCATGTTGTTCTACTCCTAGCCGGGCGATACCGGCCGGCAACGTGGGGAGTAGAAGCCACGTTGCCGGCACGGTGTCTAGGGCGCTGGCCAGCGCCGACCCGTATGCGTTGTTCTCGGTTTCGTCCTATCATTCCTCGGGGCTACGCTTGCCCTGGGTTGAATTGCATACAACATGCTGATGGTGGGGCCGCCGGGATCAGGAAAAACGATGCTCGCCAAGCGCGTCGCAACCATTTTGCCGCAGCTCACCGCCGAAGAATCGATCGAGACGAGCCGCATCTACAGCGCGATGGGCAAGCTCCCCGCGGGCCGACCGTTAATGGTCCGCCGCCCGTTTCGCTCGCCGCATCACACGATCAGCAACGCCGGCCTCGTCGGCGGCGGGTCAACGCCGGCGCCCGGTGAGATCAGCCTCGCCCACAACGGCGTCCTCTTCCTCGACGAGTTGCCCGAGTTCAATCGCACGACGCTCGAAGTGCTGCGGCAACCGCTCGAAGATGGCACCGTCTCGATCAGCCGCGCCCTCCGCGCGAGCGAGTTTCCTGCCGACTTCATCCTCATCGCCTCGCTCAATCCCTGCCCCTGCGGTTTTCGCAACGATCCCCGCCGCGAATGCCATTGCTCCGTGCCCCAAATTGAGCGTTACATGTCGAAAATAAGTGGCCCGCTGCTCGATCGGATCGACATCCATCTCGAAGTCGCCGCCGTGCCGTTCAAAGAACTCTCGACTGGTCCCCGCGGGACCGACAGCTCGACGATGCGCGAGCAAGTCGAAATCGCACGAAGTCGACAGGCCGAGCGATTCCGCAAGCTTGGTTCGGCCAAACAGACCAACGGCCAAATGACCAGCCGGCAAGTGCGGCAAGTCTGCTCGCTCGACGCCGCGAGCCGCGACTTGCTGGAGTCGAGCGTCAACGAGCAGGGCCTCTCCGCGCGCGCTCACGACAAGATCCTTCGCGTCGCCCGCACGATCGCCGACCTCGACGATAGCGACGCGATCCGATGCGAACACCTCGGCGAGGCGGTGAACTACCGGATGCTTGATCGGCAGTTTTGGAGTTGAAGCAGCCCGCAGGCGCGTTAGATTCTGCTGCGTGCCCAACCATGAGAGCCACCGGCTCCGCCGGTGGACGGAGCAAAAGACGGCGAGCCAGCACTTCGTCCACCGGCGGAGCCGGTGGCTTGTAACACGCCAACAATCAACGACGCTCCAGGAGATACACGTCATGCGCCGCTTCACGATCGCAACCTGCCTCGTCCTCGTCACGTTATGTTGCCTCTGGTCAGTCAGCACATCGGCGATGGCGCCCGGTAAAGAAACAGCAGAGGCCGATCGGTTCGCCGGGAAGCTCGTCCTGGTTTACTTCAAAGGCCGCGACGACGATTTGGCGTACACGCTTGAGAAGGTCCGCGTCAGCGACCTCGCCGGCGAGAAGATGCTCGAAGGTCTGCACGCCGACACGGGCGAAGACGGTGATTGGATGAAGGGGCGCAAGGCCGTCGTGATGCTCAGCGCGGTTGAATCGCTCACCCTCTACGACGGCGTCGACGACTACAAGAAAGCGATCGGCCCTTACGGCGACGATGCGCTGTAGCTCGCGACTCCGGAATGACGCCACTCCCCTAGCCCCGGGCTCCGCCCGGGGGTCGGTCTCCACGCCGTTAGACAACGCAGCTCAGAAACCGCGGCTCGGAATACCACTCAACCGCGCAGCGCTTCCAGCTCTTCCCACCGAGCATACGCCGCCGTCAGTTCCGTCGAAGCCGCGCGCTCCTCAGTTTGCTTCACCGCCAACGTCGCGCCCGCCTGTTTGAAGAACTCCGGCTTCGCCATCTCCTCATGGAGCTTGGCGAGCTTCGCTTCCAGCTTTTCAATCTTTCCTGGCAACTGCTCTAGCTCACGCTGGTCCTTGAAGTTCAGCTTCTTCTTCTCGGCGCCGGCGGCAGCGACCGCCGGAGCTGCCGATGAAGAGGCAGCGGACTTGGCGGTGGATTGCGCCGCAGCAGTCACTTCGCGCGATGCGCTCGCACGGCTCTGCCGCAACCAATCATCGTAACCGCCGACATACTCGCGAAGCGTATCCCCCTCGAACGCGAGCGTGCTGCCGACGACGTTGTTCAGGAACGCGCGATCATGGCTCACCATCAGCACAGTCCCCTCGTAGGCGACGAGCCGCTGTTCGAGCAACTCAAGCGTCTCGCTGTCGAGGTCGTTCGTCGGTTCGTCCATCACCAGCAAGTTAGCCGGCTTCGCAAACAGCTTCGCCAGCAGCAATCGATTCCGCTGCCCGCCGGAGAAGAACCGAATCGGCTGCCGCGCTTGCTCGGGCGTGAACAAGAAGTCCTGCAGGTAGCCGATGATGTGCTTTGTCTTCCCCGCGATCGTAATGCTCGACTTCCCCTCGCCGACGTTGTCTTCGGCCGTTTGGTTGGGATCGAGCTGGTCGCGGGTCTGATCGAAGTAGGCGATCTGCAAGTTCGTCCCTTGCCGCACCGAACCGTCGAGCGGGGCGAGCTGCCCCAGCAAGCCCTTGAGCAGCGTCGACTTGCCGGCGCCGTTCGGCCCGATGATGCCGACCTTATCACCCCGCATGATCGAAGTCGTCAGGTCGCGGATGATCACACGGTCGCCGTAGCCGAACGACGCTCCTTCGGTCTTCAGCACGAGGGCGCCGCTCCGCTCGCCATCGTCGATGTCGAGCTGAACGTTGCCGACGACGTCGCGACGTTGGCTACGAACGCGCCGCAATTCCTGCAGCGCCCGCACGCGGCCCTCGTTCCGCGTGCGACGAGCTTTGATCCCTTGGCGGATCCAAACTTCCTCTTGGGCCAGCTTCTTGTCGAACAGCGCGTTCTGCTTCTCCTCCGCGGCGAGGGCCTCTTCCTTACGGACGAGGAACGTTGGGTAGTCGCACGACCAGTCGAAGATCTTACCGCGGTCGATTTCGAGAATCCGCTCCGCCAGCTTCGTAAGAAACGCCCGGTCGTGGGTCACGAACAGCAGCGTCCCCCGCCACCGCGCGAGGAAGTCTTCGAGCCACACAATCGAACTGACGTCGAGATGGTTCGTCGGTTCGTCGAGCAGCAGCACGTCCGCCTCGCCGGCGATCGCCTTGGCGAGCAGCACGCGGCGCTTCATGCCGGTCGACAGCGATTGAAAGTCGGCCGTACCGTCGAGCTGCATGTCGCGCAGCGTCCGTTCGATCCGCTGCTCTTCTTCCCACTCCGACTCGTGTTTGGCAGCAAGCTCGTGCACGCCGCTGGCAACGATGCTGTGCACATCGCCGCTGATCCCCTCCGGCACGTCCTGCGGCAACAGCGCCACCCGCGTGCCGGGGTAGAGATCGACCGAGCCATGGTCAGGCTGCTCGATGCCGGCCACCATCCGCATGAGGGTCGTCTTGCCGCAGCCGTTGCGGCCGAGCAACCCGATATGCTGGCCCGGCTCGATGTGGCAGGTGACGCCATCGAGGAGTGCGGCGCCGGTGTAGGCAATCGTAACGTCGGAGAGGGTGATTTGCGGCATGGAGGGGGCGGGAGCGATGGCGGTGGGCGAAACTCAGGGCCGAGCTTCGATATTCTCCCCGTTCTTCCGCTCGTAGACAATGCGTCCCCCCGCCATTGTCAAATCGACCCGGGCGTCGGCGATTTCGTTGGGATTTCCCTCGACGATATTGCGGTCGATGATCACCAGGTCGGCGAGTTTACCCGCTGCCAGCGTTCCCAAATCGTGCTCGCGGAACGCCGCGTAGGCCCCGCCGCTGGTGTAGGCCTGCAGGGCTTCGGCGGCGGAAATCTTCTGCACCGGCACCCAGCCGTCGGGATGCTTGCCGTCGAGCGTCCGGCGATTGACCGCGGCGTCGATCCCTTCGAGCGGCGTCGCCGGCGCCACGTACCAGTCGCTGCCAAATGCCAGATGCGCGCGGGAATCGAGCAGCGAGCGGAAGGCATAGCTCGTCTCGCTCCGCCGGGCGCCAATGACGCGCTCGGCCCAACGGCCGTCGTCGATCGCGTGGTACGGCTGCATGCTGGCAATCACGCCCAGCTTGCCATACCGTGGGATATCGGCCGGATCGATATGCTGCGAATGCTCGATGCGGAACCGCCGGTCCCGCTCGCCATTGCGCTTAGCGACGCGTTCGAAGACGTCGAGTTGCAGCCGAATCGCACGATCGCCGATCGCGTGAACGGCGACCTGCAAGCCGGCCCGATCGGCGCCGGCGGTCCACTCTTCGAGATCCTCGACCGTGTTCACCAAGAGTCCGCTGTCCTTTGGCGAATCGTTGAACGCCGCCAGGAAAGCGGCCGTGTGCGAACCGAGCGAACCGTCGACGTACCCCTTCAAGCCACCGATTTGCAGCCACTCATCGCCGCGGCCAGCCCGCTTCACTTCCTCTGCCAGCCGCTCCCACTGTCCCAGCGGCGTGCAGGAGTAGACGCGAACGTTGAGCAGCCCCTGTTTGTGAGCCAAGCGAAAGACTTCCAGGTCGCGCCAGGTCCCCATGTCGTGGACCGCCGTCACTCCCTGGGCGTTGAGGTATGTCATCGCCGCGACGGCCGCTTCGAGGCGTTCGCCCTGCGACGTCGGCGGCGCCGCACGATCGATGAGCGTCATCGCGTTGTCCTTGAACACGCCCGTCGGTCGGCCATTCGCATCGCGGACGATCTCTCCGCCGGCCACGTCCTTCACGTCGTCACCGACGCCAGCCACCCGCATCGCCGCGCTGTTGGCGAGCGCCATGTGCCCGTCGAGCCGCGAGATCCACACGGGCGTCTCGGGCGTGACGGCGTCGATCCACTCACGGTCGGGCATCTCGCCGCCCCAGACGGTGTGATCCCAATCGCCGCCGGTGATCCAGGCGCCGGGGCGACGCTCCCGCTTGGCGAACTCGGCGATGCGTTTGACGAATTCCTCGCGCGTGGCGGCGTCGCGGAGTTGCACCGAGGTGAGATGGAGCCCGCCATCGATGAGGTGGATGTGCGAGTCGATCATCCCCGGCACGACGAGTCCGTCGCCGGCGTCAATCACTTGCGCGTCGGGCCGCAACTTGGCTGCTGCATTACTGCGGCTGCCAACAAACGCAATGCGGTCGCCGTCAATCGCCACCGCCTCGGCCCATGGCTGCGCGACGACGCCGGTCCAGACGCGGCCGACTACTAACCGCTGCGCAGCGTTAGCCGCCACCACTTGGCTGCTGTCGGCGAGCATCCAAACGAACAGAAAGAGCGCAAAGGCGCTCGTCATCCGCCGATCGAACGTCCTAGACGCTGGCCGGCCCACACTGCTGCTACTTACGGAAGACAAAATACACGGCTCCGCATAAACAGAGGCCCGCCCACAAATAGTTCAGCCGCACCGGCTCTTTCATGTAGAAGATCGCGAACGGCACGAACACCGTCAGCGTAATCGCCTCCTGCATGATTTTCAGTTGGCCGATTTCGAGCTGCGTATGCCCGATCCGGTTCGCCGGCACTTGCAGCAGGTACTCGAACAGAGCGATCCCCCAACTCACCAGCGCGGCGATGTACCACGGCTTGGTCGCCAAGTTCTTCAGATGCCCGTACCACGCGAACGTCATGAAGATGTTCGACGCGGTGAGGAGTAGCACTGTTTTCGCAATGACTGACATCCCTGCCGTCCTTCCCAATAGCCGCCGCCCCGCGGCGAGTTCAAAGTTTCGAGCCTTCGGCCAGCCCGCGAGAGCCGGTTGACTGCGTTTTTACCGGCCGCAAGACGGGGTCGCAAGCACGAGGCGCCGGCCGGCAATTGGCACGCCTCCCGCCCGCATAACCGTCAGAAGGCGAAATCCTTCGCCAATCCGCGAGGTTTACCGCAGCGGCAGTCGATGGGTAGGCGTAGTTCGCCCTCCCCCCCCGACCCCGGTTGACGTTCGGCATGGCTACCCGCGAAATGACTACGGTGAACGTTGAACAATTGAAGATTCGCCTCGGCGTGATTGCTGGCCGCGCCGCCGGCATCATGAACGTCGATCGGACGCTTAACATGGCGCCCGGAGTGAATATCGCTGACGCCAATGGCACCGAAACGTTTCTCTTCGGCTTGCGCGAAGTCCGCGCGGCGCTCCACTCCGCCGAGCAGCTCGCCCTTCGCTTCCCCGGCGGCACGCCGCTCCGTTCCGAAATTCGCAACGCGATCCACGTCGCCCGCGGCTGCTTCCGCGAGGCCGATGCGTTGGCGACTAGCAGCTTCGAGCGCGGCGACTTCGCCGCAGCAGCAGCGATCGCCGCCGAAGCGCTAGCCCGCATCGACCGCGACGCCGCCGCGAAGCTGATCCAACTCGCCGACAGTCTTCCCTCCGAGATGCCGGCAGTGAAGCGGCCGCACTACCTGCAGTACCTGATGGCGTATTCAGATCGCTCGGCGGCAGGCTCGATCTTGGCGGAGATCGGTACATAGGAACAGGCGCCAGCCTTTTACCCACTTCGCCGACTTTTCCAACGCCAGCAGCGCAGGTCGCGGGAAGCAGCTTGCCCGCGACGCTGGCAACTGATCGGGAATTAGTTGAAATCGCGAAAGTCGCGCCGCGTTAATTCAACTCTCGAAGTACGATGCCCGCATGGCAACGCTTCGAGAGTTGATTGACGGGTCGAAGGTCGTCCGCGCCGCGGCGATGATGCTCGGCGTAGGAAGCCTCCTCGGATTGCTACTCACGGTGACGTTGTGGGCGTTCGCCTACCGAGACGCCGCCGTACTCAGCGGCTGCTATGGCGAAAAGCATGCATATTCGCTGCATGCTTGGCAGGGGCAAGTCGCGTGCGTTGCCTTCAAGCTCAACAATCCCATCCTCCGATTCGCGTGGCTGCGGGGGATGAGGGTGGAATCGATTAAACTCAGCCCCGAAGAAGCCGCTAGATCGGCAAAAGAGAACGAAGACCAACGGTTTCGCGCCTCGCTTTTCGCTTCAGACGACGCGCCGATTGACGTCCGTTTTCCATTGTGGGCGGCGTGCCTGGCATTCCTGACCGGCCTGGCCGCGGCGTTGGCGCTCTCGTTCCGATTCACCGCGAGAACGGTGCTGGCTGCTTCAGCGCCTTACGGAGCCGTCTTGGGATGGATGACGGCAATCTATCTCCGCACCTGAGCGGACGCCGGCCGCAACATCATCGGATTGACGGCTTGATCTGTTGCGGACATCCCGCGGCGTTCTAAGCCGCTGACGATCGAACTATGGATGCCGGCGGAGCCGGTGGCTTTAAGCAGGCAGATCGACTGCTTGCCGGGCCTCCTCGTTAAACGCGAAAAGGCCTGCAGCTGCAGACCTTTTCAAACGCTCCAAAGGCGGTCGGGGAGGGATTCGAACCCCCGATACACTTTCGTGTACGCCGGTTTTCAAGACCGGTGCCTTAAACCGCTCGGCCACCCGACCACACTCATAATATGCCTTATTTTCACGGGTTTGTCAAATTGGGCGGTTTCCCTTTTTGACGCACGACACCCGTTTCGACACCTTATGAGCCATGTGGTAAACTTGGAACATGGCAAAGTCCGATCCAGACTGTCCGTTGTTCCCCCATCAGAATGGCCAATATGCCAAGAAGATCAAGGGGAAGCTCTATTATTTCGGCACGGACAAAGACAAAGCCGTAGCGACCTACCTGGAGAAAAAGGACTATCTTCACGCGGGCATCGCCCCTCCCGCCGAGTGCGACACCATCGGACACCTGCTAGATGCCTTTATGGAGGGCAAGAAACAGGCTCTGGACGCGGGCGAACTCGCTACCCGGACGTTCAAGGAATATGAAACCGTCTGCGACATAATCGCCGAGACGATCGGGAAGCGGCGAGCCATCGACCATCTGGCTCCGGCTGACTTCACCAAACTGCGCCGGCGGCTCAGTACGAAGCTGAATGGCGAGCCAGCCTCCCCTGTTTCTGTAAAGCGATTGCTGACGTTCGCTCGGATGCCGTTCTACTTCGCTAATGAGGAATTAGGAACGAGCATCAAATACAAAAAGGCATTGCGAACCCCGCCGGCGAAAGCGATCCGAGCGGCTCGCGAAGCCATCGGCGAGCGACTGTTTACGCCCGATGATATCCAGAAAATAGTGAAGGCGGCCACGCCTCCGCTGCGGGCCATGACATTACTAGGAATCAATTGTGGGTTTGGCCCTGCCGACTGTCGGCAAGTGCCGATTGAGGCCCTCGATTTGGTCGGCGGTTGGCAGACGTTCTCACGCCCTAAGACGGGAGTGAAGCGGCGTTGCCCACTCTGGCCAAGCACTGCCGCCGCACTCCAGGCCGTGATTGGCGAACGAACCAGCGGACCCGTGTTTGAGGGCTGTTGGAATCGGCACGTTGTCGCCAGAGCGTTCCAAGCACTCTGCATCGGAACGGGCGTCTACCGCGAAGGCGTCACGACGTTCTACAGCCTACGGCGCACATTCGAGACGGTTGCAACCGCGTCCGAGGTTCCGCAAGCCATTATCAATGCGATCATGGGCCACGCCGAACACGATATTCCGGCCGTCTACCGCCAAAAGGTTTTCGATGAGCAGCTGAAGAAGTGCGTCAACTTTGTTGGCGACTGGACGCTAGGTCGAATATCTCTTGTATGAGCCTGTTTTGACTCGGCGTTTCGGCGTCGTCGGCGCCAATGACTGTTTGCCTTGCATGAACCTATCAAGCTCGGCTGTAGTCACCACCCAACGCGGCCGGCCTTTTCCAAGATTAGAGGCTTTCAACTGCCCGCGGCGGATGCAATCCCGCACATAGTCCGGCGACTTCTTCAAGCGGCGAGCCACTTCCGGCGGAGTCAACGTCTCTGGCGCAAACGTCGCCAAGCAATCCGCGAGTAGACGTTGCGTGTACCGCAGTCCACCGTTCCTCCGCTGGCAAAGCTCGACAATTGCCGGATGGCCGGTCCGAATCGCCTCCGCCTTGATCTCACGACCAATGCTCAAGCACTCATCGCGGAAACAATCCCCGCCCGGCTCGCCGATCGGGAGTTCTTTCAACCACGATTCGACCTGTCGGATTCGTTTCTGAATGAAGGCTTTCACGGCTACTCCCCTGAGGACCATCTAAAGTGTAGAACACATTTCGGACCTGCAATTTTCGGAGGGAAAACCGAATGAATATCAGCGAAATGCCCAATTATGAGCTATTGGACGCCCTCACTTGGGAGCAACGAGAGTTCATCTATGAGGCGGAAAAACGAGAACGGGAAAAAGATGCGCCGCTCTTGTCGCGGAAGGTCAAAATCTGGATTGGCGTCTACATCTTTGGTTGCTTGCTTATGTATTTCGGCGTTGCGAAGGGTCTATTAGAGGTTTGGGCGAGCAAGGGGCGGGTTTGGGAGTTCACCCTAGACCACGAATTCCCCTTCGGTTTGCTGAATGCCGTGGTAGAGCTTGTTCGCCCGTTTCTGGCAGTGGTTATTAGCGGTTGGGCAATCGCAATTCCTCTACTGATACCGTTCGGCCTTTGGTCCTATGGAGAGGACATTCATCGCTGGTTCAAAGAGCGTTGAACAGATTCAATGATGAACCAGGGGAATGATTGAACCCGCTGGTTCGATCAATCGGCACAATCCTGTTAGAATCCTGTCCCCTATCCCGCACAGGACAAACGCAATGGATGCCTTTGAAAGCCCTCTGGAAAGACTCTTTCACGATCAACTTTTGAAGCGACTTCCGCGGGGCGTGTCGATACAGCCTCAAGTTGAGGTGCAAACGCTATGCGGAAAGTTCCGCCTAGATTTCATGGTGGAAGTGGGCGGGCGCCGCGTCGGCCTGGAGTGTGACGGCAAAGAATTCCACGATGAGTGGCGGGACGAATGGCGCGACGCCATGATTCTGGGCGACAATCAAGCCGATGAAATCATTCGTTTTCGTGGTTGCGATCTGACCTACCACCTAGACGATTGCATGTACTTGCTTGCCCACCTCCAGCCGCTCTTGTTCGCAGACCGCCAGAGGATAGTGATTGAAAAACTCGCCTCCGATCGGGTGAAAGAATTTGTCGCCGGCGGCAATCTACATCCCACAATGACGATGCTCACCTACGGGTGCATAAACGGTTCCGGCGGGCCTGATTTCATTATCATCATGCGACGTTCGCGAGAGGGACTAACGACAAGCGTCGGCCGCGAATTCTGGGCGGTATTGCATCGGCGAGCCGTGGAGGCCGGCGGTGGTTCACTGGATGCAATTATGAAAGCCGACGCTGAAGAGACGCGACTGTCCTGGACGGCTCCGTAACAACCAAGGGTTCAGCGACTTATTTGATCCACCCGCCTCCCTGATTGTGGATTTTGTTGTCTGCTTTCAGGCTGGCCGAACGGCTCAAGAAATCGCTATAGGGCACGCGGCGGCACAGTCGATACGACCGACCATCATCGACCCGCTGCAACCCACCCCCGGCGCCGGGCCGGCGGGCGGCACCACCCCGGCATCCAGGTAGCAGCATTAAGCAAGGCTGTTGCTGCTAGTCAAAGAGATTGCCAACAGTCTCATCGCCATCGCTCACTAGATGCGTGTAAACGCTAGTGGTTGCGATGTTGCTATGCCCCGCCGCGTCTCGCACTTCGGCGATACTACGGCCAGCGTGCAACGCATGGCTAATAAACGAGTGCCGCCCGTCGTGGATGGTGACGTGGCGCTCGGCGCCGAGAACGCGGCAACACGCCTGGAAACGCTTGCGAGCGTTCAGGCGGTCAATCTGGCCTCCCGTGCGAGTGACCAGCAAGGAATCACTGCCCAATGCCCCTTGGGCCTCTCTGGCGGCCTTCCACGCTCGCAAGTCGTCCAACGTGGAACCGTCCCACCATAGCGGCACAATGCGTTCCTTGGCACCCTTGGCGATCGTCTTAGGCACCTTGATTGTCGGCTTAGTGCTGCTCACTCGCAGGTCACACAACCGCAGCCGCGTTAGCTCAGAGGCCCGTAGGCCGCAGCAGCACGCGAGCCGGAAGAGTATCAGGTTCTGAGCGGTGTTAGGCGAGCGGCGGGCCTTACGCTTCAGGTCGGCCAGCACGGCCTGAATTTCAGAGCGGGTCAGCACGCGGCTACGGGCGACGGTCCAAGTCATGACGAGACCTCAAAAGACGAGATTGACCACATTACTCAAAGTCTGCCTCATAGCCCTACGAATTCAACTACATTCCAAGCGAAATGTGGTCGAATCCGTCAAATGAGGCCTCGGAGGTGGGATTGTGACGGCCGGCCGGTTGTAGGGTACCCCTGCGACCGCGGTGGCGGCCGGGCGTGTTGGAGGCTGCTTTTTCAAAAAGCGCCGAAAACGGATGGCGTGATTGAGCAGTTGATCGGCCTCAATACGTTTGAGAACGGTCTAGACGCCTAAATCGTCCAGGCACGTCCAGGCACAGACAGGGTCAATCCAGGCACTTTGATGCTTTCGGCGTCGCCGTATCTCCTTTAGCCCTAAGGAGTTACACCTAAATCGTCCAGGCAAGCCAGGCATTTTTCATTCTGAATTAGTTTCTGTAGGTAACGACGTGTCTAACGTAATAGCTATAACGTGCGACGCTACGTTCATAGCGAAAGAGAATTGGAATCGTCGAAATGCCTGTCATGCCTGGACGATTGCTCAAAAAGGCCTATTTTCATAGGCTCAAACGCATGTTGACGGCGCTCAAAATGCCTGGATTGTGCCTGTCACTGCCTGGACGATTTCGGAATTCTTAAAGAATTCGGGCGAATCGGGTCCACTTTGTCACAAGACTACTACAGCGGGACAACTATTTCCCGGTTTCTGGCAGATTTCGGCCGGAGCCGGGCAAGAGTGAGACAAGACTACTACAGCGGGACCTAGTGTTCCGCCTCTCGGCACCGCAAGGAATCAGTGAACCACTGACTCCGACGCCTCCCTGCCTCTGGCAGGCCACTGAACGCTTGAACCACTGGATTGCTTGGTTCCCTTCTTCCGCCCCTCTAGCACGCTGCTAGGGGCCTCTCCAATCCTCCTACAGGCTCCCGGTATGCGCCAGATTCAACTAACCCAAGAGCAAGTTGCCCTAGTCTCCGCCGAAGACTTTGAAGCCGTGAACGCTCACAAGTGGCGTGCTTGCAAAAGCAAGATGACGAACACCTATTACGCACAACGCAATATCCGCCGTGGTGGCAAGTGGACCTCTCAACTCATGCACCAATTCATTGCGGAACTCATCGGCTTGGACCTGTCGAATGGTCGCACGGTTGACCACGAAAATCACAACACCTTGGATAACACCCGCGGCAACCTACGTTCGGCTACGAGGACCGAGCAGCAACGCAATAAGCGTAAGCGTACTGACAACTCCAGCGGACTCATCGGCGTGACTTGGCATAAGGCCTCTCAGAAATGGAACGCCCAAGCCAGAGTCAACGGCAGAAACAAGAGTCTAGGTCTGTTCGATGACCTGATTTCTGCCGGTTGGGTTCGTGACAACTACGTCAAACAGCATCACGGCGAGTTCGCCGTCTTAAATAATCCGCCGGAACGTCGTCTGAAAGAGAGGGCAGCATGAAACAAACCATCGTTGAATTCCTTGATCGCATCGGCCATCCGGTTGCGATCGTTGCTCGCAAGCCTGTCGACGATCGAGCACCGCCGATGCAAGTTCTATGGCCTGTTGACCAGACCGACCGCATTGACCAAATCGAGTGGCTGGCAGAGCAATACAACGCCGTTTATTGCAACCTCAATCCGTTGCAGGAACGCTATCTAAGCGTTCGGCCTAAGCACGGCTCTTCCGTCAAAGACGTGATGATTGCCCGCCGCAGTCGGCTACTTATCGACATAGACGGCCACGGCGTTCCGCTCGATGAGGCCGAACGCCAAAAGGATGCCGTGAAGGCCCATCTAGGCTGGCCGGTGTTAATTGAAACCTTCACTGGAAATGGGTACGGCCTGATTTACGAAACCGATCTCCCAACGGATCGGGCATCCAACAAGCAAGTGAAAGATTTTCTGCACGGCCTCAACGAACAGTTTAACTGTGTCGATGTGAGCTGCTCAAACAGCGGCCGGCTAACTCGCCTTATCGGTACCTGGAACGTCCGGGATGGCGTTCGTATCCCCACTAGGATTTTAGGAAATGATTGGATCAAACCAACTCGCGGCAATGACGCCGGCCAAACCGAAAGCGAAGTCGCGTAAGAACTCGCGGCACGCGAACAACGTCACACTCATCGAAGATTGGGCTAAAGGCTCGCCATTCGGTTACAAGCAAACGAAACACGACGACAACTTCTCACTGATTCTTTTCCAGGTCTGCCCATTCCGTCCGGACGAGAACGACGGCGCTGCCGCAATCCGCGTGTGGAAGAATGGCAAGGTTGAGCCGAACTGCAAGCACTCCAAGTGCCAAGGTTTGTTGCTCGCCGATCTTGAAACCGCCATCGGTTCGCCGTGCCCGGTATGCCAAGAGCCGGTTGAAGTCTTAGCCAAGCTCGCCTTGGATCAACTCCATTGCTTCTACGCCGTTGACTTTGACGAGCGTTACGTCTGGCTTGAGGGGAAGTATCTAACGCTGAGCCGTGAAGCCGCCAAGACAATCCTGCTGCCGATGTTGAAGACAAAGGCCCGCGAAATCGGGTTCAAGCTAGACGACAAAGGTTTAGGCCTAGTGCTCCGCGAAATGCAGAGCCGTACCCAAATCATGATCGGCGGCCGTCCGCCGCAATGGTGGACCGGGGAGCCGGTGATATCGTCGCCAGCTTGGGATGATGCGAATCACGTTTTTGTCGTCGGCAATGGAATGCTGAATCCCGTTGCCTTCGCGACCGGTGAACCGCATTTCTGCACTAATCGCAGCCCTGCACTCTTCCACCGGTTCGCAAGTGAAGTGAACTACGATCCGAAGGCGCAGCATCGTCCCAATTGGGACAAGTACCTACGCGATTTGGAATTCTCCGACGATGAGCTACGCAACCTCCAGGAAGCAATGGGGTTCGCGGTGTTCTACGGCTTCCCCGGCCAGTACATCATTCTGACGGAAGGTGCCGGCGGCGGAGGCAAAGGCGTCTACATGTTGGCGACGTTGGAGATTGCCGGAACCTACGGCCTCTCTCGCGAGATAGATCAAGCCTTACGCGGCTTCGGACAAGCCGACATGCAAGGCCGCACGGTGTTTGCCGTGCCAGAGGCAGAGACGGAAGACTCTAAGACGTTGGCGAAGTTTGTCACGCTCATTAAGCGTTACAGCGGCGGAGACAAAGCATCGGTCGACGTGAAGCATGGGAGCTATGTCGAGTTGACTCACCTCCCAACGCCCTTGCTCAACAGCAACGACATTCTGGCACACATCAAAGACAGCCAAGGTTCGATTCTGCGCCGGTTAGTGATTCTCTACTTTCACAAGAAGATTCAGAATCCCGACATGCAGTTTTTCGAGAAGCTGAAACCGGAAATGCCGGCGATTCTCAATTGGTGTCTGGAGGGATTCCAGCGGCTCTACAACCGCGGATCGTTTCAGTTGCCGGAGTCGTCACTAGCGGCGTTGCAATCCTTCGCTGAATCGTCGTCGCCGCTGCAAGCGTTTGTTGACGATCACATTCAGCTAGACCGTGGTTCGTGCGTCTCCAGCGATGCCCTCTACAAATTGTATGACCGCTGGCACAACGACAACGGCGGAGACCATATCAGTCAGAAATCCTTCCCCGGCATGTTGAGCAAGTTGCTCGCCGGAGTCAAACCACCGCGGCGAATGGTGCGACCAAAGGGATATCAAGAGTTGCCGCATGAGCCAACCACCAAAGGCCGCGTCTCATTGATTGAGGGAATCCGCGTGGTCAACCTACCCGCCTAGTTGGGACGGCGGCCGTGCGGAAGAGTTGGCCGGCGGCCGTCGTTTCTTTTCATACACCGTTCTTAGAGGAGTTCTCACCATGTCTGATTTTCTGAAAGTCGGCGATGTCGCCGCAAAGTTGCAAGTGACCACTGACACCGTTCGGACGCTGGTTCGCAAAGGCGAACTGCCGGCACCCATTCAGTTAGGAGGCTCGCAGCGTTGGGATGCTGCCGAGTTGGATGCATTTATCAAGAGCCGTAAGGGGAAGTGATGCGCCCGATTTACGATCCCGAAATGGCGAAGATTCGCGACCGTTGCGGAGACCTGTTTTCGATACCGAGCCGAACGGAAAGAGCCTCCTGGATCAGTAGCATCACGGACCAGACTGCTGCCGCGGCTTGCGTAGGTTGGTCGCCCCAGTGGGTTAATCGTCGGCTCGACCCCGAAAAATATCAACGACACCTTGAATACAACGCTCGCTGGCGGCGAGAGAAACGATTGAGGGAAAGAATGAGCAAAGAAGAATTGAAGATGACAGCACTCGTCAACGCCCTAACCACTCTGATAGCTCCGATGGTCGGTAAAGCGGTCGGGGAGGCCGTTGAAACGTCCATCGTGAACGCACTTAACAACTCTGAATACAACCAGAGTATTGCGTCTTCACTGTCACGCATCGCAAGTGCTCTGGAGAACAAATGAGCGACCTACCCCGAACCACCATTTCAGCGGCGGCTATCGCGAGTCACGTTATTCCGGCGCTCGACGATTGTTTCGGCGACGACTTCGTCGCCATCGTCACCCGCCTTACGTCGATCGACGACAAGGCCGAACGTATCGCCGCGTCTCTTGAGAGCATCGCGGCCAGTCTTTCAACTTTTCAACAGTGAGGAACAACAATGAACAACACAGATTTTTTCAGCACGGCCAGCAGCGGCGTCGGCGACTCGCGGCGGAACATCAAATGTATGATTTCCGGCGCCGTGGTCGCGTCCTACTCGCACAGTGTTGAGAGTACCGCCGCGGCGTGGGCAACCGCTCGTGCGGCCCAAGCCGCGACAATCGCGGCGTTGCAAGCCGGCGGCTACATCGGCAAGGAACCGCAATACAACGTGAACACCCTCCAGGCGGCCTATCAGCGGAGCATTGCCTAGATGAACACATTCACGAAACAACTTGGACGGAACCGCTATGCGTGTCTGTTATCGGAACATGAGTTCCGCACGCAGCTAGAGGCGGAAGAACATCAAGAATCACTGATTCGCAAACTCCAAGCTCAAGGCCTACTCTCCGGCGATTATTCGTTCGGCGAACTCGATAAGGCCTATCGCAGTCGCAACGCGGCCTAACTCACGCGGCTAAGTCTTGGCGGACGCTGCCGCTCCCCGCGACTTGTTGTCGTGGGGTTCTTCTCTCAACGCCGATCGTTTTGGACGGACCCTCAGCAAAGCTACTGAGGCCACAACGATCGTCTGCGACCCCGCCGCGTTACACGGCGGGGAGTCTGCTCAGCGGACCGGCACCCTCTGAGCGAGTTGCCCGGCTGCCTTCATAGTCCGTGGAGGTGGCCGGCTTCTTTTCACTTAACCGCGACACGCCGTCGCAGGAAATACAGAATGCTTCTTACTGGTTTAGGGTTCGCCGCTCATGCCGCCGATCCACAAACGAAATTTCAATACGACCAGAAACAAGGGTCGAACTCTCAGGCCGCCCGCGATGCTTACGCCAAGGCACAAGCTCACGGCGAAGCCGTGATTGCCGCTCGCGAGAAGCGAGCCGGCCGCAAGCTGACGCAACGTGAGCAGTTCAACGGCCTCGACCGTGAGCCGATGAGCCATCATGAGCGAGCCGAGCACGAGGCGTTCAAGCCGAAGTTGGCAATCGCAGACAATCGAACACAGATGGAACGGGCGGCTGAGAACCTTGAAACAAAGACTCCGTTCGATAAGGCCTATGCCATGCAAGACCGCAACGCGCGATTGCTGGCCTTCGCCAAGGCCGCCGCGGGCGTTGACGATGATTCGTTGGAAGTCTTGGCCGAACTGAATGCCCACCTCGAAACCCCAGCGGTTGCGGCAGCACTTAAAGAAGTAGACGCCATCCGGAAAAACATGTTGTGGGATTCGTCCCGCACTGCCTCCGAGCTGGCCGCACTCGACCGAGTAGAGGCCCAATGGCGTGAGCCGAACGGAGACCGGGAAGCGGGCGTCACGATGTTGGCGAGAGTTCGGATTCAAGAACTAGAACGTCATGCGTCCGCAGTGGCCGCCCAGAATCAGCGTATCGCCGATGCCCAGAATGCTCTGGGCAGCTTGCTGGAGTCGGCGCCGCCGGTCGGAGGTGATGCATGATCCTCGCGAAGCGTTACCCCGACGCCACTTATGTGGTGATCGCAGACGGCGAAATTCTGGCGGCGAATGTTCCGAGGGCGGTGGCTCACCGTTCGTTGCGTGAACTCGTCTCCGGCCTGGAGGCCGATCGACTGTTGAACACAACAGTACCTGATTCAGATTGGCGCCGAGCGTTCATCGCCGCGGCCGTCAAATTGAGTGTGAAAGCATGTTCGTCGAACGCAAACGGAGGGCCGTCTAATGAGACGATTCGCAGCTAGAGAGGACGGCGGCCTATGGTCCGCAGCAACAGCGGCCAAATTGATTTGCTTCCAGCTTCCACTAGCGGACGCCATCGAAGCGGTTGTAGAAGCAACGAATCTTTCAAGGGAGGAAGTCTCAATCGGGTTCGTGTCAATGAGCCTGCAAGAGTGGTACTCCGTTTGGTCCTCCGCCGTCAGCTTCTCAATCCAATATCAGGAATTGCTGGCAGCAGAGAATGAGGTTCTCGGCGCCGACGTGACCGCCACGAAAGCCGAACTGGCGGCATTGAAAGCCAAGATGGCGAAGCATGAACACGACTACGCCCGCCATGCGCTCGCGACAGCGATTAAGGACGCCGAGCGGGCCGTTGACGACGAATACAACCGTCGCTTGCAGGTCAGTCAAAAGATGATGCCGAAAGGCGGGCAACTACTCGCGGACAAACTTTGGCATTGGATGTACGACAACAGCGACAATTACGCCGAGTTGATTCGGCTACGGAGTGACTATGCGGAAAAGTTTTAAGAGAGGGGAGGTTTTCGTAGTCGACGGAAAAGCCTGGACCCCAATTCGGCAGACCGCGAATCTCCCGCCGTCGCCAGATTGGATCGAAGCCGTGACGCCCAACTACCTTCCGGAGTTGCCGCAAGCGATCGAAGGCACCGCCGGAGCCGATGGGCGTGATGGAAAAGACGGCCGGGATGGCGTTGATGGCAAAAATGCCGAACTCATTCTTGCTGGCGAATACAAACGCAATCGAGTCTACGGCGCCAACAGCGTCGTCACGCACGAGGGCAGCAGCTATATCGCCAAGGTGGAAACCAAATCGGAACCACCGGGGAAGGCTTGGCAGCTACTTGCAGCCGCCGGCGCCGATGGGGCCGATGGCGAAGCCGTCGTCTACGCACAACGCGGCCGCCCTGGGCGTGATGGAAAAGACGCCGTTCTCGACACTCCCGCCGTGGCGGACGTTCCCATGAATGTGGGCGACGTTATCTATGCGAGCGGGCCGGGGCGTGTCGACAAGGCGCAGGCCAATGACGGTGAGACGACGACGGCAATCGGCATTGTGACGAGTGTCAACTCCAGTGCGATCAGTTACCGCACAACCGGCGTCGTGACGAACCCGGCGTGGGCCTTGGTTCCCAAGGCGGTTTACTACCTCGACCCGTTCACACCGGGCGGCATGACGACGATTTACCCGGAGACCGCTGGCCACTTTGTTGTGATTCTTGGCGTAGCTACGTCTGCGACTCAGTTGGCTTTGAACATCCATTACATGTTGGAGCAGAGCTAATGACAACTTTTCTTACACCGGGCGGCGGGCCGTTCAACAGGTTAGTCAATCCGGATACTCCAGCCGTGGCAGACGTTCCCATGAATGTGGGCGACGTTATCTATGCGAGCGGAGACGGTCACGTTGATTTGGCACAAGCTAGCCCGGCTGTCGACGACAGCGACGACAAGGCGTTCGCAATCGGCATGGTAACGGCTGTCAACGGAGAAGCTGTTAGCTACAGGACTACCGGCGTCGTCGACAATCCAGCCTGGAGTCTCACTCCACGGGCGGTCTATTACTTAAGCCCAACCGTCCCCGGCGGGTTGACGACTGAGTACACGGAAGCGAGCGGAGAATTCGCGATCATCGTAGGAACGGCTACTTCGCCTACTCAAATCGCACTCAATATCCATTGGATGCTTGAGAACGAATGATCTTGAGCCGCGGCGGCGGGGTGCCGCCTTGTCGCCGTGGCGCCTTACACGTCAGTTGCGGCGTGCTGCTGACGTTAGCCGTTCACGTTCTCCAGGCGAAACGTGGGCGGCGCTCTTACAACGACTCAGGCGAATTACCCATTCCCGCCTTGAGTCGTGCCGTCGCCGGTGTTGGTTAAGGTCACCGGCGGCGGCTTTTCAATCCATCGACTCGCGGCTTGGATGCGCCCTGCCGCTTGAAGTCTGGCCCGTCCGCCGGTGTTTACTATTCCGCCGGCGGGCGGGTTTATCAATCACAAGGAAGACACAATGAGAAAACGAATCGCAGAATTGATGGACGCTGGTTACGGCGTGCCTAAAGTCGCCCTCCTGCTCAACATCACCGGAACCGAAGTGAACATGGCGATATCGCCAACGCGATACCCGAATGCCGTGTGGGCTGACATGCTCCGCCGGGAAGGGTTCGACAATGAACGCATCGCCGAGCGACTCGATATGAAGCTATCCTCAGTGGAAGAATTCTTCGGCGAGCGTGTGAAGACAGTTGAACCAGAGGCACGGGCGAGCGGGTTCGTTGACGTTCATTGGGTCAATGACAAGTGGCAATCGTCCATCGTGCTCGATAACGGTTGCCGTGTGACGCTGCACCGCTCAGACGATGCCGTAAGTGCGGCGTGGGTCCGCGATGAGTTCATTAGCGAGAACAACCTAGAAGCATTCTTCAACTTGCCGCCAGAGCGGCGGAGGGTTCCACGATGAATCTCAAGGACCGACTAATCCAAGCGGCTAGCGATCGGATCGACCCGGCGGCCGCCGCAATCGCTAGAACATTGTTTGAGCAATACTCAGAGGAGCTGCTGGCGGCAGTCGACGCGGAACCGCTGGTACGTCAACGGGCATTCCCGTTTGAACACGGCGCCGACGTGTTCCGCGAGCTGCAACAGTTGCTCAACGGGCAAGGGATGGGCATCACGCAACGTGACGACGGCGTCATAGTGAACTGGTAGGGAGGCAGCATGACCAACTATGAATCATGGCTGGAGAAGCTCCGGCCGAAAGCAATACGACTTAGGGAGTTGGGATTCACCTACCAGCAAATAGCAGAGGCCCTAGCCATACCGCGGCGCGCGGCGGAGGGTTTAATTAACGATCGCCAAGCCGCATCGACTCCCGATAAATGATTAAGGCCTCCAGGTTTAACCCTGGAGGCCTTTTGCGTTTGATGATTGTGGGTGCCTCAGTCGCGTGACGGAGCCGTGTAAGGGTCACTACGCAGGATATTGCATTTGTCGCACCGCTGGCCAGTTTCTGGAGCAGCACCAAGCCCGCAGTGGCCACATTTTCCATTGTCAATGCGACTCGCGTACTGCTCATTGCCCTCGCGAAGTTTCCCCAGTAAGTCCTCAATCTCCGACTGAACGACTGGAGCGTGAACTACCGTCAACAGATAACGAGTTTCGTCAACCGTGATTTCTGATTCAGCGTCCCATTGTCCTGCACCGGTTGTCGCTTTGATTAAGTCGACCAACGAATCAAAATCCGGCTTCCCCTTATTATCGAGAGGCCACGGCGTAACTAAATCGCTCACCGCATAGACACGGGTTGTGCGATGGCGGGTGCTTTTCCAGGATTCTACGGCACCTTGATGGCTGGCGTCCTTTCGCATTTTGTCAAGCAACGCCGATATTTGGGCATGTACTTCTTTTGATTGTGCGATGACGAGTGATTCATCCCATACGTGGGCCATGATTTCGCCCTCGCCTTTGCCCGACGCCACCCAAGAATCAGGTTCGATGTTCTTCAAGAGGCTTACTAGGATAGATGGTTCAAAGCTCGTCTTACCATCCTTTTGTGACCATACCGATAAATCCCCAACAGGATACGTCACGAGGATGTGGGCCTTTTCTTGCTCCACTCCCTTCCCGCTCAGTAGAGCGAAAATCGAAAACGCTGCTAAAGTTACACGCAACATACGGGGCCTCCATGCGGCACGGGGATATAGCGGACCGCTAGGATTCTAATGGGTACTGAGTCGCACCGCCAACATCACTCCAGCACGCTAGCAAACAGAATACCCCGCCTCAACTGAGACGGGGTTTCGCTGATTCGGGGCTGTTTGGTTCGATCAGTTGCCGGCTGCGTACTTCGATGAGCCTTGGAACCGAGGACGCGGCGTCGGTGCCGCAACTGGCGGGCAGGTCGGCCGAATCACGTTCGTCTGGTAGACGATCATCTGCCGCAATGGCGGAGCGTACACGACAACCGTTGTTTGCCCGCCAGAGCGGACCCAATAGCCGATCGGCTTGGAAATAGTGCGAGCCTCCGCGGAGCCGGCGAAGATGGCCAACATGAGGCAGGCGGCGCCAATCTGGGCAAACGCCCGGTCTAGGATGCGAATGCGTGGGCGAGCCTCCAGACGAGCGATGGCCCGAATCTCGGCCAGACGAGCATTGTGAAGCTGTTGAATGCGAGCGATGAGGGCGGCTTTACGTTCGTTCACGGCGAAAACTCCTATTACCATCCCATTGATGGCATCCGACACCCGACAGGCTTGAAAAAGGGCGACACCACGACACCTGTAGGCAGGTCTAAGTGGAGTCAACTGAGGGCGGCGGAAGTAAGATTGCCCCAATATATTGCGTTATTGGGGCATGGTGGAGCGTGCCAAGTTGGTTTCAAGACCGGTGCATTCAACCGCTCTGCCACCCGACCGTGAGCCGCGAATTGGCGGCGAGTCTCACTATCCTACGGACGGTTAAAGAGCGACGCCAGGGCACGCAGAAACCCTCTTTTCGACGCCGCCCCTGCACAGCGACTCCGCCGCTTGGCTGCAGATTGCGAAATCGTCAGCCCCACGGGTATGCCCCCGTTCTGGCAAGCAATGAACGCCGCCAACCCCTACAGCAAATACATGAAGTTCCCGTGAAGGATTTATAAGGATTCTCATTGTTGGCTGCGAAAATGGCCATTATCATGTGGTTTGCTGCAGGATAGCTGCGGCAGGCAGTAGGTGGCCGCGTCGGCATTCGCGCGAACGCCTCCCCTCCTGCAAAAACAGGTACGCAGATTCCGGCCCTTTTCGCGAGTGATCGCCTGGAAATCGATGCCTATCAACAGTATTGCTAATCGAAGCGTTGCTAACCGAAGCGGGCTACCGCTGAGGGGCGATCATCGGGCGAAATCCCGTCGCCTTACCACCGCCTTCACGCTCGTTGAGCTCCTGGTGGTTATCGCCATCATCGGGGTGCTCGTGGCCCTCATCTTGCCAGCCGTTCAGGCGGCCCGCGAGTCGAGTCGTCGCAGCCAGTGCCTTAACAATCTGCGGCAGATTGGCCTGGGACTGCAGAACCACATTGCTGCTGAAGACAAATTCCCTGCCGGGAAGAAGTGGACCAACAAGCGCAGCCTGCCGCAGACGCAGCAAGTCGCTTGGTCATCGTTCCTGCTCAATTACATGGAGCAAGGAAACCTGCTGCCGAAGCTGAACTTTGCCGTTCCCCTCGCCGATCCCTCGAACCTGCCGGTGACCGGCACGATCATCGAAGTCTATCGCTGCCCGAGCACCGTCCGCATCGAAGCCCATCGTGGCGAAGACGGACGGTTGATTGAACTTGGCGTCCCCGGCGGCGGCATGGCCTGCATTGACTACCTCGGCTCGTCGGGCCCCGATAAGGACGACAAGCCGCCCGGTTCGACCGAACCGTACGGCCGACAGCGCGGCGTGCTCATCGGCACGAAGGGGATGCCGAACGAGGACACCATTCTCGAACCGCCGCCAGTAAAGGTTGCCCACGTCACCGACGGGCTCTCCAACACGATCGCCGTCGCCGAATGCACCGGCCGCGGCGTCGAAATGGACGACGGGGAAATTAAGTCGCTCAACGGCGCCTGGGCCTCAGGCAGCAACGTCAGCCACATCACCAAGGGCGTCAATCGAGAGACCGCCCCAGACGCTTGGTACAAGGAGACAATCTTCTCTGATCATCCCGGCGGCGCGACTTTCTTGATGTGCGACGGCTCCGCCCACTTCGCCGCGGATGAAATCGAAAAAGACGTCATCATGAGCCTTTGCTCTCGCGACGGCGAAGAGCAAATCGAAAGCCTGCCGTTCTAACCCTCCCGCCACTCCTCCATCTCCCGCCAAGACGATGAATGATCTCGGTGACTTTCCGACTGGCCGTTACGAGCGGAAATATCTTTTGACGGACACGATGGCCGTCGCCCTCCGCAACGAGTTGCTTCCCTACCTCGACGTCGACGCCCATACCCCGCCGGAGAGCGTGCGCGGCTACCAGGTGCTGAGCCTTTATCTCGACACCCCAGCGCTTGATCTCTACCAGCAGAGCCGGCAAGGGCTGAAGGAGCGAGTCAAGCTTCGCATCCGCTACTACGACCACGATCCGGAGGGAATCGCCTACGTCGAAATAAAGCAGAAGTCGCAGGGGCTCACCTTCAAGCGTCGCTTCTCGATTCACAAGTCGATGATCGAGTCGATGCTTCGCAACCCGAACTGCGAACATCTGCAGCACGCCCTCAGCAACGGCGCCCGCGGCACCGCCCTCGAAGAATTCGCCCAGCGCCGGCAGACCCTCGGCGCCGACCCGAAGCTGTTCGTCGCCTACGAACGCGAAGCTTACAATTCGAAGGACGAACCGCGCGTCCGCATCACGTTCGATCGTCGCATCACCACGAACGCGGCCATGCGTTCCGCCGGCCTGAACGCCCCTCGCTTCGGCTCGAACATCGGCGGCCTGAACGTGCTGCTTGAGTTCAAGTACGCCGGCACGCGCCCCCTCTGGCTGCGGGACACCCTGAAGAAATTCAAGCTCCGCCGCACCTCGTTCTCGAAGTTCGTCAAAGGGCTGGATATACTAGGGATCTCCGGGCAAGCCCCCAGTCCCTCGAAGGCAGGCTGATCGCGATGAACATCGGTTCGTGGATCGACATGATCCTCTACAGCGATCACGGCTCTCTCTCTCAACCGACGACGCTCGCTTTTACGCTGCTTCTGGCCTTTGCCATTGGCCAAATCATCGGCTGGGTCTACCTGGCGACCAACACGGCGCCTGACGCCACCAAAGCGTTCGTCGCCTCGCTGGTCGTGATGCCAGTGATCGTCGCCCTGTTGATGATGCTGATGGCCGGCAGTCTGATGGTGGCGTTCGGGCTGTTGGCGGTTTTCGCCGTCGTTCGCTTCCGCAATGTGCTGCGCGACACCCGCGATACTGTGTTCGTCCTGTGGGCGATCGTTGAGGGGATGTCGGTCGGCACGTTCCGCTACTCAACCGCCGTCATCGGCACGATTGCGATCGGCATCGTGCTCGCGTACCTGCGCATTACTAATTTTGGCGTCGATCGCCGCTACGACGGCCAGCTCAGCGTGGAAATATCAGGCGACCAGAAGCTGGGACGCGACGCGATGAACCGGCTCCTCTACCGCCACGCCAGCCGCTGGGACGTCGCGACCGAGCAGACGACGCCTGGCCAAGGTTCGGTCGTCACCTACCGCCTCCACCTCCGCGATCGATCGCGTTCCGGCGACCTGCGCATGGAACTCGCCGACGAAGGTCAGCTGCACGAAGTCTCGTACGTCCACCAACCCGCTCCGTCGAAAAAAGATTTCCAATAGGCATGCCGCCGCTCGCGGCTGCTAATTCGCTTCATGAACGCGCGTCCCGAACGAATTCCGATTCCCTCCGCCCAGCGCTGGGAGAACTTCCGCGAACGAGCGCTCCCCGCCATTTGCTTGGCGGCGACGCTCGCTGCATGCGGCTGGCTGTGGCAACAGCAAGGCCGCGTCGCGCCGTTCGTGCATGGCGAAGTCGGAGCGGAAATCGTCGATATTCGCAGCCCTGTCGATGGCCGCTTGGAACCGGTTGAGGGGCAACCAGGCGGCCAATGGCCGCTGTTCGGCAAAGTCTCCGCCGGCGTCACGGCCGCGCGCATTGCACTGGCCGTTGGCGAGGATAGCTCCCTCGACTTGTCGGCGCCGATCGACGGCGTGGTCACCAAAGTCAGCGGCCTACCGGGCCAGTGGGTTGGCCGGGGCGAAACGATTCTACAAATCGCCTCCTCGAAGCCGACGTTCATCACTTGCCATGTGCCGGACAACGGGTCGAAGCCCCCGGAACCGGGAACGATGGTCGCCGTCCGCTTGCGCGGCGGAGGTAATCGTTGGGCAGCAGCCGAGATTGAGGGCATCGGGCCGATCGTCGCTTCGGCGATCATCTACGACGGCACCAGCGGCGGCGCCACCACCCGCGGTTTGCCGGTGAGAATCACGCTGCCGACGGATCTGCCGCTGAAGCCGGGAACGCTAGTCGATGTGCGTTTCCCCCCTGGCACGCCGATGTAGGGCCGGAAGGCTCTTCAACCCTTAGCCCCTGGCTTCGCCAGGGGGTAGCGTTTCGTTTGGCGGCGCCTATTGGCATGGTGACCGACCCCCTGGCGGAGCCAGGGGCTAGAAATGCGTAAGCGCTACGCCACGAAGGCCAGCCAGTAGAAGATCCAGCCCGTGACGGCAGTCATCAGCATGTCCCACGCCGCGATCTTGCCCCACAAGATGTGGCTGCGGCTATGCGGCGCCGGCACGGGTGGATGCGGGTAGCGCCGTAGCGCTCTTACGCCAACCCACACCCACAAAATCGCCGTCGTCACCGCAAAAAGGAGGTGGATCAGCAGCATCCGGAAGACCCAACCCGGCGTTGCCGGACGCCCTAGCCCCTTCACGAAGATGGCGTCCCACACCGGCCCCGCTGACTCGACGGAAGCATAGTACGGCGACGCTTCCGCCCGTTCCCGCCAGCCGCTGAGGAACCGGACGTCGAGTTCGAACAGTGTGACGGCGACGCCCAGGACGACCATCAGCACGACCTGGATCTGCTTGTGGAGTTGGTAGTTCTGGCGGAATTTTACCAGCCAAATGCTCCACCCCAGCGCCGGAACGATCGCGAACATCGCCAGGAAAACGACGTCGAGCATGAGCGATGCTCGCGTTCCCAAAAACCCGTCTATTCCCGGATAGTCCATTGGTAGATTTTGCCAAACAGGGCGTTTCGCCGCTATCGGAGTTTCGCTTGGCGGTGGTTGGCGGTCTCTCTCGCCTCCGAGCGGGCGGACGGAATTGACGGGGGCGGGCGTGGCTGTTAGAACCGGGGATTCTCGACGAAGCGTTGCGGTCGCCCTGTCAGTTTCGGGCTCGATCGCCGTTCGATTTACCGACTAACGACCGTAGCTAAGGAACCATCGCGTGGGCGCCTCTCAACGTAAACGTGATCTTCGTCAACGCCGTTCGCGCCAGGAAAAGCTGACCAAGCTGAAGGGCAAGCTGCCGAAGGCGACGCAGTCGGAAAAGACCGAAATCGCCCGCAAGCTCCGCAACCTGACGCCTGGCGCGGAAGAACTGATCGATCGCTGGAAGCTCGTCGAGAGCGATCGCTAAGCCTAGCCCGAGGCGCCACGCGGCATGCGGCTCAATCCGATCAGAATGATCGTCCGCAACGCGCTGGAGTTTGCCGTAATTTTCGGCGCGTGGTGGGCGATTCTGGAAGTCATCGACTCCGGCCGCCTCGCTGCGCCGTGGGTGATCGCGACGATCTTGATCGTCGCCTGGGCGAAGACGCTTTTCTTCGGCGCAGAGAACATCCGCCAGCTGTGGCACGCCACGGCGCAAAACACGCCCTACCACAAGTTCATGCTGCTGATGCTCGTGAATATGTGGCAGATCATGACCTCGTTCGCGCTCGACTTTCACCTGCTCGACGTACTGCGGCGTGAGAGCTTCGCCGGCGTCAACGAATCGCTGACCGGCGCTGCGCTCGTCTTCGAGTTCTTCTACTTCAGCGCCCTGAACTTCATGTTCTTCGGCTACGGCGACATCACGCCGCAGTCGATCCCGGCGAAGCTGCTAACGCTCACCGAGATCACGCTCGCGTTCGTGACGGTGATCTTCTTGCTGTCCGACTTCATCAGCTTGAAGGATTCGCTGCGGCACGGCGCGCCCCGCGACGAGTCGCTGCTGAAACGCTAACGGCGCCGCAACGATCGCACTCAGTGCGTCGCCACGGCGCCGTTGTTAGCGTCGTCCTCACGAACTCGCGGATCACTTTCGTGAACCAGCCGGCTGATTGACCGCCCCGTCGTTGCGGCGGAAGAGGAACTCGTCCCCCTCGCCGTCGACGTCGACTTCAATCGTCGAGCCTTCTGGATACTCGCCCCGCAACAGCTCGGTCGCCAGCGGATTCTGGATCGTCTGCTGGATCACCCGCTTCACGGGACGAGCCCCGAACGCCGGATCGTAACCCAGCGTCGCGATCCGTTCCCGCGCCGCCGGTGTGACGTGAAGGTACAGCCCGCGCTTGGCAAGCTGCTTTTCCAGTCGCACCAACTGCAAGTCGACGATCCGACCGACCTGCGAACGATCGAGCGGATGGAACACGATGATGTCGTCGATCCGGTTGAGGAATTCCGGCAGGAATCGCGTCTTCAGCGCTTCGTCGAGCGCCTCGCGCATCTCTTCCTGCGTTCCATCCTCGGCCGCAATCTGCTGAATCACCTGGCTGCCGACGTTCGACGTCATCACGACGATCGTGTTGGTGAAGTCGACCGTGTGACCGTGATTGTCGGTCAGCCGGCCGTCGTCGAGCACCTGCAACAAGATGTTGAAGACGTCGCGATGAGCCTTCTCGATCTCGTCGAGCAGCACGACCGAGTAAGGACGCCGGCGGACCGCTTCGGTCAGCTTGCCTCCCTCCTCGTAGCCAACGTAGCCGGGAGGCGCGCCGATGAGACGGCTCACGGTATGCTTCTCCATGAACTCGCTCATGTCGATGCGGACCATCGCGTTCTCGTCGTCGAACATCGTCTCGGCAAGCGCTTTGCAGAGCTCGGTCTTGCCGACGCCGGTCGGACCGCAGAACAAGAACGAACCGATCGGCCGATCAGGATCCTGCAGCCCGCTGCGACTGCGGCGCACCGCGTTCGCCACGGCCCGCACCGCTTCGTCCTGGCCAACGACTCGCTGGTGGAGCCGTTCTTCCAGCACGAGCAGCTTAGCCCGCTCGGCTTCGAGCATGCGGCTCACCGGAATGCCGGTCCAGGCGCTCACCACTTCGGCGATTTCGTCGGGGCCGACCTCCTGCCGCAGCAGGCGTTTCTTCCCCTTCGAAGCCTCCGCTTCGGGCGTGCCTTGCACCTTCTCCAGTTCTTCGAGCCGTTGCTGCAGCTTCTTCCGCTTCGTGTCGAGTTCGTACAGCGACTGGTAGAAGTCTTCGCCGACCATCTGGCCAATCGACTGCCGTTCCTTCACGCTGGCGGCGAGTTGCTGGTACTCGTGGTCGGCCTTCTGCAATTCCTCGCGGACCTGCGCGACGTCGCCGACGCCGAGCTTTTCGCTCTCCCACTGCTCGCGGAGGTTGGCGAGCTCGCGACGGAGCTCGTCCATTTCCTCGTTGATGTCCTCGAGCCGCTGCTGCGCGTGCTCCTCTTTCTCGTCGGCCAGTTGCCGGGCCGCGAGTTCGAGTTGCACGAGCCGCCGTTGGATGCGGTCGATCTCCTCCGGCACGCTTTCGAGTTCCATCGCCAGCCGGCTCGTCGCCTCGTCCATCAGATCGATCGCCTTATCGGGCAAGAATCGATCAGCGATATAACGGTGCGAGAGTTCGGCCGCGGCGACAAGCGCCGAGTCCTTGATCTTCACCCCCTTGTGGTGAGCCTCGTAGCGCGGCTTCAGCCCACGGAGAATGGCGATCGTGTCCTCGACCGACGGTTCGCCGACGAACACCGGCTGGAACCGCCGCTCGAGCGCGGCGTCCTTTTCGATGTACTTGCGATACTCGTCGAGTGTCGTGGCGCCGATGCAGCGGAGTTCGCCGCGGGCGAGTTGCGGCTTGAGCAGATTCGCCGCGTCGTTCCCCCCCTCGGCGGCGCCAGCGCCGACGACGGTGTGGAGTTCGTCGATGAACAGAATCACCTGCCCTTGCGAATCTTGCACCTCGCGCAGCACCGCCTTGAGCCGCTCCTCAAACTCGCCGCGGTACTTGGCCCCGGCGATGAGGGCGCCCATGTCGAGCGCCACGACCTTCTTGTTCTTCAGACTCTGCGGTACGTCGCCTTGCACGATGCGCAGCGCGAGCCCTTCGGCGATCGCCGTCTTGCCGACGCCGGGGTCGCCAATGAGCACCGGGTTGTTCTTCCGGCGGCGTGACAGCACCTGAATGACGCGGCGAATTTCTTGATCGCGGCCGATGACCGGATCGAGCTTGCCTTGCGCCGCACGAGCCACGAGGTCGATGCCGTACTTTTCCAGCGCCTGGAACTTTCCTTCCGGGTTCTGGTCGGTGACTCGGGCCGAGCCGCGGACCTTCTGCATCGCCGCGAGCAGATCCTTCTCGCTCACCGCGTTGAGCTTTAGCGTGTCTTGCGCCTTCGACTTCACGCGGGCGAGCGCGAGGAGCAGGTGCTCGGTCGAGACGAAGTCGTCCTTCATCTCGGTGGCAGCTTGCTGCGCACCGTCGAGGACGCGCGACAGTTCCGCGCCTAACTGCGGCGGAGCTCCGCCGCTCGCCTTCGGCAAATGCGAAAGCTCGGCAGTAACGATCTGCCGCAACTGCTGCTGATTGGCGCCAATCGCGTCGAGCAACGGACGAACGATGCCGTCCTGCTCGTCGATGAGCGCCGCCAGCAGATGAAGCGACTCGATCTGCGGATTCCCCGCGTCGGCCGCAATCTCTTGCGCCCGCTGCACTGCTTCCTGAGCTTTCTGAGTTAATTTATCGAAACGAAAGGCCATAGGTTGGGCCTCCTTCCCGGCGAGACGGCGCCGACCGTTTTTTATTTACTTATCTTGAGCCGTCGCCGAGCGCTGACGAATTTTCAGGCGCTCGAACGACGGGTTAATTGAAACGAAATCTCGCGTTCACTGCAAAAAAATAGCTGCCAGCCAGGAAAACCTGGCCGGCAGCTAGTCGCTAGTCTGCACGCCTTACGGCTTCCTGACTTAACTCTTCACTTCGAACTCCGCGTCGATCGCGTCGTCGTCGGCGTTCGAACCGCCGGCTTGGGCTGACGCCCCTTCCGGTGCTCCTTCGCCGCCGGCGGCTGCCGACTTGTACAAGGCTTCGCTCATCGCGTGCGACGCCGCTTCGAGTTCCGCCACGGCGGTCTTGATGGCCGCCGCGTTGTCGCCCTTGGCTGCTTCGCGGACCTTCGTCACAGCCGCTTCCAGCGCCTGCTTGTCTGAGTCCTTCAGCTTGTCGGCGTTCGTCTTGATGGTCTTCTCGATTTGGTAAGCCATCGAGTCGGCCTGGTTACGAGCTTCGACAAGTTCACGCTTCTTCTTATCCTCTTCGGCGTGCGAGGCCGCGTCGGCCTGCATCCGCTTGATCTCGTCGTCGGACAAACCGCTCGATTGCTCGATCTTGACGGTTTGTTCCTTGCCAGTGCCGAGATCCTTCGCAGCGACGCTAAGGATGCCGTTGGCGTCGAGATCGAATTTCACTTCGATCTGCGGCACGCCGCGCGGGGCCGGCGGGATCCCTTCCAGGTTGAACTGGCCGAGGAGCCGGTTGTCCGCACACATCTCACGTTCGCCTTGGAACACGCGAACCGTGACAGCCGTCTGGTTGTCGTCGGCCGTGCTGAAGACTTGCTTCCGCTCGGTCGGGATCGTCGTGTTCTTTTCCACGAGCTTGGTCATCACGCCGCCGAGGGTCTCGATGCCGAGACTGAGCGGAGTGACGTCGAGCAGCAGGATGTCCTGGACTTCGCCCGAAAGGACGCCGCCCTGGATCGCGGCGCCGATCGCCACGACTTCGTCGGGATTCACGCCCTTGTGCGGGTCCTTGCCGAAGATCTCTTTGACGAGTTCCTGCACCTTTGGGATGCGGGTCGTACCGCCGACCAAGACGACTTCGTCGATCTCGCTCGGCTTCAGCTTCGCGTCCTTGAGCGCCTGCACCAGCGGAATGCGGCAGCGCTCCACCAGCCCGTCGACCATCTTCTCGAACTGCGCCCGAGTGATGTTCATCTGCAAGTGCTTCGGGCCGTTCGCATCGGCCGTGATGAACGGCAGATTGATGTCGGTCGATTGCGCCGTGCTGAGTTCTTTCTTCGCCTTTTCGCACGCTTCCTGCAAACGCTGGAGCGCCATGCGATCTTTGCGGAGATCGATCCCTTGCTCTTTCTGGAACTCGCCAGCCACGTACTTCATCAACGCTTCGTCGAAGTCGTCGCCGCCGAGGTGGGTGTCGCCGTTGGTGCTCATAACGCGGAAGACGCCGTCAGCAACTTCCAGCACCGAGACGTCGAACGTACCGCCGCCGAGGTCGAAGACGCAGATCTTCTCTTGCGCCTGCTTGTCGAGGCCGTACGCGAGCGACGCCGCGGTCGGTTCGTTGATGATGCGCGCGACTTCGAGGCCGGCAATTTGGCCGGCGTCTTTGGTCGCCTGACGTTGGGCGTCGTTGAAGTACGCCGGAACGGTGATGACCGCCTTGTTCACCTTGTGACCGAGGTAAGCTTCGGCCGATTCCTTGAGCTTGCGCAAGATCTTCGCCGAGACTTCGGGAGGAGTGAATTCCTGCCCGCCGACGTCGACCTTCACGTAGTCTTCCGGTCCGCCCACGACTTTGTAGGGGACCATCGTTTCTTCCGAAGCGACTTCGTTGTGCCGCCGGCCCATGAACCGCTTAATCGAGTAAACGGTCTTCGTCGGGTTGGTCACCGCTTGGCGCCGCGCGAGGTCGCCGACAAGGACTTCGCCCTTGTCGGTGAACGCCACGACGCTGGGGGTCAGCCGGTTCCCTTCCGGGTTCGGGATGACCTTCGCTTCTTTGCCTTCCATCACAGCAACCACCGAGTTGGTGGTGCCGAGATCGATACCGATGATTTTTTCGCCGCTTGCCATAAGTGTTAGCTCCTCTCCTAGTTGGAGGTTGATCGCTTAAGATATGCTGTATTTCAACGCGCAGCATGCCATCGCGGCAGCCGCCGTTTGTTTTTTCGAGGTACGGTCACATATTTATGCAAAGGCCGTGCCGGCTGGCTGGGCATGCCGCCCGATCGCTGTAAAGTACTGCAAAGTAACGAGTTAAATCGCAAGCTAGAATTGAGGGCGCGAACTGGACTAATTTCGCCAACTGTCAGTTTGGCAGCATTTAGCAAGCGCTCGACGCTTCCCGATTTCGGACGACATGCCAGTTTGACACCCACGTTCGCTCCGCCTCCCGCTCACTGCCATGGCCGCCAAAAAAGTCACCGCCGCTCAGCTTCGGAAGCTCGACCGCCAACTGGTCGACCTGCTCAACGAACGCGCCGCGGCGGCCATCGCGAACGGCGAGCTTGCCGAAGCTCGCGGCGAATCTGCCGCCGATCAAACGGCTTCAGGCGTCGCCGACCCCGCGGTGCTGAAGTATGCCACCGAAAACAACGACGGCCCCCTCACCGCCACCGCAATCCAGGCGATCTTCCGCGAACTGCTGAGCGGCATCCGCTCGGCAAACCAACCGATCCGCGCCGCATACCTCGGCCCCGCCTACACCTACAGCCACTTGGCGGCGATCGCCCGGTTCGGTCAGAGCGCCGAGCTCGTGCCTGTAGCGACCATCGCCAGCGTGTTTGACGAAGTTGAACAAGGGCACGCCCAGTTCGGCGTCGTCCCCATCGAAAACTCTACGGACGGCCGCGTCGCCGATTCACTGGAATGCTTGGCCCGCCTCAGCGCCGTTGCCAATGGTAACGGCAGCGGCGAATCGGGCGCGACCCACGTCCAAATCTGCGGCGAAGTGCCGCTGCGAATTCACCATTGCCTGCTCGGCCGAGGCGCCCGCAGCGAGATCCGCCGCGTTTGCAGCAAGCCCCAGGCGCTCTCGCAGTGCCGCAACTGGCTCGCCGCCCACTTGCCGGGGGTGAAACTGGAACCAGCCTCGAGTTCCGCCGAAGCCGCCAGTCTGGCGGCGGCCGAACCAGATACCGCCGCAATCGGCGCCGAACAAGCGGCAGTCAACAATGGATTGTCGATCCTCGCGCGGAACATCGAAGACAACGCGGAGAACGTCACCCGGTTCGCCGTTATTGGCGCCAACGCAGCGGAACGTTCGGGCCGCGACAAGACGGCGCTTGTGTTCGAAGCCCCCCACGAGCCTGGCTCGCTCGCCGATGCGATGGCAATCTTCAAACGCCACCGCCTCAACCTCACCTGGATCGAATCGTTCCCAATTCCGAGCGCTCGCGGGCGGTACCTGTTTTTCCTCGAATTCCAGGGGCACCCCGCCGAACTGCGGGTGAAGCGGGCGATTGCCTCGCTGCAAAAGAAGTCGCTCCGCCTTTCGCTGCTCGGGTCGTATGCCGAGTCGGAAGTCGTTGGCTAGCAGGTGAATGCCGCGGCGTCTTTTAGCCCCGGGCTCCGCCCGGGGGTGGCAGTACGAGCGACAACGCCAACCGGATTGGACGCCTACCCCCGGGCGGAGCCCGGGGCTTGAATACGACGCCGTGATCTAACGCTATCGCAGCCTCTTGAGGCGAATCGTCGACTTTGCGGCCTACGGCGACCCTACTGCTAGCAACCGCAGAATTGCGTGTTTCCGCTTCAAGTGGTCGATCGTTTTCACCGTGGACGTTGGGGAGGCGGTCGTCTCATGCCTGCAGACGCCGTCCACGTTTAACGCTGGCCAATGGACGGCCGGAAGGAATCACGATGAAGACCAATGGATGGGTCCTTCGCTGGGCCGCAGCTGCGCTGTTTGTCGCGCCGGCTTCAGCGTTCGGCGACACGGGATATTCGGTCGCCTCATTCTTCGACGAAGCTGAAACGGTCGTTGCGTCCGACGCACCCGTTCAATGCGAACTCGCCCGCTGCCAGAAGTGCAGCGGACCGTTCTTCTTCGCCGGAACGGAAGCGACGTTGATGAACGTCAACGCGACCACCGGCGGACGGATCACGGCTTCGTTCTCCGATACGACGGCGCCCGGCGTCTCGACCTTCGCAACGGTCGACGGCGACGGCATCAACGACAAGTTCGCCGCCGCCCCTCGCCTATGGATGGGCCTGCAATTAAACGAGCGGTGGGCGGTCGTCGGCCGCTACTGGAATCTGGAAACCAGCAACCAAGACACGCCGCCGGCGCCGAATCCCGCCATTCCGAACACCGGCAGCAACTTCGCCACGATCTTCGAGACGAATCGCGCTCACCTCCAAACCGCCGACATCGAAATTGTCCGCAGCTTCCGGCCGGGCAAGTGGAAGATCGACGGCTCGCTCGGCGCCCGTCAGGCGATGATCGGCACCGAGTCCGACTTCCTCGCCTTCGGCGTCTTCACGACCGGTAACTTTATCAACCTGACGCTGCAAAACGGCTTCAGCTTCAACGGCGCCGGCGGTACGACGGGCATCAACGTCCGTCGCCAAATCGGCGACTCGCCGTTCACGTTCTTCTCAGGCTTCCGCGTTTCGTACCTTGGCGGCCACACCGATTCGTTCGGCCGTTCCGACGGCACCGTGGCCTCCTCGCCGAGCGCGCCGCTCGTCGGCGCCGCGACGGTGCGCCGCGCCGACGCCGACGCCGAGCTTGATATCTTGGAATACCAGATTGGTCTGCAGATGGACTTCCCGCTGAAGTACATCCCGGCCAATGCGTTCTTCCGCACGGCCCTCGAATACCAGCAATGGGACGTCGACGGACCGCCAACGGGCGGCGCCGGCTTCGGCGGCACGATCGGCGAACTGACGACCAATTCGTTTGCTTCGGCCGGCATCGGCGGAGCTAACCTGGTCGGTCTGGCTCTTGGCTGCGGCTTCACGTGGTGATCTCGCCGCCGCGATAACGAAACTCTCCCCACGACGGCCCGGGAACACTCGCGTTCTCGGGCCGTTGTTTTTATAGCGTCGAACTTGGGCGAGTATTCAGCTTCGTCGCCAGCATGACGCGACGCGCGAACAGGATGCGGCGACCACGCGACCGCAGCCTCATGCGCGGGTCGGCATACCCAAAGCCGATCGCCCTCGCGCCGGTGGGATTTGCTGCTGCCCGTTTAGCAAGAGCACGCGATCGCCGATTAGCTTTAGCGATTCGTCTCAGGCCGACGGGCGCCGGGCGAAATCGTGTTGGCCGGCTCGCGATTGGTGACGCCCAGCACGCCCTGGAACGCCGCCGGATCGATGGCCGCTCCGCCGCCGACCGGATAGCCGGCGTACGGGCCCCAGGGAGCGGTATTTAACCAGATGTACGCCGAAGGTTGAAGCATCGCTTGTGCGGCAGCGTCGCGATCACTTGCGCGTTGCTGGGCGCGCTGCTGCGCCGTTTGTTGCTGATTCCGCATCGCCTCTTGCGCGGTCTGCGCCGCCTGATTGCGCGTGCGGGTAGCGTTCTCCGCCGCTTGCTGGCTCGCTTGGTTGGCCTGCATCGCGCGATCGACCGACATTTGGCGAGCCGATTCAAAGGTCTCATGCTGGCGGTTTCGTTCGGCTTGCTGCTCTTCGAACGTGATCAGCCACAGCTTCATCTGCTCCGGCGAGAGGCGCTTTAACTCTTCCATATACCGTTGCGATTGCGAAGGCGTAATCCGCGCCGAACGAGCCATGTGGTCGACGAGCCACTCGCGAGCGGCGACCATTTCCGCGCTCTCCCAGATAGCGGCACGTGCTTTGTCGATCTCGGCCTGCGACTGCGGGGTGGATTCCGTGTAAGGCGCATCGGTCGGCGGCGGAGTCGCGCCGGTCGGAGCCGCGGGTTGCGCGTGCCCCAGCCCTGCTCCGCCCAGCGTTGCCATGACCGTCGTAGCGAGGATTGATCGGATTCGTTTCATCGTCGAACTCTCTGCAAGGTCACGGCCTGGATCGGCCATCCTTCACGTTGGTCGGCCAACTTCGATTATACGTCTGAATTATTCTCGCCACGAACGGAAACTAACGCTCCGCCCCCCGATGGGCCGTGAATCCAAGCTGCGGGCAAATCCGTACTCACTAGCAAGAGTTTAGGGCTGCAGCCCCAACTGAATCATTCGCAAAGAAGCCAAAAGCCCATTCCCATGCGCACACTTGGAATGGTCGGAGAGAGCGATTTTGTAGGGTTAAACCCCCATGAGGGAGTTATTGGTAGCGGGCTACAGGATTACAACTCCGCAATATTGCGTCGCTTTTTGTGACATATTGCATAATAAACAGCCAGACTCTTCGCTGTCGTGGTGCTTGATCGAAAGTTAAGGGCCGAGCTAACGTGGAAATCCACGACTCAATGACTGGCAATTAAGCGGCCCCCTCCTCATTATTCGCATATCCCCTCCAACCCCTCGTGCGGTTTCCGTGAGAATCGTCCTCGCACAGATTGTTGGCAGCGCAGCCCCCATCGTCGGGGAGCTTGCGATCCAGACCGATCCAGTTCCCGCCGAGGAGCGGATCGCTCGCCTTGAGGCAGAAGTGGCTCGACTGGAGGCGGCGCTCCATGAGCGGGCGACGGAACTCGACACACTTTTAAACGTCATCCCCGTCGGCATCGGCGTGGCGTTCGATCCGCTTTGCAAACGGATCCGCACAAACAACACCCTGGCCAATTTTCTCGATCTCGACGCGGCCGAGAACTCGTCGAAAACCGCCGATGCGGCCGAACGTCCCACGAACTTCGTCTGCGTCGGCCTCGACGGGCGGCTGATCCCCGACGATCAGCTGCCGATGCAGATCTCCGCGCGCGATGGAACCGAGATTCGCGACCTTGAGTTCAAGATTATCCACGAAGATGGTCGCATCATGCGGATGCTGGGGTACTCGGCGCCGCTGAACGATTCGTCCGGTAACCCGCGCGGATCCGTCGGAGCGTTCATCGACATCACCGAGCGGCGCAAGGCAGAGGAGAACGAACGACAGCGACTGGCGGAAATCGCCCACGCGAATCGCCTCTGCACGCTGGGCGAAATGATTTCAGGCCTCGCTCACGAACTGAATCAACCGCTGGCTGCCGCCAACAACTTCGCCCGCGCGTGCCAACGCTGGCCGCTAACCTCCGGACAAGAACTCCCGGCCGACGTCCTCAGCCTGCTGCAAAACGTCTCGAAGCAGACGGAACGCGCGAGCGAGATCGTCAAACGGCTTACCACGTTCGTGAAGAAAAACGCGTCTCTCTCGGCGGGAGTCGACGTTAACGAACTGGTCGCCAGCGTGATCACGCTGACGAAGTCGTGCTTCGGCCCCGCGATGGGGCGAGCCGAGGCGATTCCGATCATCGCGGAGTTCGGCCCCGCGCTGCCGATGATTGCGGCCGATTCGATTCAGATCGAACAGGTGCTCGTCAATCTGATTCGCAACGCCCTCGAATCAACCGTCGATTCTGGCGCCACTCAACCGGTGATCGTGCGCACTTCCCTGCAAAAGGAGTGCGTCCGACTCGACGTCATCGACTATGGAGCGGGCATCGCGGCCAATGCCCTCTCGTCACTATTCCAGCCCTTCTTCACAACCAAGCAGGAGGGCCTGGGCCTGGGCTTGTCGATCAGCCGCTCGATCATCGAGAACCATGGCGGCCGACTTTGGGCGGAAATCAATCCGGAGCGCGGGGCGACGTTCAGCTTTGAACTACCGATCGATTCGCCTCCTAGCGCTCGGTAGCCTGCCAACGCCGCAGTCGAATCGGATTGCCGCTCCTCCGGCGGGCGCCTATCATCTGCCACTAAGATGAACTCGCCTGCCGGCACACTCTTTGAGCACTGGTCGATCGTCATTCATGGGACGCTCGTCCTGCTGCTCACAGCGGTCATCCTGCTCCATTTCCGCAATCGGGGTCGGTCGGGGCCCATTGCCTCGCTCCTGTTCGTGTTGTTCGGCCCTGTGCTCGGCGTGGCCGCGATCATGGGGCTGCTGTTCATCACCGACCCGCGGGATCCGGCCAGTTCGAAGCTGTACGGACTGCAACTCCACCAGTTTCTGGAGATCGCCGCCATCGCCGGCTTGGCGGCTGCGCTCGCCGGCATGGCGATCCATGGCTACCGCATCCGCGAAGAACTGCGGGCATACCGCGAGTTTGCCGCCCCCAGTTGGCTCGGCAGCCTGCGGACGGGCGAAGGCCCGGCGCCGGCTCTCACCGCTCTGGGGCTCACCTCAGACGCCACGCTCGAGGAGGTCGAACGGGCCTACCGCGAGCAGGCCAAGCAGGCTCATCCCGATCGGGGCGGCACCGTCGAGCAATTCAAGCGGCTCCAAATCATCTACGAGCAGGCCCGCCGCCAACTCCGCCGGCAAGCCAGCCCTGCGGCCACCTCCCCTCCCCCGCCAGCCGCCGGCGAGGCCTGATTCCCCACCCCGCGGCGCCCCCGCCAGGACGGCTAGTGGAGCCGCCCGCTTCAGGTTACTCTGGAGGGCTTCTCTCCGGTCCGCCGGGGAGGGCTATGGCAGCCCCATTCCCAGATTTTGAACCCGCGCGTTCTATGATCATCATTCTCGACGAAACCGTCACTGAAGACCAAATCAAGCACGTTGCCAGCAAGGTCGAACAGCTCGGCCTGCAGACCTCGATCAGCCGCGGCACCTACCGCACGGTGATCGGCGTCATCGGCGACGAGACCAAGCTGCAGTCGGCGCCGCTGGCCGCGATTCCCGGCGTCGCTGAGGTCGTGCCCGTGATGCCCGCCTATAAGCTGGCGAGCAAGCAGGCCCACCCGAAGCCGACGATCATCGAAGTCGGCCCGGTGAAGATCGGCGGCGGCCACATGGCGATGATCGCCGGCCCCTGTGCGGTCGAATCCGAAGAGCGGATGGAATCGATTGCCAAGTCGGTCCGCGCGGCCGGCGCGAATATCTTCCGCGGCGGCGCCTTTAAGCCCCGCACTAGCCCCTACTCGTTCCAAGGCTTGGGCGAGGATGGCCTCAAAATCCTTCGCGACGTCGGCGCCCGCCATGGCATGCCGGTGGTCACGGAAGTGGTCGACCCCCGCAACGTCGAGTTGGTCTGCGAGTATGCCGACATGCTCCAGCTCGGCGCCCGCAACATGCAGAACTTCGTTCTGCTGACAGAAGTCGGCCGCACCAACAAGCCAGTGCTGCTCAAGCGCGGCATGAGCGCGACCGTGGCCGACTTCCTGATGAGCGCTGAGTACATCATGGCTCAAGGGAACTCGAACGTCGTCCTCTGCGAACGCGGCGTGAAGGGTTTTGACCCCGCGACCCGCAACACGTTCGACGTCGCCCTGGTGCCGCAAATTCACAAGCTGTCGCACTTGCCGATCATCGTCGACCCGAGCCACGCGACCGGCCGCCCCGATTTAATTCCGGCCTGTGCCCTCGCCGGCGTCGCGGCTGGCGCCGATGGCGTCCACATCGAAGTCCACGACAAGCCCGAAGAGGCGATGAGCGACGGCCCGCAAGCCCTGCTGCCGAAGCAGTACGCGGAGCTGATGGACCAAATCCGCAAAGTCGGCGCTGCTGTTGACAAGCAGATCGGCTAAGCCAAAAAAAAGATCTCTCGCAGAGGCGCGAAGGCGCAGAGGGGTTGCTGAGAAGACGAAATCATTGCCATTCAACTTTTGTATTCTTTGCGTTTTCTCTGCGCCTTTGCGCCTCTGCGAGAGAAAACCCAATCATCAACAACGAAAAACGTAAGAAGAACAATCAATGCGTAAACCGTTGATCGCCGGCAATTGGAAGATGAACCTCGATGGCGCCGGCGCGACTGCGCTCGCTCGCGCCATTTCCGACGCCTCGCCGGCCTACGGCAAGGTCGATCTGTTGGTCTCCCCGCCGTACGTTTACTTGAAGACGGTTGGGTCGGTGCTCAACGGCGGCACGGTGATGCTTGCCGCCCAAAACATGAGCCACGAAAAGAGCGGCGCCTTCACCGGCGAAATCTCGGCCTCGATGCTCAAGGATTGCGGCTGCACCCATGTCATCCTCGGCCACAGCGAACGTCGTCACATCTACAAAGAGACCGACGCCGACGTGAATAAGAAGACCCTGGCCGCCCTCGCCGCCGGGATCGTGCCAATCGTTTGCGTTGGCGAACTGCTCGAAGAACGCGAAGCGGGCAAGACCGCCGAAGTGATCCGCACGCAGTTTGACGGCTCCCTGGCCGATGTTTCGGCCGAGCAACTGGTAGCCACGGTGATCGCTTACGAGCCCGTTTGGGCCATTGGCACCGGAAAAGTCGCCACGCCCACGCAGGCCGAGGAGGTCCATGCCGATCTTCGCAAGCTGATAGCGGAGCGTTACAATGCCGCAACGGCGGATCAGGTTCGGATCCTCTACGGCGGCAGCGTCAAGCCAGACAATGCGGCCGAACTGCTCGGGCAGCCGAATGTAGACGGAGCTCTCATCGGCGGCGCCAGCCTGAAGGCCGACGACTTTTTGGCCATCGCCGCGGCAGGCTGAACTAAACACCATATTGCCGGCTGACTTGCCCTCAAGTCGCCGCAACTATTACCAAGTTACTTGTTGAGTTTTTAGACGGAGCGACACGTGCCCCTTCCCATTTTCGCCGCACTCGGTCAATCGCTGCTCGGCTTCCTGCTGTGCGTCGTGGCCGTGTTTTTGATCCTGCTGATCCTCGTGCAGCGAGGTCGCGGCGGCGGTTTGGCCGGCGCCCTCGGCGGCATGGGCGGATCGAGCGCGTTCGGCGCCAAGGCCGGCGACATCTTCACGCGGATCACGTCGGTAGCCGCGGTGATTTGGATCTTGCTCTGCATCATCTTCGCCGCCACCGGATCGAGCGAGCGCGCCCGGTTGGACCTCGGCACGCCCGCCTCCACGGGCGACACGACGACCGACGCCCCCGGCGCCGCAGCAACGACGACTCCAGCAGACACGACGCCGGCAGCCGCGAGCGGAACGACCACGCCAGCCGCGTCGTCGACAACGGAAACCCCCGCGGCCACGACCGCCGCTCCGGCCGAATCGGCCCCGGCCGCTGCGACTGAATCGGCTCCTGCCGCAGCGCCCGCTGCCACCGAGCCCGCCGCCGCAACTCCGGCGGCATCGACCGAAGCGCCCGCCGCTGAAGCCGCCGCTCCGGCCGAACCCGCGGCCGAGAACTAACGCTCATCCTCCTCACCGCTTGATCCTCGCACCCAGGAAGTTTGCCCCGTGCCGCTGTTGAGCATGACCGGATTCGGCGACGCTCGCGACGAGCGCGACGACCACGCCATCACGGCCGAAGTGCGCACGATCAACAATCGCCACTTCAAGCTGAATCTGCGCACGACGGACGGCTACGCCGCCCTCGATTCGCGGATCGAAGCCGTGGTTCGCGAGTACGTCCGCCGCGGGACGGTGAACGTCAACCTCCGCATTCGCCACATGAGCGATGCGGAAGACTACCGCGTCAACGTGGCGGTGTTGGAGAACTACGTCGACCAACTCCAGAAGGTCGCCGCGAAGCGTCACCTCGCCGAAGACATTCGGCTAGAGTCGCTCGCCGATCTGCCAGGCGTTATCGAGCAGCTTTCCAGCGAAGCGAGCGACGCCGAGGAAGTTTGGCCGCTATTGGAGCCAACGCTCCGCGCGTCGCTGGAAGCCCTCACCACGATGCGCACGGCCGAAGGCGCCGCGCTGGCCGCCGACCTGACAGCCCAATGCCACACGGTCGAAACGAGCCTGGCCGCCATCGCCGCCCGCTCGCCGCAAGTCGTCGAAGGGTACCGACAACGCCTGCAAGACCGCGTCGGCGAGGTGCTGGCCAAGTTCAACGCCTCGATCGAGCCCATCGACGTGGTCCGCGAAATCTGCGTATTTGCCGATCGGAGCGACATCTCTGAGGAGATAGTCCGGTTACGCAGCCACCTGGCGCAATTCTCCCAGGCCCTCCAGGCCGCCGAAAGCGCCGGTCGCAAGCTAGAGTTTATTTGTCAGGAGATGGGCCGCGAAACCAATACGATCGGCTCCAAAGCAAACGACGCCGAGATCTCCCATGAAGTCGTTGAAATCAAAACAGCCTTGGAGCGAATCCGGGAGCAAATCCAGAACGTGGAGTAGCGACTCGAACGACGCCGAACTCGGCGTTGAGCTTCTTGAGCGCCTGTGCGACTCCGCAGTGCAAGAACCCATGATTGCCGCCAAGCCCGGAAAGCTCGTCGTTATTTCCGGCCCGTCGGGCGTCGGCAAAAGCACGGTAGTGCGGGAAGTCTTGAAGAAGCTCGGCCACGCAATCCGGCTGAGCGTTTCGGCCACGACCCGCCCTCCCCGTCCGGGCGAACGGGACGGAATCGACTATTACTTCCTGACGGACGCCGAGTTCCAACGCCGCCGCGGCGAGGGCGAATTTCTCGAATGCATCGAGGTTTTCGGCCGCGGCCACTGGTACGGCACCCTCTGGAGCGAGGTGAGGTCTAGTCTCTCCCAGGGAAAGTGGGTAATCTTAGAGATCGACGTGGATGGCGCCGGGGAGGTTCTGCGCCAGTTTCCCGAAGCGGTGACGGTCTTTATCCGGCCCGATTCGGTCGAAGAACTGGAGCGCCGTCTTCGCTCGCGCGGCACCGAGAACGAGGATGCGGTGCAACGTCGACTGGCCGTCGCGCGACACGAGTTGCAGCTCTCGAGCCAGTACTCTCACCAAGTTGTGAATGACACGGTCGACCAGGCGGTCGACCAAATTAGCGATATTTTGCGGAGTCGGGGTTTAGAACCCGAGGCGTAGGAAGATGATTGACGCACTGAAGGAAGAAGAGATCGTCAACAAGGTCGGCGGCCGTTTCAAGCTGTCGACGTTGATTCAAAAGCGATTGGCCGCCATCAACTCCGGCGCTCGCCCGCTCGTCGATTTCCGCAGCGACGACAAAATGGAGATCGTCGTCCAGGAAATCCTGCAGGACAAGATCTTCCTCGACGCGACGAACCGTGTCGTCACCGCCGCCGATCATCGCCCGCTGGGCGGTCCGCCGGAATTCGATCTGTCGTCGCTGTAGTCTGGGACGTTTGTCCGCATGTCTGCGCCACGTGAAATTCTGGTCGGCGTCACCGGCGGCATTGCCGCGTTCAAAACGGCGGCGCTCGTCAGTGATCTCGTACAATCGGGCGTAGGCGTCACCGTCGTGATGACCGGCGGTGCCCGGAAGTTCATCGGCGAAGCGACCTTTCGCGCGCTCACCGGTCGCCCTGTCGCCACGCGCTCGTTTCCGCGTGGCGATCATCCGCTCGGGCCGCACATTCAGCTTGCCCGCCAGGCCGAGCTCCTTTGCATCGCGCCAACCACGGCCAACTTCCTCGCGAAGGCGGCCCACGGCATGGCCGACGACCTGCTCAGTACGCTGCTGCTCTCGTTCATCGGTCCGGTCATTCTGGCCCCCGCGATGAACAAGGAAATGTGGACCAAGCCCGCGGTGCAGCGAAACGTCGCCCAGCTTCGCGAAGACGGCTACCACTTCGTCGGCCCATCGGAAGGTTGGCAAAGCTGCCGCGAACGCGGCGTCGGCCGCATGGCCGAGCCGGCGGAAATCGCCGCCGAAGTCCGCCGTTTGCTCGAACAATCGAAGCCCGTTTAATAGAAGCCACCGGCTCCGCCGGTGGACAAACAACCGGCAAACGTCGCGTCCACTTCGTCCACCGGCATAGCCGGTGGCTTTGATTCCCAACTCGTCGCCCCGCATGGCCCGCATCCTCATCACCTCCGGACCGACGCGGCAGTACCTCGACCCGGTCCGCTACCTCACGAACGCCTCCAGCGGCCGCATGGGCAGCGCTCTCGCCGCCGCGGCGATTGAGCTTGGCCATGAGGTGACGATCGTCTCCGGCCCCGTCGAAGTCCCCTACCCCGCGGCCGCGGAGGTCATTCCGGTCGTCTCCACCGAGGAGATGCTCGCCGCCGCCCGCACCGCGTTCGCCCGCTGCGACGGCTTGATCGGCGCCGCCGCTCCTTGCGACTACCGCCCCGAGCGGGTCGAAGATCAAAAGATCGCCAAGACCGGCGCCCCGCTGCTGCTCCACTTGCTCGAAACCGACGACGTCGTCGCCACTCTCGCCGCCGAAAAAGGCGCCCGCTGGGTCGTTGGCTTCGCGCTCGAAACCGACGACCATCGCCTGCGGGCCCTGGCGAAGCTCGAACGCAAACGCTGCGACCTGATGGTTTCCAACGGCGTCGCGGCGATGAACTCCCTGGAGAACGAAGTCGAGATCCTCGACCCGCAAGGAACAGTCCTCCGCGCAGCCGCCGGCTCAAAGGAATCCGTCGCCCGGGAGATCCTGGCAGTCATCCAAGCACGCCTCATCGCAAGTCGCTAGCGCCCAATCACTAACATGAAATGTTGTGGCTCCCTCCCCCTTGAGGGGAGGGCTGGGGAGGGGGTGGAACGCTGGTACACACTTCTTTCCCCCTCTCTAACCCTCCCCTCCAAGGGGAGGGAACCGGAAGTTATCTTTGAACCGAACTCCCCCGCTCCGTGTCGTTTAGGCACCCGCGCCCGTAGCGACCTGCCGGGCGGCAAAGTATATTTGGGAGTTCCCGACTGGCGAGCGGCCGCCACCAGGCATGGTCCCTCGTCGGCGGTTCGTCAGGTTGCCCCCCAACCGCCTGCGGCATCGTTATGGTTCGAGTTGCCATCCTCGGCGCTACCGGATATTCCGCCAAAGAAGCGATCCGGCTACTGCTGGCGCATCCCCACGCCCAGATCACGGCGCTCACTACTCGCCAGGACGACCTGCCCCATCTCGGCGACATCCACCCGTCGCTGCGCGGTCGGCTCGACCTGCGGCTCGAGAACCTCAGCACCGCTCAACTCGCCGAACGGGCCGACTGTGCATTCTGCTGCCTGCCGCACGCTGCCAGCGCCGAAGTGATCAAAGAGATCCTCCCGCTCGGGATGCGTGCGGTCGACCTCAGCGCCGACTACCGCCTCAACGATCCGGCCGTCTATAAAAAGTGGTACGACCACGATCACCCCGACGCAGCGCGGATGGCCGAGACGGTCTACGGGCTGCCGGAACTTTACCGCGCTCGAATTCCGCGGTCGCAATTGGTGGCCAATCCCGGCTGCTACCCGACGTCGACGATCCTACCGCTCGCACCGCTGCTGAAGGCCGGACTCATCTCGCCCGACGGAATTATCGTCGACAGCAAGAGCGGCGTCAGCGGCGCCGGTCGCACGCCGAAGTTGAACTTCCATTACCCGGAAGCCAACGAAAGCTTCTCGGCCTACGGCGTCGGCACCCACCGCCACATGCCGGAGATCGACCAAGTCCTCACCGACTTCGGCGGCAAGGCGACCGAGGTAATCTTCACGCCGCACCTCGTGCCGATGGATCGCGGCATCCTGACGACGACGTACTCGACGCCAACCAAACCGGTCGACGCCGCCACGATCCTTGCCGAGCTCCGCAAGTTCTACGCGAACGAGCCGTTCGTCCGCGTCGTCGACGGCTTGCCGACGACCAAGGACGTGACCAATACGAACTACTGCGACCTCACCGCTCGCGTCGTTCGCGGCCGCGTGGTGACGATCAGCGTGATCGACAATTTAATCAAGGGCGCCGCCGGGGCAGCGGTGCAAAACTTCAATTTGATGTACGGCTTCGAGGAAACGACGGCGCTCTAACGCCGAGTGAACGATAGCCGCTGGCAAACAGGTCCCCCCTATGCCCGAGCAACTTCCCAAAGGCTTTCGCGCCGCCGGCATCTACAGCGGCGTGAAGGAGAATACGTCGCGACTCGACCTGTCGCTACTCGTCTCCGACGCTCCCTGCGTCGCCGCCGGCGTCTACACGCAGAACCTCGTGTTCGCCGCGCCGGTAAAGCTCTGCCGTGAACGGACGCCGAGCGAAACGGTGCGGGCCGTCGTCATCAACTCGGGCAACGCCAACGCCTGCACGGGCGATCTTGGCGATCGCGACGCGAAGGCGATGGCCGCCCGCGTCGCCGAAGTCTGCGGCCTCACCGATACCGACGTGCTGGTCCTTTCCACCGGCGTCATCGGCGAACTGATGCCGATGGAGAAGATTGTTCCGGGCATCGAGAAGGTCGCTACCTTCCTCGGCACGGACGAAGATTCGCTTGTCAACGCCGCCCGCGGGATGATGACGACCGACACGCGGCCAAAGATTTCAAGCCGCATCGTCACCATCGACGGCCACACGATCTCGATCTGCGGCGTCGCTAAGGGCGCCGCGATGATCGGCCCGAATCTGGCGACGATGCTCGCGGTAGTGATGACCGACGCGCGGATCGGCTTGCCAGACGCGCAAGAGGGACTGAAGGACGCCGCCGACGAATCGTTCAACTGCATCAGCGTCGAAGGCCACACCAGCACCAACGACAGCGTCCTCTTCCTCGCCAACGGCGCCGCCGGTGGTCCGGAGTTGAAGGGCGACGCGCTCGCGAAGTTCCAGGCGACGCTCGTCGAGGTCTGCGAAGACCTCGCCCAATCGATCCCCGCCGACGGCGAGGGCGCTTCGCACCTCATCACCGTCGAAGTCCACGGTTGCCGCACCCGCGACGAAGCGATCCAAATCGCGAAGACCGTCGCCGACAGCCCGCTGGTGAAAACGGCCATCGCCGGCAACGATCCCAACTGGGGCCGCATCGTCTCGGCCGCGGGCTACGCCGGCGTGCAGTTCGACGCTTCGAAGGTTTGCCTCCACCTCAACGGCTCGCTCCTTTACGAGCGGGGCCAGCCGGTTCCCTTCGACGGCGACGCCGTCTCGCGCGAGATGGAAGCCGACCGCAACACGGGCGTCGTGCTGCTGTTCGACGAAGGCGAAGCCTCGGCGCGCTTCTGGACCTCGGACCTCACCGCCGAGTACGTCCGCCTGAACGCCGACTATCGCACCTAGTGCGAACTTGCCCGCCAGCGGCGCATCTCTCGTTGAATTAAATTTCTGAAAGCCGCTGAGCGAGATCTGCTGGCGTACGGGCGTCTCGGCTGCGGTGTCGGATTTACGATCCGTTCGCACAGCGTGGCGAACGTTATCGGCGTCCTGCCGAATTCGCGTGAAACTGAACGGGCAACTTCGCATTGCCGAAATGCCGGCTCTCCGGCGCCATTTATAAATCCTCCGCTCCGATTTCGCCTCCGTGCCGCGATCGCCCATCAGCTACATTTGCCATACGCCATTAATCTGTATGTGGCGCTGGAAGCGCATGTTAGTGTGGAATCTGTCTTTTCACCGTGACCTTGTCCTCGCCTGCTCGGTCTTCTGCTCCCGATTGATCAGCATCGAAGGTAGCTCTCCATGCGCCGCATTTTTGCTTGGCCGCTCGCCGCGGCATCGTTCGCTTGTGCGTTTTCCTCGCTCGCGCCGTCGCCGGCTCAAGCTGTGCAAATCAACGGCCTCGGCTTCACCGATCACACGCACAGCGGTTTTAACGTCTCTCCCGTGATCGTCGAATCGCCGTTCTTCGCCGCGCTAAGAGATACCGACGCCAGCCCGAGAATCGATTACCTCACTGTTCCGGCCGGCGGTTTGATCGGCAGCATCAAGACCCCGAATCATCCGAGTACCACGCTCTCAGCCGGATCGAGCACAACAGTCAGCGGCCGCGTCACCGTGAATGGGAATGCGACTTCCGCGGGCGTCGATTTGATAGCAGGGACTGCCGACGATTGGCTCGACGGCAACAACCTTCCAACCGGCGTTACCCTGAGCTACGACGTGACCTTCACCATCTCGTCCGGCAATGGAAGCAATCTCGTCGGCACCACCGGCAATACGTCGAACGGCCTCGGCATCGCAAACGGCGGCGCCAATTCTGGCACGCTCGACACGGGCGAAGTTCTAAACTTCAGCGCGATCACCACCTCCAACTATCAGTGGGGCGGGGCGCCTAGCGGAGCTTTTACGTTCACGCCCATTTCGCACGGGACGACCAAGTTCAGTTCCTTCCGCTCGTTCAACTTCGACGAGTCGATCAACGAAGCCGTCACGCTCTCCGACGGCACGAACACCTGGGGATTCGGCGGCGCCATCGGCACGGTCCAGAGCGGCATCAAGATGGAGAATGATTTTAGCTCTACGTTCACGCCAGCCGGCGGCGACGTGCCGCTGACGATGACGATGGGCGCCGCCACCAGCTTTGGGCTGAAGGGCTTTCGGCTGAGCGTTCCCGTCTCCTACGACATCGTCGCCAACGCCCCGACGATCAATGCTGACTTCAGCGGCGACGGCATCGTCGATGGCGCCGACTTCCTGATCTGGCAACAGAATTTCGGCCTCGCCAGCGCCGCCCAGCAGAACCAAGGCGACGCCAACGGCGACGGGGCCGTCAACGATCTCGACCTCACCGCCTGGAAGGACAACTTCGGCGCCGGCATCCCCGCCCCGCCGGTGAGCGCCGTTCCAGAACCTGCGACGGCCGCGCTCGCTGTCATCGCAGGCTTGGCCGCCATCGCTTGCCGCAAGCGGCGATAGTGCAGCCACGCGTCCGCCAATCAACTCGCATCACAGCGGGCTCGTTGATCGCCTCAAGCGGTTGATGAGCCCGCTAATTTTTTGATCGCCTCCGGAGTCATCCGGAAGATCGTCCACTCATCAAGCGGCTCGGCGCCGAGGCGTTTGTAGAACTCGATCGACGGCTGGTTCCAGTCGAGGACGACCCACTCGAGCCGTTGGCACTGGCGCTCGGCAGCAACCTGCGCGACTCGCGCTAACAGCTGCTTACCAATGCCCCCGCCCCGCCGCTCGGGTCGAACATAGAGGTCCTCCAGATAGATTCCCGCGCGGCCCACGAACGTCGAAAAGTTCTGGAAGTAGATCGCGTAACCGACCAGCTCGCCGTCGACGAGCGCGACCAACGCCTCCGCCGTCGGCCGTTCGCCGAACAGCGCCGCCTGGAAACTCTCCACCGTCGCCACCATCGCGTGGGCGAGCCGCTCGTACTCCGCGAGTTCGCGGACGAGCCCCATCATCGCCGGCAAGTCGGCGACCAGTGCTGGTCGAATTTCCAAGCTCATTGACGGACGCTCCAGAATCGTGGGCCTGCTCGCAATTTGCCGCTCGCCGCAGTAGAATCGGCCGCGGCGAATCTGGCATTTTAGCGATTGGCGAGCCGAACGTGGACCTGAAAGTTGACATCGCACGCTGCTCCGCGGAGCTCGACCGCCTCGCCCAATTTTCCGACGTACCCGCCCCCGCCGTCCAGCGCGTCGTCTTCACCGAGACCGACCTCGCGGCCCGTGCCTATCTCGTCGGCCTGTTCGAAGAAGCCGGTCTGAAAGTGCGGCACGACGCCGTCGGCAACATCTTCGCCCGCTGGGAAGGAACCGACCCCACGCTGCCGCTCGTTGCTACCGGCTCGCACACCGACGCCATCCCCTACTCCGGCAAGTACGACGGCACCGTCGGCGTCTTAGGCGGCCTAGAAGCCATCCGCACGCTGCAACGCGCCACGCGAGCCGGGGCGTCCTCGCCCCCGGCCCCCCGCCGATCCATCGAACTCGTGATGTTCACCTCCGAGGAACCAACCCGCTTCGCCTACGGCTGCCTCGGCAGCCGCCTGCTCAGCGGCCAACTCCCGCCCGACGCCGCCGCCAAGCTCACCGACGCCGACGGCCATAACCTCGACGACGTCCGCCAGCGCGCCGGCTTCACCGGCCCGCTCGCCGACGTGCAACTGGAAGCCGGCCACTATGCCGCTTTCGCCGAGCTCCACATCGAGCAAGGCCCGCTGCTTGAGCGTGCGAATCTCGACATTGGCGCCGTCACCGCGATCGCCGCACCCGCCGCGCTCCGCGTCCGCTACACCGGCCCCGGCGGCCATGCCGGCGGCGTGATGATGGCCGACCGCCGCGATCCGCTCCTCGCCGCATCGCGACTCGCGCTCGAAGTCGACGCGGCCGCCCGCGAGTCCGGCAGCCCCGACACGGTCGGCACCGTCGGCGTCCTCGACGTTCACCCCCGCGCGGTCAACAGCATCCCCCGCGACGTGCTGCTCGAAATCGACGTCCGCGACATCGACGGCCCCCGCCGTGATCGAGTGCTTGAGCGGATCAAACAAAAAGCCCAGCAGTTCGGCGACGAACTCGGCGTGCCGACGACGATCGAAATGATCAACGCCGACCCGCCAGCGAAGAGCGATCCGGCGATCGTCGCCGCGATCGAGCAGTCATGCGCCGACGCCAAGCTCACGCACCAGCGGATGGTCAGCCGCGCTTACCACGACTCGCTGTTCATGTCGCTGGTCTGCCCAATCGCGATGATCTTCATCCCCTGCCGAGACGGGATGAGCCACCGCCCAGAAGAATATTCGTCCCCCGAAGCCATCCGCGCAGGCATCGAAGTCCTGGCTCGGACGCTTTACCAACTCGCTCATTAGAATACGCCTCTCGCAGAGGCGCAGAGAAAACGCAAAGAAGACCTTAACCCGAATTCGATCGCACAGTTAAGCACGTGTATTCACCGCACCGCTGACTTGCTTTCTCGTCTTTGTAATTCCTTTGCGTCTCTGCGAGTGACCCTAGCAAGCAACCACCCCGATAAAGAAAATGCCACACCAAGTCTGGACCCAAAGCTACGGCAAATCCCGCGTCCGTCTCGCCAAGGTCGATCGCGACACCGACGTGCACCAGTACACCGAGCTCTCGGTCGACGTTGAACTCGACGGCGATTTCGACGCCGTGTACACGCAGGGCGACAACACGCTCGCACTGCCGACCGACACGATGAAGAACACGGTCTACGCGTTCGCCCGCGAGCTCGATCCATGCGAACTCGAAACCTTTGCTTGGACGCTCGGCAGCCACTTCGTCGAAAACTTCGATCACATCTCGCACGCGGCGATCAAGATCACCGAAACGCCGTGGGAGCGGCTGGTGATCGACGGCGAAGCCCACCCCCATGCCTTTAGCGGCAGTTCCACCGAGCGGAACACCTGCCACGCCGTCATCACGGCGCCGCCGAAGGAAGGCGAAGAGCCGGAGGGCGCCATCGAATGCGGCCTTGAAGGCCTGACGCTGCTGAAGACCACCGACTCGGGCTTTTCGAAGTTCTTGAAGGACCAATACACGACGCTGCCCGAAGTGAACGATCGCATCTTCGCGACGACGCTCTCGGCGAAGTGGGTCTACAACGACACGCCCGATAACTGGCGGGCGATTCGCGAACGGATCCGCACGATCCTCATCCGCGAATTCTCGGCACGCTTCAGCCCCTCGGTGCAGGCGACGCTGTTCGAAATGGCCTCGGCTGTGCTCGATGCCGAACCAGCCGTCGAAGAGATTAACTTGACGATGCCCAACCTCCATCGCCACTTAATCAACCTGACGTCTTTCGATCTCGACAATCCGAATATTTTGTTCCTCCCGACCGACGAACCGCACGGCAACATCACCGCGAGCATCTGCCGCGAGCGGGCGGAGGAGGCGCACGCTCACGACCACGATCACGGTTAGCCGCCATGAAAATGGATTTCTCTGGTCCCCTCTCCTCGACGGGGAGGGTTAGGGAGGGGTGACGGAAGCGGGTACCGGGCGCCGGCCCCCCTCCCCAGCCCTCCCCTCCAAGGGGAGGGAGCCACACGAACTCGGGCACGAACACCGCATGAGCACCACGCCCCAACGCTTCGCCGTCGCCAGTCGCCGCGTCGTGACGCCGGAGGGAACTCGCGCCGCGGCGATCGTGATCAGCAACGGCAAGATTGAGGTGATCGTCGACCGCGAGTCGGCGCCCGCCGGCATTCCGCTGGAAGATTTCGACGGCCTCGTGATCTCCCCCGGCATCGTCGACGCCCACGTTCACGTCAACGAACCGGGCCGCACTGACTGGGAAGGTTTTGAAACGGCCACCCGCGCCGCAGCCGCTGGCGGCGTGACGACGCTCATCGACATGCCGCTCAACAGTTCGCCGGTCACTACGACGGTGGCGGCGCTCGAAGAGAAGCGTGCCGCCGCTACGGGCAAATGCTGGGTCGACGTTGGCTTTCATGCCGGCTTAGTGCCCGGCAACATCGAGGACGTTGAATCGCTCCTCGACGCCGGCGTTTGCGGCGTCAAAGCGTTCATGTGCGACTCGGGGCTCGACGAGTTTCCTGCCACGGGCGAGCGCGAGTTCCGCCAAGTCTTACCGCTGCTAGCGAAACGCCGCGTTCCGCTACTGGTTCATGCCGAACTCGCCGACGAGCACGCCGCAGAGACAGAGATCCGTTCCTACGCCGACTGGCTCGCCTCGCGTCCCGAATCATTCGAACGCAACGCGATCAACTTGCTACGGGCTCTCTGTGCTGAATACTTGGCGCCAATCCACGTCGTCCACCTCGCCAGCGGTCCGCTCACCAGCCACTTTTTCTGGGCCAAACAAGACGGCCTGCCGCTAACTGTTGAAACATGCCCCCACTATCTTCATTTCTACGCCGAACGACTTGAGAACGCCGATCCGCGGTTCAAGTGCGCCCCGCCGATTCGTCGTCAGGAAGATCGCCAACGGCTCTGGGAAGCGCTAATCGCCGGCGTGATCGACACGATCGGCTCCGACCACTCCCCCTGCCCTCCCGACATGAAGCATCTCGCTAGCGGCGATTGGCAATCGTCGTGGGGCGGCATCAGCTCCGTCGAGCTCACGCTGCCGATCGTGTGGCGCGGCCTCCGCACGCAGATTATTCCCTTCGCCCGCGTCGCCCAGTGGCTCTCCGCCAATCCGGCCCGCTTGGTCGGCCTCGCCGATCGCAAAGGCCGCATCGCCGTCGGCTGCGACGCCGACCTCTGCGTCTGGAACCACGAGGAAGAATGGACCGTCGTCGGCGAGCAGTTGCAGCACCGCCACAAACTCACCCCGTACGAGGGCGAACGCCTCCGCGGCCGCGTGAAGCGCACCTACGTCCGCGGCCAACTAGCGTACGACGACGGCCAGTTCCCCGCCGGCCCGATCGGCGAACTCCTTCGCCGCCCGCCCGCAAACTAAATGTCGATCACCGCGAAACTCAACGGCCTCACCGACGACGACGCCCGCGTGGCGCTCACCAACTGCTGCGCCGCCGAGAAATGGGTCAGTGGCATGGTCACCGCCCGCCCGTTCGCGAGCGACGCCGCCCTGTGCTCTGCCTGCGATGGGATCGCTGCCACGCTCATTGAGTCCGACTGGCTCGAAGCCTTCGCCGCCCACCCCCTCATCGGCGATGTCGACAGCCTCCGCAAAAAATACGCCGCGACCAAACAACTCGCCGCCGGCGAACAATCGGGCGTCGACGCCGCGAGCGAGGCGACGCTCCACGAGCTAGCCGGACTGAACCGCGACTACGCTGAAAAGTTCGGTTTCATCTTCATCGTCTTCGCCACCGGCAAAACGGCCGACGAGATGCTCGCCATCCTCAAGTCGCGGATCAACAACAGCCGCGACCAAGAACTAGCCAACGCCGCCGCCGAACAACTCAAAATCACCCGCCTCAGAATCGAAAAGCTTGCGAATGGATAAAACCAGTCCTAGGATCGACGGTAGGATGTCGCCGATCACTTCCCACGTTTTGGATACCCGCCTCGGCCGACCCGCCGTCGGCGTTTGCGTCACGCTCGAGCGCCGCGATGCTCACGGTTCGTGGCAGTTCCTCAGCCGCGGCGCCACCAACGACGACGGCCGTGTGCCGGCGCTCCTCTCCGAAGGCGGCCTCATCCCGGGCCGCCATCGCATGACGTTCGACACTGGCGGGTATTTCGAAGAGCAGCAGGTCGAGCATTTTTACCCGTGCGTGACGATCGAATTCGAAATCATCCGCGCCGACGAGCACTACCACGTGCCGCTGCTGTTGAGCCCGTTCGGCTACAGCACGTATCGCGGGAGTTAAGTCTTCAATCAACTCAACCCTTGCGAACAGTCTTCCAAACCGGATCCTGGAAAGAATCCGCCGAGCTCTTGAACCAGCGGGTGAGCGTCATCTTCTGCCGCGTGTAGAAGTGAACGCTCTCGGTCCCCTGGATGTGCAGGTCGCCGAAGAACGATTGGTTCCAGCCAGTGAACGGGAACCACGCCATCGGCGCTGGGACGCCGACGTTGATGCCGATCATGCCAGCGTTGAAGCGGTGCTTGAACTCCCTTGCTGCGTAGCCGTCGCGGGTGAAGATCGAGGCGCCGTTGCCGTAGGGGCAGTTGCGGCCGACTTCGAGCGCCGCATCGAGCGAGTCGGCGCGCACCACCGACAGCACCGGGCCAAAGATTTCTTCTTGAGCCAGCCGCATCTGCGGTTCAACGCGATCGACGACGCTCGGGCCGAGCAGAAACCCATCGCCAGCAAAGTCGCGACGCCCGTCCAGCGGCACGGTCGCCCCTTCTTGCTTGGCGATATCGAGGTACCCCGCCACGCGATCGCGATGCTCCGCGCGAATGACAGGCCCCATGTCGACCGCTTCGTAGCCGTCAGTCGGCCCCACTTTGAAGTTGCCGGCATACGAGCAAAGCTCGTCGACCAGCGGATCGGCGATCTTGCCCACCGCCACCGCCACGCTCCCCGCCATGCAACGTTGTCCTGCACAGCCGTATGCACTCGCCGCCAACGCCTTCACCGATTGATCGAGATCGGCGTCAGGCATGATGATGAGATGGTTCTTCGCGCCGCCGGCCGCCTGCACCCGCTTACCATGCTTCGTGCCGACTTCGTAAATGTACTTCGCGATCGCCGTCGACCCGACAAACGAAATCGCCGCGACGTCGGGATGCGTCAGCAGCGTGTCGACGCATTCCTTATCGCCGTGAACGATGTTGAACACGCCTGCCGGCAGGCCCGCTTCCTCCAATAGCTCCCCGATCCGCACCGCCGACAGTGGCACTTTTTCCGACGGCTTCAGCACGAATGTGTTGCCGCAGGCGATCGCCACCGGAATCATCCACAGCGGCACCATGCACGGAAAGTTGTACGGCGTGATGCCGACGCAGACGCCGACCGGGTGGCGGTTCGTCTCGGCGTCGACGCCGCCGGCGATGTTCGGCAGCGTGTCGCCCATCAGCATCGTCGGCACGGAGCAAGCGAACTCGACCATCTCAAGCCCGCGCTGCGCCTCGGCCCGCGACTCGGCGAGCGTCTTGCCATGCTCGCGCGTGACGAGGGCCGCAAGCTCCTCAAACTTCGCCGCCATCAAGTGGCGAAACTGAAACATCACCCGCGCCCGCTCCACCGCCGGCGTCTCCGCCCAATCGGCGAGAGCCGCTTTAGCGGCCCGTACCACGGCATCAGTCTCCGCCGCGCTCGCGAGCGGCACCCGCGCGATCAGCTTGCCCGTCGAAGGATTGAATACCTCGCCGCTGCGAGCCGAGGCGTCGCGGCGCCACTGGCCGGCGGAGAAGGATGGAACAACGTCAACGGTAGTCGCAGCAGCCATATCAGACATCCTCGCAAGCGCCCCGCCGAGCGTCGAAAACTGGTAGGAGTTTCGTGGGTAACACGATATGATACCACCCGAGCCAAGGTTGCCCAGACGCGGCGCGGACGACCCCGGCGTTCCCCTTGCATGAATTCAGTAGGAGCTACGCGATGCCTCGCACTGTCCGCGGCGGTTTGATCCAAGCCACTCTCTGTGAATCGGCCACGGCGCCAGTCGCCAAGATCAAGCAGTCGATGATCGACAAGCATCTCGCGCTCATCGCCCAAGCCGCCGACAAAGGCGCACAAGTCGTCTGCCTCCAAGAGCTCTTCTACGGCCCCTACTTCTGCGCCGAACAGCAAACAAAGTGGTACGATCTCGTTGAGCGCATCCCCGACGGCCCGACGACAAAGCTGATGTGCGAAGTCGCCAAGAAGCATGGCATCGTCCTCGTCGTGCCGATCTACGAAGAGGAAATCTCCGGCCTCTACTACAACACGGCGAGCGTCATCGACGCCGACGGCACGTATCTCGGCAAGTTCCGCAAGATCCACATCCCGCAGGTGAACCCCGGCTTTTGGGAGAAGTTTTACTTCCGCCCCGGTAACCTCGGGTACCCGGTGTTCGACACCGCCGTCGGCAAGGTCGGCGTCTATATTTGCTACGACCGCCACTTCCCCGAAGGCGCCCGCTGCCTGGGGCTCAATGGCGCCGAGATTGTCTTCAATCCCTCAGCCACCGTCGCCGGTCTGAGCGAGTACCTGTGGAAGCTCGAGCAACCAGCCCACGCCGCCGCGAACGGCTACTGGGTCGGAGCCATCAACCGCCCCGGTTGGGAAGACCCGTGGCGGATCGGCGAGTTCTACGGCCAAAGCTACTTCTGCAACCCACGCGGACAAATCATCGCCGAAGGCTGCCGCGACAAAGACGACATCGTCGTCGCCGACATCGACATGGACCTTATCCGCGAGGTGCGCAACACCTGGCAGTTCTACCGCGACCGCCGGCCGGAAACTTATGGCGCCATTACAACCCCGTGACATACAGCGTCCCCAGCGACTCGCCGCTTAGCGCCGAAACTTCCGCCCAAACGTCAGCATCAGCGCTAAGTAAGAGACAAACGCCGCCCCAAAGCTCGTGAACCACGCATAGCTGTAAAGATCGCCCCAGATCGACGGCCAAGTCTCGGCGCCTTGCGGAGCGTTCAAGTCGCCGGCGAGCCAAATGTAGCCGAGTTGCGCCATGAACCCCGGCACGCACAGCGACATCCCGAGCAGCAGCGACGCAAGCGCCAGCGGGTTGATGCCGTTCACGTACCAATACGGCCCGTTCTTGCGGTAGAGTCCCGCCAAGTCGAGCTGCATCCGCCGCAGCGCCACGTAGTCGGCAATCAGCACCCCGCCCACAGCGCCCAACAGCAGCGAATAGCCGACAAGCCACTTGCCGACGTACACTTCCGTGTTAGCAACCAAGTGCCAGGGCTGAATCAGAATGCCAATCAAGCCCGTGATGAATCCACCGATGCGGAACGAAATTCTCCGCGGCCACAGGTGGGCGAAGTCGTTCGCGGGGCTCACCACGTTGGCCGCGATGTTCGTCGCCAGCGTGGCGATCGCCAGCGAAATCATTGCGATGATCAGCACCGCCCGGTTTTCAAACAACGACAACAAGAAGACCGGGTCCCACAGTTTCTTCGCTTGGTCCGCCGGCAGGTTTTTGTAGATCACTGTCGCCGCTGACGTGACGGCCACGCCAATGAACGAATAGAGCCCCATCGTCGTCGGCAACCCGATGGCCTGCCCCAGCACTTGATCACGTTGCGAACGGGCGTAGCGGCTGAAGTCGGGAATGTTGAGCGCGAGCGTCGCCCAGAAGCTGACGTTGCCCGTCAGCGCCAAAACGAAGAAGCCCCAAAACTTACCCGCCTTCGGTCCCCCCTCGGCGAACTGCGAAGGCCGCGTTAACATCTCGCCGAATCCGCCGGCCGCGTCGTAAGCCCATGCGAGCAATGCGAGTCCCAGCACGATCAGCAGCGGCGCCTTCACGTTCAGCAACAAGCGAATCGATTCGATCCCCTTGTAGATGACGAACATGTTCACCAGCCAAAACGCCAGGAAGCACGTCAGTTGGGCGCCGTTGATTCCTAGCCCTGTGCTCTGCGGATCGCTGGCATCTGCGAACAGTAGCGGCAAGTCACGCCACGCTGGGAAGAACTCTTTGAGCAGCGTGTAGATCGCTTCGCCGCCGATCCACGTTTGAATCCCGAACCACCCGCACGCCACCAATGCTCGCAACAGCGCCGGCACGTTGGCGCCCAAGATCCCAAAGCTCGCGCGACAGTACACGGGAAACGGAATGCCGTACTTCGTCCCCGCATGAGCGTTCAGCACCATCGGAATCAGCACGACGACGTTGCCGAGAAACACCGTCAGCACCGCTTGCCGCCAATCCATACCGCCGTCGATCAGCGACGACGCCAGCATATACGTCGGAATGCACGCCGACATACTGATCCACAGCACAGCGATGTCGCGCATCCCCCATCGCCGCTCGGCCCGCGTCGTCGGCGCCATGTCGTGGCTGTAGTAGGGCGACTGTGAAAGGTCGACGCTCGTCTCGACCAAACCATCGACGACCGTCTGCGACGCGGGGGCGGACATGCACAGAATCCTTGCGGACGAAGTGAAACCAAGTCTGATGCCAAAAGCCGTTGCCGCCAGCTGTTGCGGCTCTCAGTAAATATCGGCAGCCTCTTCAGGTCAACGCCGAACAACACGGTTCGACCAGCGAAATTCTGTAGTATCGAGCCGTTTAAGCCGCTAGAATCAGCGCAGCAACCCCGCCTACGCCTATCGAGAGCCGCCCCGTGCCCACCGAATCTCGCGCTTCGTTGCCGATCATCGACCACACGCCCGCCCCCTACGACGGCCCGCCGAAGTCCGAAGTCCTCGCCCTCCGCCAGCAATATCTCACGCCGGGGCTCATCACCTACTACCGCGATCCGCTGCTGTTGGTCGAAGGCCACATGCAGTACCTGTGGGACGAAACGGGCAAGCGCTACCTCGACGCCTTCGCCGGCATCGTCACCGTTTCGGTTGGCCACTGCCATCCCGACATCGTCAAGAAAGTGCAGGAGCAAGTCGGCAAGCTGCAGCATGTCACGACGATCTACCTCCACCCGACGATCGGCGAGTTCGGCAAGAAGTTGGCGGAGCATTTCCCCGACGGCAGCGGCCTGACGCAAACCTACTTCACCAACTCCGGCAGCGAAGCGAACGAAATCGCCATCCTCTCGGCCCGCGAGTTCACCGGCAACCAGGAGGTGATTAGCCTTCGCAACGGCTACCACGGCGGTACGCAGGCGACGATGGCCCTCACGGCCCACAGCACCTGGAAGTTCAAGCAGAACCCGACGATCAACGTCAAGAATGCCCTCGCCCCCTACTGCTACCGCTGCCCCTACGGACTCGAATATCCGAGTTGTGGGCTAAAGTGCGCCAAGGATGTCGAGAACGTCATCAAGTACGAAACCAGCGGCCAAGTCGCGGCGTTCATTGCCGAGTCGATCCAAGGCGTCGGCGGCGCCGTCACCCCGCCCCCCGGCTACTTCGAGATCGTCTACGACATCGTCCGCAAAGCGGGCGGCCTGTGCATTGCCGACGAAGTGCAAAGCGGCTTCGGCCGCACGGGCGACCACTTCTGGGGCTTTGAAAACTACGGCGTCACGCCCGACATGGTGACGATGGCCAAGGGCATCGGCAACGGCGCCCCGCTCGGCGCGTGCACCACGCGGCCCGAAATCGCCGCGATGATGAAGAACCGCATCCACTTCAACACCTACGGCGGCAACCCGATCTCGATGACCCAGGGCCTCGCCACGCTAGAAGTGATCGACCGCGATCAGATTCAGCAGAACGCCAAAACGATCGGCGAGCACCTCAAGAACCGCCTACTGGAACTGCAAGAACGCCACCCGCTCATTGGCGACGTCCGTGGCAAAGGCCTGATGCTCGGCGTCGAACTCGTCCGCGATCGCAAAACAAAAGAGCCCGCCAACACCGAAGCGGCCGACGTCATGGAGCGAACCAAAGAGCGCGGCCTGATCATCGGCAAAGGCGGCCTCTTCGGCAACACGCTCCGCATCAAACCGCCGATGTGCCTCAACAAAGACGACGCGGACTTTCTGGTCGATACGCTGGATGAGGTATTACTTGAATTGAAGCGTTAGAAAGCAGATCTCACGCAAAGGCGCAGAGGCGCAAAGGAAGACGGCTACACTTCTCGCCGAACGTGATTTCATCTGCTCAGTTGACCGTGCCAATCAATCCCGCCATCCCATCGTGTTCTTTGCGCCTCTGCGCCTTTGCGAGAGACCTTTCTTAGCAGATCAAAAAACATGCCCACGCTCGAAACAGTCGTCGACGGCCTGAAGCTGCCCAACCCCTTCGTTATCGGCTCCGGCCCGCCAGGGACCAACGGCAACGTCATTGGCAAGGCCTTCGAAGAAGGCTGGGGCGCAGTCATTTGCAAGACGATCAGTCTCGACGCCGACAAGGTCACCAACGTCCAGCCGCGCTACGCGCGGCTGCGGGCGCAAGGCTCCGACGAGATCATCGGCTGGGAGAACATCGAGCTCATCAGCGATCGCCCCTTCAGCGTGTGGATGGATGAGCTTAAGGCGGTGAAGGACAAGTATCCCGATCGGATCCTCATCGCATCGATCATGGAAGAGTTCCGTAAGGACGCGTGGGTCGAGATCGTCGAACGCTGCGAAGCCGTTGGCGTCGATGCGTTCGAACTAAACTTCTCCTGCCCGCACGGCCTGCCGGAGCGCAAGATGGGCTCGGCGATGGGCGAGAACCCCGAGATCCTCGAAGAGGTTTCTCGTTGGGTGAACGCCGTCGCCACGAAGCCCGTCTGGGCGAAGATGACGCCGAACGTCACCCACATCGAAGACCCTGCCCGCGCCGCGTTCCGCGCCGAGTGCGAGGGGGTGAGTGCGATCAACACGATCCGCAGCGTGCTGGGCGTGAACCTCGACACGCTCCGCCCTGAACCGAGCGTCGAAGGCTACACCACCCCCGGCGGTTACTCCTGCCGCGCGGTGCTGCCGATCGCGCTCCGCATGGTGATGGAAATCTCACAGGTTATTCGCAAAGAATTCCCCGGTCGCTCGATCAGCGGCATCGGCGGCGTCGAGACCGGTGAAGACGCGGCCCAGTTCATTCTCCTCGGCGCTGATACCGTGCAGGTTTGCACCGGCGTGATGAAGCATGGCTACGGCATGATCAAGCCGCTCTGCGAAAGCCTCCTCGCGTTCATGGAGAAGCACAAGTTCGAGCGGATCGAAGACTTCCGCGGCCACAGCCTGCCGTACTTCACGACGCACGCCGATCTGGTGAAGCGTCAGGCCGAAGCCCGTGCCGCCGCGAAGGCGAAGCACGATGCGGAGAAGATGATTCGCGCCGACGATCAATGGCGCGGCGACGACTTCGTGAAGCAGAGCGACGCCCTCGCCCGCGGCTAGTGAGCCCTACCTAGCCCCGGGCTCCGCCCGGGGGTCGCGCACCACTCCGTGGAACGTCGCCCCTACTTCACGCCGACCCCTGGGCAAAGCCCGGGGCTAAAACACGCCGAGCAACACCGCCGCTACGACGCCGATGACAACGAGCACGCCCACGCCGATGACGGGGAACACCCACCCCGGCGGGCCATAACTCGGACCTGAGAATCCCGGCGGCCGCAACGGGTCAAAATCACCTTCACGTCGCGGGGGTCGAACTTTCGGTTGCGAGGCGCGAGCTGCGTCGAACTCTTCCTCGAAGAGCGACTTCACCTTTTTCGGCTTTTCCGGCGGCTTCGGCGCCGACGGGGCGGAGCCGTTTACCGTCGACGATGGCGACGGGGCGGTTGTTATCGGCGGCGGTGGAATCACCACTTTCTGCGGCGGTTCGTCCTCCAGCAGCGCGAGCTCCATCTCTTCTTCTGGCTCGACCCGTACCGGCACGGCAACGACCGGCGGCTTTCGTCCGCCGCTACCCGGAGGAGGCGCCGGAGCGCGATTCCCCGAGTCGTTCCCCACCTTGCTCATCGACGCCGCGAACCTGCGGAAGACGTCGCTGCCAAGTCCGCCGCCAGCCCCCGAGCCGCTCGGGTCTTTCCGCTTGCCGCTGTCGCCTACGGCAATCCCGCGGTCCGCGAGCCATTCGGTCAATTGCTCGACGACTTCGTTGGCCGTTTGATAGCGTTCGTCAGCCCGCTTGGCCATCATCCGATTGCAAATGCTCACTAAGATCGACGGCGCGTCGGGGCGATCCTTCAGAATACTCGGCGCCTGCTCGACCTGATGCTTCAGCAACCGCTCCGAAATCGTTCCTTCCGGAAACGGCGGATGCCCCGTGAGCAAGAAGTAGAGCGTGCAGCCCAAACTATAAATGTCGGCCCGCGCGTCGGCCTTGTGGCTGTTGAGCGCTTGCTCAGGCGCCAGATAGTCGGCCGTGCCGAGCACGTTCTCGTTGTTCTCGAGCGTGAGCGACGCTTCATCGTCGATCAGCCGCGCCAAGCCCATGTCGAGGAGTTTCACCACCTCATGCTTGGTGACCATGCAATTGGCCGGCTTGATGTCGCGATGCACTAGCCCCATCTCATGGGCGTGGGCAATGCCGCGCGCGACCTGCGCGATGTAGTCGGCCGCCCGTTCGTACCCGAGCGGTCCCTCCTCTTTCACCAGCACATGCAGGTCGCGGCCATCGACGAACTCCATGACGATGTAGTGCGTCTTGCCGTCATTGTCGATGTCGTAAACTCGAACAATGTTCGGGTCGTCGAGCTTCGCCGCCGCGCGGGCTTCGGTGCGGAACCGTTCGAGGTAGGTCGAATCCTCCACGCGGTTCGACGGCAGCACCTTGATGGCCACCTTCCGCTTCATGAGCATATGCTCAGCGAGGTAGACCTGGCTCATGCCCCCTTTGCCAAGGTGCCGCAGCAGCTTGTACTTGCCGAGCATGAAGCCTTTATGCTTCCCGGCGAGCAACTTCTCCGACTGCCATTCGGTGAGGACACCCGACTCGACCATCGCCGCGGCGATCGGCTCAGCCTCCTCGGGCAGGCGATGGCCGTTCTTGGCAGCGACGACGCCGAGCGCTTTCGTCAGTTGGTCCTCTTCGACCAACTGGCTGCGTCGCACCAGATCGATGAATTCGTTTGCCGTCATGCCTTTGGATAACCGGCGACGACCTTGATCGCCACCTGTCGTTTGATCTCCAAATCCTCAGCTAAATACTCCTGAACTCTCCCGAGATGCCGCAGCAACTTGTACTTGCCAAGCATGAAGCCTTTATGCTTCCCGGCGAGCAGTTTTTCGGATTGCCATTCAGTGAGCACCCCAGCCTCGACCATGGCGACTGCAATCGGGTCGGCGTCTTCTGGCAGGCGGTGGCCGTTCTTGGCGGCGACGGCGCCTAGCGCTTTCGCCAGCTGGTCTTCCTCGACCAACTGGCTGCGTCGCACCAGATCGATAAATTCGTTCGCCGTCATGACTTGGAACAGCCAAGGGTGCGCAAGAAGCCGCCGCCAGCTTGGAGCGCGGCGAGTGAGCAGAAGGCCTGCACGCCCGCCGCCTGCGGAAACAAGCCGCTGGTCGAGCCTCTCGAGCGAGATGAGTTGTCTCTGTCCATAGGGACTCCCTGGATACGGGTCCGCACGGTCGTTGCCGCCTCACTTGCAACGGTTCGCGGGAGCTGGCTCCGCCTGGGTGGTCGCCTCAACTCCCATCATAGCATGAGGTTATTGCTCCGGCCAGCAATGCCAGCAACCGATCGTGGGAGACCGCAATGCGTCGATTTAATCGACGGGGGCGATCGAGAAACGACGCAACGCCGCCTGGTCCCTAGTCCCCCTAACCACCCTCCCGGCGCAGCTTTGAGGAACTTTCGCCCAGACTGCCTCGTCGTCAAAAGCCCAAATCACCGTTGCAAAGCGATCTCAAAAAGCCCGCTCTGCGTCCGATTGATGTCGCACGGTTGCGGCAGACCGCTTTTGCAACAAATTTCCGGCGAAAAGGATTGAAATCGCACTGAGATCTGCCGTCTTTTTTCTCGACAATTTCATCCGCAAAGAAACTCAATTACCTTGAGCCCGTTAAGCGTGCGGTCGCGGGCTGCCTGGCGATCCACGCCACCCGCCGACAACCACATCACCATACGCAGCAACCACTTACATCACAAAACAATCACCAGCAGCGGATCGACCGCACCTTGCCGCTGCGTTTGAAAAGCGGTCATTTGCTGCATTCTGCGTACTGCGGAAACCGTGAAATTGCCAGCGAACCATTTTTAGATTTCGCAACGGCGGATTACAGTGAGGGGGTCGAGTTGATTGGGGCTCGACTTCGATTGCACAAGTGCTCGCTGACGTTGCTGGCACTGCTATCGGACTAGTCTGCTTATCAATTTTCACTTAGTGTTCTCGAACAAGCCGCAGCCGGACTCCGTTCGGTAAGCGGCAGTTAGCACTCTGTTCTGTTTTCTCCTTGGAGGCACCGTTCTAATGAAGCGGCAACTTTTGGCAGGCACTTGCCTACTCGCGCTCTGCGCGACGTCGGCATCGGGCGCCCTGGTGCATCGTTACACCTTCGATGGCAACGCAAACGACTCGGTCGGCACCGCCAATGGCGTCGTCATGGGCAACACGGCCACCTACGCCGGCGGCCAGATCGTTCTCAGCAACCCGACCAACACGGGCTCGGGCGCCTTCAACAACGGCAACGTTCCGGTAAGCGGATCGTACGTCGACTTCCCGAACTTCCTCATCCGCGACGCCGCCGCGGCGGATCAGTATGGCGCCGTCTCGGTTGAGATGTGGGTCACGATGAATACCAATCGTGATTGGTCCGCCCTCTTCGCTGCCGGCATCAGCAGCAGCGGCATCGAAGGCAACTCCGATGGCGGCAACGACAACTTCCCCTACCTCCAAATCATTCCGCGCACCGGCGACGGCGGCGCAGGCAACGACCTCCGCGTCACCAGCAACGGCGTAGCCGGCCCGGAAAGCTTCGTCGACGCCCCTGGCGATTCCACCGACCTGCAAGTCGGCGTGCAAGAGCACCTCATCGCCGTCTTCGATCAATCGGGCGGTCTCCCTGGCACGATCACCGTCTTCCGCAATGGCGTGCAGTATGGCGACCCAGCCCCGATCGCGAACAACCTCAACATCGCCGCGAACGCAACTGCCTTCCCGGTCACGACCTTGGCCGACGTCAACGTCTGGCTCGGTCGCTCGATGTGGCCCGATTCGTTGATCGACGCCAGCGTCGCTGAGCTGCGCATCTACAGCCATGCGTTGACGCTGCAAGACGCCCAGAACAACAATACGCTTGGCCCGAACACGGTTGTGCCGGAACCGGCCAGCTGTGCTCTCGCAGCCCTGGGTCTGGTCGGCTTGGCTTGGACTCGCCGTCGTTAGGCCTTAGCAGCAACTAAGCTGCGAGACCTGCAAGAAGCAAAACGAAGCGGGCGTTTGAGAAGTCACTTCTCAAACGCCCGCTTTTTCGTGCGCGGACGCGATCGGAACCGCGCCCTAGCGTCGTCGCCTGAGGGCCGTGGATCCTGAAGCTACTTGCTTTCGAGTTCAACCGCTTTGATGGCGCCGTTCTTCTTGAACGCTTTGCTGAACGCCAGCTTGACGCTCAGCTTCGCCTCGCCATAGCCCTTCACACTCGCACGCGGCAGCGTCGAGTACCCGTGCCCCGGTTCGGTAACGATGATCCGCTTGATTTGGCCATCCTCAACGATCGCTTCCGCCTTCGCGGGTTTTACCGGCCACAGTTCGTCTTTCTGTGGACGGAAGCGATAGTAGTCGGACACTTCGTCGAGTCGCTCGTTCGTGACGCCATGCGGACCGAGCACGCTGAGCAGCGCCTCCTTATTTTTGCGAGCTTCATCGCCTGAAGGTCCGCGCCCGCGGGCCGGCGTGACGCCGCTGAACGCTTTGCGGAAGACTTCCGGTTTCACGCCGAGCGCCGCCGCAATCAGCGGGATCGGCCGTCCAAAGTCTTTCTTCGCGATCTCGTGCCCGCCCGTGAACTTCACGGGAACGCGCGTCTCTTCAGCAGCGGCGGTCGACATGGCAAGAATCGCTGTGCAGGAACCAATAAGGGCAAGTAGTCGATGGCGGCGTAGCATGGCATTCCACTTAGAAATCAAACGGCTCCGCTGCAACCGAGCGGCGGCTTCCACGAAACGCCGCTCAGTCTAGCCGACCGCTCCGATCGCCCGCCAGCGTTTCTCCGTCATCCCGCGGCCTCGCCTTCCAGCCTCCGCAGCGGGCTCGGAAGCTCTTCACCAGAAGCCCGCCGCGTGAGCGTCGTTCGCCACGAAGCAGCCAGTGCCGGGCACGCCGCGAGCGCGAGGTCGACCTCGCGCACATGTGGGCGATCGTGCATCACCGCGTGGGCGTTCGCCACGGTGACCTCCGGGTGAGGACGCTCAACAAGCATCAACTCGTCCCCGGGAGCCAGCGTTCCCGTTTCGAGCACGCGAAAATACCAACCCGTCCGCCCCGATTGCTGCACGCGAACCGCAAACTGCGGGATATTCCATAGTCGCGACAGCTTCCAACACGGCTGCCGCGGCTGAGTCACTTGCAGCAGCACGCCGCCGATCCGCACGACGTCGCCAATGCAACTCAGGCTCTCGTCGACCTCCGTCACCGTGAGATTCTCGCCAAACGCGCCAGGCCCCAATCGCTTCTCCGGCAATTCCTCCGACCAAGCCGCGTAGTGGCGAGCAGCGTAAGCAAGGATCGCTTTGTCGACGCCGCCGTGATGCTTGGGATCAGCCTGCTCATCGCCCACGATGCCGCGCGATCCTACTTCAACAGGTCCCGCAACTCCGTGCTTCACGATGGCCGACGTCCAGGGTCGCGCCAGCGTCTCACCCTGAGCGACGCCGTCGAGCGTCTGCACGCGGCCGATCTGAATCGACTCCACCGCGCCTCGCATCGTGCCGCTCCGCCACTCGTCGCGTTCGCTCATGCTACTCGCTCGACCATAAATCATGCTTGGTCTGGTAGAGAATCTCGGCAATCGCTTGGCGATCGGCCGGCGAGAGGTGCGCAAAGTCGGCTCCCCCCTGCCCCGCCAAGATATCGCGAAACCGCTGACCAACGTAAGACTTCATTGCCGGATGGAGCGCATCGAACGCTGGCGAATAAATGAGGTAACTGCACGGGTACTTGAACAGCCGCGTCGTCAGATCAAGCTCGCGCAGCGAACGCCCCTGACTGTCGCGCGGCCCTGACTGTTGAAACTCTTGCGCGAACGGCGACGTGCCGGCAATCGGGTGCGTAAGCGGCGCCTCGTCGGCGAACAGTAGGCCGGCCACGAGCTTGTCGCCCGCACTGGCGATGCGGCGCGTGGCGCTCTCTAGGCGGTGGCTATCAGGCTCGCCGAGCGCCTTATTGAGCGCCGCCTCGTAGTACATTGCTTGCTGCGCAGCAAAGTTGGCCTGCGTGATGAGGTTGTGCACATGCGTTTGGTGCTCGAAGACCATTAGCGCGACGATGTCGCTGTGGGGAGTGAGATAATTCTCCGTCCGCGAGCGGCCAGTCAAATCGACCACGTTGTGGCCATCGTCGTTCGTCCAGGGTCGGGGCGCCTTACGGTCGGGAATCAGCTGATTCCCGAGATGCGTCTGCGCGCCATGCGTCCCGGTGACATACCATCCACCCCAGCGGTCGGCGATTGGCGTGGCATGGTCCACTCGGTGGCTCCCTTCCGACAGAATCGGCTGGCCGCTGGGGCTCGTGAACAACGAGCGAACCAGGAAGCCAGGAATCGGCGTCGAGTCGGTGACGACGTGGCACTGCAAGCAGCGATGGGTTTGCCGCTCTAGTTGCGGCGCCTTCCCCTCCGTTTGATCGAGCGTGTAAAAGACCGCCCCAAGCTGCGGATCGGCCGCCGCCACTTCCAGCGTTTCGCCTTCCACGCAGTACCCAACGTACACGTCGTCGCTGAAGTAGATCGCTCGCGGCGTCCGCGGCGAGATCCGATCGCGTTGCAGGCTCGTTTTCGAAAAGACCAGCATCTGCGTCGCCGGCGAGATCTTCAGCTCCCGCAGCAGTGCCGGCAGATACCCCTGCTCGGCATCCCAGCCGAGGGACTGCCCTCGTTCCAGCCTCCCCTGCAACCGCGCCGCCGCGTTATCAGGCGTGGAACCGCTGTAGTTAATGGGAGGCTGTTCGAACTCATCCGCCGCTATCACCGCCGAAAGGCCTGCGAGAAGGCAACCAGCTACTGCCGAGAGCCAGACGATCGGACGCAAAAATTCTCGATAGGACTCCATCGCTCTAATTTAGGCGAGATTTGAAGCTAGCGACAGTGAACGCTGGGCGCTCGCGTCGAAAAAACCGACGCCTCGCACGACCCTCCTGCGCACCCAATCGACATATTGGCGGATATGAATATGCGCATTGCGCATTTTTGTACACTGTTCGCGCACGGATTACCCTCGCCATCAATTTGGCAAATGACGTCCTCGCAGTCGCGATCAATCCCCTCTCGAAACGTCTCACGCGCCTTGTTAAGCGGTCGCCACGCAAGGCTCGCTCGTGATTAAAAACGTCGGCGCAGCGTCATAACCTGCACTGCCGCGGTTAAATATATAATTGGCGCCTGATATCTTTTATTACGCACATACCCGCATCGCAGGCAAATGAGCGTCGCGCAGCGGCGAGCGTACTGTTGCTGCATCGCCAAGCTATTGAGTTGCAGTTCAACTCGCTTCTTGCCGCGACAATCAATTGATTGCCCGGGTCGCTAGCGGTGTGCGCCTGCGACGGCGAACCATGAACGGAGGATGCGATGCAAGACGATTACGCGGCGGGAGAGTTAGATTTGGCCCGAGAAAACGGGCAGTTTTTGACGTTTACCCTTCAGAACGAGGAATACGGCATTGAGATTCTGCAGGTGCAGGAGATCAAAGGGTTCTCGAAAATCACGCCCATCCCGAACGCACCGCCGTTCGTCCGGGGGGTGATGAACCTGCGCGGCACCGTGGTCCCAATCATCGATCTCCGCGCGAGATTCTCAATGACTGAAAAGGAGTACGACCAGTTCACGTGTATCGTCGTGGTCAACGTCGTTAATCGCGTCGTGGGGCTCGTGGTCGACACCGTTTCGGACGTGCTGAGCATTCCTACCGACTCAATCGCCGACCCGCCTGAACTGGCCAGTTTGGAAAACGCTTCCTGCATCACCGGCATGGGGAAGCTCGGCGAACGGATCGTCATGCTGCTCGACACCGCTCGCTTGGTAAGCCCCGAGAACTTCTCGGCCCTGCAAGTATCGGCTGCCTAACGCGTGTCACTTTGACCGACTACCGAATGCAATTTGTTCACCACGACGCCCCAGGCGTCATTTCTTGGAAGGTTAAATGATGAATTGGTTCAAGAACTTAAGCGTCCAAACGAAGTTACTGCTCAGTTTCGCCGCGGTCTGCTCGATCAGCGCGATCGTCGGCGTCGTCGGGTTGGTCAAACTCGGGACCATCAATGCCATGCTCGACGAGATGTACGTCAAGCAAACCGTCGGCATTTCGGCCCTCAAAGAGGCCAACATGTGCATCGTTCGCATCGGCCGTTCGGCCCGCGAAATCGTCTTGGAGACAAATCCTGAAACGAACCGCGCAAATTCTGAAGAAGCCCTCGCATTCGGCAATAAGGTCGTAGAGCAACTGGAAGCTGCCCGCCCCACGATTACCGACCCTGCCGACAAAGAGAAGTTTGATCGCGTGATGGCCCTCTTCCCCCCCTACTGGGTCGAGTTGCAGAAGGCGATCCAGCTCGGCCTGGAGAACAAGGATGAAGAGTCGTACGCGATCATCGCCGGCAATCTTCCCCAAGCGAAGGAAATCGGCCGCAACGTCAACGAGCTCTGCGAAGCGAAGGACGCTGCTAGCAAAGCGGCGGCGGCTACCGGCGACGAAGTCTTCACGCAGGCTCGCACCCTCATGATCGGCGTCATTGCCGTGGGAGTCCTGGCCGGCCTAACGCTTGGCTACCTGATCGCTCGCTGGTTCGCAAAGGCGATCATGGAAGTTGACGATATTTCGAACTCGGTGAGCTCTGCTTCGCAGCAACTCGCTGCAGCGAGCGAGCAGCTGAGCTCGGGCGCCCAGCAATCGGCGTCGAGCCTGGAAGAAACGGCTTCGTCGCTGGAAGAGATCACGGCGACGGTTCGCCAAAACGCCGACAACGCCGACCAGGCCAACCAACTCGCGAACAGCTCGCGTGAAACGGCCGAAAAGGGTGGCGCCGTCGTCGCTCAAGCCGTCGACGCGATGGGCGAGATCAACCGCTCGTCGCGGAAGATTGCCGACATCATCACGACGATCGACGAGATCGCGTTCCAAACGAACCTGCTTGCCCTCAACGCCGCGGTCGAAGCCGCTCGTGCCGGCGAACAAGGTCGTGGGTTCGCGGTCGTCGCCGGTGAAGTTCGTAACTTGGCTCAACGCAGTGCGACTGCCGCCCGCGAGATCAAGGGCCTCATCGAAGACTCGGTGCAGAAGGTCGAAACCGGTTCGGAACTGGTCAATAAGTCGGGCGAAACGCTTGGCGCCATCGTCACGAGCGTGAAGCGCGTGACCGACATCGTCGCAGAGATTGCCGCTGCCAGCCGCGAGCAAACGGTCGGCATCGAGCAGATCAACAAGGCGGTCGCTCAGATGGACCAAGTGACGCAGTCGAATGCTTCGCAAACCGAAGAGATGAGCGGCACGGCCGTGGCCCTCTCCGGCCAAGCCGAGCAGCTGCAATCGGTCGTGGCTCAGTTCAATCTGAATCGCGAAGCGAAGCAGTCACCGAAGAAGACGGGCTACACAGCTCCGAAGGCGACCGCTCCGTCTTACTCGACGCCGAACAAGCCGGCTAAGCGGACTGCCGCGAAGCCTGCGAGCCGCCGCGTCGAAGAGCTCGAACTGGTCGGCGCCGGCGCCGGTCACGACGGGTTCGAAGAATTCTGATTGCTGACCTCTGCGTAATTTGAAACGCCCCTCGGTCCGCCACGCTGGCGGGCCGAGGGTTTTTTATTCGCCGTTGGATAAACGCCCCGACCATGAGCATCTCCGCAATCACCACCCGCCGCTCGACCGCCACCGCTGCGATCGACGCGATGTTGTCGAAAGCCCGCACCGCTTACTTCACCGCCTACAGCCCATCGGCCGCCGCGCACCGCGCCCATCGAGCCGACAAGCAGCGTGCAATGACGCCGCGCAGCTTCGCGGCCAAGCTTGGCGGCGAACGAATCATTTGCACGACGGCCGCCGACGCGGCCGGCATCGACTTCGTCGACCGCCTGCTCGAAGGTTCCGCGAATGCTAACAACGAAGCGACCTGGGATTGCCTGATCGAGCTCACTCTGCGTTACGGCCGGCATCGCGCCGCGCGTCGCCTCGCCGATCTCCGTGATGCTGCCGCCGTCTAATTCCGCAAAAAATCTCCCCAGAAAAATATGGTTGTCACGTTAGCGGTTGCCTTTGAGGGGGGCCGCGCCTCATGCTGTAAGGGACACAGTCGAGGAACAAACGATGACCGCCAACGCCCTCCCCTCAACAACCGACTTCGACCAGCGATACGACGCGATCACGCGCCGCGATCCCGAATACGTCGGCACCTTCGTCACCGCCGTGAAGACCACCGGCATCTTCTGCCATCCGACGTGCCGCGCCCGCACGCCAAAGCGCGAAAATGTCGAGTTCTTTGCTACCGCTCACGAAGCAATCGTTCACGGCTACCGCCCCTGCAAAGTCTGCAAGCCGATGGAGGCGCCCGACGAAACGCCTGGATTCATCCAAGCGCTCATCGAGGAACTGCAGGCCGACCCGTCGCTCCGTTATCGCGCCGACGACCTACGGCGCCGCGGCATCGAACCGGCCACCGTGCGGCGGTGGTTCCTGCGTCATCACCAGATGACGTTCAACGCCTACCAACGGATGCTGCGTCTCAACCGCGCCTACCGCGAACTCTCGGCCGGCCAATCGGTCGCCGCGGCGGCGTTCGACTCCGGCTACGAATCGCTGAGCGGTTTTACCGACGGCTTTCGCAATGCCCTCGGCACGCCCCCATCACAAGCGAGCGCAGCGACCGTGATTCACCTCGTTCGGCTCTCGACGCCGCTCGGCCCGATGATCGCCTGCGCCACTGAGCAAGGCGTCTGCCTCTGCGAATTCGCCGACCGCCGCATGCTTGAAACCGAGTTCGCCGATCTCCGCAAACGCCTGAACGCCGTCATCCTCCCCGCCGACGACAATTCCCACCTCCGCCAGCTCGATCGCGAACTGCAAGAATACTTCGCCGGCACGCGCACCACATTTGAAACGCCGCTCCACACGCCGACAACGCCGTTCCGCCAGCGCGTCTGGGACGAGTTGCTGACCATTCCCTACGGCACGACGCGCAGCTACGGCGCACAAGCCGAACGCATCGGCAAACCAACCGCCGTACGCGCGGTGGCATCAGCGAACGGCCAGAACCGCGTCGCCATCGTCATCCCCTGCCACCGCGTCATCGGCGCCGACGGCAGTCTCACTGGTTACGCCGGCGGGCTAGCCCGCAAGCAGTGGTTGCTAGACCACGAGCGTCGCATCGTGGGGTAAAGGCTCTCACCTCCACCTTTGCCATCCCCAATTCAGGGGAGCGGTTCGTCGATATAGCGATAGCACCGCGAATGCTTAATTGTCGATACAGAACGCGCCTACAATGCTCGCCGCAGCGCCTTCTCACTCTCGACGCGAAAGCAGACCAATGCTCCCTCTTCGCCGCGTGTTCCCGCAGTCGGTCGCCATCGCGGCGCTCGTTTGCCTTATGGCGTCCCCCACGCCAGCCACAGCTAAACCAAAATACGATGGCGTTATCGAAGAAGGCGCCAAAGGCAAGCGGATCGTCGCCGCCGTGCGCGAGGCCCACAAGGAAGATGGCTTCACCGGCGCCGTCCTCGCCGCTGAGAAAGGCAAAGTCATCGCCGCCGTGTCGGTGGGCGATGTCGATGGCAAGCCGTTCGATCCATCGACGCTCTTCGAAATCGCCTCCTGCACGAAGTCGTTTACTGCCGTCGCGATCTTGAAACTCGCCGAGGAAGGCAAGCTCTCGCTCGACGATCCAATTTCCAAGCACTTGCCTGGCATCCCCGACAATTGCCAGGAAATCACCGTCCGCCATCTCCTGCAACACACCTCAGGCATTCCTGGCAAGAACTCGACGGGATCAGGTACAGACTTAGCTAAAGTGCTGCCCACATTCCTTGAGGGCGGTCCGCTCACGACGCCCGGCGAGAAGCATGAATATTGGAACCAAGGCTACTCGCTCCTCAGCGAAGTCATCGCCAATGCCAGCGGCAAGCCCTACACCGAGTATTGCCGCGAGGCGATCTTCACGCCCTGCAAGATGACCAGCACGTGCTTCACCGGCGACAAGGCGCCGCCGAAAGTCACCGTCGCCGTTGGCAAGTCGACGGGCGGCGACCCGCGTTCGGCGCTCGACCACCCCTACGGCGAGTACGGCTTTCAGTACCGCGGCATGGGCGGCATCGTCACCAATCTCGTCGATCTCTGGCGATTTGATCGCGCCCTTAAGAGCGGCAAGCTGCTCAATGCCACGTCGCTCGCTCAAATGACGCTGCCAGGGCCAGACGACTACGCTCTCGGTTGGCGCGTCGTCGAACTTGACGAGAAGCACACTGTGCACGAGCACAGCGGAAAGGTCCGCGGCTTCCTCGCTTCGGTACGACGCGACCCCGAGCGCGACGGCTGTCTTATCATCCTCGCGAACAACGACGACGATACTGCGTTCGATTTGGTGAAAGAAAAGTGCGAAGCGATCCTCGCCGGTGAGAAGCCGGGGGCAGCGAAGGGACTCGACAAAAAACTCGCCAAGGAACTGATCGGCAAGTACACAGACGCGAAAGGCCGTACGATGGTGATCACGTTAGTCGCAGGGCATATCCGCGCCACCATCGACTGGTTCGGCCCGAAAACTTACTGCGTCGTCAACCCAGGCAAAGAGGGCGTGCTCGATCTCGACCAGCTAGTCTCTTACCCGCCGCTGAAGACGAAGCCGATGAATAAACTCACCGTCGAGCGCGATGCGGAAGGGAAGATCGCTAGCGTGACGATCAGCGACATGGATCCGAAGCTGCAGTTTGATCGCGCCAAGTAGGGTGCGGTGCTTGCACCCACCTTTCATTGCAACGCATCGATTAGGTCTTGAAGACCGTTGCACGCCACACAACGGAGGTGGGTGAGTACACCCACCCTACTCGCTACTCGCGCGGCAGCGCATCGACCGCCGGCTTCACCAGCCGCGGGTCGAAGTAGTTCACTTCCATTCCCGCGTCGATCACCAGCCGCTGCGCGTTCATCCCACTCGACCGCGGGCTCAGCAAAAACGCCACGGCGTTCGCGACTTCCTCCGTCGCCACCGCCCTCCCCCGCAGCGTCGCCCGCTCGGCGTAGAGGTACGAATCGACGTATCCCGGAATGCCCGCCGACGCGCTCGTCTTCAGCAGCCCCGGCGCCACGGCATTGAAGCGCACTTCCGAGAACTGGCTAAACGACTTCGCCAGAAACGCGAGGCTCGAATCAAGCGCCGCCTTCACCGGCGCCATGAAGCCGTAGTTCTCACTCGCCATCCGCGTCGTGCTGATCGAAATCGTCACCACCGACGCATCGCGGGCGAGCTGATCCTTCATCGCGTTCGCTAAGGCCATCAGCGAAAAACAACTCACATCGAACGTTCGCAGCAATTGCTCGCGCGACGTCTCATGAAACGGTCGCATCCCCCGCTCGTCGTACGCGGCGAAAGCAATCGAATGAACCAGCCCGTGGAATCCGTCAAAGTCCGTCGCTAGCTTCGCGGCAAGCGCGTCGATCTGATCCTGATGCTCGACGTCGCACACATAGACCGGCGCCTCGCCAACGAGCTTCGCCACCGACGCCTGCCGCGCCGACGACCGCACGACGTACACCACCTCGGCGCCCGCGTCCTGCAACACGCGGCCAACGTGAAACGCGACGCTCTTGCGATTGGCGACGCCAAACAGCGCGATACGGCGACCGGCGAGTTGGAGAAAATCAGACATGTGCTTTACTTGATCAGCGGTTCAATTCTTCGGCGCCAACGTGCAAGCAAACTCCAACCGACAGGCCACCTTCCCGCCGACCGTCACCTTCGCCGTCATAAAAAACGCCGTCGACAGCCGCTCGGTCAGCTCGACTTCCAGCTCCACCGTATCGCCCGGCAGCACCATTTTTTTGAACTGCACATTGTTCGCCCGCGTCGCGACCGGCACGCGATCGTCGGCGTCGCTCACCAGCTTCGACAGCAGCACGGCGCCCGCTTGCATCGACGCTTCGCACAAAATCACGCCAGGCGTAATCGGGTAATCGGGGTAGTGCCCCGCATACCAAAACTCGTCGCCGCTAAACGTCTTCCGGCAAACAATCCGATTCTCCGACTGCTCGACGATTTCGTCGATGAGCAAAAACGGTTCGCGATGCGGAATAGCGGCTTTGATTTGTTCGAGGGACACTAAGACATCTCTCGCAGAGGCGCAGAGGCGCAGAGTGAATGGAAGGCGATCTGCTCCTTCGCATTTTCTCTGCGCCTCTGCGCCTCTGCGAGATCCTTTCAATAAACTTTTATGTGGAAGAATGCTGCGACATCAAACACGTATCAACTTCATTCGCCACGATCACCCCGTAGTTCATCGCCCCCAGCCAACCGCTCATGATGATGCCGACGCTCCCCGCGTGGAACAGCCCGCTCACCTGCTGCGGAATCGCCCGGCTCACCGCGAGCCCTTCGAACTTCGTTCCGAAGCTCGCCCCCGCGATGTGCTGCGTGTAATGCTTGAACGTCACCGGCGTCGACGCCTCGACGTGATCAACCCGTTCGCGAATGTTCGGCACATACTTGTCGAGCGCGTCGAGCGTCGTCTCGCACAAGTCTTGCTTGCTGGCTTCGTACTCGTCCTCAGGCAGGTTAGCCCAATCTTCGTAGCGGGCGTTCGTGCTCGAAACAACCAAGCACCGCGGCCGCCCTTCGGGCCGAGTCCGCGGATAGTAGAACGAAAACGTCCGGCTGGTAATGTCGCGGCTTAGCAGCAAATCGGTCTGAAACACCGGCGCCGTGCTGCTGAACAGCAAATCGCCCGTCGATTCATCGATGACGTCGTCCGGCTTCAGCGCGATGTACACCTGCGTGCTCGAATTATTCAGCCGCACCTCACGCGCATCGTCGACGAACGCCTTGTCGAAATACTCCTCGCCGACGAGATTAAAAATCGTCTGCTTGAGGTTCGCGTTCGACATCACGGCGCCGCAGCTGATCGTCCGCCCATTAACCGTCACCGAGCGGACCTGCCCGCCCGTGCAGTCGATGTGCTCGACGTTGCAGTTGATGCGAATATCAACGCCGCTCTTTTTCAGTTCCTCTTCCATGAGGCCAATCAGCCGGTCCGTGCCCCCTTCGAAGGTGAACACGCCTTTCGACATGAAGTTCGAAAACACGATGCCGTAACTAATCGCCGGATCTTCGAGCGTGCTGCCGTTCGCGTAAGTGATCGGCTCCATTAGCAGCCGGATGACGTCCTCGCGTCCCGGAAAGAACCGATCGAACAGCTGCCGCGTCGTCGTCTGCTGGTCGTCGTAAAAGTTCATCCCACGGGCAGTATCGAAGAACCCCTGCACCGCCTCGGGCGCTACTTTGAATTCTTCAATCAGCAGCTTCGTAAAGTCGTCGCGGTTGAACGTCGTCGTCAGCGAGAACATCGGGTTGTCGAACCGAATACCCGTCAACTGCACGATGCTGTCGGCAATCTCTTGCGACCAGTACCGCCGGCAGCTCTTGATCATGCCGACCGGAAAACCGTGCAGCGAGATATCGAAAATATGCCCGCCGGGACGCTTAAACCACGTCGCCATGCCGCCAAGCTTATAGTGCTGCTCAAGCAACAGCACCGACCGCCCGGCGCGGGCCAGCACATTCGCGGCCGTCAGCCCCGCCAAACCGGAACCGATGACGACCACGTCGTAGTGATCGCGGGCGTCTTTAAGAAAATCTTTGGCCATATCAAATACAAAACGTCAACAAAAAGCCGCGACCGCCGGTCGCGGACCGCCCTGCAGCAGTCGATGGAACCCAACGAAGCCTGTATGCTAGCGCATTGCGTGCGGGGCGTAAACGGGCCGCGAGTCACGGCCGACGCCCCGCCGCGAACTTCTCCGCTTTTCGTCGAGGCCTCGACATGCTCCGCGTTGCCAGCACCTGCGGAATTTGGCTGCTCGCCCTCGTGGCGACGGTCCCGATGGCGTCCGCCGCAGGATCCTCAGCGGTCGAACAACTCGCCAAATTCCTCGCCGAGCCCGACGGCCAACGCGGAGCGATCAGCAAACAGCCATTCGCCGACCAGCCGTTGTCGCGAGCCGAAGCCGCACGTGCTCGCAAGCTGCTGATCACCGACTGGCGTCGTCGCCTGCATGCCGAAAGATCCGCCGAACTCGCCTCCGGCAGCATCACGATCGGCGATCACACGATGCCAATCTTCTACCGAACGTTCGGTAAAAAACCAGCGAGCGGCCGCAGCTTGTTCATCTCGATGCACGGCGGCGGCGGCGCTCCGGCCGAAGTCAACGACCAACAGTGGAAGAACCAACAACGACTCTACGAACCAGCCGAGGGCGTGTACGTGGCGCCCCGCGCCCCGACGGACAACTGGAACCTCTGGCACGAACCGCACATCGATCGCTTATTCGAGCGACTGATCGAGGACATGATCATCGTGGAAGAGGTCGACCCGAATCGCGTTTACGTGATGGGCTACTCAGCCGGCGGCGACGGCGTCTACCAACTGGCGCCCCGCATGGCCGACCGCTGGGCCGCCGCTGCGATGATGGCCGGCCACCCCAACGAGACGTCGCCGCTCGGCCTGCGAAACGTTCCCTTCACGCTTCACATGGGCGAACTCGACGCCGCCTACGATCGCAATAAAATCGCCGCCGAGTGGCGCGACAAACTCGCCGATTTGCAAAAGGCCGACCCGCAAGGCTATCGCCATCATGTCGAGATCCATCCCGGCAAGGGCCATTGGATGGATCGCGAAGACGCCGTCGCGGTCGAGTGGATGGCCAAGTTCACGCGCAACGCGTTCCCCAAACGCATCGTCTGGAAACAGGACGACGTCACGCGACGACAGTTCTATTGGCTCGCCGTCGACGAAGCGAATGAAAAAGCCGGCGCTGAACTCCGCGCGGAAATCGACGGCCAAACCATTCGACTGACTTCAGACGACGTACCGGCCGCAACCGTCTTGCTAAACGATAAAATGCTCGACCTCGATCAGCCGGTAGAAATCATCGCCGGCGAGCGCACCGCGTTCACAGGAAAAATTCCGCGCACCATCGTCATGCTGGCCAAATCGCTGGACGAACGCGGCGACCCAACGACGCTCTTCTCCGGCGAAACACAAGTTGACCTGCATTAGGTCCACAAAGCCGCGACCGGTGGTCGCGGGCATTTGCTCGCGGCCATTTGGTCGGGGCATCAAGCGGTTCGCCACCGCGACCACCGGTCGCGGCTTTTTGCGGAATGAATCACTGGTCCCGCAAACAATGCATGTTCGCCATGCCAATGCCGCTGGTGATCGCCCCGATGATCCCCACAAACCCCTGGTCCGTCCCGCAAATGAACAGATTCTCCAAATGCGTCCGCCCGTCAAGCTGCTTCTCCGGCGCCCCGTAGATGGCGCCGTTGTCGTGCCCGGTAAACCGCACGATCGTCGTCGGCGTGAACATGTCGGTATCGACCACCCGTCCGCGATAGTCGGGAATGAACCGGACCGCCGAGTCGGTAATGTGGTCGTACCACCTCAGTTTTTCGAGCCGGTAAGTCGACTCGTCGAGGCCGCGCCAATAGTCGAAGTTCGCCAAGGCCGTGATCCGCATCACGCCTTCGCCCTCCTTATCGAACGGCTCGTCGTACTCAAAGTTGTTCGGGCTGCAAATGACGCCGCTCCGCAAGTCGCACGGCTCGTGCGACTCGCTCCAATCGAACGTGTCGCTGTCGTTGTAAAACGTAATCGTCCGATCATGCCCCAGCCGCTTCGGCTCGACGTCGAGCGTCGCAATCGTTTCGCAAAAGCTCAGCCGCCCCGGCGGACGTTGAGCGGTCACCGCTTGCCCGTCATCGCACAGCCGCATCGTTTCGGGCCAACCCGCTGACGACAGCACGCGCTTCGCCTCGATCGTCTGCCCATTTTGCAGCACGACGCCGGCCACGCGGCCATCCTCGACATGCAGCCGCTCGACGCCGGTGCGGAGCTTCAGCTCGCCTCCCACGCCGCGAAACTTCCGCACAAGTTGCTTGAGAATCAGCCGCACCCCCGCATGCGGCCGCCCCAGCCCCTCCATAAAAATGCTGCGGAACATGATCGAGAACTGCCCCCAGTCCATGTCATGCTCGCGGGCCGAGCCGTAGAACATCAGCGGGCAGAACAGCATCTCCACCAGCAGCGGTTCGGTGAGGAGTTCATTGAGCCGCTCTCGCGCCGAGATCGCGGCATGCGTCTCATTGAGGTCGTCGTACTCGGCCACCTCGGCAATGAGCCGTTCAAAGTTATCGACCTGCGCCGGAAACGTCCGCGCGATCTCCGCGCGGAACAAATCGAGATCGTTGTCGAACCGCAGCCGCGCGCTCGGGAAGACGATCTCAGAACCAACCTGCGGCGAGATCGCAAAGTCGTCCCAAGAAAGCCGCAACTGCCGCAGCAGCCGCGCGAGCGGGCCGCGTTTGGCGCCTTTCGGGGTGATGTTCGTCAGCGCGTGCAGCCCAACGTCGTAATCACGGCCGCGGAGCCGGTAAAAACCGTTGAGCCCGCCGATTGTCGTGTGCCGCTCGACAATGCAGACCCGCTGATCGTAATAGGCGAGCCGAATCCCCGCGGCCAAGCCGCTCATCCCGGCGCCGATGATGAGGGTGTCGTACATAGAGAGCAGTCGGCAGTGGGCAGTCGGCGGTGGGCAGTAAGGCCGAGTGGTCAGCGGGCTTTACTGCCCACCGCCGACCGCCCACTCCCCCCACTACACCTTCTGAATATCCTTCATCAACGGCTCCAAATACGTCACCGTCGACGTCATGCTCGCCAGGTTGACGTAATCGTCTTCCGGAATCTGAATCCGGTGCCGCTTGCGCAGTTCCATGACGATGTCGAGGAAGTCCATGCTGTCGAGCTCCATCTGCTCGCGGAAGCTCTGGTCGTCGTTGAGCTGCGACAAATCCTCATCGGGAGCGATGTCGGACAGAATGTCGAGGACTTCGAGTTTGATTTCGTCGCGGGTCATTATTGCTTCCTACTCTTACTGCGTTGCACGCTCGGTATTGAACCACGAAGGCACTGAGACACGAAGGGAAATCCACGAAGTTGCTTAGTGGCCTGCTTAGTGTCTTCGCGTCTTGGTGGTTGTTTTTTGATGGTTGATTTTAAACGCGTTTAATAATGACAGCCGAGTTGATCCCCAGCATGCCGAACGAATTGTTCAAAATGTATTCGACGCCCTGCGTCTCGCGCGGTTCGTTCAGCACGAGCCCCGGCAAATCGCACTCGGGGTCGAGGTCGTCGACGTTGATCGTTGCGTGGCAGACGCCATCCTGGAACGACGGCAAGTTGCCCGCCAACTCCAGCGACCCCGCGGCGCCCATCGCGTGGCCGATGAAACTCTTCGTATTGTTGATGTGCGTCCGCTTCGACTCGCCGAAGACCGTTCGCAAGGCGATGCACTCCTGCACGTCGCCACTCGGCGTCGCCGTGGCGTGGGTGCTCACGATGTCGATGTCTTCCGCGTTCAGCCCCGCCCGCTTGAGCGCCTGGTTCATGCAGCGAGCCTGCTGCGTCGGGTTCGGCAACACAAAGTCGGTCGCGTCGCTCGTCATCGACCAGCCGACCAGCTCGCCGTAGATCTTCGCCCCTCGCCGCGTCGCGTCGCCGTAGCGTTCGAGCGTGTAAATGCAGCCCCCCTCGGAGACGACGATGCCGTTCCGACCTCGATCAAACGGCCGCGACGCTTTCGTCGGATCGGCGTGGCTAGCCAACGCCCCCTGGCTCGCGAACCCGGCGAAGATCCCAAACGTCCGAATCGACTCAGACACGCCGCCGGCGATCGCGAAGTCGCATTCGCCGAGCATCAGCATCTGGGCGCCCTGAATCAGCCCCGCGTTCCCCGCGGCGCAGGCGGCCCCAATCGTGTAGTGGGGCCCGGTGATCCCCATGTTGAGCGTGATCTCGCCCGCCGGGTTGTTCGCCACGGTCCGCGGGTTATGGTGGTGGGTCCACACCTTCGTGTCGTAGTTGAACTGGCTGATCTCGTAGACCTCGTTCTCGGTCTCGACATTGCCATGTTCGGTGAGGCCGATGTAGACACCGACCCGTTCGCGGTCGATCGCCTCCCAATCGATCCCCGAGTCTGCCACCGCCTCGCGGGCACAGTAGATACTGACACTCCCGGCCCGAGTCCCGCGACGGACATCTTTCCGCCCCTGATACTTCAGCTCGTTGAAGTGGCAGACCCCGGCGAGCGTATCGCCGATGTAGCGGATGTTGTACGGCTCGACGCCGCTCTTTCCGGCCAGGAGCGCAGCGCGATAGTCGGCGAGGTTGTCGCCGTTGGGCGCGGTCAAGCCGATGCCCGTGATCACGATGCGTTGGTCGTCGGAAGCGCTGCGAATCATGCGGTATTTCTAGTCGTTTTCGGCCGCACCAAGCGATCGGCGCCAGCACAGAGAGAACCCATCAGGCTACTGCCTTGGGTGGAATCGTACAAGCCGCGCACGGCCAAGGCCAGGAGCGCGGTGAAGTTCAAAAACTACCGCACGGAAGAGCTGAAGGATCGCGCCGAAAACACCGCCCCACGCGGCCTCGCAAAAAGCCGCGACCGGTGGTCGCGCCCAGCACTCCCATCCACATCGATCTCACTGAAATCTCTCGCAGAGGCGCAAAAGCGCAGAGAAATACCGGAGCCCCAACCGCTCCGCTAATTTGCCACGATAAGCGATTGAAAATGGCCAGCAGATGCTGTAGTATACAAACGAACACAAAGGTGGCGGTGCGCGCTCTTTGAAAACTCAACCCGCTAGCCCCCAAATCGCTAAGGGGTGCTGCAGCCGATGCGGGACCGAGCTAAATTGATCCGCGGCAATCCGCCAAATCCGCGTCTCATTCGTCGTCTGATTAGCAGACGCGACATCCTGCTTAATGTCGCCTTAAAAGCGACACGACACGCGACGCGAACAGCGCAATAGCAAGAGTCAAAACAACTTAGAGCGAAACCTTAGTGTCGCCTAAAATCGCGATTTGCAACTGACCAGACGCGACACGACATCAAGCGACGCGAGCAAGGCTGGTGATTTCGAGCGTGAGCCGGCTCAATCCGTCTCACCCAAATGCCGCCGGTAAGCCGCCGCCTGCTTCTCGCGGCCGAGGCGTTCGGTAATCTCCTCCCACTTAGCCGCCACCCCTTCGAGAGCGACCGTGGCTGTCGCCTCGTCGGCCGGCGCCTTCCGCACCGTTTCGGCGAGGTAGTTGAGGTACTCGTCGATCGCCGGAATCCGCGGCACCAGCGTCGGCGCCTCGGTGGCCAGGGCCGCCGCGACGAGCTTCGTCACCGGCTCCGCCTCCTTCGCGACGGTCAGTTTCTTCATCCACCGGCCGCTGGCGCCCGCTTGCGACGCCCGATACCACAGCGTCCCCGTGCTTCGCGAGCTGAGCCCCGTCGCCACGTCGCCCGTCGTCAGCCACTGGGCCAATTGAAACCCCGCCACGGCATTCCGCGTGGCGGCGGTCACGCCGACGAGTCGCCCTTCAACACCAAGCAACACGACGGCCGACGGATTCGTTTCGCGCTCCCAACCGGCGCGCGTCTGCGAGTAAGTCTCCGCCGTCGGCGGGACCGCCGCGAAGGCAACGTCGCGTGGCGCCGCGCCATCGGCGGCGGCGAAATCCTCGTCGATTGCGCTAGGCCAGCCTAGCGTCGACTTCGCCCCATCATTTCCTACCAAGCGCATTGCTTCGGCAACCCCGATCGGCGGTTGCTCGCCGCGAGAGGCATTGGCAGCGGTCAGTTCGACGAGCGCCTTCACGAACGGCGGCTCCGCGATCCGCGGCGTCATGCTCGAAGGATCGAAGAGCGCTTCGCTGCGGCGGTACGACTCAGTGTAGCCCAGCCCCCGCAAGATGAGCGAGTGAGCTGCCGACAGCCCGTCAGTCGGCGCCGTCGCGACCGGATACTCAGCCGGCTTCGGCAACGCGGCCCCGAACTCCGAAAAAATCATCAACGGCGGCGAACCAAGCGGCAACGCATACACCTGCCCGCCAAACTTCATTTCTGCTTCGCGAATGGCCGGAAAAATATCGTTCAATCCAAACGCCGGGTCAGCGAGCGTTGTCGCCCGCAGCGGCCGCAAGTCGCCGCGCTCGACTAAGGCGCCCAACTGCCGCGAGGGGAAGATGACCACGTCGCCGACCAGCCGTTCCGCCGTGAGAAACTCCTCCAGCGATACGCTGTCGACTTTCAGCTCTCCGCCGGTGCGAGCCTTCCACTCGCCGCGCAGCAGCCGCAAGCCTTCAGCTAGCTTCACGTCGCCCGCCACTTGCACGGTGAGGGTCACCAGCGGCGCCGGCGTGAGCGGCTCGGCCTGCGGATCGGACGTGGCCGCCGGGTCGCTTCCCCCTCCGCCGCATCCGGCGAGTGCCATAGCCGCCAGCGCGAACAACGAGCAAAGCCAACGGCGCGACGAAGGGCCAGCCGGCGAGGTAGCGACAAATGCAGCCATGCGAGATCGATCGAGAATGCAGGTGGAGGGGCGAGGGTCGCTCATTCTACCCCCCCGCCGCCTCGCCCCGCCAGGGAATGCGACCACGGCCTGCGTCGCCCTGTAGCGGTTCCGGCTGTGCGGAATGTGCGGAGATCCGGTCGCCAAAAAATTCGCTGCTGGACGTTTTCACGCACAAAACGGAGTGGCGACAACGCTTTAATTAATTTTTAAACATCCAATTTGACGAGCAATGCCTCGCAATTACTCTGACATAAACGCCCGCACGACTTCGTGCTGGCCAATACGCCAGCAGCAGGCTCGTGGATTGTTTCTCGCACCTTCATCTGCGAGCCTCGCCGCAGGCGCCGCCTGTCGGGCGCCGCGTCGCTCCGTACGACCCTTGAGCGACGCGGCTCCGGCCGGCATTTTTCCCGCCCAGACCTTAACATCCGCCCGCCGGCAACCTAGACTACCGTTTTCCCTGGCGGCGATACGGGTCGAGCATGTTCACCGAGCGGATGAGTATTCGACTCGCTCTTACCGAGCGTGGCGAACAGATCAAACTGCGGTTCATCGAGCGGCTGCGCGTCGAGGTCGACGCCAATGGCCTGGAGCAAGTCACCGCCGATCCGCCGACCGTCTCAACGCTCAACGGCTCGGAGGTCGCGATCCTCGATGACGGGAAGTATCAGGTCGTCGAGACCGGCGAAGTTCTCTCGCCGCTGGAACCTGAAGCGAAGTAGCGCGTCTCCTTCCCCGCTCGCTGCGGCGACCTTCCTTTTTGCACACGCCGCCCGTCACTTTGCGTCGGCCGCTGTTCCGCCTGCCGCTCGACTCGCACGGTAGTTATACTCGTCCACCAACGGGCCGCTGCGCCCCTCTTCGTTGGTTGAACACTGATCACGAGCCGCGACTCTGCGGCGCCTTGGATAAAGCTCGGAGATCTTTATGTCTGTCTGCCTCGGCATCGACGTCGGCACCTCGGGGACGAAGGCTCTTGCGATCTCCCCCGAGGGCGAGATCCTCGCCTCGGCAAGTTCCAACTATGGCTGCGCTCACCCGAAGCCGCTGTGGAGCGAGCAAGATCCCGAAGATTGGTGGACCGCGACGATCAAGGTCGTCCGCGCCGTCGTCAAGCAAGCCAAGCTCAAGCCGAGCGACGTAGCCGCGATCGGCCTCTCCGGCCAAATGCATGGCTCGGTCTTCCTCGACAAAGCGGGCAAAGTGATCCGCCCTGCCCTGCTCTGGAACGACCAGCGCACCGCTAAGGAATGCGAAGAGATCGAGTCCCGCGCCGGCGGCCGCGCGAAGCTGATCCAAATGGTGGCGAACCCTGCGCTCACCGGCTTCACGGCGCCAAAGATCCTTTGGCTCCGCAACAACGAGCCGAAGAACTTTGCGAAGACGGTGAAGGTGCTGCTGCCGAAGGACGAGATCCGCCGTCGGCTCACGGGCGAGTTCGCCACCGAAGTGAGCGACGCCAGTGGCACGCTGCTGCTCGACGTGGTCCATCGCCGCTGGTCTCAGCCGCTGCTCGATAAGCTGGAACTCGACAACAGCCTGCTGCCGAAGTGCTACGAATCGGAAGAAGTCACCGGCACGCTCACCGCCGAAGCGGCCAAGCTGCTCGGCCTGACGACGGCGTGCAAGGTCGTCGGCGGCGCCGGGGACTGCGCGGCGGGGGCCGTAGGCAACGGCATCGTGAAGGCGGGCCTCCTCGCCACGTCGATCGGCACCTCGGGCGTCGTGTTCGTCCACAGCGACGAGCCGCAGTTCGATCCCGAAGGTCGACTCCACACCTTCTGCCACGCCGTCCGCGGCAAGTGGCATATGATGGGCGTGATCCTCTCCGCTGGCGGGTCGCTGCAGTGGTTCCAAGACGCCCTCTGCTCCACGATCGATAAGAAGGGCGCCCGCAAGCCGACCGTCAGCTTCGAAGAGTTGGTGAAGGAAGCGGCCGCCACGCCCACCGGCGCTGAGGGGCTGCAGTTCCTCCCCTACCTTGCCGGCGAGCGGACGCCCCACCTCGATCCGCATGCTCGAGGCGCGCTGATCGGCCTCACCCTGGCCCACGGCCGCGGCCACATCGTGCGGTCGATTCTGGAAGGCGTCACTTACGCCCTGCGCGACAGCTTCGAGATCATCGAAGGCCTCGGCGTCCCGGTGAAGCAAGTCCGCGCCGGCGGCGGCGGAGCAAAGAACCCCTTCTGGCGGCAAATGCAGGCCGACGTCTTTGGCAAGGCCGTCAGCGCGATGGCCGCCGACGAAGGCCCGGCGTACGGCGTCGCGCTGCTCGCCGCGGTGGGGGCGGGGCACTACAAGGACATCAGCCAGGCGTGCGCCGCGGCCGTCGAAACGGCCGAGAGCAGCAAGCCCGACGCCCGCGCCCGGAAGGCGTACGACCACGCCTTCCCGGTCTTCCAGGGGCTCTATCGCTCGCTGCGGAGCGAGTTCCCCAACTTGGGCTAAAACGGCCCGTTTTTCAGGGATTCCGGCAATTTTTTCCGTGGCACGGCGAATAAGCTACCCTTGCCGAGCTATTTCTGCGCGCCTGCAAATGTAGGTTGCAATCGCGCAGAGGCAGCACTACAGTGCCGGCTTGCGCTTAGGGCGAAGCCAAACTCACGGCTTGATTGTCGTAACTCACCTTCAGGATGGACCGATGAAAACTTTCCCCGTTCACTTCTGCAGCCGACTGCTGCCGGCCTTCGGGCGCAGCGCGGCGCTGGCCGCGGGACTCATGCTCGCGGCGCCGACCTTCGCCGCCGACGACGAAGACTACGGCAACTCGCTCGACTGGGCGCCGGCGAGCGCAAGCGTCTACACCAGCAGCTTGCGGATCAAGGAGCAGATCGACGTCATTGCCGAGAGCAATGCCTGGAAGAAGTTGATCGAGATTCCGTCCGTCGCGATGGGCTGGCAGATGGCCCAAATGCAAATCAACAATCCGGACGGCCCGGCTGCCATGTTCTGGCAGCTGATGGAGCTGCCGGAGAACCAGCAACTCGCGAAGCTGCTCGGCGAGATGTTCTCGGAAGAGGTCGTCTTCATCGCCGGCGAAGACTTCCCGAAGTTCATGGAACTGCTGAGCATCGTCCAAGGCAGTCGCCTGGCGCCGATGATCGAAGCGATCAACGCTGGCGGCGGGCACATCGACCCCAACGAAGCCCGCGTGAGGGCCGTCGCCGACGCGATTGCCGAAGATCCCGAGCTGCTCGCGATCCCCGACATGCTCATGGCCTTCAAGGTCAAAGACAATGCCGCGGGCGAAACGCAGCTCAAGCGTTTGGAAGTCGTTGTGAAGATGGCGCTGAAGAACTCGGAAGCTGAAGTCGAGTTCAAGCGCGAAACGATCAACGACGTCGAATATCTCGTGCTAAACCTCGACGGATCGAGCATCCCGTGGCCGGAGGAAAAGCCGGCGGGTTTGCAGATCGACGAAGAGACCTACGACAGCCTGAAGGAAATCATTTCCGACAAGAAGGTTGCCGTCGCTCTCGGCGTGTGGAACGGCTACGTCGTTCTCTCGATCGGCGAATCGACCGAACAGCTCGCCACGCTCGGCGACGAAGACAACGACTTGCTGGTTGAAACCGACTCGTTCGAGCCGCTGCTGCCTCACCTCGAGGAAGAGGAAGGCGACCTGGTTGGCGTGCAGTACATCAGCGAGGGCGTCATGAAGGCCCAAATGCTGTCGGCCGCCGATCTCGACGACGCCGCGGAAGAACTCGGCACGCTGCTCGAAGCGTCTGACGACATTGACGACGAACTTAAGGGCGAGCTTAGCGAAGACATCGTCGAGCTGGCCGACGACCTGAAGCCTTACCTGCCGAAGCCCGGCGACGTCGCCGGCTGCACGCTGAAGACCGAAGAAGGCTTCGAAACCTTCACGTACAACTGGGCCGAGAACACCCGCCTCGACGGCTCGCTGCCGCTGGAACTGACCAACCACGTTGGCGGCAACCCGGTGTTCGCGTTCGTCGGCCGCGGCGTGAACGACCCCGAGGCATACGCCTTGCTCGCCAAGTGGGTCGGCAAAGGCATCGAATACTTCGAAGGCTACGGCCTTGCCGAAATGGATGAGGAAGACCGCGCCCAAGCCGAAAAGGTCCTCGAAGTCGTAAAGCCGCTCCTCGTGAAGATCGACGAAGCGACCCGCGAGCACCTGATTCCGGCGCTCGAAGACGGCCAGGGCGGTTTCGTCCTCGACGCCGATATCACCAGCAAGAAGTGGCAAGGCGAAATGCCTGAATCGTTCGTCGAACTTCCCATGGCTGAGGTCGCGCTGGTCTTCGGCGTCAGCGACGCAGACGAGCTGAAAGAAGCGGGCAAGGCTTACTGGTCAATCGCCCAAGAAGCGGTCGAAGCCTTCAAGGAATTCGACGAGAGCGAAGTGCCGGAAGACTTCGAATTGCCCGAGCCTGAAGAAACGGAAGCTTCGGACGGTTCGATCTTCACTTGGGCCGCTCCGAGCGAAGCCAAACTCGACGACCAGATCGCCTTGGCAATCGGCGTTGGCGAGCATGTGGCGACAATCAGCAGCTCGCCCGAGTTGGCCGAGCGGATCCTCACCGAGACGCCGTGGAAGAGCTTCCCGGTCGGTTCGGCTGACGAACCGCGGGCTGTGGTGGTCGGCTTCGACTTCCCGGCGCTGATCGACGCGATCACGCCATGGGTCGACTACGGCATCCGCTCGAGCGTCGAAGGCGAAGAAGCCGCCGGCAGCGAGCCGGAAGAGGGCTCGCAATCTGGCGAAATCATCAGCCAGGTTCACACCGGCCTGGAAGTGCTGAAGTGCTTCCGCGGCGTCTGGAGCGAAACGGTCAAGGAAGACGACGCCTGGATGACCCACACGATTTCGAACTTCGAAGACCTCGAGGATTAATCCTCGCGAGTTCTCGAACAAGAGATTACTAAAACGAACAGGCCCCGGCGAACTCCGCCGGGGCCTGTTTTATTTTGGTTAACAGGAAAAAGTCGTTGAACCGCCGGTAGACACTACGCAACCCGGGCTTACAAGCTCATTCGACAGCTGTCCGGCTGAAGCACGTAGGAAATGAAACCCTGCGGTCCCCTCCCCTTGAGGGGGAGGGTTAGGGAGGGGTGGCGACAGCGGGTACCAGGGTTCCACCCCCTCCCCAGCCCTCCCCTCAAGGGGGAGGGAGCCACAACATTCATCATGGCGGCGCCGACATTTGAGTAGACTTCGGGTCCCGGGGCTAGGGACGCTACTCCGCGGCTGCGGCAGTGGCGCGGCGCTTCGCCTTACCCTTCTTGTTCTTCGCCTCCGCCTTCCCTTCGTTCTGCCCCCACAGTGGCGGAACGTTCGACTTGTTCCACTCGTCCCAAGCGGCGTGCAGCTCCTTCGCCTTCTCCGGCTCCTCGGCGATGAGGTTCTTCTCTTCGCTCAAATCACTGGCAAGGTTGTAGAGCCGTAGATCGGTCGCCCCTTTCTTGCCGCCGTCGACCACCGGATCGTACTTCACCAGCTTCCAGTCGCCCTTCCGCACCGCCATCTGTTCGCCGAACCGCCAGAAGAGGGCCTCGTGCGGGGCCTCGGCGTTTTTGCCGGTGAGGTGCGGCAGCAAGTCGACGCCTTCGAGCGTCTTGTCATCCGCCTGATCGGCGCCCCCCGCGACGAGCGCCGTCCGCGTAGCGTCGAGTTGAATGATCGGCAGATCGTACGATTTACCGGCGGGAATCTTGCCAGGCCACTTTGCCAGGAACGGCACCCGCACGCCTCCTTCGAGCGTCGTCCGCTTCGAGCCGCGAAGCGGTGCGTTGATCGAACCGTTGGTCGCGGTCGTCGCCATCGTCGGGCCGCCGTTATCGCTGAAGAAGAAGACGAGCGTATTGTCGCTCAGGCCCGTCTTATCGAGTTCAGCCAGCACGCCGCCAATCGCATCGTCCATCGCCGCCATCATCGCAGCGTATTGGCGCCGTTTCGTATCTTTGATGTGCGCGAACTTTGCCATCCGCTCCTCTTGCGCTTCCATCGGCGTGTGGACGGCGTTGAAGGCGAGGTAGAGGAAGAACGGCTCCTTCTGATGCCGGTCGATGAACGCCACCGCCTCGCGACCCAAGGCGTCGGTGAGGTACTCAGTCTCCTTTACCGCTTCGCGATTGCGGAAGATCGGCGGCCCTTGCCCTGGCAAGTAAGGGTGGGCGCCGGCGATGAAGCCGAAGAATTCGTCAAACCCGCGGCTGTTTGGGTGGCGATCGGGCGACGAACCGAGGTGCCACTTCCCGACGAGCCCCGTGCGGTAGCCCGCGCCGCGAAGGCGATCGGCGATCGTTCGTTCGCTCAGCGGCAAGCCCGCGCTCTTGGCGGCGCTAGGGTTGAACTCATGCCCGAACCGCGTTTGGTAGCGTCCGGTGAGCAGCCCAGCCCGCGTCGGCGAGCAGTAGGGTCCCGATACGTAGCCGTTGGTGAACTTCGTCCCCGCGGCGGCCAGCGCGTCGAGATGCGGCGTCGGAATCTCTTTCGAGCCATTGAAGCCAACGTCGGCGTACCCCATGTCATCGCCGACGATGATGACGATGTTGGGGCGGTCGGCAGCCGCAGCGAAGCTGGGCGCGAGAGCAACCAGACTCGACAGCGCACGAAATAACAGGTTGCCGCAATTCATCGCAAGACTCCTGGGTGGACGCGTTGTAGGGACGCCAGCTCGAGTCTTTATCGTCGCAGCATACTGCCGGCAAGTATAGCCAGACCGACGCCGGTCTGGCTACCTTGCGAAAGGGCTAGAGAGCACTGGTATCGATTGCTTCGCCGTCGCGGCGATCGCCAAGATTGTCGAAGACGATTGGATCAACGGAATAATTGATCAGATGCACCGAGCCATCGACAAACACGCTGTTGAACCCGGCAGCGTGCGCTGAACCGAAGTTCACGACGTTGACGTTGGCTCCCCAAAGATTGTTGTTCTCGTTACCCGAAAGCGAATCTTGCTTGGGCGGGAAGCAGGTCGAGCGCATCGTGTCGGGATCCCAACCATCCGTCCATCCGCGGTCGTCCGACGAACTACTTGCCTCATAAAGGTCGGGGCGAATGAACTTCTCTCCGATCAACATAGTATTGCTCGTGCCGTCTTCAATATGCTTCATCTCCACTAAGCCGAATGAATTGCTAGGAACCTCGAACACCCCGGTTTGTTCGTTGCGACGGATAGGGGTCCGGGAAATCGCGCCGAGAAAAATTCGATTGTCGGGAACGACTCGAATAAACTTCGGGCTGTCGGTGCCGCCGAAGAAGCGGATTTTGCGGAAATCGTCGCTGTCGGCCGGCGGACTCGCACCTGTTCCCAAGGGATAATATCGAGTGGTCTGAGTGTGATCCGAATAGCCGCAGGGCGTTGCGCCGACGTAGTCTGCCAGCGCAAACACCAACAGTGGGCTAACAAGTACGTCTTGAGCTTTCGGAGCACGGCCACGAGAAGGGCAAACGTAGCCAGGCATGACGGTGGCCTTCAAATCCGCCGTAGTGGTAATATTTTGCACAGACCCCTGCTCTAAGTAGGGAAGAATCTGGAAACCCCAACCGAGCCCCTGCTTTTCCGACCCCATGGGTCGACCACTGGCAGAATAATCTTCGATTTTCGGATTCCATCCGCCGCCGCCAGTCGGCAAATAGTTCTTCGCTGACACGAAGTTTTGAACGCTTAAGCCGATTTGCTTCAATTTGTTCGTGCACTCGGCGCGACGAGCCGCTTCTCGCGCCGCTTGAACTGCCGGCAGCAGCAACGCAACCAAGACGCCGATAATTGCGATGACGACAAGAAGCTCAACCAGTGTAAAAGCTTTGCGCAATTCAGGTTTCCGTTCGCACATAATTGAACCCTACTAACTATGACTTTGGAATGAGCTGGTTGAATTCCTCTTCGCTTACCGATTCGACGTGCCCGAAGGCGTTCGTCAACAGATGCTCGCCATCTACTGCATTAGATTCGTAGGCGATCCATGGTTCACTGACGGTTGCTGATTTAGGCGGCTTGCCATAGATCACGACGAGCGGCGAGCCGTCGCGCACCGACGCCAGAAACTGGTCTGCACTTGGAGCGATCTTGCTCCAGTTTTCCGGCGACTTTTGCAAGTATGCAATGAACTTCTCTTGGCTGGCCGGTGGAGCGCCGTATTCCGATTGATGCATTCCATAAAGCAAGCCCAGCACTTTCATGTGCGCCTGCGCTGGTTCGTCAATCGCATTCTGCTTGCTGCCGCAGCCATTGCCGCAGGCTAAAAACAGTACTGCGTAAGCGGCAATTTTAAGACTGCAGAGTAGACGCGAATTCATACCAACAATTCTTGGCTTCATCAAAACTTTACCGTCGTCAACTAAGGTCCCGCCGACTGCCACGCGGAGTATTCCATAACTCTGATTAAAGACGAAGAGAAACGCGATGGAAGTTGCCGTTTGCTCGAAAGTTTTACGCAACGGGCTAGCCTCGACTGCGCAATTTGGATATTCTCGTGACCAGTCGCGAACGACGACGCCTATTTACTATTTGAACGTCCACTCGCCTGCTCGCTAAATCTACATCGTGAGAACGATCGGACCGCCGCTGCTAAGACATGACCGCGTCCGAACATAACGCGCCAGTGAATTCGCGCCGGCAATGGTTCGAATTCACCCTCGTCCTGCTGATCTTCTTCATCGACGGCGGCGCCGCGGTCCCGCACGTTAACGAGACGCACTACCTCACGAAGGCCAAGCATTACTGGGACGCGAGCTATTGCCCCGGCGACCTGTTCCTCGACTCGGCTGATCCGCATCTGGCCTTCTACTGGACGCTCGGCTGGCTGACGAAATTTCTACCGCTCACGGCAGTCGCTTGGATTGGCCGGATCGCGGCGTGGGCGTTGCTCGCGGCCGGATGGCAGCGGCTTTCGACGAGCATCGTCAATGTGCCGTGGGCCTCAGTGCTTGGCGCCGCCCTGTGGGTGGCGCTGTTGCGCGACGGTAATCGCAACTTCGCCGGCGAGTGGGTCGTCGGCGGAGTGGAGGCCAAGTGCTACGCGTACGGGCTGTTCCTGTTCGGCATGGCGGCGCTCGTCCGCGGCGACTGGCGCCGGCCTTGGATTTGGTTCGGAGCAGCGTCGGTGTTTCACGTGCTCGTCGGCGCGTGGGCCGTGCTGACCGCGCTGGCAACATGGATTATCGAGCCGCGGGCAGAACGAACGCCGCTGCTCAAACTTCTTCCTGGCCTCGTCGTCGGCGGCCTGCTTTCGCTCATCGGCCTGCTCCCCTCGCTCGCGCTTGAACGAGGGACTGATCCAGCCCTCAACGCCGAGGCCGCGCAGATCTATGTCTACGACCGATTGCCGCACCATCTCGCTCCGCTGTCGCTCCCCGCGGCGGAAGTGCAGTGGCGGCTTACTTGGCTCGGCGGGATGGTCGTTGCCTTCGTCTCGCTTTGGGTTTGGTGGCGACGCCATGCGAGCGACGCGGCGTTCCAAGCGATCAGCGGCATCGATTCGCCGGCTGCGGCGCGCCGGTTGATTCGGTTTACCATGCTCGCTCTCGCCTTCGCCGTTGCCGGACTCGTGATTGAACTGTCACTCGATCACGATCGCTTGGCCGCTGCTCGGTTACTCCGCTATTACTGGTTCAGGCAAATTGACGTGGCGTTGCCGCTCGCGATCGCGATTCTTGGCTCGGCCTGGGTGGCCGCGATGCTGCGGAACGGGAAGCGATTCTCGCAAATTGTTGCGCCGGCGCCGCTGTTGTTTGCCGTCTGGTTTTTGGGAAGCATCACCTACGCGCGTTGGCAATCGAATCTCCCCCCCGCCGTGCTGCAGGTCGAAAACGCCGCGGCGTGGCAAGCAGCTTGCCAATGGATCGACGAACACACCCCGGCCGATGCGAAGTTCCTCATCCCACGGTGGGGGCACTCGTTCAAGTGGTATGCCTCGCGAGCCGACGTCGGCAGCAACAAAGACGTGCCGCAAGATGCCGCCGGCGTCGTTGAATGGCGAGCCCGGATGCGCGAGCTTTACCCGAACCTCGACAGCGTCGACGAGCGCGACCGCAAGATCATGCTCGACTCGCCGGAGCTGCTCGGCACGCCGCGCGTCCGCGAGCTGGCCGAGAAGTATGACGCCACGCACGTGATCGCGCGGAGTTATCCGCCGCTCGATCTGCCGATCGTGTTCGCGACGCCCGTCGATCCGAGCGCAAACGTGAGCGGCTACACCGTGTATGAAACGGGCGTCGAACCGAAGACGGCGGCGCCATGAGTCGACCGCTGTGGGAACAACTCGAACTACCGACGCTACTTGCGCACGAGTTGATGCTCCCGGCGAAACCGCAATGGAGCCGTGTGTTCGCCCCCGAACTAAGCTACGGTCGACATGCGGGCCCCGCGCGCAGCGACGCCCGTGGCGCTGCGGTGGCCGTGGTATTGTCGTGGGATGGAGCGGAGTGGTCGTTGCCGCTCACCGTTCGCTCGGCCGAGCTATCGCGGCACGGCGGGCAGATCAGCTTTCCGGGCGGCCTCATGGAAGCAGGCGAATCACCCTTCGTCGCGGCGGAACGAGAATTACATGAGGAACTCGGCGTGCGGCCGCCGCTGGAGTGGCTCGGTATCTTGATGCCGCAGTTCGTTTACGCCAGCAATGCCTGGGTCGTGCCCTGCGTGGCGGCGACGCTTGACGTTCCGGCTTGGCAGCCGAACCCGCGCGAGGTCGAGCGAGTATTGCGGCTTTCGTTGCGAGAACTGCTCGCCCCGCCCATAGAGCTGCCGCTGCAGGTAACGCGCGGCCCGCTGCGGTTTGCCGCGCCCCAACTGCGGGTTGAAGGGCACTCGGCATGGGGCGCCACGGCCGTTATGCTCGGAGAACTGCGTGGGCGATTATTAAGACTAGATGGGAATACATAAGATCTCATGCAAAGGCGCGAAGGCGTAAATTGTTTCGCGACATTCTCCTTTGCGCCTTCGCGTGAGACTTTAAGACAAGCAACGATGAGCGAACTCGAACTCCCCAATCCACCGCTGCGTGCCGTCACCTTCGATCTCGATGGGTTGATGTTCAACACCGAAGAGCTCTATCAAGAGGTCGGCGGCACGTTGCTTTCACGACGCGGCAAGCAAATCACTGGCGAGTTGCTCAACGAGATGATGGGCCGCAAGTCGAACGTCGCGCTCGCGGTGATGATCGATTGGCACGATCTCGACGACACGCCCGAACAACTCGCGGCCGAGTCGGCGGAGATTTTTGGCGGTCTGCTGCCGAAGCGATTGGCGCCGATGCCGGGGCTGCTGGAGCTGCTCGCCTCGCTCGAAGCGGCAGGCATTCCGAAGGGCATTGCCACCAGCAGCGGCAAACTGTTCGTCGATAAAGTGCTGGGGTTGTTCAATCTGGCGCCGCGGTTCGACTTTATTCTCACGAGCGAAGACATCATCCACGGCAAGCCGGCGCCAGACGTGTACCTGCTCGCCGCCGAACGGCATGGCGTCGCGCCGGCGGAGATGATGATTCTGGAAGACAGCCAGATCGGCACGCAGGCCGCGGTCGCGTCGGGCTCCTACGCCGTTGCCGTGCCGCATGGGCAGAGCCGAACGCATCACTTCCCCGGAGCGCGGTTCGAGGCCCACTCGCTCGCCGACGCGCGAATCTACCACGCGCTGCGACTTCAAACGCCCGGCGGCAGTTGCTAGCACGCAGGGCGCGCGGTGCGATCGTTGCATTCGGCGCCGTTTCCCTAATCGGACCGCGCGGCTCCGTCCGATCTATGCCAACGGGGGGCCGCGCGCTGCGCGGCGTTTAGGGGAGCTAGCGAGACGCCGCCATGGGTGGAAAATTCATGGCTGCCGCCGTGCTGCTTGCAGCCAGCGGTTGCCGGATGTGCAGCGATGTGGGCGACTATTCGTCGCCGGTGCCCGGCGGTCCGCGCTCAGGAAGCCTGCAGCGGGCGGGGTCGGCATTCAACGGCCAAGTCTACAACACGGTCGACCCGCCGAAGCAAAAATCGCCTGCTGTCGCCGCCGACCTCAATAAGTACTGGGCTCCTCCGCTGGAGGGCTCTCCAACTCCTCTTCCGACACCGGCCCCATAGCGTCGAGCTCAACCGAATCGGGCACGTACTCTTGTCGGTGCGTCGTCTCTTCGCCTGCTTTCGTATCGGGAGCTGCCTCGGTTTTTGCCTTGGCTCGAGCTGCGCGACGGTTGAAGATTTCAGGATCGAACGCATCGCGCGGCGTGAACACGGTGCGCGTCTTCCGTCCGGCCAATAGTTCCTGGGCACGCTCATCGAGCATGGCGTCAGTCAGCTCTTCGTCGCCCTCAGCAGCGTAGTCTGCGCCAGCCGGCGCTACGGCGGGGTTGTTCATCTCCGCTCCGCCCTGCTCAGCGGCGGGCTTCACTCCCGCCGCTTCGTTCAGCCACTCCATTAAGATCGCCGTCTGATACGGCGCGAGCGGTTGCGAAAGGCGTTCGTTCCGCATGCCATGGGCTTGCCGAGCGCGCCGCATGAGCGGGCTGCTGGCGGGATCTTCCACGTCGACTTGCGCAAGGACCTGATCGAGGTTTTTGCTGATTAGCTTCGGGATACCGCTCCCCTCAAGCGCCCAGCGATCGAGCTGCATCTCCTGCCGCGAGTTCGGGTGGTGGCAGCCGGTGGTAGTGCAACTGTGAATCAGCATCGGCTGGATACTGCGAACGAACTGTTCCTGCAGCGCCGGCGTCGTGGCAATGTGCAATTCCTTCGTTTCAACTGGCTCCGCAGCTTGCTCCGCGTGGGCCGCTTGAACGACGGCGTTCTTGCTCCGTTCGATTCGGCTCGCTTCATCAGCTAAGCCTTGCTGTAACTGTAAGTCGAGAGTTCGCAGCGCCGGGTGCCCCGGATCGTCGGTCCGCGCATCGAGAATCTCGCGGGCCGCTTCCGCCAGCAGCCCATGCCGCAGGCACCAGCGGGCGAGCTCCAGATGCGCGTCGGTCGCGTTGCCGACGCGACGCTGCCGGCGTTGTTCGTAGGCGTCGACGAGCGAGGCGCACGCCATCTCAACCTGCGTCCCCGGAACCTGCAGGACCGAGCCCTCGTTTTCAATCCGGAAATGTTCGCCTTGCCGCACTACCGAACCGGTGAGCACGTTGCCGTTCTTGAGGACCAGAACGCTGAGCGTCTGCTGCTGAGCCGGCTGCTGCGCGAACAGCCCGGCGCCGGCCGAGGCGAACAACGCCCCCAGAAAGATCGTAATACAGCGGATGATCCGGTCGTGCGGCATAGGTGGCGGAGCGTATTGAGTCGCCGCCAGGGGGTCAAGACTGGAACGGCTGCCAGCACGCCGATATACTCAAAACTCCGGTTGAAAGGGGTGTTTCGCCACTTTCAGCCGCTTCCAACTCGCAAGGTCGCCGACTCTTCATCACACACGGCGTCATGGCTCATGTCTGCCCACCGCCCCACGTCGCAGCAACGACGGCAGGCGATTTACACGGGCCATGTCCAAGGCGTCGGTTTTCGTGAGACGACGAGAAGACTGGCCGAAGGGTTTGAAGTAAGCGGGTTCGTCAAGAACTTGCCCGACGGACGCGTCGAGTTGATCGCCGAGGGATTGCCTGGCGAACTCGATCGCTTCCTCGCGGCAGTAACGGAACGGATGGAAGGTCGAATTCGCAACGTGGCCGTCGACGTGCGGCCAGCTATTGGCGAGTTCACTAATTTTGGCATTCGGCACTAGCGCTCGAACGCCGCCTTTGACGCCCCGCGATTCAACACAACTGATCTCCACCGGAATTCGGTAACGATATGTCGAAGCTGACGATTTGGCTCACACCCATCTGGATCTTGGCAGTCGGCGTGACGATTGGCGCGCTCATCCTGCTGTTGATGTGGGGCGTCGTGTGGCTGGTCAACCGCCGTGCCGCGCACTCGATCGCCGACGCCGTGAGCGAAGGCATCCTGCGACCGATCTCGTACGTCGTCATGTCGATGGCTGCGCTCGCTCTGCTGGCGAGTCCGTCGATGCCCTACAGCCAGATAATCGAGTCGCTCAAACGCCTTCCCGACGTCCAGCCGATCATCGAAACGGTCGAAGTCGGCCCGCGAAAGAGCGACGTCGAAGTCCCCGCCGCGTTCCGCGCGAGCGAATTGCAGAGCTTCACATTCACCAGCGATCAAGACGTCGCCGTGAACATCGCGGCGAAGAAGGGCTTCCAAGAACCGCTGCTATTGGTCCAAGGCGGCGAGCCCTACGTCTGGGCGCCTGGCGTCTCGAAGCCGCGTGCGTTCGAAGGCGAAGTGACGACGCTCTACCTCACCAATGAGAGCGATTCGCCCGCGAAGGTCTCGATTGAAATGTACACCGACGTCGAGACGCCGCAGGTTCGCGCAATCCCGATCGCTGCGGCCAGCACGGTGGGCATCTACCTGCTTTATCTAGTCGTGCGTTTCCTAGCCCCGCGGACGGCGGTCATCGCCGCCGCCACCGCGAAAGAAACAGTCGCCCAACCGTTGTTCACGATGCTCATCCTGGTGGGCGTCGTGATGCTCGTCGCCTCCGTCTTCATACCGTACAACACTTTCGGCGAAGACGTGAAGATGCTCAAGACCTCCGGCATGACGTTCATCAAGGTGTTGGCGATCATCATGGCCCTGTGGACCGCGAGCACCTCCGTCGCTGACGAAATCGAAGGCCGCACGGCTCTAACCGTGCTTTCGAAACCGGTTGGCCGTCGTCAGTTCATCATCGGCAAGTTCCTCGGCATCATCTGGCCGATCGTGCTGATGTTCGTCATCCTCGGCATCGTCTTCTTGCTGACGGTGTCGTTCAAGGTGGTGTACGACGCCCGCGAATCGTCGAAAACGACGCCCGAATGGACCGAGTGCTACCTCGAAGTGGTGCGAATCGTCCCCGGTCTCGTCCTGGCCTTCCTCGAGTCGGTGATCATGGCGGCGATCAGCGTCGCTGTGTCGACGCGGCTGCCGATGCTGCCGAACCTCGTGATCTGCGGCTCGATTTTCGTGCTGGGCCACTTGGCCGCGCTAATCGTCAAATCGGCGGCTGGCCAGATCGTGTTCGTGCGATTCGTCGGCAAGTTGCTCTCAGTGATCTTACCGGTGCTCGACCACTTCGAGATCGAGGGAGCCATCGCCGGCGCCACCAGCGTACCGCTGTCGTACCTTGGCTGGGCACTGCTTTACAGTGCACTCTACAGCGCCGCAGCGCTCCTGCTGGCACTGATCTTCTTCGAAGACCGCGACTTGGCGTAAGAAGTGGGCAGAGTGAAATACTAAGCCCAGCGAGCCGGGGCGTCTCGCCCCCGCGTGTACCGCGTTTGACAAGGCGCTAACAACGGCCAGTTAGCCAGCCTTGCGCCGCAGAATCACCGTATCATCCGTCGCCCACTCGTCGACCGCCGCGACCATCGGCAGCGGCAACATCGGCGACGCGAGGTGACCCACGCGACGGCTGTTGGCGCCATCCCATTGGTGCTGACGAACCGATTCGAGCACAAGCTCCGCCACCGCGACCGCATCGCGGCCGTCAGCGCCGGTGACCCGTGGCTCGCGGCCTGTCCGAATTGCTTCGGCAAAATCGCGTTGTTCTTGTTCGATGGCGTTAGATTCCACTGCAGGAACCTCGCTCTTCACGAGCAGTTCCTCGAACAGCCGCTCCCGCAAATGAGTGCGAGTTTCGTCGCTCAGCTCGTTCACATGGAAGTCGCGCTGCAGCACGTCGAGCCGCGGCTCGACGATGGTCGACTTCCGCGTCGCGAAGTCGATCGATGCGAAGCACGTCGGCGTCAAAACCTGCATCGATCGCGCCGGAGCATAGCTCGCCCGCGAGGCAATGAGGTTCGCCACCGCGCCGCTCGCGAAGTGGAGCCGTGCACTAACCATGTCTTCGTGATCGCCGAGGACCGAGATCCCTACGGCGTCGACGGAAGTGACAGGTGATTTCACAAGCGAAAGCGTCGCATCGATATCATGAATCATCAGATCCATGATCACGCCGACGTCGGTCGAGCGGAACGTATATCCGCTCTGGCGACGCGCTTCGATGAACTTTGGTTCTTGTAGCCGGTCTTGGACGCTCACGAGCGCCGGGTTGAAGCGTTCGACGTGACCGACTTGCAGCACAATCTGCCGACGACGGGCCAGTTGCACCAGTTCGTCGGCTTCGCGGACGGTCGGCGTGATCGGCTTTTCGACGAACACATGGACGCCGGCGCGGATCAGCTCCGACGCCACGTCGAAATGAGTCACTGTCGGCGTCGCCACAATCGCGCCGTCGATCTCGCCGATCAATTCACGAAAATGAGCCACCGGCCGAGCGCCCGTTTCCTTCGCCAGCGCTTCGCGGGCTTCAGGCCGCGAGTCGACGACGGCGACGAGCTCAATTTCAGGAATACCGGCGGCAAGCTTCGCATGAATCTTGCCCAAATGACCGACGCCGATGACGGCGAGACGCAAGCGACTCATGCGGCCCTCCGAACTTCGCGGCCGCGGCCATGCTTTCCGACTTGTTGCCCTTCGATGAACGCCAGGAGCGTCTCCACGTCGGGCGAGATTTGGTTGTTCGTCCGCAGAATTTCGCGGGCGTGGCTCAGGCCGACCTTCGACCGGTAAAGCAAACGGTGGGCGGCGGCGATGAATTCGACGCGTTCGGCGGTGAAGTCGTTCCGCTTCAAGGCGACGATGTTGATGCACCGCGGCCGGGCCGGAATCCCTTCGACCAGCATGAACGGCGGCACGTCGTGCAGAGCGCGACTCAGAGCGCTAATGAACGAGTAGCTACCGATCGTCACGAACTGATGGATCGTGACGCCGCCGGAAACCGAGGCAAAGTCGTGAATATGCACATGACCTGCCAGCAGCGAGCCATTAGCAATCAAGATGTGGCTGCCGAGTTTACAGTCATGGGCGACGTGGCAGTTGCCCATCAGGAAGTTGTTGTCGCCGATGCTGGTGACGCCGTCTTCCTTCTCGCTGGCGCGATTGACGGTCACGCCCTCGCGGAACGTGTTGCCGTCGCCGATGACGACGGCCGTGTCGCTCCCTTGGTAGCTGTAGTCTTGCGGCTCAGCGCCGATAACGACGTTCGGAAACAGAACGTTGTCGGCGCCGAGGGTGACGTTCCCCATCAAGGTCACGTTGTTATGGAGTCGGGTTCCGCGACCGATCCGCGCACCCGCGCCGATCGTGCAGAAGGGGCCGATGACGACTTCTTCGTCGATTTCCGCCCGGGGATCGACCCAAGCGTTCGCTGCAATGCTGGTAGCCATGTTGGTCTCTTTCTACATCCGCCTGATTCAGGGCCGTTAAGCGCTGGCTCGCCACGCCGTCGTGACGAACCGGTCGACTAACTGCCGCGTCAGCTCCGCGTGGAGTCGATGACCGCTGCGGTACGCGGTAAATTCGCCGATGAACCGGCAGCCCGCGAGGGCCAAGTCGCCGAGAACATCGAGTGCTTTGTGTCGGGCGCATTCGTTCGGAAAACGAAGGCGATTGTCAATCGGACCGCGTTCGTCGAAGACCAGGAGGTCGCGATTCGTCACGCGAACGCCCAATCCTTGGCGACGAAGTTGGTCGGCCTCGGTCTGTAGCAAAAATGTGCGACACGGAGCAAGCTCACTACGGAACCGCTCGGGGGTGACCACCACGCGGGCTACTTGCCGTCCGATCACGGGAGCCGCCGGGTAGTGGAGTTGGTATTCGATGGAGAATTGATTTTTCGCGGAGGGGCGAGCTTCAATCCAAGATTCGCCTTCGGTAACGCGAATTGTTTCAGTGATCGCGACGCGCTTCGCTGCGATCCCTTGCGAAACGACGCCCGCCCGCACCAGAGCGTCGACGAACGCGGCCGACGAGCCGTCGCAGCCGGGCATTTCGGGATGGTTGGTCCAAACTTCGCAGTTGTCGATGCCGAGTCCCGAAAGCGCGGCGAGCACATGCTCGACCATCTCGACTTCGATCTTGCCCTGACGCAAATTCGTACGGCGCGGAACTTCAACTCGCAAATCAACGCGAGCGGGAATGCGGGCCGAGGCGCCCAGGTCGCTCCGCACGAACGTGACGCCGGCTCCAGCGGCAGCGGGACGGAATTCAATCCGCACGTCGCGGCCGCTCCAGTAGCCAAACCCGGCGACGACGGCGCGGGCGGCGATCGTTTGTTGCATGCGAGACGAAATCATGCGCAGTCGGACCTGAGAGGCGGGCGGCGATTCCCGCGGATGATCGCAAGAGAAAGCGGCGGCGCCCACCGCTGATTCGGAGGCGCCGCCGCAGTAACTACGTCAATCGGCTTACTTCAACTGATTGAAGCCTTGGGCAGGCTGCGTCGCAGTCGACGGCACGCCGGTCTGCTGCGGCGGAAGCTTGCGAACGTCGACGCCAAGCGTCATCAACACGTCAGGCGTAATGTCGATGGCGCTCTGATGGATAATCGGGTTCATGATCATCCGCATCACTGCCTCGCGATCGAGAGGGGCAGCCGCGGTCCCAGGATTCGGCTCGTCTTCGCCCGTGAACCGCAAGACCAAACCGATTTGATTCGCCTTCGCGTAGTCCTTCACCTTGGCCGACACTTGCGTGTAGCAGTAGTGGTAGACCTGGGCTTCTTTTTCCATGAAGTCGCGACGAACCTTGCCCTGCTGAATGCTGAATTCAGCCTTCTTGTGGGCTAGGCTTTCGTCGAGCGTCTTGAATTCCGCGGAGCCCGGCTTCAGCGCGTTGCGCTGTTCTTCCATGGCGACGAGGCTGTCGCGTTGAGCGCGAAGCGTGCCGTCGGCAGTTTCCATCTCCTGCTTCAGCTTCTCGATCTGCTGCGTGAAGACGGGGTAGTTCTTGAAGATGAAGCTGATGTCGACGACGGCGATGTGGTAACGCGAGGCGTTAGCGCCGGCGGAGAAGCCAGTCGCAGCCGGAGCCGCCGCGGGGGCGGTTTGCGCGAAGGCCGGCATCGCGGCGGAAGAGAACAATCCAGCGACTGCAGCTGAAATCAGCAGCTTTTTCACGTCAGCACTCCTTGCTTGTACCTGGCCATCCATGACCAGACGATTCTGGGGCCCGCCCAGGGGCTAACGAGACGCCCCCGTATGTTGCCATGCGGGATTGGGGCGGAGGGGTTGAATTCGGCGGGTATTGTGCCGGGCGACCGGTTTGCCGTAAAGAGCAGTTCTGAGGCGGATTCTTTGGGCCTTTGAAATGCGAATTCGGCCGCGAATTACGCGAATGATCGCGAATAAACTACGTATGAGTCGAGCTCTTCCTCCACCTGATTTTTATTCGCGTGATTCGCAGGCAACTTTCCCTGTACTTCTCAGCGCACGCCGCCGTGACAAAGTGGCCTTCCACTGGGCCGCGGTCGGTCCCTATGCTCCCCGCCCCGCCTGACTGAGCGACCCACTTCGCTATCCCTCCCAACTTCGCATCGCCGGAGAGTCGATCGTGTCTCCCACTGCGCGCGTTTTAATCGTCGACCATTCGCGTGAATCGCGAGACGTCCTCAGTTCGCTCCTCGCCCGTAACGGAACCGAGGTGCTCGAAGCTCGTGAAACTTCGCGGGCCGCGCAGCTTGCCGCCGCTGCGCAACCCGACTTGATCGTCGTCGACGCCGAACCGCACGGCGGCATTTGTGAAGATTCTGCGGCGCGGCTCGTCGCTGCGGCGGCCCGTAACGACGCCCCAATCGTTGTGCTCGGCGCCTTTAAGCGGAGCGCAAGTCGTTTCCCGGCCGCAGAGTTCGTCGCGAAGCCCTACCAATACCCAGCGCTCATCCGTAGAATCGAAGAGCTTCTGGGAAGTCGCACGTAGGCGCCCGACTCCCGCTCGTCTACCGAGAGAACATACTCGCGTGGCTTCGTTGTTTGTCATTCAGGGCCGCGATCAAGGTTCGCGCTTCCAACTTGAGGAAGCCGTCCACACCATCGGGCGCACGCACACCCATTCGATTCGGCTGCACGACACTGAAGTTTCGCGCAATCACGCCGAACTGATTCGCAAAGGCAACTCCTACGCGGTTCGCGATCTGGGGAGTTCCAACGGTACGTTCGTTAACGGCAAGATTGTCAGTGAGCACGAGCTCACTAGCGGCGATCAAGTGCAGGTTGGCCGGTCGCTGCTTCTCTACACCGGCTTCATCGACGACCGCGTCGAAGACGCCGCCGGGCAAGTCGACATTGTGCCGATGTCGAACTCAATCGACGACGGCTCGCGTATCGTCGCCTCGCTCGGCCAAACCGGCGGCAGCGAATGGCTGATGCCAGACGCCCGCGGTTCGTCGAACCCCTGGCTCGCCCGGGCGCGCAGCAACCTGCAAATCATGTATCGCACGGCGCTCGCGGTCAGCCACACAATGGACATCGACCAGCTGCTGGCGAGGATCATGGACATGATCTTCGACTGGGTCGAAGCCGACCGCGGCTGCATCATGCTGAAGGATTTGGAGACAGGCAAACTAACTCCCAAGGTGCGCCGCCATCGACGCGGGATGCGCACCGAAGAGAAGATCAGCATCAGTAAAACGATCCTCGATTACGTCGTCGAGCAGAACGAAGGCGTACTTACCAGCAACGCCCGCGACGACTCTCGCTGGGATCCGGCTCAGAGCATCGTCAGTCTCGGCGTTCGCGAGGCGATCTGCGTGCCAATGCAGGGACGCTACGAGGTCGTCGGCGTCATTTACATCGACACCGCAGTATCGCCGCAGAAGATGCTCGCCGCCAAGGGAACCAATCAGTTCACCGAAGAGCATCTGCGGCTGATGATCGCGATCGCGCACCAAGCCGCGCTCGCCGTCGAAGATACCTCCTACTACAAGGCGCTCGTCCAGGCGGAACGCCTCGCAGCCGTCGGCCAAACGATCGCCTCGCTGTCGCACCATATCAAGAACATCTTGCAGGGCGTTCGAGGCGGTAGTTACCTGATCGAACTCGGCTTGGGCGATCACGATTCGATGGCCAAGAGCGGCGAGCGCGACGAAGCCGCCGAGCAGAAAGCCGTCGACACAATCCGCAAAGGTTGGGCGATTGTCGAGCGAAATCAGGAGCGAATCTCGACGCTCGTGATGGACATGCTTACGTTCAGCAAGGAGCGGGAGCCCGAGCCGCGGCCAGCAAATCTCAATGAAATCACCTCCGAGGTGGTGGAATTGATGGCCAGCCGTGCCCAGGAACTGTCGGTTGAACTCGTCTGGCAGCCGGCGACCGATATGCCGATGCTGATGTTCGACCCTGAAGCCCTCCACCGGGCGATTCTCAACGTCGTCACCAACGCGATCGACGCCTGCGACGAGGCCGAGCAAGGCAAAGTCATTGTCGCCACTCGCTACGACGACGACGCGAAGACTGCCCAGATTACGGTCGAGGACAACGGCGGCGGCATCGCTCCCGACGACCTCGAGGCAATCTTCACCGTCTTCGTCTCGCGCAAGGGAGGCCGCGGCACCGGTCTGGGTCTCCCCGTGACCCGCAAGATCCTCGAAGAACATGGGGGTCAGGTGCAGGTCGACAGCACCGTCGGCCGCGGCAGCAAGTTCACGCTCGAACTCCCCGCGACCCCGGCCGAAGGCGAAGGGAACCAGCGCATGACGCAGTCATTCGCCATCGGCGACGCACCCTACTCGGAATCTGATTCCAACTTCGATTCGTAGCTGGTCAAACGCTGGCGGCACGCCCCATCTAGCCCGGCTCCACCCGGGGGTGAGCATCCATTCCGCCGGGGATCGTAGCGCGTGAGGCTCCTCCTGGCTGAGCCAGGACTGGAATGCCCCACGCACCGCATCCCCTCAAGCCGATCGAATCAGTCGCCCCCGACTGGTCACGCATTCGCTAATCCGACCAATCGGGCGCGATTGGTCGTTACGCAGCCACACCTCTCAGCCGTTCACTACCTCTGCGAGTGGCTCTTTTCTCGGCGATTTCTGCATTCACCCACTGTGGCACGGGTGTTGCGTAGTCGGTTCCGCATCAGCGACGAACTGTCGCAACGCAACCTCGCAACGCCAAACTTCGCCGTTCGACGGCAACTTCACAGAGGGGAACAAAGATGAAGTTTTCCGAACTACTCACCGCCTGCTCGCTCCCACCGATGCTGCTCGGAGCCGCGATGCTCGTGTCGCTCGGATGCGAGAACAAAGAGAAGGTTCTCGAAGTCGAGACGCCCAACCGAACGTTGGAAGTCGAGCGGGATCGCGATACCGGTGACGTCGACGTTGAAGTCGACCGCAAGGATGACAAAGCCGTCGATATCAGCGCTGGCGGCGTTGACGTCGAGGTAAACAAGTAACTAGCAGTCGTTGACTCTAGATTACGCGTGCAGCGCGAAGGCTTGATTTCATGATCGGCACGATCCTACTCATTGTCGTCATCCTGCTCCTGTTGGGGGCAGTGCCCCGTTGGCCACATTCGACGAACTGGGGCTATGGACCAAGCGGACTACTGAGCGTCGTTGCCGTCATCTTGCTGGTGCTCATCCTGATGGGGCAGTTGCCGTTCTAACCCACTACGAGCGTTCCCATTCTTCAAGCGTGCCGCCAAACTCGGCAGGCAGTTCCACTGCGACTTCTAACCGTTTGAGATACGCCTTGCGCGTGATCTCCACGACTCCAAGGCTCTCCGTGTGCCCAGTCGCTTGCTGCACATCAAGCAGTGCGAAGCCGCGCGCCCGCAAATGGCCGACAAGTCGCGCGAGCGCCGCCTTCGACCCATCGCGTGAACGGTAGAACATGCTCTCCGCGGCGAACAGCCCGCCGATTGCGATGCCGTACACGCCGCCGGCCAACCGTCCTTCGCGCCAGATCTCAACGGAATGCGCGTGCCCCAGTCGGTGCAACTCCGTGTAAGCTGCGACCATCTCAGGGGTGATCCAGGTCCCCCCTTCCCTCCCCGGCCCCGTCGCACACGCGCTGATCACCTCCGCGAAGGCGGTGTCGCACGTTGCTTGAAACTCCTCGCTCCGTAGTCGCCGCTCCAGCCGCCGCGAAACGTACATCCGATCGAGCGGCAAAATGGCCCGGGGATCGGGCGACCACCAGAGCATCGGCTCATAAGAATTTGACGGCCAGGGAAAGATTCCGTGGCGGTAGGCGTCGAGCAGCCAATTGGTCGACAGGCGGCCCCCAATAGCCACCAACCCCTCCGGCGAGGCCCGTTGTGCTGGCGGAAAGTAACGGCTGGGCATCGCGGAATGGGCTCGGGCGGGGTTTTCGGATTTTTGCGGTTGCGGGCATTTTGCGGAAACGCTGCCCGCAACGCTCTGCAGCAGTATAATGGCTGATAAGAATGCCGCGAATGCTGGCTCGCGGCGTTTCTTTGATCCGCCATTCCATCGGCGCGATCATCCGAAGCGGTAGATTCGTAAGCAAGGGTGACGGAAGCCAGTGAGGGCGTCTTCTATTCCCTCCTGGCACGGAACGTTTCAGGAACCGCGTCATGCAGCATGAATCTCTCCCGCCAGACCAATCGCCGTGGGGCGCTGATCTGATCACCACGACGCCCCCGCCGGTTCGCAACCGACCGATGAGCGAAGTCTGGACCGTTGACGCTCGCCGCGAGGAAGAAGGCCTCCGGCTCAAGCGTCTGCTGTGGGTCTTCACCGTCCTGGTGATCATTCTGGTCGCCCCGTCGTTCGTCTACCGGATTGAGTACTCGCTCACATCGGCTCGTGAACGCGCTCGCCTCGACGTGGCTCGGGCGAACTTGAAGGACTTCAAGCTCGACCAAATCTCCAACGGCTACCGCATGCTCGCGCAAACGGTGCAGCCCAGCGTCGTGAACATTAGTACGAAGCGCGGTCGCGCCGAGGGCCAAGGTTCGGGCGTCATCATCGACAAAGAGGGATACATCCTCACGAATAACCATGTGATTGAAGGCGTGGAGACGGCCGAAATCAAACTCAGCGACGGCCGCCGCGACGTTGACGCTGTCGTCGTTGGCATCGACCCCATGACCGACCTCGCTGTTCTGAAGACCGACCTGAAGGACCTCGTCCCCGCCGAATGGGGCGATAGCAACGAACTGCAAGTCGGCGACATCGTCTGGGCCCTCGGCAGTCCCTTCGGCCTAGAAAAAAGCATCACCTCTGGCATTCTGAGCGCCAAGGAACGTCGCGGCATCACTGGCACGCGCGTCATTCAAGAGTTCCTGCAAACCGACGCCGCCGTGAACCCCGGCAACAGCGGCGGCCCGCTCGTGAACCATGAAGGCAAGGTCGTCGGCATCAACACGGCAATCATCGGCCCGTCGTACCAAGGGATCAGCTTCTCGGTGCCGAGCGAGCTCGCCAAGGCGAGCTACGATCAAATCCGCGAGCACGGATACGTGCTGCGTGGATTCCTCGGGGTGAGCCCCAACGAAGTTACCGACGACATCGCTCGCGAACTCGGACTCGAACGAGGCGAGGGGGTGCTGGTCACTTCGGTCGATCGCAACACGCCCGCCGCAGAAGCCGGGCTGCGACCATTCGACGTGATCCTGTCGTGGAACGGCGTCGAGTTCTCCGATCCCACGCTCCTCAGCCGAGCGATCGCCGCGACTCCGATCGGAACGGATGTTCCCGTGAAGCTGGTGCGGAGCGCGCGCGGCAAACCGAAAAGCGTCGACCTGACCGTCAAGGTCGCCGCTCGGCCGGAAACGCGGTCGGCGCCAGTCGATTGATGCGGCGGTAGCGCTTGCTAAGTAGCAATTTGACGGCTGATTCCGTCGGGAGCGATGCCCTGCTCCGCCGCCGTCCGCTACAATCATCGGTTACTGGAGTCGCCTCGATTGGTAGCCGTTTGAAGGGATTGTCCGCGCGTGTCGCTTTCGAGTTTGCAGGACGCCAAGGAACAGATTCGTCAGGCCATCGACATCGTCGACCTGATCGGCGGCTACATCGCCCTGCGGCGGCAGGGACGCAGCTTCGTCGGGCTTTGCCCGTGGCACGATGACGCCAAGCCAAGCTTCACAGTGAACCCTGATCGCCAGTCGTTCAAATGCTGGCCGTGCGACGTCGGCGGCGATATCTTTACTTTCGTCATGCGCGCCGAAGGGATGGAATTCCGCGAAGCGCTCGAGATGCTGGCCGAACGTGCCGGCGTCAGCCTCGCTCCGGCTGACCGACAGCAAAACCAGGCCGACAATCCGTTCGAGCGCCGCAATCTCCTGAAGGCGATGGCCTGGGCGGAGGAACAGTTCCACCAGTGCTTGTTGCGAAGCCCTGGCGCTGAACCAGCCCGCCGCTATCTCGCCGATCGCGGCGTCAATGAAGAGAGCATCGCCACGTTCCATATCGGCTTCTCGCCGAACGAGTGGGACTGGATGCTCAAGCGCGGCGCTACGGCCAACTGGCAGCCGGCGGTGCTCGAGCGCGTCGGCCTCATCGGCAAGCGCGAGGCCGGCGGCTACTACGATCGTTTCCGCGGCCGGTTGATGTTTTCGATCCGCGATTCCCGCGCGCGGACGATCGCCTTCGGCGGCCGCGTGCTGCCTGAATTCAAGCGCGACAACGACGCCAAGTACGTCAACAGCCCGGAGACGCCGCTGTTCAACAAGAGCAGCGAGCTCTACGCCCTCGATCTCGCCCGCGATGCAATCGCGAAGGAGGGGGGCGTCTTGGTGATGGAAGGTTACACCGACGTCATCATGGCCCACCAGCATGGCGTGAAGCATGCGGTGGCGGTGCTCGGCACCGCGCTGGGGGAAAAACACGTCCCGCTCATCCGCAGATTCACCGACAAAATCACGCTCGTGCTCGACGGCGATGCGGCGGGACAGAACCGCACGCTCGACATTCTCGACAACTTGCTAGCACTGTTTGTGGCGCATGAAGTCGAATTAAAAATTCTGAGCTTGCCAGAAGGGGCCGATCCGTGTGATGTTATTCGCTCGCACGGAAGCGACGAATTTCGACGACTGCTTACCCAGTCGGTCGACGCCCTCGAACACAAGATCAATGCCGTGACCAAAGGATTGGCCCCAGGCGCTGCCCCGCATCAGTCCGCGCAAGCGGTTGAAGCGATTCTCGCGACGCTCGCGAAGATGCTGCCGACCGGTGCGTCGGCCAGCAGCACCGCGTTCGTACGCGAACAGCAGATGCTCGTCCAGGTCGCTCGACGATTTGGTTTAGGCGAAGAAACGCTTCGCACGCGACTGAAGGCCGTGCGGCAAGCAGCGGCATCGCTGGTGCGCTCCACGCCGCTCGGTCGCAACGCCGAACAATCTGCGCCCGTCCAACCGAAGCCCACCCCGCAAAAGCTTTCCGCTTGGGATCGCGAGCTGCTGGAAATCGTCCTCTGCCAGGGCGACCTAATGGACGCGCTGCTCGAACAAATTCACGAAGAAGACGTCGAACATCCGATCGCTCGCCAAATTTACGCGATGGCCGCGGAGATGTACCACGACGGCGTCACGCCCACCTTTGCCAGCCTGATGAACGCCACCGAAGACGCGGCAGTGAAAAATCTGCTGGTCGGCTGCGACGAGGTCGGCCAACTCAAACTAAACGCCGACGTGCAGAAGCGGTTCAGCGATTTGCTGGCCGATCGCGAACGTCGCCACACGGAAGCTCGCCATCGCATGACTGTGGCTGAGCTCAAAACAAATCAACTCGACTCCGAACAGGCAGACCGCGCGCTGGTCGCCTTGTTCAACGATTTGAAGCGCCGCCAAGCAGGTTCCACGCCCACGGATGGGTGAGGTGCTTGGCGAGAACTGGTTAGTTTGGTTCCTCTCCCTCGCAGGGAGAGGATAGGTGAGAGATTTCAGACCGTCGCTGCGACTCCCGCGTCGTTGTGCGACACGAACGTCTTGAATCCCTCCCCTAGCCCCTCCCTTCCAGGGCGGGGAACGAAGTTGCCAGTTCCCGACCCGCCAACTTTTCCATTGCACAGGAAGTGCAGGAGGAGTTTTAGATGTCCCGCTTTGCCGCCCGCCTTAACGAACTTGCCGCGCTCGCTCGCACGCAAGGCTATCTTACCTACGATCAGGCGAACGCTTTCCTTCCCGATGAGTCGACCGACTCGGTTCACGTCGAGGCGCTGCTCGACCTGCTCGACGGCATGCGGATCAAGCTCGTCGAAGGCGAAGCTTCCGTTTCCCGCCGCGTCGCCGCCGCCCTGGCCGAAGCCGAAGTCAGCGGCGAAGACCTTTCAGCCGAACTCCCGAAGCTGACCGACGACCCGATCCGGATGTACCTCTCGCAGATGTGCCGGATCCCGCTGTTGTCGCGCGAAGAGGAAATCTCGCTCGCCAAGAAAATCGAAATCACCCGCAAGCGTTTTCGTCGCAATATCCTGCGGTCGTTCATGGCCCTGGAAGCAACGGTCGGCGTGCTGGAGCGCGTTCAAGCGGGCGAGCTCCCCTTCGATCGCACGATCAAGGTCTCGCTGACCGAGCGTCTCACGAAGACGCAAGTTTCGGCCCGCATGCCGGTGAACCTGCCGACGCTTCGCCGGCTGATGCAGGCCCAGCGCCGCGACTTCGCGGTACAGGTCGACAACCGCGCCGGCGGCACCGAGAAGGCGGCCGCTCGTCAACGCTTCCTCCGTCGTCAACGCAAGATGCTCGTGCTCGTCGAAGAGCTGAGCCTCCGTACCCGCCGCGTGCAGCCGCTGATGAAGCAGCTGGAAGAAGTCTCGCGCCGCATGGATCGCCTGCAAGCTCAGCTCAAGCAGCTGAAGGCCGAAGGCGCCTCGCAACATCGCATCAACCCGGTTCGTCGCGAACTAAAGGCGCTGATGATGCAAACGCTCGAATCGCCGAAGAGCCTTCGCGACCGCTGCGACCTGCTGCGGACGCAGCTCACCGAGTTCGAACGCGTGAAGCGCGACCTCTCAAGCGGCAACCTGCGGCTCGTCGTGTCGATTGCCAAGAAGTACCGCAACCGCGGGATGAGCTTCCTCGACCTCATCCAAGAGGGCAACACGGGCCTGATGCGGGCGGTCGACAAGTACGAATATCGCCGCGGCTTCAAGTTCAGCACCTACGCCACGTGGTGGATTCGTCAGGCGATCACTCGTGCGATCGCCGATCAGGCCCGCACGATTCGCATCCCGGTCCACATGATCGACGTGCTCAGCAAGCTGCAGCAAACCGCCAAGCGGTTGCAACACGAACTCGGTCGTCAGCCCACGCCAGAGGAAACGGCACTTGCCGCGGGCGTGAGCCTCGAAGAAAGCTTGCACGTGATGGACATCGGCCGCACGCCGGTGAGCCTTGATCGCCCGATCGGCGAAGGCGACGATTGCAGCTTCGGCGAGTTCGTCGAAGATTCGCACACCGACAACCCGCTGAACCTGGCGAACAATAGCCTGCTTCGCGAGAAGATCGACGACCTACTGAAGACCCTCACCTTCCGCGAGCGGGAAATCATCCGCCTGCGGTACGGCCTGACCGACGGCTACTGCTACACGCTCGAAGAGGTCGGCCGGATCTTCAAGGTAACCCGCGAGCGGGTTCGCCAAATCGAAGCGAAGGCCGTCGCCAAGCTGCAGCACCCCGTGCGCAGCTCGGAACTGGCCGAGTACGTCGCCGACAGCCCGCAGATCATGCCGCAAGAGCAAGTGAGCGAGGCTTGGGACGAGCAACCGGCTGATTGCCGTTTGGTGGCTTAGTGATCGATCGGCCTTGCTAGGAAAATCGACAACCATTCAATCGGCGTCGTGGAGTTCGCTCCACGGCGCCGATTTTTTTCGCTTCGTGGGTTTTCGAAACTGACGAATGGAACGCGGATTTTCGCGGATTGAACGGATGGACGCGGATCCGACTGCAGTATTATCCGCGAGTATCCGTTCAATCCGCGAAGATCCGCGTACTATTTCTTGGCACCCTGACTGCACCACAGCACACGGAGCGTGCCCGCTGCAGGCGGCTGTCGCCCCCCTCAATCTGCGGTACAATGCACGGTCCACGACACCCTGCGAGCCGCGACTTATGGCGCTTTCCGCCGAACTGCTGCAACGACTTCACCGGATTCACCGGCAACTCTCCGACCTGCGCGAGCGCCAGGAAAAGGGTCCGCGGCAAGTGAAAGCCCGCGAGGCGAACTCGGCCAAGCTCGACGTTGAACTCGCCGCCTCGCAAGAGACCGTCAAGCAGACGAAGGCCCTCAGCGATCGGAAGCAGCTCGACCTGAAGTCGAACGAAAGCCGCATCGCCGATTGGCAAGTGAAGCTGAACTCCTGCAGCAACAATAAGGAGTATCAGACGATGACCGACCAGATCGCCGCCGCCACGATGGCTGGCAGCGTGCTGGCCGACGAGATTCTGGAGACGATGGAGCGGATCGACCAGCTCGAAGCAGTGGTCGTCGAAGTGAAGGAGCGGCTGGCCGCCGGCAAGACAGAGCTGTCCAAGTTCCGTGACGTCGTAGCGCAGGAAGGTCAGCTGATCGCAGCCGACATCGCGAGGCTCGAAGGGGAGCTGGGCGATGCCGAGAAGAATCTGCCAGCCGACTTCCGCGAGGACTATCGCCGCGTCATTCGGGGCAAGGGTGCCGACGGCATGGCGAAAATGGAGGATGGCGTCTGCGAAGGGTGCGGCAAGCAGGTGACGCTGAATATGCAGAACCATCTGCTGATGGGGAAGCCGGTCTTCTGCACCGCCTGCGGGCGACTGCTGTACGCCGGGGAGCGGTAGGGCGACTGTTCGGCATCGATTGTGTGCCACTGCTGGCTCGCCCAGCAGTGCGAAGCGGAAGCCAAGCGTCCACTGTTGGACGAGCCAGCAGTGGCGCCCATTAATAACGGCTAGGGACGGCGCCGCCGGCCCGCCTCAAGGCCCGGCCCACTTCGGGCCGAAGAATGCCAAACGGCCTCAACCCTTTACACCGGCCCCCATTCAAGAAACAATCTGGGGATTCACGCGAGGGTCTTCCGTAAGGAAGACCCGTTTTATTTGAGTGAGGAAGAAATGAGCGATCGCACTCCGATGACCCGGGCCGGCTACGAAAAACTCAAAGCCGAGTTGAACGAGCTGGAAAACGTCCAGATGCCCGAGATTGAGAAGCGGATCGCGATTGCGCGCGCCGACGGCGACCTCAAAGAAAACGCCGAGTACCATGGCGCCCGCGAGAGCCAGGGGATGCTGCAGGCGAAGATCAATATGCTGAAAGCGAAGCTCGCCAGCGGCGAGATCGTTGACATGTCCACCATGCCGAAGGACCAAGTTGTCTTTGGTTGCACCGTGAAGGTGAAGGATCTCGAGTTCGGCGACACGGAGGAGTTCACTCTCGTCGGCGCCGGCGAAGAAGATTACGACGTCGGCAAGATCCTCGTCACCAGCCCGCTGGCTCAGGGTCTGCTTGGCCTCAAGGTCGGCGAGAAGGCAGAGATTGAAGTCCCGGCAGGGACGAACCGGTTCAAGATTCTTGAGATCCGGTTTGAGTAGTCGCTAAGCTTCAACGCCAAACTCGTACGCGCATGAATACCGGTATTCCTCGCCCGGTCGCACGATGCACGACGGAAATTGCGGCTTGTTTGGCGAGTCGGGGAAGTGCTGCGTTTCGAAGCAGACGGCTGAGTGCTTGCGGTAGACTTGACCCGCTTTGCACGTTTGCCCCCACACGAAGTTGGCCGTGTACATCTGCATGCCCGGCTGATCGGTGTGGACGTGCATCGTGCGGCCCGACGCGGGGTCGTACGCCGTGGCGACCATCTTCATGACGCCGATCGGGCCGTTCAGCACCCAGTTGTGATCGTAGCCGTCGGCTTCGTGGCCGGTGAAATCGCCGATGCGATCGCCGATCCGTCGCCGCGTGCGGAAGTCGAGCGGCGTCCCCTCGACGGGCGCGATCTCGCCGGTCGGAATCGCCCCGGCATCCTTCGGCGTATAGCGCTCGGCGCCAATCCAAACCTCGTGATCGAGCACCGACGGCGTGCCGTGGCCCGAAAGGTTGAAGTAGCTGTGATTTGTCAGATTGACGGGCGTCGCCTGATCGGTCGTCGCCACGTAATCGATCTTGAGTGCGTTGCCTGGGGTAAGCGTGTAGGTCACCTGGATGTCGAGCTTGCCGGGGTAGCCTTCCTCGCCGTCGGGGCTGACATAGCGAAAGATCACGCCATTTCCTTCGGCTCCCGCGAAGGGCTCGCCTTGCCACTCGACGCGAGAGAGATCACGCTGCGAACCGCCATGCAGGTGGTTCACGCCGTTGTTGATCGCGAGTTGGTAGTCTTTGCCGTCGAGCGAAAATTTACCGAGGGCGATGCGGTTAGCGAAACGGCCGGTTGTGCAGCCGAAATGCTGGTTGTCGCTGCTGGCGTAGCCTGCTTCGTTGTCGAATCCCAGCACCACGTCGGCCATCGCGCCGTCGCGGTCAGGAACCCACAGCTCCGCCAGCGTGGCGCCGCGGGAAACAAACTTGGCACGCATGCCCGACGGACCGGTGACTTGGAATTCCATGGCTGTTGATCCTGCTGCGAAACGGACAAGTGTCGGCGAGCCCAATTTTCTACCTCCATCCGGCGCCGGCGACAACCGCCCCAATAGTCGCAGGTCAACGACCTGCCGGAGCGGCTTGAGACGGCCGCTATGCAACGGAACGATCTCGCAATCGTTACAGTTTCGCTCCGGCGGCTCATTGAGCCGCGGCTACCTGCTGATTTTGGCCAGAACCGGAATAAGTGGTATACTTGGGCTGATCCGCTCACGAGTCGGGAGGTCCATCGATGCCCCGTTTCCGACAACTCGCCGCCATCGCCGCAGCCGCCGGCGCCCTGGCATTCGCAACGAACGTCGAACAAGCGGCCGCACAAACCGGCGCCCGCAGTGGGTTGAGCCAAAGTCGCAGCGGCAGCCTCCGCAGCAACTACTCCGGCGGCATCTCCGGAGCCCGCGACGGCATCTCTAGCAGTTACGGCTCAAGTACCGGCGGCGCCTTCGCTCAGCAACAAGGAGGCCGCGGCAACGGCGCCGGCGGCGGTGCAGGCAATGGGGCCACAGGCCAAAGCGCCCTCGGGGGCGGTCCCATGTCAGCTGGACTATCGCAGTCAGGCAGCGAGCGGTTCCAAGAGGGCGGGTTCGTCGGCCGTGATGCTCAAGATGTGCGGGCAGGCTTCCAGAGCCAATCAGGCGGCCGCGGCCCAGGCGGCACGCTCGACACGATGATTGAGAACCTCAACGAGATGCGCGACTCGCGTCGTCGGTGGCGCGAACAGAACGCCGCCCCGCCAGCGATTCGCGTTCAGCTCAAGCCAGCGTTCGACAGCCCCGCCATGATTCCGCTGCAGGCGAACGTTCCTCTCCAGCGTCGCTTGGCGAAGGAGATGGCCACCGTCGGCGTCAACTCGCCGCAGATCGAAATGGTCGGCCGCACCGCGGTCATTCGCGGCAGCGTTGCCACCGAGCGCGATCGCGAACTTATTGCCCGCTTGGCCTCGCTCGAACCGGGAGTGTCTCAAGTAGAGAATCTCGTACAGATCCAGCCTGCGGCCGCTTCGCCGCCTTCGCCGCCTCGTTTAGTTCCCGCCGCTGAGTAGCCGTAGTCACGGGCGTCGAGTCGACAGGAAGCTGGGCCGATGCCTGGACGACTTGAGAATTCGCAGTGGCAGACTGCGGCGGTCCCGACCGTTGCGTCGAGAGTTGCGACAAAGGCCGCGCTGGCCCAGGGGCGCTAAAGGCCGTCGTCTGTTGAGCAGGCTCGCTCGCACCTTCACCCAATCGTTTCGGCAGCGGAATTGTCGCCGTCGACATTTGGCGCTGCTGAGCTGGAACGACGATCGAACTTTCCTGGCTTGCTGTCGCGGGCGGCGCAGCATTCTGTCCCGAGTATGAAGCCAGCCGCACCTGCTCGCCGTTGTCGGTCAGCACCGTCTTGGTGAGCAACGGTTTGTTCGCGTTAGGATCGATGGTGAGGCCCGGGAGCAGATGCCGCGTCTGCTCGCCGATCACTACAGGGCCTTCTTTGGGCTCAAACTTGGCGATCAAACTAATATTCCGCTGTTGGCCCCCGATTTCGTCCCAAGGAAGCCAGAAGCTGTAAGCCGGCCCCAACGACGACTCGCTCTCGTGCCGCACGAACTCATCCATCGGAAAGATGTACTTCCGATTCGGATGCGTCTCATGGTCGGGACGATCAGTCTCGTCGAAGGCGTACACGACGAGATTTCCTTCGACGCGCACCGGATCCTCAGACCCCTTCTTGAAGAACATCAGCTTGCCGCCGAAGCCGCGCTTCGGAGTTTGGCCGACTGTGCTCAGCGTCGTGTCGGTCCAGGTCGCCACCATGCGTTCAGGTTGCTGCGGCTCTGGTTCTTTCGGCTCCAGCCCGACTGCCTGCTTGACGTTCCAATTGGCGAACTTCCACTTGTTCGATTTGCTGGCGCAGCCTGCGAAGATCGACAGCAGCAGCGCCGCCATGAGCGACGTCGTCACCGCGGTCGATCGCGAACGTTGGTCTAGCGAGCTTGGCATGGCGAGCATGGTGGGAAAGTGAAAACAGTAAATGGGGATCGCAGTTCCGCGGCCTGCTATGGCGCTAGCGTGGGAGCTAGGACAGGAGGCTGGTTGCCGGGCGCCGGCAGCGCTCCGGGCGTGACGATCGTCTCCGCCGGGTCAAACCGTCCCTCCGAGTTTGGAACCTCGGTGGGGAACACAGCTTCCGCTTCAGCGGCGCCGAGCGTGTCGTTCGCACTCCGCAGCCCGGCGGGGCCGTTGATCGCGACGACGTCGGACAGGCACCAGCTCATCCGCGCCGATTCGACTTGCTTCAACATTTCCGACTGCTGACGGCTGCGGATCACGTGCGGCGTGAGCACGATGAGGAGTTCCGCCTTCTGCACTTGCTTCGAGTCGAAACGGAACAAGTCGCCGAGCAGCGGAATGTCGGCTAGCAGCGGCACGCGGCGATGGAGCTCGCGATCTCGCTTTACAATGAGACCGCTAAGGACCACCGTTTGTCCGCTCACAGCACTAATCGTCGTTTCAGCGGAAATCGTGTTGATGATCGGAGCATTAATCGCCGAGCCGTTCGGAGCAATCGAGATTGGCACGCCGTCCTGCACCGAGCCGAGTTCGCTCTTGGCGGCGAACACTTCCATCACCACCAGGTTGTCTGGGCTAATGCGCGGCCGGACGAGCAGTTCCAGGCCAACGTCTTGGAAGGTCACGGTATTTGTCCGGGCGCCGTTCGCTTCGAGGCTGCTCTGCGTGATGTACGGAACGACCTGACCGACGAATGCACGGCCTGTTTGATTGTCGAGCGCCATGATCTGCGGCCGGCTGAGGACTTCGAGCCGTTGCGACTGTTGCAACGCCCGTAACAACATGCTGATGCTGTTGCTGGAAGCCGAAAGCACCATGCCGCCGAAGCCGGCCGCCTGGCTGACGCGGCCGACGCCGAAACTCGACAAACCTTGTGCGGCAACGTTGCCGGCGGTGGTGAGCGAGCGATCGCTGCCTGAATTGCCGAGCGGCTGGTTGGCGTCGCCGAAGTTAAAACCTGGCGTCATCGACGCCGACTGGATGATCTGCTGCTGGAAAGTGTTCTGCTGCCCGCCTGGGCTGACCGTCGTCGTCGTGTTCGTGGTCGTCTGAATGTTCTCGAGCAAACTACGGTCGAATAGCACCGAGTCCTGCAGACCGAACTCGACGCCGAACTCGTCGATGTCGCCGAGGGTCACTTCGCCGATGAGAACCTGGATCATCACGATCGGCGCCTCTTCGTCGACTTGCTTGATGATGTCTGCGATCTCGTCGTAGTACGACGGCGTCGCCGAGACGATAAGGCTGTTGCTGTTGATTTCCGCGACGATCACCACTTCGCGTTCAATTTGCTGAAATGGGCTCGTAGCGCCGGGGGCCGTCGCTTCGACGTCGCGCTTCTGCTGCAACCATTCTTGAAGGGCCAAGGCGACCTGCTCGGCATCGGCGTTCTTCAGTTTGTAGACGCGATTGATCCGTTGCCGACTGTCGCTGGCGTCGAGCCGCAACAGCACGGCTTCGACGACGAGCAGTTCGTCGCTGCTACCGGCGGCGATAATGCTGTTCGTGCGCTCGTCGACGGAGAAGCGTAGCTGGAAGACTCGCGAGCCGGCGGTGCTCTGAGCTCCGCCGCCTCCCCCTTGGCCTCCCTGCCCTCCCCCTTGGTCCGGCGTGCCGAACAAGCTTTGCAGCATTTCGGCGAGGCTGACCGCATCGCCGTTCTCAATCGTGAACACTTTCAGCTCGGCCACCGCATCAGGCTGCACGTCGAGCTGCTCGATCAGCACCGCCATCAGCGACATACTTTCGGGCGGCGCGGACACGATCAATGTGTTGGCCCGTTGGTCGGCGTTAACAGTGACGCCGGCGAGAACGCCCGAGGCGAGAATCTTCTGCCCCTCGGCGTCAATCGTCACCATCTTCAGGAGCTGAGCGACCTTCGCATCGTCGCGGCCAGCGTCGTCGCCCTGCCCTGCCCCGCGCACGGCCCGTTGCAGCACGGGGGCAAGTTCCGCCGCCATCGAATTCTTCAACCGGAAGACGCGAATCTCGTTCACCGCTTCGCCGCCAGGTGAGTCGATCTCGCTCACCATCTTGCGAATTTCTTCCATGTCGCGCGGGCTGGCCCGCACGATCAGCGAGTTGGTCCGCGTCTCGGCAATCACCAGCGCCTTCGCGGCCAGCGGCGGCGCGGTGCCTTCGGCCTCGGCTTCGTTCTGCACGAACAGCTGCGAGACGACCAGTTGCGCCTGCTCGGCCTGAGCATTCTTCAAACGGAACGTTTCAAACTGCGTGAGCGACTCGCCGCCGCCGACATCGAGCTTCGCCAGTAACTCGCCAGCTTTGCCCACGGCCGTCGGCGAACCGACGAGCAGCAGCGCGTTCGGCTTGCCGAGCGGCACCGCCAACACCGGACCGTAGTACGGGTAGAGGCTAAAACTCCCTTCCGCCGCTGGCGAGAAAATCCGCGACGTGATGAGGGCCATCGACTGCGAGTCGACGTGTTGCAGCGGACGAACCACCACCTGCGGCTCGCTCACGCGGCTCATCTCTTCGATTTCTTCGATCACCTTCATCACTCGCTCGACGTCGCGCGGATTGCCGCGGATGATGAAGAAGTCCGTTCCTTCGACGACCTCGATTTGCACAGGGCCGAGCAGCCCTTCGCCGTCGGCCATCGCCAGTTCCGCAGCGCCGGCGGGGAGCGATCCAGCCGCTTGGCCCGAAGCGGTCACCTGTCCCGCGACAGGTTGAGCATGCGCCGCGATCGCGCCTACAGTCTGTTTGATATGAGGCGCCGCTGCCTTGTCGGTGGATACCAGCTGCGTGACGCGATCGCCGATTGGCGGCGAGTCGAGCGCGCCCACAATCTCACGCCAAGCACGCAATTGCTCGGGCCGGCCGACGATGCGAACTTCGCCCGTCTGGCGATTGCCGGCAATCAACACCGGCTGGCTGTCGCCGGCATCAACCGGGAACCGCAGCCACGACGTCCCATCGTCGGGGAGCCGCGGCAGGGCGCGATCGAACGCCAGTTCCAGCCGCGCGTGGAGTTGGTCGGGATTGAGTTGGCGGAGTTGCAGGCTGGCCTCTTCGGCCGGCAAGCCCTGTGGCGGCGCCGGGGCCGCCGACGGCAACGTAACAGCCGGAGCGACTGGCTGCGGCGGATTCGGCGAAGCGACCGGCAGCGGGACCTGCATCACGACGGACGTTTGAGTCACCGGAGCTGGTGCGACTGCCACGGGGACGGTTGGCGCGGGCGCGGGTTTCACAACAATCGGCGCCGGAGCCGAAGCGGCAGGAGCCGGCGCGGCAGCAGGCGCTGCTGCGCTGGAGAGCGTCGGAACAGTGAAGTCGAGCGTCGGGGCCTCGACAAGCGGCGCCACAATGCCCGAGGCTGAGCCGCTAGATGCTTCCTGAGCATGCGATACGGCGACAGGCGGGGTCGGCACAGCCAAGGCGAGCACTCCCACAACGGCTGCAGCGCCGGTTGCGAAGAGCGTGGCTCGGTGACTGATTGCGGCAAGGAACGACATGGGGCTATCCGCCTCAAGAGGGCAAAGTCGCTAGCAAAGCACCGGCGCAGGGGCGCCATGGGGCCTTACAATCGAATTAATCGGCAAGGTTTACCCAGAACGCCAGTTAAACCGTCTTGGAACTCGCCATTTAAGAAGCCAGCACTGCTGGCGCCGACGCAACGGTCGGCGATGTCCATCGAAAGTTGGACAGGATCACAGGATTTCGCGGATCGACTGGATGAGGGGAAGAAAGAGAATGGAGATCACAGTCGCAACAACTAGAGCCAGGCCGGCAGTAATCAATCCTGTAGATCTGCGAAATCCTGTGATCCCGTCAAGTCTTCGTTAGGCGGCCGGCGGGGCGAGCAGCGTGCCCTGGCTAAAATTCTGCCCCGTGCGGAACTCCATCCGCCCCTTGTCGGTCTCGACGACAACCCGGCGGTTGTCGATCTCGACGACCTTGCCCTTGAACGAGCCGAACTGAATCGAGTCGCCTCTCAAGAAGCGACTCACCTGCCCTGACGTCTTGTGGCGCACCCAGAGTTGCCAGCCCTGGTCGCCGTAGCTGCCGCCCACAGTTGCGGTGATTTCAGCGTCTGCCGCGTTGTTGTCGACCGCTGCTTCATTCCCTTTCGGCGCGTGGGCGACGAACAAGTTGCGGTCGACGAGCCGCTGGCGAACGTCGTCGAGCGACTTCACGCCTTCAATCGGCCGCGGATCGCCTTCCGCCAGGGTGTCTTTCCGTTTGGCGTCGGGAAGGATCAACGCCGCGGCGGTGAAATCGAACGTCAGCTTCTGGCCGCCATCGCTGGCGGCGATCGTGGAATTCGTCAGCCGATGCAGGTGCGGCCCCGCGTAGAAGCGATGCAGAAAGTCGGTGAGTTGGGCGAGCGAGCCCTCGGCCTTGCCGGCAACCGTCACTTCGCCAAACTGCGGGTTCTTCGCGCTGCCCGACTTGTCGGTGAGTTGCACGACGTTCATCCCAGCGCCGGCCAGCTGAGCGCGGAGCCAGTCTTGGTAGAGAGACTCGGCGATTTCCTGATTCGTCGGCAATGATTGGGCTCGCCATTCGTTGAGCCGTTTGCGTGCCCGTGCTCCCCGCAACTGGGCGACGTTGGCGTCGCTCAGCGCCTGCTCTGCGGCGGTGTGCTGATTTTTGCTCTGGGTCACCTTCTCGCGATAGCGAGTGAGCCCCTGCGAGCCAAACCACAGCAAGCCGGCCGCCGCGACCGCGCCGATCAATGTCTTCTCGCGACTTGTCATGACGTCGCTCCCGCGGCTGGCGCAGCCGACTCGACCGGGGTGGAAGCCTTCGCAGGTTCCGGCGACTTCGCGGGTTCATCCGCCGCGGCAGGTTTTTCTGATTCGGCCGGCGGCTTAGTCGGCTCAGAATCTGGCTGCTCAGCCTCCGTCTTCTCAGTAGACGCTGCCTTCGCGGGCTCGGCCTTCTCAGCCTCAACGGGCTTCGCGGGTTCGGTTGCCGCCGGAGCGGCTCTGTTCTCAGCGGACGGCGTCGCCGCAGCCGGTTCAGCTGCAGTCGTCGCTATCGCCGCCGGCGCGACGCGTTCGATCGTTTCGATCACCGTCACATTGAACCCCGGCATCCCCTCCGCCTTCGGTTCAACGACGCCGCGATCGACGCGGTAGTTCCCCTCGCGAAGCCGTCGTTCGGCTGGCTGGATCGCGTCATTGCTCTTCGCCGCTGCGGTGAACGAGACTTGCCGGTTGATGACATTCAGCCTCGTGAGCACCAAATCCTGATCCGCTGCAAACTTCTCGCTTGCGAGCGGCTCAGGCCGCAACCGCCCGCTGAGATGATCGAGTTCCGTCAGCAAGTTGGTCGATTGCCCCAACCAGTTGCCGATTGCCGTCGCTTTCGTCTCGTCGGCCTTATACGACTCAAGCACCGGCTCGAGCGCCCTGCGTTCGGCATCGGCCGTGGCGGCGAGGGCGAGCGGTTCCTGCACGTTTTGGTAGGCTTGCCAGCCGATCATCGCAACGCCTGCCACCGCAGCCGCGGTCGCCAGCACGTAGGTCCGCGCCTTGCTCGGCGCCGGCGGGCGTCGGCGCGGGTGGAGCAAATCGATCGGCGCCCCCCTCCCCGCCCCCGCAGCGGCGGCAAGCGCCGCCATCGGAGCGAGTTCCACGAGCGACAAGCCGGAGCTTGGCAAGTCGAACGACGCATCAATGCGCACCAGCTTCGCGAGCGAGATGGCCTGGACAGGTTTCGAAATCGTCGCGCCAAGTTCGCCGGCAATTTCGTCGGCATTGTCGCCAATGTAATAGCAACGCGGCGGCGGCCCCGCATCGTGCGACTGGGCGAGCGACAACAGGGTCCGCCGCAGTTCGTTCCCAAGCGCCGCGGCGTCGGCGGCGGCGTTGTCGTCAGCGGGCAGCCATACGGTGCGAATCAATTGCAACGCATCGCCGCGCCCCGCCCACACCACCGCTTGGCGTTCAATGATCGCGGAGAAAACTCCCAGCGACTCGGCGTTGCGATCGGTAAGTGCGGCACGCCCGAGTTCGACCCAGCCGAGCGGCTCGGGAACGATGCGCGCGATCTTCAACTCACTCGCATCGCAGGTCGCCTTCAGCGTCTTCCACTGCGTCGCCGACACGCCGGCGCCGAGCACTCGGTACGGATGCTCTTCATCGCCCGACAACGGCAAAAAATCGAAGCCTTCGCCATCCTCGGAGAGTTGGATGTCGCGCTCAGCTTGCAAGTGGACGAGTTCGGGCAGATCGTCCGCCGGCATCGGCGGCAGATCGAGATTCTGAATCGTCAGATCGCTCCGTGGCGCCGCGAGCACGGTGGCGATGCGCCCCGGCTTCCACGCGGCGAGCGCTTCGTGAATCGCTTTGCCGCGCGCCGTTCCATCGCCCCCCGTCGGCAACGGAATTCGCACCGCCCGCTCGATTTCCAATCGCTCGCCACTGCGCACGACGGCGGCGATGGCGGCGGCCGGCAATAGTTTGAGAGCGAGGGTTCTCGACATGGCGGGCAGCGAACGGCGGGAAGGGATTTGGCGGGAAATTAGCTCAGTTTATTGTAATCAAGGGCCCAGCCGGCTGCGCGGGCCCCACGCCTGTTTGCGGCGAAGACTGGAACAGGATTGCCGGATTTCTGAGGATCCACGGGATACTCTGTAGATAACCGAGTGAAACTCTACTCCTGAACGCCCTCAGCCCTTGTTCTTCATCCAGTCGATCCGCGACGATCCTGTGATCCTGTCCATCCCCCCACGGACTTCGACTACTGAGGCGTCTCGCTCGACTCGACGCCCATCGCCTGCGTGCTGAAGCCCCGGCCGAGCGGCGTCAAATCGCGCTGCAGCCGGAGGTGAGGCGTCGTCCCCGAACGGTCGACAATAAATTCCCGGCGGGCCGCCGCCGGGCCGGAGTCGAAGAAGCCGACAGCTTGGCCGCTGAAGGCGTCGCCCCCGGTAGTGACGTACCGTTCGATCTGCCGCATCTCGTCGAGCGTGACAACGCCGTCGATCAGCAGCCAGAGGGCGTGCCGCTGATCGCTCACCGCTGGATCAGGCTCCGCCTCGCGACGACTAATGATCTTGCCAACCGCCGCGTCGGGGAGCGAGGGAATCGACTGCAAGACGAATCGCGACGCTTGGTTCACGTTCACTCGTCCCGCCACGCGCTGCGCCGTGGTCGGCGGCGCAGCGTCGTACAGTTTGAGTAGCTCGCGGTAGGAGGCGGCATCCTCGGCCCACGGCGACGTGACGTTCTGTGGCGGGCCGTTGTTTTGCCCCGGAATCTGGACGCGGACGCCGATGAGATCGAGCGGCGAGTTCACTTGCGTCTGCCCCTGCTGCTGGAAGTTGAGTGTGATCGCCGAAGGCTCAATCTCCACTGGCTGCTGATTCTGGTTGCCGCCTCCTGTAGGATTCCCGCCGTTATTACCGCCGCCGTTAGCGTTGCCGCCTTGGTTGCCGCTCAATCCCCCGGTGTCTTGCAGGCTTTGGATGTCCTGAATCTGTTGAACTCCCTGCTGCCCTCCCCCGCCGCCTCCACTCGCAGCGCCCGACGTGCTGCCCCCTGCAGCGCCCGCTCCACCCGCTTGGCCAGCGGCGCCCGCGCCATTCGTCTGCTGATCCTGAAACGGCCCATACTGCCGATAGGCGACGAAAAACTTCGCCTTGTCGTCGCCGATCACCGGGCTGAGGCTGTCGTAAAGTTGCTGCAGGTCATTGCCATTGAACTGCAGCGGCGTCGCCGTGGCAGTGGTCGTCGTCGCCGCGCTGCTGGCAGCAGCCGACGCCGGTTGCATCGCCTCAACGCTCCCAGTCGTGAGATAGGCCGACCAGCCGCGATTGAGATACCCGTCGGCGTTGTCGATCTCTAACATCTGCCCGCGCGGCGTCTCGTTCGCGTCAATGACGAAATTGCGGTTCTGATCGACGCCGTACAACAGTTCGGGAGTGACGCCGCGGACTTGCAGCAGTTCATCGAGATCACCAATGGGCCCGTTGCGCGGCACGTACGACGGCGTGAGTTGGGCGTAAACGTCTGCCTCGGCCCCGTTGGTCCGAGGCGTCTCGTCAGCGTCGAGCCAATCGAGAATCGCGTCGGCGATTTCAGCGGTCATCCCGGGAAGGGCCAGCAAGCGGTTGGCAGCTTCGTCTTCAGCGCCCGGTGCGAGCAAAGCGTTCACGTTCAGCTTCGCCGACTCGTCTTCCAGGCCGAACTTGTAGCCCGAATAGTAGCCGTCAACCTGCGCCGGCGAGATGAGTGAGAACCGGCCGCGGTCGAAATCATCTCCCTCGTCATCGACGATGATCGCTTGCGTCGCAGTCGGATTGTTCGCCAGGCCGCCCGACTGCAAGAGTTCCGCAGGGGTCATCCCGACGAGCGTCCGGGCGTACTCGACGCCCGACTCGGCGAGCCGTTCCGCCTGCACGCCGCGACCATGATGGCGGACGGCCATCCGCTCGTTCTGCATCAGTTCTAGGTACGTCGCCGTGCCGAGGGTGAGCATCGCCACGACGATCAGCACGAGCAGCAACACGCTGCCGCGCGACTGGCGGTGACGAGAACGAGCGTGCGTCGCGTGCAGGGCGTTAGGTCCCATTGGTTCCTCCCGCCTGCCCGCCTTGGCCGCCCTGCCCGCTTCCGCCGGTCGCGTTATTGCCGCCGGCGCCGCCGCCGTTGTTGCCGGCGCCGGCATTCCCTGGGGCCTGCTGCGCCGCGCCGTTCTGAGGCTGCGGCAACAATAGCTCAGCAGCCTGCGGCGGGGTTGCCGGTGCGATCCGCACGAATCGCCGGTAGACGACCAGATCCTTTTCGCGATAATTCTGTCCCGTCTGCGTCCGTCGCTGCTGCTCGGCGTCGGACTGCGGCCCATAGTCTGGCTCGTTGATCGTCAGCAGAATCTCCACCCCCTTGGGCAGCCCGCCATCCTCGGTGACGTCCCACTCGTCGACGAGTTGCTGGCCGTCGAAGTAGTGGAACTCGAGCTTCACCACTTCCGGCGCAAGCAACTCGACCCGCGCCCCGTCGCGCGACGCCGGACTCGCGAGCGGATCGGCATCGTCGGCCAGGGCGGTCGTGGGAATCACTTCGCGGTAGAGGCCGGCTGTGCTGGCAGTCGATTCCGCTTCGACGGTGACGCCCAGCTTCGCGGACTCCTGCGACGTTTGCGCCGTTCCTTCCGGCAGGTAATAGCGGACGGTGCGGGGAAAATCACTCACCGCCGCTGGCTCGGTCGGGTCAACTTCTCGGCTGGCGCGCGCCCAGTTCGGCGGCGCCGCACGATCGATTCGCAGCTCTTCGGCGTTGCCAAAGATGCCGTGTAGGCTCCCGGTGGCGAGGGGATTGGCGCCGGCGGCGCTCCCGCTGCCCAAGCCGGCAGAGTTGCTTGTCCCGGCTTGCGCTCCGCCGGAACCTGTCGCACCTCCGCCGCCGCTTCCACTTTGTGCCGACGTGGAACTCTGCCCCGCGCCAGCGCCTCCGCCTCCCTGCTGGGTGGCGCCGCTTCCACCCCCCTGCCCTGAACTTGCGGCAGCGGGCGGATCGATTCGCAGCGCGGAAATATCGTCCGCCATCTGGTCGAGAATCGTCCGCGCAACTTGCGACGATTCCACGCGGCCACGGCTGGTTTCGATCCGTACCAGGAAGAGCTCGACCGCCGTCATCAGCAAGTAGGTGACGACCGAAGTCAGTGCAAGCGCGAGCACGATTTCTACCAGCGTGAAACCACTTCTCCCCTCCCTGGAAGGGAGGGGTTGGGGGAGGGATTCACGACGCGCGTATATGTAATGCAGCCCGAAGCCACGAACAACACAGCAATCCCTCCCCTGGCCCCGCCCTGCGAGGGAGGGAGATTTCGCGCGACGATTCATCACGGCGAACCTCCCGCAGCGCCCGCGCCGCCTGCTCCCCCAGCGCCTCCCGCGCCGCCGGCAGTTCCTGCGCCGCCCTGCTGGCCGCCGTTCGACTGATTCGCATTCTGCTGCGATTGCTGAGAGCTCGCCGCCGAAGCTTCTTCCGCTTCGTCTCCTTCCGGCGTCGTGGCGAACCAACGGACGAGGCGAAACTTCACCGGCTTGTAACGAGCCTCAAGATCTTGCTCGACCTCGACGATCACCGGGTACACGCCCGTGACGGTGGCCGTGCCCGAACTCACCGAGTAGATCCACCGTACATCGCCTTCGGTCTCCAACGGCTGGCGGTTCGCCGGCGAATCGTCGATGACGCCCGCGAGGATTTCATCCATTACTGAACTGGCCAGTATCTGGGCCTGCGTCTCGGCCTGTGAGTCGACGGCGTTCTGATTCGCGAGTTGCATCACCTCGCCGAAAATCGCCATCGCGGCGCCCAGGATGACGAGCGCGAGAATCACTTCCAGCAGCGTGAAGGCTTGCTGCGCGCCACAGTTCACTTTTCTGGTTCGCTTCGCCAACTGGGAACCACACAAACTACATGGCTGAAAGTTCGCTCTCATTTCACTTCCGCCGATCCGCGCGTTGCAGCTCTTCTTGCGTCAGCACCAAACTCGCCCGCCCCACGCCAGTTAACCCGCGCAGCGTCAAACGTACAAATTGCTGCTTGCCGTTAGTCAGCAGGACGGAGGCGTCCGACGTGGTGCCGTCGGGGAAAAACAAAATCGGCGTCGATTGATCTTCGCTCGGCTGTTGCAGCGACGCGACGCTCCGCTCGCCCGTTTGGTAGTCCTCCACGGCGAGTTCGCCGGCGTGGAAGATTACCTCTTCAGGCAGCGTGACGCGGGTCGTTTTGGCAGTTCCCGTCGCCGCCGTGCTGCTCGCCGCCGTCGTGGTAGAAGTTGTGCCGCCGGCTGCGGTCGCGGACGAAGAGGTCGAGGCAGCGCCAGTCGAACGCCGCGAATCGGCCCCCGTTCCCAGCACGCCGGTCCAGGGCTCGACGACCAGCTTTCCTGTCTCGGGCGTAAATCGGAACTGCTGCACCTCGCCCGTCGCGATCGCCCGCATCCGAGCCGCCGACCATTGGGCGATCACTTGATCGCCGCCGCGTCGCAGACGAACCGTCGAATAGACGCCATTGAACACCGGCGCCACCATGCCGCCGATAAGCACGACGAGCGCCAGCACGAGCAAGATCTCGATCAACGTCATGCCGCGGCGCTGCGTGCGGCGCGGCGCCCGCGGCTTAGTGCTAGACGCCAACGACGCTGCCCGGCCAGCCCGTACAGCGAGCGTCGCACATGTCGGCGTCGAGACGGCCATCGGCATTACTTCTCCCAATTGCCGATATCGTCTTCCGTACCGCTTTGTCCATCGGGACCGTTCGACCACAGATCGTAGCTCGATGTGTTCTTCTTCCCCGGCGAAGCGTACTGATACTCATTGCTCCACGGATCGGGCTTCAACGCCGACTTCAGGTACGGCCCGTTCCACTTGTCGGCGAGCGCGCTGTCCGTCGGCGCGTCGTTCAAATCCTTGATCGTCGCCGGATACTTGTTCATATCGAGGCGATAGATATCCATCACCGTGCTCATCGAGTTGACCTGCGCTTTCGCAGCATCGATGTCGGCCTTGTCCTTCACGCCGAACAAGTTCGGCACGACGATCGAGCCAATGATCACCAGAATGATCAACACCAACAGAACTTCCACGAGGGTAAAGCCCTGTGCACTCGCTCGCACCATGCCGCGTCGGCGGGAATGCTTGTCGTTCATTTTTTCAAATCCTTTCCTCGGTTTTCTGAACTCGTCGGAAGCGGGCGAACCCTGCTTTATCGGAGATACTAAGCTTAGCGGGCAGGCTGGTTTGGGAACGAGCTATTCTATCACGATGCGTCTACGATCGACACCGAGCCAACACTACACGTTACATCGACGTCGCCGACTTGAGCATCGGCAACATCAGCGCCAGCACAATGACGAGCACCGCTCCCGCTAAAAACAACAACATGATCGGTTCCAGTAGCCGCACGAATAAATCGAGCCGCCGCCAGGTTTCTTTCTCAAGAGATTCCGCAATGTTCGTGAGCACAGTTTCGAGCGTGTTCGATTGCTCGGCGACGGCGACCATCTCAACGACGTTCGGCGGGAAATGCCCGCTTGCCGCGAGCGGCGCCGCCAGTGATTCGCCGGCCGTGATGTTGTCAGCGGCGTCGTCGATCGCTTGCGACAGCACCAAGTTGCCCGTCGACGAACTGCTGATCTTGAGCGAACGCACGATTGGCACGCCGCCCAACAGCAGCGTTCCCAGCACGCGGCAGAATCGCGACACGGCAAGATTGCTGTAGATCGATCCCACGATCGGTAGTCTCAGGCGTTGCCGATCAAGCCACCAGCGTCCTCGCTCGGTCATGAGCTGGTGTCGCGCCGCCAGCACGATGCCGACAATCGCCAGCACCATCAACAGTCCGTAGGTGTGGATGCTTGCACTGACCCGCAACAGGCCGTCGGTCAGAATCGGCAGTTCTCCCCGCTCGCGCAGCCGTTCGAACAATGTTTCGAACTGCGGCACTGCAAAAATCATCAGCCCGACGACGATCGTGACGCCCAACACCATCAAAAAGATGGGATACGCCATCGCCCCCGTGACGCGCCCCTTCAGTTCGGCCTGCTGATCGGTGAACTTGGCGACGCGTTCGAGCGCCTCTTCGAGAAAGCCGCCTTCGCCGCCGGCGCGAATGATGCTGCGTGAAAGTTCGTTGAATGCCCGCGGATGCCGCGCCATCGCCTCGGCGAGCGAATCGCCTTCGGTGATGCGCGCCTGCAAATCTTCGACGATTTTCTTCATCGTCGGATTGGTCGCCTGTCGTCCGAGTACGTCAAGCGACCGCAACAGCGGCACGCCGCTCCGCAAGAGGGCTGCCATTTGGACGTAGAACTGCGACATCGCCTGCGGCCGCACTTTGAGCGATCCCGCAGCGACGACCTTACCACCGGAAGGTTTGACTTGGACCGGAAAGAGCTCCTTGCCGGCGAGCGCCACCAATGCTTCGCGCTGCGAACCGGCGGCCAGCACGCCTTCAACGCGCTGTCCGGTGGCGGTTCGTGCAATGTAAGCAAAATCGGGCATCGGAGATCTATTTCAAATCGACCGGAGGCAAGCAATGCCCCCCGGTCGCACGCAGCTACTTGATATCGCTCTTAGTGACCCGCAGCACTTCATCCACCGTCGTGATTCCCTCAAACACCTTGTGCCAGGCATCGTCGCGCAAGGTTCGCATTCCTTCCTTCAGGGCGATCTTGCGAATCTCCCAACTACTGGCCCGGTCGTGCGCCAACTGCCGCACGCCGTCGGTCGTTTCGCACAGTTCGAAAATGCCTTGCCGGCCGGCGAATCCCGACCCGCGACACGCCCGGCAACCAGTGTTACGGTAGATCGGCCGGTCGAGCGCTCGGTACTCTTCCCACGGAAAATCGTCGGGCAGCTCCTCGCGCTCCGGCACATACTCTTCACGGCACTTCGGGCAGAGCCGCCGCACGAGCCGTTGGGCCATCACCCCTTCGATCGTGCTCGCGACGAGGAACGGCTCGATTCCCATGTCGACGAGCCGGGTGTAGGCGCTGGGCGCATCGTTCGTGTGGAGCGTGCTGAACACCAAGTGACCGGTGAGCGACGCCTGGATCGCATTCTCCGCGGTTTCGTGATCGCGAATTTCGCCCACCAGCACCACGTCGGGGTCATGCCGCAAGATCGACCGCAGCGACATCGCGAACGTCAGCCCAATCTTCGGATGGACCTGAATCTGGTTGATCCCTTCGAGTTGATATTCGACGGGATCTTCGGTCGTGATGATCTTCGTGTCTTCGCTCTTGATGCCAACGAGCGCGCTGTAGAGCGTCGTCGTCTTGCCGGAACCGGTCGGGCCCGTCACCAGGATGATGCCGTGCGGCATGCGAATCAGCCGATCAAACGTCGCCTTCATCTGCGGCGCCATGCCGAGTTTCTCGAGGGAGAATTCCATCTTCCCTTTGTCGAGAATACGCATGACGATCCCCTCGCCATGTAGCATCGGAATCACCGAGACGCGGACGTCGACCTCGCGGCCGTGGACCTTCAGCTTGATGCGGCCGTCTTGCGGCAGCCGCTTCTCGGCTATGTTCAGCCGCGCCATGATCTTCAACCGGCTGATGATCGCCGCCTGAAAGCGGTTGATCTCCGGCGGCGTCGGCTGCTGCTGCAGCAAGCCGTCGATGCGATAGCGAACCTTCACACCGGAAGGTTGCGATTCGATGTGCACGTCCGACGCCCGCGAGTCGATTGCTTCGAGCAGAATTTCGTTCACCAAATGAACGACCGACGCCTCCTGCACTTCGGCGGCGATTTCGCCATCCTCAACTTGCAGGCCGTCGACGAGTTCAACCTCTTCCTCTTCGCGCTGGGCGAGCAACCCTTCGATCGTCTCGCTACCGACGCCAAGATGGGTTTTGATCCGCTTGGCAATCGCCTCGCGCGTCGCCGCTACAGGAATGATTGGGCAACCCAGCGCCGCCGCCGCCTCATCGAGCGGATGAAGATTCAGCGGATCCGAGGTCGCGACCAGCACCGCTCCGCGGCTTTTCTCAATCGGAAAGAGGCCGTGGCGATGGATCAGCCGTTGCGGAAAAGTCTGGAGCAGCGAAAGGTCGACCGAGGCCGACTCAAGTTCGATGAAATCAACGCCAGTCTCGATTCCCAGCGCCCGTAAGGCATCCGCTTCGCCGACCAGCCCCATCTCCACGGCCAGTTGATCAACGCGCGAACCGTTCGTGCGGGCATCGATCGCCCGTGACAGGTCCGAGTCGGACAGCAAACCATGCTTTAGCAGAATCTGTCCGGCGTCCATGAATCGAATGGGCTATCGAGGAAGGAGGTGCGTCGCGGCGGGTGACTAGCAGGCCGGAAGCCGTGTCCAGCCATAGACTTGCATTATGAGCGCTGGCGATGCTGACGGCAAACTGGCCCAATTTTGCGGGAGAGGTCTCTGCAAGAATGAACCCCGACTGGACGAAACCGGACCGCTGGCGGGTTCCCGAGCATGCCGTCGCCACGGGGATTCCCACGAAGCCCCTCGTGAATGACGCCCGGAATTCGTCAATTTGTGCCGGAATCTTGGAAATTCAGCCGCTAAGGACGCCAAGAAACTTCCGAGGAGAGTCACGCCTCAACGAGCCAACGATTGCGACCTAGACCAATTTCTCATCTACTGAATTTGTCTTTATCCTTTGCGCCTCTGCGCCTTTGCGTGAGATATTCCCAAGAAAGAGTAAGTCTCACGCAAAGGCGCGAAGACGCAAAGAAAATAGGGAAGAGCCTTTGCCTTCCTGGTGTAGGTTGGGCCTCACGGCTCCAGCGCCATGTTGAGGTTCACGCTGGAATCAGCCGCCCCGCTCCATTAGGTTGGTAGATCTCAGCGACCTCCGTTAGCCCCCACACCAGGCGCGGTTCATGATCACGAAGCACGACCTCGTTCACGACTGGCTTCCCCGCTACACCGGGATGCCGATCAACCAGTTCGGCGAATACGTCCTGCTCACCAACTTCCGCAACTACGTCACTCGCTTCGCGGAAAAATTCAGTACTTCGGTTTACGGCATCGACCGCCCGATGCAGGCCGCGACGAACTCCGACGGCCTGACGATCGTCAACTTCGGCATTGGTTCGCCGAACGCCGCCACAGTGATGGACCTGCTGACGGCCTACAACCCGAAGGCCGTCCTGTTCCTCGGCAAATGCGGCGGCCTGAAACGCTCGACCGAAATCGGCCACTTCATCCTGCCGATCGGCGCCATCCGCGGCGAGGGAACCTCCGACGACTACCTGCCGAAACTTGTCCCCGCCCTCCCCTCCTTCAAGCTCCACAAATTCGTCTCACAGAAACTCGTTGACCGGCATCTCGACTACCGTACCGGCGTCGTCTACACGACGAACCGCAGGGTGTGGGAGCATGACGAAGACTTCAAACGACAACTAGCCGAGTACACGCCGATCGCCATCGACATGGAAACGGCGACGATCTTTGCGGTCGGCCACAAGAACCAAATCGCCCGCGGCGCCTTACTGCTAGTTTCCGACTTGCCAATGACGCCCGAGGGAGTGAAAACGCAACTGAGCGATCAAAAAGTGAGCCAGGATTGGTCAGACGTCCACCTGGAGATTGGGATCGAATCGCTGAGCGAGATCGACGACCAGGGTGAGCAGATTAAGCACTTCCAGTACTAATGGGCGCTTGGCGAGTCGACAAATGGCCGGCTCCAGGCCCCCGTTCGGGGGCCCCCTGAATGTGCCGCGGCAAGCGGCCGCCATTGCCCTTTTATGGGGCATTCCGCTGCGAGCCCAATCGTTCTTGGGCTCTATGGCTCAGCAGCTAGTCGACCGACTATCCATCGCAAGCCGTTTGCTGCCTTAACGTTGCAGCTAGCACCGCAGCTCCCAAAGGAGTTTTCCGGCGACGAGCTCAGCTCTTGGCGCAAAGTTTGCCCTTCGACGCTCTCTGCACGATTTTTCCGGTTAGTGAATTTATCGTGAATATGCGCGAGAAGCATGCGAACGGGATTATGATGACCAGCGACCGGGCGGCCTCTTGCATGCCCATCGAATAACCCCTTAAAGCAACTGCAACTAGATTGCCCACCTTGAAATCTACTTAACCCTTTTACAAGTGTTGCAACGCCTGAGGAGATGTCTAATGAAGAAACTTGCGGTGATTTTTACTCTTGTCGGCGCGATCGCGTCGCAAGGCGGGGCGGCGCACGCTGCTCTGATTGCTTATTGGAATTTTAACGCTCTGTCGATCACCACTGCTTCGCTTCCTGGCAGTGGCGGGGTACCGACCACGATTAGCGCCGACACAGGCTCCGGCTCGCTCAACTTGGCGGGCTTCCTCGGTACGGTCGATGACTTTGCCGGCTCAACTCTAAACGCTCTCGGGGGCGATGCTGCCGAAGAGTCCCTAAGCCTTGTCGCAGCCGGCCCCGCTGGCGGTCCCTACCCGGGCAATGGCTCGTATGTTGATTTGCAAGTCAGCACCTCTGGCTATGTCGATCCCATCATCTCGTTTGCCACCCGCGGGACCTCGACCGGCTTCAATACTGGTGCTTGGTCGTACAGCACCAATGGCGTGACCTTCACGCCGCTCGTCGGCAACACGGCGAGCATCAGCACGACGTTCGCCGTGGCAACCCTCGATATGACCGGGGTTGCCGGAGTCGCGAATCAGCCGAGCCTGACTCTGCGGTACACGGTGAGCGGCGCGACGAGCAACAGCGGCAACAACCGCATCGACAACTTGCAGCTCAATGCGACCCCGGTTCCGGAACCAGCCACCATGGCGTTGGCCGGCCTCGGGATCCTGGCATCGGCCGTCGTTGGCCGCCGCAAGTAAAAATCGCTTAGAAATGCAGGTTACTGGCCTGCATCCGGTCCGACTTTAGACGGCCGGCAGCCCGTGTGGCTGCCGGCCGTTTTTTGTAATTCGATCTTTTTTTGACAATCGCCCAGCGCCCCGCTAGCTTATCAAGCACCACGGACATGGCCTTTAGGGCATCGGAAGCGACTTACGCTCCAATCGAGCGATTCTTCAACGCCCCCGATCCCCACTATGGTCAAGCATCTTCGCCGCTTTCGCGGCGACGGCTTCACGCTGGTCGAACTTCTGGTCGTCGTCGCGATCATCGCCATTCTCATCGCGTTGCTGCTTCCGGCGGTGCAGGCGGCTCGCGAATCCTCCCGCAAAAGCGACTGCGCAAACAATCTCAAGAATCTCGCCCTCGCCGCGCTCAGTTTCGAGTCTTCGCGAGGCTACTTCGCCCCCGCCGCTCAAGACCGCGACGGTGAACCGCCCACAGGCGTCAAGCCGGCACTCGCCACACACAACGGCATCACTTTCCTGCTGCCCCACTTCGACCAAGGCAACAAGCTTCAGCAAATCGACCTCAGTTGGGACTGGGACGACGCGGCTCGCTCGAAAAACGAACTCGCCACGAAGCAGGACCTAGGCGGCATACTGATTTGCCCATCATCTCCTGTCGTCCAAATCGCCCGTCACGCCACGGACTACTGCGCCGCCAATCGCGTCGACCCTGCCGGCCCGAGAAGCCTCGCGCCGCTGGTCACGACGCGTCTCGTCGACGGCAAGAACGGTCTGCCGGAACTCGATCGCGGCTGGGACAACGTCCTGCAATTCGATTTCCTCGATACCGTTCCGCCGCTCGCCACCGATCGCCGCCGCACCGACTGTAGCGAAATCACCGATGGGCTATCAAACACGTCGCTGTACATGGAGTCCGTCGCCAAGCCCTTCATGTTTGGCTGGTACCAACGCACCGCAGATCCGGCGCCCCTCTTCTACAACGGCGAGGAGAATCGTTCGATCAACAGCCGCTTTCGTTGGGCCAGCCCCGAAACGTGGATGACCATCAACAACTACTGCCACGGCTCGCAAATCATCAACTGCAACAACGTCTCGCAGCCCTACGGCTTCCATCCCGGCGGCATCCTCGTCAGCTTCGCCGACGGCCACGTCGAGTTCGCCCGCGAAGAGATCGACCCCAACGCCTTCGTCGCCTGGATCACCATGTCGGGCGGCGAAACTGCCCCCTAAACGTGAAAATAACCACCAAGACGCGGAGACACGAAGAACGCACTAAGGAATTGCAGGTCATGGCATGACGACTTGCTCCTTTTTTTTCGCTTTGCTTCGCGCTCGCTTGGCGTCCTCGTGCCTTAGTGGTTAAGCATTCCCGCCATTTCTGGCGGTCGAATCTAATGGCGAACTGCACGCCATTTCGCTACGATGGGGCCGGCCTTGCCCCCTATCGCCCCTCCTGCGAGCCGCCGCCCCATGTCGATCGTCGCCCTCATCGATCACGCTGTCCTCCAACCTACGCAAACCGACGTCGATCTTCGCGAAGCTTGTAAACTCTGCGTAGAAGTTGGCACGGCTAGCGTCTGCGTGAAGCCCTCGATGGTCGCGCTAACGGCCGAATTGCTCGCCGGTTCAAAAGTCGTCCCGAGCACCGTCATCGGCTTCCCCCACGGCGGTACGACCACTGGCGCCAAAGTCTGCGAAACTGAAATCGCCGTCGCCCAAGGCGCCCGCGAAGTCGACATGGTGGTCAACATCGGCCGCGCCCTCGCTGGCGATTGGCAGTATGTCGAAGACGACATCCGCGCCGTCGTCGAAGTCGCCCGCGCGGGCGGAGCGATCACCAAAGTCATCTTCGAGTGCGGCCTGCTTCCCAGCGACGATGTCAAGCGCCGCCTGTGCGAACTAAGCGAAGCCGCCGGCGCCGCGTTTGTGAAAACCTCCACCGGCTTCGGCATGGTGAAGGGCGACCGCGGCGGCATGATCGCGACCGGCGCCACCGAGCACGACATCCGCCTGATGCGGGCCGCCTGCAGCCCCGCCGTCGAGGTGAAAGCCTCCGGCGGCATCCGCACCTTCGCCGACGCCCAAAAGTTCGTCGCCCTCGGCGTCACCCGCCTCGGCACCAGCGGCACCGCCGCCATCGCCGCCGGCGAACGCGGCGAAGCCGCCACGAGTGGCGGGGCCTATTAAGAGGCGAAGATGCGGGAGCGGGGAGTTTTTACCACGAAACACACGAAACACACGAAGCACACCAAACAGAAGTGTTCATCCGGCTTAGTGAAGCGCTGAAACTTCTACCTAACAATTCTCTCCCACTCAAGTTTGGGATGGTGATTGAAATTGGCGATAATCCTCAACCGATAATCCGTGGCGCATAGATAGTTGTGAACTTGAGCACGATGCCTGTCGACGATCGCGTTGACTGATTTGATCTCCAACACGATCTTGTCGTAGCAAACGAAGTCAGGCTGATACTTCTGCGTAAGTTCGTGCTGCTTGTATCGCAACGGCAACTCCAACTGCGGTTGAAAGGGGATCGATCGCAAACCGAATTCAATTCCCAAACACTCTTGATAAACCGCCTCCAAAAAACCGCAGCCCATTTCCTTGTACACCTCAAAGCACGCCCCCATCACCAAGTAACTTTCCTCTCGATACAAAACCTCCATTACTTTCCCCATTAATCTTTTGTGTGCTTCGTGTGTTTCGTGGTAAAAATCTCCCCGCTCCCGCATTCAGAATCACGTCAGCCACCGCCACACCCGCAATATGCTAGAACTATACTCGCAAATCGAAGCAGCCGCTGCCGCCGTCCGTGAGCGCTGGAACGAAACGCCCCGCGCCGGCATCATCCTTGGCACCGGTCTCGGCAACGTCGCCGACGAAATTGAATCGCCCGTCGCGATTGATTACCCAGACATCCCTCACTTCCCGCGCTCGACCGCGACGAGCCACCGCGGCCGCCTCGTTTGCGGCCGACTCGCCGGCGTGCCGGTCGTCGCGATGGAAGGCCGCTTCCATCAGTACGAAGGCTACCCGCTCAAGCAGATCACGCTGCCGGTCCGCGTGATGAAGGCGCTTGGCGCCGAGACGCTTATCGTCTCGCAAGCTGTCGGCGGCATGAACCCGTACTACAAAGCGGGCGACGTGATGGTGATCGACGATCACATCAATTTGATGGGCGACAATCCGCTCGTCGGCGTGAACGACGACCGCCTCGGCCCGCGGTTCCCCGACATGTCGGCGCCCTATACGCCCGAGCTGATCGAGGTCGCCCTCGAAACGGCTCGCCGCGAGAACTTCGTCGCCCATCGCGGCGTCACCGTCGCCGTCACCGGGCCGAATCTCGAAACCCGCGCTGAGTACCGCTTCCTACGCGCGATCGGCGCCGACGTCGTCGGCATGTCGACCGTCCCCGAAGTGATCGTCGCCGTCCACGCCGGCATGCGCGTCTTCGGCCTCTCGGTGATCACTGACATGTGCCTTCCCGACACGCTGAAGCCGGCCGACATCCACGAGATCATCGCGTTTGCGAACTCCGCGCAACCAAAGCTCCGCGCGTTAGTTCTCACCGTCCTCCAACACGAAGCGAATCGGTAGACGACGTTCAACGGGGTCGGGAGTCTTTTGCGACTAGAAACCGCCCCATTCAAATCAACGCGGCTAGTCGCAAAAGACTCCCGACTCCTTCGGCGCCTCCATGCTCCACCTCGCCAACCAAATTGCCGAAACCGCTGCTTTTGTTCGCAACCAGTGGAACGCCATGCCGAAGGCCGGCGTCATCCTCGGCTCCGGCCTCGGCGATTTCGTAAACGAAATTGACGCCCCAGCGACGATTCCCTACGCCGACCTTCCCCACTTCCCGCACACCACCGCCATCGGCCACGCCGGTCGATTGGTTTGCGGCACGCTTGGCGGCGCCCCGATCATCGCCTTCCAAGGCCGCTTCCATCTCTACGAAGGGCACTCTGCCGAAACCGCGTCGCTGCCGGTCCGCTTGCTGGCCGCGCTCGGCGGCCGCACGCTCGTCGTTTCGAACGCTGCCGGCGGCCTCAACCCGCAATACGCCACCGGCGACGTGATGCTGATCGACGACCAGATCAACCTCATGTTTCGCAACCCGCTTATCGGCGTAAACGACGACGCCCTCGGCCCGCGGTTCCCCGACATGTGCACGCCGTACGACAAAGGTCTGCAGCGCCGCGCCGTCGAGATCGCGATGCGCGACGGCTTCATCCTCCATCGTGGCGTCTACGCCTCCGTCCTTGGGCCGAACTACGAAACCCGCGCCGAGTACCGCATGCTCCGACGTCTCGGCGGCGACGCCGTCGGCATGTCGACCGTCCCCGAAGTGATTGCCGCCGTCCACGCCGGCATGCGCGTCCTCGGCCTGTCGACAATCACCAACGTCGGCTCGCCCGACGCCCTCGGCGAAACCTGCGGCCACGAAGTCCTCACCGTCGCCGCCACCGCCGGCGCCAAACTCAGCGCGATCGTCCGCGGCGTGGTGGAAACTCTTTAAGCCGTTTAGAAAGACAAGTCTCTCGCAAAGGCGCAGAGGCGCAGAGGCGCAGAGGCGCAAAGGAAACGCAAAGAGAATGCAAGTGAATTGTTGAATTCGCTGCCCGCTGTTCTACCCGTAGCTATCGCCTTCAAACTAACACAATTATTCTCCTGTCTTCTTTGCGTTTCCTTTGCGCCTCTGCGCCTTTGCGAGAGAAAACCAGCCAGGCCAATACAATGAACCCCGTCTGGATCATCCAAAAGAAGCGCGATCACGAGCAGCTCACCGACGCCGAGATTGCCGCCTTCATCGACGGCTACGCTCGCGGCGCGATCCCCGACTACCAGATGTCGGCCCTGGCGATGGCGATCTACCTCAACGGCATGACCACCGACGAGATTGCCTCGCTCACCGACCACATGCTCGCCTCGGGCGCCCGTTTCGAGTGGCCCGACGACGGCGTGCCGCGCGTCGACAAGCATTCCACCGGCGGCATCGGCGATAAGACCTCGCTGCTGCTCGCCCCCATGCTCGCCTGTTGCGGCCTCGAAGTACCGATGGTCTCGGGCCGCGGCCTCGGCGCCACCGGCGGCACGCTCGATAAGCTCGAAGCAATCCCCGGCTTCCGCACTAACCTCACGATGGACGAAGTCCGCGCCGTCGTCGCGAAAACCGGCTGTGTCATCACCGGCGCCACCGTCGACCTCGTCCCCGCCGACCGCAAGCTCTACGCCCTCCGCGACGTGACGGCCACCGTCCCGTCGATCCCGCTGATCACCGCGAGCATCATGAGCAAGAAGCTCGCCGAGGGGCTCGACGCTCTCGTACTCGACGTGAAGTTCGGCACCGGCGCCTTCATGAAGACCGAAGCCGACGCTCGCGCACTCGCCAAGTCGCTCGTCGCCACCGGCAAACGGATGGGCGTTGCGACGACCGCGCTGCTCACCGACATGAACCAACCGCTGGGCCGCATGGCAGGCAACGCGGTCGAAGTCGACGAATCAATCGCCGCCCTTCAAGGCAACGGCCCCGCCGACCTCATGGAGTGCACACTCGCCCTCGGCGCCGAGGTGCTGGTCTCCACGAAACATGTCGAGAGCACCGCCGCCGGCATCGAGAAGCTGCAACGCACCATCGACTCCGGTGAAGCGATGGAACAATTCACTGCGATGATTGCCGCCCAAGCGGGCGACCTCAACGCTCCGCGCCCCGTCGCCCCAGTGAGCGACCTCGTCAGCCCCCGCAGCGGCCGCCTCGCCCGCATCGACGCCGAGCTCCTCGGCAAAGCGATCATCGCGATGGGCGGCGGCCGACAAGTTCTCAGCGATCAGCTTGACCATTCGACCGGCCTTGAAATGCTCACGCGGCTCGGCGACCGCATCGACGCCGGCCAACCCTTGGCTCGCATTTTCGCTAAGCCGATGATTGCCGAACGTGTCCGCCACACGCTTCTCGAAGCGATCCAAGTCGCCGACGAAGCTCCCGCCGTCGGCCCGCTCATCCTCGACCGGATCGACTGATAGCGCCGCTCGCCGCACCGCCGCCATGATGAAATGTCTGGCCCCCTCCCCCTGGAGGGGAGGGGGGAAGCAGTTGGTACACGCTCCCCTCGCAACGCATTCCGATTGCGCCCATCGCTCCGGCCGCAACAGCCGTCTCTTCCAGTCCCACACCCAATTGTGGACCTCCGTAGAGCCATCCCCGCCAAGCCTCTCGCGAGGTCTAACTACTCTGAAACTCTCCAGCTGTCTCCTCTCCCGCCGGGCGGCATGCCCGTCTCGCACAGCATGCCGCCCTCCCTCTTCCCGCCTTGGAGGATCGCGTGAACATCGTCGCCCTCAGCACCTGCACGCCGACCAACGCCTACCTCCTTCGCTCCGTGGCCGAGCGTCATCCCATCAGCCACGTCTTCCGCGTCGCGTGGAGCGAACCGGCCGCCGCCCCCGCCTCGCGCTTTGCGAAATTCCGTAAGGCGCCGGTCGCGAGCGTCGTCGAACTCGCAAGCCGCAAGTATCTCGAGCACGCCCACAACCGCCGCGAACGCCAAGCGATGAACTACCTCGCCCACCTTGACGAAACCGTCGGCGACATCCCCACGACGCCCGTCGACATCCGCCAAATCAACTCGCCCGCGTTCGCCGCGGAACTCCGCCGCCTCAATCCCGACGTGTTACTCGTCACCGCGGCGCCAATCTTGAAGCCTGAGATCTTCGAGATCCCCCGCCTCGCAACCCTCAACGTCCACCGCGGCATAGCGCCCGCTTACCGCGGCGAGCGAACCCTCTTCTGGGCCCTTGCCAACAACGACGTCGACAACATAGGCGTGACGCTCCACAGAATCGATCGCGGCATCGACACGGGCGCGGTGCTGAAGTACGGTTACCCCGCGCTTGCTTCAAGCGACACAGAAGCAACCATCACCGCCAAGTCGATGCGACTTGCAGCTGAAATGATTGCTGATGCTCTCGACGACGCTGAGCAATCTGGCCTGCAAGGCGCCACTCAGCCGAGCGTTGGCCGCTGCTACCTCGCCCGCGAGCAACGAATTTGGCAACAAGCTCGCTTCCAGTTCTTGCGGATGCTCGGACGCCGGCGCATCAAATCGCGCGAGCAACGCATCGTGACGCTCGCCCCGAGCCGCGAGGCGTCGCAACCATCGACAGAGCAGCGAGCTAGACGCCCCGCTTCCCGAGTTTCGCACGCGACCGCAAGCGTCTAATCACGCGTCTCGTTTGCAGAATCCGCCAGCAAGTAGTGGACGTCGGTGCGAATCAGCGCCGCATCGCGATTCCACTCGTCCTGCCAGTGCCCATAGATTTCCCAACTGGGGCCGGCCAGCCGATGCCCGTTTGCGGAGCACCACGCTTGAATCACCTGATGCGCGCCGCCAAGTTGATCATACGGCCCAAAGTGCGTGACAGCGGCTAGCATTCCTTGCGGCAACGTAGCTCCCACGACTTCGCCCGCTCCGGCGAACGGCTCAGCAACCTCCGCGCCGACGTCGAGTCGAATCGTATCGTCCCAATAGATCGCCACGTGCCGGCCGACGCCGACGACCTGCGCCGCCCGCAGCGCATTCCACACGACGCCGCAGGCCGCTTGAACAACGACGCCAATCTGCGGCCGCGTCGCCTGTCGATGAACGACGGCAATGGGCGATCCCGCTGATGCTTCCAATCGAACTTCGTACTTCATCCGAAGCTCCTTGGCCTGCTGAGTACTTGTCGCGGATCAAGCATCCGTGTTCCGCAAGCACTACTCGAAATGTCGCGCTATCTCAGGCCTTTAGTGCTGGTCGCATCGCCTTGCTGACTACGTCCAACTTCACGATGTGCGTCAATCGTGCTGACGGTTGCGAAGCATCTGGTTTCGAGATGATGGCTGTCAAGTTTCGCACAATCTGCATGGGCGTGAACAACAATCCCCACCAGCCCCACCAACCCAGCAAGGCTGAACTCAACGTAGCATTCACCTGCGACTTGACGCCGCACGCGCGACAACAGATCTCCGGACGACTCGACGTCGACGTCAACGCAATCGCCGACCACACCCGGTGCGAAATGTGAACGTCAATCGGCCCGGGCCCGCCGCACTTTGGGCAATCGCCTTGATGGACTTCCCGCACGTATCGATCCATCAATTCCTGCGGTACCGCTGCCGCCAGTTGCTGGCCGTGAGCGTGCTGAGCGCATGCCTCTTTGCAGTAGTGGTATCCCGGCCCTTTGACTCCACCGAAAAGAATCAACGTCCCGCAGCTGTCGCATGTGCCCATGATTCTTCCTTGAAATTATGAACGGGGTGGCTCACACAAAGTGGGCGGAATTGTACACGGGAGTGCAAATAGCCTAAATAGAGGAATTCTCCGAGGAAATGGCGACCTGCGAAAATCGCTGAATTTGGCGACATTCACGACGCGCAGTTGAACTTACGGCCCTACCGATTGACCTAGTGAAGCTGCACAATTCGGGTCGGCTCACTTGCCTCTCGCCCGCCGTCTGCCATCCCTGATCGCCAGTTCGATCTTCACGCGTCGTTCCAAGAGCGACGACGGCCCCGATCGATTCCGACGCTTGGCCAACCTGATGACGCTTCGACCCAGAGAAAGCGGCAACAAGACGAACTCGAACGGCAACCACCAGCCGAGGGCGGCTCTGCCCAACGCGGACCGCAGTTCCGCCTTCGTCCCGCAACTGCGGCAACTGATCGGCGGCAACCGATCTCCCAATACCGTCCGGAATTGCAGCACCCCGTGGCCCGCGGCATACACATCGAGCGGCCCCGGCCCGCCGCACTGCGGGCAATCCGCTTCGTGGACCGCCCACAAATAGCGGTCGAGCAGTTCGCGCGGTACTGCTAGAGTCACGCGATCGATCCGGCCGCGATCGAGACACCCTTCGCTGCAGTAGCGAAAGTCGCCGTCGTAAAATCCGCCCCAGGCGATCAGCGTTCGGCAGCTTGAACACTTGGCCATGGCAACGCGCGGCATCGAGAATAGGCAAGCTAATCATCGTCTCCGACGATTGTACCTGCCGCTGCGAGCGTTCACCACAGAATCTGTCGCAGGGCAACGCGTCTGCATCGCCCTTATCACCGCACCATTCGTCGCTCTAAATCAAACTTTACCCAAGTGGGCGATTGCCGCGGCGGTCACGAAGTTCGCCTCTAGCGATCATTACTTCGGCGTTGCCTGCAATCTTATTCGACGTCGCAGAAGACCGACGCTTGCCATCCCAGTGAGTTGGAGAATGCTTGATGGCTCTGGCACAGCGATTAGCGTTTCGAAAGCGAAATCGTAAACGCTTACCGTTAATCCAGACGTCCCGAAAGGAGCAGACCAATCTAGATGAAACATTTGCCCGTCAGCGTAGGGATTTCCATTCTTCATACCGAAATTGCTCCACCCCTCTGAGCCCGAAGTCGCGTCTTCAATCATGAACGCCAATGGTACGCCAGCGGTTTGCTGGTAGGGAGCGTCAAACAAAACTTCGATCCATTTCGGCTGATTCCGGTCAACGTCGGTTCGCAAGTAGTGCCCAACGGCAACGGCCGTTTCTAAGGGAACTCCATTACTACCTAATTCTCTGAGCCTAATCGTCGCGTCACTCCCAGCCGGAAACGTCGGCCCCCAACTTCCACCTTGCACGAGAAGTCGGACTCCCACTAGCAGCCCGTTAGTTGTCGGCGTGAACGTCTGTCCCGATCGATCGCCTTGCGAGATGTCGGCCACTCCTTGGTAAGCGAGTTGCGACACGTCCACCGTCGTTGCATTCGCGGCTGGAACCAAGAATGCAACGAGTAAACCAATCCCCCCCAGCAGATTCATTATCACAGATTGCTGCATCTAATCTTCTCGCGAATTGATAAAATGACGCTCGCCGAATCGGTGCAACCAGCGTCAAAATTACGACTAGGCCATACCCTTTATATCAGAACCGATGGGTCCAAATCAACAAAAACTGCTAGCCAACGCCGCGCAGGCAGTCCGCTCGAACGCCTACGCCCCCTATTCCAGATTTCATGTCGGGGCTGCGCTGCTCGCCGCCGATGGCGAGATCTTCGCCGGCTGCAATGTCGAGAATGCCTCCTACGGCCTAACGATATGCGCCGAACGCGTCGCCATCGGCAGCGCCGTCGCCGCAGGACACCGGCAAATCGTCGCCGTCGCCGTCGCCACCAGCGGCGGCCATTCTCCCTGCGGGGCCTGCCGGCAAGTCCTCAGCGAATTCGGGCCCGCGATGGAAGTGATCCTCATCGACGCCGACGATCCGACGCGCACGCGCACCACCACCCTCGCCGCGCTGCTGCCTGAGCAGTTCTCTTCAGGCGCGCTCTAATTAATCGCCGCGGCGCGAGCGGTTCGTCAAGCTGGCCAAATCGGCCAGCTGCGCGGTGACCGCTTTATCGGCTACAACGAACCAAGCCGCTTGGTTCCTGCGTTTGCTAACGCGGAGCGTCTGCGCGCATCCAAGCCCCGTGCTCCGTCCGGAGGTCGGCCTCGATTCAGAGTGACGTCGCCCGACGCAGACAACTGGCGCCGCCAAATTCAATTCTGTCGCGACAGAATGCACGAACGACAAGAGGAGTTACGCATCGCTCACGTAACGCAACTACGTAGCAATCAAGGGGTTCGCCAAACAGCCGATCTCACAACTCCAGCATAAAGCGAATTCTGTCGCCAAAAATACGTTTCGCGACAAAATTCACCCGCCGCCGCGTGCCTCGTTCCAACGCTCTGCGTGGGAACGCACTCCCCGCCGCTCCCGCGGCGCGAGACTATGAAGACGATCGGCCGCAAAGAATGACGCAGAGTGTCAAAAAAACGTTCCCACGCGGAGCGTGGGAACGAGAAGAAAGAGCGTGCAGGAACAGAAAGAGAAAATCGCTACATCGAGCGATGCTTCTCGAGGTCTTCCTGCTCGAGCGACGCCAAGTACGGCAAGTTGCGATACATGTCTTCGTAATCGAGACCATACCCAACGACAAATTCATCCGGAATGTTGAACGCGGTGAAGTTAGGCTCGTAGTCGGCTTCCTGCCGGCCTTGCTTCCGCAGCAAGACGGCCGAGCTAACGCTGGCCGGCTTGAAATCTTGCAGCTTTGCCACAACTTTTTGGAGGGTATGCCCGGTATCAAAAATATCGTCAACCAGCAGCACGTCGCGGCCGGCGATGTCGAGCATCAGTTCGCTGTTGATCACTAGGTCGCCGCGGGTCGTGGTCGCGCCGCGGTAGCTGCTCGCTTGAATGACGCCGACCCGCATCGGCTGGTCGATGTGGCGGATAAGGTCGGCCACCAAAACGACGCTGCCCGTGAGGATGCCGACGATCGTGAGTTGCCGCCCTTCGAATGCCCGCTCAATATCGCTCGCCATCCGGGCGACGCCGTCGTGAAGTTCCTCTTTGCTGAGCAGCGTTTTCATTGCGGGGATCCTAACTAACTAACCACGAAGACTGAAAGACACGGAGGAAGCACGAAGAATGAAGGAAAAAAGAATATACCCCAGGAACGACGGCCGGCTAGGGTCGCAGCGGCGGCAAACGTCCCACAAGCAGCGGCCTTGCTTCGTGGTTCCTTCGTCTCTTCATGCCTTAGTGGTTAGGCATTTACAACAGCATCCCCGCGATGCACGCCGTCATGAAATTCGCCAGCGCCCCGCCGAGCATTGCCCGCAGGCCAAGCTTGGCAAGGTCTCGCTGCCGCCCCGGCGCCATGCCGCCGATGCCGCCAATTTGGATGCCGATCGAGCTGAAATTCGCAAACCCGCAGAGGGCGTACGTCATGATCACCTGCGTCCGCGGGCTGAGGTCAATTGCCCCCCCCGGCTTGATCCACTCGCTGAACATGCCATACGCGACGAATTCGTTCGAAGCCATTTTGATGCCCAGCAACTGGCCCGCGGCGGAACAATCTTGCGTCTCGATACCCATCACCCAGGCAATCGGCCAAAAGATTCGCGCAAAGATCGCCGAGAGCGACCACTCGAAGGTAAACCCCGGTTCAAGCCAGCCGAACCACTCGCCCACGTCGTAAACCTGATGTCCGACCCAACCGAGCAACCCGTCGCAGAGCGCGAGCAGCGCGAGAAAGGAGATCAGCATCGCGCCGACGTTGAGCGCCAGCTTCAATCCCTCCAGCGTCCCCATCGACACGGCTTCGACGAGATTGCCGCCCGAGTCGCCCATTTCGAGCTCGACCTTCTCGACCGGTTCGGGCGTTTCCGTTTCCGGGATCATGACCTTCGCGATGAGCAAGCTCGCCGGCGCCGACAGCACGCTCGCCGTGAGCAGATGGCCCGCGTCGATGCCCATTCCCTTGTACGCGATGAGTACGCCGCCGGCGGTCGAGCCGAAGCCGGGAACCATGATGGCCATCAGTTCCGACTTGGTCATCTTGTTGACGTACGGCCGCACGACGAGCGGAGCTTCCGTTTGCCCAAGAAAGATGTTGGCCGCCGCCGCGAGGCTTTCCGGCCCCGTTGTGCCAAGCGTTCGCTGCACCACCCAGCCGAGGCCGCGCACAATCCACTGCATGACGCCGACATAGTAGAGCGCCTGCATCAATGCCGCGAAGAAGATGATCGACGGCAACACGCGGAAAGCAAAGTAATGGTCTTTAAAATTTTGGCCAAAGACGAAACTCGAGCCTGCGTCGACGCAATCCATCAGCGCGTTGAACACGCCGTCGACGCCGTCGAAAAATGCTTCGCCGGCGGTCGTCTTGAGAATCAAGAGCGCGAAGACCAGCTGCAGCAACATGCCGCCGATGACGACCCGCCACGGGAACCGCGTCTTGTGCGAGCTCATCAGCCACGCGAGCCCGACCATCACAAACAAACCGAAAAAACTGATCACGCGTTCCATGAGGCGGCCGTAGCCCTTCGCTTAAGTATTCGACAGCAGAAAATTGGACGACGCTGTAGCGAGCGAAGTCCGACAGCGTCAACCCGCGACGCGCCGCCTCCAGCGTCGTCATCGGGCCGATGGGATGAGAAGTTAATCGTGCGGTTCAAGCGTGTTGAAAATACGATCGCCGGCATCGCCCAGCCCCGGCACGATGAACTTGTGCGCGTTGAGCTCGGGGTCGATCTGGCAGACGTAGATCTGCACTTCAGGGAACTGGCTGGCGACCGCGTCGATTCCTTCTTGAGCCGCAATCAGCGACAAGACCTTCACCTGCGGCACGCCCCAATCGCGGAGCGTCATGAGCGCCGCCGTCACCGAACCGCCGGTCGCGAGCATCGGGTCCAGAATGAGCGCGACGTCGACGGGCCGCTTGGCGGGGAGCTTGTCGTAGTAGCTCACTGGTTGGGCCGTCGCCTCGTCGCGGTAAAGCCCCAGGTGCCAAACCTCGGCCATCGGCAGCAAGTCGAGCACGGGGTCGACCATTCCCAATCCGGCACGCAGAATCGGCACGATCCCGATCCGGCCTTTGATCTGCACGCCGTCAGCCTCGCAGATCGGCGTCTGTACCTGGTATGGCTGCGTCGGCAGATCTTGGGTCGCCTCGTAGGCCATCAAGGTCGCGAGTCGGCGGACGAGGCCGCGGAATTCGCTGGGGCGCGTCGACTCCCGCCGCATGCGAGTGACGTGATGCTCAACCAGCGGATGCTTCACGAGATGGATGCCGCACCGACGCGTCGAACTCGCGTCAGGCTGTGCTGCTCCGCCGGCCACGGTGGCGCCTGCCATATGACTAGACCCTTGCCCTGCCAAAAGAATTGGAAAATCCCGCCGCCGCGGGCCCATTCTAATGTGCTAGCTGGGCAATTGAAAGAATCGGAAGCGGCGACCCGCGAGAAAGAAAGGACAAGCGGGCGTTTCAGACTCGGCGATCGGCAGAGTTTGACGCGGTCACCGCGAATGGCGAATGGGCTGACGCCTATTTGGCATTCGCCATTCGGGCTTCGTCATTCGTCATTTCCCAATCAGGCAATGATCAAGCATCGCCGCCGCCGTCGAAACGTAGCTCGCGTAGAACGGCCCGAACTCGGCGTAACGGGCGCTCGCTTCGTCAAACCGCATGTGGTAGACGATGTCCTTCAAGTACTCGGGATTGGTCGCCCACAGCGTGACGCCCCATTCCCAATCTTCGAGGCCGAGGCCGACGGTGATCAACTGCGAGACCTTGCCTGCGTAGGCCATGCCGCTCTTGGCATGCTCGCTCATCATCGCGTTGCGGTCTTCCTTCGGCAGCAGGAACCAGTTCTCGCCCACCTTACGCTTCTTGTTCATCGGGTAGAAGCAGGTGTTCGTGTACGCCGGGAAGTTGGGCGTCAGCCGTTGGTGGTTCATGTGCACCAGCCGGTCGGCGTACGCCTTCAGCTTCGTCTCGTAGACTCCGCTGCCGGCAGTTTCGCCCTCGGCGACCAGCCGCTCGCCATATTGCTCCGCGGTCATCACGTACTCGCTGATCTCGGTCATCGAGACGAACGAGTAGCCCGGCACAATCGCCGGTCCGAGCGGGCTGGCCATCAGCTGCTGATGAACCGAGTCGACCACGAGCGGATCGGGATCCATCACCATCAGGCCGAAGTCGGCCTTGGCGCCGCTGACGATCGACGTCTGCACGCGAAGCGGCTGCCCCTCACGGGCAGGATCGAGCGTGGAGATCAGTGCGGCCCGGCCCTCGGCGACTTGCGCCGGCGGCATGTCGGCCAGCCGATCCCGATTCCACGTGTAGTAGAAGTGGCTGCAGTGCCATCCACCGTCGATCGGCGGACGGGTAGATTCGATGGGCTGCGTCGAAGCGGTAGGACGATGCATGGCGAGAGATGCGGTGGTGGAATAGCCGTCGAAGGAGTTCAAAGTCAATTCGCATGGTACCAGAATCGCCCTCGGAGGTTTAGGGATGGGACGGAGAGAGGCGCGCTCGTTCGCGCCGCCAAATACGGGGAGGATTGGCCACGAAACACACGAAAGAGCACGAAAAGAGAATGCAATATCGATCGACAGACGGAGCACACGCACGAATTTTCTTGATTGGCTTTCGTGTCATTTCGTGTGTTTCGTGGTTAATCGCATTTGCATTTTCAGCACCTTGAGAGCCGTCAAATCGAATCCACGGTGCTCGAGAAATCGTCGACGAGCCGGCCGATCACTTCGTGGGTCAGCGCGGCGGGGACGCGGAGGCGGGGTTGGCCCGGCTGTTTTTCAAAGCGGCAGAGCGCGATCGAACCGCCGCGGCGGAGCAGCAGTTCGTAGTAGCGGCTCGCGTTGTCGTCGCGCTGCGGCGGGTTGCTCCGCATCTGGACGCTGCAGCCTTGCGAATCGGTTTCGATCGGAGCGATCGGTTCGAGTAGATAGTTGATGCGCTGAGCGAGCGACTGGCTGGCCGCTTGGAGTTTGGCGACGCTCGCCGATGCCAGTTCAGGCGATTCGAGCGTCAGCTCGTCAACCGTCACCGCCAACGGATCGCACTGCAGCGCGCGGCAGTGAATCGTTCGAGTGCCAGCCGTAACAGAGAAAGATTGCGAACCCTGCCCAGTGGCATTGCGAAGTTCAGCGAGCAGTTGGGAGGAAAGACTCATGCGACTCTACAGGTGGTGCGACTCAGGTGATGGCTTCGAGATCGGGGACGTCGACCGCGTCCCCTTTTTGGATCTCGTGGTTCTTGCCGTCGAACGACAGGACGGCGCGGGCGTTCTCGAGGACGGTTTCAATGTGGACCGGGCGGTTCCATAACCGCTCCAGGTTGCGAAGCGTGTCGACGGCGAAGTCGGCTTGCAGTTCGACGCCGCTAAAATCGTGCCGAAGGTAGAGCTCGCCCCGGTTACGATAGTTGCCGTCAACCACGCTGATGATCGGCCGGCCGCGATTCGTAAGGCTTTGCAGCAATTGTTGCTTCACCTTCGGGAACTCGCGGCTTTCGATCTCGTACGCCTCGCTGCCTGCGTTGTAGCCAAACCTGAATAGTTTGTGGTCACGCACGAAGTCGAGCGTGAGGAACTCGTCGATGAACGTGAGGTCGTTATGAATCTGCCGCACCTCGAAGATTTTCTCGCGACCGAGCCCGGCGCCGGTGTTCCAGCGGCGGCGCACCTGGACGTCCTCGCACTCGTCGTAGTCTCGCCCGAACGCACCGCGGTTCCAGCGATCTTCGATATCTCGGAAGAGCTCGATCCCGACCTTGTACGGATTGAGCTGCGTCGGCGAACTTGCGAGCGTGCCGCTGTGATGGTCGGCGTAGTTGACGATGTCGACCGCCGTCACGGCCTTATTGATCATGATCGTCGAGTGCCAGTAGCTGGCCCAACCTTCGTTCATGATCTTCGTCTGCGCCTGCGGGGCGAAGTAGTACGACTCGTCGCGAACGATCGACAACACGTCGGCCTGCCACGACGTGAGCGGTGCGTGTTCGAGGATGAACAGCAACACGTCGCGTTCTGGCTGTTCCGGAATGCGCCGTACCACGCCCTTCTCCGCGGCTTCGAGTTGTTTGCTGAGCAGCACCTCGCGAGGATTCACGAACGAATCCATGTACCCCTTCGCCTGAAACCGCGGCGAGCGGGTTTCCTCCTCCTGCTTATCGCGGTCGCTGAAGCGGTAGTTATCCTTCTTCTCTCGCCGTTGGATGAACGGCGAGTAGATGTCGATGAGGTCTTCGACGCTAAGGCACGCATCAATAAAGTCTTCGACCGGCTCGACGCCGACTTGGTCCATGTAGCGGCGAATTCGCGTGCCGTGGTTCGCCATGTCGTCCATCATCTTGCGATTGGTCTGCGAGAACCAATCGTTGCACTTGAAGAAGTCGCAGTGGCCGTAGACGTGGGCCATCACCAACTTCTGATCGAGCGCCGCATTCGACCGCATTAGGTAGGCGTAGCACGGATTGTTGTTGATCACCATCTCGTAGATCTTCTGCAATCCGTAGTGGTACCCCTTCGAGAGCTGCTCGTACTCCATCCCGAACCGCCAGTGGGGGTAGCGCGTCGGGAATCCGCCCCGCGCGGCGATCGCGTTGAGCTGATCGGCGTCGATCAGTTCGAAGATCGTCGGATAAAAATCGAGCCCATAGCGGCGCGCATGCTCTTCGATCTCGACCTGCATCGCGGCGAGTTCAGGCGTCAGGTTGCTGGTGGGGCCCATCGACATGGTCTTTTCGTTTTGAGTGCTAACCACGAAGAATCGAAGGCACTAAGGAATGCACGAAGTATGATTTCTGATGCTGCACAGTCGATTTACATCTCACTGAGTTGGGCACTCCAACCGCCTTCTCATCCCCCTGATTATTTGCTTTCACTTCGTGACTTCCTTAGTGCCTTAGCGTCTTCGTGGTTACTCCTACTTCCCCTTCCCCAAAAACTTTCGGATCGACTCGTAAATCGCATCCTTGTCCGCAATCTCCGACAGCACCAGCTTCTCGTGGTCGCCGTATTGTTTTTCGAGGGCGTCGATAAAATCGCCGCTGCCGTAGGGGCTTTCGACCTGCCCGTAGCAGAAGAGGTTCGACGCGGGGAGCAGTTTCTCGCCGAGCAGCTCGAACGCCTTGCGATTGTCGTCGCCCCAGTTGTCACCGTCGGAAAACTGGAAGCAGTAGATGTTCCAATCAGCGACGGGGAAGTCGCGGTCGATCAGGTCAGCCGCCACTTTATAGGCCGAGCTAATCCGCGTGCCGCCGCTCTCGCGGGTGTGATAGAACGTGTTCTCGTCGACCTCTTTCGCCACGGCGTCGTGAATGATGTATCGCTTCTCAACGCCTTTGTATTGCTTGCCGAGCCAGGCATCGATCCAAAACGCCTCGGTGCGGACGATCTCCTTCTGCTCGTCGGTCATCGAGCCGGAGACGTCCATCATGTACACGACGGCCGCGTTCACCTGAGGCTGCGGGACTTCGTTCCAGGAGCGGTACTGCTTGTCGGCCTTCACCGGGATGACGCGAGGATCGCCGATCTCGTAGCTGCCGGTGGAGATCTGCCGCTTGAGCGCCCGCAAGTAGGTCCGCCGCACATGGCGGAGAGATTCGGGGCCCGTTTGACGGATACTGTTGTACTTGGTCTTCTCGGCTTCGATGCTCGCAGCGCCCTTTGGTTTGATGCGCGGCAGTTCAAGTTCGTTCCCGAGCATTTCAGCGAGTTCGTCGAGCGAGACCTCGACTTCCAGGTAGTGCCCGCCCCCGGGATCGCTGCCGGCGCCTCCTGCCCCGTCGGGCCCTTGCCCTGGTTTGCCGAGGACGTCGCCGACTTCCCCGTCCCCTTGCCCGACGCCGCCGGAGCCGTTCTTACCGAACTTGAACCGCGGAACGTCGAGCTGTGGGACCGGAATGCTGACGAGATCGCGACCCTTGCGGCCGATCATCTCGCCGTGAGTGATGTACTTGCGCAGATTGTCGCGGATCCGGCCGCGAACGATCTGCTTGAATCGGCGTTGGTCGCGTTCGATGTCCATGCGTGGGGAAGCGGTCAGCGATCAGCTTTCAGCAGTCAGCCAGAAGGGAGTGGGGATCCGAGGGGGCTCTCCTCCTTTGGCTGACAGCTGATCGCTGACAGCTGACCGCTCTCTTACTTCTCCTTCGCATCGCCGCGGGCGAAGATGCTCGCGACGTAGTTCAGCACGTCGGTGGCGCTTTCGTCGTCGTAGCCGAGGTCGCGGATGAGGCGGCCCTTCACCACGTCGATTTTTTGCTGCGTTTCGGCGTCTACGACGTTCGAGACGAGGCTGGTTAGCTTGATTGAATCCTTTTGATCCTCGAATAGCTTCAGCTCGAGCGCCTTGTTCAGGCGCTCGTTCGTCTTGTAGTCGAACTTCTTGCCGTCGATCGACAACGCGCCGATGTAGTTCATGATCTCCCGGCGGAAGTCATCCTTGCGGCTCTCCGGGATGTCGATTTTATCTTCGATCGACCGCATCAGGCGTTCATCCGGTTCCTCGTACTGACCGGTGAAGGCGTTGCGGACCTTCTCACGTTGGGTGTACGCCTTGATGTTGTCGATGTAGTTGCCGCAGAGTCGCGACAGCGCCGCTTCGTCGGCGGCGATGGCGCGTTGCACTTCGTTCTTGACGATGTTCGTATACTCTTCCTTCACCACGCCGAGGAGTTCGCGAAACTGGTGCTTCGTTTCCTCGTGCGTGATGAGGCTGTGATGCTTGAGCCCGGCCTCCAGTTCATTGAGCACCATGAACGGGTTGATGGACCGGGCCTCTGGATGGGCGACAAGCGCGTTGGAGAGCTTGTCTTGAACGTACCGAGGCGAAATGCCGATGAGGCCCTCGTTGGTCGCTTGATCGCGTAGTTCGGCGATGTTCTCCTCGGTGAATCCGGGGAGCGACTTGCCGTTGTAAAGCTTTAGCTTCTGCAGCCGCGACAGGCCGGCGTGCTTCGGCTCTTCGAGCCGCGTGAGGATCGCCCACATCGCCGCCATTTCGATCGTGTGCGGCGCGATATGTTTGTTCGGCACGGTGCGGGGGTTGTAGTCCTTCTCGTAAATCTTGATCTCGTTCGCCAGCGTCGTGACGTACGGGATGTCGATCTTCACCGTCCGGTCGCGAAGGGCCTCCATGAACTCGTTGTTCTGCAGCCGGCGATACTCCGGCTCGTTCGTGTGACCGATGATCACCTCGTCGATGTCGGTCTGCGCGAACTTCTTCGGCTTGATGCGATGCTCCTGGCTGGCGCCAAGCAGATCGTAAAGGAACGCGACGTCGAGCTTCAACACTTCGACGAACTCGATGATACCGCGGTTGGCGATGTTGAATTCGCCGTCGAAGTTGAACGCCCGCGGATCGCTGTCGCTGCCATAGACGGCGATTTTTCGGTAGTTGATGTCGCCGGTCAGTTCTGTGGCGTCCTGGTTCTTTTCGTCCTTCGGCTGGAACGTGCCGATACCGATGCGGTCTTTCTCGCTAAGAATCAACCGCTTGATGCGAACGTCTTGCACGACCCGCGTCCAGTCGCCGTCGTACTTCTTCAGCCGGTGCTGGTACATGAAGCGGCAGAACGGGTCGAGTTCGCCGCGGATGCGTACCTTGAGGTCATCTTCGCCGCGGCCCGCATTCAGTTTGGCCGCCACATCGTCGCGGAAACGCTCCGGAATGAGGTGGAGCGGCTCCTCGTTCATTGGGCACCAATGAACCTCTTCCGGATCTTCCTCGTCGACCCAGCCGAGCGTGTAGAGGGCGCCGGCGTCGGTCGCCGAGTAGCGTTCGAGGCCTTGCTTCAATAGGCGGACAATCGTGCTCTTGCTGCTGCCGACGGGACCGTGCAGTAGCAATACGCGCTTTTCGATGCCGTACTCGTGGGCAGCGCTCTTCAGCGCGTTGACCAAATCATGGAGCGGTCCGCGTAGTCCGTAAACGGCGTCGTGGCCGTTGTGATCGGGGTCGTCGAAGAAGCGATAGCTGTACTCCTTCTCTCGATTCCGATCGCTCACATCGACGCCGTACGACAAGATCATGTCGTAAAGCCGCTGGTACGCGGTCCGCGTTACCTCGGGGTGCTCGCGAACGATGTCGAGATATTCCTCGAAGGTTCCGACCCAATTCTTGCGGCGGAACTGATCGCGATCCTGTCGCTCAGAAACGAGCGAAATAATTTCGCTGCCTTTGGTCATTGCCATGCTCCCTGCCGACGGCGACGACTCGATCGTCTAATGGCGGGCGTGTGCGAGTCGTGCTGGCGGCGCGATGTCCTGGAACGTTGTGTAGACCCAGATGATGTAATAAAGGACGCAGCCCGATGGCTGCGGGTGATGCGGGCGCGGGGAAGTTTTCAATGAGTTCCGGGAAGAACTCTCGCGGCAGGGGATGCCGTCTGAACGATCGCCCAAGATCTCGACCCTCGGACAACGTTCTGCTCTCGCAGCAATGCGCGCACGCGAATTCGCTTTCAGTCGCAAACGGAAATGGCGTCGCCAGAGTGGCTAACGCTCGTGCCCGAGATGCCTGCGTTGCACGCTACTAGAGCGGAGGTTGGCAAAGAGCAGCGGACCTTCGTCGCCGGCGCCATACTAGGGCGTCGGCAAACTAGCGGGAAAAACCCGCAGGTCGAATCGCTCCAAAGAACTCTTCTCTCTCATTAAGTATCAGCACAAAAGTTCAGCATGGCAACATCGATGTGGCGGAATCCGCCGGCGTGTTACCGCAGGAGTGCGTTACAACAGCGCGAGCGCTGTTCGCACCGCAGTAAATGCCGGCAGATTGCCTATTTCCTGCAGCGGGTGCGTATTCCGTGACCAACGAAGGGGACGCAGCTGCGGCAGAAAGCATAGAAGTAGACACTCCAATTCCCGCAGAATTTGGCGAGGTTGCAGCGACCGGCGAAGCTGCCAAAACCAGGAAGATTGATTACCGCCGCTCGCCCCAGCCGCCTGCTAGCTAGCCCGCCGGCAATTTCGAGAACTTTTTCCGATTGTGATGACTTTGCCGAAAGTTGGGGCGAAGACCGGCCGATACCACTCTTACGCGTTGATTCCCGGGGGGGCTCCCGAGACGCGGTCTACCTATTTGCACAGCAAATTTCGCCTCACACGCGAAGCTGGGAAGGTTGGGCCGAGTCGAGAACCAAGGCGGCGGCGGCTTCGGCCACCCCCGCGGGATTCGATTCATGAAATTCCCCCGCTTGAGCTACAACCGAGTCGCCCGGGTCCTGCTCTTCACCGCTCCCCTGTGGATGTCGCCTATCACCGGCGCGGCCCATGGAGTGGAATTCCGCAAGCCAGGCAGCTCGTCTGCCCCGGCTGCGAATAGCTCGCTCCAGTTCCGCAGCGCCTCGGCGCCGGCTGAGAGCGCCGCTGAACCGGCGCCGGTTAAGGCCAAAGCAGCGCCAGCGGCCGTGGCTCCTGCCGCCGCGCCAACCATTCAGCAGGTTGCCAAGCCGCTCGCGAGCGCTGCTCGCCCGTTGCCGGCGCCTGCCGTCGCGCAAGCTCCGGCCAGAACGACCGCTCGCCCGGCATTCACTCAACCCGAATCGAACGGCGTTGAAACCGCGGCCTACACCACGGTCGACCGTTCACGGATGCGGAACTTCGCAGCGCTCGACTACGACGAATCACTACTTGGCCCGCCGATCCACCACCAACGTGAGTCGTTCACCGCGCCGGCCGGCTATTGCGCCGACTGCAACAGCGATCCCGGCTGCGGCCTGCAAGAAGCGACTTGCGGTTGCGGCGAAGCGACCTGCGGCATTTGCGAACCAGGGTGCGGCGCCGTTGAACCTGGCTGCGGCACGATCGAAGCGAACTGCGGAGCCATCGAAGCTGGTTGCGGGCTCGAACCAGGCTGCGGGATGCAAGAGTGCGTCGACTGCGGCAGCGGCGTGAACCGCGGCTCCGATTACTGGTGCTTCCCGGTCTGCTTGCCGCGTTTCCGCGACTTGTCGGTCTGGGCCGGCGTCCACGGGTTCAAAGGCCCGCGTGATTCGCCGCTGTTCGGCGGATCGGGCGACGGCAACTTCGGCTTTCAGGAAGGCATTAACATCGGCGGCAAGGCCCCGCTCATCGGCCTGCTGTTCCCTGAACTCAGCTACCAACTCGGCTACCAAGCCGTGCAAAGCCATCTCTCCGGCACCACCGGCGGCGTTACCGATGATCGGGCCCAGGACTTCGTGACGATTGGGTTCTTCCGTCGCGTGCCGGCTGGTCTGCAATTCGGCGCCGCGTGGGACTACATGGCCGACGACTGGCTCGTCGACGCTAACTTTCAACAGATCCGCTACGAGATCAGCTTGAAGACGCAGCGTGGTCGTGAGTTCGGCTTCCTTGGCTCAACCCACACGAACAGCAGCACGATCGGCGAGATCAATTTCCAGGCAGTCGATCAGTATCGCTTCTTCTTCCGCAACAATTTCAAAGCGGGCGATATGCGGTTCTGGGTCGGCTTCTCGAACGACAACGAAACAATCTTCGGCGGCGACTTTTACGTCCCGTTCAGCGATCGCTGGTCGCTGCAGACTGGGTTCAACTACCTGATTCCGAGCGGCGACGCCGGCCTCATCGGCGCCACGGAAGAAGCTTGGAACATTGGCATGAACCTGGTCTGGCACTTCGGCGGAGCGGCTCAGAACACGCGCAACAACCCGCACCGGCCAATGTTCAACATGGCTGACAACGGCTCGATGTTTATCGATCAGTCGCCGTAAGCCGAGCGAATCCCCCACTCGGGGAATGCGGTCCGCCGCGTTCCCCGAGTGGAGCTCTCAGTTGACGCTGCTGATAGCTGGAACGGTGCATAGAATGCTCTCCGGTTGGCGTTCCAAACGCCTCGAAAGCTTCGTCGTGAGCTTCGCTCACTTCGCGAAACTACCAAGCCCTAAAGAAATCATGCAGCAGATCGAATCACACTGGCATGACAGCGAAAATTATCGCCGAGTCGATTACTCGGCTCGTTACACGCGGCACCGCAGCGGCGTCGAGGTCACGCTCCTGAAGCCGAAGCAGGTAACGTTCTTCTGCCCTGCTACCAAGGCGGAGTTACGGACGATTGGCGTTCGCACGGAACGAGGGTGCGAACTGCTCGTCGACCAACTCCACGCCAGCGGGCATCTCCGCGACTTGGAGCTGCGAATCGAACTCGGCTTGGCCGTGTAACGTGGAAGCCACCGGCTCCGCCGGTGGACGCAGCAAGCAGGGGCCAACAGGCAGTTCGTCCACCGGCGGAGCCGGTGGCTTCCACGTGTCTACTTTGGTAGTGGATCGGCCGGCGCCGCGGGGGTTGGAACCTCCTGCCCGAAAGGGACGCGCGGGATCGGCGCCAGTCGCGGAGCTGGTCCGAACAACCCTTGCTCCGCAGGAGTCGCATCAGGAATCGCACGCCCGGCGCCGGCGTCGTCGCCCCAGCGATCGAAGGTGACCTTTGCTTCGCGCGTTTCTCCCCCGCGAAGAAATTTGATCGTCACGGTGTCGCCTGGGAGCCGATTGGAAATCTCGGTCGTCAGCTCGTCGAACTCGGTGATTGGCTTCCCCTCAAACTCAGTAATCTTGTCGCCCACCATCAGTCCCGCCTTCGCTGCGGGGCTGTTCGCGACAATCTCCTGAGAATCGAGACCGCGGATGCCGAGGCGCGCGCCTCCCTTACGGATGTCGATGATCGTCGTCGGCAGTTTCTCGCGCGCCTTGTCGACGAGTTCCGGCGTAAACTTCTGGCCGAAAAACTCCATCCGCTTCACGTTGGTCAGTTTCTCAAGCTCCGGCACCGCTTCATCGCCGAGCGGCGCTCCGTGCAGGCTAAGCGTCGTCGCATTGCGAATCGCGGCGATGTGCGTGAGCCCGCCTGTCCCTCCCTTCCAGTCTTTGTTGACCGTAATTTGCAGCGGCGTGCCGAAGCCGCCCAGCATCCCGAAGGTGCGGTCCATCTCGACATAGCCGCCCAGTTCCTTGACCGCGGCGATCGCCGCCGCCTCGCGCACGTCGGCAAGCCGACGTTGGGCTTCAGAGGCTTCCAAGGGACGATTGGCGAGCGTGGAGAGTTTTTCGAGCGAGGCGATCGCCAACGACTGCTCGGGGGAGTTTGCCCACGTCCACAAGATGCTGATCGATCGCGTGGCTGCTTCTAGGCTCCCATCAGCCGCCGTTTGTGCAGTCAATTCAAGCGCGGGCGCCCCGATCGCGATCAATTCACGCTGCGCGGCTTGGCGCGTGGCGTATCGATCGCCATCGAGCTCTTTGACCGCCGCCAAAACTTCTGGCGGGGCTAGCTCAGGCGATGCGACGCTCGGCTCAACCGCTGGTCCAGCCTTCTCCGCAGCAGCGTGCTCGTCATCTGGCGTCTGTGCCAGGGAAACTGGCAAGGTCATTGTCCCAACCAGCAAACCGCTCGCGAGTAGACGGGCTAGCCGGAACGCCCGCAGCAAGGATTGGAGATTGAATCCCTTCATATGGTCGTCGTCCATTGCCGGTGACGCACGCGCAAGTGCGAACTGAGTGCTGAGCTGGTCCGCCCCGGCGAAGCGCGCGGCGAACGAGGTATTGTAGCACGGAGTGAACTTCTACCAGCCCTAGTTGTTGCGGCGCAGGCGGTAGATTAGGCTGCCCAGCATGAAATTTGCCCTGCTCGGCGCCGATGCACAAAGCCTACCGCTGCTGGCGGCGGCGCTCGCGGCAGGGCACGAAATGGCCTGGGCTGGCGATCTGTCCCTCGCCCCCGACGACGACGTTGTCTGGCCCGGCGGCGCCGATCAAGGCGACGAGTGGGAAGACCTGCTCGTCGCGGAAACCGCCGATGCGATCATCGTCGGCCGCGGCGCTGCCGCCGACGACCTGCGAACTCGACAAGTGCAGGAATTCGCTCGCCTCGGTCGGCCGATGCTGACGACCTTCCCCCTCTTTCCGTCGGTGCTGACATACTTCGAAATCGACATGTCGCGCACCGAAGGGAACGGCGTGCTCCATTACTACAATCCACTGCGTGACTCTTCGTCGCTGGCCGGCGTCGAACAGTGGGTCGTCGCGGGGCATCCCCGTTTCGGTCGCGTCGAGCAAATCGTCGCGACCCGCGCGCTCAGCAACCGCTCGCGCGACAATGTCCTCCACCACTTCGCCTGTGACGTCGATTTACTCGCGTTCGTCGGCGGAAAATTGAATCGCATCGGCGCCCATGCCTCCACGGGGGCAGAGGCCGACTACTCTGCGCTGAGCGTCCAGCTTCTCGGCGCCACGGAACTCCCCGTGCGCTGGGGCGTTGAACCGCCGGCCGAGGCCGAGGGGCTCACGCTCCATTTCATCGGCGAGCGCGGCCGCGAGTCGTTTTGGTTCGACGCCGCAGGCCTCGTCGCCGAACCGGCGAGCGCTCCCGCCCGCCGCGCGGTGGACCGCTTCACCGCGGCCATCGCGGCAGAGGCCGTCGATGCGAGCTGGCAGCAAGCGCTGCGGGCGATGGAACTCACTGACTCGATCGAGATCAGCCTCCGCCGCGGTCGCATGATCGACGTCCACGATCAACAGCTGACCGAGCAGTTGGCGTTCAAAGGGACGATGGCGGCGCTCGGATGCGGGCTGCTCCTGCTGTTAGTCCCCGGCTTGCTTGTCGCCGGATGGCTGGGAGGCGCCGTCGGGTTTCCGTTGGCCGAATACTGGCCTCATCTGCTGCTGACGATTTTAGCGATCTTCTTAGGCCTGCAATTTCTGCCGAAGCTGCTCTACAAGTCGCCCCCTAGCGATAGCAAGTAGGCCGCGGCCCGCATGCCTCGTCTGGGCTTGCGCGGCTGCTTGCACGAAGTTTGCCGATTGTGCGGAAGTTCCCGCCTCCGTTGGTCGATCTTGAAGGTGAGGAACCGGGGGGGATCTCGCGCTATGTCGTCGTTCAATCTACCGCTGCGCCGCTTGCTAGCGTGCCTGCTGCTTCTCGCAGCGAGCGGCTGCACGGCTGCACGGAATAGCAACTGCAACTGCGGCGAATGCAACGGCTGCCCGCCGATTCGCATGGCCGCAGCTGCTTACCACGGCGAACTTGCTGACGACGTCATCTGCTGCTCGCGCTGCTTCGGCGAGGGCTGTGCGGTCTGCGATCGCATGGTGCGTCCCGTGACATGCGGGCCTGAATGCAATCAATGTCGCACCTGTCCGATTCTGCCGTTCGGCATCGGCGACAAACTCTGCGAAAAGCCAGTTCCCGGCCCGCCGCCGGCTACCTTCCGCCCGCCGATGCCGCCAAAATTTCTGCCCGTGCCGACGCAAGACGTCCTCTCGCCCGCACGGCCCGACGCTCCGGAACCGCAGCGCGGCAACGTCGACATGGGTTGGCGTCCGCAGATGACGGTATCGGGGCACGACTAACACTCCAGGCGATCGCTGAATCAAACCACCTTGCACGCGGCCCTCGAGAAATTTCGAGGGCCGCGTGTCTTTTGTTAGTCAAGAAATTGAACACCGCACCGTCATCCTGAGCAGAGCGCAGGACCTCACTCGCTAACCAAGCTTCTAGATTCTTCGCTCCGCTCAGAATGACATTCGTGTCGGTATGACAGGGAAGCAATCCACTCATGTCGCACCGTGCGACAACCCGCTAGCGAACGTGACAAACTAGGTGGAGTGTACCGGTCCCGGTTGTGCCGTTTAAGCGTGTCGTAGGGGTACGCCGATCATCGATGTGTCAGCCGGCTCTGCCGGATACTCGTTCCGCGTCTACCGACCGCTGCCCCAGACAGCGCCGGCAGGCTTTCCACATTGGACGACCCGCGATGCCCATCCTGCGCTTGCTTTCTCGCCGCGCCTCCCGTCCCGCCCTGTGGCCCCTCGCCTTGGCCGTGAGCATCGGTACGTTGCCGCCGCAGCATGCCGTCGCGTCGCCTGCCGACCGGGTGACCCCGGTGGTGACCGCGGTTCGCAATGCAGCGCCAGCCGTGGTGAATATTCAGGGGCAGAAGTCGGTGACCGACCCGCTCGTCGCCGGTCGCGCTGCCCCGGCTTCCCGCGAAGTCAACGGCATGGGCACCGGCGTGGTCATCGACTCACGCGGCTACATCCTTACCAACTTCCACGTCGTCGACGGCGTGCGGCAGATCAACGTGACGCTCGACGGCGGCCAGGCTTACGTCGCCCAGTTGGTCGCCAACGACCGCGAAACGGACCTCGCCGTCATCCGCATCAAGACGCCCCAACCGCTGCCGACCATCCACATCGGCACGTCGCAAGACCTGATGACCGGCGAAACGGTTATCGCACTCGGCAACGCCTACGGCTACGAACACACCGTCACCTCGGGCATCATCAGCGCGTTGCACCGCAACGTGCAGGTGAACGAAACGCAGCAGTATCTCGATCTGATTCAAACCGACGCCAGCATCAATCCCGGTAATTCGGGCGGCCCGCTGATGAACCTCGACGGCGACATGATCGGCCTGAACGTCGCCGTTCGCGCCGGCGCCCAAGGGATCGGGTTCGCTATTCCCGTCGACAAAGCGGTTGAAGTTGCGACGCGGATGATCAAAGTCGAGAAGCTTGAGTCGTACTGGCACGGCATCACCCCGCTCGCGGCCGACGGTCCGACGGGCCCGGTGACGATCGCCCGGATCGAACGCGACAGCCCTGCAGAAATCAGCGGCCTGCAACGGGGCGACTTGCTCGAGCAAATTGGAACGACTGCGATCGACCGCCCGCTCGACGTGGAGCGCGCCTTGCTAGGACGCCGCGCTGGCGAACGGGTGCCGGTCCTCGTGCAACGCGATGGCCAACAGGTTGCACTCGATATGATCGTCGCCGCCAAACCAGGCCCTGGCCGCAGCCGCGTCGCCGAGTCGAACTCGCAACTCGGGCCCTTCCAACAGGCAACATGGGATGCTTTCGGGCTGACGCTAGAACCAGTCTCGAAGAGCACGCTGACCGATCGCGGCTTGCCGCTCGACGGCGGCATGCGGGTCGTCTCGGTGAAGCCTGGCAGCTCGGCCTCGACTCAAGGCGTCGTCGCCGGCGACATCCTCGTGCAAATTCACCGCTGGTACACCACCAGCGAAGAAGACGTGCAGTTCATTCTGAACCGTGCTGACGCTGTGGCGAAGTTGGGCCCGGTGCGGTTCGACATCGTCCGCGGCGGCGAGCGGTTCTTCGGGCAACTGGCCCTAAGCACGAGCGGCGGCGAGACGACTCGCCGGTAGTTCGCTGCTGATAACCAACTTGATTCAACAAAAAACGGGGCCTTGCTGAGCATTCAGCAAGGCCCCGTTTTGTTTACGTTCTAGCCCCGGGCTCCGCCCGGGGGTCGGTATCCATTCCGTTTGGCAACGTTGCGCGACGTGGTAGCCCCCCCGGGTGGAGCCCGGGGCTAAAGCGGACCGCGAACGGCCGCGCTAGCTCAGCGCCACGGTGACCGTCTTCGTTTCTGTGTACGCCTGTAGGCCAGCTTCGCCGAGTTCACGGCCAAGACCGCTCTCTTTGAATCCGCCGAACGGCGCGCCGGCGTCGAAGACATCGTAGCAATTGATCCACACCGTGCCGGCCCGCAAGCGGGCGGCCAGGCGGTGGGCCTTGCCGATGTCACGGCTCCACACGGCGGCCGCGAGGCCGAAGTTGCCGGCGTTGGCCCGCCGGGCGATTTCGTCGACGTCGCTGAACTTCAGCACGCTCAGCACAGGGCCAAAGATCTCGTCGGTCGCGATCCGCATGTCGTCGGTCACGCCGGCGAAGAGCGTCGGCTCGATGTAAAAGCCTTCGTCGCCGTGCCGCTTGCCGCCGCTGATGAGCTTGGCCCCATCTTGCTTTCCGTACTCGACGTACTTGAGAATCTTGTCGAACTGCGCCTTGTCGATCTGCGGACCTTGCTCGGTCTCGGGATCAAAAGGATCGCCCAGCTTCCGCTCGTGGTTCTTTGACTTCAGGCGGTCGACGAACTCGTCGTGAATGCTGTCTTCAACGAAGAGCCGGCTGCCGGCACAGCAGCATTGACCTTGGTTGAAGTAGAGGCCGAAGTGGGCCCCGTCGACCGCGGCGTCGATGTCGGCGTCGGCGAACACGACGTTCGGGCTCTTGCCGCCGAGTTCGAACGTGACCCGCTTCATCGTTTCGAGCGCTTCGCGTTGGATGATCTTCGCGGTCGTCCCTTCGCCGGTGAAGGCGATCTTATCAACGCCGGGATGCTTTACGAGCGCGGCGCCAGCGGTCGGACCGTAGCCCGGGACAACGTTGATCACGCCGTCAGGAATGCCGGCCTTCTGGGCGAGGCGAGCCATCCGCAAGCAGCTGAGCGGCGTTTGCTCGGCCGGCTTCATGACGATCGTGCAGCCCGCCGCCAACGCGGGGCCCCACTTCCAGGCCGTCATCAGCGCGGGGAAGTTCCAGGGGATGATCTGACCGACGACACCCACCGGCTCGCGGCGGGTGTAGGTGAAGTAGTCGCCGCGAACCGGGATCGTGGCGCCTTGGATCTTGTCGGCCCACCCGGCGTAGTAGCGAATGCAGTCGATCACCAATGGAATGTCGGCGCCGCGGGCGTCGCGAATCGGCTTGCCGTTGTCGAGCGTCTCGATCGCCGCGAGTTCGTCGGCTTCCTCTTCGAGCAGGTCGGCGAACTTGTTCATCAGGATGCCGCGATCGCGGGCGTCCATCTTCGACCACTCGCCGCCGTCGAACTGCGCGCGGGCCGCCTTTACCGCAGCGTCGATGTCGGCCTTATCGCCTTCGGCGACTTCGGCGATCACTTCTTCCGTCGCGGGGTGGACCGTCTCGAAGGTCTTGCCGCTCTTCGCGGGCACCCATTCGCCGCCGATGAAGCACTGCGTCTGACGAACTTGCGGACGGGCGAACTTTTCAGTCACCGTGGCCATAGACGTGATTCTCCTGCCTGGACCTGTGAGCGGGGCGAAAGCTGGCGTCGGCGCGACGCCGATTCCAAGCCGCTCGCTTGGTGAAAAGAGCGAAGCGCGTGCGGCATGTTCGCATTGTATCACTTCGCTGGCTCTTGCAACCAGCGGCTGAGGCGCCGCTCGGCCAACGCGCCACTCGACCGACGTCCCGCTTGCCTCGCTCGAACCGTGTCGAAATAAGCGCAACGACGCAAAATCGTCGGTCCGATTGCACCGTTCGCAACGATTCGGCTCGGCGTGTTTTGGCGGGGTGCGTGCGCTTTACGGCAAATCGCGAGCTAGGTTTTGGTAGGGCCGGTAATACCTTCGGCAAATTTCGTAACGGCGGCGCTATGCGCGCGCCTCGCCACGGTCGTTGGCAGCCGTTGGTTGGGAGAGAGACTATGTATATCAAACGGCGGCAAGTTCTGATCGCGATGCTCGTCATGAGCCAACTCGGCTGCATGGCGTTCGGGGTGTTGTGGGCGTCGCAGTGGCTTCACGCCGCGTTCAATCAGATCATCCATCGCTCGGTGACGCTCCAGGCGGAATCGCTTGCGCTGACCATCGCCCGGCAATCGTCCGATCTCGCCGATTTGCAGCAACCAGTCGACGCGCCAGGGAGCAAAGACTCGCTCCAGCGCCTCGTCGAACAACTCAACGTTCCTCACGATGGATTCGTCTCGATCGTCCGAACGGCCGACGGCAAGGTCATCGCCGCGACGCTCGCGGCGCCTGCGGGCATCAAAGCGGGAACGGCTCTCACGACGGAGACGCTGCAGTCTGGCAAGGGCTCCCCGCAACCGCTGCTCGCCGCCCTGACTCAGGACAAAGGCGAGGGAAAGCAGTCGTTCGTCTCCGGCATGTCGGAATTCGCGGGCCAGCCGTACGCGGTAACCGCTTTGAACGTCCCACAGCACGAGGCGGCGATTGTCGTCTCGCTCTCAGACGCGAGCGTCAATCGACTGTCGGCGGAACTTGTGACTCCAATGATTCAGGTCGGCTTCGTGCTCACTGGCGCCGTCGTTGGCGCCACGGCGCTGTGCACGATCTTCCTGGTTCGACGGTTCGATAGCACGCTGCTGGAAGTCAGCTCGTCGCTTGAACGCGAAGTCGAACGTCGCACGCTCGGGTTGCAACGGAGCCGCAACGCCGTCGTGTTCGGTTTGGCGAAGCTCGCTGAGTCGCGCGACAAGGATGCTGGCCAGCACCTCGAACGGCTGCGGACCTACGTGACGGTCCTCGCCAGTGAGCTCGCCAAGCACAACTCGAAAATCGACCACCACTACGTCGCTAACCTCGCCATCGCGTCGGCGCTGCACGACGTTGGCAAGATGGGCGTCCCCGACGCGGTGATCTTGAAGCTCGGTAAGCTGACCGCCGCCGAACGGCGCGCCATGCAGATGCACACCGTCCTCGGCGACGAGTGCCTCGCCTCGGTCGAGCGGATGCTCGGCGACAACGACCAATTTCTTACCTTCGCCCGCGAAGTCGCCGCCGCCCACCACGAACAATGGGACGGCAGCGGCTACCCCTACGGACTGCAGGGGAAGGACATCCCGTTGGCCGCGCGGATTGTCGCCCTGGCCGACGTGTACGACGCTCTCACCTCGCACCGCGAGTATCGCCCTGCGGCAAGCCACGCCGAGGCCCGCGAGTGGATCGTCTCGCACTACGGCTCGCAGTTTGATCCCGAAGTGGTCGAAGCGTTCATCGCCCGCGAAGTCGACTTTGCGAAGATCAGCCAGGCGGCTGCTCAGCTCGACGAACGGCGAGTCGCAGGGGGCGTGCAGGCGCCGGCCGCCACGCAGCCCGAGCAACAACCCGCTGCCGGATCGGCCGTTTAACGGCTGTGCTGCCTGGGCGCGTCGTTTGCACTCTGCCCCGCCGAACTGCTTGCTTCCAGGCCGACTCGGCCTGATACTGGCGGTTCGCGGGTTATTGGGTGCAACTTAGGGACGACGCCATGAAGTTTTTGCCGTTTTTGCAGCCGGGCTGCGCGCTTAGGAACCAGTCGGCCGGAAAATGGCTGCAGGCAGCGCCAATGGTTGCCGCACTCGCCGGCATTGGCGGGCTCGCGACCGAAACAGAAGCCGGCATCGTCGGTCGCAAGCTAGTCGCGACGGGCCTGAATGCGCCTATGTTCGCCACATTCGCACCCGGCGATTCGACGCGGCTGTTTATCGCTGAACGTGGCGCCGGTTCGGCAAGCAACGCGACGGCGGCGATTCGGATCCTCAACCTCCAAACCGGATTGCTGGAGCCGACGCCGTTCCTCTCGATCCCCGGCGTCAACACAAACACCGAGGGAGGGCTGTTGGGGCTCGCGTTCCATCCCGACTTCCAAACGAACCGCAAGTTCTACGCTTATGTGACTGCGAACGACTCCGATCCCAACACGCCGTTCAGCTCTTACATCCGCGAGTACACGGCGCCGAGCGCCACATCGAACACGGCCAACACAGCGTTCACTCCGATTCTGAGTTGGCCGCAGCCGCAGGCTAATCACAACGGCGGCTTCATTGGCTTCAGTCCCAACGACGGGTATCTGTACGTCGCCTTGGGAGACGGCGGGAATGGTAACGACCAGGGAACGGGGCACACCGAACCCGGAGGCAATGCGCAGGACCTCACGTCCAACTTCCTGGGCAAGATGTTGCGCGTCGACGTTGATCGCGACGACTTCCCCGCGGACGCGAACAAGAACTACGGGATTCCATACGATACGGCCGAATCGCCGGGCAATCCGTTCGCCCCTGCCACTCCCGGCGCCACGAATCCGACTGGCGACGACGAGATTTGGGCCTACGGGCTCCGCAATCCTTACCGCGCTGGCTTCGATCGCGCGACCGGGGATTTGTGGATCGGCGACGTCGGCCAAGACCGGCGAGAGGAAATAGATTTCCAACCCGGCAATAGCCAAGGGGGTGAAAACTACGGTTGGCGGATTCGAGAAGGATTGATTCAGACGCCCTCGGTTGGAGGACCCAAGCCGACCGGCGTCATCGATCCCGTCTGGGACTACAAACGTCCCGGCGATAGCACGCTCACGCCTGCTGAGGCCGATTTCGTCGGCACTACGGTCATCGGCGGCGTTCCGTACCGTGGTCCCGATCCGGAACTGCAAGGGCTCTACTTCTTCGGCGACTATGGCAGCAATCGACTCTGGACCCTCCGACCAGCGACGGAGACTTCTCCGCAAGTCGTTACGTACGTCACGCCTCAGCTGCCAGTCGACACTGGCTCGCCTGGCGGCCTTTCGTCGATCGTTGAAGATGCGAACGGCAACATCTACCTCACCTACCTTAGCGGCTCCGTCTACCGGATCGTGACCAACGCCCTGACGCCCGGCGACTTCAATGCGGATGCAAAGGTCGACGGTACGGACCTTGCCGCTTGGAAGACGGGCTTCGGCACGACGACCGGAGCGACCGCGGCCAATGGCGACGCCGACGGAGATGGCGACGTCGATGGCGCCGACTTCCTCGCATGGCAACGCAACTATGGTTGGTCGGCGTTGAACGTCGGCGGAGCGCCGGCGGCAACCGTGCCGGAGCCGACTACCGCGTTCCTGGGGGGACTCGCGGCGCTCGGGTTGGTGCGCGGGCGGCGGCGCGTTTAACGCGGCGCGTCCGTTGAGCGCGGAATCAAACGCCCCCGGTTTGAAGAACCGGGGGCTCAGGGGCGCTCGGCACGACGCGACGCTGCTAGGCGTCGTCGAAGTCGGGGTCGTCGGCGAACGGCGAGTCTTCGTCCTCGTCGTCCTTTTCCTTGATGTCTTCGTCGGGCTCGGCGCCGCCGAAGGTATCGGGGAACTCCTCATCCTCGGTGAGGTCGTCTTCCCAATCTTCTTCGAAGTCGTCGTCGAAATCGTCGTCGAAGTCGTCGTCTTCGAAGTCGTCGAAGGGATCGTCCCCTTCGGATGTTTCGCTAGCGGTCGATTCGCCTGTGAAGTCGCTGGGCGTTTCGTCGAAGGTCCATGGCCGATCGCCCAATTCCGACGTCCCGTTGAGGTTACGGGCGAAGAGGGGGGCGACGTCGCCGTGGGGCGACTCCAGAATCGACTCGGCCGACATGGCGCAGACCATTTGCTTGCAAACCTTCGCGGGGATGAAAAACGTGCCGCCTCAGCGTCGTTCCGGGGGCTGGCAGGCGCCCTGGACGAGCCACAACGATAGCATGAATCCTCCAGAATTGCTCCCCGTCTCGGCGGCGTCAACCGCCTGCGGGTGCTGGCAGGCCTGTCTAGGCCGATTTTCGGCTTTCCGGTAGACTGACGGCGTTCGCGCGACACCCCCGCGCGCCGCATGGATGTAAAGGGTCGATGGAAATGGACGGAGCTGCGCTTTTCGCGTTGATCGCCGCGGTCGGTTTTGGCTGGCAGCCAATGCCGGACGGAAGCGAGCGGTACGAATATATCGTCCAGGTTGACGAAGAACTCGCCGCAACGCTGGCCTCTGGAAAGTCGATCCCCATCGTCGGTGAAGTCCCCGACGATATCCGCCCGATCGGCCGGGTGCGTGTGGTGATTGGCGACGGCGCTCCCCCGCGCGAGCGGATGGTAACGCGGCTCAAGCCGGTGGTCGCAGCCACCATGGCTAAGCCGGAACTCGCCGCCGAGGAGTCGATCGTCGTCCGTGGACAGAACGCCGTCGGGTCGACAGCCTACAACCCCTACAGCGAAGTTCCGCAGCAACTTTCGCAGCAGGCAACGGCGGCGGCCAACGCCGTGAGCAACGCGGCGACTGAAGCCTGGAACAGCGGCTCGACTCCGGCCCCATCTAGCCAGGCGCTGTTCGACAATGCCGTCGCGAGCGGCACGCAGGCCTGGAACGATAATGTCGCCGGCCCTGCGACCACCGCGGTGAACAACGCCGCCCAGAACCTGCAAACTCAACTTGGCAACTCGGTTCAGCAAGGTTTTAACAACGCCTCCAACCAATTGCAGCAGAACGCTCAGAATGCTGCGGCATCGCTTGGCGAGCGAACGAGCAGCGTGATCGACCAATTGCGGAATCCCCAAGCACGGCAGCCCGCGGCAACGTCGCGAGACGTTCGCAACCAAGCGGCTCCGCTCGCCGCGGTCGCTCCGCCGGCAACGGGTTCCGCAATGAACGGCGCTCCGCCCGCGGTGTACGGCGACTCGCAAGCGGCGAATAACTGGAATCAAGACCCGCTCCCCACGAGCACTCCGCTGCAGTCGAACGTGCAGGCCCCTGCTCCGTCGGCGACGAACGGCAACACATGGAACAACACCGCAACGGCCCCATTCCCCGCCGCCGCGCCGCTGGCGAACCAAGGGACGAACGGCTTCGGCAACACAGGCAATGGCGGAACGCAGCCGACGACGCAGTTCTCACAGCAACAACAGCAGCAGCCGTCGAATGGTGCGCCTGCTGCAAACGAGTGGAACACCGATAACTTTGCGGCCGGCCAACCCCCAACAAACGGAATGGGCGGCGTCAACAACACGGCAACCAACAACACAGCGACCAGCAACCCATGGCAAGGGGTCGCCGATCCGCGCGTGCCAGCCACGACCACAGGATCGACGAGCAGCACACCTGGAACCGGCGTCCTGCCGCCACAGGGCGATCTCGCCAACGGGCAGACGCGGCCGTTCGGCGGCGTCGGTTCGCAGTGGTCGGGCGACTCGCCCATCCCATCGGCTCCTCCGCTCGCTTCCGAAACGAATCTCGCTGGCGCTGGTTCGACGCTCTCGCCATCGAACACTGGGGCGCCCGCCATCAGCGTGGGAATGATGAACCAGAACCCAAACCGCCCGCTCGACGAACTCGCCGGCGCGACGGGGACTGGAACAGGCACGCCCGCAACGCACGCCTCGACCGGGCAGACGACCCCGCCGGCGACGATGAATCGCGACATCTTCAATACCACACGACCGAATCAGCAGACCAACGGACAACTGGCCGGCCCCGGCCAGACGCCGAACCAACCGTCGGCGAACGCCGCGAACACGGCGACCACTGGGTCCCCCGCCGGCGGGCGTGACAATGCGTTCATCGCCTTGGTGGCGTGGGTGATGCTGTTCGGCTCGGCGTTCGGGAATCTGTATCTCTTCTGGAGCTACCTCGACGTGCGGCAGAAGTACCGGTCGCTGGTTCGCAAAACCGCGCGAGCCGTCGGCAGTCGTTTTTCGGCGGCGTAGGCTTTGCGTTTATGAAGATGTACGCCCTCGTTCCCACGCTCCGCGTGGGAACGCCACTTCCGACGCTCTGCGTCGCGTGTCGTAGTATGTGGCACGCCCTCCGCACGCGCCTTGGCTTGCTTGCCGCAGAGCGGCGTTGGCGACGTTCTCACGCAGAGGGTGGGAAGAAGGCTAGTCGTCGTGTCGTGTCGCTTGGCGACGCGAAATGCGATTTTAGGCGACACAACGTAAGTCCCTTCTATTGTTCGAGTTAGCAGCCGTTTTGCTCATTTTTCGCGGATGCGACGCGACACTAAGCGAAGCGGTTCCTTCTTTGTTCCTCGTTCCCACGCTCCGCGTGGTAACGTCGACTTCGACGCTCTGCGTCGCGAAACGGAAGCGTCTTGAGTTGCTTCGAACCACATGACTGGACTGCCGCGGAGCGGCGGGGAGTGCGTTTCCACGCGGAGCGTGGGAACGAGAACTCAGCGCGCACCGGTTGCCGGGACAGTCGCTACAATGCTCCCATTATCGCGAAATTAGTCGTCCGCGCCTCGCGCGATTTTCGGCCACCCTGTGCAAACGCCTATGTCGACTCCGGCAGCCCGCAGACGATTCTTCTCGCTGAGACGGTTCGTCATCCTCGCGGCAGTTGTCGCGCTGGGCTGGGCGACTTACGAGGGAATGATTCGTTGGCGACTGTCGCAACTCTACGGCGGCTTCGACCGTGTCGCGATGTTGCAGAATGCGACTGAAGTGACCGCCTGGCGGCTGATGCCGCCCGCGCAGTGGCAGGCGGGAATGCCGGTGGAGGCGGCGGCGCCAGGGGAGTTTCAAGTCGTCGGCGATCCCGTCGAATTGTCGCGCGGCGCCGCGTACGAATTGCAACAGTTGCTCGCGACGCCGGGGAGCTATCGGTTCTTCGCTCCCATCATCAGGGAATGCGGCCCGCCTGATTATGGCGTGAAGTTTTCGTTCATCAGCGGCGGCGATGAAGTGGATGTTTACGTTTTCTTTAAATGCCGCGAGTTGGCGGTGACGCGGAGCGACGGGACGAATCGCAAGGCCGATTTTGATCCGTCGGGGCCGAGGTTGATCGCGATCGCGCAGGAGTTGTTTCCTGGGGATACGGAGATTCAGGCGCTGAAGTAGTTGAGCCGCGCGTGAGCGGTAGCGGCAACGCCGATAGCCGGCGTGGCAATCGCGCCAACTGTTCGCATCACCTGCTTTCAACTCGTCCGCGGCTAAATGAACGACGCATCGCGATTCAAAATCTCGCTGAAACGCTTACTCGCCTTGGTCGCACTCGCCGCGATCATCGGCGCCGCATACGTCGCCGTAGCCCCTCGGTCGCCGCTCATGCAGGTGTTCAACAGCGCAGCGAATATGGAAGTCGTTCGCACAGCGGCACGGGTTGAAGCGCGTCGCGTTCATTTGCCGGCGGGGGTCGAATATCCTAATGACGACATATTGCCGACTGACTATGTCGTCGCCGCTGCCTCGACGCAGGTTCCGGAACCGCTCGTACAAATACTCACGGAGCGATTACTAGCAACGGCGACGTACGAGGTGGATGCGGCCAAGGCGTGCGGACTGCCGGTTTACGGCGTGATGCTGTCGTTCTTTCGAGATGAGGAGCGCGTCGACGTCTACTTTTGCTTCCACTGCGGCGATCTGGCGGTCGTTCGCGAGGGCGTGGTGCAGGGTCGGGGCGATTTCAGCAAGGCCGACGATGATTTTGTGAGGGCGGCGAAAGAATTATTTCCGGACGATGCGGAAATTCAGGCGATTGAGTAGCGTGCCCGCGACCGGCGGTCGCGGCTTTTTGAGAGTTGGTGAGCGAGGGAAGCGTTCGTGGCGGTTACTTGGATTCCGCAATGTCGACGGCGACGATTTCTTTGTCGTTGCGGGCGAAGAGGGTGTGGTTGGCGTAGGCGGGGTGGCTCCAGACCACGTTGCGGCCGAATGCTTCTTCCGTCGGCTCGAGCACGTGGAACCGGCCGAATGATTCGAAGCCTTCGCGCGTGAGGCGGGCGACCATCAGGTCGCCGGTTTCGGTCATTAGGAAGTAGCGGTCGGTGTCGCCGATGCGGGTGATGAACGCGCTGCCGTGCTTGATGAACCGCTTTTCGTCGGGCTTGGTTGGTTCAAAAGTTTCCCAGAGTCGCGAACCATCCTCGGCATCGACGGCGAGCAAGGAGCCCTCGTTGCAGTCGGTGCCGTAGATGACGCCGTCGACGATGAGGGGCGTCGTGTTGGCGCTAAAGAGCGCGACTTTCGGCTTGCCGCGCCAAAGTTCCTTCGCGGCGGGCTCGTCGTCGCTGAGTTCCATCATTACCGAGGCGCTCTGAATGCCGCTCGCGTAGAGGCGATTGCCTTCGCGCATCGGACGGGCGATCGACATTTCGAAGAGCGGCGTGACGGGAATCGTCCAGTACTCCTTGCCATCCGCAGGATTGAAGCTCGTGACGCCTGAGGGATTAAAGACAATGAGTTGTCGCGTGCCGGCGGCCTCGATAATCGACGGCGGGCAGTAGCCGGCCGGGCCGTCGAGGGCTTTCCATTTCACTTCGCCGGTGTGACGGTCGAACGCGACGAGGCATTGGCCATCGCCGCCGACCATCGTGTAGAGGAGGTCGCCATCGACGAGCGGGTGGGCGGAGAAGCCCCACATGGGGACGTCGGCGTTGAAGTCGTTCTTCAAACTATGTTCCCAAACGACTTCTCCGGTGGCGGCGTTGAGGCACTTAAGATCGCCCTCGCTGCCGAGGATGTAGACCATGTCGCCGACGACAGTGGGCGTGCAGCGAGGGCCGGCGGGGTACGAGATGCTGTAGGGGCAATCGTACGAATGCTGCCAAAGTTGCTCGCCCGTTTTCTCGTCGAAGGCGGTGAGCCGTTCACGACCGGTGAGGTTCGCGCGCTTGCCCGGCTCGTTGACCGACTCGCCTGATTCCTTGGCGTAGTCGAAGACGAACACTCGGCCGCCGGCAACGGCGGGGCCCGCGTAACCGCCGGCGATCGGCTGACGCCAACGGACTTTGAGGCCGTCGGCGGGAATAGCGTCGATGACGCCCGACTCGCGGTAGACGCCGTCGCGATTGGCGCCCATCCAGCCGGGCCATTCGTCGGCGCCGGCCGAGCCGAGGGTGCACGCTGCGATGAATGACGCCGCCCACAACGCACGATGATCGATTGACACGACGGCTGGCTCCTGGCGAGAACGGCAGCGAGGCGTGCGGCGGGGGCCGACGCTGCTGGCCGATTGGCTTGAAGGCCGAATTATAGAGGGTGTCCAGCGGCGGGGGCGAGATAAAGGCTAGTGGATAGCCGTTGGTGGTCGGCGGTTCCTCGCTGGGCGGCCGCGACACTCGGCCGCGAGTAATTCCCATTCCGCCGCGGAAAACCGGCCGCGTGTCGGGGTCGCGCTAGCGACGAGAGGCGATTGAGCAAAGGCTGCGTTGCCTCTGGTTGTCTGCGACAACACCGACACGCCGGAGTATCGGTGCTACCCGGGGGCTTTGGCGGAGAAGTTGACGGGTTGCGCGGGGGTGGCCGCGTTACCCCCGGTTTGAAGAACCGGGGGCTAATATGGATGCGCGCGAATTCATCGCTCTGCGGAGCGGTTATGCTCGGCGCGGTTCTAGGTGATCGCCGCGGCGGCGGTAGTTAGGGATCGTGTGGTGGCGGCGCGAGGCGCGTTCGGCGCGGCGGTTGAGGGCGTCGTCGGCGCTGACGATGTACGCCAGGGCGCCCTCCCCTTCGTGCGTCTCTTCGCGGTAGTCGCTGGCCGGGAGGTCGAACGAGTATTCGTGGAACTCCGACGGGGCTTCCGCGGCGACGGCCACGGGAGCGGCGAGGGCGACGGCAGCGGGGGCGTGGCGTTCTTCGACGATGCGTTCGATGAAGGGGTAGTCGTAGAGGTCGAGCGCGGGGACGGGGATGGGTTCGGGGGCGGGGAGCGCGACCACCGGTCGCGGCTTTTTGGGTTTGGGTTTTTTGGTTGGTTTGGGGGGGGCGATAATGGGTTCTTCGAGGACCACCGGTTCGGGTTCGGCGATGAGGACTGGCGGGGCGACCGGTTCGGGCTGGCCGCGGCGGACGGGGATGCGTCGGCAGTCGCCGTCGAGCTTGCGGAACATTTCCCACATGTGCTCGTGGCAGGTGAACATCAGCAATTGATGGCCGGCGGCGGCGAATTCGCTAAGGACCTCGGCGGCGCGGCGGGTCCGTTCGATGTCGAAATTGACTAGCACGTCGTCGAGCACCATCGGCACGTTCACGCCGCGGCGGGCAAAGTTGGCCACCAGCGCCATACGAACGCTGAGGAACAACTGCTCGCGGGTGCCACGGCTCAGCACGTCGACCGGCAACGCTTCGCCAGCGGCGTTGTCGACGAGCAGGATATCGTTCGACAACGGCGTCCAAATGCGCTTGTACTGGCCGTTGGTGAGCTTGGCCATGTAACGCGACGCTTCGGCGAGCGTTTCGGGCTGGCGGTGGGCTTCGTAGTCGGCGCGGATCCGTTCGAGGACGCGATTGACCGTCGCGTGACGGCGCCAATCGGACTTCGCTTCTTCGAGTTGCTTCTCGACGACGCTGAGATCGAGCTGGCGTTCGGCGAGCGAGCGGTCCTTCGCGAGTTCGGTTTGCTCGCGGGTGTGCGAGCCGCGTTGCTCGGCGAGTTCTTTCAGTTTGTTGCCAGTGAGGTCGAGGTTGCCGGTCGCTTGCTCCCACATTTGGTCGAGCGTGCCGATCGAATCGGGGGCGAGGAGGTTGTTGAAGACTTCCTCAGGTTCGTGGCGGCCGATGGCGGCGACGATTTCTCGGGTGACGGCGTCGCGTTGTTGCGTGAGGAGCGCGTGTTGGTGCTGGTCGGCAGCCATCATGCGGTACTCTTGCTCGTCCTCGCAGCCGCCGGCTTGGAACATGGCGCCGCGGCGGCGCTTGAGGCCGACGATCGTTTGCAGATGCTTGCCTTCCTCAGCCTTGAGTTCCTTCGCCTTGACGACGAGGTCTTCGCGGCGTTGGACGTCGCCGAGTTGGCGGCGACGTTCGGTGAGGAGGTGATCGAGTTGGTCGAGCGGGTTCGCGAATTCGACCTGCTGGTTGCGATCGGCCGGGTTACGATCGGCAGCCGCGTCGGATTTCTCGCGATTGACCTCTTGCTTTGGCTTGTTGTCGTTCGAGGCCTTCGGCTTCAGCACGCAGCCAACTTCTTCGGCGAGGTCGCGAATGCGGCGGAGGAGCGTTTCGTGCTCGCGTTGGCGGGCGGCGGCGTCTTCGCGGCGATGGCGAGCGCGGGCTTCGAGGTCGGCGAGTTGGCCGTAGCGATCGGTGACGCTTAGCAGCAACTGCGGATCGATTTCGCCCGGCAGGCCGAGGGCGACGATCTTCGCCTTCCAGGTGGCGAACGCAGCTTCGCGTTCGCGCTGAGCTTGCTTGAGTCGGGTTTCGGCGTTAGCGACTTCGCCGCCGGCTTGCTTGCGCTGAGCTTCGACGGGAAGCACGTTTTCAAGTTCGGCGAGGTGACGCTCAGCGGCTTGCATGCGAAGCACGACCGAGCCGTCGGTCATGGGCAGTTCGGCGTCGACTTGTTGCTTTTCGCGTTCGGCGTCGGCAATTTGCTTGCCGACGACTTCCATCTGGCGTTGGCAGGCGTCGAGCTTTTCAGCTGCGGCATCGTCAGAGAAATACTTGAAGACAAACGAGAACGCGGCTCCGCCAATGCCGAGGGCTCCAATCAACCAGCCATGTTTGGCGAAGGGCGAAGTGGGGACGAGTAAGTAGAAACCAAGCATCAGGGCGCCGACGATGAACGACGCCAGCAGCCAGCCGAACAGCCACAGCGGCATCACCTGATCGTCGAGCAGATCGTGGCTTTGCTGTTCGAGTTCGACTTCATGCTGGCGGGCCATATCGAGCCGCTGCTCGACAGCGAGCCGCTTGCGCAAGCGGGCGACAAGGTTGCTTGCTTCTTGCAGATCCATCGGCAGGCCGTGCGATTCTCCGCCGACGATGGCCGTTTCGATTTGCGTGCGGAACGAGCGCTCGCTCTCGCTGAGCATGTCGACGTCGCGCTGCGCCTGATCAAGCCGCTTCTGGGCGAGGCGGAGGGCGTCGATCTGCGGCTGGAGGGCTTCGAAATCGCTTTCGTTGAGCTCATTGAGCCGCGTGGCGTCTTTGACGCCGAGGGCTTCGGCGAGCCGCTTTTGCTCGGCAGTGAAGCGGGCTTCGTAGCTCTTCGCTTCGCGTTCGAGTTCGTCTTGTTGCCGCTGGAGCGATTGGAGCCAATCGCGCTGCTCGCCGAGGGCGTCGATCCGCTGGGCGTTGCGGACGAGGAGTTCGTTGATGCCGAGCCGTTCGGCCTCGTCGCGCAGCTGGTGACGCTGGCCTTGCAGCACGTCGGACTGGCGTTGGTGTTTTTCGACGTCGGCGTTGATTGCGTTGAGGCGTTCGATCGCATCGGCCGGCAACTTCACGCGGCCGCTGAGGTGGCCGAGTTGTTCGTCGAGCTTTTCTCGCTTCCGCCAGTTCGGCTTGAGGCCGACTGCGATTTCAACCGTGCGGGCGTGGTGCTCGGCTTTGCGAACTTCGGTTTCGACGGCAATGATTTGGTCGTCGAGTTCCTTGATCTTCACCGCCAGCTGCGACCAGAGGCGATTTTGCTCGCGGAGGCGATCGACCTCGGCGCGAAGCCGTTCGCGCTGCGTCGTGAGGCTGACGATGCGCGACGACTGACCTTCGTCGTTGAGCAGCGAGTGGCGATTGGCGCGGAGTTCCTGGATGACGTCGAACAGGCTCACCCGGTCGAGGCCGGAGGTGAGGCGGTAGATCCACTCGGCTGCCTTGCTGCCGCTGAGCATGCCGAGTTCGTGGATTTCGTCGAGGCCGACGGCGAAGATGTTCGTGTAGGTCGGTTCGTCGACGTCGCCGAGCGATTCGCGCAGCAGCCGATCGCCGCTGGTGGCGCCGTCGGAGGTGGTGCAGATGACGCGGCCGACGTCGTCGGGTCCGCGGTCGGCGATGCGGGTCGCACGGAAGCGCAGGTCGCCCTCGACAATGCCGAGCGTGCCGCCAGGCAGACCGCCGTCGAGCGGCGGCAGGTACTTCTTCCGCCGGCTCGTCGACATGCCGTAGAGCACGCTACGGATGAACTGCATGACGGTCGTTTTGCCGGCCTCGTTGGGGCCGTAGAACGCCGTGACGCGGCGGGAGAGACCGGTCAGCTTCAGGTTATTCCAAACGCCGAAGCCGTCGATTTCAAGGTCGGTGATTTTCATGGTTCGCGATCCGTGCTGGCCATTGTGCCGCGGCATCGTGCCGAGGCATTCGCGGAACAAATTCCGCGGCTATATTTGTTGGTCGGGATTGAACGTCAATCCGTTGGTTCGATCCTGGCGTGTGTTTCGTTACTCTTCAGCGTCGTCGAGGCTCATTAGGTCCATGCCGAGCTTCGACGCGGCAACGAGTAGTTCGCTGCGGTCGGCGCTCGAGACGCGGGCTAGCTCAGCGAGCGGGCTCCCCTTGAGACTCGCAGGGAAGAACTCTTCGAGGTCGAGCGGAATCGTGTCGTCTTCTTCAAGCTCGCGAAGTTGCCGCAGCACGTCGCCGCGGATGGTTTCTTCGTCGTACCATTCGCCGGGCACGCAGAGCGGCTCGTCGCATTCGATGGCGACGCTCCACACGGTGGGCGACTTTTGGCCGTACATGTGGCGGAGCTGGCCGATCAGTTCATCGCTGAGCCCGCCGGGACGGAGTTCGTTGAGCAACTCGCCGCTGCCGGTGATTCGCCAAGTCACGAGCAAGTCGCGATCGGGATGCTTCGCCTTGAGGTTGTTGACGCGGACGTCGATTTGCGGAAGCAGCGTCGTCACTTCGGCGCCGGCGGTGAGCTCGACCGTCTCTGTGATCCAGCGGACGACGTCGACGGCGACAAAGTTGGTTTTCACGTGGCCCGATTCGTCGACCGAGACGACCGTGCACCCGAAGGCGCCCGTTTCGTCAGGCGTGCGGCCTTGCGGCGTGCCGGCGTAGTGGGCGATGCCGGGAGATTGGTCGACCGTTTGGCGACGATGTTGACCGCCAAGAGCCATGTAGTGGACGCGGTCGCCTTCGCTGCCGGGCGCGGCGGCGGTGCCGTGCGCGACGCCGATCGTGAACAGGCCCTTCGCATCGCGATGGAAGCCGCTGTCGTCGACCGGCTGGCCGGGGTTGCGGCTGATGCCCTGGATGCGGGCGATCGTTTGGTCGCGACGTTTGTGCTCGAAGTTCCCAACGCGTCCCGAGGGGAAGCGATGAACGTTTGCGGGAAGCGTGGCGGTCGGCGGCCAGGCATCGACAGGATCGTTCTGCCCGCCGGCCCAGTAGACGGCGATGTTGTGATCGGCAAGCCGACGAAATTGTTCGAGGAGAAACACAATGGCCCGCGGTCCGGCCTTATCGAGGTGGACGACGTCGCCGGAGAGGAGGAGCGCGTCGGCCCCTTCGGTGAGCGCGGTCTCGAAGATTTGTTCCGCCGCGAGGTACGGAGCTTCGAGGAAAGCTTCGCGCAGGTGATCGGGAATTTCGGACACGCCGGTCAACGGGCGTTCCAAATGAAGATCGCCGGCATGGACGAAACGAAGCGGGGGCTGCGACATTCGACGCCTCCTTGCGTACGAAAGTGGGTCGCCGCTGCGCGAGTGGGAGCGCGCAGCGACAGCGATAGCGGGGCGGGTAGTTTAGCCTAAGTTGGCAAAGCGACCAACTTCAGGTTATGGGAGGTGCTAGCACTGCGCGGAGTAGAGCGCGAGAAGGGGTCGGGGGCCTTTTGCCACTGGCGATCGTCAATTCAGCGGAGAGCGTCTAGTGGCAAAAGGCCCCCGACCCCGTTGATGCGTCAGCTCGCATTTTCCGCAATTCGCCCATCTTCCATGTGGATCACGCGGTCGGCGACGTCGAGGACGCGGGTGTCGTGGGTGACCATCAGCACGGGGCAGCCCTGCTCGCGGGCGAGCGATTGGAGCAGGTCGACCACCGCGCGGCCTGATTTGCCGTCGAGCGCGGCCGTCGGTTCGTCGGCGAGGATGAGTTGCGGACCGGCGACGAGCGCCCGGGCCACGGCGACGCGCTGCTTCTGCCCGCCGGAGAGTTTTTCGGGCATGTAGTCGAGCCGGTCGCCGAGGCCGACGAGTTGCAGCATGCGGGTGGCGCGATCGCGGGCTTCGTCGACGGAGACTTCGGGGTGGAGTTCGAAGACGAGTTCCACGTTCTGCCGCGTCGAGAGGAAGGGCAGCAGATTGTGGGCTTGGAAGATAAAGCCAATCTTGCGACGAACTTCAACGAGTTGCTCGCGGGTGGCTCCGTGCAGTTCGTGGCCGAGGACGAAGAGTTGGCCTTCTTGCACGTCGCGGAGGCCGGCGATGAGCGTGAGGAGCGTCGTCTTGCCGCTGCCGGAGGGGCCGGTGAGGAGGACGACCTCGCCGGGGACGATGTCGACGGCGACGTCGAAGAGGATTTGCTTTTTGAGTTCGCCTTCGCCGAAGGAATGGCAAATGCCGCGGCCGGAGACGACGGGGGCCCGTAGGGTGGGTGCTTCCGCACCCACCTTGCCCGCATTGGTGCGAGTCGCGGGCATGCCATCCGTTGAATTGGTCGCGGTCATTTTATTTCAATGGTGAAAACGGCTCGCGAATGAAACGGTAAAGGTGGGTGCGAGCACCCACCCTACTAAAACACATCAGCAGGTTGCGCCGCGCGGAGGCGGCGGACGGCGACGACTCCGGAAATGAGGCACATCACCAGCGTGGTGATAAACACGCCGAGGACGCGTTGCCAGGTCATGTCGAGCGGTAGCGCCGTTGCCGCGCGAGCGATTTCGTAAAGTCCCCATGCGAGCAACACGCCGGGCCAGTAACCGAGCCCGGCGAGAATGACGGCCTCTTTCAACACAAGCCGCACGAGGTAACTGTCGGTAAACCCCATCGCCTTCATCGTGGCGTATTGCGACAGGTGGTTCGACACATCGGTGTAGAGAATCTGGTAGACGATGACGAAGCCGATGCAAAAGCCGACGACGGCGCCGAGCGTGAAGACGAAGCCGACCGGCGACGAACGGGCCCAGTAGCCATGTTCGAAGTCGAGAAATTCCTGATGCGTCAGAACGCGCGCTTCAACGCCGAGCAGCTTTTGCAGTTCGCCCTGCACCGCTTTCGGGTCGACGCCGGGCTCGACGTGGATAAGGCCCAGGTCGGCCCCGCCGGCGTTGCGTTGCGGGAACATGCGGAAGAAGTTGAGGTCGCTGGTGAACAGGTTCCCGTCGATGCCAAACGAGTTGCCAGCCTCGGCCAAACCGACGACATGGACGCGGCGGCGATTCACTTCAACCTCGACGTTCTCGCCGCGGCGATAGGACTCGGCGACGGGTCCGAAGATCGGCTTGCTCTTCGCGTCGTAGATGACGGCGTCGGTCTGCAAGATATTGGGCCAGTTCTCCGCGAGGCCCGGCAACTTCAGCGGCGGGTCGCCCGGCTCGAAGCCGTAGACGAAGATCGATTGCTCATTTCGTTTCCAGGGATTGTGCCACGGCACCGTGCCGAGGTAGACGGCGCGGACCGACTCGACGCCTGGAACGGCCGGCAAGCGGTAGAGGAGCCGTCGCGGAAACGGCGAGGTGCGGAACATCGCCTGCGATTGCGGACTGACGACGATGAGGTCGGCGTCGATTTGCCGCGGGACGATCAGAGCGCTCTCGAACGCGGCTTGCATGAAGCCCAGTTGCATAAGCATCAGCAGCACGGCGACGACGACGCCGGCGACCGCGACGATGAGCTTGACGCGGCCGTAGCTAAGTTGGAGCCAAGCGAGCGGCGCTCGGGCGGGCACGGTTATCACTCCTGCAGGGGATTTACCACGAAGACACGAAGGGCACGACTAAATTCACGAAGGACTGAGAGCGTGAACCGCCGATGAACGCAGATAAACGCTGATGAAATTGAGATATTATCTGCGTCCATTTGCGTTCATCTGCGGTTCCATTAGTTCCCGTATTCGTGGTGTCCTTCGTGCCTTCGTGGTTCAATTTTTGTTACTGAGTTGCGAGGACGACGGCTCAGCAACGTCGATTGTCACTTCAACGCGGGCGTTGGAGAGGCGCTGTACGGTGCGGGCGGCTTCGTGTTCGAGTTTCACGCGGACTTCGACGACGCGGGCGTCGGTGTCGGCGACTGGGTCATTCGCGAGGACGTCTTTCTTCGCGACGATCATGCCGATCTCGGCGACTTCGCCCTGGAGCGGCTCGGCGCCGCCCGTGAAGAGGCGGACCGTCGCTGGCTGCCCGAGCTTGATGCGCGGCAGATCGGCTTCGTAGACTTCGGCGACCGCGTACATCTCGCTCGTGTCGCCAAGCTCGACGATGCCGTCCTCGTTGACGCGTTCACCGGGGCGGATGCAGACCTTCAGTACCTGACCGTCGATAGGCGAGCGGACTTCGGTCGTTTCGAGTTCGGCGCGGGCCATCGCGAGCGACGCCTTCGCGGCGGCGATCTGGCGCTCTTGCTGATCGACGTCGACCGTGCGGACCTCGGCGAGGCTTTCGAGCGTCGACTCGGCATGGCTGAGTTCTTCGCGAGCCGACTCGACTTTGAGATTGGCGGCATCAACTTCCGCTTGCGGGACAGCTTTGGTGCTCAGGAGGCGTTCGCTGCGGTGCAGGTCGACTTCCGCCTGACTCAACACCGCCTTCGCACGGCTGATCATCGCGCGCTGTGCGGCGAGGTCGCCCGGCTTGGCGCCGGCCTTAATTTGCGCGAGCTTTGAAACTTCGACGGCGACGCGAGCTTCGGCTTCGGCGACCGAGGCGGAGCGACGGTTAAAATTGTCGAGCACTGCGACGACGCTGCCGACGGCAACTGGATCGCCTTCAGCAACGAGCAGACGCTCAAGGCGGCCCTGCTCGCCAAACGTTGACGGAGCGGCGAGGCGGATGACCTCCGTTTTCGGCTCAAGATAGCCAAGCGAGTGGACGTTCAGCACGACCGGCGTGGCCGCCTGCGGAGGCGCAGCGGCGGTGCGCCAACGCGACATGGCAACGAACGCGACCGCGGCAACGACTGCGATAATCGCAGCCAGCAGCAACAAACGGCGCTTCGTGAAGCATCTCGCGGCGGCGCGCGGCTCGGCGACGTTCGGCTGATCTTCCACAGCCGACCCAGCGGGCGGGCTCCAGACGGGGCTCATGATGTCCTCAATTCTCTCACAACCAATGAGGCGACGAAGGGTCGCCCGTTGTTACACTTCAAGCGGAGGTTCAAGGGTGGGCGAGCGGGGGCGAGAACGGCGGCGGAGCTCGTCGACGATCGCGTTCCACATGGGTTCGCCGGGGCGGGCGATGCCGAACAGTTCCCACAGGAACAGGCCGTCGGCGGCGAGCCACGTGACGACTTGCTCCACCGAGTTCGGCTCGGCTTGGATTCGCCCGCGCATTCGCTCCAGGAACGGGCGGATGACGTCGAGCAGCGCGGGATTCGAGGCGAATGCGGTGAGCATCGCCATGATGAATTTGTGCGTGGTTTCGGGGGCGATGCCGTGCGGCGTCCCCTCGGCCGACTTCTCCGACTGGGCGTCGGGGGCAAACACCATGTCGACCATCGCGCGGACCCAGCGGCGGTCAGCGTGCGGATCGTCGGCGATGCGGGAAACGAGCCCCTGCTCCACTTCGTTGGCGAAGTGCTCCATCATGCGCGTGAGGAGCTCGTCCTTCGACGCGAAGTGATAGAGAACGCCCCCCTTGGTGACGCCCGCTTCTTGGGCGACTTTGTCGAGCGTCGTCGCCTGCAGGCCATCGCGGCCGGCGACGCGGATCGCGGCCTCGAGGATGTCTTTCGGCGTGGTAGCGGGCGGGCGGGCCATAGTCTCTTGATCGGCCAATAAAACTTCAGAGTACACCTTAACTATACCGTACGGTATGTTTGAGGCAAGTGAAATGCCACCCGGCTTTCGAAAAATCCACAAGTCCAGCACCGATAACGACTTAAATCGCCTGGCAGTGGGTAGTCGGCCTAGAAGTGGGTCGCGGGACGAGCCAGGAATTGGCCGGAACCGAGCTTGCCGACAAACTTTCCGTCGCGGACCTGGACTTGGCCCCGAACAGTGACGAGCGTTGGTCGGCCTTCGAGTTCCCAGCCTTCAAACGCACTGTAGTCGATGGCCATTTGCTGCGTTTTGGCGGAAATATTGCCGCGGTAGGCGGGGTCGTAAATCACCAAGTCGGCGTCGCTGCCGACCGCGATCGTTCCCTTGCGTGGGTACAGGCCGAAGAGCTTGGCGGCTTGCGTGCTCGCGGCGTCGACGAAGGTGTTTAGATCGATACGCCCGCGGCAGACGCCGTGCGTGTAGAGGAGATTGACGCGATCTTCGACAGACGGAATGCCATTGGGGATTTTCGTGAAATCGTCTCGGCCCATCTCTTTTTGCCCATGGAAGTCGAACGGGGCGTGATCGGTGGCGACCGTGCTAACCAGCCGCGAGCGCAACGCGTTCCAGAGAATCGGCTGATGGACCGGATCGCGCAGGGGGGGCGACATCACGTACTTTGCGCCCTCGAAGTCCGGCAACTCGGCGTAGGTTTTGTCGACAACCAAGTAGGGAATGACCGTCTCCACCCAAGCGTGCACGCCGCGGAGCTGCGCTTCTTGGACCGCTTCGAGCGCCTCTCGACACGAGGTGTGAACGCAGTAAACGTGGGCGCCGGTCAGTTCAGCGAACGTCATCAGGTGATGGACGCCCTCGGCCTCGACTTGCGGCGGACGCGATGGCTCGTGCCACTCGGGGCCTGTCTTCCCGGCGGCGAGAAGTTGACGCTGCAGTTCGCTCACCAGCGTCTCGTTCTCGCAGTGAGCGGTGACGATCAGGCCGAGTTCCTTGGCGAGTTTCAGGGTCTGATAGAGTTCGCCGTCGTCGATGCCGAAGGCGCCTTTGTACGCCAGGAAGACCTTTAGTGACGCGACGCCGCGGGCGGCGATTTCGCGGATGGCGGCCTCGGTCGTATCATCAAAACGCGAGACGCCCATATGAAAAGTGAAGTCGCAGGCGCTTTCAGCGCCCTTGGAAAGCCAGAGTTCGAACGCTTCGAGCGGATCGTCGCCGCGGGCCGGGCAGCACATTTCGATCAGCGTCGTGGTGCCGCCGACGAGTGCGGCGCGACTGGCCGTGGCGTAGGTATCCTTTGCGAACGTCCCCATGAACGGCAAGTAAATATGGACATGCGGGTCGATGAACCCGGGGAAGATGAACTTACCCGATGCGTCGATTACCTCTGCGCCGACTGGCGCGGTGAGCCGCGGCCCGATGGCGGCGATCGTTTCCCCTTCGACGAGGACGTCGCCGATAAAATCGTCGCTGGCAGTGACGATGCGACCGTTCTGGATCAGCAGACTCATGCGGTGCTCCGGAAGGGAGCCGTCAGCTCTTAGCCGTCAGCTCTCAGCCATACGGGGAAGCGGCGACAGCTCTCGCAGAAGCGAACTGCCAACCAACAAAAAAACCGGCAGGGGACGAGCCCCTGCCGGTTTATAAGCTATTACAATCGACTGTAAATAGTCTGACGACTAGCCGCGCGGCACTTCGAGGTGGTCTGCAAACATTGCGAAGGCCTCATCGGATTCGAGCTCATCGCCCGCGTCTTCGGCGTGCTCAGCCCGCAAGCCCTGACGGCGGCGCGAACCGAACAGGTCGTCAAACGCCCGGTCGCGGCGAACCGTTTCGAAGTCGAAGTTATCGACGCGGTCAGCGGCGCCGGTCAGCCATTCGACGACGAATTCCCGTGCATCGTCGGCCCGATCTTCGAGCTTATCAGCCCGATTGCGGAGACGATCGGCGACGTCGGTCAGCTTACCGGCGAGAGCAGCAAGCATCGGACGCGACTCAAACCGACCGGCAGCTTCGTCGCGAACCGTGGCGTTGCTGCTCAGGGCTGATGGCAACGTCGAGGTCGCGGCGGAAACAACGCTGCTAAACGCAGGAGCAAATGTCGGAGCGACCGTTTCTTCGGAAGCGGTTAGGGCTGGAGCGACGGTGGAATCGGTAGCACTCGCTGCCGCGGCTGCCGCCACGGCCTTGTTGCTTCCGAAATCGGCCTTCCAATCGGTGAGGTCGCTGCCATCGACCTTACCATCTCGGTTCCCGTCGCCGTTGCTCGAATCGGTCTGGCTCGTTTTGCCAAAGCCGCGCTGCCAGGCGAGGAAGTCCGAGCCGTCGACGCGGTTGTCTTTGTTGTAGTCCGATGGGAGAGCGGCCAACGCAGGCGCAACCGTCGGGGTGACGGCGAAGCGATAGTCTTCAACCTCGCCAACCTGAGCGATTCCGTAGGGGGTGTTGATGGCGCCGGCCACCGGAGTTTCACTCGTGACGACGGTCGAGTACTCGCCGTAACGGAAGCGAGCGTAGACTTGCGTCGCGGTGACGCCTGCCGGTACTTGGATGTACAACGTGTTCGCGCCTTGCTGGAGCAAGACGTTATCCGTCGCGGCGCCAATGCCGCTGAAGACCAGTCGTTCGTTGGCGTCAAACGTGCCGTTGTTATTCCAGTCGATCCATCCCTTGAGGTAACCGTTGTAGCGGTTCGCAGTGGCGACGAGGCGTACCGTGGCGCCCCCGATGATCGGATCCATCACGATGCCGTCGTCGTCATCGTACTCGGTCGTATCGTCGCCGTCGGCGTTGACCGAAGGATTGGCGGCAAGTTCGCCGTCCCAGTTCGCTCCGAGGCGATATTCGCTCTTTTTGTGCTTCGCGGGGTTCAGAACAGAGGTAGCGCCCTGAATGACCGTTTCGTACGAAGTGGGCAAGTCGCCAAAATCGTAGTTAGCGGAGTTGAAGATACCGAATGCGACGCCTGTCACCGTGCCGCCGGGGGCAAGGCTGACAACGCGAGACGCATTATTGGCTGGAGCCGTCTGCACGACCGGCGACTGAGTGACGACGCGCACGCGATATGCACCGGCGAAGACGCTGAAAGTATACGCGCCCTGGCTACTGGTGATCGTGGACGCCTCTCCGGGGTTGTACGTGAGGTCGTTATTCGCATCTAGGTACACGAAAACGCCTGCCATCCCGACTTCGCCGGCATCGCGTGTGCGATTCTGGTTCGCGTCGCCATAGACGTAACCCAAAATCGTCGCCGGGGTCGCCGGGTCGACGCCACCGCCTCCACCGCCGCCGCCATTGGCGGGCGGCTTCAGTGCATAATTCACGTTAACGAGGCTGACGCCCTGACGCAGGAGCAGCGTCGTCATCGCATTGACGGGCGTGACGGCCGTCCAACCGGTCGGCATCTGGACGCGAACGTCGACGACCGTGTTGGAAGTAATGTTGGGCACAATGATTTCGTAGTTGCCGTTCGCGTCGGTGACGGCGGTCAACTCGCCGGCGTCGTAGGCGCCGTTGCGATTGGCGTCGACGTACACCGTGATTCCAGAGGCCGCGACGTCGTCACCGTTCTTAATGCCGTCGCCATTGAGGTCGGCGAGCACGTTGCCGGCAACCTTGGCCTCGGGCGAAGCAGTCGTCCCGGGATCGAGTAGGAAGTTAACCCCCTTCACATTCTCATCGTTGGTCACCGTCAGCGTGTCGACGAGGGCGCTGCGTCCCAGCGGATCGACGACTGAGATCTCGTATTCGCCTGGCGCGAGATCGAAGTAGTAATTGCCGTCGGCGCCGGTCACGAACTGAGCGGCGATGACGCCGTCGCTGGTGCGCTTCGCAACGACGGTCACGTTGCCGGCGAAACGCTCCTGCGCCGTATCGGCGACAGTATTCAGTTCGAAGATGCGAAGCGTGTCGGGATCCTGGTCGAAATCGACCGGAGTCGTAATGACGCGAGTCCAGTTGAATTCGCCGTCGCCATTGTCATCAATGCCGACCGCGCCTTGGACGCGTTGCGCGCTCGCAGCGACTTGCTGGCCGTGCCACGACATTGAAATCGACATGCCAAACGTCGTCGGAGACCAATTCTCCATATACAAGCGCCAGCCCTTGGTTTCACCAGTTGGCTCGCCAGTATCGGGGTCGGTGAGAGGCTCGCCGGTCAAGGGATCGAGAATCGGCGCATCATCGGTGAGTTCGCCCCAACTACGGTTGGTGGTGAAGCTCCAGATAAGATTGCCGCCGTTGTCGCCGGAACCGGGGCTACCGATCGACTGACCGGGAATCTCGTTTTGGTAGGTGGCCTGGTTCCCCATTCCGTACCAAAAGTGATTGAGCTCCGAATGGGTCCCAGTCGGGGAAACGAGCACGAGGCGCATGTTATCGAGCGCTGCCGCCGTGCCGCCGCTGATACTAAGTTTGACTTCAACCGTCTCGACGCTCATGCGGTTGTTTTCTGGCACCGAGAATTCGATGAAGTTGCTTCCCCGCGTAGGTACCGGCGGATCGTCGGCGGAGAAGGGGTCGTCGGCGAAGTACTCATTCCAGTACTCGATGCCGACCCCGCCCGTTCCGAAGCCGCCCGGCACGACGACGTAGTTGCTGGCTTGGTTGCCTTTAGAGGCGGCCTGGATGGGGGCGGGCCCGTTCACGCTGGTGGTGAAAGTTCGTTCCGGCTTCAGAGTTTGCCCCTTGGTGCTCCACTGCTCGGCGAGTTGCACGGCCATCTCGGCGTCGACGGCGCCGTGAGCGTAGCCGATTTGTTCGCCGTAAGTGCCGTAGCCTTGGCTAACGGTGTACCCCGCGCCGTTGGTCATCTTCAACGGCTGATTCATCACGGGATCGAGCGTCGGGAAGTGGACCTGCAGGAAGCCAGGAATCGACGCGTCAAACTCGTCCGGTTCTTGGAAGAAGCCTTGCTGATTGACGAACCAAGTGTTCTGCGTGGTGTCCCCACTGCCGTCGGTCGGCTCTTCTAGAGGCGACACTTGCCGTGCCGAGCGGACCAGAATCTCTTGAACGTCGCGCCAACTGAGGTTCGGATTAGCTTCGAGCATGAGGGCGATGACGCCGGTAACCATCGGCGCCGACGCCGACGTCCCGTTGAAACGCGACGTATAGTTGCCGTCGGGCAGGAAGTCGCGATCGTAGATTTCGCCTTGAGTCGGGTGCGGCGGCACGTTGTAACCGCCCAGACCGCTGGTGTACGTTCCCGTGAGGTCGGTGGTGTAGATGCCGCTGCCGATGCCTTGATCGTCGGCGATCTGCTGGTTGGCGTTCGAACCGGTCGGCGCCACGACGAGGACGTTGGGGCCCGCTTCGGGGTAGCCCGTAATCGTGCCGTCTTCGTTGACGTACATGCCGTCGTGATCGTAGCCGCCGACGGTGATCGTATAGCGAGAATTCTGGAAGCCGTCGTAGATTGAGCTATCGTTGCCCGTGGCGCCGCCGAAGCCCGGCTGAAGGCTCGAACCGGCGCTGTTGCCGGACGCGAAGACGTGAATGACGCCCAGGCCGCCGCGACCGAAGATAATCGAATCGCGGAGGGCGTTCACTTCGGCCGTAGACAACGGAGAGAGGGTTCTCTCGGCGGCGCTGCCCCAGCTGTTGTTCGTGATGTCGATATCTTGAATTCGGTAGCGAAAGGCGTCGACGGTCGCATTCTGGTTGAGCGTCGGCGCGAGGAACCGAATAGGAATAATCGAGGCCCCAGGCGCGATGCCCGTACCGCCGATGCCGTTGTTCGCCACGGCAGCGATGATGCCGGCGACGGCCGTTCCGTGAGGACCGCCGTCTTGATTCGGGGTCGGGTTGGCGTTGCTGCCTGAGCCGGCGACGTTGTATCCCGGAATCGTCTTGCTAATGTTTGCTGCAAGATCGGGATGATTCGTTTGGACGCCGCTATCGATCACGGCGACGTTAACGCCTGCCCCTGTGTAGCCGAGTCCGCCGCGCATCATCCAAACTGGCGCGACATTGACGTCGTTGCCCGGGACGCCGTAAATCGGCTGCCAGTCGGGGCTGCCGACCTCTTGCCCGGTGTTGATCAAGTGCCACTGATTCGCCAGCAACGGATCCGTCGGAATCGAGAACGAGGTGCGCGCCTGGGCGGGCGAGGCGGCCGCGATCATCGCGTTCCAATAGTTTTCGTTGGCGAGGACCGCCGCGGCGCCTGCGGTGGTATTCGTCGACAGCGCAGTCGAGTTCGCCAACACATAGTCGCGGATATAGCTCTCACTCCATCCTGTCCCGGTGCCGCCCGAGCCATCCGCCATCACGCGGCGATCTTCCAGCGGTTCGAACACAAATTGGCGTTTCTGCCGACGGCTGATGCCAGCCGGGCGGCGCTCTTTCGGAGCGCGCTTACCAAAAAGACCGTTCAACCGACGTGGGTGGGAGTTCGACACTGATAGGTCCTTTGAAAGCAGAGCTCGCCTTGCGTGGGGAACAGGTTTTGCGTTTTCAGCGATCGTCGTCTCGTGGCCGCAAGACTGCGGAAGAAAAGCGACGGATCAAATCACAACGAAATATCCCAACTGCAGCGGCGTCACTCGTCGAAAAAGTTAATGTTCTGTCCCGAGCTGATGTGCGAAACCAAACGTAGAACTGACAGAGGCAAGAGATCGTTCGCCGATCAGGTTGATCGACCAGCGACTGCTCCGGCAATCGTGCGTCGCTTCGTCGGCTTTGCAGTTCACTGACGCCAGCCTCATCCGAGAGGGCCGACGACTCAGTCTTCATTGAACCACTAACCTTGAACGAAAGCTCCGCCAGGTTGCCTCGGCTCTACCGCCTCGACATTCCATCTCTAGCTATCGGCAGCTGCCTGCTCCTCTTCACGCGAGGCAAATCTCCATTTGCCAGGTTCGCGTTTTGGCGTCCGCCTGCTAGCGTGGCATTCCCTGCCGTCTGTGCCGGTTAGCACAGATTTGGGGGAACCCACACCGGTCCATCCTAGTTGCGTCCAATTTTTCCGTCAAACTTTCGGCGATGCGAACTTGCCTCCGCCAGGGGGGCAGGGGCGATTCGCGTGCGGCAGCCAGATCTTGCCGGCCCCGCAGGCCAAGCCTTTGAGCAGGCTTGGCACGCAAAAGTTCCGAGAAAATGTGGTTTGCCGACAAGAGGCGCCGCTAGAGCGAAAGCCTCTCCCTATGGGGCCGCAAGCAGGCGTTTGCGTCACGCAATTTTTTCTCGCGCGTAGACAGGCCCCGAATCCGCGGCCGCGCCATTGCTGTTCGCAACGAACTTCAAACCCCGCCAAGCCTCCCAAGTTACTCGCTGAATTGGAGCAAAGCAGCCAGTTCAACGTCTATTGAGACAATTTCGCACGCCGCACGGAGTGATGGGAACACTTCAAATGCGCAGCTGATTCTCGCTCGCCTTCACGCCCCCCTATCACTTCGTGATGCGGTAGAGATGAGTATCGGTGCGGAGGATGAGATCCTCCCCTGCGACGGCTGGCGATGCCATGTGCATGCCGTCCAGCTGGTTGACTGCCAGCTCCTGGTAGTCCGCCGAGTCAGCGACCACCGTGGTGCTTCCTTCGTGACTGCAAAAGTAAAGGCGGCCATTGGCTAGGATCGGCGAGGCTGAGTATTTGCCGGGAATCCGCTCGCGCCAGAGCTGCTTGCCGTCGGCAGTGCCGAAGCAGGTCGCCACGCCGCCGTCGCTGATGACGTAGATGCGGCCATCGCTAATGACTGGCGACGACTTGGCCGGAATTTGCTGCTTTTCCCGCCAATCGACGTGGGTTTCGGTCACGTCGCCGGAGCCGTCGGTGCGGATCGCCCAGAGCTGCGGCTTACCAAACCCAGTGCAAAGATAGACCCGCTCGCCATCAAAAACAGGCCGCGGGACGTTGGAAAAACCGTTACCGTGGTCGACGCGCCAGAGTTCGTCGCCAGTGGCAGGATCGTAGGAGACAAACCACTGCGCCCCGGGAATGACCGCCTGCTTGCGTCCCGCCTGCTCGAAGACGAGCGGCGTGGCGAACGCCTTCCGCATGTCGGGGTTCGTTTCGCGAATCGGCGGGCGGTCGACCTGCCAACGGATCTCGCCGTTGGCGATATCGAGCGCGGCGATGAATTGCTTGTCGGCGCCGTCGCAGGTGAGGATCGCGACGTCTTCGACGACAACCGGCGAACTCCCAGGCCCCACGATGTGGTCGAGTTCCATCGGCCGCCGCCACAGGACCTCGCCGCTGTTGACGTCGACCGCCGCGGCTCCGAAGGTGCCGAAGTGGCAAATCAGCCGGCCGCCGACGAGGACCGGCGTGGGCGAGGCGTAGCTGTTGAGATTGTGAATTGGGGGCGGCTCGTCGACGCTGAACAAGCTCACCCTGCGCAGGAGTTTTCCCGTTTCGAGGTTGACTTCGAGAGCGAGCAGGTCGATCGCCGCTGCGGCGCCCATGTCGGTTCCGGAGGAAATCCGGGCAACCTGTTCGTCGCTAACAAGCGGCTCCTCCGCGTCGGAAGCCTTTTCGACGGCGGTGGTCAGCCAAATGCGGCCGTTGGCGATCACCGGCGACGACCATCCGCGGCCGGGGAGCGGCGTTTTCCAGCGAATGCCCTCTTTCTCATTCCAGTGAAAAGGGAGATCGACGGCCCCGACATCGCCCTGCCCGCCTGGACCGCGAAATTGCGGCCAGGAGGAACCCATCGGCTCATCAGCGGTTGCAACAACCGTGACCAACAGCGCAGTGAAGAATGCGAGCCGTCTCATCGCTTTGCCAATCGCCTTAAGCCAGTGGAGAACCCACTTGTCCTGCCGACCTTGGTGCAAGCCGCCTGGTCCGCCTCAGCCAAGCACCATCACGCTGCACAACGGCCACCGACGAGACGAGGCTCGCGTAACTTCCGCGCGGCTCGTCGCCTTTTTCTACCTCGACGCTTGCTCGTCACCAACAACATCCCCACGCCCCACACTGCCCAAAGCACGTTCTGCTTTAGCGAATGGTCGAGCGCGAGCGGCAGAAAAGCCATCGCCCCGCACAGTAGCGCTACGACTTGCCACTGAATCATCCGCTGCCAGTCTCGCGAATAGCGTCGCTCTGGTGGGAAGTCATCACGGCTGCGCCATGCGTGGATCCCAACAGCGAAGCAGATCGTTGCAATCACAGCCGCGGAAAATGCGTTGAACCAACCTCCATTGGTCGCAGTCCACGCCGAGCATGCTAAGAGCGCCGCTCCGAGGATTAAATCGACCATCGCAAAGGCTCGCATCAACGTCACGCGATTTTCTCCCGAGAGCTAACACCAGCCAGATCGCCAGAATGCGTTCTCTATGAGCCGGCTACCTTATACCACGAGCAGCGAAGTGATGGACGCGCCAAAACGAAAAGAGCCGCCCCAGAGGCTGGGGCGGCTCTTTTGAAAGCTCAATTCGCGAGCGACTTAGAACCGCGGCTGCGACGGCTTGAACGGCGGCAAGCCCGACGAAGTCGGCTGCAGTTGCTGGCCGTAAGGTGAACTCACTCCGACCTGAGTCGGCTGGTGCGGACGGAGACCCAACGACGGCGAGTGGGTCGAGCTATGACCACCCGACAGCGGTGTCGACGGGGTGCTAGCAGGAGACGGCGAGCCGCCGGTAGCACGCTCGTTCGGGATCATCTCTTCGCCGATGACTTGCAGCAGCTTCGAGATGCAAAGCTTGTTCATGCTCGTCCGCAGATCGTGCGCTTCGGTCCGCAGCGATTCGTGCATGCTCTTCGGCAGGCGAACGGTGATGACGCGAGTTGGCTCGCTTTCGGTGTCGGCCGAGGGGCGCTTCTCGCGGAGCTTCACGAGCAGCTTTTGAATGCGGTCGAACTGTTCGCTTTGCTCGAAAGCGGTCAGCTCATCGAAAGTCGGGAAGGTCTTGCGAGCGGCGCCATCGACGCCGAGGACTTCGCGAAAGAACGTAACCCAGTCGGGGTTTTGCTTGTAGCGGGTTTCAGCGAACTCGAGAACTTCTTGATACTTTTCCGTAGTTTGGGTAAGCACGGCTGACGTCTCCTTCCGAACAGCTTTGGGATGGGCGAATCGAAGACCCGAGGGCGGTCTTCTGGTGCCTCCATATTCATGCGCGGTCAAGCAAATCCCGGAGGTCCTTGCAGTGCTTGCACTTACGTCGATTCTGCTAGCGTGCCTATTCCGTGGCAGGCCATGCTGAAGTTCGACGCACGACCCCACTGCCCAAAAAGCAGGCAGTACGACTTTTCCCATTCCGAAAAATGTCCTGCTAGCAACGAGTACCAGCGCAAGGCTGGAACATCGCCCTAACTCGTTTACTATCAATGAAAAGAGGCGACCCGAAGGTCGCCTCCAAAGAAATTTTCGGATTTTCTCAAGTCCTGGACACCTGGGTGTCCATCGAGGGCAGTGGTCGGTTCGCGGCGTCGCGGCCGACTTAGCCAACTGCCGATTTGGCAGCTAGCACCGCTAGCGCTACGACTCTGCCGAGAACTTATCGCGGACGCGATCGAGCAGCTTCTTGGTAAGCATGATGCCTTCGCGTTCGTCTTCTGGATTAGCGCCTTCCCATTCGATGCCAACGTAGCCGTGGTAGCCGGCGTCGAGCACGATTTTCATCATCTTGAAGTAGTCAGTGCGGACTTCGTCGCCGGCGGCGTTGAACTCGTGACTCTTCGCGCTGACGCCCTTGGCGAACGGCATCAGCTCGGCGCATCCCTTATACCGATCGTACTCGTGGAAGTTGCCGAAGTCGGGAAGCGTGCCGCAATTGGGCAGATCGACCGTCTTCATCACGCCCGCCAGCCACTCGCCGTTCGACGACAAGCCGCCGTGGTTTTCGACGATGACGTTAATCTTGTGCGGGGCAGCGAACTCCGAGAGCTGACGCAAACCGTCGGCTGCTAGCTTGCCCTGCTCCTCCGGCGTTCCTTCCGAATGTGCATTCACTCTGATCGAATGACAACCGAGAAACTTGGCGGCTTCAACCCACTGATGGTGGTTTTCCACAGCCTGCTTCCGCTTGGCGTCGTCAGGGTCGCCGAGGTTGCCTTCGCCATCCACCATGATGAGGACGCTGGTCACCCCTTCATCGGAGCAACGCTTTTTCAGCTCGCCCAGGTATTTCTCGTCGCGGGCCTTATCCTTGAAAAACTGATTGACGTACTCGACCGCGTCGATGCCGCAGGCCTTCGTGAAGGCCGGAAACTCCAAATTCTCCATCTTGCCAGCCTGCAGGGCCTTATGGAGCGACCATTCGGCAAGCGAAATCTTGAACAGCGGGGCCTTCGCCTCGGCGGCCAGAGCTGTCGTTAGGCCGCGGCCAAGGGCGAATCCAGCGCCGGCAACCGCCGCTCCGGTGCGAAGAAACCAACGGCGGTTGACGGTGCGCAGTGAGTCGTGCATGGGAAAAACGAGCTCCTAACAGAGTGAAGGGCGCCTGGATCAGAGCGGTCGTCAGGCCGCGAAAGGGCCGAGCCGCTACGGGGAGTATAGAAGGGGGATGCGGGGGCCACAATTCGCCGGAAGTCACGCGATCCGTTCTACGGTGGGCATGATTGGCGGGGTCGGCTGTCTTCGGCCACAGAGATCCTGACTTCTATGTAATCTCGCCAGTGACAAACGACCCTCGCCCCCGTCACGCTCCCCTGCCCCATTGACCCTACGCGCGGAACGGTCGAGAATCGCGGGTTTCCTGACCATTTCCCCAAGTCACTGACTGATAAACGCCCGCCAGGAGCCCGCGATGTCCGCCGCCCAACCGATCACGATGAACAACGGCCGTCTGCAAGTCCCCGACGCGCCGATCATCCCCTTCATCGAGGGGGACGGCACTGGTCCCGATATTTGGCGGGCCAGCCAGGTCGTGTTCGACGCGGCGGTTGAGAAGGCGTACGGCGGCAAGCGGAAGATCGAGTGGAAGGAAGTCCTCGCCGGCGAGAAGGCGTTCAACCAAACTGGCAACTGGCTGCCTGACGCGACGCTCGATGCGTTCCGCAGCTTGTTGGTTGGCATCAAGGGCCCGCTCACCACGCCGGTTGGCGGCGGCATTCGCTCGCTGAACGTCGCCCTGCGACAGATCCTCGACCTCTACGTCTGCCTGCGGCCGGTTCAATACTTCACGGGCGTCCCCTCGCCGGTGAAGCAGCCGGAACTGACCGACATGGTCATCTTCCGCGAGAACACGGAAGATATCTACGCCGGCATCGAGTTCGAACATGGCTCGGCCGACTGCGACAAGTTCAAGAAACTGTTCAGCGAAGCGTTCCCCGGCCCTTGGAAGAAGGTCCGCTTCCCCGAAACGGTTGGCATCGGCATCAAGCCGGTCAGCCAAGAGGGAACCGCGCGGCTCGTGCGGGCGGCGATCCAGTACGCGATCGACAACGACCGCCGCAGCGTGACGCTGGTCCACAAGGGGAACATCATGAAGTTCACCGAAGGGGCCTTCCGCGATTGGGGCTACGAAGTGGCGAAGAAGGAATTCGGCGCCGTGGAACTCGACGGTGGTCCGTGGTGCACCTTCAAGTCGTCGAAGACCGGCAAAGAAATCGTCGTCAAGGACGTCATCGCCGACGCGATGCTGCAACAGATCCTCACCCGGCCGGCTGACTACGACGTCATCGCCACACTCAACTTGAACGGCGATTACATCAGCGACGCCCTCGCGGCCTGCGTCGGCGGCATCGGCATCGCGCCGGGCGGCAACATCAACTACATGACCGGTCACGCGATCTTCGAGGCGACCCACGGCACCGCGCCGAAGTACGCCAACCAAGACAAGGTGAACCCGGGCAGCGTGATCCTCTCAGGCGAGATGATGTTCCGCTATATGGGCTGGACCGAGGCGGCCGACCTGATCATTAAGGGCCTCAACGGCGCGATCGCGGCAAAGACCGTCACCTACGACTTCGAGCGGTTGATGGATGGCGCGAAGCTCGTGAAGTGCAGCGAGTTCGGGCACGCCGTCGTGAAGCACATGTAGTTGTGCTTGGCGATTGGCGCGTGAAATAAGAAACCCCGGCGGAGTCTGGCGACTTCGCCGGGGTTTTTGCTTGCTTTACGAGAAAGCTTAGCCGCCGTCGACGAACGACGCAGAGCGTCGAGGGCGGCGTTCCCATGCGGAGCGTGGAAACAAGGTCGGGGTTAACGCGAGTCGCGCTTCGCTTGCTTGCGGCCGCCACGAGCTTGGACGTGGGCTTGCACGCGCGAGGTTTTGCCGCTGGCTTTCAAACGTGATTTCTTAGCAGCGGTTTGGGCCGAGAGCTGCCGGGCTGGTTCGGCGGTGACGAGCCCCAGCGAGCCGACGCCAAAGGCCGGCTTCTTCTTGGCGGCTTTCTTCGCGACCTTCTTCTTCGCCACTTTCTTTGGAGCGGCTTTTTTCTTGGCGACTTTCTTCTTCGGCGCGGCTGCAGGCGTTGCTGCCCCCTTTTTCTTCGCGGCCTTTTTCTTCTTCACCTTGGCTTTGCTGGCCGCGTTTAGTTCGCTGCGAACGTCTTTCAGTTCGTCGCGCGCAACCGCTCGCTTCAGCCGGTGCCCTGCAGCGCGGACCTTCTTCTTCGGCGGCTTCGGCAAGACTTTTCCGACGGTCGAACCGCCGGCTTGCGCCTTCGCTAGCTGCTCTTCGTAGCGTTTGAGCACATGCGCAAAAAGCGCCGCTTTCTCGCCGCTGCGAGCGTTCTTGTCGGTCACGCGCGACTTCTGCGCTTGCTGCGTTTCGCGACGCTGCTCAGTCGCTAAGTCTTGCCACTTGTCGCGTAAGCGTCGCGCGGAAGCGACGTTCTTCTTCAGTTGATCGACAGAAAGCTTCTCGATGGCGTCGGGACGGCTTCCCATTACCACGCCCAGTTCTGCCTTCGTGCACATCCGTTTGGCATCGGCAACAGTCAGTCGTCCCATCGATGGCGCCTCGCTGGAGAGAATAGTTCCTCGGACGGTCGCGTCCTAAGGAGTCAGCGTAGGCGATTAATCGTTGAAAAACAACCGCGAGACTGGTCGCCAACGTTGGCGACGGAGGCGATCAGACGTGCACTTAGAGCGCCGCTTCGGCCTGCTTCAGGCTGGCGCGAAACTCGGCCACTTCGCCGGGACGAACGATCACTGCCGGCACGTTGAGCTGCCCTTTTCCGGCAGCAGGAAACGCAAGTTTCTCCGCCGAGTGAAAGTAGGCAAGCCGATCGACCGCGAGATAACCGCAGAGGCGGGGATCATGGGCGATGATCCCCGCAACCTTGCCGAGTTCCACGAGTTCGAGGGCGGCCTCGCTTTGATCGAAGGTTACGAGCAGCGGCGGATCGGACAAGTCAGCCACGGCTGCGGCGAGTTCGGTCGCGGCGCCGAGTCGCAAATCGACGACGACGCGCGGCGAGTGGCGCGAGATCGCGGCGGCGATTTGCTGCGCAGCGGTTCGCTCGCCTTCAGTGACGAGATGCTTAACAATGCACTTTGATTTCGCTTGAGAGCTTTGTGGGTCGGCGCCCATCCAAAATTTCATCGCATGCTGGAAGCCTTGGAGCCGTTCGATTGGTAAGGCGCAACAGCGATTGTCGACGATGAGCAAAACGTCGTCGCCGTCGTGCAACAAGCTCGTCACGTACTTCGCGCAGCGACGCCCTGCGCCAAAACTGGCTTCGCCGACGTGAAAGGTCTGCGTGGCGCCGCCTGGGCCGTATCCGCAAGTCGCGGTAAATCCCGAAGACCCAGCCATCGAAAGTTTGCCGCAGCGAGTCTCGCCGGCAGGCGGCCAAGCGATCGAGAGGTCGACGCCGTTCTCGTCGGCTGCAGCCTGGGCGCCCGTAGCCAGCGCTTGCCAATATTCAGAGTGGCCGCCAGTTAGGAGCACCATCGAGTGCTCCGGGGCGGACACCTGGTAGTCGAGGACCGCCAAGCCCCCCATGCCGGCCGTCATCACGGCCATCACGGCAATCGCTCCCAAGGCCAATCGAAGCCCGATCATCGTTCTTCCCTCGGTTGTGGCGAATTTGGTTCCGGCGGCGGCCGCTCGCTGGCGGATTGGGCAGTGTGCCAGCGAACGGCGCCGCGGTGGGTTAGACGACCGCTGCTGTAGAGTTGATCGCGTCTGGAGGAAAAATCTTGCGGCTTTCTTCCAAATTCGCTTCCAGTTACTGAGATAGAGAGCCGGCCCGTTGCAAGCGGACTGCAGCAAACGCGAAAAGGGCGGTTTCGCCGCAAAACGGCTGCAGTCACATCACTGCAGTGCCGCAGCAGCGAGGTCGGGGTAGAACATTCGCCGGCGTAGCGACGTCTGGTCGGTGAAAATACGGGGAAATTGCCGGTAGTAATTGGCGCAAGGCAAAACAGAGCGCAGGATATTGAGGCACGACGCGCTGTTAACGACTGCGGGCTTTAGGCGGCCCCCTGGCAGGAACATCGCGGCGCCCGCTGGCCGCTCCTGTCGACAGCACTCCCCACCTCTGCCGCCTCCGACCCCGCTGGCCACCATGCCGATTCGAGTCGCTCTCCATCACCGCACCGAATACCGCTACGACGAGCTCGTTGAGTTCGGCCCCCAGATCGTGCGGCTCCGTCCGGCCCCCCATTGCCGGACGCCGATCACTGCCTATTCGCTCTGGATCGAGCCGTCGGGGCACTTCCTCAACTGGCAGCAAGATCCATACGGCAACTTCCAGGCGCGAATCGTCCACCCGAAGCCGTCGGACCACGTGTCGGTGGAAGTGGCGCTGACCGCTGAGATGACGGTGATCAATCCGTTCGACTTCTTTCTGGAAGACGACGCGACGGAATTTCCGTTCTCGTACGGTCCTGACATGCTGAAGGATTTGATGCCCTTCTTGCATGTCGCCCCCGCGATGGAGGGTTCGCCCCTGGCGGAATATGTGCGGAAGATCGATCGCCGCAAACGCCGGACGATCGACTTCCTAGTTGAACTCAACAGCCAACTGCAGCGCGACATCAGCTATACGATCCGCATGGAGCCGGGCGTTCAGACGTGTGACGAGACGCTGCAAAAGCGGAGCGGCTCGTGCCGCGACACGGCGTGGCTGCTCGTGAACGTCCTGCGGCGCTGCGGCTTGGCAGCGCGGTTCGTCTCGGGTTACCTCATTCAGCTGACGCCGGACATCAAATCGCTCGACGGCCCCAGCGGCGCCGAGCACGACTTCACCGACCTCCACGCTTGGACGGAAGTCTTCCTGCCGGGCGCCGGCTGGATTGGCCTCGACCCGACGTCGGGGTTGATGTGCGGCGAAGGGCATATCCCGCTTGCGTGCACGCCCGATCCGGTCGGTGCCGCCCCGATTTCATTCTCGGCGACCGCCGCGGCGAGCGACTTCAAGTTTCATATGGAAGTCACGCGGATCCACGAAGATCCGCGGGTGACGAAGCCCTACTCCGACGAGCAGTGGGAAGCGGTCAACGAACTGGGCAAAGAAGTCGATCGCCATCTAGCCGCCGGCGACGTGCGGCTGACGATGGGCGGGGAGCCAACCTTCGTGTCGATCGACGACATGGAAGGCGCTGAGTGGAAGACCGCGGCGATGGGCCCTAACAAGCGCCGCCTCGCGGGCGATTTGCTCACGCGGATGAAGCACCGCTTCGCACCGGGCGGAATGCTGCACCTCGGCCAAGGCAAGTGGTATCCGGGCGAACCGCTGCCGCGCTGGTCGTTGAAGTGCTACTGGCGTCGCGATGGCGAACCGATTTGGCGCGACGAGTCGTTGTTTGCCGATCCGACGAAGAAGGGCGAACAAACGGTCGACGATGCGCGCCGGTTTGGCCAAGCGCTCGCGGAACGCCTGGGCGTCAAGCCGCAGCATGTGATCGACGGGTTCGAAGACGTCCTCTACTACGCGTGGAAAGAACGCCGTCTGCCGGCGAACGTCTCGCTGCAAGATTCCAAGCTGGAAAATGCCGAAGACCGCGCGCGGCTCGCGAAGGTTTTTGAGCAAGGCATTACCTCGCCGGTTGGTTGCGCGTTGCCAATTCGCCGCGTCTGGTGGGCCGATCAGCCTTATTGGGAAAGTGGCGAGTGGGTCGTCCGCAGCGACGAGATGTTCCTGCTGCCGGGCGATTCGCCGATGGGCTTCCGGCTGCCGATTCAATCGCTCCTGTGGGCGAAACGGCCGGCGATTGAGTCGTACGGCTACGCCACCGAACCATTCGCCGAACGCTTTCCGCTGCCGCAATATCAGCGGATGCGCGAAGACATCGCCGCGCGGGCGGGCGTCGGCGCTCAAGCGCTGCAACCCGCATGGAGCGGCGGCGGTAGCTGGGGTTCAGGGCCTGAAGGCGCCTTCTTCGGCGACTACTCGGGCAACATCGTCGATGGTTTCTCCGGCAATGGCGGACCGCACGCAGGCAACGGGCAAGCGAACGGCAACGGGAATGGCAGCGGTCCTGGCGCTCCTTGGCTGCAGAATGGCAATAACGATTTCCAGGGGCAGCCAGGCAGCGTCCCCGCCGGCGGGCAGCAAGCAGACCCTTCGTGGCTGGTGCGAACGGCACTCTGTATTGAGCCGCGGGACGGCGTGATCCACATTTTTATGCCGCCGCTCGATCGGCTCGAAGATTACCTCGAATTGGTCACGGCCATTGAAGACACGGCGGCGCAGTTTGGCACGCCGGTCGTCCTCGAAGGCTACGAACCGCCGCACGATCACCGGATCAACAACTTCAAAGTGACTCCCGATCCGGGCGTGATCGAAGTGAACGTCCAGCCAGCCGAGAACTGGGACGAGTTGGTGGCGATCACCTCGGGCGTTTACGAGGACGCCCGCTACTCGCGGCTGGGGACGGAGAAGTTCGACCTCGACGGTACGCATACCGGCACGGGCGGCGGCAATCACGTTGTCCTCGGCGGCGCCACGCCGGCCGACAGCCCGTTCCTCCGCCGACCTGACGTGCTGCGGAGCTTGCTGGCCTACTGGCATAACCACCCGTCGCTGTCGTATCTATTCTCGGGCAGTTTCATCGGCCCGACGAGCCAGGCGCCGCGGGTCGACGAAGGCCGCCGCGACGCTCGCTACGAACTGCAGATTGCGATGGAGCAGATCCGCGATCGGCAGAACTATCCCTCGTGGATGGTCGACCGCGTCTTCCGCAATCTGTTGGTCGATGGCACCGGCAACACGCATCGCGCTGAATTCTGCATCGACAAGTTGTTCTCGCCCGATAGTTCGACCGGTCGCTTGGGCCTCGTCGAGTTCCGCGCGTTCGAAATGCCGCCGCATTGGCGGATGAGCATGGCGCAGCAGCTGCTGCTCCGCTGCCTGGTCGCACGTTTCTGGGAGAAGCCATACACCGCGAAGTTGGTCGATTGGGATACCTCGCTGCACGACCGGTTCATGCTGCCGCAGTTCGTGCGGCAAGATTTCAACGACATCGTCGATGAAACTCGCCAAGCTGGCTTCGCGATGGAGAAGGCGTGGTTTGAGGCGCACTTCGAGTTCCGTTTCCCGCGAATGGGCGAATTTTCTCAAGCTGGGATGCGAATCGAACTGCGGAAAGCGATCGAACCATGGTACGTTCTAGGGGAAGAGGCGACCGGGACGGGAACGTCGCGCTATGTTGACTCTTCGCTCGAACGTCTGCAGGTACTCGTGCAAGGGATGACTGACAGCCGTCACTACATGACGTGCAACGGCCGGAAGGTTCCGCTCCACCCGACGGGAACTGAAGGCGAGTACGTGGCTGGCGTGCGATATCGCGCATGGCAGCCGCCAAGCTGTCTGCACCCTACAATTCCTGTCGACGCGCCGCTGTCGTTCGATTTGGTCGACGGTTGGATGAACCGTTCGCTCGGAGGCTGCACTTACCACGTGGGGCATCCAGGCGGATTGAATCCGGAACTGTTCCCGATCAACGCGTTCGAAGCTGAAAGCCGTCGCTACGCCCGCTTCTTCAAGATGGGGCACAGCGGCGGACCGATTTCCCCGGCGCCAGAAGAACCGAATCCCGATTTTCCGCTAACGCTCGATCTTCGCCGTAACCGATAATCAGCAGTTGAGACCTCATCCGCGGCGAGAATCCACCAGTGCCTGGCTCTGACCTACGCGTAGACGCCAAACTGTTCAGCGGCTATTCAGGCGCCGAGGGGTCGTACGACGAAGTATTTTCCGACAAGGGGGAGCTTCGTCCCGCTTGGCGGCGATTCATCGACGCGACCGAAGGGCTGCCGCGCGCGGAGTTTGGTCGGCGATGGGAGCAGGCGCAGCGACTGCTGCAGCAGAATAGCCTCGCTTACCCCGATCCAAGGGATCCGCGCGCTCGTCGGCACCCCTGGGAACTCGACGCCTTCCCGCTGGTGATTCAAGCAGAGGAATGGCGCGAGGTCGCCGCGGCGCTTAAGCAGCGAGCGACGCTCCTCGACATGGTGCTGCAAGACTTGCTCGGTCCGCAGCGACTGATCAGGGAGGGGCATCTGCCGGCGGAAGTGGTGTTTCGCCACCCGGGCTTCTTGCTCCCCTACTGCCGCCCCGATGCCACGCCGCAGCAAGTGCTGCACGTCTACGGGGCCGACGTCGCCCGCTCGCCCGACGGTCGCTGGTGGGTGCTCGACGATCGCTGCGAGTCGCCCTCGGGGGCGGGCTTCGCGCTGCAGAACCGCATCGCGATGTCGCGGATGCTGCCCGACGTCATTCACGAATGCCGCGTCGAGCGCTTGGCGCCCTACTTCATCTCGTTTCAAGAACACCTCGCTCGCTTGGCGCCTGATCGCGAACGAGCCCGCGTGGTGTGGCTCAGCCAGCTGGCGGGGAGCGCGAACTATTTCGAAGACGCCTTCCTCGCGCGGTATCTCGGCTACACGCTCGCCGAAGCTGGCGACCTGGCGGTGCGGCAGAACAAGCTGTATCTGAAGACGCTCGCGGGACTATCGCCGGTCGACGTGTTGATGCGGCGACCGAATAGCGAGAATTGCGATCCTCTGGAACTCTCCGATGCGTCCTCGATGGGCGTCGCGGGATTGCTGCAGTCGCTGCGCAGCCGGAACGCCGCAATTGCGAATGGACTTGGAAGCGGGCTGCTCGAGTCGCCGATCTTCATGGCGTTCCTGCCGCGACTCGCGGAAACGCTGCTGAGCGAACCGTTGAAGATGCCGAACGTCGCCACTTGGTGGTGCGGCGATCCGAAGAGCAGGAAGTATGTGCTGAGCCGGGTTTCGGAGTTGGCGATTCGGCCCGCCTATCGCCGCCGCGGCGTGAACGATTCGCGGCTCCTAGAACTGAGCCGTAGCGAACTAACGGCGATGATCGAGGCTCATCCGACGGCGTACGTCGCCCAAGAGCGCGTCCGCCGGTCGACGGCGCCGGTCTGGTCGGGACAGGACGTCACCCACTCGTACATTTCGCTGCGGGCGTTCGCTGTCTCCAGCGGCGATAGCTTCGAAGTGATGCCGGGCGGCCTCGCGCGGGTCAGTGCGACGCTCGGCCCGCTCGACATGTCGCTGCTCGAAGGGGAACGGAGCAAAGATACTTGGGTGCTCTCGGAAGGGCCGGTCAGTTCGGTGACGCTGCTGATCGCCGCCGACGAGCCGCTTGCGCTGCGCCGCGGCGGCGTCGACTTACCGAGCCGCGCCGCAGAGCACTTCTTCTGGCTGGGGCGGCAATCGGTGCGTGCGGAAACGCTCGGCAAATTGATTCGCGCCGTGGCGCTGCGACTAACGAGCGAACAAGACGCCGAACGGATCCCCGAGTTGCAGTTGCTGATCCGTGTTCTCGCGGAGCTCGGGCAAATCGAACCGGGCTACGTCGTCGACGAAATCAAAGTCCAGATGCCGGCGCTCGAAAAGCTGCTGCCTGCTGCCGTGTTCGATGAAAAGACGCCCGGCACGCTGCGGGCGACGGTCGCGAATCTTGCACAACTTGCGGCGACCGTGCGCGACTTGCTGTCGCTCGATACCTGGCGGATCATCCGCGAGATGAACGACGAGTTCCAGCCGACGGCGAGCGACGACGGGTTCCTCGATATGCTCGTGAAGGTCGATGGCCTGCTCGCGGGCTTGGCAGCGCTTACCGGCCAGTTCGCTGAGGGAATGACGCGGACGCACGCGTGGCGGTTTCTCGACTTCGGCCGTCGCCTGGAGCGAACGCTGCAAGCTTCGCAGCTCATTCGCGCCGTCGTCGCTGAAGGGGGTGGAACCGACGCCGCAGCCCTCGAGTCGCTGCTGGAAGTTTCCGACAGCTTGATGACCTACCGCTCGCGGTACTACTCGCGGTTCCAACTCGGCGCCGTGCTCGACTTGCTGATGACCGACGAAACGAACCCGCGGTCGATGGCGTTTCAGCTGGTGGAGTGCACTTCGCACGCGGCTCAGTTGCCGCGCGAGTCGATCGTCCCGGGGCAGATGACGGAAGAGCGGCTCGCTGCGTCGCTGCTCCACTTGATCCGCCGCGTCGATCCGTTGGCAATCGCTCGCGCGTACGAATCGGGCGACGAAGAACCGCTCGACTCGCTGCTGACGACGATCGACTCGTCGCTCCCCAAACTGTCGGACGCGGTGTCGCACCACTATTTCTTCCACAGCGGACCTGCGCAGCGTCTGGCGCGTGACTAGGGCGGAGCCCGAGATGAAGTACTCAATCAAGCACCGCACTTGGTATGCCTACGCCGAATCGGCGCCGGTCTGCCACAACATGCTTCACCTGGCGCCGCGCAACACCCCCTATCAGACTTGCTCCGACTACCGTCTACGGATCGTCCCTGAGCCGGCGCTCATCACGCGTCGGGCAGACTGGTTCGGCAACTTCATCGACTATTTTTCGATTGAAGGGGCACACAACGGCCTGGAGATTACCTCGCAAAGCACCGTCAACGTCACGCGGCCGCCGAAGCTCTCCCCAAGTGAATCGCCCAAGTGGGAGACGATCGCGCAGCTATCGACGGCAGGCACGACAAGCGCCTCGCTGGAGGTCTACCAGTTGACGCTTCGCTCGTCGCGGGTGCGACCTTCGCAGCAATTGCGGCAATACGCCTTTCCGAGCTTCCCCGCCGGCCGCCCGATTGTTGAAGGCATCATTGACCTGACGGCCCGCATTCATCGTGACTTCGAATTCGATCCGAAAGCGACGACGGTTCACACTCCGCTGGAGGATCTACTGAAGCTCCGTCGCGGCGTTTGCCAGGATTTTGCGCATCTCGCGATCGGCTGCATGCGATCGCTGGGGCTGCCGGCTCGGTACGTGAGCGGTTACCTCCGCACGGTTCCGCCGCCAGGCAAACCGCGACTAGTCGGCGCCGATGCGTCGCACGCCTGGGCCTCGGTCCACTGCGGGCCGCTGGGTTGGGTCGACTTCGACCCAACGAACAACACGCTCATCGGCGAGTCGCATATCACCATCGGCTGGGGCCGCGACTACGGCGACGTTTGCCCGATTCAGGGCGTGTTCGTCGGCGGCGGCGAGCACAGCATGGGCGTGAGCGTCGACGTGCTGCCAGCAGAAGAGAAGGCCGCTTGAGTCGCCTCTCGCTCTTGCCAAGCCCCGACAGTCGCGGGCTCTACAGCGGTCTTAAGCGAGCGAAACGGCGATTTCCGCCGATTCGCATCGGTCGGCTGGTTGAGCTATCCTTGAGAGCTTCCGAATCGCTCAACTCGCCACGCCGCCGCGGGATTTCATGGAATACGTTAAGCAGCTGATCGACCTGTTTCTCCACCTCGACGAACATCTGCGCGAAGTGGTGAACGATTACGGCACGTGGACTTACCTCGTGCTGTTCGTCATCGTGTTCTGCGAGACGGGGCTCGTCGTCACGCCGATCTTGCCGGGCGACTCGCTGCTGTTCGCGGCGGGGGCGATCGCCGCGCTCGGCTCGCTCAACCCGCATCTGCTCGTGGTGTTGCTCACCATCGCTGCGATCCTCGGCGATGCGGTGAACTATCAGATTGGCCGCTACATCGGGTCGGCGGTGTTCAAGAAAGAGGACTCGCGGTTCTTCAAGAAGGCGCATCTCGAGAAGACGCACGCCTTCTACGAACGATACGGCGGGAAGACGATCATCATCGCCCGCTTCGTGCCGATCGTGCGGACCTTCGCGCCATTCATCGCCGGCGTCGGGCAGATGAGCTACCGGCAGTTTGCGTTGTACAACGTGATCGGCGCGATCTTGTGGGTCGTCATCGGCGTGTACGCTGGCTACTTGTTTGGCGGACTGAAGATCGTCAAAGAGAATTTTTCACTGATCATCATCGCGATCGTCGGCATCTCGCTGCTGCCGGCGCTCATTGAGATCTGGCGGGCGAAGCGTCAGCGCAGCGCCACAACGTCGGCAGATGCGTAACTACCGCTTGCACGATGCTCAGCCAGTCTATCTGTTGCGGATCAGCCCGCAGCGGTGGCAGTTGGTTCGATCTCACGGACTTCGAACCCAGCGCGATCCTCGCGCCGCAGCAGCTTGTTTGCCGCGGCAGCATCGTTGCCGGTGAATTGCTGCGTCGCCGCGTCGAACGTCAACACTGGCCCCGCTCGGAAGTCGGATTCCGCGGCGCCATGCTCGCGCGCGACCCCCTTCAACTGCTCGACCATGACGAGGGCATCTTCAATCACGTGCAATTCTTGGGCAAGTTGCCGAGCTGAGGACGAGTTGCTGGCAGCGCGGTAGGCGACGTTGGCCAGGTTGCACCATTCTGTTGACTCATGTCCCATTTTCACCGGCGCGTTAAGCGCTGACGATTTCCCGCTACGCACGGCGTCGACAAAATTCTGCTGGTGCCCTGCCCCGCTGTCGCCCTTGAACTTGCGAATCTCCTTACCGTCGACGTCGAACGCCTTCGCTTGGCCGCGCTGACCTTCGAAGCGGCCCCCTTCGCAGTAGACGATGTAGCCGCTGCCCGGCCCGGGTGACGGCGGCGACGCTTTGCCGCCGACCTTCTCCGGCAAATTGCAGACGGCGACGATCACCGGGTACTTGCCCGTATCGAGCAGCGCGCAGTGGAGGTTCGGCGTCTCGCCGCAATCGCCTTCGCCGAAGCGACCGCCGCCGGCAACGACGCGGCGCGGGAACGCGACGCTATCTTGGAAGACGTTGTTGCGAACGTCGTCGAGAATGTGGACGCCCCAGTTGCCCATCTCACCGGAGCCCGTGTTCCACATCCAGTGCCAGTCGTAGTGGAGCGCGTTCCGCATCAGCGGCTCGTCTTGCGCCGGGCCGAGCCAGAGGTTGTAATCGACGCTCGCCGGCGGCGCGAGCGCCGTGTCGCGCTTGCCGATCGGGCCGCGGACGCCGAAGCGATTCACGCGGACCTTCTCGATGGCTCCGAGCGTTTTGTCTTCATGCAGAAACTGCTTGATCTCGGCCTGCATCGGATCGGAACGCTGTTGCGTACCGACTTGGCACACCAGCCCGTAGCGATTGGCTGCGTTAACGACCTGCCGGCCATCCCAGTTCATGTGGCCGAGCGGCTTCTCGACATACACATGCTTGCCCGCTTCGAGGGCCCAGATTGCCGCAAGACAGTGCCAGTGATTTGGCGTGGCAATCACCACGGCGTCGATGTCTTTCGAGTCGAGCAGTTTCCGCAGGTCGCGATACTTCGCAGCGCCGTCGTACTCTTTCGCCAACGCATCGACGTGCTGCTCATCGGGATCGCAGAGCGCCGCGACCTTCAGCCCCGGCACTTTGCGAAACGAACGCAGCAGTTCCGCCCCGCGACCGCCGCAGCCGATGAGACCGATGTTCACCTGCTCGTTGGCGCCGGCAGCCCAGGTAGGACGGACTGAAACCGCTGCAAGGCCGCCAACCGCGAGCGCGCCGCCCAAGAAATTCCGCCGATTGAAGCTCGCCATGAATCGATGTCCTACCAAATAAGGCTGAAAAGCGTGGAAGGTTGTCCACAACCGCCCAAGCGCCGCTATTAAGTATTAAAGGCGCCGAGCACGCTCGGTGCAAGCGTCCGACAGTTTTCGTCAGCTTCCTTCTCTGGCCAGCTTTCTTAGCCCGGTCGTCGCGATGCATTCGCTCCACGCGGAGCCGAATGTATATTGACGAACGGGCTGATTTCGCTGCGATTACTGAATCACTCTTCTACGATCGAAATGCCGCCGATGAAGACGCCATCGTTCCAGCCGCGCCGTCGCGAATTCCTGGCCGCCGCCGCGGCCATCGGTTCAGCCGCCTACCTTTGCGGCAACGCGACGGCGGCTGACCGAGCTTCTGAGCCGGCTAAACAAGCCATTCAGTTCTGCGCTTTTGAAAAATTCCTGCAGGACTTAAGTCACGATGAACTCGCGGACGGTCTCGCCGAGCTGGGATTCAACGGCGTCGAAGTCACGGCCAGGCAAGGGGGTCGGATCACTCCCGAGCGCGCGCAGGAACAGTTGCCGGCGCTCGTCGACGCCCTCGCGAAGCGGAACCTCGAAGTCACGATCCTCACCACCGAAGTCAACCGCGCCGACGATCCAACGAATGAAAAGCTACTCGCAGCCGCGGCCAAGCTTGGCATCAAGCGTTACCGACTCGGTTGGTTCAAGTACGCCGATGATCGCCCGATCCCAGCGCAGCTCGCCGGCTACCGCAGCCAGCTGCTCGATCTCGCGGCGCTGAATCGCGAGCTAGGCATCACTGGTCTCTGGCAAAATCACAGCGGCGAACAGTACGTCGGCGCCACGATTTGGGATCTGCACCAACTCCTGCAGGACGTGCCGAAGGAGGAAGTCGCCGCGGCGTTCGACATTCGTCACGCGACCGTCGAAGCGGGCCGATCTTGGCCACGGCTCTACCAATTGATCAAGCCGCATATTGGCGCCCTCTACATGAAGGACTTTGCCTGGTCCGGAAATAGAGACAAACACATAACTTTTGGCAAGGGACGGGTCGAGCCGCGGTACTTTGAAATGCTGAAGCACGATCGGCTTGAAGCGCCCGTCTCCATCCACGTCGAGTACTTACCGCGCGGGTCGGCCCAAGAAAACCTGCAGGCGATTGGCCGCGACTTCAACCGAGTGCGAGAACTGCTGCAAACGGCGAGCGATCAATCTTAGGTTGCGTCGCAGTTCGTCCCACTAGATTGTCCGCGTGCGGCTGTTCCTCAGACTGCCCTCCTCTCTTCATTCTGCTCCGTCACCTACTGCAAAGACGGGTAAATGAAGTGCTGCCGGCCGTCTGACAGGCCAGCTCCGCTGCAATCCGCCCGCGAGGCCGCTATCCGGCCAGGGCGGAAGAATTTACATTGAAGTAGATTCGAGACCCCCGCCCTCGTAGCTCAGGGGATAGAGCAGCGGTTTCCTAATAGAAAATTCCCGAGCGGCATTAACGCCAAATCATAGTTTTCTTCGGAAAACGAGCTTTCGGAACCGATAACTGACACCTGCAAACCCTCACCAACATCTGGCTGCGGGTGTCAGTGACACCCGCTCAAAACGGCGAGTCACTTAGCCTCGCTCTTCAGTAGACGACTCGCGCGATCTGGCAGCGAATGTTGATTCCGCAGCGTCATTGCCCCACGCTATTGCGAAGATTTAATCGTGCTCCAAGACAATCCTAGTCTCTGTTGCCTTTGGCTTATCAGCGCAAGGGGCCGCAAACTTCGTCTCGCAGACATAGAGCCTGGGGTAGCCACTCCCCCTGTTTGACGAGTATCGGGAGTTTGACGAGTATCCGGAGACTGTTGAATCGCCTTGCACTCAGCCCACGGTAACGGTTTAGGAAGCTAGAGCGGACGCATACTGTCTAGCGTTTATTGGGGCGTGTGACCATATTTGTACCTAGCGGTAAGCGGGTGGCAATTACGGTAGGAAATTCGATGGTTGGGCGATGCGGCGTTACAAACGGGTGACGCCGTGAGGCATAATATGTTTCAATTCTCTACAGACTTAGCAAAGTATCACCCCATCTCGCTGCAAGAGGCGAAGTCGACGTTTGCAGATCACGATCCGAAGGGAGTTGTCTTTAAGGTCAATTTGCAGGACTTGCCTACCGCTCTTCAGAAGATTCCAACGCTAAATGACGCCTACGTTTCAGGGATACAGGACGATATCGGAGCAGCACCAGCTGCGGGAACTCCGCAAGCTGTGATTCTCACCGCTCGTGAGGACGTTAAAGATGCTCCGGCGACAGGCAACTTGAACGCCTATCTGCTTCTTACAGTGGGTGACAGCGTATTTATGTCACCACCTTGCAACAAACTCGGCTCTCTACCGCACCATTATTCTGGTCAGTTTCCGCTTGAATCGGTTTTCAAGCCGTAGAGGGCATCATCAGCTTGAAACGGGTGTCGCCAATTCTCGGCGATTAGCGTTGTCCGCTCAGGTCTTACCGCCATGCCGCCTTTAGGCTGGTTCAACTATGGAGCCGGTCCGGCAATATAGGGATAGCCAAGGCTCTGAGAAGTCAACAAAAACCAGCTGGAAGGCCCAGCGGGCTATTTTGTTGATGTGATTACCCCGAATTTGCCGTTACGCCGCAACTCGCTAAACTGAGCGGTCTGCCATAAGGGCGAGAGACTTATTGTGTTTAGCGATGGCGCATGACGGGAGAGACAACTTGTACGACGGTGACAGCACTCCCCCTGACTTTGTTGCAACTGGCGAGCGAATTCGCGTCAAAATCGAAGACCTCTTCTCCAAATACCACACCACGGATTTGCCTCGGGACATTGGGGCTGTGGCCGACTACTTCTCTCATGTCGCAGACGCGATCGACTATGATCGACTCGAAATCAGGAGTAACCGAGTCCTATTAGGCTATTTCGATACGGTGATGCTTTGGCTGCGTGACAGCCTGCTCGCCTATCCTGATTCAATTGGTGAACAGGTTTTCTCTCTCGCCCAAGAGAAGCAGCTTCCCGAGGTTATTGGGCTCTTTGCGAATCTCTCCGAACGTCATCTCAGCTACATTCGGCGCCGGGCGATCTATGGGCGGCTACCGGCCCTTCTGTATATGTTCAGCCGGTTTGCGATTGTTCCGGGCAATGATAGCGAATACGTCACGTCACCAAAGTTGCTTGACGCGAAAATGGGCCTCAAGCGACTCTCGCAGATTCTTCGCTACGCGGCGTCGATGGAAGTTGTCGAATACGACGAGACGTTTCAGGCATTTCGGCAACACTACGACCCGAACTTGGTTAACAAGAGCAAGGTGTTGAGCCTTATTCATCTACTAAGGGTGCAAGTTGAAGCGACGCCGGATGAGGCCCATCAGAAACTCATCCTGAGCAAACTAGAATCAATCGAAGCGGAACTTAAGAAATCTAAAGTCCGCTGGAGTGCTGTGTTCACAGGGTTGATTGTAATTCTCGGGTTCTTAGCCGACCTCAAGAGCGTCGCGCCGAACGTGTATGACAAGTCTGTCCAGACTGTTGAGGCTATTCTTCACGTCCTTAAAACAGATGGTATGGTGCAAAATTCCCGAGGTGACTTGCTTCTCGATCACAAGGATTCATCCGATCGCAAGCCGACGGATGGAATACCTGACAACAACGCGATTCTGACTGAACCAGTAAGGCCGAAGGACGACGACGAACAAGACGAAGAGTAATTCCCGAACTGCCTATTCTCGCGAGTCACAAGCCATGGGTACGTTTCGCTTTGACGGCAACAAATCCGTCGATGACAACTTGGACTCATTTTTTGAGCATCTCAAGGGTGTCAATGCTGAATTCTCGGCAATTCTGAGAGAGGAAATCGGCACGATGATTCCGCTACCTGAGGGGCAGCGTCGCACAACGGCCCGCACAGCGTTCAGCACAGCGGTCGCTCGGAAATTGGACGGCGAGAAGGGCAGTGCCGCGGAGGCGAAGTCGTAACATGCCTCGTTACCTGCTTGCCCGACTCAAAATTGACGGCTTCCGCGGTATCAATAACCATGCTGAGCCTCTGGACTTGCGTTTCAAAACCAACGCCATTAATTCCGTCTTCGGAACCAACGGTCTCGGCAAAAGCTCGATCTTTGACGCTCTGTCGTATGCGATTCGCGGCTGTATTCCAAAGTTAGACGACCTTCCGGATAGCGACGGTGCGATTGACTACTACTGCAACCTTTTTCATCCAACCGGCACGGCCACGCTAAATCTGACACTATCCCCCGACGATGGCTCGACAGACATCGAGCTTTGCGTCACTCGCACTTCGGCAGGACAATGCAACGTCACTTCACCGTCAGGCTACGCTGCCCCAGAGCAGCTTTTGCGGTCGCTCAGTGGGGACTTTGTTCTTCTTGATCAGGGTGCATTTCAGCGTTTCGTTGATGATTCGCCGTTGAAGCGAGGCAGGACGTTCTCAGGGCTCCTGGGCTTGTCGAAATTGTCGGAATACCGACAAGCACTGGCCGTCGTTTCCAACCGAGGCAACGTCGGCAATGACTTTCATCTCGCAACACTGGAGACCCAGAAGGATGGCCACCGCACTCAATTAAACGCAGCCCATACTCGCATAAGAGAGAATTATCTGCCGCTGCTTGGTGCGGCTCTACCGGACCCTATGGACTGCAATAACGTGCTGCAAAAGGCTTCGGTCGCATTGTCTGGAGTTGCGTTGGTTGGCGAGCATTTCAAGTCGAAAAGCGTCGACAAAGTAGACTTCGATGCCGTACGAAAGGTTATCAAGGGTGCTGAGATGGGGGATGAGCGGCAACGCTTGTCGAACCTGATTCAGTCAATAGCATCACTGGCCAAGCTGGCTCCAGGCGAAACGGAAGCTACAGAAGTAGCGTCTCTAGGTGAGCTAATCGAAAAGAGAGCAGACGCTCTCGCAAAAACGGGCGGAGCTAAGCTGGAGAGCGTATATAGTGCGGTCGCCAGCCTCCTAGAGTCAGGGGAGTGGGAGTTTCCGAACAAGTGCCCAGCCTGCGACGCCGAGCGTGAGTTCCCCATTTTGGACCACGTTAACGAGAGGCTATCCCACTACGAAACGGCCAACGAATGCCTAACGCAAATCACGGAACTCTGGACAACGGCAGCTTTCGTCCTTCGCACGCGTCGACTTGAGTCCTTAGATGCAATGGCCATTCCGACTGAGGACCGCAAATTCGACGCTATAGATTCCAAAATCCGCATCGGTGCCATTGATGGCATCACAGTTGCAAAAGTAGTTGAGGCTGTCAGCGGTGTTGAGCTGAACCGGACCGATCGGGTTAAGGGTTTGGAAGCGGAGCGGGATGAGTTGGAGGGAAAGTTACCTCAATCACTCGTCGAACTAACCACACAAGTTGAACGTGCCGCTGCTATTGAGAAGGATGTAGCCGCTTACAAGCAGCAACAGAAGCAGGAAGCGGCCGTAGCAACGAAGCTGGAGCGACGGACGAAATGGCAAGAGTTCATCAAATCAGCCTCCGACGACTTTTCGGAAGCGGAAGTAGCACTCTCAACCGCGACCGCCACGGCCGTTGAAAGCGACTATCGCGAAATGTATGGGGCGATTACGAACAACCCAGACGTTGTACCGGCCTTGAGACGTGCCGGCGGCAGCGAAGAGTTACACCTACGCCTTGAGAAGTTTTATACGTTGAACGATCGCTCGGCTTCGACGTTACTGCAAGAGAGCTACCGTAACGCACTTGCGATCTCAATTTTCCTGAGCACTGCACTTAAGTCGAAGTCGCCGGCACGGTTTATTGTTTTCGATGACATAACATCCAGCTTTGATGCTGGCCACCAATTCGCTCTCATGGAGTTGTTGAGAACGAGAGTAGGCCTACCGGCAAACAATCAAGGGCCGCAAGTCATTCTCCTAAGTCACGATGGCTTGTTGGAGAAGTACTTTGACAAGCTATCTGGCGGCACAGACTGGCATCATCAACGGCTTCAAGGCTCGCCGCCGTGCGGTGCTGTTCTCAGTCAATCCCAAGATGCAGGACGGCTAAAAGCCCTCGCCACGCAACTCTTAACTGCCGGTCAAATTGATTTAGCGGAGCACTTGGTTCGTCAGTATCTGGAGTACATGCTGCTCCAAATAATTAGCAAGGTCCGCATTCCCGTGCCACTCGATTTTTCGATTCGCGACGACCGGAAGATGGTCGATAACGCGTTGGGTGCAATTAAGGAAGCCGTTGATTTATGCCAGCAAGCTAACGTGTTGGTTATAGATCCTACTCAATCAGCGAAGCTCATGAACATAATCGTACCTGCTATGGTTGCGAACTCTCTATCGCACTACGCGACTGGCGTGAAGACGCATCTGACCGCTCAAGTCCTGTCTGGATTGCTGCAAAATGTGGATGACTTCTCCGATTGCTTCTGCTACGACTGCCAGTGCAGCGGATCGACTCAGCGGAGGTATTACAAGTCGCTCACTAAGAAGCATTGTCCGTGCTAACATGCTCCGCCCGCGTGGCCTGCCTCAAAATTTAAGAAGAACCTGCCTCCGGCCGCTTGCTCATGCTTGGCGGCTGGGGTTACTCAAAGTTGAGCACGCCGAATCCGTTCAAATGCCTGCGAACGTGAGCGTCTCGTGCCCGCGCGGCTTCTAGTGGCGTGTCGTAGTAGCCGATGTGCTGCCTGACACCGTCAATGGTGATCTGGGATCTCCACTTGTCGCCGTGCTTAGTGACGCCGATGTAGCCGCTCGTGTTGTGGCACCCCTTCGGTATGTTGTGACGCTGCTGAACTCTGGTAGCCGAACGAAGATTGGCGGAGCGATTGTCTAGCGGCTGGCGGTTCCGATGATCCACCCGCCGGCCTCCAGACAAATCAAGCCCCATCAACTCAGCTACGATGTGATACAACGCTTGGTAGCTCTCAGTTCCGTCTTCGCGTCGAACCTTCCGGACTGGTCGAAACGAGCCCGAATACGAGCACCGCACCGCGTGCCACTAGGGGTAACGCGAGAACATCGCATTGAAGGCCCTAGAAGCCTCCCTCACACTCCCCAGCTATGACCGGCGGCTCTGGCAGGATTGCAATTAGCGTCGCAGGCACGGCTCTGAGAGCGCCAAGCCTACTATAAGTTGCGTCTAGAATGACTTGGACGGAGATTGAAGCCCCCCCGAGAGGTAAGAATGAGCACTCCTTCAACTGGTTCCGAACGTGTGCGGCCCTTCTTGCCAGTCCGCGACTACGACCTGTCGAAGCGGTTCTACGAGGCCCTGGGGTTCGAGATAGTCCTCGACGGTGAGGCCGCGATCTTCAACGCCGGCTCCGGAGGCTTTATCCTCCAGCGTTACTACCAGAAGGAGTGGGCCGAGAATACGATGCTGCAGCTGTTGGTCGACGACTTCAACGCCCGGTGGCCCACATCCAAGATCTCGACCTGCCGTCCAAGCCCCCAAGCCCCCAAGCCGCCAGCGCTGCAGCGTTGCAGCGTTGGGGACAGCGCAGGTGCTACATTAATGATCCGTGCGCGGTGCTCTGGCATGTGTGCCAAAGTCGCGATTCGCAAGTTCAGGACGCGTAACGCTCCGCGCACGCGTTACGATATGCGTCCACCCAGGGTATCGCGTTGGAACTAGTAGTACCGGAACCACCGACATCCCGGCTAGTCACAGCTGCTTTTTTGAACCCGGTGCGCGCCGCGACAGGCCAAGCTACTTCAGCCTGATCAAATCACGACGCGAATCTCGAAAAAGCCTCCGAGCAAATCGGTCTTCGTAAATCCAATTAGCCGCTAATTCGTTGAATACCCGATTGACCGGCCACTGCAAGCAGTTTCCCAATTCAATCAACTTTCCATACGATGACTCGTCCATCACTGGTACCCAACGCGAATTCCCGCTCTTCGCCGGACATAGACAAACAAATGTTACGATGCTGAATTGACTCATCAAAAAGCGTTTCCTGCGTCTGCCAAATGTTGTTATCCGGGTCTCGACGAGTTCGCACCAGCACGTCTACATTCGCAACCCTTCTGGAACCCGAACCAACTTCATGCTTGACGGCCAACAGTCGGTCTTCCGCTTCGAACGGCACCAGCGCGCCGTAGTGCGTATTTAGCAATCTAGTTTCGAATTCCTGAGTGGCGCAATTTGCTAAGTCTAGCTTGAACAGAGAGCAATTCGATTCACTGGCGCAGGTCAACAGTGAAGTCCGGTCTGAATGATCAAGGAACGTGCAAACGCGATCAATCTTGACAGAACCAACTTGCTTACCAGACTTGCATTCCAGGACAAGCAAGCCACCGTTCGCCTTCGCGTGAGACGGCGGAAGAAGTTCGGACATCCTTATACTCACCAGCAGATTGCTGCCGGACGACGCAAAAGCTGAAACCTTCACCGGAGAGCGAAACGGAAACTGAGGCAGACCGGCTGCGCAAGAATGCTCGCTTAGCTTCTCTAGTGACGGCCAGCTCCAAAACCCCACAAACAGCTGCCTCACGCCCGATGCGCCGACTGCAACCAACTGAGTGCCGTCGGGCGAAAAAGCGACCTCTATCACTGACCATTGAGTCTCTATTTCATCCAGTTGCGCGAGTGTATCTCCATCCACAATGCTAATCCTTCCCAGCGGCTGAAATACTGTCGGCTCATTCGAGGAGTAATTGAAATCAAGCGGTCTCTCGACGCCGCCAACTCCTACTGCCAATCGCATTCTGCCGTCAACAACAGGCGATGTGTCGATTGAGAACGGGATACCGCCTTCAATTGCAGCCGATTTTATCTCCCCCTGGGATATCCGAAGCACCCGCCCAGCAAGGTCCGCTGGGTCTCCGACAGGGATGGATGTAGCAAACACCCTACCGGTGGCAGTCTGGTCGAGCACGACCGCCATGGGGAGTTGCCGTTGAAGAGCGACCTCGCGAACGGGCAACTCCAAACCAGTCGCCGCCTTATTGCAACCTGACATCGCCGCCATTGTAATGAAGGCGCATACGCCAAAACTCCGACGTGGATTCATTTCAGCCGCCTCACGGAGTGACAGAAAAAGCAATTGGCGTGCTCAAGAAGTACCCAGCACCTGCCTGGAGCCAACTCCCTTAACGCTCCAATAATAGCCACCCACTGGCAAATTCCAATTGAGAACCGGCGAACTCTGCACAACTGGATATCGGCCGCACGATGGCGTGTACCCTCTGACCAGAGTTCCATTGTCGTCAAAGATCAAGGAGCTGTAAGCATCGAATACATCCCCTCCAACGACGCCTCCGTCCCCTTTGGTGAGATTGGTTTCCCACCTGAAAGTCGGCTTGACGCCCCCTAAAGAAAAAGAGCTAGAGGGTGAGCCATTAACAGTCACCTCCCTCCTTTTTCGTGCCGCACCAGCCGCAACGAGGATGGGCGCGAAAGTTTGTACCTCGTTCAACGGACCAGTTGCGGGAATCGGCCTATCCCACAGGCGACGCAATGAAGGCGAGCCCATATTCTCGTCTATCTCGGCCAGGTGATTCACGATTTCATTGGGCGTAATGTTTACAGTGTCGCCATGGTCATTTGTGCTGTCGTGAAGGCCCCACAGAACTCGCGCCACCGTTAGCTCTTAACACTGCCGACGCAGCCCTCTTTACTGCGAGGCTCAGCGCGCCATGAGCTACTACGGGTGGCTGTTGCGGTAAACATCTCCCGCTGCGCACTCAAATTGGCGCAAGCGACGCGTGCAGCTAGTAAGCGTCATTGAGGCCTAACGGCAATCGTGATGTCACTCATTTTAGAAAATGTTGTTGATATAGAGACGCATTAGTGTATAACCACCCCTGCACCGCAAGGGATTGTGCGGGAGCGTGCTTGCGCGCCTATCACTGCTGGGTTTTGGACGAATGTTTTTTCACTTTTCGTCCGAGGCGCATGGCTGCGCGAGAAAGTAGCCTAGGGTGCTATTTCAACGACTATTTCGAGCCGCAATTGAAGCGAGCTTAATCGCGGTGTGCGCCATTAAATCTAGCGCGCCTACTAAGCTAGGGCTTTCTGCTTCGGGCTCTCTTCTAATGAAGCCTACATTGACTGTTCACATCAACTGAGGTCGATTGATGCGTCACTATCCGTCTTGCTGGAACAAGGTCCTGACTCGGCTGGGATTTCGGCGAGTAGTTCGAAAAAATCGCATCCTCGCCAGTCGTCGACTATCGTCGCGCATCGAGTCCCTGGAAGCCCGACGGATGATGTCGGTCACCGTCGACACTCTGGCCGACGTGAGCGATGCCAACGACGGCGTTACTTCTCTGCGAGAAGCCATTGCCATCGCGCCGCTCCACGGCAGTGTCGTGGATTTTCATACGTCCTTATCGCAGGGCGTTATAACGCTCAGCGGTCAACTGAGTATCACACAGGCCGTCACCATTAATGGTCTCGGGGCAGACAAATTGGCCATTGCGGCTGGCGGGAATTACAGGGTGTTTCAGGTGTATCCTGGCGTTTCAGCCACAATAAGTGGACTGAAAATTACTGGCGGCAACCTACCGAATTCTACTGACGAGGGTGCAGGGATTCTCAACTCAGGATCCCTGACATTAAACAGCGTTGAAATTTCCGGAAATACGTCGGCGGGCGTGGGTGGCGCCATCTCAAGCCGCAACTATTGGGGCGACGGATCAAACTCTCTCTTCATTAACGACTCGACGATCACTGACAATCACGCAGTTGAAGGGAGCGGAATTGCAGCGTTCCCAGGAGGGGGAGCATTTCAAATACGGCGCAGCACAATCTCGAATAATGTCTCCCAGGTGCCGATGGATTTGCAGCAATGGTCCGCGGGGGGCGGAATCCAATTAGTAGGCGCGGTTTCATCACCGCTGATCGAGAACAGCACAATCTCAGGAAATGTATCTACTTACATCGGCGGTATTCGCTTGTGGGCGGTTTCGTCCCCGTTGAGAGTCGTCAATACAACCATTGCTTTCAATCGAAGCTTGGCTGGTGGCGTAGGCCTTGATATCCCGGCGAACTCAGCCTCGCCAATAATCCAAAGTTCCATCATTGCTCAAAACACCAATGGAATAGCGAGTCCAGTTCACTTCGATGTGAATGGGAATCTCAGTTCGGAGAGTTCGTACTCGTTGTTCGGAACTGGCGTTAGTCTAGCTGGTGCGGGAATCAAAAGTGGCACGGCGGCAGCGCCGCTGGATCCCAAGCTATCTCCGCTCGATAACTACGGCGGGCCAAACAAAACGCACGTCCCACTGCCCGGGAGCCCGGTAATTGACGCCGGCGGACCTACCGTCGATGCCCCCGCCACCGATCAGCGTGGATTGGGGCGCCTGATCGAACGCGACGAACCGAATGCGATTTCGGCTTCGGCTCGAGACATGGGCGCAGTCGAACTTTCAGCACCGCTTGGCGCCGTCGGCGATTTCAACGGCGACGGCCGCAAAGACAAAGTTCTGTTCGATGGGCTCACGCACTCACTGCAGGTCTCTGCCGCATCCGCCGCCGGCGGCGGGTACGAGATCGGATCTTGGGGCGTGGCGCCAAGCGAAGTGACTCTGTTTAGCACATTCGTCGTTGGCGACTTCAACGGCGACGGTCGCGACGACCTGCTGATTTCCAGCTCCGGCGTTTACAAGCTGGCTATCTCCGACGGCTCGGCATTCCTGATTCAAGCGGCCGCATTGCCGGCAAATTGGAACGTTGTCTATGCCAGCGATTTCGATGGCGACGGCAGCGACGAGATCCTCGGCGGGACGCTGAGCGGAGGCAACTACGCCTGGGGCGTCGCCGACTACCGCGACGCCTTCGGCCTTGCGGCACCCAAAAGCATCGCGTCGCTGAGCGGATTCGCACCCTCGTTCCAACAGTTCTTCCAAGACGTCAACCGCGACGGCCGCGTCGACATCATCACGCGCACCAGCGGCAGCGCCCCCTGGATGGTCCGCCTGGCCGGAGCCGGCTTCGACGGCGCTCCAACCTTCACGGCAGCGGCCGATTGGAACGCCTGGATCAACTACGGCTACAACGCAGCGACAGTAACGCTCGACGCCGACAAGGCGCTGGCGAAAGTGATCGAAGAGTTTTCGTGGGTCTACAACAACGTGGAGTTGGAGTTGTACCCAGGCTTTATGAAAGGCGTCGAAGCGACGCGCCAGACGAAAGCAGGCAATGACTGGGATCAAGCAGGCCTGCTGGAAGCCCGGCTTCAGGCGTTGCCATTCATGGCATCATCCGACGTAAAGATCGTTTCAGCAAACGTGCGCGTTAGTGTCGCCGAACTACAGAAATGGCTTGGCGTCAGCACGCCCACTGCCGTTTATCGCGCAATCTCGGCGACAATGGACTCAAACGTTAAGGCGTACAACGCATCGAATACTGAGATCTCCGAACCAACAACTTCAGCCGCAGAGGCGCCGTTTAACGCCAGCGTCGCAACGATTGAGTTCAAGCATGCTTGGGTCCGCGCATCCGTTCCTATTTCCAGCGGGATACAGTCTATCGACCTCGATCCTTCATGGAAGTTCAAGGAACGGCAGGATGGGATTCCGCTTCCCACGGCGGCGAATCTTAACGGCGGCGACCACACATCCGCAGGTCAGTTCGACGAGTTTGACTTCCTCGCACTCGATCCTCGTACAGACCATCGCTTACCGCTCGAATTCTTTGAAGATCAGGCTATGGAATGGCTGATGGTCAACCAGCCTGGTAAGTCGCTAGCAGACGTGCCTAGAAGAGAAGTAATCGTGACGCGACAGTTTTCCCAAGTCCCTAGTGGGCTGGGAGCTGGGGTCGTTGTCGTAGACCGCAATTCGAGTGGCACATACGACCTTGGGGACCTCGATCAGTATTCTTCGCTGGTGTCAATCGCCGACCCCGCAAATGCATCTTCGGATGCACTGACGCACCGCGTTATCATCACGATGAAAAGCGGTTCGACGGTTCGATGGACGCAAGAACTAGCAGTTCCAATTTATAGCTTGGATTCGATTGTGGTGTCGTCCACAAGCACGCCATTAAGTGTAAATAACTCTAATGCGGATCTCGCCTATCGATCGACGGGTGGGCCCTACTTCAGTCGACTGATCGTCAATGGGAATGTGCTCGCTTCTTCCAACTACGCATTCTATTCGTCGTCAAGCCAAGCGACTCTTGAAATTCTACACTTAGCGCCTCAAAGCCTTACCAAAGCGGTTGCCCCCGGCACCCCCGATGCGGCGGGCCCATCCCAGAACGATCGCTTGTTTAGGTACACCGAAGATCTAGGGCAGGTTATAGCCATCGGCCTAGAGGCGAATCAGTACTCTAAAGAAGCCATAGCAGACAAGCAAGGAAAGTTACTTGCAGCTTCGGCGACTGCACACAGTGAAACTGATTTGCGGAAGCATGTAGACGATCTCACCGCTCTGACGGCAGCAAAGTACTGGTACGACTTCAATCGACAAAACAAAATAATTGAGGGACTCACACAAACAATCGGCGGCCAGCAGTGGGTCGGCTCCGGAATTGTGAAGGGCGATTCAGTGTTGCTAGTGGACCCAGATGGGTCTGCTAGTACCCCCGGATTGATCAGCTATTTGCCATACGGAATGGCCCCAGTCGACTTTGGCGTCGATCTGCCCAACATCAATCACGTCACCCTGGATTTCTCGCGGGGCCTCCTTAATGGCGAAGCTTGGCAGCTGGTCGGATTCAACAGTTCGGCGCTCGAGCACAATGTCGTCGAAGAGGTTATCGGCGCTCCAAGCATTTCTACGATGAAAGGATTGCAACAAGCATTTCAGAGGACCCTGGGTCTAAATGCGAATGACGCCCCGATTACCACGGATGTCGTGCTGGAATTTACTAGCCAGGTCGTCAACAACGTGAGAGTCGTCACCCATGTCGGAAACTGGTACAGCAACGGGACGACAGGCGTGAAGGCGGCCAGTCCTGCAAATGTCGATATTACGAGCAATCTCCATAATTATTTGACTTCGACCACAGCGCCGTTAGGTCAGCTGCGAAGCCACATTGGCGCAACCACGCTTGCTAGCGACATCGAAGCACTTCTTTCCGCCGCCCCCGCCGAAGGCGACATACGAATCCTCGTTCCTTTCGGCCAAACTAAATTGAACGAATGGGTTGGCGGCGTCTACTTTGTCGAGAAGGCGAGCTCGATGCGATTCATGATCGTCGCCGATTCGAGCTCCAACGGCGGCTATAGCGGCGGCGTTACGCTTGCCCCTCCAAAAGAGCTGCAGAAAGGCAGTTTTCTGAACGCTGGCTGGGCTGGCGATCCGGTGAACGTTGCTAACGGCAACATGTTCCGTGACGAAACAGACATTGTATATCCGAATCCGGGCGTGCCGCTGACGTTTTCTCGGCACTACGACTCACAGTCGCTGGAAGACTTTGGACTCGGAGTCGGTTGGACTTACAGCTTTGGTGACGTCCTGTATACGGAAGTCGTCGATGGAGCCGTGAACCGGGTCTGGCTCGATTCGGCGGGTCGCCGACACTACTTCAAGCCCGACGGCTTGGGGGGCTATCTCGTGCCCTCTAGCCTTCAGGGGCAAGTCTCATTTAGTGCCAACCAAGGCCTAGGAGTCGTTGACTTCGTATTCAAGAGCTCCGACGGTCTCGAGTATCACTTTGAGAGAGTTAATTACAATCGGTCGACGAAGGCGCTTGTCGGGCGGTTGAATCGCATTATTGACAGCAACGGGGATGGCGTTGTCGTAAAATATGATTCCCTTTCAAATCATAAGCTGCTTTACGTTCACGACATTCACGACGTCAATGCTACCCCAAATCGTCGAATTGCCTTCACTTACAACCCGGCGGACTCGTATCAGTTTACTGCTGTCACGAAGTATGACGTTAATAGCGTGGTTCAGACCTGGAACTACAACTATGTAACCGGGGCTTTCGTTGAAAACCAGGGATCCAACGTCCGACTTGCGTCGGTCGATTACCCCGCCGTCACGGCGCTCGACGCCTACGGAATCGAATCAAGCTTTCGCCCAAGGGTGCAGTACTTCACCAGAAACGTCACATGGGATTCGGCTAATGGGTTAATAGAAAAAATTATCGAAACGGATGGATCCTGGCACACGTACGAATACTTCAAGAACGGCCGCGTCTTTCGCGTGAAGCAAGGCGAATTTGGAGTCGCCACGGACGATCCGAATGTTGACGTGCAAACCTTCGACTACAACATCTTCAAAAACCAGACGGAGTTTACCGACGAACGTGGCAATAGTGAAATCTACGTTCATCAAAAGAACGGCTTACTAATTAAGCAGATACACGCAGATCGCTCCCAACTCGCCTCAAAATGGGGCGGCGTTGGAACCTCGGATGAGTATCTGATGACAGAGACCCGAGACGAGCGGGGCGCCATCGAGGATTTCAGTTACTACGGCGTAGCGGATCCGACCTTCAAACGGGGAATGCTGAGTAAAGCAACGGCGAAGCATTACAAAAACCAGACCGATCTACTTGTCACCAAGTACGACTACGAGCAGCCCGATGCCTCAGGCAAGCCTCATCTCGTCGCTCCGTCAACGATTGTAATTGACCCAGATGCCGGAAGTTACGTCGGAAAAAAACTTACGACCACTCATCAGTACTATCCTTCTGGTGATGCCAAGGTAAAGTTATGGAAGATCATTGATGGGGAGAATAATGTCGTCGAGTACACGTACTACTCAAATAGCGACGTAGTAACGCCTGGCAATGGCACATACCGCCGTGGATTACTGAAATCGATTAAGCAACCCCCAGTCGTCGATGTTGCGGGCAATTCCGTCCAGTACGAGACGTTGTTCGACTATGACGCTGCCGGGAACGTCACGAAATCGACAACGCAAACGGTTGTGACTGCGCCTGCAGCTCCCTTGGTCATTTCCGAATCGACGTTTGTCTACGATTCCTTCGGAAACGTTGTACAGAGAATCGTCGGGGCGAATAGCATCGCCGACCGGGTTGTTACCGAAAGCATCTACGATGCGCTTGGCCGTCTCCGTGAAACTGGCTTTGCCGATGTAAACGCCGCCATCGATCCGATCGATGGATTCACTAGCCGCTTCAAGTACGACGCTGTCGGCCGCGTTCGCGAGTCGATCGATCCACTCGGTCGTTCAACGAAATTCGAGTACGACCGACAGGGAAACGTTACGAAGCAAGTCAATCCCGACAACACGGTTATACAGTACATCTACGATGGCTTCGGCAATCTCATCGTTAGTACAGATTCTTTAGGACGCACGACCAGATACGTCTACGACAGCCGTAATCGGCTTATCCAGACGCTGTTCGCTGACGGCTCGACGGAGCGAGTGCGCTACGATGCTACCGGGAACGTTATTGCCAAGATTGACGCTTTGGGGTTTGAGACAACCTACAAATACGATGGAGCTGGACGACTGCTGGAGGCGCAGCTGCCAGATCCAGACGGCCCGCTAAATGAAGATGGCGGCGCGGACCTTGGAAGTCCAACGACTACCAATAAGTACGATAAGCTTGGAAATCTAATCGCGATTATTGATCCAGAACTCAACGTCACACAGTACAAGTACGATGTACTAGGGAGGATTATTGAAGCTCGGACTCTGCGGGAATCTGATGTTCCTGCGAACATCAGAGATAAGAGCACAGCAGTTCCCGCGACAACGCGAGCCGCAGCGCTTATCACAACAGACTATGATGCGGTGGGCAATGTCAGCCAAACCGTTACATACGATGCCTCCACCATCGCAACTCTCCCGGCCAATCCTCGAGATCTTGTCACGCTAGTCAACAGAATCGCGAACAAGGTGCAAGTCGTGCAAATGAGGTACGACGCGATAGGCCGACTGACGAAAGTCATCAATGCTGACAAGACGTCTGTGACCACGGAATATGACGCCGCCGGTCGGGTGCGGTATCAGCACGACGAACTCGATCGTGTGACAGAGTTCCGCTATGACACTTTCGGCCGCCTAGACACAATGCTCCAGGCCGATCCAGCATCAGGACTCATCAGTACCACCGGCAGCCCTACGACTTCATATCGATACGATGCCGCTGGAAACCGTGTTGCTGTTACCGATCCTCGCGGTGTCACGACTCAGTATGAATTTGATGTCTTCAACCGCGCCGTATCCGTAATTGATGCCCAAGGAAATCGCACTCGCACCGTTTATGACGTCGCCGGCCAGGTCGTGGCCGCTATCGATGCACTAGGTCGGACCACCTACATGCTAATTGACGACCGTGGTCGCGTCATCCAACAGCGACAAGCCGACCCGGATGGAGAGGGGGCGGGATTCGCCCCAGTGATCCGCTCTAGGTACGATATCGGCGGGCGTCTCGTCGAGCGTGTCGACGCCCTAGGCAACTCGACGTCCTATGCCCATGATCGGCTGGGACGGGTGGTGCGGGAGACGTTTGCAACTGACCACAGAGTAATTGATGGCGACTTAGCGAACTGGCCCGACTTCGCAGTTTATGGAGCCACGACGACGGCGGTGAATCAGTCGGCCGACTACGGCGGCGATTCTCTACAAGTCAATCGAATAAGTCCGTCTGTATCACCGGAAGCAGTGTGGTCCTTCAGAGGCCTTGCGCAGGGCACGTATCGCGTTCTTGCATCCTGGACAGGGCTCTCCTCGGCAACGTGGCCCGTGATTTTCCGCCTTTCGGATTACTATGACGAAACGACTGGCGTCACCCAAACGAACTTCTTCCCGTACGACGTAATCAACTCTGCAGGATATCAACAGAGCGCCACGCTTGATGTGTTGCGATTTGACAACGGCGCGTGGAATGGCTGGAAGGAACTCTACGCGGGATTCGTCATTGACAGCAATGGCCCAGGCGCTCTTGGAGTCCACTTTACTACCGGCGGCCCAGCTTTTCACGCAGATGCGATCCGCATTGAGCGAATTGCGACTCGCTCGTACGAATACGATCACAGCGGCAATCTACTAACGGAAATCGATCCGCTGGGAAATCAAACAACCCATGTGTACGACGAGCTCAACCGACAAACCGTCTTGACGCTACCGGATCCGGACGGCGCCGGCAACAATCTCCCCAGCCCACAAACCACCACGAAGTTCGACAGTTACGGCAATGTCGTGCGTATTGTTGATAGAAACTCTCCGGCCACGATCGCCGATGATTCTGTCGTTTCCTATGAATACGATTATCGCAATCGCCGCACTCGCGAAGTTCTTGACGTCGGTGGGAATGAGCAAACTATTACGGACTTTCGATACGACAAAGTAGGAAACTTGATTGAAAAGCTTGAACTGCCGCACGACGCAGCATCTTGGGTTTTGGATGCTGGGGATGTCGGATTCCACGTGCAATCAGGTGGTAGTCCCTCTTACCCCAATCTGACTTCCGACTACGGCGGCGATTCCATGCTCGTCCCGCCGCCATCGGCAACGACGAACACCGTCATGTTCTGGAAGTTTGATAATCTTGAACCAGGTGCATACCGTGTGTTAGCTCACTGGAATGAGAGTCCAACCGCCACCACCAATCTGTTCTATAGACTCTCAGATTACTATTACGACGATCTGAACAATAATGCCAACGACACGTATGGGACGTTCTTCAATCTAGATGTTAACGACGTGGATTCTACTTCGCTCGGCTCTCAACGCGTGCATTCGACCGGCGTGCGTCGCTTCGATGGGTCGGCTTGGTCTGATTGGCAGGAACTTTCCTCTGGTTTCATGGTTGGTCCCAACGGGCCTGGTTCTATTGGCGTTCAGTTCGCTACGTATGGTCAGCCAATTCTTGCGGATGCGATTCGAATTGAGCGAATCGAGCGGCGCACCTCGTACAAGTATGACGCGCTCAATAGATTAATCAGCCAAGTTGAAAATGCTGGTGCGTACGATGTTACCGATCGCCATACGACAGCGAATCAATACGACGCATCGGGCAATTTAACTAAAGTTGAAGAGAATCCGGGCGTCGATCCTCGGCAAGTTGCAACGGTCTATGCATACGATTCACTGGGACGCTTAGTCGCGGAAACAGAGCAAGGCCAAGTTGGAGGGAGCACAGAGAAACGTACTCGCCGGTTCCAGTACGATGCGATCGGTAACCAAGTTGCTCACATCGACCCCATGTCACGGCTGACCCGGAGTGAGTATGACCGACTCGGACGGCTGACAAAGACGATTGATCCTGATCCCGACGGAAACAATCTCGTTACCGCACTCGCATCTCATCTGACTACATCCACCTACGATGCTGCGGGCAACTTGTTGTCCCAGACCAATGGAACTGCGGGCGAGACGACTAGGTATAAGTACGATGCCCAGGGAAGGCTAATCCTCTCGGAGAACGGAAGAGGGGATGTCACTTCTCACTTCTATGATCTCGCCGGAAATTTGGCTGAAACGGTTGATCCGGACCAAAACTCCACTGCGTACAACTACGATGGCCTCGGGAGGAAAGTAAGCGAGGCAACGTCCGCGGGTACTCGTCAGTTTATTTACGATGCGAGAGGCAACCTCTCCATCACCGTTAACCGAAACGGCGAGGCGATCGTTCAAAGCTACGACAGGCTGAATCGTCCGGCAAGGAGCTGGGAATTCGTCTCGCTTGCTGAGGCGCAAACGCCGCTAAGTCAAGAATTTATCGCATTCACTGATAGATTCTACGATGACTTGGGGAGACTTGTGGAAACTCGCCACAGTCGTCGAGCGCTGCCGCAGCAAGGTCCGCTCGATTACCGCGCCACAGACAGTTATGTCTACGACGGCCTAGGTCGCCTTGTCGAGCATTCAAATCAAAGTTTGTTATCAACTGACCACTCAATCGGCGCGCCAAGTCAGCGACAGACTTACGCCTACGCCTACGAGTCGGGAGGCCTGACGGAAACACGTGAACAGTTTGTGAGCGATCAGTTCGCCGCGCAAACCAAATCCACGTTTAATGCTTTCGGGGAGTTAGTGCGCCTGACCGACTCAGATTCTGGCACTACGGGTGCCAGCCCAGTCCTTGATTTCGATTCAATGGATGCGGTTTTCTCATATCTGGGAGACGGTTCGCTGAGTTCGACAATCCGTTACACGGACTGGGAAGCGAGCCTCCCCGGAGGTGCAGGCCATCGCAATCGTGCTCAGGCTACTTACGCCTACGATCAAGCCGGCAGATTGCGAGGCATTTCTCAGCAGATGGGGCGTCGCACGACTTCCACTTGGTCGCCAAACCAACAAATTGCGAACATCTCTTACGCATACGACGCGGAAGATCGAATTAATGCGATAGCCACGGACTGGAACACCAGTCTGTGGGCGATCAGAAATCGCACCGATGAGTCGCAGTCGTTCACCTACGATGCAGCGGGGCAATTAACCAACCTTGCATCCAACCTTCCGGGGCAGACTGCAGCCTACGTATATGACGCCAATGGCAATCGTGAGTATGCGAGCGAGCAAGGCGGCGGCACCGACAGCTACTCGATAGGCGAGCTAAACCGAATCGATAGCGACTCCACCTACTCTTACGAATACGACGAAGAAGGAAACATCGTTCTCGCTTATCTAACAAACGACCCAAGCATTCGATACATCTACAAGTGGGATCATCACAATCATCTTATCAAGTTTACTGAAGCAAGCGGCGATCACGAAACGCTGATCGTCGACTATCGATACAACGCTTCAGGAGAGCTGATTTACCGAAAAGTTGATCGCCCATTTGATTCAGGCGCGGAAGTTGAGCACTACGCTATAGAGTCGGGTCGGCGCACGATGACGATCGAATCTGACCTGGATGTCGCGCGACGATACCAATATGGACCCACGGGCGAATCACTATTCGAGCAGGTCTTCTACTCAATCGGAAATCAGACGTCTCAATTTCAGGTTGATGTACTGATGCCGATGGGCGACCACCAAAATTCGACTCGAATTGTTCTAGGGTTGGACCTTATTGAGGGTTCCGAGATTTATCTTCGCGAAACGATTGACTACGCCGCGTTCGGAAGAGTGACGTCTATCATTGGCTCGGACGGCGTATCGATTGGTCTAATCTCCAGCGCCACATTCGGTCACCACGGTGACCTCTTCGACACAGCCACCGGATTGCAGCTAAAAGGTGCTAGGTGGTATTCGGCAGACATCGGTCGGTTTATCAGCGAGGATCCAATTGAAGATGGGTCGAACTGGTATATGTTCGCGGGTAACGACCCTGTTAACTACGCCGATCCGTCAGGGCTGTCACTGCAAGGCTATCCGTTGAATGGGGGCTTCAGTGGAGGACGTACGGTAAGGTCCACAATCCCGAGCGGTGCTCTTTCGACAGTCGGCACTCCTCTTGGCCATGCCTTCAATCGCTCACCGCAGGCGTCCAACTCTAACTCGACACGCCCAACAGCGATAGAACAATTCAACAATGGTCTTTCTGCGTATTCAAGTGCATCTGCCCTGAATTCGATCACTAAGCCTGCTAGGCTAGACTACTCGCTCAAGCCCGATCCAGTGTATGCCGCAATCAAACGGTACGACGAAAGTAGAACACTTGAAGAGTTTCGGGGAGTGATAGAAGCTGAATTCCATGACATTGCAGTAAGCACAGCCGTTCGCAATAAAGAAAGCGTCCACATATTCGGTGAAACTTGGGTCATGCCTTGGAATCCCAAAGCTAGTGGTATCTTAGATACCTCAAAAGCTTATGCGTATGCTTCCGGACGGGCAGTTTCTGGGACGGTCTCGGGGGCACTATCCGGAGGATTGACCGGTGCAGGAAGCGGTGCAGTTGTGGGAGGAATCGGGGGAGCCGCCTTCGGGGGAGCCGGTGCTGCTCCCGGAGCATTGCTCGGAGCAACAGGCGGTGCGGTCATCGGTACTGTTTGGGGAGGCGTTAGCGGCTTGTTCGGTGCCGCAAATTCGGAGACTGCTGGTGAGGCCGCCCAAAATGGCGCGTGGAACGGCGCGATAACCGGAACATTTCTCGGAGCTGGGGCTGGCGTGAACGCAGTGCGAGGAGTCGCAGCTGCGAGGACGCTCTCGGTGGCAGCCGACCAGGCGATCGAAGCGGAACTCGCACTCGCACCAATCGCCGGGGGTGGCGCACGCGTCTCTAACCTGCATCCGGCGACAAGAGCAAGCGTTCAAGCATTTGCCGACAGCTCTGGAACCCCAGTAACTGTTGTGGGGAGCAGAGCGGCCGGTACCTCACATGCGAAATCCGATTTCGACTATCTTATTGGGGGGAATAGTAGGGTGCGGCAAAATGCTCGAAGAGTACTTCCGAGAGGTGAGTCGGGCGGAGAACTAGGTCCTAGAGGGTACACTGGAATGGACGTGTTCAACTCGAATAAGGCGCCGCTTGACACAAGCCTGCCTCATATCATTTTTAACCCTCGACCGTAAAGGCAAGATATGTCCGTTGAAGTAAAGTTGATTGGCGATGCGAATAACAGTCAAGTTGTTCATGTAGCTGGGCGGCGCTTCCCTGGCGTAGTAGTGCAAGGGGATTCATTAAGCAATCTTGTCGACTTAGCCTCTGAGATTATTCGCTTGCTCAAATCCAATGAAATTGATGAAGCGAAGGATACAGCCGAGGAACTGCACGGCTTGCTATCGGCGCGTCTACAAATCTACAACGACACAATTACCAAGCTGGACTAACCTGAATTGTATTTCCAGCCAGCTCAGTAGGCGGGGTGCTACCGGATTGCAGCGAGGTTCTATGCCGCTGCATCCAGCTTTCCTGGCAGCGATTGCTGGCCGGCCACTTGTAGAGTCTCACCGACGGTTGGTCCGGCATATGGTGGTCAAGTTCCGCACGATCGCATGGACTCCCCGACGGCGGCCTCAACGCAAGAAAAATGGCGACGTACCACGTACACTCGCAGCCGTCAGCACACGACAGAAGTGATCGCTAGCGATTGCCTGACCTCTCGCTACGATGAGCAAGTCGACCGCATTCTCACCACAGACCAGTCGCCGCTGTGCCGGTTCCCCACTCACGCTTCGGCTTCTTCACGAAATTTCGCTGGCTACCGCGATCCTGCCATGGAGCATCGCTGGCTGGCCGGTGGATATCGTGCGTTCCGTAGCGAGCGTGTATACCCGCCTCTCGCGCAATTTGTCGTCGACAATTACTTCCCGGGTGATGAAGCAGACCTCGATCTTCAGTCGATCCTCGTTCCCGAAGGCATACTGAGATTCCTGCCGATTTGCTGCACAGCTTTCTTCCGGGCTTCCCCGCAACATTTTTAGGAATCTCAAGGTCGCGGGTGATAATCACGTCAAGCGAGTCATTTGCCCGGAGCCGTTCGTCCGTGCGACGCTCGTCAATGACAGTGGAGAGCACATCGCGTACCCAATTTAACTCGGGACACACAACTCGCTTCCGCGCTTGCTGATGCCCTTCCATGAGGGAAGTTTCACCGAAGATCTACTGACCGATCCAATCGAGAACCCGGCACCATCGCCTACACAATCATACCGAGACTCTTCGGTCCGCGGCTTCCCTCAGCGATGCCACTCGCGGACTACGGCGAGGACGTTCCCCAAAAAAATGGCTAATTCGCCCGAACATGCTGGAAAAGCTCGTCTTCGGAATAATCGGCGAACTTGTGTCCGATCCTCCGGAATCGTCGCAGCTTTAACTAGCCCATCAACTCAACTACCTACGCCAGCCAGCCCAGCATCCCACACAACGATTGGAAGCCGAGAACTTCCTTACCGGCAGGTCCTGCGACTCCCTCTACTAAGCGTGACGGTATTGCGACGTTGATGGCTAAGTAATTCCGCCGTTGTAACCGTCTTCTAAGAGGCTTAATCCACGACTAAAAGTGTGCCGTAAGACGCAGAGACAACTACGCGGCACCGCTTGTACTAGCCTAACAACGCCGTTCGGCCTCATAGTTCGCTGGGCTATCGGGCTCCGGCCCCTGAAGCGATTCAGCCAGCTTCGCTCGCTTCGGCTACGCCTCAGCAAGCGAAGCTGGCTGGCGTGGAGGCGACCTCAACTCTAACTTAATGATTGGTTACCTATCTGGGGCAGGTCAGGGTGACGAGCAACTAAAGCAGTCGTGATAGCGTCGGCCCATAGGAAAGCAATATATCACTAGTTGTGGGCAGGCATTACGTGATTCAGCCCGCCTGCGGACCGAAGGCGACGCCTGTGGGGCGTGGAGAGGGTGCTTAAAGCGTGCAGAGTTATGCCGACCGATGCATTATTTACGCACTGCCGCAGTTGCCAAGCACCGCATTTGGAGTCAATTGCGAAAGTGATCTTCTCATCCCTTTTCTTAGCCCACCGAGCAGCTGCTCCAAGCTGGGAATCCCTTCGTTAGACCGCACACCCCTCAGTCGCGCCGGATCGAGCGGCTCCCGTGAATCGTGTAGTCTACGTGCGTCCCAGCTCCGCAGCGAGTGCAAGGCTCACGCGGTCGCAACTCGTAAAACACCTCAGCCTTCGCTTCCCGCAGCGCACCCAGCATGTCCCGTGTCATGGCTCCGCACGGGGCGTTAACCTGGAGTTGAACGCCCCGAAGGCTGAAGCAGACCCTGCGCCCCTCCATGTAGGCGAGGATCGCGGAGCCAAAGTTAGGATTGACTGTCATAAAGAGTACTCCTCCCGCTGATCCCCCTGATCCCCACTAGTCCCCGCGATAGTTGTCATCTTTTGACGTCCAGGCGGAAGTTCGTGAGAATCTTTTACTGACGGAGATTGCGAAGTATCACGGGGATCAAGGGAAACGAGGGTTTTAATCACGGGGGACGTCTGGGGGTGATCAGGGGGCGACCGCGGGGGATCGTCTTCCCAGGGGTCAAGGTCGACAACGATCTCTGCCGAGCGTCCGTCAGGAATGCCAGAAGCAGAGCTGACGATGTAACGCTTCCGATCTCGACTTTCCGAGTCTTGGTAGTGCTCACGGATCAGGTTCAAGCCTTCGATGGCGAGCTCGTCGGAATCCTTCAGCACCGTTGCGAGCTTCTTCCCAATCGCCGTTAGTGCTGCGGTGCGGCATTTCTCGTCTAAGTGATCCACAACGCCTTGCCCCGGGATTTCCATGCCCCGCTGCACCATCAGATCTAAAAAATCGCTTGGCGTCAGCCGCTCGTCTGTCCGATGTTCCTCCACGACAGCAAGCATGAGTTCCCGCACCCACTGAAGTTGCGGCGTCGCCATCCGTTGCTGGGCTTCCCGGTGTCCGTCCATGAGCGGAGCCTCGCCAAACAGCTGCTGAACGATCCAATCGAGCGCCTGGCACCAATGACGGAAGTCATGCCGAGACTCAGCGGTCTTGGGCTTCCCGCGGCGGTGCCACTCTCGGATGACGGCGAATACGGCGCCCAGGTATCGCGACTGGTTCGCCCGCACATGAGTCAGTAGGTCGCCTTCGGGATATTTGGCGAAGATGTGCCCTGGAGCCTGCTTCCGCAGCGCGACGCAGCTACAGCGATTGGCGAGATCCTCGGTCATTTGCGCGCTGTTTGAGGTGAGCATGACGTTGATGTACCGAGTGTCGACCGGCGTCTCAGGGCAGTACGCAGCGCGCTGCATCACCTCCTCTTCGGTCATGAACGATTCCAGCGACTGCAAGTCGATATTGCCCCGGACATTGTCGATACCGATGAACTGCGACCCGTTCATGGCCGCCTTCGCGAACGAGTCCTCAAGTCCGCCAATCCCGCGCCGCTGATTCACGATAATGACGCCGTTGTTGTACAAAGCCGCTGTCACTTTATTGCGGTAACCTTTCCCCGTTTGTGATTTGTCGGCCTCGCCCAGGTCGATGGGAGCGCGTCCTCCGAGCCAACCGCCGGCCACGAGGGCGGGCGTTAGGAGCGCAGCCACAGCCCGGGAGCGGTCCCCCGCAGTGGCGAAGGCGTAGTCGCCGAGGAGAGAACGGAGTAGCTCAACGGCTTCGTCGACGGGCACATCGGCCGGTGCGGCCCCGCACGCGTACACTCCGCTGGGCTCGTCGTAGCCGCAAATCACAGCCGCCGCGGCGTCTCGTTCTACCAGAATGGGAGATGGCGTGATGCGGTCGAGGTATGGCAGCGCAGCCTTAAACTTCGCTGAATTCAGGATCAGGCTGGCAACGCCCTCCGTACAGTTGGTGTAGACGTCTGGCTGCGACTTGCTGGTCTGGAACCGCGCAACTTCCTCGAAGTCGCTGGCCAACTCGACCGCCTTCACCGCCGTGATTCGCGGCCGACCGTTCTGGCCAATCTGCAGACGCACGACAGCGTCGCCCTGGATAAAGTGGGTGCGCTGGGCGCGCAGCAGGTCGCCGAGCTCTTCGGCAGCAGCGCCGATCTCTTGCCCTTCGCCGGGAAGCCGGACGCATGGGCGGTCCTGTCGATTACGCACCGCCGCCTCCCGTCCCGAGTTGGGCGAAGACGACTACTTGGGTATGGTCGAACCGGACGGCGCGCCCGATCTTGATCGGACGTAGAAAGCCGGCTTGGGCGAGATTCGAGACGGTGCGTGGGCTGACCGCCAAGAGCTTCGCGGCCTCGACGCGGGAAATAAGGAGTGGAGCTCGCAGCTCCAAACTTTCGGACGTCATCCTTGACGGCCTCCTTCGGTAATAGTCGCGACGTTTGCGCGAGTGAAAGGAGAGAGCCGCGAAGTCCATTCAGTGGCTCTCAGGGTCTCCATTATACCATAAAAGACGCTCGAGGCCTATGAGGCGCCGTAGTGTCAGTACCAGCTGCTGGTATCTCGGTGCGCTGCGTTTCCACTCAGTGCATCTTGTTACCACGAAATCTTACTTTTAAAAAAATTTGGCGATTAGACGCCCGCTAGTAGAGTCTCATCGACGGTTGAGCAGGCCCGTTGTGGTCAAGATTTTGGCGGTCTCATGGGGCCCCCCGGCGACGATCTGTTTCTCCACGATCTCGTTTGATACAAAGACTGCCAATCTGGCATTCCATCTGCTTCATCAAGAAGATGCTGGCTGAAAGACCGTCAATAGGGTGTGAACAATGACACGTGTAATTCTCGCGTCGGTACTTGTGATTGCTATGCAGACGCGAGGGCAGGCAGAGTGGTCGCAATTTCAGGGCAACTCCAGCCACACAGGCTACGCGTCAGGGAATTTCGACGCAGAACATTTCACTCAGAAGTGGAACCTGCGAATGACGCTCGCAACCGACGTAGCAGTTCAAGGAAACGCACTCTACGTCACCCAAGTTGGTACGAAATCTAGTCGCGTAGCAACCGTAAGCCGCATTGACGCCTCCTCCGGCGATGTTCAATGGTCGACAAAGCTGCCGTACCGAAGCCCCAACGGCGTCTCAGCGCCGTCGGTTCAGGGCGACAACGTTTACGTCCACAGGTGGGGACACTCTAGCATTAGCGGCTCGACGGATCCTAATGATCAGCCAGCGCTCGTGGGACTGAGCGCCGCCGATGGGAAACAACTTTTCGCCACTCAACACAGCGGCCAATGGTACAGCGGCAGCCGACCTACTATTGATGGTGACGCCATTTTTTCATCAGGCGGCTACTACGGCGGTCTAGATGCGTATGACACCAACGGAACTCACCGCTGGTTTGCGGAGTTGAACCTGGAGGATGGCTGGATCCCAGCTGCGGATTCACAAAATGTCTACGCCTACCTAGAGGAGGCCGGAACGAGCCCCGGCCCGTACGTCGGACGCCTTTACATCGCAGATCGGCAAACTGGAAGCTGGCGCGCCATCGTGCATCCGCGGTCCGTAGGTTTTAGGACCACAATTACGGATGACGGCAGCGTCATGCTTGACGGGTCCGGTAACGCCTACGCACTTTCACGTATTACCGGCAGCAGTGCCCTGGTTAGCTTCAATACGGTTGCCAACAACATCAACTGGGAAGCCGACGGTTTCTGGTCGGATAACCCCGCAATGAACAACGGCGTCATTGCGCTGCCCGAAGGACAGAGTTTAGTTTTCCTCGACGCAAATACTGGCGTTCGACAGTGGAGTTGGGCCCACTCCGCGAAGGTTGTAGGGAACGTCGTGCTCACAGACTCTGTCGCGTTCGTGAACACGGATACGGGCATTCATGCGATTGACCTAGTATCCCGGACTTCAGTCTGGAGCACGCCCGTCAGCGGAAGAATTGCTTTGTCCGATGGCGTCCTGTACGTCGTCAGCAATGAGGGGATTTTTGCGTTCGGCGCGGTCCCGGAACCAGCCTCTGGAATCGTTATGGCCATCGCATTTGGAATGGTGGTTAGCGTTTCTCGACTCCGAAACTCGTCGTGAAATTGTCCCACGCCACAAACCGCCTGGTGATTGACTCTTCGCTAGCCGGGCCTCTCCGTTATCGAAATCGGCCTGTTGGGGTCAAGAATTTGGCGGTCCGATGAGGCCGTGGTTCGGCCTCTGCCAGCACTCGCCAGAGCGAGGGGCCCCGGGGCCGCTCCACTGCGACGATCGACTGGCTCGCGAGTGAGTCGCTCGAAGTCTCCCTAATCGCTCGGTTCAAGTCTGATGTGCGCTCTGGCCATAGCTGAGTAATCACCTAAACGCTCATAAACGGGCGTTCAACAAGTGTAAAATCTCAGTCCTCGCGCGAACACAGCCTTCGAGAGTCAAGCAAATACGGCATTTCTAAAAACTCGACTTCCTTGCCCACTGTAAACCGTGGTCCTTAGTTGACATTTGACAAACTAGCGCAGTGGGTGTAATGTAGCCGCATGCCAAAACATATTGCCGTCTACTGCCGCGTCTCGTCAAAGACCCAGGATCACCGCAGCCAGAAGGGCGACCTTCAAGCGTGGGCGAACGCACAGAAGCGTCTGCCAGTTGTGTGGTACACGGACAAGTTCACGGGGAAAACGATGGACCGACCCGGCTGGTTGAAGCTGGAGTCAGCGTTCGCGCGAGGAGAGGTCACAACCATCTGCTGCTGGCGGTTGGACCGGCTAGGTCGGACGGCAAAGGGGCTCACGGCACTGTTCGCCGAATTGCACGAACGGAAAGTGAATCTCGTATCTTTGAAAGAGGGGATCGACCTGAGTACCCCCGCCGGCAGGATGATGGCCAATGTGATAGCCAGTATGGCTCAGTACGAGACGGAGGTCCGGGCAGAGCGTGCACTTGCAGGACAAGCGGCAGCGAGGGCTGCGGGAAAAACGTGGGGAGGCAGTAAGCCGGGTAGACGGCTCAGGCTAACAACGGAGAAGGAACGGACGATTAGGACAATGCACAAGGCGGGTGAAAGCGTCGCGGCGATCGCCAGGGCAGTAGAGATGTCTCGCCCAACTGTGTATGGGGTGCTGGCGCGCTAGTAGACTGTTTGAGAGCCAGCGAAGGACAATAACAGACGAACTTCGCACGAATCCCGGGCGTTTTTGAAGACTGGGCGCGCCGAACGACAATTCTTCCAGCGCGCCCAGCCAAATCTTATACTCCGATTTGAATTGGAACACCAAGACCGTTGGGGAAATCACCTATCGTCCCGCAAGTCGCTAGTGCAACATCAACGCTAGTCGGTCAGAGGCGGAATCTCCTCGTCCACATCATCCGGCCGGCGATCCATCAATTTCATCACTTCTTCTGAGGAAATGACTTCCCCTTGAGACAATCGATTCGCTAGATCGTAAATCAATCCCTTGTGAGGCAAAACTAGCCTCGCAACTCGCTCTTCAATCTGAATTAGTTTTTTCTCATCCGGTGTGTCAGCATTGTTTCCCACGCTAACAATGCAGTCCGTGGCTCGATAGTTATAGTCAAACTTGGTGAGCGGAAGAATTTTCTTCCCGAGAGACTCGCATACAAGCAGCTCGTTATAGGCCGATGGATACGACATGTAAGGTAGCGACTCGCATTCGATACTCTCGGGAGGATTAGACCGACCTCGTGTAGTCCACCCGAGATGCGCAACAAGTGGCGTGTCGATGATTGCTGCAACAATTAGGCGTAAAGCAGCAATAACCCCTGCATCCAAAGCGTTGTAGTGAATTGAATGGTGTCGATCGTATTTAGGCATTTGAAGAATCCTTTATGCTTTGCGCAGACGAAGAGTCCGCTTCGAAGACGGCCAAAGGTATGGCCAGTTGGCAATGGCCCCCTTCACAGCGAAGGGGGCCAAACAATTGACGTAAGTCTTTTAATTTCCCAAGAGTGTCAAAAATCTTTCATCGGTCAGTGTGGTCTTCGTTGGAGACGCGTGGTCCCCTTCGACTCGCTGGCGGCGGCTGGTTCGCTAGCTTTCCAGCATCGATGATTTCCCGAACACGCTCTGCATCAATAGATTCCCCGGCAAGTAACCGCCGTCGCAGTTCTTCAAACAACCCGCGTGCTTTCTTCAGCACCTGGTGGATGTCATTCAGCATCAGCCGCACGTGATCAAAATCTTTGTCCGAGCGGTAACCGATGTGCCGTTGATGCTCGTTGGGCAAATACTGCAAGATCTCTTCCAGCAGTACGCAGCGGTCGGGGGGCAACTTCCCCTGGAAGAAAACGACGGCCACGGCGCCGGCGAGCGTGAGTGCCCGGGGAGAGTCGATCATGATGTTGGGGATCTGCACCGGCATGACGGCCGGCACGTCCCCCATGATCATCTGATCCAGTTTGTGCGGACAAACGATCGCAGCGTAGGTCCACGCGCCGGCGATCAACGCTGCCCGATTCTCTTCGGGCGTGCAGTCGCTGGCGGGGAGTATGTACTTAACCATAGAATTCCTCGTTCAATGAATTAGTGGATAGCCACGGAATGCAAGGGGGCCAATGAACGTCTTCGAAGGCGCTCAGCGTGTGGGCGCAGAGGTGCTGAGCCCCTTCGCGACGAAGGGGCTCAAGAGTTGACGTAAGTCCTTATTTCTCCCAAGGAGGTCAGAACCCCTCATCGGGGTCGTTGACTTCGTCCGGGAAACCCTGAGCCGAGTAGGCCCCAGGGATGTCGGGGAGACAGAGATCCCATCCGTCGTCGAACCCGCGTTTCGCCGCCTTCACTCCCAGCTGCTTGCGCGCCCGTTTGACTGTCGATGGGCTGATGCCACGTCTTTCCATCTGCGTGGCGATCTCGACTTCCGGCCGCGGACCTTCAGCGAGTTCCGCGAGGAGGATTTGGATCGCCAGGTTCAGCTTGGTGTCAGTGGCCGGGGCCGTTCCTTCAAGTAGCGTGTCAGCTGAGAAGTCACAAAGGTCGCCCCATGCCACTCGGGAAGTCAGGTCAACCGGCTCGATGGTGAACTTGACCGACTGGGGAGGGGGCCCGAGGTTGCTTTTCACCGACGCCATGACGCAACCCTGGGGATCGTCAGGGTCGCGCGCGACTGTCAGCACGGAACGGGCGGCGCCAGTGAGTCCGATGGACCCTCCGCCCCGATACTTCGCCGAAATCCCCGCCCGTTTGTTGAGGTGGCGAACGAGGACGATGGCGACGTTCAGTTCCTCGGCAAGTTTCGCCAGCTGGCTGAGCAGGCGGCGAACCTCGGCGTCACCGTTGACGTTAACGTCGTCGCCGACGAAACCGACGAGTGGGTCGATGACCGCCAACCCGATGCCATGGAGGGCAAGTACCTCGCGAAGCGCCACGATGTCGTCGGGAAACGCGATAGGACGCTCATCAGCACCCGTCGTCATTTCCCGCAGGATCTGAACCCGCGTTAGGTCGGCACCAGCCGCTTCCAATCGCTGATACATTACCCGCCTGGGATCGTCTTCGCAGTTCATCATGAGTACTCCATTATTCACTTCGACGACAGCGGTGGAGTGTGGCATCGGCAACCCATGGGTCACGCGAGCGGCCAAATCGCAGGTGATCTGGCTCTTACCTAGCCCAGGATCGCCCTCCAGGATGGTGAGGGCTCCTAGGGGGATGTAGCCTTCCCACAGCCACTCGATGGGCTTGGCTTCTAGCTCAGAGACGGTGACGACATCGGGTCGCCATGCCGCCGCCGCCGGCGGGGTTGAGGTGATGGATCCGTCCATACTTCTTTCCTTATTTGCTGGGGTTTGTTGTTGTGAGGCGATCTAGCAATGTGGTGAACGACCTCGGATAAGCTGTTCAAGAGCGCGAACGTGGGGCTTCGCTCGGTCGGCTTCGCCGAGCACGCCCAACGCCAGCTCGACTCTCAGGGTTGCCTCGAAAGCCCGCGACATATGCTCGCAGCAGCCGCTTCGGGGCCCGTCCAGCCCACTGACGTGGCGGCGGACATGGTTGGCTGAGTTCAAGTACGCAGCAGGGCCAACTTCAATGTCGCCTTCATTCAGCGAAACAGTCACTGGCTTCAGTCCGAGCCGTCGACAGGCTTCGTAGCGAGCACGGCCGTCGAGAATCTTGCCCTCGTATAGGACGATTGGCTTCTGTTGTCCGTTGGCGGCGATGTCTGCGAGCAGTTCGGCGAACTGGTCGATGGGCATCATCGGGCTATCGGAGGCAGCGGAATGGGTGTGCACGAGTGAATCCTTTCAATAGGGCGGTTAGGTGATATGTCCGCCGGCCGGCAGGGCCAGCTTTCAGGGACGGTCGCTGAATTCCTTTCAGCTACTCACGTCGGGGAAGTAATCTTTGGTTTTGGGCTGTCGCCTAGGCCGCGGCGTTGGCGCTGGGTTGATGGCGACCTGCCGACCATGCTCGAACGCTGCAAGGTCTTCAATGGAAATCTTGTACAGCGGGCGTCCCCGGGGATCGCTTGCCACGTTGATCGCCCGCAACTCGCCGGAACGAATCCAGCCATACACCTTGTCGCCGCCGACGCCCAACTTGTGGGCACATTCGGCGGGAGTCAGCTTCTTGTTGGCATGGTTCGTAGACACTTTCGAGCTTCCCATTGGTGGGCGACGCTCGAAGTTTACGGCCACCAAACCCTGTGGCTACGGGTTAAGTACGTGGCGGCTAGAAGAGGCTAGAAGATAGTTCTGAGTCATAGAATAAGTATGGAAGCGAACCACTGGTTTGCCCAACTTAACGCAGCGGGCTAGCTATGGCTAATTTGAAAGTCCCGGAATGCGGCCATGCTTGTCGCCCAATCGCTAGCAACAAGTATGTCGCTGAGCCCAGGGCATTCTGAAGAAATGAGAATGTCGCCTTGCACGGCTAGATCAGAGACAATTTCACCACAACTGCTAGTCGACAATTTTTGCCGGTGTGATTTCATCCCTCGCGGACGCCGGAAATTCCCGCACATCGAAGATGGAACTGTGGCCCGTTAAGCGAGTAGCCCGAAGCTTTCCACTAGCAATGCGTTTGGAGATCGTTGACGAAGGATTCGCACCCTCGCCAATCCCTAACAGCTCAGCCGCCCTTGCCATCGCGATTGGAATCGATTGATATTTCCGAGGAATGTCTGGATCATTTTGAGTGTCATTCCAGACTCGCGAGCAGCTTTCTACCTCGCGCTGACATTGCTGAACCTGAGCGACGACCGGATCATCTAACTCGCCGGTACTTACTCTTGCGATTTGTCGGCCGACGTCTGCTGCCAGAAGGGCTCCGTCGTTCACCATGACTTCCTGCTTTACACAACAAATCACTGGATTGAAAGTCGCAACGTTGCTCGTGGACGGCGCACATAATTGTTGAGCGGCGGCGAACGCGATCCATTCAGCCTTTTTCGTCCCAGTTACCGTCAGCAATGGAAACGCAGGCGACCATAGGGCCCCCCATCGCTTTCTTAAAAATCTCCCGGCGATGCGACTATCGGGAACCAACCAGCCAACATCTATGTAACTGGAGATTCTACGCGGGCGCACGATTGAGAACTTACGCGAGATCTTTGTAGCTTCTTCGCCACCTGGCTGCATACGAGCAATTGCCGAACGAAGTTGTGTCCACGGACTGACAGGCGTCGGAGTTGAAAGTAGGTCAAGGTCAGATGACTCGTCCTGAGGTACAGGCGCCGCCCTTGACCGCGGGTCCTCACCGCTAGATGCTTCAGGCCTCTTTTCACTCATTGGGGCAAGTTTTGGCATGATATTCACGCGCGACCGAGCGGCCACTGGGTTTTTCTCCCGCCAAAGAAGAAGTTCACGGGCGAGTAAGCTCGACATGGCTCCACCGATCGCGGAATCGCTTTTGCTCGCCAACTCTGCGGTAGGTGATGATGCCGTGAAGCCGGGAAAGAAGCGCACGACCATCACATACGAGGTCCGATCGAACTGCGTTGTCTTCGATGTTGGCATGTTGAAATCTCAGAAGAGTTGTTCTTCTTGCCGTTCCCACGACCTAGTTTGTTATGGCCTTCCGGAACAGCCACTCCTTTACCTGATTCGAGGCGCTCAACAGTCGTTCATCACTAATCCGCTCTCGGTAATGAGCTGCCATGCTCGCATCGGCGTGCCCCATGATCGCATCGACCGCCACTTGGTCCTTACATTCGCCAGCGATTGTCTCGAACGTGTGTCGGAGCGCGTAGAACCCCAAGCCGGGCCTGTGAAATCCGAGACGATTGAGGAGTTTCCGCATCTCTTTCGTGACAGGATTATCACTCGTATCTTTCGCCCAGGGACCGCCATACTTGGTGACGAACACCAAACCGTCGTTCGCAGTATCCGTGGGTTTCGTCCGCTGCGCGACTGCCTCTTGCAGAGCGGCGACAGTCTCGGGCCACAAGGGACAACGTCGCTCAATTGCAGTCTTGGGACGCGGGTAGTTAATCCAGCCGCTCATTAGATCGACAGCAGATAGCGGGAGCGAGCCACAGTCGTGATTCCCGAATCCGCAGTTAATACCGAGAAGAATCATCGCCCGGAGTGGCTGCGGCGCCGCCTTCAGGAGCCGGCGGATGTGTCGAGCCTCGAACATGCGAGGCCCCTTCTCCTGCCGTTCCAATCGCATGATACGTTTCGCTGGTCGCTTGAAAGCAGGGCCGAATAAGGCGGGCTTCTCAAGCAACCCTGCTTCGTATCCGTACTTAAATACCGATCGAATGCGCTGAACACGATTGCCGAGAGCGATCGCACTGTAGCGCTTCGCCAGCTTTGCACGCAGCTTCTCAAAGTCTTCCGGCCGAATGTCGTCCACGGCTCGTTGCTTGCCGAAACAGTCGATCAGGATCTTGCAAACAGCGTGGTAGTCCGTGAACATTCGCCGTCCGATGTCACCGGAATCAACCTGTCGTTCTTTTGCCTCACAGAACCCGTTACACAACTCGTGCAGCGTCAGTCCAACACTCTTGGATCGAGGAATCCGACCAGCGAGCAGCTCATCCTTCTGAGAAAGCCACAACTCCAGTGCCGCCGCGCCCTTGGGATCGCTCTCAACTTTCCCGAAGTAGCAAAACTTGCCCCGCACCTTCTTTGCCCATCTGCCCGACGCATGGGGAAAGAGTGGGAAATCCGCACGGGGTTTCTTGGGCCTACTAGGCCGACTAGAATAAGCCACGCCATCACCTCATCCTTTGGGTGGTGTCATGACACCCGACGGTGACCGCCGCCGGGTGTCGTTATATGGCGTTAATGCTACGGAATCCTGAGAAGGTGTCAAATCGGGTGTCACATGCTTACTGAAGGCCTGCCGGCAAATCGCATTTGACTCGTAAAAACGCGACCCCCGCCCTCGTAGCTCAGGGGATAGAGCAGCGGTTTCCTAAGGGGGTAGCGTGCTGCTCGCAATTGCCGTACACCTCGGCTTTTCTAGGCTCTGAGTTAATTTCACCTCGTCCCAAACGCGCCGATTAGTGCCGTTTGGAGACGCACTTTGGAGTCACTGACTCCAAGTCGACTAGATATTGGATGGTTATTTTCGTGGCAGCTTAGAGCAGCGGTTCTTTTAACCGTCGCGATTGTCATCAGCGCATGAAAAACCCCGACGCCAACTAGTGACGCCGGGGTGAAAAGCCATTTGTCTAGGGACGTTCGATCACTTACTGAACGCCGCTTGTTTGGCCGCCTCGTGGTTTGGCTCTCTAAAGTGCCAGATGATGCTTGCAGCCGGGACGGCGGCGAGTTTGCCTACTGCTTCCCGGTTCTCGTACACGGCCCCACCGCACGTGCTCTCGTCGTTAGGCACGTCGTTGAATCCTCCAATCAAGGCGTTCGGCCACTGCTTGAGAATGAATGACATCGCCTCGGCGAACGTGGCACTGAGAAGATCACCACCATCCACTCCTTCCGGCATGTAAACATCGACTCGGTCGAGCATCTCCACTTCAACCGAGTAAGGGGCGTCGTTCTTGGCGCAGTAGTAGCTCGCTTTCATTGTCGGCAACGGCCTGCTAGCCGCGTTTGCCTTGTCAGCGGCGTCGAGGTTCTCCACAAGTTCCGCCACCTCTTTCATGCGGTCTTCGGTGGCATCCACGTGCCGCTCCGCAATGATCCCGAGGTTGGCAACAAATGCCGAAACCTCGCTCATGCGATCCTCGCAAGGATCCTCTTCCACCATCTCCAGATGCTGCAGGTTAGACACGAAATTGGCAACGTCTGTCATGTCGTCCTCGCTGGGATTGTCCCAGCCCCGCTCTTTCAGCGATTGTAGTTGTTGCGCCATCGAGGCGACTTCTTCAGTATACGAAGACATAGAACCACTCCTGAAATAGAAACCGGAACCAGATACATCTATCGTTTAGTTACTACAATTGTGTGACCGACTAAGCTCTCGCCACGGTTGATTGCAGCGATTAGCTGCTCGGTCGTCATGGCTTTCGCGCCAGGGCCGGCCATCATGACCAACGCCTTTTCGGTCAACCGAAGCTCCTGAACGCCGTCTGGAGACTCATCCCAGACGGCGATTCCAACGTCAACTGCGTTAACCGACAGCGCCATAATGTTCTTCAACTTGGGACGCACTGCTTTAAGTTGCTCCGTCGTAGCAAAGCCACCGTGCGCACGCACTGCGTTGACTAGCGTGTTAAATTGGTTCACTCGTCTCTCCCGGAGCTTGGCGGCCACCCTTACGTCCTGACCTCAAATGCCGGGCAGGGTGCTCGGCAAATACGACTCGCTACTCCCCAACAGCTGGCCCCGTCCGGGCCCAGCATCCATTGCAGTCGCGGCAATCGGGAAGGGCGGCATAAATCGTCTCGTAGGCAACATCGTACGTTTCTGGACGAGACAGCACGTCGTGGCGCCCGTCCAGACGCTCCCAACCAACGACAGTTAGCAGGCGAGGCTTGAGCCCGGGGTGGCCGTTGTAGCCGTACCATACGGCGTTGGCGCAGAACCGAGGGTCCCTGCCATCGTGCGACTTCGCCTCCACAAGCAATGCACTGAGAACCGGCTCAGGTGATTCCAGTTCCGCGAAAGTTGGCGTCGGTCGACTTTCGTCGTACCCAGGTGTTACGCCTGCCGAGGATGGAACGCCGACAAATTCTTCAAACGACGCGTCATCGGCGAACCCCAGTATGAAGTCCATGGCAAAGCCCCTTGGTCACAAACGGGACGCAGAACGAAAGCGATTGTTGTGGATTCGGAGGCAGACTATACACATCATTCGTGTTAGTGCGGCAGAGGCGCGGCGAGATCCTACACCCGACTTCCGGGTTTACGTCAGTGGGGACCGCTAGCGTATAGCCACCGACCCCCGCACACGAGGAAAAGCCCTACTGCCCGCCGGGTCTGGCTTCCGACTCCGCAAATTTGCGGAATCACTGCTAACTACGGCAACGCAGAGGATGCCCGGCCTGCCCGCCGGGGCTGCCTCTAAATCCCGCAAATTTGCGGAATCATCCGCAACTGAAGTCAACGCAGAGCTGCGACTGATCGACGCTCGGGAACGCATACGGAGCATCGAGCACGCTTGAGATGCCGTCTATCGTTCTCGCGGTTAAGTAGCGGTAGCGTCGCTCCATGTCCGACCATCCGGCCTGAAGCTTCTCGCATTGCTCCCGAATCTCATCGGGCGTCGGGAGGTAGCGGGGGCCTAAGGCTGGCTTGGCGGGCTTGGTTGGCTTCGACGGCTTGAGGAAGCCTGCATTCACGGCGTTCGGTCTTGGAGCCTTTGGGGGAGTCACCGATACGGGGGCCGATTTCGCCCCTCGTTCGCGTCGCCTGCTCTCCTGAGCCTCACGGACTAAGAGCACCACTTGGACCACTCAACCGAGTCGCTTCGCGATTTCCTCGGAGGTGCAGCCTTCTTTTCTCAGCTCGGCCACTCTGCTGGTGATGTGCTTGCGGCTCATGCGACACCTCCCTTCTCCCACCCGGCCACGCCTTTGCGACGGAGCGTGTGGCGAAGGGAGCTGATGGCGCCATACATAGTGTCTAGAGACGTGGCGACAACCTCGCCTCCGTGCGCCGCGATATTGCCGACAGCCGCCGCTTCCAGCACTATCTTGTATGTCTTATTACGAATGACGTTCTGGTCGTTCAACCATGATGCCGTTCGTTGGATGCCCCGCCACTCGTCGCCGAAGTCATCGCGCGTGAGCGCCAGCACGGTCAACAATCGCTCAATCTCGACGCGAGCGGTCATTGCTGCCGCTGTGGTGTGCCCGGTGTCGCGAAGTTTCTGCGAGTCCTCCAACAAGTCGTCCTTCCGGAACGGATGTCGGTGGAGCTTCGGCGCCGGCTTACCTCGCTTGCGAGGCTGGTACGTTCGCAGCACGAGTAGATGCAACTCGAAACGACGTAGGAGAGAGAGAGTAAGAGCCATGGGATGTATCCTTTCCCAGGGCGCCGTCGAGACTGACGGTGAAAGAGAGCGCCCCCGCGGGACGCCATGCGCCCCCGTTCACGAGGGCGCTTCTGACAGTCCGATAGCGCAAGAAAAGGCCGAAGGCCCGCGAACGCAGTAAGAAAGGGGACAGGATCCCCCGTCGCCATCTCGCTCCCCGGCTTCCCGGATCAAAGCTTGAATGGCAACCTGCGCGCGCGGGCCTTCGGCCTGATGTGGCAATCATCGAACTGTCTCCTGTCCTAACCGTGTTTCTTAGGCACGGGTCAGCTAAACGCCGACGATCGACAGTATGCGGGATACTTGGGGCAATTGCAACCTCAGCGCGGTAATTGGCTTTTGAGTTCGCTCATGATTATCTTCACAGGCGCATTCCTTAAGGTCCTGGAGGGCTGACAGTGCAGACGATCAAACGTGCCGAACTGTATCGCCTCGTCTGGTCCGAGCCACGACGGGTACTAGCAGCGAAGCTAGGAATCTCCGACGTTGGAATCGCGAAGCTATGTCGCCGCTTAGACATCCCCATGCCGCCGCGAGGCTACTGGGCAAAGAAGGCGGTGGGAAAGCCTGTGAAGGTTGTCAAACTTCCACGCCCCACCGCAGATGAGAGTGTGGAGTATAGCCCAACCTTCTTGAGCCAAGCAGAACTTTCATCTGGTCACACTTCCGAAATTGATTTGTATCCACATACAGGAATTGGAGAGGAAGTCGAAAATCGCATTGCCGCGGAGAGACGGCCTGAATCGGTTGTGAAAGTGAGCGACGATTTGATGGACGCCCACCCGTTCGTTGCCGCTGAAAGCAAGAGACGCGCGCCGCTCAGTAAAGAAGCGTGCGAACAATGTATTGAGGTATCAAAGCAACAGCATCGCAGAACGTTACTTTTTTTGGATGCTTTACTTAAAGCGCTTAGTGAGCGTGGATTTGAGATCGTTGCGTTGGGAGAGGTACGGCTTTTTGGAGTCGCCGTGGAGTTCATAATTCGAGAGCGAAAAGCACGAGCATCTGAAAGAGATCAGTTCACGTCAAACACTTCCGATTACTCGGGGAAACTAAAGTTCCAAGTTGTAGGCACCTATGACCGGAATTACTCATGGACGGAATCTCGCATCAAATCGCTTGAGTCGCAAATTAACGAAATTATTATCGGACTTACCTTGGTTGCCGCTAGAGAGCACGAGTCCGAAGTGGAGTGGACTAATAGGTGCGAGCAAGATCGGGAACTGAGAGAAGCGCCGGAGCGTGAAAGAAAGCTCTTCGGAGAGCACGCCGAACGTGTTGCAGAGTTAACTCGGATGGCGGTCCAATGGAAAGTGGCTAATGACATCAAAGATTTCATTGCAGCGATGGAGGAAAAACAGGCCGCCGGGACTTTGCAATGGCAATCAGACGTGCCGTTTGACGCTTGGGTTCGTTGGGCGAAGCAGGAAGCCGTTAACCTCGATCCATTGGAGCGACCCTTCGGACCCGTCGAAAGCGAGCAAGGCGATGAGTGAAAGCGGTCGCTCAAATTGCTGGCGAGCTTCGCGCCACTGGGTTGGCGGCGTGAAGCCGCGGAGCTTACAGATTTCCATTTCCGACTCGCTGGTGTGATTATTGGGCCGCGAGAACGGGCGCCCAATACACGCGCGTCGGAATAGAGTGGAATACTAAGTCTTGTAGATGGTTAGGCGGAGAAGCGGCGTCCATGCGGGTGGCGGGCGCCCATGGGTAACGGGCGCCCGATGGGGAAGATGAGCGTCGGGATCGCCGCTCAGTTGAACGCCGCCCGCGACACTAAGCCCGGCGTGTGCTTCTCGAAATGGTGAGCGCCGATCGCGTCCTGAGCGTCCTGCTTGGCAGTGTTCCACTCCCTGCGGGGAGCTGTTGCAGCCTGGGTGCGGCAACGTCGGCAGCACCATTGGGCGTGGAATGCGCCGTCTTGGCGATAGATTGCTAGGTCGTAGTAGTCGCCACCAGCCGTGTATCCGCAGTTTTCGATGGGGTAGGCCCCATTGGATTTGTCCACTTTGCCCTCGGTTCGTTTGTAGAAGCCGAAGTCAAACTGCAAATGCGGGGGCGGCCTCTCGCCAGGGGCTTACCGGTCCGCCACGCCAACCCGCCGCAGTGGTGTCAATCTTAAGTGGGTTGGCGTGGTTTTCCGGCGTTGCCGGTCAGTCGCTCATGCTCGGCGACAGGAACTCTGAGAAGTGGTGTAGGACGCCGCTGAGCAAGTCTTCGGGGCAGTCGTAATTGCTCACCGTGAATTCAATGATCGCGCCACGATCGTGCATGCCAAATTCAAAACCGCGATAGTCGAATACAATCCACGTATCTCGATCCTCACCGGTGAATCTTACGATTTGGCACCCGTCTAACTGCTCAAGCTGGCTGAACATATCCTGCCAACTTCGCGAGAACGGAAGTTCCGCGAACTTACGGGGAGAGATGTGCGGATAGGGAGATTCCAGCAAACCTTGGTAGTGCATTCTCATCCTTGGTGAAAGCGAATTGCTTCAGGCTCAATTCTTGGGTGAGAACTCGGGAAAAGACAGACAAAACTGCTAATTAAATCACTAATAAATACAGCGTGTACCCCGAAAGGGTCATTGCAATCTAAGAACAACTAAGGAGTGGAGCGGAAATGGAGTACGAAGCTTGAGTAATGCGTCAGACTTGCGATTGGCGAGTTGGTAGCAATTGACTCAATCCGAACGGAATTAAACACATCTGCGACGAGAGATGCCTAAGAATAGAAGTGCTACGCCGCCGCGATCATCTGGAATGGGAAAATTGTGTTATGGACTTACTCCAATCCCGACTACCTCCGTTATGGAAACGCCAGATTGGTCAATTAGGTTACGCGCATTCCTTTCGAGCGATTCTGCCCCACACCGAGCGACTTCAGGGGGCGAATATTACCTTGTTCATGTCAGATGAGTCCGAAACCGTTCTCGTTTTTGACTACGAGCATTATGAGTTCTGCATCGTTGGCGACGGGGCGGGTCTGAACTTAACTGTCAATGACGCCGAGTGTCCAGACGCTGTGGTGGATAAGGTCTTACGCCACTTCTCAACTTTAAGCTCGTTGGAAAGTACGGAAGCAGGTGGAACGACCGTCTGAGCATAACTGTTTGGACGGCGCACGTTCAGTTTGCGTCGATCGGCACCACATTCTGTCGGACGCTGTAACTAGACTAGTCGGTTGTTTTTCCTGGATGCGAGTTTCGCGACTCGCCAGCCAGTCAACTAATAGCGGCATAAGCCTTGCACGCCTACGATCGTCCTGCCATTAGATCGATGCACGCAGCTATCGCCGATTTCTTCCAAAGACTTACAAATCAGCGGCTGCGATTCAAGAAAGGTCTTTCTGCACACTTAATTGCGGGCTTAGACGCAAACCCCTCTGTTGTATAGAAAGAGTGTGAGATGAGACTTACTTCGTTAGCAGTAGTAGCGTTTTCATTCGCTTACGCCATTGCGTTCGCGCCCGTTTCCATCGCCGCAGAGGCGAAAGCTGGCAGCGGCGAAACAAACCTCGACCAACAAATCGCGACGTGCATGCTTTTGGGAAACCGTGAAGAGATCGCACTCGCACAGTTCGCTGAGGAGCACGCTGAGCATCCTCAAGTAAAAGCATTCGCCAAAACGCTGGTTGCAGCTCACACCAAGGCGGTGGCAATGATCGAGAAGGCGGCACCTGAAGTCGCCAACTTGCAACTGTCGAGTGACAATCCATCAAATGGCGGTGCAGACCGTTCGCAACCGATCGGACACTCCAAGAGCGCCACCGCACTCATGCAGGCAGTCAAGAGTGAGTGTTTGTCGCTAACTGAAAAGGAACTTAGTCAGTACAAAGGCGCGGAGTTCGACCAAGCCTTCATTGGGCAGCAGCTTGGAGCGCATGTCGGAATGTTGGCACACCTTCGCGGCAGCAATTCGTTTGCTTCACCTGACCTTCAGAAGCTAATCGCTGAAGGAGAGAAGATGACAACTATGCACATGTCGGAAGCTAAGAAGATCATGGAGCAACTGAACGCCGCTCCGAAGACTGCAAGTGCAACGCAGCCTGCGACTTCACCGCAGTCTCGTAAGTAGGCTATCAAGAGCCCGGTACGGCGACTTGCTGTGCCGGGCTTTCGCTTTTGGCTGAAAGCTTTGGTCCTGCAGTTAACTCACACGGCACCAACTAATCGCGGTCGCCCAAAGTATGGCTTCGACGCGATTTCTGGCGCAATCGGGAAGCTACAACGCCGCCACCATCCCCAGCAACGCGGCGACGACGCTCATTCCCAGCAACGCCGACCGCAACGTGAATTGGCGGCCGATGCGAATCGCCGCGACGGCGGCGAGGGCGAAGATAAGAGAACCCCACCACAAAGGCAGGAAAACTGCATCTGGTCTGACAAGGAACGGAGCGTAGAGTTTCCAGGCATCCACACTGGAATGAACGCGATTCTTACCCGCCAAGGGGAAACGCTCCCATCTTGCGAGGTATGCTTGCGATTCATCTTCCGGCATGAGCATTGCCAATACGTACCCATCGCAGAATTCTAAATAGGCCGCTCGACTCGGTAGAGCCAGCGAAGGTCCGTAGCGTGCCTCAGGGCATCGCCAACTCCGCCACCACAACACCAAGCAGCCCACGCTCGCCGCGAGGCAAATCGCCGCCAAGGTGCAGCGGATGGCTTTTAGCATTTGGGGCTGGGGTTAGTCCCGGTTTTGCAGCGTAGGAGGGCCAACGGGTGTCGGTCCATTCCACGCATCGCTCGAAACGGGATTCTGCGTGCTTGGCGCAGAGTTGATTGGTGTCGGCGACACAAATTGCGGCGGCTGGCCGTTAGCTACGTGCCACGTCTGACCAGTTGTCGTATCGACGACGTAGCAGCCATGCCCATTGGGCGAGCCGTATGCCGAGACCTGAAAGCGGCCAATCAACGGCGATCCGGTGGCGTGCCCTCTAAGCTGCGGCGGCGTTGCAGGAATGTTGCCAGTCTGACCGTAAACCGATGTACTCGGCGCTGGCACCAGTGCGTCTAGGTTTTGGCTAGTACCTTGCTCCTCTCCCACCGCTTCGCGGCTCCAATCAATATCCGACGCGGCCCAACCAACAACGACGCCAACGAGTAACACGCAGAGGGGTTTCATGGGGAGACTCCGGGAGAAGAGAGGGTTTTGGCGGGAAGCCATTATAGCGGATCGGGTTGTTGGATTGGAGGAAGGCCGGCGGGCCGCTGCCTGGCGCAAGCAGATCAACGGTATGTCCTCAACCGCTGTCTGATGATTGGCACGGAGTTCGCATCGCATCACTTAGCTGGTTACAGCAGAGTCGCAGCGTGTTTCGTAATACCGCCCACCGATGATCCTTTCTGCGACTGCTCTCCCCATTTCCCTGCCTAGAAGCGCGGAGTCTTCACAGTCAATGCGGTCCAGAACCGCTCAAGGAATATAAATATGGTCGCTTCTGTCGCTCACCTCTCTCCGCCTGCACCGCGGACATTTGCCGAATTCGTGCTGACCAAATCCTGGCAGGACATTGGAATGCAGGTCCACCGCCTCGGCGGTACCTATCAAGGGTTCAGCGGTCAGGGACACAACGCTCAAATCGATTTCACGTACCGCGGCTACCAATTTTGCATCCAAGAGGCTGGTCGCATCTTGCTGCTACGGGTGGAAGATTCTCGGTGCCCGGACATTGTTTTGCATGAAGTGCAGCACCATTTTGCGGCGCTGCTTTCGTCGCATTTGAGTGACTGAAACATGTAGCTTCCCTGACGCGGATAAAAGCTCTCAATCTCGTCAAGCAAGCGGCCTTAGATATCTATGCCATGCTGGCGGCCCTGCGTTTCCTACCTTGGCGCGGGGCTGCCTCGGCATGACGACTCCAGCAACCCGCCGCGCCAATCAATGTCATGGATGTGCAACTTGGAGGGGGATTGGCGCGGCGGATAATTAACATGTTTCCGGGGCACTTGCCCATGTTTCTAGTTCCTCAATTGAAAGGCTTAACGATGAAATGGTTTCTTTCGCTAGTGGTGTTGACCGGGCTCGTTTCTGTCGGCGGCTTGACCGGGTGCTCGAAAGAGGCATCGACTAAGACCGAGACGACGACTTCGACGCCAAACGGCGAAACAACGACAACTTCAGAGACGACGGTTGAGCAATCGGGCGAAAATCCGCCACCGCCCGCCCACTAATCGGCTCTGACAATCTTTTGTGGCTCTGCCGCGGTAATCCGTTCCCTGTTTGTCGGACTGCCGCGGCATCCGCATTTCATCATCAATACAGTTCGTTTGGCGCGGCGGCCCTTCGTCTTTATTAGCCTTTCGACTTGGGGCCGCCGTGTCATCAACTACGCCCCATCCGTGAGGCGTAACGGGTGTTAGGCTCCCAGGACTAGACGAAGAGAATTCCCCACTCCCCGTTGCGGATAAGCCGTTCGGTGTTCTCGCTCGCACTGACGACTGAGAAGTGACTCCGCAAATTTGCGGAGTCCGGTCGAGCAAATCGACTCCACGGCTTCGGCCGCCAAACTGCTGAGCCGCAGGGTGTCGCTTGCGCGGTAGTAGCCGTCGGGTCAGTATTCGTCGCCGAAGAAAGTGCAATCGATCGCCTGTTATTGCTACTTGTTGAAATCGGCGGCCACCATTGGCGTATCAGCCTTCGCGGGGAGGCCGTGGTTTTTTGTTGCCCATCGCCATTGGTGCGTCTCCAAAGGGTTAAGAAGTGTTCGGCATAGCGTTCGCATTTGCTTCGCAGCCCGAACCTAAGATTCCAAGGAGTCAAAACGTGAAACTGCTGCGATCACTTGCCGCGCTGCTCCTTAGCGTCGCGCTATGCGGCGGCTGCTCAAAGTCGGAAGCGCCTGCTCCTAACGACACAACGAGCGGTTCGTCAAATCCGGTGACTGCCCCCGGAACGGGGGGGACGACTAGCGGACAGACGACACCTGGCGGCGCTGCTCCGAGCAACTAGCTGTTGAACGACTTCTAACCGATCCAGTTCGACGCTTCGCCTCAACGCTGCTCCTGGCTGGGACTAGATGAGGCGAACATCAAGAGCGGGGAGTCGCCCTGAACCGGCTCTCCGCTTTTCCGATCCTGCCTCGCCGGTCGGCCGTTGCACTTTGGTCCAAGTCCCACCTCGCAACGGCCGCCGGCGTTCTCAGCGGCTAGCCGCGGACCGCCAGGCAATTGCCGCTACTGGCACCACGTGGATCTAGCTGGATTTCAAGCCCATCCTTAAATTCCTCTCATGAGTACAACCGAGTTGGACCAACGCCGCGAGCTCCGGCTTGCTCAGCGTGCAGCGCTGGCAATGGTGAAGTCCGCGAATTCAGTGCCCAGCGATCGTGCCTCGGGCATCGCAGCGCGCGGAATAATGCGGAGCGTCGCTTCTATTTTCAAACCTACCTGCAGTTCTCGCTCGACTGGCGTTCGGCTCGGGCAGTTTACGACGCGATCTCGAGCGAACTCGCGGCGATAGATCGCAAGACGAACGCTTGACGCATCCGCCGCATGCCTTCGTCTGCAGGCATGTGCTCGCTCAGGGGTTTACCGACAAAATTGATTCCTGGGGACTAATCACTGGAGTTCCGCCTCAATCCACACGAGGATAGGAGGATGGGAACTGATCAACACCGCCGTAATGTAGATGCTGACGAACTATCGCTGCTGATTGCCGCGGAATCACGAATTGACATCGCCATGTCGAAGCTCATTGCGACGACGCAAGGCGTCACGGATGCTACTAGCGCCCAGGCCACCGCTATCAACGAACTTCGAGAAGCTCGGAATGCCATTAGGGTGCTTAGGGATCGCCTCGGACGATCACATTAATTCTCCGCTGGGGGGTGTCGGCTCCCTGTGTGCTGTATATAGTTCCCCTGCTTTCCGCTGACACCGCTTGGCAACCTAGGTCGCATCTCTAAGCTCCGGCCGATTGAATCTTCATCGCCTGCCAAGTTCAGCCCACGCCTCACCGTAGGCAACTAGATGGCTGATACGTTTTGCCCGACCTGCAATAGCTCGGGTCGCTGCTCCCATTGCGAAGGCATCGGGTCGTTTCCGTCCGCCGACTCCGAGCATCCGGCCAACCGTCGCTCTTGTAAGGCCTGTTACGCCAGCGGTCGCTGCACGAAGTGCAAGAGCATGGCATTGCGCCCGGGCGGGTATTTGGCTGAGGCGTACCCCGCATCAGAGCAGACGGCGGATAGTTCCAGTCGAACACGTCGCGATCTCTGAGCTAAGTCCGACGCAAAGCAACCCGCTTCGGGCACGCAGCGGGGCGTCAGAGATCACAATTCCCTCCACTGGGGGGATGCCTCCTCGCAGCCGGCTCGTATCATTCCAATCTCCAAGTGCGTGAAGCCAAGCCCGCCAACTGATCGGTGCCCAGAGGTCGGCCGGCTTGGTGGATCGTGCTGGTTCGCGGACTGCGCCGCCGGCAAGCAATCGGCAACCTGTCGATAACGTCATCTGCTGCTGTTGGCTGCATCGTCGCGCGTCGCAATACTCGGCTCCGCGTCGGGTATGGCCTACCTCGACGGCAAGTAAGAGCATGTCGGAGGCTGCCCCCTCCGGCGTGCATTTTCATCGCTATCGTCGCTTCGCCCGGAACGGAATCACATCCCGCTTCACACGAACACGCCGAGCATCAGCAGCCACACGCTCCACCGCCGCCGGGCAGCAGTCGTCGAGATCGATCGGCTCGCCCTCTTCGATCTCCTGCATTAGTTGGTTGGCCGGCTTGAAACCCCAGTTGGTCGGGCGGTTGCGTGGAACCTTGCGGCCTTCGCGTTTCATTCACCGCTAGGTAACGGGTGGGAATGCCCGAGTACTGAGTTTTTGCAGTAGAGGCAGGCAGAGAATTCAACCGGCGCAAGGATTGCCGAGGACTACGCACTCCTTCGGAGGCTGCACTATGTTGACCGCGTCTTTAAGCCACTCGCATCGAATCACTCAAGAGCAGTTCGTCGCTCTATGCCGGGGAATTCGCGTCAACATGCCGGATGAGTCGCAGGCCATCGGCTGGTTCGTCAGTACTGACGGCGACTACGCGGGCGTGCTGCTCGTCCACCCCAGTGACAGCTTTTGGGGCATGCTGGTCGTCGATCTAGCAAGCGTTCATTGCAACGTGATACAGGTTGACCGCGCTTTACGGAGCGTTGCGAGCGCTGAGAGATCGATCGATCAGTCACTTGCGGATTACCAAGATGGCAACCGAGCGGCTGTTATCGGATCGACCTGTGAGCATGCTGCCTCGCTCGCCTAATTTGTACATGGCTCGCAAAAGAACGGTCCAGATCGAAGCGGCAATCGCAGCCCCATGGCCCGCGCCAACTTCACCCTCGTGCCGCACGCATCACATCCATTACAACATTCAGACTGACGCAGGTGGGCCGACCGCGATAGCGGCCTCGTCGGTCAGCTTCGCCCGCTTGATGGCTCGGCCGAGCTTCCAAAGCATTGCTCCCCCCACGATGCCGTAGGCGAGCACGGGTAGCACCATAGTTCTCGAAGTAGTCATGCTCGCCGGCAGATAACCGAAGAGCTTGGCGGCCACGAAAACTGCCATCACGGCGATCGCCGCTATGCATCCGGCGATGTGTGCTTCACTGCACGATGCCCCGCTCGACTCCCGACACAGCTCAACTTGGCTTTTCATGATGTTCCTGAGGGATGAGTTGGTGATCTCCGAGCACAAATGATCTAGCGTTTCGCGATTAGCAACGCGCCCACCACAATTGCCAACACGCCGAGTACGTCGCCGCTGTGCGAGAAACCAAAGCCCAGCATGGGCGTTGTCAGCAGGCCGAAAAGGATCAGCCAAATAGCCAAAACCAGCATCGCTAGGTTAGTCGGAGAAGTCATAACTTGCCGGGGGGGGTTAGAAGGTGGACGCACCTAGCATCCTTCGACGCTCGCATGCGTAGACATGAGAGCATCCGGCTCAGAGTCCTGCCTTAAAGTCGAATCGTGGCGGCGAAGCTGCCTCTCTCGGTTATACCCGCAATTCCAACCGCATCGTCGAATTAAGTCGACCGAAAGCGGAGATTGTCGCCTAGGATGGTAAATCGTACCAATCGTTCGGCAAAGTCCCGCGCACCGGGCACACTCGGGGGGGTAGATTAATGGAAAACCCAACGTTCTCGATCGAACTTGAAAGTCGCACAATCGAGTGCCGCACTGAGTCTGATCGCACAATGCTCCAAGAGGGACACGGCATCTGCTGTGATAGACGGTCCAGCGACCGGCATAGCGGCGAACGATTGGGGGAGATCAGTTCGGCATGCCGGGCTTACGGCTTAGGCAAGATGGCAGACATGATCGCGGATCTTGCTCAGCGTTCAACTCGTTAGCGATTCGGACGCGTGCTGTTGGCGGCAGGCGAAGCGGAATGTCACCGATCATAGTGAGGCTGACGGCCTTTTGATGGCAACTCTCAACGTCATCCGCGATACGTTTCAGCGGTAATCCCTCGGAAAGGCCCAATTAGTGATCAAAGTGGCATCGACATCAAGACGCTCCCAGGGCCCAGTGAGGCGATCTGGCGGAACCTGACTCAGTAGTCGCCAACCGCCGCAGACGCACGAGCGTGGCGCTGGCGAGGTCGACTTCAGACTCGCTTGCGATTTCGGTCACCCAGCGTCAAGATTATGCCGCTACTTGATTGGCACATTTGATGGAGCGGTCTCGTGTACGACAAATACCCACCACGCCAAATCTTTCTCGCCGGCCGCAACATCGTGTGCGAGTCAGCGGAAGACCTGAAACTGCTAAAGGAAGCCCAAGCCCTTGAGATCGATCCCGCGACAGTGCTGCAGCTCTCCATCGGTCGGCTGCACCTAATCAAGGATGTTTGCCAGCGCTACTCGCTCGGGAAGTATCAGCGTCTCGCGAGCCAGGCGATCGCCCGTGCCGGTGTCTGAATCGTTCAATCCTGAAGCGTTTGTGCTAGCAGATTATCACTTGCCCCTATCGGGGATCAGGTGGACCCGAACGTGGTGCTCACTGTAGATCACGGCGAGCATGCGGATGGTGCCTTCGCGCTCGCTGGCGAAGCGACGGGAGGCCGTGAACTTACGATCGCAAACCGGGCAGGTGTACTCCGCGACGTACTCGCCTTCGTGCCGGACCATCATGCATAGGTATTCAATTTCTCCTAATCGAAACCGGTGCTGACTGGTCGCCATTGCTCCTCCCGCCCTCAGCTTCGGCAGCAGAATCGGGATAGCTTTACGGGACGCGGCGCCTGCTTTCGAGGAAGTAATAGTGTACTGAGCGACTATTGTGGCGTCCCCTCCGCGCACGAGAAAGGCCCCTCGCGTGGTCAGCCGCTTGGAGCCTTCGTAACGACAGGCGACGTAACAATCTGCAGTTGGGGATATTCCACTCGCCGATTGGCGACTGTGAAGGGCTCATCCCTGCGGGCGGCGAAGGCGAGAGGCTATTCGAATTTAGCCCATAGCTTCGGGTACATTGACTCCAAGTCGTCCTCTTCCCAGGCGTCACCGACGGGCTCCGGCGGTCGGCTGTTTGTGATGGCGCCGATTGGTATTTTTTCTCCAGTAACCTGCTGGTAAGCGTCATCAGCAGCGTAGAGCATATCCTCGAGCTCAACTTCCTCTTCGGTCCACTTGCCGATTACCTCGGGATTAGCCAACGCGGCTTCGAATCTCTTCTTTCCATTGGCCAGGAGCCAGCCCCGAAAGTAGTCGAAGAGATCGTCGGAGCAGCCGCCGTTCACGATGTAAGCAACTGCCCACAGGTCCCAGCGGTACGACTCGGCGTCCAAGTCCCACTGGTGCTGCTTAAAGGAAATGATCTCGTCCGCTTGCAACTTCGCCAGTCGCGAGGCTACTTCCGAGGGGACGTCCTCAACATCCTCAGCTGATCGACGGGAATCATCTATGATCTTCCAGAATACATCTCGTTCCATTCGCTTGACCTCGTGGCACTGGCAGTGAGCGTGCGGCGTGTCCGGACTCGTGAAGTTGTGTTCGCCACTCTACCGCCCCGCTCCCCGGCCGCAAACTTGCCTTTTCCTTTGCGGGTTGATTGCTCTGAAAGAGCGCCGCCAACGCTGGCACGCCGGCACGCTAACCATCCAGAGGTTGTTAATAATGTAACGATGACGATGGCTACAACAGCCCAGCACGTAGCGGCTGAGACTGGCATCTCGAAAGTGCCAAGGCTACCCAATTCGAGATGCGTGTCGGACCAGCTTCGGCCGTAACCGTCACACTCGCGATCGACGAAACCGAACCGACTGTTAGCCACGCGAAACGTGTAGTCGGCGGTTTCCGAGAATGTGTACATGTCCCTCACTATACCCGCTGGCGACGGGTGGGGCGATTGCTAGTACTGAGCTTCTAGAATAAACCAGAATCGCGGTTCACCGACGAAGCCATGCGCTATAAGGGTTTCATCAACAGTTCGAGCAATGGCGGCAAGGTCATCCGCACTGTAGTCGCGACTGACTTCTCCCTGGACGCCGAACGCTCCTAGCTTTCTTCCGACCAGCAGATGATATGGTTCGCCGTCTGTGGTTCGGCCACACCAGGTCTGAAGCTTGGCGAGCTTCGCGATCCGCAACCGTTCATCTTGCGACGTCTCCAATGCGTCTACCTCGTCAGCATCGCCGACTTCATAGCGCACGCCATAGAACGCAATGACCGAATCTGCTCCCATCCCCGCATTCTACCCTCGCCGCTCCCCAGCGAAAGCAGACCTAGCCGCCGGATTCCGGGGCGGTCGGGTCCAGGCGGGGCTTCCGAAAGCTATTGCGCACCAATCTGCCGCGTGCTGCGGCGAGAGCCACAGCGATCGCAGCTAATCCACCGAATACCAGTGTACCTGCTACCGGCCACCACGAGATCAGGAGCGGCGCGACGCCAATGATGCCGCAAATGGCAAACTTCGTCCACAATTTGGCGGCTGCTAATCGCACCGAGTCGTCCTCGTCTACAGGCATGTTGTCCCTTTACACGCAGTTTCCGTCTTCATCTCTCTTCGGTGAGGGTGGGTGCGATTTGGTCGATGAACGCGCCGCCGCGGCATAGCATAACTCGCCGCTCGTGAATTCCGGCCCCGCGAAAACGCCGCAAAAAGCGGTGCGGAAGACGGGCGCCCGCGCCGGGACGCGACTCACGCGGCGGGGTTAATTGGGACGTTGTTTTACATCCCGCTCACCATCCACACTGTCGCAAGGCGGATGCGACTGGCAAAGACATTCAAGTTTGCTCGGCGATAATTGCTGCGAAGGCCCCCAAAGACCGCGCACGCAAGTGTTGCCAACGACTGAAAAGGCGAATTAGTGAGATATGCGATGCTAACGGCACTAAGGATTGCGACGCCAGCAATACCGAGGATGGTGAAGTTCTGCCTCATGTATTCACACTCGCGATGCTCCCGCGACATCGCCGAGTCGCGTTGATGCGGTTTAGAGCTGCGTCACTGATGGGACACGGTGAGCGTCGATGTGCGGGGTGTCTGAGCTCGTGACACTCGCGGAGATGCCGTTGCGATCATCGTGGAGGGTAAAGCCGCTTCTCGCGCAGCCGCAATTCGCGGCGTTCGGCCCACGCTTTCCGCTCAGCCTCTTTCTTAGACTGGGCCGGATCTTCGATCTCGGCGTCGGTAATCAGGGCATTCCGCTTGAGGAGGGCGTTTGCGTTGTCGTCGCGTTCCATCGATAGACCCTAAGTGGTGTTATGTTTCCTGTGCAGAGGGCCGAGCAATAAACATACCGTCAACCCGTATTGTGCTCTGCTGGCACAACCCCGAAGCAGATCGTCGCCAGGGCGTAGCGGAGGTGGGTGAGCATTCAGGTAGGATGGCGGACGGCGAGGGCGTGAATTATTTGGTCCCAGTGCGCCTAGTTGCTATTGTGAGCAGCATGAATATGATCCCATTCTATCGGCGTAACGCACTTTGGCTCGCGGTCATCGCAGCAATTCTCGTTGCCTGGTCGATCGACAGGGATCAGCTAAGCAAGCATTGCACTCGCGCCGAAATTGGCCTCTTTCACTCCGAAGCCCATGCCTCTGTGTCCGAGTCAGAATTGAAGGCTTTGACCTTCGCTCAAGAAATGAACGAGCGAAATCGCCGTGCAGCGATGGAAATCACAAACTAGCGATTCACTGCAACACGGGCTTCAGGAAAGCAGCGGAGGAAGGTGAGCTGTCCGCATTCCCCGGCGGTTAGACTGTTGGGATGGACTTCTTCATCAAGTTCGTTGTCGCCCCCGCCATTGTCGCCGTGCTCTTTTGGCCGCTGGTAATCAGCATAATCAATTCTAAAGATCCCCCAGCCTGACTCCGGCTGGGATTCTATCCCGAGATGGCAAAAGAGCGCCCCGCCAGATTCGCTAGGTCCGCGGGGTGAGTGAATGGTCAATGAGCTCTGCTCCGCCGTTGCTGCCTCGTCCTCACCCATCTCCACTATCGTCTCCATTCCGCAAATTTGCGGAATTGTGAGGCAGGCATTGCGGGCAGCAGGGATTCTCACCGTTTGCTGAGGGCGCAAGTTCGCCGACGCCGCGAATCGCAGCTGGTTAGGAAACCGGAGTCGAACTCTGCCAGAGCAACCGGACGATCGACACCTGGCCCGTCGGCACGCGGCTCGAGGCGATCGAGAAAGCGAAGGAGCTGCAGGCTCAGTTCCCTAAGGCGATGTTCGGCCTTGCCCTCTTGGGCGTGGTGAACGCTTGGGAGACGCCGGCCGGGTGGTTCTACAGCGCCACGGAATCTCGCCCGGGCGCCGTTCGCGCATTCGCCCTCGACGAGCTCGGCGACGTCGTGCTGCAGGTGACGGAAGGCGATGAGACGCAGTTCATCCAGGGGGCCCGGAAGTTCCAACCACTCGATTGACATGCCAGCGTTGCTCACTGCTCAAGTATCTCGTTAGACGAACAGGCGATCGAGGAGTCTGGCCGTTGATCAGGGTGATTGGGAGCACGTTTTTTTAAGCTCGCATTCGTATCATCGACAGCAATGATGTCGCAGCGCGCGACACCTATTCGGTCATCTAGGCAGATTAGGAAAAATTGTCGTAGCACAATCTTCACGCGACTGATTTCCCTCTCAATTTGTCCTGAGCGATTATTGATTTGATCAGACAATTAAGTTAGAACGGTCGCCGCGGCACCCTAACAGCTCGCGATGCCTATAGGTCTGCAGCTGCATCCTTCTCTTGCGCCGCACGAAACTCGCGTCTTCCAGCAATCAAAGGATGAGAGGCTACCAATGCGCAGACTTCCTAGCTCGTGGGATCGGACGATGGCGAAGCTCGGTCTGAAGCGAGTACGCACAAGCTCGAGAGTCGCTAAACGCCTTACTTCTGCGCAATTGGGTTATGAGATCCTTGAAGACCGCCGTGTGCTGACCAGCTCCGCAGTAGGGTCGTGGATTCGCATGGACGCGAGCATTTCTGGGAAAGATTTAGAAACGGAGATCTACACCGGAGCTGAGGCGGCGAATGCGCCCAATGACAACGAACCCGTGGATGATCAACAAGACAACTTACTACGCAAATATTCCGATTCGCTTGCGGACGGAGATGGCTACGGTTACGCATTTGCCAAGATCGCGGGATTCATCATCCCTGAAATATGGGACGGAGCGTCGCCCGTGACAGGAGCGAATCGGATAGCGGTCCCCAGTGTGACAATGGAATCTGTTCAGGTTGGCAGCGCCAATCAAGGCGGCGAAGGGTCGGCGGGTGGGAATGTTTCGATGCCATACGGAGAGATTGACGGTCGGTTCAAGTTTGACGACAGCAATCCGTCGGTCGCCAAGAAGTTTTACGGCGCCCTCTATCTGATTGGACTCGGCGAAGCCATGGCAGGTGGCTACGACTCTGGGGCGCGTCTAGATCAGCGTGCTTCAATTACCATTGGCCTAAACGGCGACGCAATTGGCACGATTACCTTTCAACATTACACAGACATTAAACACACAGACTTGGAGGAGTATGACGAAACCTCAGGCCTGCTCACCGTTGACATAGAAGGGCAGGAGCCGTACACCGTCGCCACCACCGGCGCGAACATCTACGTCAACTTTGTTGTGGATATAGAGAACGGCAATGAGATAACGATGAGCGGTCGTCTTGAGGACAGTACTCACGGACCGGGCATTGGCGCAGGCTTCGCTTCGAATACAGCCAACGGCGCTTCTAGTTCGAGCTACAACTTTATTAAAAACGTGCACGCCTATGGATTCGCTTTTGAAGCCGAAAATCCGCCGGACGACCTACCGCCGATTTGGGATGGCGGCGGCGACGGAGATGGAAACGGGATTACCAACAGCAACCCACGACTCTTCGAAGACGGTGAAGCACCCGGCGACGTCAACGGCGATGGCGTGGTCGACGAACTCGACGCGTTGCTTTGGCGACAAAACGTTGCAGCCGCGATACAGAATGACGTTGCTCCGCTGATTGTCACGACTGAAGAGGACGTCGACGACGGTGACTACAGCTTCCACGATCTTAGCTTGAGAGAAGCGCTTTCCCTCGCTTCGGACTCTAGCTACGACGGGGCGCGCATCATCGCCTTCGCGAAGTGGATCGATCACATTACGCTCGATGGCACGCAGCTCGTGGTCGACAGCGATGCTAATATTGTTGGCCCAGGCGCCGGCCGACTAACAATTGATGGCGACGGCCTCAGCCGGATCTTCTCGATTGTACCGGGCGCTGACGCGACCATCAGCGGCCTTACCGTAACGGGCGGCGGCAACGTCTCCACTGGCGGCGGTATTCTCAACAACGGCGTGCTGACGCTAGAAAGCGTCGTCGTCAGCGGCAATACCACCACGTCCTCAGGCTATGGCGGCGGCATTCTCACCCAGAACGGATTGACAGGGACCGCCAGGCTCTACCTTCGCAACAGCACCGTCGACGGCAATCATGCGTCGTTCGGCAGCGGCCTCTATCTCAGCGTCGACGACGGCGAAGTGGAAATCACCGGCAGTACCATTTCCAACAACGTGGCCCTGGGACTTGCCACCTCGACCTATTCCGCTGGCGGCGGCATTTGCGCCGATAGTACAAACACAGCGTCGATCGAGATCACGAACAGCACGTTCTCAGGAAATCATGCGCTCTACAGTGGCGGCATTCGCCTGCAGAACAGCTTAGCTTCCTTTAGCCTTATCAACTCCACGATCGCTTACAACATCGGCAACGATGCCGGCGGTCTCCATCGTCTCAACAACACGTCGGACCCGGTTCTCCACAACACAATCGTATCTGAGAACACGGCTCACTCGACCAGTACCAAGCTGGATATCTTGGGTTCAGTCGACTTAACTAACAGCACTTACAACCTCATCGGCAGTGGGGGAGCCGGCGGTCTGAGCAACACGAACGGCAACATCATACTGAGCAGTCCTAACACTGCAGGACTTGCGCCGCTCGGCGACTACGGCGGCAAGACGAAAACGCACGCTCTCAAGACGACCAGCCCGGCGATTGACAAGGGTAGCAATGACTACACAACAACCTACGACCAGCGCGGCGTTGGTTTCACGGGCGAGTACGACTTGCCAAATGGCACCTACCCCAACGGTGCCGACGGCGCACGCGACATCGGTGCCTACGAAGCCAGCACCGGCACGACGCTCATCGTCCGCAGCGATGATGATCGAGATAATTCCGTTGACCTCAAAGCGACGACCGATTCGCTCCGGTTGCGTGAAGCGTTGGCACTGTCGGCGGCGCTCGTAGGAAGTGAAACGATCACCTTCGACCAATCAGGCTGGGCGGACGACGAGATTCAGCTTTCGTCAACTTGGGGGTATTTGTCGGTAACCAGCGAAGTCAAAATTGAGGGCCCTGGAGCCGACAAGCTGACAGTCGCAGCCGCGCCAAGCAGTCGCGTCATGTATGTCAGTCCCACTGCGACTTCATCGGTCATCAGCGGGATGCGGATTACCGGCGGAGCAACTCCGTTCAATGGCGGCGGCGTCTACGTCGCTTCCCCCTCGGCCACTATTGATCGTGTTCAGATCGACGAAAACTCGGCTAGTGACGGTGCCGGCATCTACGTGGCAAGCGGTGGCGGCCTCACGTTGAGGAACTCGACTCTCTGGAGAAACGAGGCGACCTACTACGGCGGCGGACTAGCCGCATACGGAACTGCGGATGTCACGATCGTAAACAGCACCATCGCTGAGAATGAAGCCGGAATCGGCGGCGGGATTCATGCTTACGGTGGCACCGATGTGCGAGTCGTCAATGCGACGATCGCCTATAACATTGCCTCAGACAAGGGCGGCGGTGTTAACGCAGCGAGTTCTTCAACCGTCCGGCTCGACAACACGATCGTTGCCGGAAATGAGGACACCTTCGGTGCGCCAGACATCTTCGGAATTTTCAGTGGCGCCAGCGTGCACAATTTAATCGGCATCGATTACGACGACGAGAACGGCATCGATCACGGAGACACCAATCTCGTCGGCGTTGAAGGAGCTAACCCCGCACTCGAAGGTGGCCTGAGTGAAGTCACCACGGTTAATGGCCTGAAAGTCTACCAGCTCTTGAGCGATAGCTTGGCGATCGACCACGGCGACGACGACTTCGCGACCACGTTCGACTATGCCTTTGATCAAATTGGAAATGATCGCATCGTGGACTACGACGGCATCGGTACGGATCACATCGACGCCGGAGCTACAGAGCTTCAACTGGTGGAGGTCTAACGCCCTCACAACAATACTTGACCGTCGATCCCCCCTCGCAGCACTCAAACTTGCTGTGAGGGGGGACTTTCATTTAACGAGAACTCGCCGCGATTCAGCAAATAACGCCCGCGCCGGGACGCTACTCGCGCGGCACGGGCTACACCGAATTGCCAAAGATCGGGGCCGAAAGCCCTACTCGCCGCAGGTCCCAACGGTTGGGACCTGGCTCACCGATCGCCAACCGCCGCCTCGTTGTCGAACTCGACCGCCGGCGCCGTCCACGCTCCGGGATCCGCCCGATACGTTGAAGCAGCCGTTTCGCGGATGGGGCGCCTAGAGGCCACCTCAGTCGAGAGATGTCCTTGACCGCCACCCCAGTGAGCCAGAAGTCGGCGCGAAGAGGCCGAAGCGAAAGTAGACTCCGCAAATTTGCGGAATTTGAAAATCTTTGTGAGCGACTCTACCCCACGATCTCCGCCATGGTCGGCGGGGTGGCATCGCCGTCAACTGACTTGTCGAGGTAGGTGATCGGTCCATCGGGCGTCTGCTCACTGACGACTACTCGCGTCACGCCTTGAAGCTCCCCGGCGAACGATCGCATTACGGCCGCCAAGACCTGATCGAAGGCATCGCCTCCTTCAATGGCCAACGCCACATCCGCCGCGGCGTCCACTAGTTCGCCATCTCCGCACTGGCCAAACTCACAGGTGGCGGTAACTTCGGAGATTTCCACGCTGCAGGCGGTGCCGTGCAGATCCAAGCCTCCGCAGTCGCAGCTGCATTGATCGCCGGGTAATTCGCGGTTGTGGTCCATCGCTTCGCTGCTTATAGATGGCGGGCTCACTCCGCTTCATTAGGACGAATCACGCCAGTGAAGCGATCGCCAACAACGAAGCCGTCAGCGACAAACCCATCGCCGCGGATGGTCGCTGGCGTGATTGGCTCGAGAAGATTGCCGCTCGGTTGTCCGCAGCCATCGTAGACTTGGCACGGGTCGGTTTCGTTGCAGCAGCTGTCCATGACTTTTCTCCTGCGTCGGAATGGGTTGGCGGGCTTCCCCATCATACCGCGGGCGGAGGCGCGGGTGAATCAACCCTCTCCCAAAATCGCTGGCCCGTCTCGGGATTGGTCGCCGGGCACTCCTGGTCCGCCAGCCTCAGCTTGTTCCGGCCCATGACGCCAACAGCCTTCGACGGGCAGCCGCAACTGGGATGGCAACACACGCCGTGCGTCTCGGCGAGCGGCTTGTAGAGGCCGCACAGGTTGCTCTGGCACACGCGGTGCCGCGAGGCCACTTGCTCGTCGGTCGCCAGTGGTTTTCCGGCGGCTAAGTGATGCACGATTGCCTTGCCGTAGTTAAATGCCTTCCGCGCGAGCGACGGCTCCGGCGGTTGCTGCCGTAGCGTGACCGGCTTGCCTGCCTGCGCCCAAGTCACTTCGTCGACGATCTTGCCTTCAACGAACCGAACCGGACGCTCCAAGAGGACGACGCCAGCGGAGGCGCGGGCGTTCTCTGCGACGAACGTTTTAGGAGGTTCACCCGCCATTTAGCACTCCTCGGGTATTTCGCAAGATGGCACTGCTCCGGGGTAGCCGAAGCCTTGGCCAGGCACGCAGTTCATGCTGTAGTAGCACACGTCGCCGGGCGTGGATGACCCTTCGGCGTTCGCTGGCCTGCAGTTCGGCGCCGCGGGCGTGTGACAGCCCCAGTTGTAGTTGCCTGGGAAGAAGTCGTTGTTGCGGATGCCGGCCGCCCAGTACCAGCCACCATTCACTCCATTAAAAGCGTTGGCAGCGCAGCCTAACAAAGGATCTATGCTCGTGACGGCGAAGAAGCGGATGCTGAGGCAGGCATTCGCGGCGTACCCTTCCAGCACGTCCTCGATGTAGAACTCTTTCGTCGTATAGACGTTGCCCGTGCTGGTACTCCCTGGCTGAGAGAATGTCGCCTCCATAGCCCAGGTGTTGCCGCAGTTATCGAACTCGTCGAAATCCACCTCAATTCGCCAGCGGGTGCGGTAGTAGCCAGTATCACCCGCGCAGTCGTCGAAACCCCCTTCGACGTGCTCGCCGCAGAGGATGGGGGAGATGCAAGGCTCACCGTCCGCGTCTACTCGCTCGAACGCGAGCAGGGTCATGTTTGGGTCGGAGCAAGCACTGCCGTCGGCGTCGTCGCAGTTGCAGCATCCGGGGATCTCGTGCGTGACCTCGCCGACGCACCCACGCTTGTCGACCACCCAAAGGGTCAGGTCTTTAGCCGCGTGATCGCCGCAGCCCACGAATCCTACCGTCGCGCCTCCACGGTCGCAGCCAACGACGCCATCGCTCCAGTAGCACTCCGTCTCTGCGTCAACGCAGATGCCGTCGATCGTCACATTCGAAACTTCGTAGCGGCAGCCTGACACTTTCGCTAGCGTGAAGTTCGGCACGATGGGGTTGTTGACGCACGTATCGCCAGCAGTGTCGTCGCACGGTGCGCCCAGAAACTCGATAGTTCCGCCAACGAAATTGTTGCACATTGAGCAGGGATCGGAATCGTCAATTCCTTCGCACGCGCCAGCCGGAAAAACGAATGTTATGCCCGACTCAATCGTCGTTGGCATCGGAATTGGTAAGCTGCGTACGACGTAACAGGCGTACTCGTCTGCATCGTTGACGCTGCTCGCGCCTAGGCTGGCCTGCAAATAGTACTCTCCCGTCTCCGAGTCGTAGTAGCAGCTAGCGCCAGCGGTTGGGCAGCACTCCCAGCCGTCACCAGTCGGCAGATCTCCCGCACCGGCATTGCAATCGAGCAATTCAGTACGTTTTGCCCACAAAAGGCACGACGGCTGCATGTCTGCGTTTCCAGTTGACTGGTCGTAGCCAGACCGGAAAAAGTAAGACCCGTTGAGAACCGACCAATTGCAATTGTCGCAATCAGTGAAAGTCACCGTAACGATGTATGGCATGCGGAAAAAGCATTCGAGAATGCTATGCACGCCTACTAAGTCGTCGCACGACCCAATCGATTGCCCAGGGGGTGTCGTGCAATCGCCTGGTGTATCTCCTCCGCAGCACCGACTCCCCGGCTCACAGATGAGTGGCTTGCCATTCGGCCCAATCATGGGTTTACCGTTCGGGCCAAACATGGGTTTTCGCGCCATGGGCTAGGCTTCCTCTTGCGGGCTGTCGGCTTCGTGGACTACTTCGAGGCGAAGATGCTCGGCAATCCGCTCAAGGTCGGCCTCAGCGAAATGGTCGATGCAGTTGATCCGCATAGCCGGTTCGATGCAAAGCTCGACCGCCGCGGCGCTGATCCGTGACGGCATGGCCTGCAGTAGCTGAGCGGCTTGCCCGATGCTGATGATTGAATTGCTCAAAGGTGTTTTTCCTCCAAGCTAATGCTATCGGCGTGTCCAGTTCGATTTGCCAAGCTCTGGCAAAGTCTTAGACTCGCTCGGAAATCACAACGAACCGCTGTCCGCAGCATGAACACTCGCGCCGACTGGTCCGGCTGCCATCACTGCTCTTCGTGCCGCGAATGGGTTTGTACTTCTCTGAAGAGCAATGCGGGCATCTCGCGACGTAGACCGGAATCACGACGAGCGGCGCCGAGTCCCATGCTCCCCGTGGTGGTTGCGATTCACTCACTTGGGTCATTCCCTCCTTCTGCTGTCTCATCCATCTCAACCGTCGCCCAATTCCGCAAATTTGCGGAGTCGCCATTGCGCTGCACTCTCGTGGTGTTCGGCTGCTCGCCCTACCGAGGTTAGATGCGACTAAGTTGAAGCCGACGTTTGCTAGGCGACGCGATGGATGCCCAGCGGTACTGCTCTAAGCTCGAAGGCACTTGGCGATAGTTTCGGCGTCTCGCCACTCGTCGCCGCTCGCTCCCTTGGACCAAACGGTCACGCCCGGCACGTGGTTATCGGCGTCGAAACGGCGGCTGCTTGGGAGCAGTAGTGGTTCTGCTGATGTGCTGCGAAGCGTCGTGAGGCTGGATTTAACGCCAAGGCCTGCCCCCGCGTGCAGAAGCGTTTGTCGGCCCGTCTCGATGGCTCCAATGGCGCTGCGATACCGATCCGCTTGAGCGTTGGAACTACTGTACAGACGCCTTAGGACGGAGGTGGGGGTGCGTATACCGGGCTATTCTCTACAGAAAGACCCATTATCCGACCATTTTGTGTGAGAAATCGAGGCTCTCAGGGACCCCTAGGGGGACCCACGCTAGGTAGGAATCGGAACCGGGATCTCCCCCTTCGCGCTTTCATGGATGTTATCTAGTTGGCGTGGCGATCTCTGCGTCGTTTTGCCCCCTAATCACCCACGCTTCCAACTAGCTTCAGGCATCGTGGAAGGCCATCGTGCTTCGGTGGCAGTTGCTCTCGGCGTTCCCTCCTCGGGATCGACGTGCGCGGCCTTGAGCACTCCCGCAGGCGTGGGAAGCGCGGGCCACTCGACGTCATTAAGCTGACGCCTCGCCGCGAGTCGTAGCAATGGCCTCTCTAATCGCACTCAATGGTCGCAAGAATTGTTCGTAGCACCCCGCGCGCTCAAGAAACCGAGAGACACGGTCCAATGCTGCAACCGCCTCTTTGCGGTCCTTCGTGGGAACTAGCGGCGCGCCATTCTTCAGCTTCGGAGGCGGAGGTACGTCGGCCGCTTCGATCTCCTCGACATTGAACGAGGTTCCGTCACTGATCCGGCCTTTGCGGCAGGCGTCGACAGTACGCTTCACATGCCCGGCAGTGACGATCGGAGTGCCGAGCTCGTCTCGCGGTGCGGTGTCGACAGCCTGTTGCCACAGTGCCGCGCGTTTCTCTAGTGGCACTGCGGATAGTGGCCTGGCCTGTGATTCAGTTGTCGGCAGTGTGGTTGCAACTGCAACCGCCTCAATGACTGCACGCGTTTGTGCGGCAGAGATCAGCTGCGTCGCGTAAGGCTTCGAGATTGCCCAGCGATCTCTGCAATACGACTCAAAACTCGAATGTGTGGCTGAGTACAAGCGGCCTCCCCGAATTTCCTTCAACGCGGACCCGACCTCGACGAACGTGCTCAGCCCCCTCTCAATGACCTGCTCGCACTCGTCCAGGCGCTGCTGATCTTGAATTTCAAGTTGATTGTTACCCACGATATTCATTGTCTTGCTCCTAAGAGTCGAGTGCTTGATTTGAAAGGCGCTGTAAACGGTCGACTTCGGCAGCGAGCGCGAACACCAGTGCCGCAAGCGCAGATGGCCAATCCGAGTACTCTCCGCTCTCGAATGCAGAGACGACATCTTGCGTGATAGCGGAGTGACGCTTCAGGCGGCGGAACTCGATGGGGGCTTCAGGCTTGCAAGCCGATCGGCGTGGTCGATGTGCTGGTGCTTCTGGCACTGAGGAATGCGTCTTCGAGGGTGGTCCAATGATTTTTCGATACTCGATGCTCAGTGGGGCGTTGACCGTTTCAGGACAGATGGACAGATGGGGCAGATGATTTGTAAACCTTTCCTCCATAAGGCCCCCACGTTTATTTTTCTCCATTTTTATCTGTCCATCTGTCCAAAAGAGTATGAAAGGCCTGCTTTCGCCGAGTGAGTTGGAAAACACGATCTGTCCGATCATCTGTCCGAGATCTGTCCATCTGTCCTGTGTGGGATATCGGCAGTGGGCGTTTTTGAGTCGGAATCAGTGCCGGCCCAAAGGAGCGCTCGGCTAGCGCCATGTCCCGGAGCGTCGCCAAGCTGCGCTATTCCGTCTCGAATGGCCTTCTTGAGAGATCTTCCGGCGACAACTGGACTCGGCAGAGGATTGAGTCTGAGTGCTTGGCAGTACCAGTCGCGGGCGATGTCATTCGGTATGCGAACCCGCGACAAACATGGGTCGAATCCGAGCCGCTGCAGCTGATCAGCAAAGTACTCGGCAACAATCGCGGCGTTTTCAGCGTCACCGTTGCAGGCGAGTTGGCGTTCAGCCATCACTCGCAGTAGATATTCGGGATCGTCTAATCGGGCAATAACTTCGCTCTCCCAGGCAGCCCATCGAGAATGGCGGCGAATCTTGGCCGGTGGCTTCAACAAGATATTTCGGATGTCGGCGAGAATGGCCTTCCGGTTCGAATCTATAAAGGCTGGCGCGTCCCAGCCCGGAATGAACTCGCCCTTTCGTAGTCGAATCTGCAAACAGCGTTGCGCCATGTCGCTCGACAATGTCAGATCGTTGCCGTTGATCAGAAACGTCAACGTATTTGGGCGACGCCCCTCACCGACGTACAGCTTCTTGCCAGAGATAACTTCAGAAGTGATGCACGTCTCAACGACGGGACTCGCGAGATTCTGCGCGTTAATGTTGTCGAGATGAACAACTCGTAGCTTCATGCCCTCGACGGAGAGGATCCGCTTCGACAACTCAGCAGCGCTTGGCACATTCTCTTCGAAGCGCAAGTCGCCACCGTAGAGCAGCCCTATACACCCGCAGAGAGTCGATTTCCCGCTACCACATCCATCTATCGAAGTGACGCAAACCCCGGGACGCTTGCCGCCACGAAGGCCGACCGCAGGGGACATGAATGATGCCGCAGTGAAACCACGGTCTGCTGGCTCCTCGTAGCGAAAGTGGTCGAGAAGCGCGTCAAACGCTCCGTTCCCCGATTCAGGAAGGTCACGCGCCGCGTGTGAGTAGTAGGTGTTGGCAAGTGGCGGAAAGTGGGGATAGTCGGATTCGACGCCAGCAAACGAACGGGAGGTACGCAATAGTTCCGCCAGAATTTCCGCATGGCTAGCAGCCGACGGATCGAGAGACCATTCGACCGCCGCCCGCTCTTTCACGATGCCGAACAGCTCTGGCACCTTCGTGCAGAACGAGACTCCATGCTGCGGATCATCAAAAAAGAGTTGGCTGTCCAGTCGGTAAGGTCCATCGCCGATTGCAGCGCGGAGTTGTTCTGCAATTTCGCTTGGCCTCAGATATCTCCGTCCCCCACCTCGCGACTCCTTAAAATTGGAGACCTTTAGAGCTTTAGCCCTCTTCCCGGTAGCCTTAGTAGCCGTCATAATTCTGTTGGTGTTAGTGGAACCCGCCTGCCAGCGGGGGACGGAACAAGGGAACGGCGTCGACCTATTCGCTCGGGTCGGCGCCGTTCTTGTTTTTAGTGATTAACAGCGATGGGTGTCTTGCGCGTCGCATTCTCGATCAGCTGCTCAAGTTCACTCATTCGGTAACGAGCAGCACGGCATCGTGTTCCCAGCACGACCGGAGTCAGCTGGCCTCGGTTTTCAAGCTTCGTTAAGAAGTTGCGGGAGCATCCAAGTAGCACTCTCGCTTCTGATCTGCTGACAAGTAATGGAGCAATTCGCGTTGCTGTCTTCATGCGTTGTTCCTTAAATGCGGATTCCTAGGTAGGCTTCCATGCGTAAGTGTACGGATGGACACTCTCGCAGGGGTAGCTGCGGTAGTGGAAAAAGTGCCACGGGGCGCAGCCTAGCTCGCACACCTGCGCGTCGGGCAGTGGTGGAAACGCCGAAGAAGGAAGGCGTCGCCGTTCAACAGAGGAAAATGGCGATTTCGGCGCGACGGCGCCGAGGTAGAGGAGGGAGTAGCTGCCCTTTGTTGGCGCTGAGGTGCGTATAGCGGGTCATTCCATTACGGAAGTCCCATTATCCGACCAGATAGGCCTGTCCCGCGTCGCCCTGTGTCCAATTCCGCAAATTTGCGGAATGACAGCGGCACTGGGCCAGTGACTTCGTAGGTGTGCGACTACCTAGGCCGTCAACCTGTCGACCACATTGAGTGCCCGATCACGTGGTGATAAGAGTAGAGGACCCTTGAGCGCGCCCGAGTGCCGTAGGCGCTGAGTCGTCCAAGAAGACGCTCTGTCATTAAGTTACATTCTGGGCATTGCGAAGAGCGCGATTAGTGGCCTCGGCGGCGGAGTGATAACTCTTCCTCAACGAATGGTTAACTACTTACTCGGCGGGACAACGAAGAGGACGCCAATTAGCATCGCGGACGCGCCAGTAACTAGTCAGACGATCGGCCAGATGCTCCGAGAGCCAATGGGAGACATGGCGTCCGCGAGCGTGGCCATGATGGTCAGTGCGAACACGATTCCCCCACCGAGGACAAACGCCCGTCCGGTACGCGATCTCCGGCCCCGACGTACTCGCAAGACAATCCAGATAGCTCACGCCAGCAAGGCAAGTTCAATGAACCCCGGTGTGGGCCTAATCAAAGGGAGCGCGGATGCGACGATTGGCAGGCCGATCGACCAGTAAGCGAGTTCTCTCATCGCCACATTCTACATACCTCAGCCGGGGGTGTAGGGTACGTAAGTGCGGAGCTCCTCAAAGGCAGGGCAATTACTCAAAGAATTGCGGATCGAAGAACGCGAGGTAGGTCACCAGTGCAACCCCAGCGATAACGATCCACTCAACCCAGGTCGGTCCGCGCAGGAAGTTTGGCTGGTCCGGCATTGAAGGGTCCTAGGCGGCAGGATTGTATTCCCGCGCCGGCGGTTAGAATGCGGAGCATGGAGAAGCTCATCGTTGTCGCGCTGTTTGGTCTTGGGCTGATGGAAGTCATTATCGTCAGCATCATTGCCGCTTTCTGGCTCTCGGCTATCTACGCCGTCGTCAAGGTACTCCGCAAGTAGTAGCCGGACCAGATCGCCCCTGCCCCCGGCCGTGAGTCTGGGGACTAGGGGTCGTTTCCGAATAAATCTTGATAAATGTGTCGCTCGGGACGCTCTGCATCTGACAGCTCCGCCGGCGACGTCACTTCTTCTTTATGTGCTGCTGCGACATCAACAGCTTCCGTCACTTCGATTGACTGCCTTTTTGGTCGTTCAGAAGCTCGCGCTACAGCCGCCTTAATCTCGTCAGTCACTCTCTTTGCATCATCTGGCCTGACGCAGGTACGTGCCCACTGATTCGCAAGAATCTCCCATACGCTCTGCTTGCTTTTGAGGATGCGATCACCCACAAGCTCGGTCCATTTGTGATGGTCAGGGGCGCGAATAGCATCGTCTAGAAATTGGTAGAGAGATCCGGCACCGATTCCGAAGCGATCCAAGAGTTGCGCCCAACCATTCGCTTTTAATTCTCCGAAGACCATCCTTTCCGGAGCCTCACTGCCTGGGAGGACGATACATCCGTGGCTTTGATCCTCCTTATCGCCATCCAAAACGCCGATGGCGTTGTAGGGAAGGCGCCCCTTAGTCGCTAAATCGCCCATAATTTGGTAGTGTGTGATTAAGTGTGCGGCCCCACCGCTGCGGGATTCTCCTCACCTAGCCTGTCGCTTTTCGCTCGTTTCGGCCATTTAAAGATAGCGGCGGGAATCTATGTCTCTCGGCTGGCGTAGCCTTCGTGGCGTCTGCCATCCCTCTGGATTCATGCGGCAGACCACGCCGGCGTGGCGGACCGTGGCGATGTCTGCGTAAACGCTCGCGCATCAACGCAGAATATTTATTAGGCCCTGCGCGATATCAAATAGGATTTCCACAGACGATCGCGTAACCTTTTTCCTGTCGGTTTTGTAATAAACCCCACGACTGGTATCGCAATGGGCTACACCATCTTCGCGGTTGGCGATCGAGTGCGGATTAAGTCGGGGGACTTCGGCGGAATAGAAGGCGTCATCTCGGACCCTACCGCTGCCCACGACGCGGTCGGAACGGTCAACGCACGGCGGCAAAGCATGCTGCTGCCGCTAACGGTTGTCGCACAGGTCGAGGGCCGCAAGATGATTATTAGGGTCGCTGCCGAGATGCTGGAGCGGGTGGTCAGTGATTAGTTGTTGATGCCGGATTGCATTCCCCGCGCACCGGCTAGAATGCCGAAATGTCGCCCCAAGAAGTGGCTGAATCTTTCGCGCTGACCGATTCAATTGTCCGCGCCATGCGTCTGCGCTCGCAGATGTTCGCCTGTGAGGCGCAGCTGGAGGGGCTGAAGCAGCGGCTAGCGGCTCACCCGAGCGCCGGCTGCAGCGAGGAACTACGCCGGACGCGCCTGGAGGCGGTTCAGATCGGCCGGGCACTTCTCACGGCCTGCGACGAGATAGCCGCCATCAACTTTCGGCGAGCCTACCCCGGCCGGGAGTCTGGGGGCTGACGGGGGCGCTAACGTCAATTTAGGTCCAAAATCTAATTGACGGCGATTTAGCGGAGTATGTATCTTGCCTCGATACCCACTCTTATCACAGTCTCCCCGCTTAACTTACTAATCGATCACGAGAACCCCCGGCTGGCCATGCCCAGCGAAGGGCAACGAGAAGCGTTTAAATCGCTGGCTAAGAGGCAAGGGAACAAACTCGTAGCCCTTGCACGCGACATTGTCGAGTATGGGCTCCCCGCATGGAACTAGTTCGGCATAAGTGCAGGTTTTCTGTCGGCTGATGCGAACCAGCGATGCGCCACATGCGTCTCAGTCGCATGGATGGCCATCAACTGCACATTCGACCGCCGCTCCCTATCTTTTGGGAGAGTGGCCCCCGTCTTGGCGGCGCAGCGAGACGCTCGCGATAGCGTCGGAATCTCCGAACTTGCTCCCTACCATTCCGCAAATTTGCGGAATCATCACCGCTGAGACCGGAAGTCCGACGGGTTGAGTTCAACTCACCCGCGTGACATCAACCGGCCAAGCTTTCGCAGACGGCGCGTTGACAGACGCTACGTGTGATTGCGGGTGCACTTCCATTTCCATGCGCAACACTCCGCAATCTATTGAGAGCCACTCAGCGGGGTGGTTGGTGGCACGCTTGAAGAGAACGGATGTCGCTTGGGTGATCGGATCCAGCAAGATTAGCCAACCCCTCTCGCCGTCCGACTCCGCAAATTTGCGGAGTGGGTAGACAGCGGTCGATTGGCCGGTGACGCCGACACTCGGACCACGTTGCCCGTGCGTAGCGTGCGATCGGGGCCCTTGGTTCTGAGTGACGCAGACTCAGCTTGCCGCCGACTTCAGCAGGTCACGGATCCGCCGCCCGCTTCACGGGCCTCATCCTTGCTTCCCGCGTAACTCTGCGATCGTCGCGGTGCGCTCACCAGTCAAGACGGCGGCTGCCTTCTCGGCCCGTGATGGCAACTGGCGGGGATATCTAACCCTCGTCATTTCCCGCGATGCCTGACTCCGCAAATTTGCGGAATGCGTCGTGGGGCTCGCGCCTACCCGCGGACGGCGTGAGTATGGTTTACTCACCGGCGTGAAAGCAGCCAGCCAAACTCGAATCAGCTTGCCAGACTTCTGCCGAGAGCGCGGAATTTCAAAGCGCGTAGCGATGGGCTGGATTGAAGCAGGCGAGCTTGCGGCAATCGACTATCGCGCCGTAGGTGCCAAGAGACCCAGGCTGTTCATTGCTCGCGAAGCAATCGAGGCGTTTGAAGAGAGGCGGCGCGTGAGCCCCCAGTCTGCTCAGTCTCCGCGTCGAAGTGGACACAGCACGCCGAAGCACAAGAGCTACTTCTGAACGCTCAGGGGCCGCCAGAGGGCCTCTGAATCTCGTCTGAAGAGCCACCGCCTTACGGCGTTCGAGACTGCGATGAGGCGAGCGTCGCGGATTCCATGTCTGTAGTTGGCCGCCATGCTCTCATCGGCATGCCCCATGATGAACGACGCTGCGACTTGATCTCCCGTGTCCGACCCGATGGTGAAGAACGTGTGGCGCAGCGAGTAGAAGCCTCGTCCGCCGCCGCCCACACCAACTGCCTGCCGGATCTTCGCGAACTGCTTCGCAACTGGGTTGTCGGTCGATTTCTTTTCCTGCGTCTGCTCTTTGCTCCAGCGGCCGCCGTACTTAGTGATAAATACCAAGCCTTCGTCAGCTACTTCGTTTGGCGTTGGACGCTTGCTGATGGCCACCTTGAGAGCGGCAACCGTCTCTGGCCACAATTTGGCGCGACGGATCGTACCGGTCTTGTTTCTAGGAGTCGAGCACCACCCACCTTGCAGATCTAAGGATGACTTCTTCAGTCGACCACAGTCGTCGTTTCCGAGTCCGGCATTGATAGCGAGCAACACCATTGCTCGCAGCTGCACAGGGTCGGCCAATTGATGTCCGATCCTGTAGCGCAGTATCCGCCTAATCTCAGCGGCACTGAACATTTTCTCGACCTTTTCGGCTCTCTCAAGTCTGCGAGCTTTTCTGGTGGGCAAGGCCAGCCGCATGCCGAAGTGAACTGGCTGCTTAATTAGTCGTTCGTTGGTTGCGAAGTTGAAGAATGCCCGCACGCGGATGATGTGATTCATGCGGGCTACCGCGCCGAAGCGCTTACTCAATGCCGTCTCGAATGCATCGAAGTCTTCAGGCGCAAGCCTCTCGACTAGCACGAGACGCCCTACCCTGCCCAGCAGCAACGACAGCGTGTCGTGGTAATCGTGGAACGAGCGCCATGAGATGTCGCCTCGCTCCGCCCTGCTCTCGTTCCAGCCCATGAACTTGTCAGAGAGGTCGAGTAGCGTGACACCATCTGATTTGGTGTCAGAGACGGGAGTGCGGCCGGCGGCGATGTCGACCTTCTCGGCGTCGTAACGCTGCAGGGCTGGCTCCCAGCCGTCGGCCACCCTGCCGAAGTAGTAGAGCTTGGCTCGTCCGTTGACCGTTATCTTCTTGGCCCAACGTCCGGAAGCATGGACGAACAGCGGGAAATCAGCGAATGGCTTGGCCGACTGCAGGCCGGTAGTCGATCGACTGCGAACCTTACGAGTCCTTGGCGAACTGCTAGAATTGGCCTTCATCTATCGCTCCCTCCGCCGCTAAGTGTAGGGGAAACGTGGCTATGCGAGGCAGTCGCAGAAGAGGCCACGGAGTGCGGAAGATGCTAGCACTGCCGGGAGTTGGTGTCAAAGAGATGGAGTCATGGTGCGAAATTAGTCCGCAAGAGGATCGACGCAAATCCTTTCAGTGAAACAACTTAAGCCCTCGTAGCTCAGGGGATAGAGCAGCGGTTTCCTAAACCGTTGGTCGCAGGTTCGATTCCTGCCGGGGGCGCTTTTTCTCTTTCTGCGCGCCGGCGGATTTTGTTGCTTGAGCGGCCCTCTTAGTTGAGTGGGTGCTGCTGGTTCGGCTGGCTTGCTCGGCTGCTTCCGTCGGTTTCTCTGTCGCTTGAATTTTGTCGCGAGACGCGTTTTCGGCGACAGAATTCTAAGTTGTTGCCGGGGCGGTTGTTAGGTGCGGATTCTGTAGTGACAGAATTCTTTCTCGCATCTTTCTTGCGTTGTTAGTCGCATTTTTGGACGGGACGCTCCGGTCGTCGCGCGGGCTGTGGCGCCGCGGCGCGATGGTTGTGCATGGCAACTAGGAGTTAGGCCGAGTCGGCTCCCACGCGCAAGCTTGATGCTCTTTAACCTAACGGAAAATGCGCTGCGCGGGGAGACGGCAGTTTTGGCCACCCTTGAGATGCGCCGGGGTCGGGACGACCCGGCTCGCTGCGGTAGCGAAGGGGTACGAAAAGGATTGAGCGATGGGCGCTCGGCACTATAGGGACAAGTTTGTTTTAATTCGTCGTCCAACGACGCTGCCCCGGTCGCCGCGTTTGGCGGCGACCGGGGGCGTGCTTCGTGAATCTATCCTGTGCGGATCAGTCCTAAACTAAGCCGATCAGTCGGTGACCAAGAACGAGCCGTTGTTCGCGACGTCGAGCAGCGGCAGACCCTTTTGGCCGGTAACGGTCGGGCTGGCTGCCTTGCCGCCGAAGTAATAGGCGACGCCGAACTGCGCGGCGAACTGTTCTTCGCCCGAGCCACGGGGGCCGGCGCTGGCGCCGGGGACGGCGTAGTTGGCGTTGCCGTAGAGCGAGAACCAGCGGCTCAGCGGGGCTTCGCCGGTGAAGCCGAATTGCCACGACTGGATGTCGGCCCGGTCGAAGGCGCCGACGTAACCCATCAGCGAACCGCCGGAGGCCGTGTTGCCGCGGAGGTAAGCGTTTGCTTGGTTCGCCGCGCGAACTTCGCGGCGGACGCTGGGAGCGCCGGCGACGGTGACGGCGGCTTGGTCGTGCCACAGGTGGACCGTGCCGAAGCCGCCGACTTCAAACCGTTCGCTCAGGGCGTAGCCCGCGATGCCGCGGAGCTGGCCCATCTGGACGGTGTTCGCGTTGACGCCCCAGTTGTCGGCCATGAACGAGTCGACGACGGCGCCGTAGCTAATGCGGTCGGTGTTGTGGAGCATGTCGCCCCGTTTGTACACGCCGGCGGTGACGAATCCCTGTGTTTCGACGTCGGTCGATTCGGGAACGACGGCCAAGCGGCCGCGAGGATCGTAGACGCCGTAGCTGCCGCCGACTTGTCCGCGGAGCTCGGAATCGCCAAGGGCAAAGCCGGTGTTGAAGCCGGTGACGCCGCCGAAGCTGCTGGTGAGGGCGCCGGTGCCGCCGTTGATGTTCGTGATGCGATCGCCGATCGACTTGTAGACGTCGGCGCCGGCAAAGACCACGGTATTATCGAGCCAGTTCCCGATGCAGGGACTGCTGCAGTCGTTGCAGGGTTCGCACGAGTCGCTGTAGCTACAGAGCTCGTAGCCGCCCTTCTCGTTGAAGCAGGCCTCGGAGAGGCTGGCTTCGCTTTTGACTTCGCCGTCGAGGAAATTCGCGACGCTGGTTTCTTCCGCGTAGGCCGCCCCGGTCGAACCAATGAGCGCCGCGTTTAAAAAGGCCAAACTAAAAAGCTTCCGCATGATACCGCCCTCCGTGACTTACGAGTGGACGTCGTGTCCATTCCGTAGATCGTACGGTTTTAGGCATCTTCTGCGGGAAAACTAGCGGGACGGGTTAAGCGGTACAACCGGAATAAGCGGACCGGTGTGAGGGGGGGATGAGGGGGCGGATTGGCTTGCCTGGGCGGCAAAGTTGCCGGGGAGAGACGTTCGCCTCTGGTTACTGGGGCGAAACCCGCGTTTTATTTCCATAACATCAATGCACTTGTGTCGTTTGCCGAATCTGCTCATGTTGCGAGGGTAGCTGCCAATATTGCTACTCTCGTTATTTCCCCAGAAACCCCGCCCCCAAATACAACTTAAGTACTTTCACAAATACGCTTTACGACCACCACGACAACATTATCTACGCAATATTTCACTAAATACTCTGCACATTTGTCCTCGGTGAACGTTCTTATATACAGAGCACCTCAAATCCAATGCTCAGAAACAACGACACAGAGGACGTGCGCTTATTCGAAAGCTTTTGGCATGAGGTAACTCAAATGCTTTTAAGAATTGGAAGAAATAAATTCGGACTGCAGGACCACGATATTGAAGATCTAGTGCAAGACGTGGCAACCGCTTTTTTACAACGAGTGCGTACAACCCCTTCGGAGGCGCTTGCCAATCCCTACGATTTGTATCGCTGGAGTTCTGCGGTATTCACAAATCGCTGCATTGATCGCGTCCGCAAACTAAGAACTGCAGGACGTCATAAGCTTGATGTCGCAAAGCCAATACTTACATTTGACGATACGGCCCTAGAACATGACATATCGAATGATCTTATAGACGCTATTGAATCACTCCCCCGTCGGCAAAGAGAAGTCATGAAGGGATTTCTTAAAGGGCAGTGCACAAGCGACACAGCAGCCGAATTGGGCATATCCGAAGCGAGCGTACGATCACTAAAGCGATATGGAACGATGCTTTTGAGAGAAAGACTTGGGAGAGACCCATGAGCCACGTACTTGCTAAGCGATCACTTCATAGGGCGAATTTACTCCTGAAGTTAACTGAAATGTTTACATTCAACAAAAACCTTGATTCTCGACTTCTCAGACTTGGGGCTGTCCTATTGTTCGGCATTCTGTCGTTTGCAGTCACATTGACATACGTGTGGGTGAACCCTTCACTAGATGATCATTCTCGTGCTGTTGCTGCATTCATCTTATTGGGGTCACTTGCTCTAGTATGCTTGAGTAGTTGTTTATTGTTTCTTGCAATCTGGGGTGCTTTTCTAGCCGAGAGAGTGCTGCGCATAAACGCTGAGCAAGAGGTATTCGAGTCAGTCGAAAAAACCGGACCGGTCGCAAGAGAAATCCTTGTACTGAATTTAGCTAAGCCGGAATTTCGGCAAGACCTAGACACTTTACTGAAGAGTGTTGAGCAATCTGCCCCTAAGCCACTAGACCCAAATGTGATTCACGAGAGATTTTTCACTCGTGAGATCGTCGCAGAAGCAGTAGAAGCCCTTGAATGTCCGGCCAATTAGTGCAGAATGCGGAGACTGAAACACTCAAGAGCAGTGTTTCTTCTCTCGCGGGGTTCTGCATGTCCTGGACTTGCTGCATCGCATTCGCATTTCTGCTTGCTTTCTCGTTTGGCTGCCTAGTCTTACATGTAGAAAGTTCGCAAAGTCAGGCTGTCATTGCTGACGCGATTAACAGACAAGAGAACGCTACAAGACTTCTTTCTAAGTGCCTAAACTTCGTCGGAACATTATTAAGCCTCGTAAGGCGAGGAGTAATTCCGACAACGATAGGTGCGGCCGTAATAGCATTTCTTTCTTGCTGTTCACCATTAGATCTGGCAACAGTTAAGGAAATATTGCATTTGACTTTTGACTTCGTGCTGAAAGTCTTGGGGAAAAATTAGACTTGTAGCGTCCTCAACTCACCAAATTCGATTCGTTAGAGCATTCAAGCCCAGTGGAACCTCATGGCTCCGCAGGGCTTGTTGCGTTTGCCACAGTTCCAGTCTGAAACATTTGCAAGCGGCTTAAGGTTGGCATACTCGCCTACCTGCGCGGCGAAGCCGTGGGAGGCTTGCACCGTCGGGAATTGGAAGATTCTCCGAGTTGCCTCTTGCAGCTGCGCTGCCCCGGTAGCCGCTTGGGGCGGCAACCGGGGCTACCCGTTGAGAACGCCGGGGAACCCGCTGAGTGGCGGGAGTGATCGTGCTTCGTCCACCGGCGGAGCCGGTGGCTTTTATTGGTTTGGGCTCGGGTCACTTCTTGGACCGGAACGGGGCGGCCGGGAGGCCCGCGGCGTTTTTTAGCGTTGCTTCGGGGTAGGCGGCCCAGGCGTAGCGGGCCGACTTTGGTTCGGTGACGCCGGCGGCGGAGAGGATGACGGCGTCGCCGTCGATGGTTGCCGTGGCGGGGACGTAGCGGCCGTCGGCGCCGGCGATTTCGAAACCCTTGAGTTCGCTGCCCTCGGACCGGAGGCCGGCGGCGTGGTCGAACGAGACGCGCAGTTTGTCGCCCTCCGCTTGCAGATCGCGATACGTCGGTCCGGAATACTCGATCTGGTCGTCGTTGTACGCGACATGTCGGGCGACGAGGGCCAGCCGCCGGCCGACTTCGGCCTTGTTGCGCGGGTGGACGTCGTGCCGATCGCCGACGTCGATGGCGATCGCCATGCCGGTGCGGGGGACGTCGAGCGTCTCGGTCTGGGCTTCCCGCAGGAGCGGCCAGGTCTCGCCGCCCGGTTCGAATGCGGCCAACTGGACGAAGAGAAAGGGAAAGTCGCCTTGGCTGAACCGCGCCCGCCAGTCGGCGATCATCGTTTTGGAGAGCTCGTGGTACTCGGCGGGGCGGCCGGAGTTGTCTTCGCCCTGATACCAGACGACGCCTTTGACGGCGTAGGGAATGATCGGCGACAGCATACCGTTGAAGAGGACGGTGGGGACGTGGTGCGAGTACATGCGGGGGCGTCCCTCAGCGTCTTTGGCGTTGCTCTTAAGCAGTTCCTGCGCCTGGTCGTAATCGTCGGCGAACGTGGGGACGGCGGCGAGCGCCTCGCGGCTGGTCCAGGCTTCCATGGGGGTGCCGCCCTGGTTGCACGAGAGGATACCGATCGGCACGCCCAGCTCCTGCTGCAAGTCGCGGGCGAAGTAGTAAGCGACGGCGGGCCACGAGGCGATCGTTTTAGGGGCTGCGACCTGCCAGCCTTGCGTTTCGAAGGATGCTTGCGGTTCGTCCATGGGGCGATTGGGGACGTCGATGGCGCGAATCATCGGGTTGGCCGCGGCGGCGAGCGCTGCATCAGCGCCGTCGGAGTCTTTGACGGTCCATTCCATGTTCGATTGGCCGCCGGCAATCCAAACGTCGCCGAACAGCACGTCGGCGAGCGTGACCGATTCGTCGCCCGATTTTACTTGGACGCTTACGGGCCCGCCGGCGGGGTGCGGGGTGAGGGCCAGCTTCCATTTGCCGTCGGCGTCGGCGGTGGCGGTGGCAGTCGCTTTGCCGTCGACGGAGACCGCCACTTTGGCGTGCGGCGCCGCGGTTCCCCAGACGGGAGTTCGCGCGTCGCGTTGCAGCACCATGTGGTTGGAGAAGACCGAGGCGAGGGCGAGCGGCTGCGGTGCGTCCGCCGCCTTCGCGGCTTGAACGTGAGCGCAGAGACCAAGTGCCAGGAAAACTGCCGCTGCGAGTTTCATGTTCGCCTCTTCAAGCTGCAAGATGAGATGAGATGAGTCCTAAGACGAGTCCGGTGATTTCAGACAGACTAGCGAGCGAACTGGGCGGGCTCAAGCGTTGGCGATCGATGGCACTGGGGTGTGTACAAATTGTAACGACGCGCGGGGGAACCGAGGGTGGCCCGGGTGGCGTACTCGCCTACCTGGGCGGCGTTAGCCGCGAGAGGCTTCGGGTAGAGAGCGTTGGACTATTGCCTCTTGCAGCTGCGCTGCCCCGATAGCCGCTTGAGGCGGCAACCGGGGCTACCCTCACTGAGCGAGCGCATAAAAAAATCGGCCGATCGCAACCGCGATCGGCCGATTTTTCGTTGGGTTTTGCGATGCGTGTTCGCTACTTAATCTCGAACCAATACGGCATCATCACCGCCACCGGTTCGCGCATCACTTGGCGAAGCTGCACGGCGTGACGCAAAACGCCGCGGAGTTCCGGGGCGAGGGACGTGAGGCCGGCGATGACGCGGGCTTCGGCTTCGCGTTCGGCGTCCATGTTGCCGCCGAACATCGCTTCGAACGGGTTCTCGGGCTTCGGCAGCACGAGGACTTCGACCTTCTTGTCTGGGTCGAGGCCGGCGAGCCGCTTGGCCGATTGGATCGAGTCGCGGAGCGTGCCGACTTCGTCGATCAGGCCGAGGCGTTTGGCGACGCGGCCGGTGTAAACCTGGCCGCCGGCGAGCTTTTCAAGTTGCTCGACCTTCATCTTGCGGCCTTCGGCGGCCTTCGTCGTGAACTGACGGTAGACGTCTTTCATCATCCGCTCGACGACCTTGCGCTCCGAGTCGGAGAACTTGTGGGTCGTCGAGAAGATGCCGCTGTTCTCGCCGCGCGAGATCGATTCGGTATCGATGCCGAGTTTGTCGTAGACGCCCTTCATCGCGAGCTTGCCGCCGACGACGCCGATCGAGCCGGTGACGGTGCCGGGTTCGGCGAAGATGCGGTCGGCGCCCATCGAGATGTAGTAACCGCCGCTGGCGGCGACGTCGCCCATGCTGGCGACGATCGGCTTGTCGATCGCTTGCGTTTGCCGCCAGATGAGGTCGCTGGCGAGGGCCGAGCCGCCGGGGCTATCGACGCGGAGGACGATCGCTTTGACGGTTTCGTCCTTGGCGGCTTCTTCGAGGGCTTCGACGATGGTGGTCGAGCCCATCGTGGTTTCGCCGAGGATGCTGCTTTGGCTCTTGCCGCTCATGATCGGGCCGACGGCGTAGACGATGGCGATCTTCGGGTTGCTGTCGCCGCTGCCTCCCTTGCCTTCGCCCATCATCGACTGGAAGAGCTTCATCATGCCCATCGGGCCGCTGAAGTCGGCGTCGACCTTTTGCTTGGCGTAGTTCTCGACGTAGACGAGCTTGTCGGCTTTGTATTCCTTTTGGAGCGAATCGCGGAACTGGTCGGGGTAGGCGATGCGATCGACGAGGCCGGCTTCCTTGGCTTCGTTGGCCATGAGGAGGCCTTGGTCGACGATGAGGCGCACCTCTTCGACCTTCAAATCGCGGTCGGAGGCGATCGTGGTGAGCATTTCATCGTAAACGTCGTCGATGAGCGCGGTCATGTTCTTGCGAACCGGCTCGCTCAGGCTGTCGCGGGTGTAGGGTTCGGCGGCGCCTTTGAAGTCGCCGACATGGAGCATGTCGGCCTCGACGCCGACCTTGCCGAGCAGGTCTTTGTAGAACGAGAACTCGGCGCGGACGCCGGGGAGGAGAACTTCGCCCGACTCGGGGATGATGATTTCATCGCAGGCCGAGGCGAGTTGATACTGCGGGCCCATGGCCGATTCGAGGAGGGCGTAAACCTTCTTGCCCTTTGACTGGACGCGATTGATTGAGTCGCGGAGTTCGTTCAGCTTACCGCGGCCGGGGGCGGAGTCGATTTGGAGAATGACGCCGGCGATCGCTTCATCGTCGCCGGCCTTCTCGATGCGGGCCATCGTCTTGCGGAGGTCGACGCCGAGGTCGCCGAAGAGCGACATCTCGCCGGGGGATTCAGGGAGGGCGCCGTCGATGATGATGTAGGCGATGCGGACTTTTTTCTTGGTGGCCTTTTCGGCTGCAACTTTGTCGGCGGCTTCTTTGTCTTTCTTGGCTTGTTCTTCGGCCTTGGCCTTATCGGCGGCGCGGGCGGCTTCGGCTTTCTTGGCTTTGATGCGCTTGGATTCGGTTTTGGCTTCTTCCTTGGCTCCCTTCTCGTCGGCGTCGTCAGCCTTTTTGTCGGCGTCGGCCTTGGCCTCCGACTTCTTGTCGGCTTTCCTGTCGGCGTCCTTTTCTGTTTCCTTTTCGTCGGCTTTCTTTTCCGCCGTTGCGGCTTTGTCGTCGGACGCCGGTTTGTCGGCGGCGAAGGAGCGAGTCGCCGGTCCGGCGACGACGAGTGCGATGGCCAACCACATCCCGAGCAAGAATTCACGCATTGCTGGTATCCCCGTTCTGAGTCTCTCGTGATTTCGGTGACGCCGCGAAATTCAACCGCCTACTCAGGCCGCTTCCCGGCGTCATTACCACTATAGCGGGTAGATGCCGGGCATTCGCCAGGGGCCGGGCTATCTTGCCCAAATTGGGCCGAATTCAGCAGCGGCCCGATTTTCCTGGGCCATTGCGACCGGCGCGACCTCTTCGCCCGTGCTAGCGGGGCGTAATCCGCCCTGGGCGGGCGCGGCGCGGTTTGATACTTTTCCCGCGCTACTTTTTGCCGGTTCGCCCGGCGACTCCCGTTCCACCGTGCTCCCCGATCGCGGAACCGACCATGACCTCAGCATTTTCGCAGGCCCTCCGCTCTTCATTTGTTCGCCGTTGTTCGTCGCTGGCCGTCGCCACGGCGATGGTGGCTGGAATTCCCACGACGAGCCCAGCCGCCGAGCCGTTTTGGCGGCAAGTGATGCCGCAGAAGAAGGTCGCGTTCGAAGCGAACGGCGATTACACGCTGACCGAGCAGAACGGTCCTTGGTTGGTGATGGCGATGTCGTTCAATGGCGAAGGGGGCGAAACGGAAGCCCGCGAGTTGGTGAACGAACTGCGCTCGAAGTTCAATCTGCCTGCCTACTACTATGCCATGACGTTCAAGCTGGAAGACGAACGGACTGGCCTGGGAATCGACAACTACGGCGCCCCGATCAAGCGGCGCTACCAGCGTGGGAAAGAAGTGCTGGAGCATGCCGTGCTGGTGGGCGAATTCCACACGATTGAAGACCCCGCCGCGCAGGCGCTGCTCGACCGCGTGAAGACGCTGGAGCCGGAATCGCTGAAGCTCGAATCGGGCGAAGCGACGTCGCAGAGCTTGGTCGGCATGCGGCAGCTGCAACGGACGGTGAAGCAAAAGCTTGGCAAGCCGGTGAATCGCGGGCCGATGAATCACGCCTTCTTGACGCGCAATCCGTTGCTACCGAAAGAGTACTTCGCCCCCGCCGGCGTCGCCCAAGACGTCGCCAAGTGGAACAAGGACTTTGAATACTCGCTGCTAAAGTGCCCCGGAAAACAGACGATCAAGGTCGCGACCTTCAGCGGCAAGACGTCGCTCAAATCCGCAGACGTTGAATCGGCGAAGGGTTCTTCGATTCGCGGCGCCAAAGAGAACGACGCGCTAGTCGTCGCGGTCGACAAGGCCCACAAGCTCACCGTTGCCCTGCGTGCGAAGGGCTGGGAAGCATACGAGTTCCACGATCGCTACGAGAGCTACGTCGCCGTGGGTTCGTTCGACGACCTGCAGCGTAACCAGAACGGCCAACTGACGCCGTCGACGCGCGAAGCGCAAATCATCGTCAATACGTTCGGGGCCGCGACGCCGAACGTCGGCTTCGAACGGGCGACGTATCAAGCGATCGGCGCCGACGCGGAAGACATCCAGCAAGCAGAGCATGCCGAGGGCGAAGTGCTGCAGCAGTTCGACAAGCAGTTCTCTGCGAAGTTCGGCGACGTTGCCGACGGTTTCCACCCGAAAGACTTCGTCGGGCTGCCGTTCGATATCCAACCGCAGGCGATCGATGCTCCGAAGGTTTCGGTGAGTTCGGCTTACGTGCGGAAATAGCCGTGCTGGGATGACGGCTGAAGTCGACTGGCCGCGGCGGATTCGCGGTTCTGCCTGAGCGCCGGCGGCGCTACAATAATGCGTTCCACTCACGTCGCTAGGAACGCACTATGGCCGCGCATCGTCTTGTCATCGGCACCACCAACCTGAAGAAGGGGCTCGAGCTGCAGGAGCTGCTCGCTCCGTATGGGTTCGAGGTGCAGACGCTGCGAGAGGCAGGGCGGCCGATTCTCGATGTGGTCGAGGATGGCGAGACGTTCGCGTACAACGCGCGCAAGAAGGCTGCGGAGCAGGCGGTTTATCTCGGCGCGTGGGTGATGGCCGACGACAGCGGATTGGCCGTCGATGCGCTCGACGGCCGGCCGGGCGTCTACTCGGCGCGATACGCGGGCGAGAATGCGACCGACGCCGATAACAACGCGAAGCTGCTCGCGGAGCTGGGCGAGTTGCCGCTCGCCAAGCGGACGGCCCACTATGTGTGCCATGTGGCGGTGGCCAACCCGCTTGGGGAAATTCGGGCCGAGAGCGCCGATACTTGCCGCGGGCGGATTGTCTTCGAACCGGCGGGCGCGAATGGGTTCGGGTACGACCCGCTGTTCGAAGTGGTGGAGTATCACCAGACGTTCGGCCAACTCGGGCCGCTAGTGAAGGCGGCGATCAGCCACCGAGCGCGGGCGCTGCGGAGCGTGGTGCCGAAGCTGCTCGCTTTGGCGAGTAGCGGGGCGTGGGAATAGAAGAGAATGGCAACGGCGCGGCGAGGGATTACAATCAGCCGTGCCGCGGCAGGCTCGCTGCTTGTTCGTGAACGCATCGTTCATCCGCAACGTTCGTTCACCAAATAAGAGGAGCCGCTGCGAGCGATGAACTCAAAGCGGCTCCAATGAACAAGAGCGGTCGTATGAATGCCCGAAGTGTAACGCGCCTGTTTCCCCTCGCCAACGGGTTTTGGTTCTTTTTGTGTCTGCTGGCTGGCGCCATCCCCCCCGCCAGCGGCGCCGAGTCGGTGAACGACTGGGTGAAGGGCGCGTTGCCCGAGCTTACCCAGTTTTACAAGTCGCTTCACCAGGCGCCGGAGCTGTCGCACGAAGAGGAAAAGACGGCCGCGACGATGGCCGAGACGCTCCGCAAGCTCGGCTTCACCGTGACCGAAAAAGTCGGCGGACATGGCGTCGTCGGCGTGCTGAAAAATGGCGCCGGGCCGAAGCTCCTCCTGCGGGCCGACATGGACGGGCTGCCGGTGGTGGAAGAGACGGGGCTACCGTATGCGTCGCAAGTAAAGGTGCGCGATGCGCGCGGGGCGACGGTCGGCGTGATGCACGCGTGCGGGCACGACATGCACATGACGATGCTGATGGGGACGCTCGAATATCTATCGACGCATCGCGACCAGTGGAGCGGGACGCTCGTGCCGATCTTTCAGCCCGCGGAAGAAAAAGGCGCCGGCGCTCAAAAGATGCTCGACGACGGACTGTTCCGCCGCTTTCCGAAACCCGACTACGCGCTTGCGCTGCACGTCGCCGCCGATCGGCCGACGGGCAACGTCGCCTGGCGCCCTGGCTATGCGATGGCCAACGTCGACAGCGTCGACATCGTCATCCGCGGCAAAGGGGGCCACGGCGCTTACCCGCACATGACGATCGACCCGATCGTCATCGCGGCGAAGCTGGTGCTCGACCTGCAGACGATCGCCAGCCGCGAGGTGAAGCCGATCGAACCGGTGGTGGTGACGGTCGGTTCGATTCACGGCGGGGCGAAGCACAACGTCATCAGCGACGACTGCACGCTGCAACTCACGGTGCGGAGTTACACGCCGGAGGTGCGGAAGCAAATTCTCGACGCAATCAAGCGAAAAGCGGATGCCGCGGCCGCAAGTGCGGGAGCGCCGCAGCCCGACATCACCATCTCGGACGGCACCCCTGCCCTGGCGAACGACGCCGACCTCGCAAAGCGGTTGGAGCCGGTGATTCAAAAGGAACTGGGCAAAGATAAAGTCGAAGAGTCGGAGCCCTCAATGGGGGGCGAGGACTTCGGCGCCTACGGCCGAGCCGGGGTGCCGATTTTGATGATCGCGGTTGGCGCCGTCGATCAGTCGCGGCTGACGAAGTACGAAACAGAGGGGACGCTCGCGCCTTCGCTGCACTCGCCACTATTCTATCCCGACATCGACGGCACGCTGACAACTGGGGTGCGAACGCTGACGGCTGCTTCGCTTGATTTGCTGGCGAAAAAGAAATGAGGCTGCGTTCGCGAGTGCCCCATGACCAACAAGTAGGCCAACATGGCAATTAACTCAAGCTATTCTCCTGAGATATTCACGCTGGTGCCAATGAGCCAATTGTCGAAGCGACACTTCGACCTGCACCCTATCTGGTCTGAATATTACGACCATGAGGAGAAAGATGAGATCGTCTCGTGGGGAGTCGATCAGAAATGGTTGGAGGATGAACTCGAGAACGTTCACAGCGGAAACGACCATTGCGCATATCCGATCCTCCGCCCGTATCCACTTCCCGATCGTATGCGTCTTTATATTAAGGCCCGCTTCACAACCGCTAACGGGACGTACCTGGACGGCTGCGTCATGAACGATGATGCCTTTGTATTGACGCTATTTATCGGCGAGGACGACCATACTTTTAGTCGCCATCCAGCCTTTGCTGACTGGTACGACGTTTCGCTTCGCTCATTGCAGGAAGCCATCGGACGTAGCGATGATGCCATCTTTCCGCTGACGTACGAAACCGACTTTCTCGGGGCTAACGACGCCCCCATTTCAGGCATCTTTTCACCGTCTATACCCCTTTAAGAATTCTATCAATTGGCGAATGTAGCCGACTGTCGTCATTCGGTAATTCGTCATCCCCTCAACGGTCTTTCATCCGCGGGTCGAGCGCGTCACGGACGCCGTCGCCGAGGAAGTTTAGGGCCAGCAGCGTCGCGCCGAGGGCGAGGCTCGGGAAGAGGACCAGCCACCAGTAGATTTTTACTGGGGTGAGATCGTTGATTCCCTCGCGGGCGAGCATGCCCCAGGAGACGTCGGGGGCTTCGACGCCGAGGCCAAGGAACGAGAGGAACGCCTCGAACAGCATCACCCGCGGGATGGTGAGCGTCAGATAGACGAGCACGACGCTCGAGACGTTCGGCAGCAGGTGGCGGAAGATAATTCGCCAGTGGCCGGCGCCGAGCGAACGGGCGGCTTCGACGAACGGCTCGGTCTTCAGCGAGATCACTTGGCCGCGGACGACACGGGCCATCGTTAGCCAGTAGATGGCGCCGACGACGAGGTAGAACACGGTGATTTTGTTGAGGCCGAGATAGGCGAGGCGCGTGCCCCAGCTTTCGGGCGTGCTGTCGTCGTTGAGCATCGTGATGATGAAGATCACGACGAAGATGAACGGGATCGAGTAGAGCAGATCGACGAAGCGCATCATCGCGTCGTCGAGCCAGCCGCCGAAGTACCCGGCGACGGCGCCGTAAGTGACGCCGATGACTAGCGAGACCGCGGTCGCCACAAGCCCCACCATTAGCGAGATGCGGGCGCCCCAGAAGACGCGGGAGAGGAGATCGCGGCCGAACATGTCGCGGCCCCACAGCGAGTTGATCTGCGACTTGCCGAACATTGCGTAGCGGGTGCGGACCATCCAGCGACTGAGCGGGCCAAGATCAGCAAAGCCCGCTTTGGCATACGGCGCCTGAATCGTGTCGTCGATTTCGTTGTGCTTGCGGACGAGGGCTTCGAAGGCCTCGTTGCGCGCCGTGCGGAGCGGCTCGAGCTTGGCGTCGCGTTCGAGCGGCGGCAGGTCCGCGGCGAGCTCGCGCTCGGCGGTACGAAACGCCTCGGTCGTCTTGCGATAAGCGGCCTCGAGTTCAGGGAGTTGACCACGGAGCTCCGCGACTTCGGCGGGGGCGGCTTCGATCGCTTCGAGGTTCAAAGAAAAACCGTCGATCCGGAGCGGGCCGAGCGTCGGCGGGCGATATTGCAAATCAGTCTGCACGCGATCGGGCGGCTGCAGGGGTAACAGCGGCGTGACGACGGCCAGCGAGCAGACGACCACGAGCGTGGCGAGCGCGGCCATGGCGGCCCAATCGCGGCGCAGCCGCCGCCAGGCATCGCGAGCGAGCGATGTTCCGGCGATCGATTTGGCGTCTGGCGTCGACATGCTTGAAGCTCAGTAAGATCTCTCGCAGAGGCGCAGAGGCGCGGATGAAGAATGGATGCGATAGCGATCTCTCTGCGGCTCTGCGCCTCTGCGAGAGATCGATTCGATTGATATTGGTCGCATCATTCCAACTCCACGCGGGGATCGAGGTAGGCGTAGGAGAGGTCGACGAGGAAGTTCATCGTGTAGAGCACGAGCGTGTAGAGCAGGACGACGCCCATCGCGAGGGTGAAGTCGCGTAGCTCGGCGGCTTTCACGAAGTAGATGCCCAGCCCAGGAATCGCGAACACCGTCTCCACCACCAGCGAGCCGGTGAGGATGCCGGCCACCGCAGGGCCCAGGAACGAAACGACTGGCAGCAACGAATTTCGCAAACCGTGGACGAGAATCACACGGCTGCTGCTGAGCCCCTTCGCTCGGGCGGTGCGGATGTAATCTTGCGACAGCGCGTCAAGCAGACTAGTGCGCGAGATCCGCGCCACTTCCGCGGCGTACGGGGCGCCGAGGCAAAACGCCGGCAACACGAGCTGCGACGCACTCCCCCAACCGGCGGCGGGGAAGAGCGGAATCATGAACACGAACAGCATGATGCAAATCGTCGCCACGACGAAACTCGGCAGCGCGATACCGATCGTCGCGACGAGTCGCAAGCCAACGTCGAGCGCGCTGCCGCGGCGCGCCGCCGAGACGACGCCGGTGAGCAGGCCGAACGTCATCGCAAACGCCAGCGCCAGCACGCCGAGGGCCGCCGAGATCGGCAAGCCCTGAGCGATCACATAGTTCACGCTACGATCGGTCAACCGCATGCACAGACCGAGATCGCCGTAACGGAACGTCCGCTCCAGCTCGATGAAGTACTGCTCGTGCAGTTCCTTGTCGAGGTTGTACCGCCGCTCCATGTTGCGTTTGATTTCGGGCGCGACCTGCCGATCGCCGTCGAACGGCCCCCCGGGGACGCTCCGCATCAAGATGAACGAGACGGTGAAGACCGCCCACATGGTGATGACTAGCCAGAAGAGACGCCGAATGATAAACGCGATCATTCCCGGCCCTCCATGAAGGGGTTGGGCGTTTTTTCCTCGGCGTCGATCCAGATCGCCGACAGCGGATGGGTGTCCTGAATGTTGTTGTAGAAGCCGCGGACGGTCGGCTTCACCATGTTCTTGCTGACGTAGTTGTAAAACGGAATGATCGGCTGCTCGTCCATGAGGATCGCTTCGGCCTGATGGAGCAGTTCGAGCCGCTTCGCGGAATCTGTTTCGGTCGCTGCGGCAGCGATCAGTCGGTCGTACTCGGCGTTGCCCCAGCCCGTGCAGTTGTTCTCGCCGCCGCTGACGAACATGTCGAGGAACGTGTTGGGGTCGGCGTAGTCGCCAATCCAACCGCGGCGGCTGACGTCGTACTTGAGTTGCCGTTGGCTCGCGTTGAAGGTGGCCCACTCTTCGTTGCGGGTTTTGACGCTAATGCCGAGATTCTTCCGCCACTGGTCGCGAATGAGTTGGGCGATCGCGTGATGGCCTTCGTGCGTGTTGTGAAGGATCTCGATTTCGGGGAAGCCGCGTCCGTTCGGATAACCCGCTTCGGCGAGTAGCCGCTGGGCTTCTTTGACGTCTTCGTGCGGGCCCTGCGGCGGGTCGTAGCCGGGCAGGCCCGGCGGGACGAGGCTGTACGTCGGTAGTTCGCCGGCGCCGAGCAGGACTTGCGTCAGTTCGTTGCGATCCATCGCCATCGACAACGCCTTACGGACCCGCACATCGTCGAATGGCTTGCGTTTGACGTTGAGGAGGTAGAAGTAGGTGTTGAGCATCGGCTGCGGATTGAGATCGTCTCGCACCGGCCGCTCGGCCATCAACGTTCGCAGCGCCGAGGCGGGGACGTCGTAAATCCAGTCGACCTCGCCGGTGAGGTAGAGGTTGAGCGCGGTGGTGCTCGACTCGACGGCGAGGAAGTCGACGCTGCCCAGTTTCACATTGTCGCGATCCCAGTAGTGCTCGTTCTTCACGACGCGCGTCCGATCGCGCAAGTGGCGGAACTGCGGTTTGAAAGGGCCGTTGCAAACGATGTTCTCCACATCGGTCCAATCGGGCGAGCCGAAGGTTTCGACGCACTTTTGTTGCACGGGGAAGAGCGGGTAGAAGCCGACGAGGGTGAGAAAGTAAGGCGTCGGATTTTCCAGCTTGAATTCGAGCGTGTAATCGTCGATCGCCCGCATGCCGACATCCTTCAGGTCGAGCAGAATTTGCCGCGCGTGGCGTTCGGCTTTCGCCGGTTCGTTTTCGGCGGCGGCTGCGTCGTCGGCGTAGCGAAAGCGCTCTTCGCCCGCTTCGGTGGAGATGACGAAGACCCAATCTTCGATCTTCAGCGACTCGTCGGCCGCGGCCTTGTCGAGCGCTTCGCCCGTGAGTTCCTGGCCGCTCCGATCTTCGATGCGAACCAGCTTGCCGTGAACGAGTTCTCCGCGGAGCGCATTCGAAGCGGCCGGATCGACATTGAGTTCCACCTCGACGTTGTCGCCGGGCCGCACCGCGCGGCCGCCGCCGCTGTAGCGCTTCGCGTTCTTCACGTACCAAGCCTGGTACGAATATTCGGCCGCGGTGCGGGGGTCGAGGAACCGCCGCATCGAGTAGATAAAATCGTGGGCCGTCACTGGCGAGCCGTCGGACCACTTCGCATCCTTCCGCAGGTGGAAGGTGTAGGTAAGCAGGTCTGCGGAGACATCCCAACGCTCGGCGACGCCGGGCTCGGGCTTGAGCGTTTCGGGGTTCCAGCTTGTCAGCCCTTCGAACAGGGCGTTGATCATCCGGTTCTCGGGCTGGCCGGTGACGATCGCCGGGTCGAGACTTTTTACCTCGGTTCCGTTAATGAACGTGAAGTCGGCGGGCGGGAGTTGGCCGCGGTTTAGGGCCCAGCCAATGGAGCCGAGAATCGCAACGCCGGCGATCCAGGGGAACAGCGATCGGCCATCCAGTGGCATGCGGCTCTGCTGGGGAGGTGAGTGGGGCGGGCTCCAACTGACGTTAGCTTACCGGACGGAGAGGACGGGGCAAAGAACTTACTGAGCTTCAATTTGAACCGCCAAGGACGCCAAGGTTCGCCAAGGGAATACAAATACATTTGGAACCGCAGATGAACGCGGATAGACGCAGATGAAGAATTATTTGCGTTCATCGGCGTTTATCTGCGGTTCCATCTTCTCTCGTATTGCGTCGTGTTCTTAGTGTCTTCGTGGTTTATATCCCTGCATTCCCTTGGCGAACCTTGGCGTCCTTGGCGTCCTTGGCGACTAATCTTCTTCTCCTGAACAGAACCAAGCCGCCTGCTAGAATTGCTCTCTATGAGTTTCGAACATTTGCGTCACAAACCACCCCGTGAACTCACTCAGCCGCGTGAACTGCTGATCGTCTGCGCGCCGATGAGGAGCAACATCAACCTGTCGCGGATCGCGCGGGTGGCGAGTTGCTGCGGGCTCGACCGGATTATTTGCACCGGCCAGGCGAGTCTCGATCGCAAGATCGCCCGCGATGGGGCCGATACGATCACGATTGAAGTCCGCCGCACGCTGCCGCCGGTGCTGGAACGGCTCCGCGATGAAGGCTACCGGCTGGTCGGACTCGAGCAGACGACCGACTCGCACGACATGCACCACTTCCAGTTTCAGCGGAAGACCGCGCTGGTAATCGGCAACGAGCGGACGGGGCTGACGCCCGATCTGCTGAAGTTGCTCGATGACGTCGTCGAGATTCCGGTCTGGGGGCTGCCGTTCAGCTACAACGTCGCGACGGCGACGACGATGGCGCTGTATGAGTACTGTCGGCAGTTTCCGAATGGTTGACGTTTCTCGTACGACTGCTGGCTGGTCCAGCAGTGGATCGGATCGCGGGTACCAGCTTCGCACTGCTGGGTGAGCCAGCAGTTGCACGATGGGGCTACGCGGCGCCGCGCGTTAGCCACGCGATGACTTCCACCGCGGCGACCATGCGGGCCGATTCGCGGATTTCGCCCGCCGAGTGGCGGTTGGTCGTCTCGACGGCAAATCGCAAATACTGCTCGCGCGATTCTTCGACGCGCTCGCCGCCGACAGCGATGACGGCGCGTTGCCAGAGCTCATGGGCGCGGGCGAGCGCCGCTTCGTCGCCTGCGATCGCTTCGAACATCGCGTCGTCGAGGGCCTCAAGCAGTTCGTTCGCTTCGCGCGATTCGGGATCGAGCGGGACCGTCGGCGGCAGTTCATCGCCGGGCTTTATGCGCCGAAGATGCGCGCCGTGCATGTTGAGATTCTTTGCCATTGCCGAGCCGCCTGAAGATCGATTGATTCGGAAGAGAGACAAACGCTGGAATCAAGAAGTTCGCCCGTGGGCGGCCCGGCGGAGTTCCGCCCGCCGCCGCAATTCGGCGGCCCGACACGCGACGTCGTCGTCGAGCGGCGTCTGCCCGGCGGCATCATTCGCCGGGCCAGTTGCGGCCCCGTCGGGCAAGGCATTCCCCTCGTGCGTCGATCCGGTCAATCGTTGCAGCAATGATCCATGCAATTGCATCGTCCTCCGTAGTTCGCGTAGTTCGGTGAGCCATTCGTGATGTTCTTCGGTCGCCCGTTGCCGTTCGCGTTCGAGCGCCGAGCCGCGTTCTTCGTTCGATTGCTGGAGGAGCCGTAACTCCGACTTGGCGACGGCGAGCTTGCGCCCCACCTCCTCCAAGGTTTGCAGCTGCTCGGCGTTTTCGGCGACGAGCTGACGATATTCTTCTTCTGCCGCGACCAGCCGACGTTCGTATTCCTCGGCGTGAGCGAAGTGCTGCGACGCATCGTCGGCGGCCGCTTGGCGCTGATCGAGCAGCGCCTGCTGTCGCGTGAGGTCGCGCTGCCAGTCCGAAAGTTCGCCATGCAACGAATCGAGCGTCGCGAACGATTCGCAGACCCACGATTCGAGTTCAGATTGTTCCCCTCGGAGCGCCTCGACCGGGGCTAACGCCTCGCGGAGGGTCTCCAACGACCGAAATTCGACCATTGCCGTGTTGAGTGAGCTACTGGTGCAACGGGTGGTACCGACGGACGAATAGCGCGGCCTCGATCGGTTGCGTTGAGCGCGCGGTAGAACGCTCCAAGCAAACGAGTTGAGACCTGACAACTGCGAGCCATCCACTTGCGTCGCAGCGTTTGGCTGGGAACGTTCCCAACCGCACGTGCGTCGTGGCGGCGTCGCAACTTGAAAAGGGGCAAGACTGACGAGTTGAGGGGCGGGTGCGCGGATGCAGACCGACTCCATGGGAAATTTAGCTTGCTAGCGGGCGCGCGGCGGAGCGAACGGCGGAGAAAGTTGCGGGGAAGCGCGGGGCTGAGTCGCTACAACCGTACCTGGAAGCACCCCAGCATTACCCTTGCGCCTTCGCGCCTTTGCGTGAGACATTTCGGATTTAGATCTCACGCAAAGGCGCGAAGGCGCAAAGAAAGGCAAGGAAACAAGCGAAGGAGGCCGGCGGAGTTGCCAATTTGGCGAAACTTCGTATCGTGGAGCGTACTTCTCTTCCCCGCAGGAGGCGGCGTTCGCCATGTCGAAGCGTAAGACCAAACCGCGTCGTCAGAACTCGGCCCGTGACCTCGAGCACCGCGTCGCGGACACGCGCACCGCCGAAGCGGCGACTGTGGCGTGGACCGTGTCAGTGACGACGGTATTCCTGTGCGATATCGCAGCCGTGGCGGCCCACCTCTATGCGCGGGCGAATCCACGATTGGGCGGAGCGCAAATGCTCAGCCAACTGCTGCTGTTTTGCGCGGCGGCGATTGGGCTGATTTCGCTATTGCTGCTGCCGGTGGTGCTGCGGTTTCGGAAGACGCCGCCGCCGGGCGGGTTTTTGACGTTCGCCATCTGCAGTGCGCTGGCGCCGATTTTGGCGGTGTTGGTGATGGCGATGCAGCGCTGAGCTCGCCCCCGGGGAGGAGCAACTCATTCGACGATAAGTTGCTCAAGCTCCACAGAAAACCAAACCCTGAGGTCCCCTCCCCTTGAAGGGGAGGGTTAGGGAGGCGTGATTGAAGCGGGTACCAGGGTTCTTCCCCCCTCCCCAGCCCTCCCCTCCAGGGGGAGGGAGCCACAACATTCATCGTAGCGGCGCTAGTGAGGCTCGAAGGCTTCCATTCGCTTCACGAGGTCGGCGAGGTAGTCGGCAATGATCTTACCGAGCCGTTCGCCTTTCTCGGGAGTTCCCTTGCGCGGGGCGCCGAGAACCGAGCTGGGCCAGTAGCGTTTCACGTCGCGGACTAGCAGCGGCTTGGGCGACTCGCGGCCGCTCTCTTCGGGGAGCAAATCGTTGCGGACGAGTTCGGGGCAGATCGACATCAACCTCGACGTTTCGATTTCGCCGCCGTGCATGTCTCCGGGCGTTTCGATGATGCCGGCCATCCGCTTCAGTAGGACGTCGTACTCAAGCACGATCGCGACGTTCGCATCGGGGCAGCTGCGGAGCACTCGTTCGGCGGCTTCTTCGATCGCCGCCATTTGCAGCGCGCTCGCATGGCCTGAGTACAGAATGAAGTTCCGTAGACCCGTTTGGTAGAGCGACTGGACGATGTCGCGGACCAGCGAGCGTAGCGTTTCCGCGCTGATGCTGATCGTCCCGTCGTGGCCGCCGAGGCTGCGGCAGTAGCCGTACGGAATTGGCGGAGCGACGAAGAGCGGCACAAGCTGGGCCGCCCGCTTGCCGGCGTCGTACGCCTGGATCGTGTCGGTCGAGAGCGGCAAGTGCGGGCCGTGGGCTTCCATGACGCCGAAGGGAATGAAGACGCTGCGGCACGTTTTGAGTGCGGCTTCGACTTCGACGGTGGTCATTTCTTCGAGGATCATGGCAAACTTATGGGCTGAGGGATTTCGCACGGGTGCCACTACTGGCTTGCCCAGCAGTGGCACACTTTAAAATTCCGCGCTGCCGGGGGTCCGGGGGAACGGAATCACATCGCGGATGTTCGCCATGCCGGTGACGAACTGCACGATCCGCTCAAGCCCTAAACCAAAACCGGCATGCGGGACGGTGCCGAAGCGGCGCAGGTCGAGGTACCACCAATAATCGTCGGGATTGAGATCCTGCTCTTTCATCCGTTCGATCAGCACGTCGAGCCGTTCTTCCCGCTGGCTGCCGCCGATGATCTCGCCGACGCGCGGGACGAGGACATCCATCGCGCGAACCGTTTTGCCGTCGTCGTTGACGCGCATGTAAAACGCTTTGATGCCGCGCGGGTAGTCGTAGAGGATCACCGGAGCGTTGAACTTTTTCTCCGTGAGATAACGCTCGTGCTCGGCCTGGAGATCGGAGCCCCACTTCACCGGATACTCGAACTTCTCGCCCGACTGCTCCAGGATTTCGACCGCTTCGGTGTAGCTGAGCCGCAAGAAGTCGCGATCGCGGACCGTTTCGAGAGCCGACATGATCGTGTTGTCGATCCGCTCTTGGAAGAACGCCATGTCTTCCTGGCACTCGGCGAGCACGTCGTTGACGATTCGCTTGAGGAACCGCTCGGCGAGGGCCATGTCGTCGTAGAGGTCGAAGAACGCCGCCTCGGGCTCGATCATCCAGAACTCGGCCAGATGCCGCGAGGTGTTCGAGTTCTCCGCGCGGAACGTCGGACCAAACGTGTAGATCTTGCCGAGCGCGGTCGCGTAGATCTCGCCTTCGAGCTGACCGGAGACGGTGAGGTAGGCCGGCTTGCCGAAGAAATCTTGAGCGTAGTCGACCTTGCCATCGGCCGTCTTCGGCGGATTAGCGGGGTCGATCGTGCTCACGCGGAACATCTCGCCGGCGCCTTCGCAGTCGCTGGCGGTGATGATCGGCGTGTGGACGTAGAGAAATCCTTCCTCCTGGAAGAAGTCGTGGATCGAGCGGCAGATGCGATTGCGCACTCGCATTACGGCGCCCATCGTGTTCGTCCGCGGGCGGAGGTGGGCCCACTCGCGGAGCTTTTCGAGCGTGTGGCGCTTCTTCTGCAGTGGGTAATCGTCGGGGTCGGCGAGGCCGTGGACGATCACTTCGCTCGCGAGCAGTTCGGTCGCCTGCTCCTTGCCGCCGGAAGGTTTTACTTCGCCGCGCACCGTGATGCTGCAGCCGGCGCTGAGATGTTTTATTTCTGCTTCATAGTTCGGCAAGTTCGCATCGGCGACGATCTGGATGTTGGCGAGGCAGGAGCCGTCGTTCAGCTCGATGAAGCTGAAGCCCCCTTTCGAGTCGCGACGAGTACGCACCCAACCTTGCAGCGTCGCCTGCTTGCCAATCGCCTTTGCCTGCCGAGCGGCCGAGACTGAAAGCTTTTCCACGATGTTCGTCCTTGAAATCCCCCTCCCATGCAGGGAGGGAGCAAGCGAGCACGGGCAACCCGAAGTTGCCCGTGCGCAGTGCGGTAGCTATGTGTAATACAAGGGAGTGGTGAAGAACCAGTGTACCAACTTCTCCCCCCTCCCCAGCCCTCCCCTCCAGGAGGAGGGAGCCGGAGCATTCAATTTAACTTCACGTCGCCGTGTAACTTCAAGTCAACTTCCGGCTGCTCATAGCCCCTGCGAAGCCAACCAGCGCTCCGCATCGATTGCCGCCATGCAGCCGCTGCCGGCGGCGGTGATCGCTTGCCGATAGTAATCGTCCGCCACGTCGCCGGCGGCGAACACGCCCTCGACGCTCGTGTTCGTGCGGAACGGCACGGTCCACTTGAGATACTTCTTCGACGTCATCTCCAGGTGGCCTTCGAGGAACCGCGTGTTCGGCGTATGGCCGATCGCGACGAACATGCCCGTGGCATCGAGATCGATCGTCTTGCCGTCGCCGGTCGTCGACTTGAGCCGCACGCCCTTCACGCCGGTGGCGTCGTCGCCGATCACTTCATCGACTTCGGTGTTCCACTGGATGTCAATTTTCGGATTGGCGATCGCTCGGTCGGCCATAATCTTCGACGCCCGCAGCTGATCGCGGCGATGGATCATGTAAACGACGCTACCGAACTTCGACAGATAGTCGGCTTCTTCCACGGCCGAGTCGCCGCCGCCGACGACCACAAGCGGCTTATTGCGGAACCGCGGCAAGGCGCCATCGCACACGGCACAGGCGCTGACGCCGCGATTCTTGTAGAGATCTTCCGACGGCAGGCCGAGGTAGTTCGCGCGGGCGCCGGTGGCGATGATCACCGACTGGGCTTCGATCCGCTGCCCACTCGCCGAGTGGAGCACGAACGGCCGCTTGCTGAAATCGACTTTGACGATGTCGTCGGTCTCGATGCGCGTCCCGAAATTCTTGGCTTGCTTGCGCATCAGGTGCATCAGTTCGGGACCGGAGCAGCCTTCCCCGTGATGCATGTCGGCAAGGTAGTGATTTTCTTCGTCGAGCGCCGAGCGAAGGTAATGACTGAGGTCGCCCTTGGGGAAGCCGGGGAAGTTTTCGACTTCGGTCGTCAGCGCGAGCTGGCCGAGCGGCAGCGTGCCGACCTGGCGATTCTCTTCGGTGATGGCGCCTTCGAACACGATCGGGCAGAGATTGGCCCGCGCCGTGTAGATTGCCGAGGTCCATCCCGCGGGTCCGCTGCCAATAATCACCACATGTTCAGCCACAGTCGCACATCCTTCCGGCACAAACTTTTAATGAACCCACAGTGGGTGGGTGAAGGGGGAATTATAGAGGGGTGGCCGATGGGCGTAAACTCGACGAGTGCTGCGAAAACGCCTTGATTTGCGACGTTTTTGCCTATGGCCGGCATTGCGAGCACCTATGCGAGCGGCGCGGCTGCAGTGGCATGCTTCATTCGCCGCATCATCTTGCGTCGTGGAGCGTGAAACGAAGAATCTAGCGCTGCGACGATTTGCGATGCGCTAGATTCCTCGCTGCATTCAGAACGACCTTCGCTGGGTAACTCGCTATGGACTTCCTCATTTCGCTCCATCCGCTCGCGGCCGCGCTGCTGATCTTTTTCTTGAGGATCATCGACGTCTCGCTTGGCACGCTGCGGACGATCTCGGTTGTGCAGGGACGAATCAAGCTGGCGGTCGTGCTGGGCTTTTTCGAAACGTTCGTCTGGCTCACGGCCGTGGCTCAAGCGCTCATGGGCGTCGAGAAGAACCCGATGCTGATCATTGCATACTGCGCGGGATTCGCGGCAGGCAATGCCGTGGGGATTCAAATTGAACGCAAGATCGCCTTGGGAATCGTGGTGATCCGGATGTTCTCTTCGCAAGCAGGCGGAGCGATCGCCTCGGCACTGAGCATCGCGGGCTGGAAACCGACGACGTTTCAAGGGATCGGCGCCGAGGGGCCGAATACGATGATATTTGTTATCGCCCCACGTCGCCGCACCAGCGAATTACTCGAAACGGCGCGGGGCGTTGATCCGCACATTTACTACAGCGTCGACCTAGTGCGGGAGTACCACGGCGGAGCGACGGCCGCCTTATCGACGCCGGCCGACTGGCGGGCGATTTTCCGGATGCGGAAATAAAAGCCACCGGCTCCGCCGGTGGACGAACTACAATAAATCCCACCACGCCACAGCGGTTTCGACGTGCAAAATTTGCAACGAACGCCTCATGTACTCAGATCCACTCGCCACATTCGTGACGACGACTAGCTTCGGCACGTGGCTGCCTGGGGATGAGCGCGGGTACGTCGATAACGGGCAGATGTACCCGCAACGCCGCTACCTCAAGGCGCATGTCGAAAAATCCATTAGCGAGCCGAAAACAACCTTCTCCCTGCCAGAGCAAGAACGCCTCTTTCAATACCTCCAAGATGCTGCTGGGGAGTTCGGCTACTCGCTAACCGATGCGGTCATCGAAGCAACACATCTCCATTGGATCATCGGTCATGGCGACGCCGTTGATGACATGGCCGGGCGATTGAAAAACCGAATGCGGCAGGGGCTCAACCGCGGACGAATTTGGACCGCAGGTTATTCGCATCGCTTGTTGTTCGATGAAGAAGCTCTCGAAAACGCGAGAAGATATCCGACAAAACATCCGGGGCTGCGGCTGCTTTGCGGTCGGCGAGTTGAGAATGCTTGAGTCGCTTGGAATTCTGGCCTGCCCTGTAGATTGAGCCTTACGGTGGTTCGTCCACCGGCGAAGCCGGTGGCTTTTATTGCTAGCCGCGGTAGCCTTCGTGGCAGGCAGTGCACGATTGGCTTGCCCGTCCAGCGGCGGCGCGGGCGGCTTCGTAGTTGGCTTCGGCAGCGGCGCGGGTGAGTTCGCGGGAAGCGGCGCGGAGGTCGTTACTCTGCTGCTGAAAGTTCTCGTCGTCCCAATACTCGTACGCTTCGCGATCGATGATCGCCGCGAGCATCGCGAGGACCTCGGCCTGTTGCTGGACGTCGACCGCCTTGCGTGAAAACTCGCGGGCATTGGCGAGCGCGGGCGAGATCGCTTCTTGCAGCGCTGACTCCATCCGTTTCATGAGCAGCGGCCGGTCGGCGATTTCGCTCCACTGCTCGGGCGGTGGCGTCGGCTTGCCGCCTAAACGCTCCCCGCGGACCAGATCGTCGAGTTGCGTCCGCAACTCGGCGCCTTCCGCGAACGTTTGGTCGGTTCCCGTTTTGCAATTGCGGGCAGCCCGAGCAAACGCTTCGCGGAGAGCTGGGGCATCGTCTTGCCAGCGGACGTCGCCGTCGTACTCGGCGATCACGGCGAAGAGCGTCGCCAGTTCGCTGAACGCGCTGCGGCAAATCTTGTAACCGCCAGCTTTGAACTTGGCGGGGTTGGCGAGCGGATCGCGGAGCGTCGCGGCAAGCCGTTTTACTTCGGCTGCGAGCGTGTCACCGGAGATAAGTTGCGACCAAGTCGCGGCGCCAGAATTTGAACCAGCCCCTTCGACGGTTGCAGCGCCACTCCCCTGCCCTGCCGACGGAGTCGCCGCGATCGAGTCAGCCCGTTTCGCCGGCCGCTCGCCAACGAGTTGCTCGCGCGCATCGACGAAAAACTCGTCGAGCACATCCGGCGACCAAACCGGCGGCTTCGCCCGCTTCACCGGCCCCGCCTTCTCCGCCGCGTGTCCGATTCCGCCCAGCGCGAGGCCCATGACGAAGGCGGCGGAAAAAGCTCCCCGCATCCCTCGCCCCATTCCCCATTCAGCATTCCGCATTCGCCCTTCCTCCTTCCCGCGCCAACTTCCCCGTTCCTGCACTATGGTGTACGTTAAATCGCCCTTCCAGGCCAACCCACGGCCTGCCCATTTCCCTGGTTCTCCGCCCCCCAGGAACCATCGCACCATGTCGTACGACAACACGCTCGCCCTCGTCCGCCAGGCCGCCGAGACCGGCAAGATCACCAGCACCGCGCAGAAGAATATCGCCGCGTGGCTCACCGAGCCCCGCTACGGCGAGTATGCCGGGCAAGTGGCCGAGATGGTGGAATCGGGGCAGTGGCAAACGCTCGACGACGTGTTTTGGACGGTGATTCCGTTCGGCACCGGTGGCCGCCGCGGGCGGATGTACCCGGTGGGGTCGAACGCGATCAACGATCGCACGATCGGCGAGAGCGCCCAGGGCTTGGCCGACTATGTGAAGGAGCAGCTCGGCGCCGACGGCAACCCGTCGTGTGCGCTGGCGTACGACACTCGGCATCGGTCGGAACATTTTGCCCGGCTCTGTGCCGAAATCATGGTCGCGAGCGGGTTCCGCGTCTTCTTCCTGCAAGGCTACCGCAGTACGCCGGAACTTTCGTTCTGCGTTCGCTACAAGCACGCCTCTTGCGGCATCATGGTCACCGCCAGCCACAACCCGCCGAGAGACAACGCGGTGAAGGCGTATTGGTCGACCGGCGGCCAGTTGCTGCCGCCGCACGATAAGGGGGTCATCGACCGCGTGATGTCGGTGAACGCCATCGAGCGCGTGCCGTTCGATACCGCGGTCGCCGATGGCCGGATCGAGATCTGCCAGGACGAGGTCGATCCCAAGTACGTCGCCGCGGTGGTCGAGCAGTCGATCCCCGGCCCGCGCGATCTCAAGGTGATTTACTCGCCGCTGCATGGCGTCGGCGCCAGCGCGGTGCTGCCGGTGCTCGAAGCGGCCGGGTTCAAAGACGTCGAATTGTTCAGCCTCCATGCGAAGCCGGACGGCGACTTCCCGAACGTGCCGGGGCATGTCTCGAATCCCGAGAATCCGCAAGTCTTCGACACGATGATCGCCCACGGCAGCCACAACGGCGCCGACCTCGCCGTGGCGACCGACCCCGATTGCGATCGCATCGGCTGCGCGGCGCCGCTGACGATGGCCAAAGGGGCACCATGGCTCACCCTCACCGGCAACGAAATCGGCGCTCTGCTCGCCGACTACATGTGCGACTCACGCAAGGCCGCGGGCCGGCTTTCGCCGCAGAACTTCATTGTGAAAACGCTCGTCACCACCGAGCTAACTCGCCGCATCGGCGATAGCTACGGCGTGAAGACGTTTGGCGACAACCTCGTCGGCTTCAAGTGGATCGCCGGCGTGATCGATCGCGAAGGCGCCGACAAGTTCCTCTACGGCACCGAAGAGTCGCACGGCTACATGGCCGGCAACTACAACCGCGATAAGGACGGCGGCCTCGCGACGATGCTGCTGTGCGAACTCGCCGCGAAGCTGAAGGCGCAGAAGAAGACGCTTCACCAGAAGCTCGACGATCTCTTCTGGCAACATGGCGTCCACATCGAGCGGACGGTCTCCGTGCAAATGCCCGGCAGCGAAGGGATGCTGCGGATGAAGGAAGTGATGGCCCAGTTCCGCGCGGCCCCGCCGAAGACGCTCGCCGGCAGCCCGGTGGTGCAGGTTCGCGACTACTTCGACCAGACGGTCATCCTCCCTGGCGGCGGCAAGCAGCCGCTCGATGGGCCGAAGGGGGACCTGGTGATTCTTGATCTGGCTCTCGAAGGAAATTACGTCGCGATTCGCCCCAGCGGCACCGAGCCGAAGATCAAGCTCTACATGTTCACCTACGAACCGCCGGAGCAGTTGGCGAACCTGGAAGACGCGAAGCAGATGCTCGATGAGCGGCTGCTAGCGATGGAAGCCGACATGCGGGCGTTTGCGGGGGTGTAGAGGCAACGAAATAGGGCCAAATGCCCCCCGGTCACTGACCAGGGGCTAACCGCTGCGCTACAATTCACGCATGGACGCCGACGCCAACGAATTGCCGCAGGATGCTCAGCCGGAGGCGCCGCCCGACTTGCCGAAGTCGCAGGTCGAGTTTTTCCTCCGCGCCGCCGAAAAGGTGCGGACGCAGTTTCCCAATACCCCCGGCGTCTACCTCTTCCAGGACAAGCTCGGCCGAGTGATCTACATCGGCAAGGCGAAGAACCTGCGCGCCCGGGCCGGCAGCTACTTCCTGAAGGCGGCGGCGGAAGATTCGCGCACCGCCCAGCTCGTGCTCGAGGCTTACGACATCGACTTCATGGAAACGGAGAGCGAAGTCGACGCTCTGCTGAAAGAAGCTCGGCTGGTGAAAGACATCCAGCCGAAGTTCAACCGCGACCTGCGCGACGACAAGACGTTTCCGTACCTGCAGATTACGACGCACGAGGACTTCCCCCGCGTCGAGATCACCCGCACGCCGCAGAGTAGCGGCGTGAAACTGTATGGTCCGTTCGCGAACGTCAGCTCGCTGCGCGGCGCGCTGCAAGTGCTGCAGCGGGTCTTCAAGTTCCGCACCTGCCCGCTCGACATCGAAGAGAACGACGACCGCTGGCGGTGGTTCCGCCCTTGCTTGCTCGCTTCGATCCGCCAATGCACGGCGCCGTGCAATCTGCGAATCTCGAAAGAGGAGTATCGCAAGGACATCAACCGCCTCCGCAAATTCCTCGACGGCGGCCGCAAGCCGTTGCTCGCCGAGATGCGGGCCGAGATGCAAGAAGCGGCCGCCGCGCGTCGCTTCGAACAGGCCGCCAAGCTGCGCGACGAAATCCAAATGCTCGAGTCGCTCGAAGATCGCGGCGACCTCGAGAAGAACGAGCAGCCCGAGGTGTTTTATCTCGACCCGAAGAAGGGACTCGCGGGGCTGCAGAAGGTGCTCAAACTCGACTTCCAGCCGCGAACGATCGAGGGGTGCGACATCGCCCACCTCGGCGGCACGGAGACGGTAGCGAGTCTTGTGCAGTTCATAGACGGGCTGCCGTTCAAACCGGGCTACCGCCGCTTTCGGATTCGCGAGGTGCAGGGGATCGACGACTACGCGAGCATGCACGAAGTCGTCGCCCGTCGCTTCCGTCGGCTCGAACGCGAAGGCGAAGTCTTCCCCGACATTCTGCTGATCGACGGCGGCAAGGGGCAACTCGGCAAGGCGCTCACGGCGTTCGAAACGCTCGGCATCAAACCGCCGCTCGTGTTGTCGCTCGCCAAGAAGGAAGAGCTCATTTACGTGATGGGCCGCGACGAACCGCTGCGGCTGAGCCGGCACGCGTTCGCCCTGCGGCTGCTGCAGTACGTGCGGGATGAGGCACACCGATTTGCCCAGCATTATCATCATTTGTTGCGGCGGAAACGGACACTCGGCGACTCGTAAAAGCCGGCTGGCCAGGCCCTACAACCCTGACCTACACTTTGGCAGCCGCCCACCCAGCCCCGGGCTCCGCCCGGGGGTCGCTTTGCCCCTGCGCAACGTTAGGCGGCACTTCACGCTCACCCCCGGGCAGAGTCCGGGGCTACAACGCCAACGCTGATTCCGCATGCACGATCATCCCCATCCCGCCGGTAAGAATCTGCGGTTCGCGTTCTTTGTGAACTTCGTGTTCACGTTCATCGAAATTGCCGGCGGCATTTGGACCGGTAGCGTTGCCATCCTCAGCGACGCCGTGCACGATGCCGGCGATTGCATCTCGCTCGGTCTCGCTTGGTACCTGCAAGGCGTTTCCGACCGCGAACCGAATGAGCGCTTTACTTACGGCTACCGGCGGCTGTCGGCTTTGGGCGCGCTCATCACCGGTTGCGTGCTGATCATTGGCCTTGGCTTCGTAGCGTGGGAATCGATCCATCGCCTCTTCGAACCGAAGCCAGTTCGCGCCGGCGGCATGGTCGCGCTGGCGGTGGTCGGCGTGCTGGCCAATGGCGCCGCCGCGTGGCGACTCCGCAGCGGCAAGTCGCTCAACGAGCAGGTCGCGACGTGGCACTTGTTGGAGGACACGCTCGGTTGGGTCGCCGTCCTCGTCGGCGGCACGATCATGGCCTTCTGGGATGTGCCGATCATCGACCCGCTGCTGTCGATCGGCATCTCGATCTTCGTGCTGTACAACGTCGTTCGCAATCTGAAGAAGGTCGGCATGGTGTTCCTGCAGGCTTCTCCCGCTGGTTTCGACGTTGAAGCGTTCCGCAAGGAAGCACTGGAACTGCCGAAGGTTGTGGAACTTCACGATACGTACACTTGGACGCTCGACGGCGAACGGCACGTCATCGCCACCCACCTGCTAATGCGAGCGGGAACGTCGCGCGAAGAAATCTGCGCCGCGAAGGGCGAGCTCTATCGCCTGCTGCGGAATCGTGAATTCGAGCATATCACGATCGAAACCGAGCTGGAGGGGGAGCATTGCAACAGCGAGTTCCCGCCTAGTGCTCATGAATGCGATCACCACTAAGTCGCGAAGGCTCGAAGGAAAGCACGAATAAATGCGCCGCTGGCACGTTCTGCGGAACTGGGCTAATTGACTTGGCGCGTGAGGATCAGCGAAGATTAACGTCTCGTTGCCTCGCATTCTGTTCTTCGCCCCTTCGTGCTTATCTTCGTGACCCCGTGTCTTCGTGGTCAGCATTCCCACTCAGAAGAGTTCAGCCATGGATCGTCGCCGCTTCCTGCAAAGCACCGCCTTCGCCGCGTCGCTCGCCGCCATTCAACCCCGCGCCTTCGCCGCCGCCAGCGACAAGCCGCTGCGAGTGGCAACGATCGGCTGCGGCTGGTACGGCAAGACCGACCTGCTGCATCTGATGCAAGTCGCCCCGGTGGAAGTCGTCGGCCTGTGCGACGTCGATGCGAAGATGGCCGAGGGCGCTGCTGAACTCGTCGCTCAGCGGCAACCCTCCAAGAAAAAACCGCCGATCTACGGCGACTACCGCAAGCTACTCGCCGCGGAGAAACCAGACGTCGTGAACATCGCCACGCCCGACCATTGGCACGCGCTGCCGATGATCGCTGCGGTTGAAGCGGGCGCCGACGTTTACTGCCAGAAGCCGATCAGCGTCGACGTCGCTGAAGGCGCCGCGATGGTCGCCGCTGCCAAGCGCACCGGCCGCACCGTCCAAGTCGGCCTGCAACGCCGCAGTACGCCGCACCTCATCGAAGCTCGCGATCGTTACATCGGGAGCGGGAAGCTCGGCAAAGTGGCGTTCGTCGACATTCACAGCTACTACGGCGGCCCCGGCGGGTTTCCGCCGCAGGAAAAACCGCCCGCCAATCTCGACTGGGAAATGTACGTTGGCCCGGCGCCATGGCTCGACTTTCACCCGCGTATCCATCCCCGTAGCTGGCGCGACTTCCGCAACTTCAGCAACGGACAAATCGGCGACCTCTGCGTGCACATGTTCGACGTGGTGCGTTACTTCCTCGACATCGGCTGGCCGACGACCATCTCGGCGAGCGGCGGCGTCTTCCAGCGGGACAAGAAGTCGATCGCCACGATCGCCGACACGCAGACGGCGACGTTCGAATACCCCGAGTTGCAGGTCGTGTGGACGCAACGCAACTGGGGCGAGTCAGGCGATAAAGAATACCCGTGGGGCGCCACGCTCTACGGAGACAAGGGGACGCTGAAGCTCAGCGTCCACAGCTACGATTTCAAGCCGCACGGCGACGGCGCCGCCGAGCATGGCAATCATCTCGACGAGCGCGACAAGTATCCCGAAGACGCGCAGCACAATGAGACCGAGATGTTCGCCTCCGCTGCCACACGCCGGCACATGCAAGACTTCCTCGCCGCCCGGCACGAACAACGCTTGCCGGTGAGCAACATCGAGCAGGGCCACATCAGCTCGGCGAGTTGTATCCTGGCCAACCTGTCGATGGACCTGAGCCGGACGCTGCACTGGGACGCTGCGGCGGGGAAGATTGTCGGCGATGAGGAGGCGAACTCGAAGCTGGCGCGGCCGTATCGGACGCCGTGGGTTCATCCGAGCGTTGGTTGACCGCAGCCTGATGGCGATAAAGAATCGATCTAATCCGGTTGGAGTTCGATCCTGGTGAATCGCCGACGTTTCCGCTTCTCGCTTGCCAAGCTCCTCGCGGCGATCACGCTCGTTGCGCTGCTTGCCGCCACATGGCAACTTGTCTTTTACCGCCACCCGACGTACTTTCTCGGCCTTTACGAAAAAGCTCCCAGCACGCGCAACGGCTCGATTGCGGTTGGGCCCAATCGGATCGAAATCGAATACCTAGCTCGCAACGAACGCGACGGGTCGATCCGCTACGCGGATGGATTGGGCTCGACCATCAAGGCAACGTCGCCCAACGCCCAGCGGTTGAAAGACGCCGGCCCCTGGCTCGATCTGGTTGAAATTGCGCTCGCCCCCGGCGACGCCGTCGACGTCATTGAGTTCCGAGCGTTCAACCACGAGACTCGCGAGTTTCTGTTCGCAGGCGACGGCTACGGCTGGGCGCTCAAATCGCCTAACGTCGTTCAGCTGTATGGGTTCAAAAAGCCTCTGCCGCCGAAGCTCGATCTGTGGTTTCGCACACACAGCTACGCGTTGCCGGTGCAGGAGTTCAAACTCCCCGCGGCCGTCGGCGCCGAGTGCAAGTTTCCGTACGGCACCGTTCGCGTCGAAGACCTGCAGCCCGGCAACTGGTCCACTGTCGGAGCCAAGCTGCTCAGACCGCTCGATCCCGATGCGCCGACGACGACCGCTGTCCTGTCGTGGGACGTGTCGCCGGCTCCGGCGAGCGAGCGCTATCAAATTACCGCCGTTGCAGCCGATGGTCGCCGAGGTCACACTCATTTACTCAACTACATTTCTTTTCGCATGGGCGCCAGCGTCTTCAGCGAAACTCCCCGCTTCAACATGCCGATTGACGAAGTCGATCATTTCATTCTGCAACCTTTCGGGGGGCTTCATAGGTTTTTCTTCGAGGGGGTCGAGCTGCCCGCGATCAGCGCCAAGCCGTTGGCCGCGCCGCCAGTTGTCGCGGTCGACGTGAACGGCCAGGAGATCGAACGCCGGCTGGCGGACTTCGACCCCGTTGAAGTCGTCGTCTCTACCCGTCGCGGCGACAGCTTCGAAGGCGCGTCGGCAGGAGGCTCGCAGGCTTGGCTGATCCCCCGCGAAGGGGGGCCGATCGACGTCGACGATTCGTTTAGCGTCACCTACGAGATCTGCGGGTATAGCGCTCAGCCGAGATTTCGCTTCTTCGACGCGACGTCGAACCAGCCGATCCCCGCGTCTCAATTGCCAGAGCGCAGCAGCACCCGCGCGAGCGGCGCCGCCGAGGCTGCCGGCGGATTTAGCTATGGCATCCCGCTCGACGAGCTGAAGTCGATCGAAATGACGCTCGGGCCGTAGGTCAGGCTTTCAGCGTGACGGAACCTTCGCTGGAGTTGGCGGCATTTGGCAGTCGCTCCCGAGCGTGCTGCTGTCGGGCTGACAGCCCGACCTACAAAACGCAATTTTTGGCGACACATTGAAGCCGAGGCACGGGACGAGACAATCCCTCCGCTGACCAAGTATGCGGAAGATCGATTCGTATCGACGAATTGCCAGAGACCGACAATAAACGTCTGTATATCAGCTCGGTATGAGCGGCCAAAAGCAATCTGAAAAATCGTTCGCAATAAAAAGGGGGCGCTAACGTCAAAGACGTTGGCGCCCCAATCAATTCAATCATTCATTTTCAGCGCTGAGCAAACGAATCAAGCTCAGCCGGCGGCTTCCGTCGCGGCCGCTTTCTCTTCGTCAGACTTCGAGTTCTCGCTGTCATCAGCCGTCGCCGGCTCGCCAAGCAACTTCTTGAGTTCCTCCGGCAGGACCTCGCCGCGGGCGTTCATGTGGACAACCTTGCCCTCCTTGTCGACTAAGATCGCCGTCGGAATGCCCGAGATGCCATAGAACTTGGCCATCGGTTGATTCCAGCCGAGATCCTCTTCTCCCTTCGGACCGCCGAAAAGGGTTACCCAGGGAATCTCTTTGTCCTTCAGGAACGTCTCGACCTTGTCAGCTTCATTATCGAGCGAAACGCCCAGCACCTCGAAGCCCTTGTCGTGGTAGGCCTCGTATTGCTCCTTAACGTTTGGGATCTCACCGATGCACGGCCCGCACCAGGTCGCCCAGAAGTCGACGAGCACGACCTTGCCGCGGTAGGAGGCCCAGTCGAGTTCCTCGCCGCCGAGCAACGGGCCGGTCAGTTCCATCTCATTACCCATAAGATCGAGTCGCCGCAGCATGCCGGCGAACTGATCGGCGACCTTTTTGACCGATTCTTCGTCGCTTTTGCCGAGTTGCTCGACCGCGTCGGTCATCAGCGCCTTGGTGAATTCGGGATCGGTCCGCTCCAGGAACGCCACGGCGGTTCGGATGCCGGTCGCACGAGCAGAGGCCTCTTTCGGATCGGTCGGGAAGTTGCCGAGGAGCGTTTCGCGGAATTCCGCTTTCTCCTCGTCGCTCTTGTCGCCCCACTTGCTGACGACTCCCTGAATCATCATCCGCCAACCGGTGGCGGCGACGGGGGCGCGATCGTCGGCCATCGCCTCCTTCACTAGCAGATCGAATTCTTGCTTGTTGACTTGCTCCAATTGCTGCAGCGCCATGAAGCGAAAATTTGCGAGCATATTCACGATGCGATCATCAGCATCGGCATCAGACTCCAAGCCTTGGCCAGCGGCGTCGGCGGCGGTTCGAAAAATCTTCGCCTGATGCTGCAACTTCTCGAGTTCGGTATCGCCTTCGGGCTTGATCCGCACAATTTTCTGAACAAATTCGGCCATTTCCTTCGCGCCCCCTTCCGGAATCGCGAGCGGATCGACTTCTTCTTCCGTCTCTTCCACTTTAACGGCGGTTTCCTCGCCAGCCTGCTCTTCGGCAGCGCGGACGATTCCGCCGAGCGGGGCCACTGTCCAAGTCGCCGTCAGCGCCAGCATCATCAACCACGACCATCGGCTCCGCATAGACATGACGACTCTCCTTAATAAGTTCCCCTCGCAACTACCGCGAAGCCTCGACGCTTGACGCCAACGCAACTCCGCAGCGACGCATTTTCGCCAATCCACGTCCAAATGCAACTAAATCACCCGCCAAGTGGAATGGGGTGCGCGAATTCGCCGGGAGTGCGGCTGAATTTAATGCCGTGAAGGCATGAGTGCAGATCTAGAACGCGCGCCACTGCTGGCTTGTCCAGCAGTGTGAAGCGGGTACACGGCGCCCACTGCTGGTCGAGCGAGCAGTGGCACACAGCCAGCGCAGTCTTCTAGTCCCGCGGCAAGAATTACGCCGCCATCCGCAGCACGGCTGCCGGCGCCGGTTCGCAGCGTTCACCCGCGCCCGACCAACGTCGCAGCGCGATCGCGGCCAGATGGCCGCCGAAGGCGATCGAGATTTTGACCGCATGCTCCAAGGCGCGACGACGGCCGATGAGCGGCACGCAATCGAGGTCGCAATCAGGGTCGGGGTGCGTCAGATTGACCGTCGGCGGGGCGAACCCGTCGCGGAGGGCCATCGCCGTGATCGCCAGTTCCACGGCGCCGGCGGCATTCACGAGGTGGCCGAGGTTCGCCTTGATCGTGCTAACGCAGAGACGATTCGCCGCGGCGCCGAAGGCCGCGCGGATGCCGCGAGTCTCCATCGCGTCGTTTTGCTTGGTCCCCGTGCCGTGAGCGTTGATGTAGGCCACGTCGCTCGGAACGAGATTCGACTTCCGCAGCGTGCGATCGAGCAGGTGCGTGAGCGGCCGGCTGTCGGCGCTCAGGTCGGTAACGTGGGTCGAGTCGCTCATCAACGACCCGCCTAAGATCTCAGCATAGATCGACGCTCCGCGAGCGCGGGCCGAACTGAGGCGCTCGAGGACGAGCGTCGCGGCGCCTTCGCCCATCACGAAGCCGGTGCGATTGACGTCGAATGGCCGGCACGCGGAGGCGGGGTCGTCGGCGTTCGCCAGGACGCGCATGTTGTAAAAGCCGGCGGAGAGAATCGGGTGGAGCGTCTGCGCCGAGCCAACGAAGGCGACGTCGCACTGGCCGTCGAGAATCGCCCGCATGCCGTTGATCGTCGCAATCGAGCCAGTCGCACACGCGGTCGAGTTGACCATGCGGGGGCCGTAGATGCCGAGCCGATTGGCGACGCGCGTGGGGACTGCTGAGTAAAGCAGGTTCTCCCACCAAGGTTTGATTTGAGTCGTCCCGTCGCGGCGGGCGTATTCCTCGGCCATCCACGGGGTTGGACCGCCGCAGGTGCCGTAGGAGTGGGCGATGCGCGAGCGATCGACTCGCTTGAGATCGAGGCGGCTGTCGTCGAGCGCTTCGCGGGCCGCGGCCAACGCGATCGGGAAGTTTCGATCGCCGTAGCGGTCGTGGCCGACTTCATCGATGGTCGCGCCAAGCAGCAGCCCGTCGGGGATTCCCGGCATTCCGCAGAGCTTGCTCACGCCGTTGCGGCCGGCCTTCACAGCATTCCACGTCGATTCACGGTCACGCCCCACGGCGGTGACCATGCCGATGCCGGTGATAACGACGCGATCGTCCATCGAATCCGCAATGTGGTGAGTGCGCAGGAAATTGCAGCAGGGATCTCTTTCTGAAACGCAAGGAATACGGGTTCCAACCAAACGACGCCACCCGAGTTCCGGCGGTATGGACGAAAAATGAGAAAGTGGGGCGACTGCCGTAACTTTACTGATGGTGAAGTGCGTGACTGCGAGCGAAATCATGCGGAATGCTAGCAAATCCCTCTGGCGGGGGCTTGCGAGCGAGCGCGCGACGGGTAGAATCAGCCACACAACGCCAACTGGGAATGGAAGCCCAACAAGGCAATCAAAATAGTATCTTAGGTGGGTAAATTGCCCACTGCGACACACGGAGGGATTTCAAGCAACCGCCGGGACGGCATGACCGATTCCTTTGACCTGTTCCTCGGCGAGTGGCCCCGAACGATCGACGATCGCTTCCGCCTCTCGCTCCCGCCGGAATGGGTCGAACCACTCGCTGGCGACACGGCGAACTGCACCTTGGCCAAGGAACGGCCGGGATGCCTCAGCCTGTGGAACACCAAGCAGTGGCAAGGCTGGCTGAGCAACGGCGTCGAGCTGTTGCAAAGCAAGATCCGCAGCGGGCGGCTCGATCGTCGCACAGAGAGCGTTCAGCTCGTGGGGCGGCTGCTATCGACTCGCCACTACTCGCTGCCGATTGCCGGCCGCGGACGGATCGCGATTCCCGACGCGTTTCGGGAGTTCCTGGGAGTCGAGCCAGGCGGAGACGTATTGATCGTCGGCGCCGCGGTTTGCGTAGAAATCTGGCGGCCAGAGAGCTGGAGCCAACATATCGGAGATCAGATGCCGGGCTTCCGGCAGCTGTTCGACCAGTTAACGGAGTAACGACAGCGAAGCGAGAAGCTTCCACCATACAATCCGCGCCTGGCTGGCACGGTTAGCCACACGCCACCCGTCCGTTGTCACCCGGTTCGGGATGCAAGTCTAACGGTAGGCTAATCGGCAAAGGAGACCCGCATCTCCTGCTGGCTGGGCGCGGTTTTTTTATTGCCCCAAGCCACGGGCTTAGATTACTGACCCTGCGTCGCGGCGACGTAAGTCATCCGCAGTTGATGGAGCAGGTCTTGCAGCCCCTGCTCTTCCATGGGACTGAGATTTCCCTTGGTCTTGTCGGCAATGACGCCGATCATGTCGATCGCGAACTTCGCATGCCCCGGATCGGCGGCAATCTCGCCGGTGCCCGGATGCGGAAACTGCCCGAGCGCCACCATCGCTTCGGTGACGAAGGTCGAGATCAGCAGCTCGAACGACGCCTCCGGCAACTCGCCGTCGTGAGCCGACATCTCATCGCCGAGACCTTCCGCGCCGGCAACAGGATGCTTGGCCGCTTCTTTCTCGGCCTCGACCTGCGACTTCCAATCTTCGTCGATGATGATTTTCTTCGCGTCGCTCATAGTTCGTCGCCAGTCGTGGAAAGTCGTTACGCTTCTTGATGAGTGGAACGGGGAGCCGCTTTCTTGCCTTCGCCGCTCGCGTGCTTGGCGGCGTGATGGTCGATCGCAGCCCGCACGAAACCGGCGAACAGCGGGTGGGCGTCGGTCGGCTTCGACTTGAACTCGGGGTGATACTGCACCGCCACGAACCAGCGGTGCCCCGGCAATTCGACGATTTCGGCCAGCGTGCCGTCTGGGCTCTTGCCGGCGATCATCATGCCGTTGGCGGTGAACTGCTGGCGGTAGACATTGTTGAGTTCGTACCGATGGCGATGCCGCTCCGACACTTCCTCAGCGCCGTAAGCCTTCGCCGAATGGCTTTCCGGATCGAGCTTCGCGGGGTAGGCGCCGAGTCGCATCGTGCCCCCCTTGTCGGTGACGGTCTTCTGGTCGTCGAGCAAACAGATGACGCCGTGGCGGGTCTCTTTGTCGAACTCGGTTGAGTGGGCGCCTTCGAGTCCGCAGACGTTGCGGGCAAACTCGATGACAGCGCACTGCATGCCGAGGCAGATGCCGAAGAAGGGGACGCCCTTCTCGCGAGCGTAGCGGATCGCGGCAATCTTGCCTTCGATGCCGCGCTCGCCGAACCCGCCCGGCACCAGGATGCCGTCGTAGCCGGCAAGCATCCGCTCGGGCCCTTCGGCTTCGAGCTCTTCGCTCTTGATGCGGGCGATGCGAACCTGCGACGAGTTCGCCATGCCGGCGTGATCGATCGATTCGTAAATCGACTTGTAGGCGTCACGATGCTCGGCGTACTTGCCGACGACGGCGATGCTCACCTCGTGGTCGGGATTGCGAAGGCGGCGAAGGAGTTCACGCCAATCGTCGATTACCGGCTCCGGCGTCTTCAAGCCGAGTTGCTTGCAGATAAGCCCGTCGAGCTTGTGCTCGACGAGGCTGAGCGGCACTTCGTAGATCGAAAAATCTTTGTCGCGTTCTTCAATGACGGCGTCGATCGAGATGTTGCAGAAGAGGGCGATCTTCTCGCGGTCTTCGCGGCTGATCGGTTGCTCAGTGCGGCAGATAAGCACGTCGGGCTGGATGCCGATCTCGCGGAGCTGGCCGACCGAGTGTTGCGTCGGTTTCGTCTTCAGTTCGCGGGCCGCCTTGAGGTACGGCACCAGCGTGAGGTGAATGTAGAGGCAATTCTGCTTGCCGACGTCGAGCGAGAACTGGCGGATCGCTTCGAGGAACGGCAGGCTCTCGATATCGCCGACGGTGCCGCCGATTTCGGTGATGACGACATCGACGTCGCCTTCGCCCAGGCGATGAATCACCGACTTGATTTCGTTGGTGATGTGCGGGATGACCTGCACTGTCTTGCCGAGGAACTCGCCGGCGCGTTCTTTATTGATGACCGATTGGTAGATTTGGCCGGTCGTGTAGTTCGAATCTCGCGTCAGCGGCGAATTGGTGAATCGCTCGTAGTGCCCCAGGTCGAGATCGGTCTCGCTACCGTCGTCGAGGACATAGACCTCGCCGTGCTGGTAGGGGCTCATCGTGCCCGGATCGACGTTGATGTACGGATCGAGCTTCTGCATCCGCACCTTGAGGCCGCGGCGTTCGAGCAGCATGCCGATCGAGGCGCTGGTAAGGCCCTTGCCGAGAGAGCTGACGACACCGCCGGTCACGAAAATATGCTTGGTCATACGCTGCGGGGCCTTCCGTGATGTGGGGCGCGAAGGTGGGAGAAACGGTCCGCGGGGCGCCAGCCTGGCTGTCGCGGACCTGTCTATTCTAGTCGGGAAAGTGCGAGGCGCGCAGTCCTGAGAATTGGCCACGTTGCGAAGTCGGCGACCACAGCGGGGTTGAGGCATGGAAGGGGTCGGGAGCTTTTTGCCACTGGCGGCTTCCCATTCAACGCAGTCTCACCAGTGGCAAAAGACTCCCGACCCCGTTGGCGTTGCCTATGCAAAGAACTGCCCCCGCCCTTCCGCCTGGAATGCATTCGGATGGTGCACGACGCTCGGCCGCGGGTCGCCCGCCGGCCAAATGACTTCGACGATATCGAACCGAGCCGGACACTTTTGCAGCAAGCCGTGCGACTTCAGAAACGCGACTGCGGCGCGGGTCATTCGCTGGCGACGAACCGCATCGACGGAGAGGGCGGGACGAATCGCGGCGCTCCGGCGAGTCTTCACTTCGACGAAGACGACGCTGCGGCCGTCGACGGCAATGACATCGATCTCGCCATAACGCAAACGCCGGCGGGTCACCACGATGCGGTAACCCAACCGGCGTAAGAATCGTGCGGCAGCGCGTTCGCCCTGCTCACCGAAGGTGAGCGGTCGCCAGCGGAGCCCGAACCACTGCCGAAGCGTCATGACCGTGCCGAGGGAAGGAAGCGATGCGTTGCACGCCATTCCCGCCAGCATGCCGGCTACAGGACGCGGCGGGAAGCAAGTCCCAGCCTAGCCCCAATCAGCCAGCGATCAACAAGAAATTGGCTACTTCTTGTCGGTACCGGCTTGCTCGCTGCGGCGTTCACGCAGACGGGCCGACTTGCCCGAGCGTTCCCGCATGTAGTAGAGCTTCGCCCGGCGGACGACGGCGCTGCGCTTCACGTCGATCTTCGCGATGCGCGGCGAGTGGAGCGGGAACTTCCGCTCAACGCCTTCGCCGGCGACGATGCGACGGACCGTGAACATTTCCTTCGAGCCCGAACCGCTGCGAGCGATCACGATGCCCGAGAAGACCTGAATGCGTTCCTTCTCGCCTTCAAGGATCTTCGTGTGGATGTCGACGGTGTCGCCGATCTCGAACTTCTGAATCTGGTCGGCCGGCTTGAGGCTCGACTTCTCGACGCTAGCGAGGATTTGCTGGCTCATCTTGGCAATCCGTAAGCAAATGCGATTTGGAAATTGACTACAGAGAACAGTCGATGCTCCCCGTAGCGAAGTGTTTCTATTCGTTCAGCAAGTCGGGACGCTGCTTTCTCGTCCGCTGCAAGCTGCTTTCTTCGCGCCACTTGGCAATCTTCTGATGATCGCCCGCCAGCAAGACCTCGGGAACTTGCAGTCCCCGATACTCCCGCGGACGGGTGTACTGAGCAAACTCCAACAGTCGGTTGCCAGTTGAAAACGAATCGTACCGGCCGCTGTCTTCGTCGCCCAACACGCCTGGAACCAGTCGGATGACCGAGTCGATCACCACCATCGCGGCGACTTCGCCGCCGTTGATGATGAAGTCGCCGATCGAGACTTCCTCAGGCTCCAAAATGTCGATCACGCGCTGGTCGAACCCTTCGTAGCGGCCGCACATCAGGAGCAGCCGCGGATGGGTCGCCAACTCTTCGACCAGCCGCTGGTTAAGCGGCCGGCCCTGCGGGGTGAGCATGACGACTCGCCCCGGCGTTACATCCATCTTTTGCACCGCTTCGACCGCTTCGACCGCGGGCCCCGGCATGATCACCATGCCAGGCCCGCCCCCGTAGGGACGGTCGTCGACCGAGTGGTGTTTGTCTTGAGCCCAGTCGCGGATGTTGTGAAGGTCGACCGAAACGATGGATCGCTCGATCGCGAGCTTCAGCAAGCTCTGCGTCAGGTAGCCCGAGAACATTTCGGGGAACAGCGTGAGGACGTCGAACCGCATGGTTAGACGGCTCCTTGGCTGCTCGCCGTGTGATTAACCTTCAGCCGATTCGGCCGGAGCCTCTTCAGCAGCCGGAGCTTCAGCGGCAGCAGCCGCCTCTTCGGCAGCCTTCGCGGCCGCGGCTTCTTCAGCGGCCTTCGCGGCAGCTTCTTCAGCCAACTTCTTGCGTGACGGAGCGGCGGGGCCGGCGTCGGGAATCGACTTCGGGCCCTTCAGCTTTTCCAGCGCCTTGGTCTGCTGCTCCAGGTGCGTCCCTTCCGGGCCGTACTTCTTGATCAGGATGGCGACCTTCTCGCTCGGCTGAGCGCCAACGCTGAGCCAATGAGCGACGCGTTCCTTGTTGAACAATGCCCGCGCGTCGGTATCAGGAACCGACGGGTCGTAAGTGCCCAACTCTTCCAGGACGCGACCGTCGCGCGGAGCGCGCTTGTCGGTCGCACAAATACGAAAGAAGGCGCGATGGGTGCGGCCCATCTTCTTCATGCGGATGCATACCGCCACGTTCAATCTCCTCGGTAATCGTTACGTGAACCGCCTTCGCGTTTCACAAGTGCCCGCCCAGGCATAGCTTAGGGGCCAGACGGGAATCCAGTATCTTGTCAGAATGTGGGGGTATTTGGCAAGTGGGGTCTCGCAAAGGTTTTTTGGACCATCAACTGTTACCCCGGGGTTACTGTACCTACCCTGCCGAAGGCCCTTGCAGCTGTCACCCCGAGGTACTCCGAGGGGTCCGGCTAGATTCCTCGCTCCGCTCGGAATGACAAGTTAACCCGAAAAGCCTCACTCCTTGGGGTTTGCCCCCCCACCTTTTTCGTCGCGGCGACGCTTACGCATCTCTTTTTCCCGCTGTTTTTTCTGCTTCGCCTTCTCCTGCGGGCTGAGCCGCTTGCCCGAGGCCTGTTTTTGCCGGGTCAATTGGCCGCCGGGATTCGCCATGGCGCCGTTTTGCAGGTCGCGGACCATTTTCATGCGGTCGCGAGCGCCCTTGCCCGCCATGGCGGTCATCACCTGGGACATGGCGTCGAACTGCTTGACCAGTTCGTTCACCTCGTGCGGCTGAACGCCGGAGCCTGCGGCGATGCGGCGGCGGCGGTTCTGGTCGATCACCTTGGAAGGATTCCGCTTTTCGTCGGCCGTCATCGAGTCGACGATGCCGAGCATCCGCCGCATGCCCTGTTCGGCGTCGACGTTGTCGAGGTGCTTCATCAGACCGCCCATGCCGGGGATCATGCCCATGATCTTCTGGAGCGGGCCGAGCCGGCTGATCTGACTCATTTGCTTGCGGAAGTCGTCGAGCGTGAACTCGCCCTTCCGCAGCCGCTCTTCCTGGCGGGCCATCTCGTCCTGGTCGAACTCGCGCTGCGCCTTTTCGACGAGCGTGAGGATATCGCCCTGGCCCAGGATACGGCCGGCCATCCGGTCGGGATGGAATTCTTCGAGGGCGTCGAGGTGCTCGCCGACGCCGATGTACTTGATCGGCACGCCGGTGACATGCTTCACCGAAAGGGCGGCGCCACCGCGGGCGTCGCCGTCGAGCTTCGTGAGAATGACGCCGTCGAGTTCGAGGGCGTCGTTAAACGCCTGTGCACTGTTGACCGCGTCTTGGCCGGTCATGCTGTCGATGACGAGCAGCACCTGGTCGGGCATCGCCTGGCGGTCGACCCGCTTGAGCTCTTCCATGAGAGCTTCGTCGACGTGGAGCCGGCCGGCCGTATCGAGCAGCAGGACGTCGGCGCCGATCTTCTTCGCGTGGGCCTGGGCGGCCTTCGTGACGGCAACGGGATCTTTCTGAGCCCGATCGGAAAAAACGGGGACTTCGAGTTGTTCGCCGAGAATATGGAGCTGATCGATGGCGCCAGGACGCTGCAAGTCGCACGCGACCATCAACGGCATACGGCCCGCCGCCTTGAGCTGGCGGCCGAGCTTGCCGGTGGTCGTCGTTTTACCCGAGCCCTGCAGGCCGCACATCATGATGGTCGTTAGCTCGCCTTTCCCCTTGAGGTGGAGCGAGTGGTCGACCGGGCCCATGAAATCGACGAGCGCCTGGTAAACGACGCCGACGACTTGCTGGCTTGGATTGAGCGACTTGAGGACCGCTTCGCCGACCGCCTCTTCGTTGACGCGCTTCATGAAGTCGCGGACGACCGCGAAGCTGACGTCGGCTTCAAGGAGCGAGCGTTCGACGAGCTTCAGCCCGTCGCGCATGTTCGATTCGGAGAGCTTTCCTTGCCCGCGGAGGGTTTTGAAGGCGCTGGAGAGACCGTCTTGGAGGGCTTCGAACATGGCTGTTGAAAGGCGTTAGCGTTGGGATTGAGTCGCGAGACTCGCAATTCTAGCGGAAGGGGTACGGGTGATATAGGCGAGGACGGGCCGCGATGGCTTGGAGGCCTGAGGGGGTCGGGAGCCTTTTGCCACTGGCGACTCTCCACGCCAAGAAACCTCCCAGTGGCAAAAGGCTCCCGACCCCTTCGAACGTAGAGTGCGACCGTTCCGGCGGCTCGTTGAGCCGCGGCTGGTGTCGCGTCGCTTTATGTCGCCTCAACGCATTTTTGGCGACATTAATGCTAAGTCGTTGCGGCGTGTGGGGTTATCACTCGCATCGCCCGCGACACGCGGCTAATGGCCGCGACAATGAATACCCAACGGCCGACAAACGTACACAAACGAACAGTATAGCGACATGGGTGGCCGATTTCTATTCAAATGCGTTCTTTGCGCTTCTTTGTGGCCGTCGTGCCTTTGTGGTGAGCTTTGCGCGGTTCGCTCCGGCGGGTCGTTGACCCGCGGCTACCGGGTGGCGAATTGCTTCGCTTGGGCGGCGATGTCGACGCCGACCTCCTCACTCCAGGCGGCGAGCAGCTTTTTGTAGATGGGGCCGGGTTGGGCGTTGCCGATGGGTTGGCCGTCGACGCGGACGATGGGTTGCAGGCAGATCGAGGTGCTGGTGATGAACAGCTCGTCCGCTCGCGCGAACTCGGCGGGCGTGAGATCAGCCTCCGTATGGGAGATGCCGGCCGCGTCGGCGAGTTCAAACAGCACCTGCTGACTGATGCCGGGCAGGACGCCGTCGATGCGCGGAGTGACGATGCCGCGATCGGCGTAGTAGGCGACGACGTTAGCGGTCGACGCCTCGCCGATGAAACCTTTTTGGTCGAGGAGGACAGCGCGGGCGCCGAGTTGGCGGTGGGCGGCTTCCTGGTCGGCGAGGTAGTAGTGCATGCGGCTGCGGCACTTCAGCTCGGGGGGCCAGCAGTTGGCGGGGGTTTGGCGGACCTCGGTGATGACGGTGTCGACGCCGGTTTCAAACTTGTCGGCCCACCCGGCGAACGGCAGCGGGCCGCCGTGGACGCCAATCCGCGGTTGCGTCGCGGCGGGGGAATCGCCGGGCGTGACGAAGATGGCGACGTACCAATCGTCGCCCGGCGCCATCAGCTCCGCGTTGACGTCGGGGAAAGCGGCGACGGCTGCACGAACTTCGTCGACAATTGCGGCGGCGTTCCAGCCGACGATTTCTAGCGAGCGGTGGAGACGCTTGAGGTGCTCTTCGACGCGGAAGGGTTGGCCGGCAAACGTGCGGAGGCGTTCGACGACGACGACGCCGAGGCCGAAGCCGACGTCGCTGAGCGGGATGAGGGCGTTTTGCAGCGGGATCCATTCGCCGCTGAGGTAGGCTTGGCTGAGGTTCATGCAGTCTAGTATGGCGGGGAGGGGCGCGGCTTGCCACCGTCCCGGAAGCTAGCGATTGCCTAGGGGTGCCACTGGCGTGTCGCCAGTGCTGGAGTGGAAACTCGCTCGGCACTTCACACTGGCGACACGCCAGTGGCACCCATACGGATTACGGGCGCGAGGCGAGTTCTGTTTCTGCGCCCTCGACGTCGTCGATTGTTGGCTCTTGCGGATGTTGCGGCGGGAACTGGGCGACTTGTTCCAGGACGCGCGTCACACGGCTGGAGGAGGAAAGATACTCCTCGATCGCGTGATGGCGGCCGACGGAATTCGTCACGTCGACTGAACGGACGCGCGTCGCGAACTGGCCGAGGCCACCGGTGCCGCCGAAACCGAGCGGGCGGGCGCCGCTTTCCATTGCGAGGTGATAGAACCGCATCGCGGGATCGAGATGATTGTTGACGAGTAGCAACTCGTCGATTTGCTCAAGCGCGCGGCCGTGGTAGCCGCCGGGACGGATCCAATTGGCGTCGAGCGCGGCGGCGACGAGGGCGGCTCGCACTGGCGGGCGCTCGGGGTGGAGACGTTCATTCAACTCAAGCGAGCCGAGTCGGCCGCCGGCGAGGAGGTGCAGCGCACCAGTCGCAACGCGGGCGCCGTAGCTGTAGCCGATCACCGCGAGCGGCGTTTCAGCGGGAAGCTGGTCGATTGCCCACGCGAGCTGCCAGCCGACTTGCTTGGTGCGAGCAGCCTTCACCTGGTAATCGCGCACTTGCCCGCGAATTTGCGACGAGGGCCACGACCAAATGATGAATCGGATTGGCCCATCGTCTTGGCGACGGTTGGCGAGCGAACGGTACATCGCGAGGCCGTGCGACTTCGAGTAGCCGCAGTCAACGCGATTGCCGTGAATGTAAATGATTGTCGGCGTCGGCTTGGCGAGTTCCGCGGAGAGTTGTTCCCAGCCCAGCGATTCCCAGCCAGAGGGACCGCCGAGCCCTGCGTGCGTTTCGCACACCAAGCCGGAGCACATCGCGTCGCCTTCGCAGCGCGTGCCGATGCTCCGAGTATTAATCAGGAAGATTTGATCTTGGTCTTCCTGTTGCTGACGGCGCAGCGATGCGTTTGCGAAGCCGGGCGTTCGCGACGCCGCTGCGTCAATGATTCCGCCGCCCTGTTTGATCGGGTGCGGGTGGTTCATCGCGAAGAGGGAATCGCCCGTAGCGCATGCCAACGGCATCGCCATCGCGAACGGCAGGACGCCGCGTCTCAGCATATCTGTTGCTCGTTCCATCATGACCGTTTAGCGCAGACTTCGTCCAATCCGCACGGCAGGCGCACCGAAGTGAGACCAATAACTCCTTTGGGCGGGTGCGCACCTACGACCCGCACAAGCGTAGCATTTTTTCTGCGCGCAGGCGGAAGCTATGAGGGCGAAAAAAAACGCGTGTTGCGTTTGCACATCATTCCACGTGTTGTAGAGTTGCCGGACCCTCCGTTTTGCCCTCCTGAAGCAAAACACCCCTCCCCCCTTCTACGCCTTCGCTACAGTGCGCTGGCAGCGGAGAACCAAGTCATGAGGAAATTGACGATTCTGATGGCGCTGGCGACGACCGTCGCCGCGAGCAGCGGATGCTCGAGCTGCATCGGCCGCTGCAGAAATTTGTTCCACAAAGGCTCGCCTTGCGGGACCGCTATGACCGCTCCGGCCGTGATGGGCGCCCCGCTCGCCATGGGAACGCCCATGACGATGCCGGTATCGGCCCCGATGATGGCCGGTCCGATGTGCGTGCCGCAAGCTCCAATGTGCATGCCTGTCGATCCGTGTGCGGACCCGTGCGCAGATCCCTGCGCCACCGGCGGGATGGTGACGATGGGCTATGGCGGCGACGGCGGTTATGCGTCTCCGGAAGGCTGCGGTTGCTCTGGCGGCGGCGCCGGAGCGATCATGTCGGCTCCGCAGGTGATCCAGGGCGGTGCGATGCCGGCCCCGACGCCCGGCGGCGATATGTAAGCCGAAGCTTGAGACCCACAGTCTGATTTAACGAACTCGAAGCCGTTCGCACCGCGCCATCCTGAACGCGGTCGGGCGGCTTCGAGTTTTTCTGCGTTTATTGAGGTTCAGAGAATACGCCGAATCCAAGCCACCGGCTCCGCCGGTGGACGAGGTGTTAGTTGGCAGTGCTTTTGCTGCGTCCACCGGCGGAGCCGGTGGCTTTTATTACGCAGTACCTCCAGTACATGCGGCTTATCGTCGCGGGCGGTACGACCGGCAAATTCGCCGCTGCTTTTGCCTTGGGCTATGCTGAGAGTATGGACTGTTCCGTACCTCAGGACTCGTGTTCCGTGTTAATTCGCACCGCTCCCCTGCCCTGCCGTTTGTTCGCCGCCGCCCTGACGTTCGCTGCGGCGCCGTCGATGTTGCACGCCGCTGCCGACGCGCAAAACGCCGTCGAGAAACCAGCGGCCGACGTCATTGTCGCCGACGATAAACCGGACGCGGCCAGCGACGACGCCAAGAACGCCGAGCCAAGCGCTGGCCAACCGACCTACGGCTCGCCTGTCACGCGGCGGATGCGGATCGGCGCACGCGTCGAGGCCAAGGGTGGCGAGGTTCAGAATATTTATATCATGGTCGCGGCGCCGCTCTCTTGTCCCGAGCAGCGCGTGGAGATCATTGAAGAAGAATATCCCACCGACGTCGGAACGGTGGACTTCCGCACGCTGCCGGACGACAAGCGGTCGAAGCCGGGCGCGAACCAAATGTTGATTTCGATCCCGCAGTTGCCCGCACGGCAAACGGCCAATGCCGTGGTGACTTACGAAATCCAAACCGATCACGTCTATGCTCCGACGGAAACTGCCGGGCTGCGGATTCCGCCGAAGACTCCGAGCGACTTGAAGCTGTTCGTGAAGTCGAGCCCGTTCATCGAAGTGAACGACCGCGAGATTCGCGATGCGGTTGCCGAAGCGCTGGAAAAACGCGTGACGCTAGGCGACAAACTGGCGGCTGATTCGAATGCGATTCGAAGCGCGAATCTCTCCATCGCGCCGGCAGCTTCGGTCGCGGCCGACGCGGGCGATGCCAAAGACGCGAAGAAGAAGACGGCGAAGGAAAAACCGAAGCCAAAGACTAAAGAAGAGTTGGCGGAGCTTGAAGCCAAGATCGGCGAGCTCACCGACTGGCAGAAGGTGGAAGCACTCTACGACTTCGTTCGCACGAAGGTGAAGTACCTGGACGGCGCCGAGGATATGCCGGCGACGAAAGCCCTCGAAGACGGCGAGGCCGACTGTTACGGCCTGTCGGCGTTATTCGTCGCGATGGCCCGCACGATGAAGGTTCCGGCCCGCATGGTGTGGGTCGACAACCATCAGTACGCCGAGTTCTATCTGGAAGACGAGGAAGGCAAAGGCTATTGGTACCCCGCTCAGCTCGCGGGGACGCGGGCCTTCGGCGAGATGCCGTTGCCGATGGTGATCTTCCAGAAGGGGGATAATTTCCGCGTCCCCGAACGACGCCGTGAGCGGCTGCGGTATGCGACTGATTACACGACGCTAAAGGCTTCGGGGAAGCACAAGCCGCGGGTGGTGTATGTGCGCGAGCCGCTGACGAACTAACGGCATTCGTGATGCTCGCCGCAATATTAGCCCCGGGCTTCGCCCGGGGGTTGCACATCGCGCAGCAATGCCTACCGGTATGGAAACCGACCCCCGGGCGAAGCCCGGGGCTAAGTAAAGCAATGCTCACCCCGCTTCGGCGAGCGCTGCATCGAGGGCGGCCTCAAGTCCCGTCTGCCCTGCCCCGACGGCCGACCAGCGCAGTTTGCCGTCGCGACCGAAGACGATCACGGTCGGAATTCCTTCGATCGGCAAGGCGTCGAAGAACTCCATCGCCCCCCAGCCAACGGGCCAGGTGAACTCGGGCCGCGCAGCGACGAATTCTTCGATCCGCTGCACGTCGCGCTTTGATTCGCTCGTCAGCCCGACGAACTCGACGCCCAGCGGCCGGTACTTCTCGACTACCTTCGCGAGCCGGGGAATTTCCGCACGGCATGGCCCGCACCAAGTCGCCCACAGATCGACGACGACCACTTTGCCGGCGGGTTCGAACGCGAAGCCCTCGGGAACGTTCAACCAACCGTCGACGCCGAGCGGCGGCATCGGCGTGCCGACTTTTAGAGCGGAACTTGAGCCCGCGGAGCCGCGGAGCATCCAGACGCCGCCGACGATCGCGATGACGAGCAAGATGACGCCAAACGAATCGCCGAAATTTGCACGCTTTTCCATCGCCGCAATATAGCACGACGCCGTGAGAGGCCGCTAATGCGATCTCTCACGGCGTCAGGTTGCTGACTTCAATTCGCGATTTGCAGTGATCGAGGCGATCAACGCAAACGTCGATTTAGTCGCGATGCGGAAACGGCAGCGACTTACTTGCGACGACGGCGAGCTGCTAGCGGCAAGCCGAACGCGGCGGCAGCGAGCACCAACGAACTCGGTTCCGGCACGCCGACGATCGAACCGCCCGCGGCTGGGACAGCGACCGGCGGACCGCCGTACTGCTGCTGAATCAGCAGGAAGTCGGCGCCATCGACTTTGCCGTCGTTGTTGGCGTCGCCTTGCGCCTTCGTCGCGAGCGGCGGCGGGTTCAGACCGACGCCGTAGTTCATCTTCCACACGGCGAGATCGGCGGCGTCGACGATGTTGTCGCCGTTGAAATCGGCGCCGACGCCTGGCCCCGCGATGCCGGCGTACGTCACGAAGACGCTGTCGCCTGGGTAGGTGACGTTCCACAACGTGCCGGGGCTAATCACCGCGTCGAACGTCGAGCCGGCCAGCGTGTCGCTGCGAAGGATCTCGAACGAATCGCCGAGCTTCGGAGCGTAGTTCGGAATCAGCGACAACGACAAGATGCCGCCGAGATCAGCCGTACCGGTTACCCACAGCTGGCTGTAGTCGCTACCGAGGTCCATCTCCAGGATGCTAGAACCGCTCAGCGTGAGGTTGCCGATGATGGTCGACGTCGCGTCGGCTTGCACGGCGAGCGCGGCGTTGTTGGTGAAGACGGTCGATTCGACGATCGTGTTATCGAGCGTCACGCGGCTGTTGTTGATCAGGCCGCTGGCGCCGAGGAAGCGGAAGATCGCATCCTTGCCGTAAATGTCGCCGTTGGGCGAGTTGTTCGTAACGTTGCCCTTGAACTCCATCTCGCCGCCAATCGACTCGATGTTGTCGTTGTTCGTGACCGCGCCCGTGAACAGGAGGCGTTCGCGAAGGTTCGGGTTGATCGTCGAGGCGGTGTTGCGAATGTCGCCGTTGTTGACGACCGAAGCGGCATCGACCGTGCCTCCGCCGCGGATAACGCCGCTGTTGTTGGTGACGAGCGGCGTGAGCAAGGTGCCGCCGTTGAGGTTGATCGTGCCGAGGCGGGCGATCGTCGTCGACGTGTCGTTGCGGACCATGCCGTTGTCGTTGATGTAGACGACGCCGGTGCCGTAGGAGCCAATCGTAGCCGGCGGGGTCGGAGCGACGGCACTGCCGACGAACATCTCCTCGCGGGTCCAAATGATCGAGTTGCGGCCGGTGACGATAAGCTCGCCGTAGGCGCCATTCTCGCTGCCCAGGTAGGTGTCGTCGGCTACTTGCACGCGGCCCTGGTTGGTGATTTCGAGCGTACCGCGGCCCTCTTCGCCAATGAAGAAATCCAGATCTTCGGAGACTGACTGCCCGTTCTCAACGAAGCCGACGTTCCAGCGAGTGCCGATGCCGTCGACCAAGACATAACCCTGGCCGAGATCGTTTTTGCTGCTAGAGAGGTCCATCTCCGTGCCGATGCTGGCGGTATGGAGCGTTTCGAGGCGTGCTCCATTTGTGAGCCGCAAGTCGCCGAAGCTCTTGAAGCCGATAGAGATGTTCGTATTGACCATCAGCGAGGCGAAGCCGTCGATAGTCGCGAAGCCTTGCGCACCTTCCTGGTTGCCGAAGATGAGGTCGTATTCGTCGGTACCGCCGCCGCTTCCGGAGCCATTGGTGCCGAGCCGGGCGCCGGCGACGAGTTGAAGAAATCCTTGGCCCTGGTCGGCAACGATGAGCGTCTGGCCGACGCGCCACTCTGAATTGAGGCCAACGATGCGAACGAGGCCGAGGCCAAATCGATTGCCGCCAATAACCCCGTTATCAGAGGCGAGCGGATCGGTATCGGCAGGGATATCAATGGTCATTTGGCCGGCAGCGGTACCGCCGACGTTCTGCCCAGTACCGCCGACAGTTACCGTTCCCCCCGTAACGGCGCCGCCAAATTGCGGGAGATCGGGAACCGTCTCGCCGTCGACAGTTTTCGAGGGCGTCACATCGCCGATGCCGACGACGTCGGCGAAAGACTGCGCAGATGTTGCGCCTAATCCAGCCGCGGCGAGGAGCGCGACCGTCCCCTGTTGCTTGAACCACAAGATCGCGGAAAGCCGCCAATTGCTACGCTTCATCGATGATGCCTCTTTCTAATCTCGTCGACCGCGGCGCACAGCTTCGCCTCGGTCGGTGTCTGGCCCGTCGTTCTATGATCGTTGAAAACTGGGTAAAGTGCCAGCAAATTGTCGGCAGGCCTGTCGGCCGGGGCGAAATGGGCGATTGCGGTCGGCAGGCCCGGTTTGACGTTGCTGGGGACTATACATATTGGCCGCAATGGGCGGCATTTGTCTCTGTTGAAAGGGTTCGGGGGGTAGGGTTCGGGGTTCAGGGGAGGCACTCGCTTGGCGCGCTGCCCCCGCTGCGTTGAACGCCAATCTTCTTATTCGATTCTCCTGCGGAGTCGAACCGTCTCATCGACGTTGTGGTCGGCGCCTGGTTCGAAGCCGGCCGGGAGGGTACGGTCGATAATGTAGAAGCTGCGAATCCGCCGGACGTTGCCAATGTCGACGCCGTCTTCGCGGCCGAACGAGTAGCCTTCGGGGTAAACGCGTTTGTAGAGTTCCCGATCGTTGTTGAAGTTCGCCTTTACTGGTTGGGGCCCCGACGTTGCGTTCCAATCCGGCACTTCATCGACTTCGAAGAAGCCGATGGTGACCCACATCGCGTAGACGTTTGAGCGATTGGTCACCAGGTTGTTGAGCCGCGTAATTGGCTGATAGCGGAAGTACGGATTCCGATCGGTGTTGTTGTAAGCGAGCGTCGAGTTGACCGAGAACAGCGGCGTCGCATCGGTCGCGGGCCCCGCCGTCGTCAGCTTATCACTCCTCAGGAGACCGACATCGACGCCCGTCCGCACCAGTTGCGGCAACGGCACCAGGTTCCCAGCGTCGGGCGCGCGGAAGGGGTTGGCGAACATCGTCGGCACAGTCGGATCCAGCAGCGTGGCCGCAGCAGTGGCTGCTCCGTACCCCCGCCGTGACGACGCAAAATAATCATCGTCAGGACCAGGGTGGACTCGAACGGGTGCAACTTGCCCCCCTTGAGAAGGCTTGCCCGATTTCGTCGAGCCGTGGAACAATCCGGTCCAGACGTCCCTACCTGGAAGCGTATTGATATTCACGCGCCCCGGTTCGCGGAACTCAGGAATCAGATTGAACGGCGGCCGGAAGCTAATTCTCGGGTCCGTTTCCATTCGCGTCGCTAGCGGCATCGTCAGCGTCATGCCGAACCGATCGGGCGACGGATTCATCCACGTTTCCGCGCCGACGAACAGCGAGGGCGTGTGAACGTATTCCAGCACGCGATAGAGATGCAACGGCGTCCCCGGAGGCGGAGCGGCGGCCCCCTCCTGGTAGAAGAAGCCGTGCAAGTGGCGGAACGGCTGCACCATTTGCGCGCCCGCCTGGGGATCAGGTTCAGGCGACGTGGGCAACTGATATTCATTCCAATTGGCCGGCGGCGTCTCGGCCGATGAGAATTGCGTCGTCAACTGCGAAGAACGTAGTTTTGGCGTCAGCATCACCTCGTTGCCGCTGACGAACGGCCGGTTGTTCCAGGTAAGCCACTCGAACGCCTTATTCTGGCTTGGAATGATTTGCTTCTGTACGCCATTCGTCGCCGTGTCCTGCAACGAGGTGTTGAGAAAGCCGAGGCTCGCCATCGGAATAGCGTTGAACCAATTGTCGTCGGTGCGATTGAGCTGCATCAGGCGATAATCGCTCCGCGGAGTCGTCAGCATGTCGAGCCCCGCCTTGCCAGGTCGCGTCCGGACAACCGACGGAGTTTCGCGGGCCCATAGGCTGGAGACGTAGTTCGCATCCGCTTGGCGTTGCGTCTTCGCGGTGTAACCACGTTGCACGCTTGAGAAGTAATTGCGGGGATTGTTCGCGTCGGCTCCGCCGGGTTGATCCGCCGACGGCTCTTCTTTGCCGTTGGCGCTGCCGCGACTGTTGAACACCGAGACATTCGGAGCCATCGAGTCGACCGTGAGGTACGGATTAATCGGCTTGTTGTTCTGGTGATCGGGATGCCCTGGCTCCGGGTTCCAAGGGAGCAGCGGATTGGCCAGACGCTGAAGATAAAGGCTGCCGTAGAACGCGCCTTGATCTCCGCGCGGGTTGGAAGCCGTCTGCGGGTTGGGATCGCGAATCTCGGTCAACACTTCGTCGAGCGGATAGGCATAGGGCCAGTCGATGTTCTGGTTATCGAGCGCGGCCTGCCCGCCGATCGGTCCATCGAGCGGAACGTCGAGGGCGCGCGGAGCGCCTTGGGCTTGGTACTCTTCCTTCGAAGTGTTCCAAGTCGCGTCGCCGATCTTGCGAGGGTAGCCGCGGGCTGGTTCGGTCAACGACAGCCTGCGATATTCGGGGCTGTTCTGCCCTGGGCTAAGGACCTGATCGACGATGGCGACGTCGCTCATCGACTGCACAGGCCGTTGCGCCAGGTCCAATAGCATTTCGCCTGGGATGCGCGGCACCTGCATGCCATCGTCAGCCGGCGATTGGAGATCGTATTGCCGCGTCGTATCGGTGAGTTTCGCCGCGACGGGATCGGTAATGCAGTCAAGCATCCGGACGCGATTGGAAAGCGCGGTCCCTGTAGCGCGCGAGGTGACCAACTCGATGCGGCGTTGGGCCTTCACGTTGTTCGTATTGCGGGCGCCTTTGCGATCGGCGATCGGCGTCTCGTAAATCCCGCTGCCAGTCGAAGTCTCTTTGCCCGAGCCGACGACTAAGTAGCGTCCGGGCCGAACGGCAGGCGTGGGATTCTGCGTGCGATCGTTGAAATAGGCGGCGCCTTGCAAGCTGTCTCGGCCCGGGGCTCCGCCGAGGTAGATCGTGCGATCGTACTGCACTTGCGGTTGGCGATATGGGCGGAAGTTTTGGTCGGGGTGCTCCGGGTCCCACTTGTAGGCGTCTGCCTCTTGCGTAACCTGCTTGCCTACCGTTCGCTTGCAGAACGCCATCCGCCAAACAGAACTCTGCTTCAAAATATTGGTCGGGTCGCTCGAATCAGGGACATAAGCGCCGAGGTTCACGCCGAAATCGTGCACCTTGTCTCGATTTGCGGCGTTGTTATTGAAGACGCGCTGATGCGTATCGGCGTTCGCCGCCGGATCGGCCGCCCAGGGATTGTAAAGTTCGACGAACAGGGTTCCGCGCGGGCGAACGAGTTGGTCGAAATCTTTGTCGGCCTTCGGGTCGACGGGATCGAACACGCTCGCGTTGACGGTCCCTTCAAACTGGCCGTTGCCGGTGTAAACGTCTTCGAGCGCCGTGTCGTCGGTGCGGCGGTCGTGCCATGCGAGCGTTTCGCTCATGACGACTTCGGGGCGCTCGACGCCCCAGACCAGGCCGCGATATTCCGGGCCGAGAATACTCGTGCCGCCCGGCATGTTAGGCGGCAGTTCGAGTTGGCTGGCGCGCACGCCGTCGCCGTCTAGCGAGGCGACGTCATCGGCCGTACCGAGAATGCCGTCAGGGCCTGGCGCGGCGCCAACGAAGCCGTCGACATGCCAGCCGTCGAACGGATTCACGTCGTACTCGAACGGCGTCATGATGTTGTCGGGATCGCGGAAGTCGACGACGTTAACCGCCCACTGCGCCAGTTGGCGTGCGAACTCCTGGTCTTGAACCGTGGGGACGCGGGTGCCGAAATCGGGCTCGGCGGTCAGCATCATCGCCAGCGTGTACAAGTGGCGAGCCATTAGATGCCGGTGATCGACGACGCCGACCTGTCCGTTGGGCTGGGCGGAATCCGGAAGAATCTCCGTGGCGAACAAGGGGAAGGTCGCGCTGCTAAACGTGTCGGCCGCGGCGGGCCGTACGCCGCCTACAGCCCACATTTGCGTTTCTTCGCCCAGATCGACGCGGCCATTGATGTTGGCGTCGACGTACTCGCCTGGCTCGTCAACAACTCCGTATCCTGGCGTGAGGTACGGGTTGTTTATATCGCGAGGTACAGTATCGTCACGCCCATTTCCGAACGGACGGTTGATGTTCAGCCGCGTACCGCTCGCGAGTTCCGGCGCAAGGATCCGCCGCACGATGGCCCGAACGCGATTCACGTCGTTCACGTCAGTGAGTGGCACGGGAAAGAGCTTCGAATTGTTGCCGGGGAAGAGCGCCGCGCGGACGCGGACCTCCATCAACTCAGCCACGGAGTTGGGTTGCCGACGGAATTTTAGGTCCGGCGTTAGCAGCCCTTCCATCTCGTGCGGCAACGAGATATTCGGCGCCGGCAGGTCGAAGCTGTCGGTCGTGAGCTTGAGGCGATCCCCGGGATCAGTGGCAACGCCAGACAGCAGAGCCAAGCGTGAAGGCAACGAGCCGGCGTCGGCGTCGAACATACGCAACACGCGTTCGAGTTCCCCAACAGCAAATGGCGCATCGCTCGATGCGTAGCCGCCATTGACTCCCTGAACGCCGGCAGCGGTCTTGTTCGAGAGGTTAAGTTCGTAGGGGGAGTCGACGGAGAGATTGTCGGTTGTGTCGGCGCTGTTGATCACTGGAGCCAGCGTCGATTCGGATTCGGCTTGGCCAAGTTGGTTCAAGCCGACGGCGTAGCGGGCCCGCAAGTCGGGCGGGGTGACGAAGCTGGAAAGATCGGTCGCCTTCTGCGGCCAACCATAGAAGTTAATTTGAGCGAGCGCCTCGCTCTGGTTAGTCATTCCTGGGCGGATTGCCCGCGACCCGCTTGGCGGGCCGGTCGGGTTCATATCCGCTTCAAAGCCATACCGGCCTGGAACGAAGACGCCGTTGATCGTGTTGCCCACAAGGATGCGACGGAAATCGTCGAAGCCAATTGCATCTGACAGGCTAATCTCAGCAGGGCCGTAACCGACTCCATGAGGGGCAATGTCCGACTGAGTTAGCGTAACGGCGTTCACAAAACGCGTCATCGCCGTCATGGCGGTCAGACCTGTGTTGCTCCCGTTGGCTGGCCATGCTTCCGCCAAGTCGCAGGTGCCGTGAGCGTTGACGTTGAGCCGGCCGTCCATGTCGACGATCAAGATCGCGGCCAACGGTTTGACCAGCTTACCGTTGGGACCAGCCATCACCGGCAGGCCGACGTCGACCCAGACGCTGTCGCGGATGCCGTCGTTGTCGTTGTCGACGTCCCAAGGGCCGTAAACCATGCGGGTAAGCTTTTGCTGCCATTCAACGATATTGTTCGTGTTGGGAATGGCCGCCAGTTCTGGGTTGCTGCCGGTGAAGTTGGGATGGTCGAGCCAGTTCGGCCGCATGAGAATACGACGCAACAGCATCGCATCGCCCGCGAGGTTCGATTCTCGGATATCGACGCCGTTTTTGTAGGGCGTCTGATAGGCGAAGAAGTTTAGCAATTCGGGGCGATGCCACGACGGGATGATCATCGTTCCCAAGTCAGTGGGAACCGGCAGCGCCGTGTTGGTTAACAGCGTCGGATCCAGGATCATCGTTTCCTGCAGCGCCCCGCCGGTTCTTGGCGCTGGGACGTAAGCGAGGGGCATGTTCTGGTAATCAACCGCGTCGTACGACTCGTTCGCCCCGCCGCGACCAATCCAGTTCTGCTGGCCTAGGGGATTCACCGGATCCAGCGGATTATAAAACGCATTATGCGGATCGGTGGCCGTAACGCCGGCCGAGGTCGGCGGCGTGCCGGGGAGATTGATCTTCGCCGTCGCCATCTGGAACTGGGCGTTTGGCATCAACGCCATCGGCCAGAACGTTCCGCTGCCGGTGACGAGTTCTTCAGCAGCGTTGAGTTTCGGGCCAGTTGGATCAGCCCAAACGTTCAACCCGACGCCCGTGCCGCTGAAAGGGCGGCCGTTGATCAGAACTCGCGCAGAAGCGAGTTGCGTCGTCGGATTAGCAACCAGCGTTCCGTCTTCCAGCGTGAAGTTCATCACGCGGAACGTATTCGGCGGGATGAACCCCACAATCCGCGTGCTGCGACCGCGAGCCGCGCCGCTGAGGAAGGTGAGCACCTGCCCGTTGTAGGCGTTGTCGATGTTGGCGAACGAGAGAGCCGCCGGCGGGTTGGTTCCAACGGCCGGTTGGTACGTATTGCCGTAGAGATCGCGCAGCAGTTCTCCCGGAGCGGTGACGCCCGTAGCCTGCGTGCCGATCTGTAATTCGATGATTTGCCCGCCAGTAGCCGTTTGATCGACTCCACCAGTCGAACCGGCGAACTTGGGCGGAATCGCCGTCGCCGGAGCGGGGCCGGGATTGAGCATCGTCGGCGTAGGGAGCACGACTCCCTTTAGCCCGTTGTTGCCATACAGATCGCCCAGCAACGAGTGGTACCGCAGCGAGCTGTGCGGGTTGTTCGTGTCGCGGAGGACTTGCAGCAGGACTTCGTCGAGGAGTTGCGTTTGGGCCGTTTCGCTGGCGAGGCGGACCGAGGCCTTCATCGCGGTCTTGGCCGTCTTCTCCGACTGCTTCGCGGTGATGATGAACGCAGTGCCGACCATCATGAACAGCACGAGCAAGCTGAGGACGACCAGCAGCAGCACGCCGCGGCGGTCGCGGGCGGCGTTCAGCTTCGCGCGGCGGGTGAGCAGCCGGGCGCGGCGAGCGGGCCGGCTGCGGCTGGTGCGAGCGGTGCGGCCGACGCGGGCTCGGCGAGGAGCTGGCGACGACGACGGTTGGCGACGGTGCGGGGACATGGCGGCTGCTGTTCCTGTGCTACTTGTGTTGCCCCAAGTATGCGGAAGTATCCGATTGCGAGTATCTAGTTGCGAGTTGCGAGCGATGAGTTGCGAGTTGTTAGTAGCGGGCGTTCGTTGTCAGTTGGAGGGTCGTGCGGCGTCATTTTTTGCTACTCGAAACTCGCCGCTCGTCACTCGCAACTTACTGAGCCTCCATCGGCAGCATCTGCGTAGCGACGCTGATGACGCCGGGGAGGAGGATGGCGCGGAGGTTGTCGGCAGTGCCGGTGCTCTGCGAAATTGGCCATTCAGGGCCTTCGAGCATGATGCGACGCAGCGGATTCGGGCCGGTTAGCAAATCATTCTCGTCGTCGATCGAGAGGATGCGGTACCAGCGCATCAGAAACGTTCCCGTCGTCGGATGAACGCCGGCGACGGCGATCCAGTTGCCGGCGCGAATATCTTTTACGGCATTGTCGAGATTGTCAGCAGCTTGCTCGACGGTGTTGCTGGAAGTTCCATAAATCACCAACTCATTGCCTTGCAACATTTGCGCTTCGATCAGTCGCTCGGTCGCGGCGGACGGCGGCAGCGGCTCGCGCTTGTTGAAGACGGCGACAGAGACTTCGTACAAGTCGCTGCCGAATCGGGAGTTAATCGGCTGCAACGCCGCAAGACTCTCGACCGAGGTCGGCACAACGGTCGCGAGCCAGGAGTAATTGCCGGCGTAATCGCGTGAGAGAAGCGTGTGCTGCCAAGGATTTTCTTGTGGCTTACCGTTTGTGTTGACGCTCCAACGCTGGATCGCCGGGCGATCGTCTTGCTTGGGGAGCTCGTTGATGACGTCGTCGTGGAGGCGGAAGATCGTTGCGCCAACTCGCGGCGTTAGCAAGTAGCCGTTGGCTTGCTGGAGGCTGATGCGACGCAACGGCCAGCGCTGGCCGATCAGGCCAGGCTGATTGGGAAGATTCTGCACCCACTGATTCGGCATCAGCGTGTTGGGCACGCCGTCGGGAGTGCTGGCGCCCACTAGGCTGACATAAGGGAAGTAGTCGAGATTCGTCGAGATCGACGTCGTTGCGTCAAAGTTCCCTTGAGCGTTGTACAAGCCCTGCGCCGCGCCCATCGGGTCGATGACGAACGCGTACCCGGGCCCGGTAACGCTCGTTGAAATCAACGGCACGTTGAAGTCGTCTAGCGAACTCGGCCGCAGGACGGGCGAGGGGCTCGGCGGCTGCGGCGGGGTGTTGTTCGGCGGAACGATTTGAGCTTCAGAATATGGGTGGCTCGCGTAGTACCAGAGCTCTGGCTTGAGCATGCCGCGGGCCTTGAGATCGGCCATGGCGGCTTCAGCGAGGGCGGAGCCGCGATCGAATTGTTCGCCTTTGCCGGCGTAGTGGTTGCCGACCGGGAACACGGCGGCGACGCCCATCAAACCGAACAGCAGCACGAACATCGAAATGAGGACTTCGAGGAGCGAGATACCGCGGCGAGAGGCGATGGCGGTGGACAATGAAACGCCAATCATCGGCGCGGCTGCGGCGCGGGGACCGCGGCAGGTCGAGAGTCGGCAGATGTTCAAGTGGTTCGTCATGTGTTTGAACGCGTTAGCGGCCGGTGGAGCCGGTCATATCCCGAGCAACATCGCGAGCTGCGCCGATCTGGCGCGCTTTCTGCGTGATCGCTTTCTCCTGGGCAGTTCCAGTCAAATTGTCGATAAACGGCGATAGCCGCGGGTTAAAGCTGATGTTGTTCGCGGCTGTGATGATTCGGCCGGCGCGATTGATGGTCACCCAACGGCTGTCGGCGTTTAGCCAATTGAGGCGCGTGCGACGCAGCGCTAATTCGTCATCGGTGACCGTCGTCGAGGCAAAATCGTAATCGTTCCAATCTTGCGAGCCGTTGTTGCCGTTTTCAAACAGCCCCAGAAGAACGAACACCTGCTCGACGCCCTCGCGACGGACGCCGTCACGGTAGACGGTCTCGATCGACCCATTGGGGCTGAACATAATCCCGACGGTCGTCAGGTAGGGATTGGGGACGTCAAAATCCATCGGCGTCGAAGCACCAGCGTCGGTGGCGCTAGATGCGTCCATGTCGACCCCGATGCCGCGCGGCAGCTGCAATGGCTGATCAGAAGTATTCACCGGCTGACGGCGGATAACGTATGCCTGCCCCGATAGAGGGGTCGTCGGCTGCGGCAACATTTGCCCGTGATAGTTCAGCCAGATGGCGTTTAAGATTGTTCCTGGAACAGGTGCGCTAGCACTGAGGTCGGAAAGCAGGAACTCGACGCCATTCACCACCTCGACTTGGTTGGGCATCGTCGTCTTATCTTGGTCGTCGCAAATCAAAAATGAATTCCCGCCGACCTCGACAATGTCGCCAATTTTCAGGGTGCGCGGCGGAAACGCGTCCACCATTCCAGAAGCCAAGAAATCAAGCTGACAAATTTTATATCCGTTTAGATATGGGCTGAAATCCGGGTTGGTAAAAGTGCTCGTTGGTCCGTACTGATTCCCGGTATCGACGACAACCACGCGAGAGTGTTCGCTGAAACCCGCAAACGGAGGCGGCGACGCAATCACATAAGCTTCGAGCGCCATGCCGCTGAAGGGCGAGTTGACTCCTGTTTCTCGGAACGCAACGCCGACAGGACGACCGTCGCGGGCAGCTTGGGCCTGGGCCTGAGAAAGAAGCGTCGTGAGTTGGCGGGAGGCTTCGCGAATCTTGCGGGCGTTGTTGTTCGGCGAGAGTAGCGGCAGCGCTCCGGCTAGGACCGTCACCATGATGACGATTGTCACGAGGAGTTCGATCAGCGTGAGGCCGCGGCGCGCGGACGCGATGACTCCGCAGTCGGCATGTCGAACTTGGTGGTGGCAATTCATGGCTTCGTCTTTCGGCGGCAGCCTCGATCTAGCTAGGTCGAGGCTATTTGGCGGTCACTTCGGCGCTGGGCGGCGACTAATATTCGATGAGGTGGTTCGTGATGTTGTCTTTGGTGAGTTCGATTGAATCAGCAACGGGAGCTCCCGACTGCGTGCCATCCGCGTACCCCGCACCCGAATTGGCAACGTAAGGATCGATATCATCTCCGCTGCTGGCGCCAGTGAGCTGCAGTTTCGATTCACCGTCCGGCCCGCCGGAGTAAATTAACGGCACCAATCGATAGGCCTGCTGATGCGTCATGTTGGCGCCCGCCGCACGATCCATGCGGCTACGCATATTGGCTCGATAAACAGTTTGGAGTGCGGGGGGATAGGAAGTCAGCGGCAGGGAAGACTTTGTCGTTGGCAAGTCACGGCGGTAAAGATCGAAAGGATCGTGATCCGTCTCTCCAGGGCGAGTTCCGTTAGGGTTGCGAGGCTGCAAATTGGAAACTACTCCGGCAGGCCAACGTATCCAGCCGATGGGGTTGCCCCAGCCGTCGATGAATTCGGGAGCGCCGTCGCCGTCAACGTCGCCAATGTCTTGCTTAGAAAACAACGTCCGCGCCTCGCCGTCGCCGGTAGCGTTCATCACGACGAGATAAAGACATTCAGCTTGTGAGAGGCCCGCGGTAGCGGGCAACTGCTGACGGCGCCGATCGTACGCGAACGCCAGCGGCGGCGGCTGGGTAAGGATCTTCGGCACGTAGAGGACGTCCTCGACGCGATCCGGCATTTCCTTCTTCATCAACTCACGGACGCCAAGCAGCCGAGCGTCGGCAATCATTTCGCCGCGAGCTTTTAAAGCTTCCTTCATCGCTTGCTGCGGATTGCTGGCGCTCGCGACCGTGCTAGTAACCCACTGATCGATGGCGTTGATAATCGTGGGGTTAACATCGATGCGTCGCGTCTCGTACGAGTTGTAACGCTCCATGATGAGCGCATGAATCTTTGTAATCAGCGACTGTGTCCGCTTCTCGCGCGCGGACTCGATTGCCATCGCGGCAGTGCCGAGGATGGCGGCGGCGATGATCGCCATGATGGTCATGGTGATCAGCAGTTCGATGAGCGTGACGCCGGTGCGAATGGGGAGCGGACGCCGAGCGTCTAGACGATTAGGCGCCGTTCCCCTTTCCGCATTCGACGTTCCGCATTGCTTGTTCATGCTCATTGCTCCGACGCGTTCTCAAGGGTGCTGTCCGTGAAGTTGGTCAGCGTATCGGCGATTTCGCCGATATATGGACCCGACGGGTACATCAACACGTCGAAACCTGCGCCCCACGCGTCGTCGAGGCCCGGGTGCAAGATCTGGAATTTGTCTTGGTTGACGAACTTCGTTTCCGCGAAGATTGTGCCGTTCGTATTGGGCGCCGATTCCAGCGGTTCGCGTAGCGGCGTGATCAGCACCGAGTTCGCGTCGAGCGGATTGGAACGAGCCCATGGCAACGACGCGACGTTGTTCGCCGGAGGCCCAAACTTCGTTGAGCAGGTCGACGGCTTGATGCGCGAGACGTCGAAATACGCGTACGGCACCTGAGAACCGGCCGGCGTGTAAGTCCACAGATTAATCCGCCGCGTGTCGCCAGGATTCACGGGGTCTGGATACTCGATGTAGCGTCCCACGAAGTTCCCGTTGTCATCGCGCGGACCAAGTCGACTGTAATCGAACTCGTATCCTGGTTTGCGGTTTTCGAGGATTTCCGTACCGATGAACGCAGGCCCGCCCGCGCCAGAGAGCGGCAACGTTTGGTCGCTGCTAAAGCCTCCCATCCAGAAGAACAGCGCCTCGCTCGGCGAGAGGCCGCCTTCGAGATGGCCGCCAAAGTTCATGGTGCCTGGCGCGGCCGTGTCGCCAGCCAGCTTGTTGATGATTAGCGCCAGCGACGGCTCATTCGCTCGGGGGAACATCTTTGCGAATGCTCGCTGCAGATCGGAACGAGCTTGCTGCTTCTGAGCATTCGTCGGATTCGTCGCGTATGCGGCGCTGCAGGGGTAGGCGCCGCCGATGTTGGGATCGTTCTTGAAGTTCTCGATCGCCCCGGACATGTTCTTGAGTTCCAGCGCGATGCGAGCCTCCCGCCCGCGCCGCAGCGCATTTACCGCCGCGGCGGCGATGAGGCCGGCGAGGACCGCGATGATCGCGATGACGATCAGCAGTTCGGTAAGGGTGAACGCCGGGCGGCGGGCGGCTGCTCGACGCTGGCCGGCGACGGGGGTGACTTGCGATTCTTGCATGTGACTTAGGCTCCTTGTCTTGCTCGTTTGGCTCGCTGCACTCGCCTAGCCGGGCGTGGGGCTGGGCGGGGGTTTTGTTGGGTTTCCGGGACGGGCGTCTGTTTCGGGGCGACCGGAGGGCGTGACCGTCCGGCTGCTCGGTTCTGTTTGGCGGCTGGCTCCCCCGATTGGGGGTCACTAGGCGGCGGAGTTTGACCTGTCTGCCTGTGGCGAAATCGCCACGCTCGGGATGCTCCCGCTCACCCTCCCCTCCGCCGACGGGCGAGGGTATTGAGATGAGACGAAGCGTTTGATTTCGCAAGGCGGAATAAGGCGCCCCCCGACGCAAGTCCGCGGAAATTAGCAAGTTCGCATGTCGAACCGCTAGCAACCGCAAACTGTGTGCCAGATAGAGTTTAACCTCTCTCCGGGCGGTCTGGAACTAACCACTAAGGCAGAAAGGCACTAAGCAATCACGAAGAGACAAAGAGGGGTGGAACCGCCGATGGACGCGGAAGAACGCCGAGCCGGGCGGGTCGCCGCCAGCGTTCGATCCTGCCACCCGGGGCTTCGCCCTCATGTTCTTTTCGTGACTTCTTAGTGCCTTTGCGGCCTAGCGGTTAGCCTTCGAACGGCTAGCCCGACAGGTTGTTGATGAGGTCGACCAGGGGGACGAACAGGGCGATGACGATGAAGCCGACGGCGCCGCCGAGGAAGATGATCAGCAGCGGTTCCATGAGCTTTGTCAGGCCGTCCGTGAGCACCGCAACTTCTTCGTCGTAGGTGTCGGCCACCTTGTAGAGCATCGTGTCGAGTTCGCCTGTTTCCTCGCCGACGTCGACCATGTTGACGACGATGTCGTCGACTACCCGCTGGCGGTACTTCAGCATGTACATCAGCAGACCGATGGGGCCGCCGATGAAGCAGAACCAAAAGAAGGCCGCCACGGGGTGGAAGCTGAGGCGTGAGAATTCCTTCATCGGGCCGGCGATGGCGTCGCCCTCGCGAATCCGCTCGCTGATCTTCAGGAACATCTTCTCGAAGATCGCATTGCCGGCGGTTTCGCGGGTAATGTTGAGGGCCTCGAGAATCGGCACGCCGGAAGCGATCAGCGTGCCGAGCGTCCGCGAGGTGCGGGCCATGATGTTCTTTTCGACCAAGTTGCCGAAGATCGGCATTTTGATGCAGAACTGGTCCCAGCCGATGCGGCCATGCTTGAACTTGCGAATGAGCTTGATCGTCAGCCAAATGGCGATCGGTATACCGGGGATCAGGTACCAGTAGTTCTGGCACCATTCGGCGACGTTGATCAGGTAGACAGTTAGGACCGGGAGTTCTAGGTCGAAGTCTTCGAAGATGTCCTGAAAGCTCGGGACGATCTTGATCATGATGAACGTCAAAATACCGACGGCGACGTTGACGACGACGACCGGGTAGATCATCGCCGACTTGACTTTGCGTTTGAGGGACTCGGCCCGTTCTTTGAAGTCGGCGAGACGCTGGAGGATGACTTCGAGGGCGCCGCCCGCCTCGCCGGCCTTGATCATGTTGACGTACAGCCGGTCGAAGGCCTTGGGCGATTTGGCCATCGCCTCGGAGAGGGTGTCGCCGCCTTCGATCGCTTCGCAGGTATCTTCGAGCGAGTATTTCAGTCGGCCCGGCTTCGCCTGTTCGGCGAGGATGCGGAGCGAGCGGAGAATCGGCAGACCGGCGTCCTGAAGGATGGAGAGCTGGCGGGTAAAGGCGGTGAGATGCTTTGAGGGGACGCCGCCAAAGACGAAGCCCCGTTTCTTTTTAGCGCCGCCAGCTTCGGCCTTCTTGCGAACCTTCTTGACGGAGATCTTCGTGACGAAGTACCCCATCTGCCGGATCGTCGCTTGCGCATCTTCCTCGGTGGCGGCGTCAATGACGTCTTTGATCTCCGCCCCGGTGGAGTCCATCGCCTCGAATTGGAAAGTTGGCATAGTAGCGTTCCTGCGGAACGAGCTTTCAGCGGTCAGCGATTAGCTTCTGGCTTGAAAGCTCATTGTCTGCCCTGTCCCTGTCTGCCCTGAATTTTGATCTGCCCGGAATCTTGTCTGTCCGATTCCTCGGCTCGCGTATCCCGGCCCCCAAGGCTGGTCGCTGAAGCGACCCGTCCTAGGGATGTTTACTTGGTCGGTTTTTGTTTATTCAAGCTCGAAGCTGCCGGTTGATTGCTAAGCGCTTTTCCTAAGCTTCCATAATCGTTTCGCGGATCGTTTCCTCGGCGGTGGTCAGCCCTTCGAAGCAGGCCTTCATGCCGGCGTCGCGGAGGGTGACCATGCCAGCCCGACGAGCCGCCTCGCGGAGTTCGTCGGTCGAGGCGTTGCGCATGATGAGCTCGCGGAGCTCGTTGTTCATGATCATCAGCTCGAACAGACCAACGCGCCCCTTGTACCCAGTATTGTTGCAATTTTCGCAACCTGAGCCACGAAAAAAGCGTTTTCCCTTTAGGTCGGCAGGCGAAAGCTCCAAATCGTCCAGCATTTCCTTGCTCGGAGTATGCTCTTCGCGGCATTTGGTGCAGACGCGGCGGACCAGCCGCTGGGCGAGGATTGCCTCGACCGTGGCGGTGATGAGGAACACCGGAACCCCCATATCCTTCAAGCGGGTGATCGTACTGGGGGCGTCGTTCGTGTGGAGCGTGCTAAACACCATGTGGCCGGTGAGCGACGCTTGCACGGCGATTTCGGCCGTTTCGAGGTCGCGGATCTCGCCGACCAGGATCTTGTCGGGGTCTTGCCGCAGGATCGCCCGGAGGCAGGCGGCGAAGGTGTTGCCAATCGAGGCGTCGATGGGGACCTGGATGATCCCCTCCATGTCGTACTCGACCGGATCCTCGGTGGTGATCAGCTTGTCGTGGATCGTGTTGAGTTCGTTGAGCGCGGAGTAGAGCGTCGTCGTCTTACCGGAACCGGTCGGGCCGGTGACCAGGACAATGCCGTTCGGCTTGGCGATGGCGACGCGGAACTGGCCCATCGTCGTTTCATCGAGGCCGACTTTTCTGAGGTCCAGCGACACGACCGAGCGGTCGAGCACCCGCATGACGACGCTCTCGCCGAACAGCGTCGGCAGGACGCTGACGCGCAGATCGACGGGGTGGCCGCCGACGGTGAGTTCGATGCGGCCGTCCTGCGGCAGGCGGCGTTCAGCGATGTCGAGGTTCGCCATGACCTTGATGCGCGTGGTAATCGCGAAGGCCAAGTGACGAGGCGGCGGCACCATTTCGTAAAGGACGCCGTCCGCCTTGATACGAATGCGGAATTCGTCTTCGAAAGGTTCGAAGTGCAAGTCGCTCGCGTGATCCTTGATCGCGAGCAGCAGCACCATGTTAAGCAGCTTGCGGACCGGGGCGCTGTCGGCGAGGGCTTCGACGCTGGTGAGGTCGACCGAGTTGCCGGCGACCTTCGCGGCGGCGGCGGCGAGGTCGGCGTCGTCCTCCATCGCGGTGACGATTGACTCGACGCTCTCGGTGCTCTCGCCGTAGTAGCGTTCGAGCGACTTGATGATGCCCGGCTCAGTGGCGACGACTACGCGGATGTTGTAGCCGAGAAAGGTACGCAGCTCGTCCTGAACTCCGAGGTTCTGCGGGTCGCACATTGCGACGGTGAGCGTACTGCCGTCGAACTCGGTAGGAATGATGCGGTACATCTGCGCCATCGGCTCGGTGACCATCGCGATCACTTTGGGATCGATGGTGAGGTCGGTCACCGTGACGACGCGAAGGTGGAGTTGCTCCGCAAGGGCCTGGGCGAGCTGATCGTCGTTGATCAGACCCATATCCTGGGCGACTTGGCCAAGCATTTGGCCGGTACGCTGATGTTGCTCTTCGAGAAGCAATTCGAGCTGGTCGTCGGAGACGTAACCGAGGTCGACCAGGATTTGTCCGATGCGGCGTTGGGCCATGGCTGTCTATCTACTTTGCGGTACTCGGAATGTCTCTCGCAGAGGCGCGAAGTCGCAGAGGGTCGGGCGATCGTCAATAATTAGAGATATCTGCGTATGACTTTTGTTTCTTATCGTCTGGGTTAACTCTGCGTCTCTGCGCCTCTGCGAGAGACTTCTGCATGCGTCTAACCGGGATCGTTCGCTTGCGGTTCGTCGAAGATGCCCCGTTCGGCGGCGGCGATCCGCTTCGCCAAATCGTCAGGGCTGTTCGACTTCATCATCACGTCTTCCTTCGTGGCGACTTCGTTGCGCCAGTGCTGGAAGAGGTGATCGTCGAGGAGCTGCATGCCGTACTTCGAGCCGGTTTGAATGGCCGAGGTGATGCGGAAAATCTTGTTTTCGCGGATCAGGTTCGCGATGCCCGGGGTAACAACGAGCGTCTCGAACGCCGCAGCGCGGCCGCCGCCGATGCGAGGGACAAGCTGCTGGGCGAGAATGCCGATGATCGCCGTGGCGAGCTGCGTGCGGATCTGATCTTGCTGATGGCTGGGGAACACGTCAATGACGCGGTTGATCGTGCCGGCGGCGCTGGAAGTGTGAAGCGTGCCGAACACGACGTGGCCCGTTTCGGCTGCGGTAATGGCGGCTTCGATCGTTTCCAAGTCGCGCAATTCGCCGACGAGGATGACGTCGGGGTCTTGCCGCAACGCACGCCGAATCGCTTCGGCGAATGAAGTGACGTCGACGCCGACTTCACGCTGATTGACCGTCGACTTCTTGTGGTTGTGATAAAATTCGATCGGGTCTTCGATCGTGATGATGTGATGGTCGACTGTCGAGTTGAGGTGATCGACCATCGCAGCGAGCGAGGTCGACTTACCCGAACCGGTCGGCCCGGTGACGAGCAGCAGACCGCGCGGCCGCAAGATGAGGTCTTTGAAAATTGGGGGCAGGCCCAATTGATCCATCGACATCAGGTTCACCGGAATCTGCCGGAGAACCATCGAGACATTGCCCTTTTGGCGGAAAATCGACACGCGGAAACGGGCCTGATCGCCGAAGGCGAAGCCAAAGTCGGCGCTGCCAGTCTCTTGAAATTCTTGCTGGCAGCGATCGGGCGTGATGGACTTCATCAGCGCGATCGTGTCGGAAGGCTCGAGGACTTTCGTCTTGAGCTTCTGCATGTGACCATGCAGGCGCAGCACCGGCGGTTGCCCGACGGAGATATGAAGATCGCTCGCTCCCTGCTTCACTTGAGCAGAGAGGAGCTTGTCGATGAGAATCGTACCCATATGTTCTTTCCCGTAACGATCGCGCGGCGAGTTGCCGAGAGGCAAGCAGCGCCATCCGGGAAGCCTCTTCCCGTGACAAGTCTGACGGCCCAGGCAAGAGAGGCGTCCCGCGTCGGCTGTTCCGGCCGAACGGGTCTGCACGCTCCTCGATCCACCCCCTCAAAATTGCTCTGCGCCTACCTAGGCATTATGTCGGGGGAAAGTGGTAAACTCAAGCGTTTCAAGAGGATAATGGCATTTGGCTGGGGTTGGGGAAGGCCGTTTAATCCGACGGAATGCCGTGGCTTCAGCCGCCGCGCAGGTTGCAGCGGCGCTTTAGCCCCGGGCTCCGCCCGGGGGTGGCATTGCGAGCCGCGACGTCTACCGGAATGGAAGCCGACCCCCGGGCGGAGCCCGGGGCTAGAGGCGAGACTACGACGCTTCGACGAACGGCTAAGTCGTTTGTTCGCGTTTCGAGACGCGGAAGACTTCCTCTAGCGTTGTGATCCCCTGAAGGGTCTTCAGGATCCCGTCGTCGTACAGGGTGGTCATCCCCTGCTTCACGGCAGCCTTGCGGATTTCGAGCGTCGAGGCGCCCTGGAACGAGAGCTCCCGGACTTTTGAGGTCATCGTCATCAGCTCGTAAATGCCGATACGGCCGCGGTAGCCGCTCTTGCCGCAATGGGAACAGCCAACGCCCTTCATGAAGGTGGCGCCTGCGACCTGCTCGGGCGTGATGCCCGCAATGTCGAGTTGGGCCTGCGAGGGCGTGAACGGCTGCTTGCACTTGGCACAGTTCACGCGGACGAGCCGCTGAGCCATAACGCCGACGACGCTACCGGCCACCAAATATGCCGGGACGCCGATGTCGACCATGCGGGTAATGGCGCCGGGAGCATCGTTGGTGTGGAGCGTGCTAAACACCAAGTGGCCCGTCAGCGACGCTTGAATGCCCATCGATGCCGTCTCATGGTCGCGCATTTCGCCGACGAGAATGACGTTGGGAGCCTGCCGCAGCATCGCCTTGATGATTTTGGCGAAGTCGAGACCGATGTTATGGCGAACCTCTACCTGGTTGACGCCAGGGAGGTAGTACTCGACCGGGTCCTCGGCAGTGATGATCTTGCGGTCGGGGCGATTCAGTTCGTTCATCGCCGCGTAGAGGGTCGTCGTCTTACCCGAACCGGTCGGGCCGGTGACGAGCAAAATGCCGTTGGGGCGGCGGATGAGATTCTTGAACGTCTTGAAGTCTTTCTCGGAAAGACCAAGCTGCCGGACGCCGACTTTGATGTTGTCCTTGTCGAGCAACCGCATGACGCACGACTGACCATGGTTGGTCGGCAGCATGCTGACGCGGAGATCGAGTTCCTTGCCGCCGGCCGTGATCTTGATCCGGCCGTCCTGACAGCGACGGCGTTCGGCGATGTCCATTTTGGCGAGAATTTTGATACGGCTCAGCAGGGCGCCGAGCAGACGCCGCGGGGGGCTGTCGCGTTCGACGAGCATGCCGTCGATCCGGTAACGGATGCGGACGCGGTCTTCGAACGGCTCGACGTGGATATCCGAGGCACGCAGCTGGACAGCTTCGCCGATCATCAGCTGGACGAGCCGAACGATCGGGGCGCTCGTTTCGTCGACCACATCGTCGGAGTCGCTGGTAGCGTCGTCTTCGGTTTCGGTGAAGTCGATGGCCGTGTCGGTGAATTCCTGCAGCATCGAGTCGGCAGATTCGCCGTCGACTTGGCCGTAGTTGCGGTTAATTGCTTCGAGAATGCTTTCCTTCGTCGACACGCCGATCTCGATCTTGCGATTGAGAATGAACTGCAGTTTGTCGAAGGTTTCGAAGTCTTGCGGATCGCTGACGAGCACCTTCAGGGCGCCGTTCTCTTCCGAGAACGGAATGACGGCGTTTTCGCGAGCGACCGATTCGGGCACGAGTTCCACCACCGCTGGGGGAATCGGCACGTTGTTGAGGTCGTAGTATTCGTAACCGTGGAGCTTCGCCAACGACTTGGCGATTTGCTCGCCGTTGGCGTAGCCAAGCTGAACGATGGCGTCTTGCAGCTTTAGCCGGCGCGACTTGGCGACCGTCTCGGCTTCTTGAAGCTGTTCGGGACCGATGATCCCCTTCTTAATGAGAAAATCCCCGAATCGATCGGCCATGGCGGCTACTTCTCTGCTGCGTGTTCCGGAAGCGAATCGACAGGATCGGTGCGACCGCGATGGCCGCGAACCGACCCGAAGAGTGGGCGGAATGTAGATCTCTCGGCGATCGCTGAGAGCGATCGTAACCGTCCCCCCCGTAACCTTTTAGGCTAGTGGGGCGAGGGGGGAAAGTCAATCAATGCCGTGCGGGGCGACGTTTGCTGGAATATGCCGGTGGGCACGTTCAGCGTGGTCGACGATGCCACAGCGTGGTGCTGGACGGTTGCTTAAGCGACCAGTCCGATGGGCGATCCATGCCGCGGGCCCTTGGGTGGCTAGTCCTCCAGTTGGGGCTCGGCGATTGGTGAGTTTGTGGGAGCGTCGTTCAGAGGCTGCGGCTTGGGAGGGTCGTTCGGAGTTTTCGGCTCAGGCGTGGGGGCCGGAGTGGGAATCGCGTCGAGGGTCGGCTGGGGGATGGCATCGGGCAACAACATGGGTTGCGGGGCGAGTGCCGGTGCGGACGGCGCGGGCCACTGTTCCCACGAGGCCGGGGTCGGCGCTGATGGCGTCGGGGTCGTCTGCGGATCGCCGCCAAAACTGCGGGCGTCGATGCGAAGTTGCTGCGCCTGATGGCGGAGGCCATCGGCCTGGCGGTAGAGATCGAGCTGTTCCAAGCGGTTGGCGGTCGCGTCGAGTTGTGTCGCCGCATCGCGGAGAGCACGGATGACTTCCCGTTGCGAAACCCGCGAGCTGCGGTCGTTTCGCGGCGGCGACGATGGGGCGTTGAAGGCGTCTGAACGGAGCGAAGGGAACTGATCGACCTGCGGCCCGCCGAGCGCCTTCTGAATTTGGCGGATTTCCGGTGGAAGTTCGCCGCCTCCGGGAGTCAGCTGCGACTCGCCTGGCGTCCTGCTCTCTAAATCACTCCAGCGGCGGCTTTCTAATTGGTCCAGGTAGTGCCTTCGCAGTTCAGGATCGCGAAGAGCTTCGAACCGATCGGCATGTCGAGCCGCGGCTTCAGCCGAAAAGTCACGCTGATCGGCAGCAGGGCCCGCTGGCGTCTCGTCCGCCAGGAGGACTGAGCCCCATGTCGAGGCGATCATCGCGCCAATTGCGAACGAACGACAGAAGCGAGGGCTAGGTGGAATACGCATCGGCTGCACCGCGGGTCAGATACTGCGGGATGAGAACGTGCTCAACTCGCCGTTGTTGTACCTGACCTAGCTGCCGAAAGGCAAGAAAATCCGGGTTGCAAGGGAACACGTCTGCCCGCCGGGTACGACGGAACACCGCGCAGAAGCGGTTCTTAAAGGCTCTCTCAGCGTCGCAGCGTTCGTTCACTTAGCAAGCAGAGCATGAATGACGAACCATTCGTTGCCATCGGCATAGGAAAAGATCTCTTCGCAGGCCATCGCGAACATCCGCCAGCGTTGGAACTGCCGACGGGCCTCGACAGGAGAAAGCTTTTGTTCGAATTCCTGAATGATCTCGTCGCGATTGGCGTCGAGATTAACCAGCCACGCGTGCCAAGTGCGGGCGTAGTGCTGCCCGGCGATTTCCCATTTCTGCTGCAGATGCAGGGGGCCGTGAATGTGTTCGAACAAATCCGCCGAAGGCATGGCGCCGCCGGTGAAGAAGTGGCGGGCCATCCAATCGTACTGACCGTCGAGGTTGAATCGGTAGAACAGTTCGCGATGGCAAAAAGCATGCAGGAACAGCTTGCCGTTCGGACGGAGCCAACCGGCGAGCCGCCCGAGCAGGCTCTCAACGTTGCGCATCTGCTCGAACATCTCGATCGACACGATGCGATCGAACTGCCATTCAGCTTCCGGCTCCGCCTGCTCGGCGGGCGGCTCTCGATCGAAGTCTGCGATGTTCATCCGCACGTGCCGCACGTTCATCAGCCCGCGGGCGAGCGCCTGCTCGGTGATGAACTTGTGCTGCGTGCGTGAATTCGAAATGGCGACGACGTCGGCGTTTGGATAACGTTCCGCCATCCAAAAAGTCAACGAGCCCCAACCGCAACCGAGGTCGAGGATTCGCTGCCCGTCGGCAATCTCAGCGCGCTCGCAGGTAAGAGCGAGCATCGCCTCCTCAGATTCAAGGAGAGTGCTGTCGTCGTTTTCCCACAGGCCCGCGCTGTACTTCAGCCACGGTCCGAGCATGGTGAGAAATAGCGTTGCGGGAACTTCGTATTGCTGAGCGAGCGTTGCATCAACGCTATCAGCGATCGGCCCCGAAGCGAAACGCTCGCGCAACACTTGCAAGCGACCTGAATAATCGGCGGGGATCGCAGCGCGTTCGCGGGCGAGGCGTCGTTCGAGAACTCTGCGAATACCGGCCCGAATGACGGTGTCTGGGAGCATCCGTCGCTCGGCTAACTTGATGAGCATACACGTTCAGGGTGTGAATCAACGGTGGCGGAATCGGAAAACTGCCTCTTTAGTACAGAATGATTACGAGCGCGCGGGACGCAGAGTTTTGGATGAGTGAGTCAGAAAACGGCCAACCACAGGTCTGCAGACGGCATAACCGCTACGAACGGAAATGGCTGCAATGGCGCCGCCAACGTCCCTCAAGCCATCGTTAATAATTAGCAGAGCAGCCGGCTACAAAGTCCGCCAGGAACGGGCACGAGACGCCGCTTGCCAGCAAATGCACGAGGCGAGGGAATCTAGCTGGTTTCCTAGGAACGGCACAAGCGGCGGACCCGTTGAAATTCACCGGAGAGCCTGTAACGGACCTTAAATCGATGAATTCAACCGATTCTGCGGCAAAGCGTCCGCTCAGACTCCACCCATTTTGTCTAGGAATCCATTCTGCAATTGCCAACGCCCCGCTGCGGCTGCCGACAATTCGCCCCGAGCGTTGAGAGCTCTTGCCAGCGGGCGAGCGCCGGAAAATGCGACAAGCCGCCGCCTCTCGCTGGGAGAGGCGACGGCTTGACGTTGTTCGAAAGGCTATTCGAGACGGCGAACGTTACAGCAGATAATCGGGCAGCGTCGCGTCTACGCCGAAGTCAGCGTTGCGGAGCGAATCGCTTTCCACCGCTTCGTAACGCCAGCCGTTCGCATGGCTCGGACGGACGCGGACATAGCGGACATCGTCGTCGAGGATGGCGTTTACTTCGTTCTCAACGAACGGTTCGAACCGGTACGGTGAACGGCGACCGCGGTAACGGCCTTCGACGAGCGCGGGCGACTCGACGGCGTATCGTCGACGAGTCCGATAGCGAGGCGCCTCGAGCGACCAGTGCGTGAGGATGTTGCGGACGACGCCCAGCGACAGGCCGCCGGTACGTTCTTGGCAGGCGAACTTCGCGTCGCGCCAACGCGACTCGCTACGAGTGAGTTCGATCGTTTCGTGGCCAGCGTCGGTCAGGCGGACGCACGGGACGCCGCCGGCGGTGCGGTCGACTTCTTTCAGCAGGCCGGCGTCGATCAACAGACGCAGGTGGTAGCGGATCCGTTCTTCCGCCTCGTGATTCGGGCCGCTGCGCAGGACGCTCACCGAGCAATCGGCGCCGCGGTTTTCAATTTCCAGCAAGAGTTGCCGGGCCAGGTCGAGGTCTCGCTTCATCACGTCACTCCATTGAGCTCAAAAGCAAGTATGCGGGGAAGCGCGGCACTCCGGCCAGCGCAAGATCGTGCGAATGTGGCCCAGTTCGGCAGATGGGTCAAGATCGACTTGGGGAGGGGACGCAAAGACACCGCAGTGCGGCTAACGCCGCCGCGTGCTAGCGTCTCGACCGTCGGCTGCAGAGAGCGATAATGCCGCCGAAAATGCCGGCCAAGAGGCCAGTGGCCGGCTCGAGGACAGTCGCTTGTCCCCCTGCCCCGCCGGCTAACTGACCGAATTGCTCCCGCCAAATCGCGAGATCGTCGGCGTCGACGACGCCATCTCCGTTGCCGTCGGCGGTTAGCGCGCCGCTCTGCCCTAGTTCTCGCTGCCAAAGGAGGAAATCGGCTCCGTCGACGATGCCGTCGTCATTGAAGTCGCCATTCCGCGGAGCGGCCAAATTCCAGGGCATCATCGGCAGTTCGTTGAGCGTGATGACGTCTTCGTGTCCGAGCGTCGCTTGAAGCTGCTGCGAAGTGAACGCGTTAACGAACGAACCGCTCCAGGGCGAGAAGTAACTCCAATCGATGCCCCACTGATCCATCACGTCGGGATTCGGCAGCGTGCCGGTCTCCGACAGGGCAATCATTTTCCGACCATCGTACTCCTCCACCATGTCGTACCACTGGCCGCTCATGCTCGCCGAGGGATCGGTGTAGATGTCGAGACCGATCATGTCGACGACGTTATCACCGGGATACCAGTCGCGGAAGTTTCCCTCCGCAGACGACGAAGTGAACTCCCAAATGAGGTTGTGGAGGCCGTGATACTCAGTGAGCCGATCGTAAGTGAGATTCCACAGTTGCTTGAAGGTGTCCGGCCCGTGGGCTCCCCACCAGAACCAGCCCCCTTGCGCTTCGTGGAGCGGACGCCAAACCACCGGGACGCCGGCGTCTTCGAACTTCTGCAATTCCACGGCGATGGCGTCGATGTCGCGGAGCAGAAGTTGGTAATCGTTCCCGGCGGGATTTGCCAGTGCACCAGGAAGATTGAACGTGGTGGCGTCGCTGTAGAACCCGCGCCACCATTCTTTGCCGCCCGATTGATTGATGAGGTTCGCAGGGGCGTTCCAGTGCCACATCATCGACACGACGCCGCCCGTTTGCTGAGCCCAAGCGATCGTCTGCTCGGTTTCGTTGCGAGGGTTCGAACCGAACTGCCGGCGTGACGGCGAGTATTCAATGAAGTCGGAACCTCGGATTGCCGGGACGAGGCCGACCGACTTGTTGAGATAGCTTTGTCCGGGAAACGACAGATTCTGGCTCACCTCGTGCTGTTGCCCGGAAAGCGTTTTCTCGCCGTAAATATCGGTGAGATAGTTCATCAAGAACTTAGTCCGCGCATTCGCCTGCTCGTCGACTAGCTGCGGCGAAACGGGCGCGAGCGTCGGCGGCGTGAACGGGCGGAACTCGACATAGTCGAGATCGTAGTAGCCCCAGCCGTACTCGATCGAAAACGTGTTCGTCGGATTCTGCAGGTTGAACAGGCCGGCGCGATCGGCCTTGAAGACGTTCGACTGATCGAACATGCCGCTGCCCGCTTCGCCGTCGACATGGAAGTCGTAGCCCTTCTGGCCATACTGCGAACGGTAGCCGACCCACATTTCGTAGAGGCCGTTCGGCACGTCGACCTGCCATGTCACCTTGTCAGACGTGTTGTCGAAGCCAGTGACGTAACCGGTTCCCGAATAGCCCGGAATGCTGCTGGCGATCTGCACGCCAGTGCGCTGCGACGCCTCGGCTTCATAGCGATAATTCTGAGCGTCGAGACGGACGGTGAGGCAGGTCGCTAACGCCAACGCTCCGGCAATGATGATCGCTGTTCGCACGTCGACGCTGCTCGATCTGAATGAGTAGATTTATTGCGGGCGCGGGACTTTGATCTCTAAGAAATTGGTGGCCGTGGAGTCGACCTCCAGTGGCGTCGTTTCGACGTCAGTGTACACGGCGGCGACGAGTGGCTTGGCGCCTTTGGCGGGTTTCAAGTCTAAGAAGACTTTATGCTTCGCCGGAATGAGGCCGTCGCCGAATTTGTGGCTGGTCGTCTCGGTAAAGTTGCCGCTGCCATCGACCATCGCCTTCGCCACGCGTGGGTGGGTCTCGGCGTTGATGGCCGCAACTTGCGGCGAAAAGTAGATAGTAAAGCCGCTTGGGGAAATCGGCGTGCCGTCGTCGTAGGTGACTTTTCCCGACACTTGCTGGTAGTCGAAGGGACTGGCTGCACCACATCCAACGACCAGAGCCAACGCGATCGCCCACCAAGCATCTCTGAGAATCAGCGGCATCATATCGTTACTGTACCGCTCCCACGACCATCCCGTCGCGTGAGACGTTCAGGCGTTGCCAGGCGACGAACTTGCTCTCGGAGGTCATGTTGTCCGTCGCATCGAATTTGCCTCCCAGGCTTACCTGAACGTACTCGATGAAGTCGCTGATGAAGCGGGCGCTGCCATCGGCCATCGCGACGTGAGCGCCACCGGGGTGGCGACTGCGGACGACCGATTGGCCGCTATCGGGCACACTAGCGTCAGGAAGCATGCACTCCTGCTTGAGCGTTCCCTCACCGACGTCTTTGATAATATCGGCAACGCCCTGCGTATCATCCTCGGCGCCGCCGCAGGCGTTCGGCGGGAAGCCGGCGTGCCGACAATGGTAGTTTGAGCCGCATAACCCCATCGCCCACGTGCCGCGGCGATCGCTGCCGCTCAGGCCGACGCGCATCTCGGCAAGCATGATCGTGTTGCTCGTGCCGTCGGTGATTTGTGCAAGCTTCTGGCCTTGATTGACGATCCCGTTGCTAAATCCGGCCATGCCGATGTTGAAGTCGAAGAAGGGATCTGTCTGCATCGTGGGCCACATGAACGCGTTCGGGTACCACTGCATCGCATTGAGACCGTAGTTGCCGCGAGCCCAATTCCCGCCGGATCCCTGGAACAGCTGCCCCTGCCCGCCGTCGCTCGGACAAAGCATGATGGGAATCTCGGTGCCGCGGGCAATCTTGTTCTCGTCGCTGAACAGCTTGATGTCGTTCGCCGGATCGATGATGAACGACTTGCGTAGCCCCTGCTGTTCCATGTACGGCAGGACGTCGATCGCCCAGTTGAGCATCAAACCATTGTCGCGGGCGGGATTGGCGCTGAGCTCCCCCTTCGGGAGGAAGGTCGCCGCCGCCGGCAATCGGCCGCGGGCATCGGCGTAATTGAGCACGGCTAACCCCACGTTACGGAGGTTGTTCGTGCACTGGCTGCGCCGAGCCGCTTCCCGCGCCGCCTGCACCGCCGGCAGCAGAAGCGCGACGAGCACGCCGATGATTGCGATGACCACCAACAGTTCGACAAGCGTGAATCCGCGGCGATTCGTCGAGCGGTGCTCCAATTGAATGCTTAACGCCACATGGCCTCCTCGTCTCTCACGTTCCTGCTGAGATTATCCAGACGAGCGTTGCGGGGCGCATTCGCCGCCTCGCAACGCTACTCCGTTACGAACGCCGAGTCTTGCCCCGCAACGCTACGCCGCCGAGCAGCGCGACGGCTCCGAGCAGTCCCGCAGCTGGTTCCGGTATGGCGGCGGTCGTTACTGAAGAACCGGGCGTGCCGTACTGGGCCTTCCAAATCGCCAGATCGAGATTGTTGACGGCGCCGTCGCCGTTGCCGTCGCCTTGTCCAAGCGACGCCCCGCTGCCGGCGCCGAAACCACGCTGCCAGATCAGGAAGTCGGCGCCGTTGACGATGCCGTCGTCATTGAAGTCGCCCGTCTCGACGGCTACCGCCTGCTCGCTAATGACACGAAGCTTGTCGACCGAAATGTTCACGTTGTTGAGGGCGCCTTCGTTCGTGCCGATGCCAATCGCCAGCGAGGTGGCTCCATCGAGCCCAACTTGCCGCAGCGTTCCGTTCGCGTCGCGAAAATCGTCCATGCTGAATTGAATCGTGATCGTCTTCGACTCGCCGACGCCCAGGTTCTGGATGTCGTTGAACTGCGAGGCGGGCGACTGATAGAAGTGCCCGGCGCCGGAGATGTGCATGAAGAAGCTGAAATAGGTCGTCGAGGCGCCGCCGCCGGTGAAGGTAACGTCGGCCTCGACGCGGATCGCCTTCTTAAACGAATCGGCGAGTTGCGTTACCTGCGTCTGATTGCCGAAGGTGACTTGGCTCCCCCAAGTAAAACCGTTGAGGCCGGTGCCGATGCGCATTGCCGAGGCGCCGTCGGTGACGCCGACGGTGGTAATCGAGCGGTTGTGCCCCGGCGCGCCGCTTGCCCCCAGGCCCCAGCCCTCAAGTTGCTCGTTCTCGGGCGTTCCCGGGTTGTCGGGCGTTTCCCACGAAAACAGGACGTTGGTTTGCGGCGTGTTGTACTCGAGGATACGGAAGTTGTCGTAGTAGACTTTCGCCGAGCTGCCGAGACCGACCGGACCGTACTTATGCCCCAGCTGAAGCTGATAAAAGCTATTGCTGGGACTCGGATTCACGAAGAAGCTGCGGGGATTATCGGCTTTGTCGAACGGAATCACAATCGGCATCAACCGATCGGAGGTCGGAAATCCGCTGCTGTAGCGAGTCGGCAGACCATACTCGCCCCCGGTATCTTGAAAGCCGGGAATGGGGACGGCCGCGACTGGATCGGGGTCTTGGTTGTAGCGCAGGTCTGAGGCAAAGAGGTCGGCGCCGGCGGGGATCGAACCGCCGTCGAAATCGAGGTACATGTCGTACGCCAGCGCGAACTGACGGTTGGTCGTCGCCTGCAACGTCGCCGCTTCCTGCCACTTAGCGAAATTGTTGTTCGTCGCGTCGATCGCCATGTAAATATGCTGGTCCGGCCCCGTATCGGTCGCACGAGTGTCCGTGAATTGAACGCTTAGGCTCGAAGTACCGTGCGTCGCGCCGATCGTCGACTGCGTGAGAATCGCGCCATTCTGCGGAGCGAAGAAGGCGGGGACGCCGCTTTCGAAGTCCGCCAGTTGATGGAACACCGTCGCTCCGTGCGTCGCGGCAGGAAGGAGGCAGGGAGTCGCAGCTGCCAGAAACAGGGTTCGCATTTTCTTCATGGTGAACGTTCCTCACTTCGTGGCGTTAGTTTCGAGCAACCTGCGTTCGAGAAAAGCTTCGTACTCGTCGGCTGGCTCGCTGCGGCGAGCCAGCCGACGCGTTATCGTGCCAACCTGCGCTAGATAGCGCTGCGACGACGGCGCACCGCCGCGACCAAGCCGGTCGCTGCGATTCCCGCGATCATCACCGAGCTCGGCTCAGGAACTCCGATCGCGGCGCTCGTCACCTTCATGTTGTCGATCGCCCAGTCGGTCGTGCCGCCCCAACCGCCGTTCGACTTAAAACCAATCTGGAAGAACGAACCTGGCCCGACGCCCACCGAAACGAACGGCACAGCCACGTGGACACGATTTTGGCCAATCGAGGTGAGCGTGACGCCATCGGTGGTCGCCTGCGCGCCGAGAATCGGAAACGTGCTCAGCAAATTGCCTTGAATAAACGCGCCGGTGCCGTACTGCGTGTAGCCGCCGGTGGTGCTGTTGAGGAACATGCCGAGTTGAGCGAAGCCGTCTGTCGTGGCGTTTGTGTTGTCCCAGCTGAAATCAAATTCGAGCTTCACATCGGTCGCGCCGCCGGCGAAGGCCGTGGCGGCTTGCGACCAGCCCGCAAACGCTGTCCCGGAACCGACCGTCGCCACGCCGGCGTCGTTCTTGAAACCGGAAGTGAGATTGTCGATTAGCAGCGACTGGGCGCCGTCGGTCACGCCGAGCGTCGGCGAATTGGCCAGCGTCACGTTCGCGGCAGTCCAGCCTTCGAGGCCGGCTTCCCAAGAGTAGAGCTGCGCACTGCCCGCCAGCGATGTTCCGGCCGGCAACAACGCGACCGCCAGTGCGGCGATCGAGGTCCAACGAGGAATCAATTGCATTAGACTTCTCCCCTAAATTGAAAAGAGCTCACAAGAAGTGGGATCACGATGAGCGACGGCGCGCAAGAACGACGCTTGCAGCGCTGATCGTCGGGAACGCCATCAACGGACGGAGACGCGATATAAATCGAAAAGGGACTTCGAACTCGCGGGAAGCTGCGAGCTTCGCTGACCGCTACCGGCAAATCTGCCAGCAGCTACCGACCACGACTCAAAGGGATCGAGCGAATGGGCCGCCTGCCGTTACGTTCGAATAGTGAAGAGATGCCTGGGTAGTTCAAATACTTGAGCAGCTCGCGAGGAAATTAGCTCAAATAGTTGAACGCCGGCATATTACCGCCTTCGCCGCGGCGTGTCTACCAGATTTTACCGACTGTCGTGTTTTTTTACCGCGGGCGTTTGGGCAGGCCCGATTGCTGACTCTGCACGCGTCCCGTAACGGATTTCTAGCCAAGCTAGCTCCACCTCAGTCTCGGCGGCCAAGCGGAGGAATCGCGCTCCGGCCGGAAGCTGCGCCGCGCTGAGTTCGAGCCGCGGTAGGTAGCCGTAGTCGGCGTCGGTCGGCCCTGCCCCGCGAAGTTCGGCCGCGGCCTCAAGCGGCTTGAAGTCCACGCCATCGACAGACCATTCTGCCGCTACCTGAGTTGCGGTCGCGTCGGCGCCCAACAAGAAGAACTCCGCCTGCCAGGAATTGATCGGCGCATCGACTCGGTATGTCACGCGACTGCCGGGCGCGAGCTTTAGCCGCGAGCAGTCTTCACGACGCCGACGCGCTTCGGCGCTCACCGGAACGACCTCGCCGTCGACCTCTGCGATGAGCGCGAGGTCGCGTGCTTCATCGACAAGCGTGTACTGCTTGACGGCCACGGGCCCGACAACGTTCGACGGCTGCGATTCGCCGCCGCTCCCTTTGGCGATCACGCGGTAAAAGTAGCTCTGGCCAGGCAAAGCCGAAGCGTCGCTAAACAGCGGCCGGTACTGCACGGCGGCGTCATCGACTCCAGCGCTGATGCGAGTCCAGGGACCTGCCGCATTGGTCGCACGCTCGACGGCGTAAGTCGCAGCGCCGGCGCCGCCGCGCCATGAAATTGCCGCGACGTCGACGATGGGCAACAGCACCGGCGCCTCCGGCGCTTCGAGCGGCGGGATTTGGTCGCCGCGAATCTCAAACGCTTTGGTCCGCGTCAGCCGCAACACTTCCCGCTCGTTGTAGGCGTCGCCGGTCGACGAACCGGGCCAGTGGTAAGCCTTATACAATCCCTCTCCGCACGGTTCAGAATGCCAGTAGTAACCGCCGTCACGGTTATGGAACCGTAAACTCCAGAGAAGAGCGCCGCTAGTGCCGTTGGCGATGACTTCGTCATAAACGGCCGCGATTTGATCGGTTGGAATGAAACCGAACTCGCCGACGAAGTACGGCTTACGGCCCCGCGCCTTCGCCCGGGCTGCGCGAATCGGCGGGATGTAGTCGCCGTTGCCGACGTTGGGATAGTGGTGCGTCGTGACAACGTCGATGTTGGGATCGGCGAGCGATTCTTCGCGCACGCCATGTAGCGCGTAGCCGTCGATCACGAGGTGATGGCGATCGAGCGACTTGATAAACTTTGCAATCCGCGCGGTCCACTCGGGCGGGGCGTCGAGCTCATTGCCGGTTTCCCAACCGAGTATCGCCGGATCGTCGCGATACGCGACGCCGGTGCGGGAATTGACGCGGGTAAGAACGTGGCGGATCGTCGCTTCGAAATCGGCGATCAACTGCTCGTTGGTCCAAAACGCCTCGGGTGGCAACCCGCGGAAGGCCGCGTACTCGGCGATGCCTCCCTGCCACTTCCAGTTATCAACGAGCGGAATGATCAGCCGCACGCCCTGGCGATTCGCCGCTTCAAGCGCGCGGTCGAGCGACTGGAACGCTTCCTCATTGAATTTGCCGGGTCCGCGGACGTAGACGTGATCGCCCATGTCGGAACCTTCGCGGCGCGCGCTCAGGACGTAGGTTCGCACAACGGTTCCGCCAAGTTGTCGCACCGACGCGAGAGCATCGTTCAATTCAAACTCGTTCGGCCACCGCCAAGCCGTTTCGGCGTCGGGCGCGAAATTATCCTCGATCAGCTGCAAATTAGGTATATTGAACGAGATGAATTGGAACGGCTTGTCGCCGTCGAAGAGTTGGTCGCCGCGAGCTTTGATAAAACCGCTCAGCTCTGCGCATGCGGCACCCGCCAACAAGGAGATCCCCAGAAAGGTCGCGCTCGCGACGAATGCAAATCGCATGGTGTTGAATGCCGCTTGAGTGGTCGCTTGGCTAGTCGACGACGCTGAACGCTGCGATCGCTGATGAGTTCTGTAGCCGTCAGGAAATTTGCGTCGAATTCGCTGACGTGCAGCAGATTGCAATCGTACCGAAGCAGACGGCCCTTTTCAGCAACAAAACTGGGAAGAAACGACGGAGTCGGAGCCCAAAAGTTATGATTTTCGCCCCGGTGTTCGTCTCGGTCGCCAACAACTTGTCGATTTTCGTGAGAGCGCCGCCGGCGAAATCGATCAGCTACTCCAGCCGCTGTCGGAAGTCGTGCCGGCCGATTGGCAGCTCCTAGGCGAGCGCGATGTTCCGTGCACAGCCAATGTAGCTGGTGTGGGGCGTATCATCAGGGCTCTACTGAATCGCCGCCAATTAATCCCAAAGCGTCCGCTACGCCCCTTGGAGTTCTCTTAGCACGCGGCATTGGCCATCCAATCGCGATGCACAAAACCGCTTTTCGGGCAGCGGCGCCTCCTCGCTCCACGGTTTTTGCGAGTTCTGCACGTGGCCTTCCGCCAGCCGCTGGGGGCAATGTCCCGCAGCTAAAGCGAGAGTTCTAAAGACGCACATCTCCGCATGGTGGATTTGACCGGCTTCATGCAGACGCAACCTAGTCTTTGCGGACTGCCGTAGAGTCGAACGGGTAGTCCGCAGCAAGGCGAATTCGGTTTCGCCAGTTGTGCGGACGTCGAACGCGACAACGTCGACTCCGGTCAACCAGGGGAATGGTGATATGCGACAAGAACTAGACAGTGGGGGAGGAGACAAGACGTCGGAGAACGGCCAGTTCCTGACGTTCACCCTGCAGAACGAAGAATACGGAATCGAGATTCTTCGCGTGCAGGAGATCAAAGGGTTTTCGAAGATCACGCCAATTCCGAACGCACCGTCGTTCGTGCGCGGGGTGATGAATTTGCGCGGCACGGTGGTGCCGATCATCGATCTTCGCGCTCGCTTCGCGATGACCGAGAAGGAATACGATCAGTTCACCTGCATCATCGTGGTGAACGTCGGCAATCGGGTGGTGGGCCTCGTCGTCGACACCGTGTCGGACGTGCTCAACATTCCGACCGACTCGATCGCCGAGCCGCCGGAATTGGCGACCTCGGGCGACACCTCCTGCATCACCGGCATGGGGAAGCTGGGCGAGCGGATCGTCATGCTGCTCGATACCGGGCGGTTGGTTGGCGTCGAAGCGCTGATCGAAGCTGAAGCAACGGCGGCCTAGTCGTCCTGCTGTCGAAATCTTTCAAGGAACTGTTCCTATCTATTTTCAAGACGCCGGCAGCGGCGTCGTGGGGGAGAATTTACTATGGCTTGGTTTACTCGTTTGAGCGTTGGAGCGAAGTTGTTCGCTGCGTTCATGTCTCTGCTGTTGTTGATGGGCATTATGGGAACGATCGCCATCCTGAAGATGGCCTCGCTGAACTCCAGCGTCGTCGAACTGAACGACAACTGGATTCCCGCCCGCGCTGAAACGAACGTCATGAATACGAACGCCTCGGATCACCGCGTGCAGACCTACAAGCTGTACACGGTCACCACTCCGGAAGATCGTGCCGCGTGCAAGAAGTCGCTTGCTGATTTCACGACGAAGATTCAAGCCAACTACGATGCGTTGGTGAAGCTTTGCGCGTCTCCCGAAGAAAAGCAGGTGCTCGACGAACTTAAGGGCAAGATGAACACCTACTTCGCCCAAACTGACTCGCTGATCAAGCTGGTCGACGAAGACAATCGCGACGAAGCGAACAAAATCTTGCTGGGCCCGCTCTTTGAATCGCGCGAAGCGTTGAGCGCGTCGATCGCCAAAGAGCTCGAAATCAACCGGACCGGCTGCAACAATGAAGCCGCGACGGCGCTGGTCGCCTACTCGACCGGCCGCATGGTCACGCTGTCGGTGCTTGGCATCAACGTCCTGCTCGGCCTCGGCATGGCTGCATGGATCTCGCGTTGGTTCACCCGTGCGATCGTCGAAGTCGACGACATCTCGAACAGCGTCGCTTCGGCTTCACAGCAACTCGCCGCGGCGAGCGAACAGCTGAGCTCGGGCGCCCAGCAATCGGCTTCGAGCCTCGAAGAAACGGCTTCGTCGCTGGAAGAGATCACGGCGACGGTTCGCCAAAACGCCGACAACGCCGACCAGGCCAACCAACTCGCGAACAGCTCGCGGGAAACGGCCGAAAAGGGTGGCGCCGTGGTGGCTCAAGCGGTCGACGCGATGGGCGAGATCAACCGCTCGTCGCGGAAGATTGCCGACATCATCACGACGATCGACGAGATCGCGTTCCAAACGAACCTGCTTGCCCTCAACGCCGCGGTCGAAGCCGCTCGTGCCGGCGAACAAGGTCGTGGCTTCGCGGTCGTCGCCGGCGAAGTTCGCAACTTGGCTCAGCGTTCGGCCACCGCCGCTCGCGAGATCAAAGGCTTGATCGAAGACTCGGTGCAGAAGGTCGAGACCGGTTCGGAGCTGGTGAACAAGTCGGGCGAAACCTTGGGCATGATCGTCACCAGCGTGAAGCGGGTGACCGACATCGTCGCGGAGATTGCCGCTGCCAGCCGTGAGCAAACGGTCGGCATCGAGCAGATCAACAAGGCGGTCGCTCAGATGGATCAGGTAACTCAGAGTAATGCTTCGCAAACCGAAGAGATGAGCGGCACCGCCGTGGCCCTTTCGGGTCAAGCCGAGCAGCTGCAGTCGGTCGTGGCTCAGTTCAACCTGAACCGCGATGTGAAGCAGGCTCCGAAGAAGACGAGCTATGCCCCGCAGGCAACGGCTCAGGCCTACTCGACGCCGAGCAAGCCGGCCAAGCGGACCGCCGCGAAGCCTGCGAGCCGTCGCGTCGAAGAGCTCGAACTGGTCGGCGCCGGCGCCGGTCACGACGGGTTCGAGGAATTCTGAGCTTAACGGCTTAGAAACTCACTGTTGAAGTAAACGGCCCTCGGGGCGACTGCGGTCGCTCCGAGGGTTTTCGCGTTAACCCGCAGCCAGGTCTTTCCAGTTTGTAATATCCAAGAGGATGATTGACTCGTAAATGCTAATGGGAGACGAAGTGACCAGCGAAGGGGTCACGGGAAACAGCTCCCCGACGAGAGTCGAATAAGTAGTGCCCGAGGAACCCGCGTCATGCCCCAGCCTCTTGCTCCTGAAGTCGCTGCAGCCGTGGCGCGGGCTGTACAAGATCTCCGATTCCTGGCCCGTACGCTGGCGGCTGCGGGGCAGCATGCCGCAGCGCTACGGTTGCTGGGAATGGAGGCGTCGGTGAGAGCCGACGTGCTAGAGAAGCTGGAAGCAGCGCCGACGATAGCGATGCGCGTCGAACGGATTCAGCATCGCCAAGCGTGTTAGGCCATCTCCGAGCGGCCTGCACGCTAGGCGGTGCGAACCGCCGGCGGATCGTGTTCCAAACGATCGAACCAGGTAAACTTGAGCGTCAAACTCGTCACTGCGAGCATCGTAGCGACAGGAATCGCCCAATTCCATTGCTGCAGCACGACATAGATCGGCAGCGCCGTCAGGCAGAGTTGCCAGACGATGCCGATCGCGACGTTGAACATATTGATGCGGAAGTCGTGGTTCGGCTCGAAGCCAGGAATCGTCGCGATCGCCCGCTCTCGAATTGGTCCCCAGGCCCCCCAAGGCCGCGTCTTCACGTAGAAGTTCAGCAACGTCTCTTCGTCTTCCGGCGGTGTGAGCAGCGTTCCTGCTAGGCAACCAATCGCCGACGCTAACAAAATCGGCGGAATGAGGTAGAGGGCGTTCATGTTGCCGACATGCTCGACGAACCACGCCTTCACGCTCGCTTGCCCAGCGATTTCCGATGCGATCATCGCGGCGCCGATGCCGCTGACCATCCCCCAGAAGTAGCCGTAGCCGTTGAACCGCCACCAATACCACTTCAGGACGTTGGCCATCACGTAGCCCGTGTAGAGGGCGCCGACGATCCACATCATCACGTCGGTAATGCGCGTCGTGAACAGTCCGAATGCAATGCCGATCGCCAACACAGCCATCGAGGCGACGCGGCTGAGCGACACGGCCCTCCGCGGCGTGCAGTCGGGGTTGATGAAGCGTTTGTAAACGTCGTTCACGATATACGCCGGCGCGGCGTTGAGCGTGCCGGCGAAGTTCGACATGAACGCCGCCATCAGTCCCGCGAGCAGCAGGCCGACGACGCCAACCGGAATGTGCCGCGTCAGCACAATTGGCAGCAACTCTTCAAACTGGTCCGCCTTCAACGACCGCATTTCTTCCATCGAGAAGGCGACCGCCAGCACCGTGATGCCGGTGATCATCATGTACCGCGGAAAGTAGAGCACGAGGTTGACCATGCCGTTCATCAGGCATGCCTCGCGCGGCGTTCGCGTGGCGAGAATCCGCTGCATGTCGTAGTTAGGCGCCGGCCCCGCGAGGCTGGCAAGCACGCCTTTAAAAAACATCAGGCCGAACGCGATGGCGAACAGTTCGTTGCCATCCTGCTCAATGACCTCGTTCGCCTGCTGCAGTAGGTTGCTCCAATCGAGGCCGAGTTCCCAGCCGAAGAATGGGCTCAACCAGCCCTCGGGCACAGCCTTTTGAATCATCTCCGGCGAAACTTTATAGATCGCCGTGACGCCGATGATCACCGAGGTGATCGTCAGCACAAAGAACTGCATCACCTCGGTGATGACTACGCTGACCATGCCGCCCTTGATGGCGTAGAGCGACGTCAGCAGCAGGATGACGAGAGCGTAGAGATTTTCGTTACTGAGCAGTGCCGCGGGGTCGGTCGAGAAGAGCGAGGGCGCCCACCCGGCCAGCGTCGACTGCAGATCCCACGGCAGCATCCGCTCGGCGAACTTGCCGATGCCTTTGAACGCGTAGGCGAGCATGCCGATGACGTTCAGCACCGCGAACAGCACGACGCTCAGGTGAGCCAAGTTCGCCCCCAAGCCGCGACCGAACCGAAACTCGATCCACTCGGCGCCAGTCAGGACGTTCGAGCGTCTGAGCCAAGCGCTGAGGAACATCATCAGGAAGACTTGATTGAACACCGGCCACACGAACGGCAGCCAGATGCTCTTCAGTCCGTAGACGAACAGCCAGAAGACCATCACCATCGTGCCGCTGATGTCGAACATCCCCGAGGCGTCCGACACGCCGAGCACGTACCAAGGCAGCGATTTGCCGCCCAGAAAGTACGAATCGAGATCCTTGCTCCCGCGCCGCGAAACCCACAGCCCGATCAGAATCGTGGCGACAAAGTAGCTGAGGAGGATGGAGATATCGAGCAGATGCAGGCGCACAGTCTCGGCCCCGCTGATGAGATCGAACGAAGAGAAATTCCACTAGCCCCGGGCTCCGCCCGGGGGTCGCGTCGCCCCTACACAACGTGCAGCGTACTTCAAACCTACCCCCGGGCAGAGCCCGAGGCTGCCATTAGAAAACTAGCGAGTTTTCCTTAATATAGCTGATCAACTCGCTCAACCGCGAGTAGCAGAGGCAAGTCACCGTATCAGCGGCGCCGTAGTAAACCGCCAGCCGATCTTGCTCCTGATCGCAGAGCGCTGCTACCGGGAACACGACGTTCGGCACATGACCGAAAACTTCGTAATCAGCCTCCGGCGCCAGCAGGATCTTGCTACAGCGGTAAGCAACCTTCCACGGCTCGTCGCGATCGAGAATCGCAGCGCCCATGTGGTAAACGAAGCCGTTGCAAGTATCCATCACGCCGTGATAGATCATCAACCAGCCTTCTTCGATCTCGATCGGAACGGGACCGGCGCCGATCTTCGTCCGCTCCCACCAGAGACCGTGCTCGTCGCCGCCGCGGCCCATCACCTTGCGGTGCTTGCCCCAGTGGATCATATCCGGGCTTTGGCTAATGTAGATGTCGCCGAACGGCGTATGACCGTTGTCGCTGGGGCGGCTCAGCATGAAATACTTGCCGTCGATCCGCCGCGGGAACAACACGCCGTTACGGTTGTGCGGCAGGAAGGCGTTGTCGAGCCGCGTGAATTCTTGGAAGTCGGTCGTCGTGGCGACGCTGATCGTCGGGCCGTTCGTGCCGCCGCACCACGTGATGTAGTACTTGTCTTCGATCTTCACGACGCGCGGGTCGTAGGCGTAGTCGGAAACCTCATCACCGTCGCCGGGGCGATTCTTGAAGGCAATCGGCGTCGGCTCGATGTGCCACTGCAGGCCGTCATCGCTCCAGCCCATGTGCAGCCGCGGAAAACGAGTGCGGTCTTCCAGACGGAACACCGCGGCGAAGCCGTCGCCGAACGGAATGACCGCGCTGTTATAGATTCCGAGAACATCGGGCAACGGCCGGCGGCCGATCACAGGATTCGCGGAATGCCGCCAGACGACGTCTTTCGATCCGGCCGGCCGCTCTTGCCAAGGCATGGCGGGTGCGGCCGCCAGCTTACCGCGATTGGTTGCCTGCCCCTTGTGAGCAGCCAAGGCGGTTCCGCCAGCGTTGACGGGAGAGAATTGGTCGGCCATCCGAGGAAAGTCCTGTGGAAGATGAGGAGTCCGGTGGCGTGCCCCAGTCCTCGGCAACTGCGTCGGAATCCGTGGAGGAGCCCCGTTCGCGATGCCCCACTTGCCGGGCGGGAGGCGCGCAGCGGCTTCGTCGCCGCCAATTCAAAGTTTAGCTACGGGGTCAGAATCGTTCAACTAGTTTAACAGCGGAAAATTCGGAAGCAGCGAAAACGGACGATTGCTGCTAGCGCCTGCGGTCGAGATAGTAGAGGCTTGAAGCGGCGATTTGGCGGCGGAAAATGCAAGTAGTTGTGCGGCGGCAGTTCACCGGAGCGTTGCGGTCGCGTCCGGAGACAACCGCCGGTTCAGATCGCGCGAGTCGAGAGTCGGGTCGGGAATCCTTCCCCTGGCCCCTCCCTGCGAGGGAGGGGAATGAGATATGGCTAGTTCGCAAGTTCCGCGTTTGAAAGATGTAGCGGCGAAGGCCAACGTCTCGCTGAGCGCCGCGTCGCGCATTCTCCGCGGCGAGCGGCAACGCTTCGGCGAAGAGACTTGCGATCGCGTGCTCGAAGCAGCGCGAGAGCTTGGCTGGCGGCGCAACCTACTTGTTAGCGGCATGCAAACCGGCCGCACCCGCACCATCGGCGTGATGATTCCGCCGTTCGACTCGTTCTGGGTCGACGTGCTGGCGGGCATTCACTTGGTGCTCGCTCAGGCGGACTACTTGCCGATCACGGTCTGGGTCGGCGATTGCCAGGAGATGCCCCACTTCGAGAAAGACGAAGACGAAGGTTTTAAGCAAATCAGCCGATTGCTTGATCGCCGCGTCGACGGGCTGATTCTGTGGCCATCGTTTGCGGTCGCCTACTACGATCACTTCCGCGAACTGCTAGAGCGGAAAGTTCCCGTGGCGGTGATCGATCACGAATACTCAGAAGATCAAATCGCTGACTCGATCGAGACCGATGAAGCAGCGAGCGCGCGTGCGGTGGCCGAGCACCTAATTAGCTTGGGGCACAAACGGATCGCCTGCCTATCATCGCGCGAAGCGGCCTGGCAAGCATGGGCCGTGCGGCGCCGTGAATGTTTTGAGCAAGCCGTCGAGGAGTTGTGCGGCGTCGAAGTGACGAGCCGCCGGCTCAACCCCTGGGGCACCGACGGCCTGGAAGTGGCTCGCGAGATCCTGTCGCAGACGCCGCGGCCAACGGCCGTCTTTGCAGTCACCGATCACGAGGCCCTCTACCTGTACGAGGCGGCTGCGGAACTGGGCCTAGAGATTCCGCGCGACTTATCGATTATCGGCTTCGCTGATCTCGACTTTGCCGCCACGCTGCGGCCCGCTCTGACGACGATGCGGCAACGGCCGCGAGAGATCGGCCGGCGGGCGGCTCAGTTGATTCTTGACCGTCTCGACGGCGAGATGTTCGATAGCCCGCCGACGACGATCCGCGTCGGGGCGGATCTCATTGTGCGCAAGTCGACGGGGCGCTTGGCGGAATAGTACTTGCGTGACGCGGGTTCTACTCGTCGCTTGCAGGAGTCCGCCAACCAACCGGATCGCTGGCCGCATGCCACATCGCTTCGATAACGATGGCGGCTCCATCGATTCGATACAGCACGATGCACGGAAAGCTCGGCACTTGCCAGGCTCGCAGTTCGAGATCTGCGAACAGCAGGGCCATCGCGTGCGGCGAAGCAGCGATGAGCTCAAACGTCTCTTCAAGCGCCTCTTTGAAACGCTCGCCGATTGGCTCCGACAATGGCGCGTACCAGGCGCCTGCCTGACGAATATCGTCGGGAACGCGGCGGTTGAATCGCAGCGTGTTAGCCACGCGTCTCGTCGACGCGACGCCACATTTCTTCGAGAGTCAGCAATTCTTCCGGGTGGGCTTCCGCCTCCGCGACTCGCCGCTCCAGTTCCATGCGATCCCAAGCTTCGATAGGGAATGGCTCGTTGGAAGCGGCGATGTCGTTCCAGATTTCTCTCGCTAGCCGAAGCTTGGCTGCGATGGAAAGTTGATCGTAATTGGGGAATCGGCGAGCATGGAACGCTCCAAACCGGAAACCAAGCGACATACTGGCTATTCTACCGGCCGAAACGCCGAGAAGCGAACAATTCACGGATCCTGCGATTATCAGCCATGCTGCTCGCGCAGCCATGCGATTTGCGCCGTGTGATGCCGGCCGTGCCAGGCGTAGTAACTGAGCGCGTCGTTGAGAACTACCGCGTTGCCGGTCTCGGGGTGGTTGAAGCTGCGAGCGAAATCGGCGGGCGTCATCATGCGTAGTAGCTGCACCCAACACTGGTGGACGCCGGCGAGCATCGCCAGCGGCGCAGCGACATCGCCGTTGCGGGCGTCTGGAAGCGCCGACCATAGGTTCTCGTCATACGCTTTGATGAGCGGCTGCTCCTCGGTGAGCGTCCACTTGCAGCGGATATAGCTGTGAGCGTGGCTGTCGGCAATGTGCTGGACGATCTGGCGGATCGACCAGTTGCGGTACTTTGCGTTGAGTTGTTCGTCGCTGAGCCCCGCGACCGCCTGACTCAATCGCTGCGGCGCTTGCTCGACAATCGCGATCAGTTCCGCGCGACGGGCGTCGGTGAGTTGGGGTTCAGCGACGTATTCGCCGGCGGGGTTGGCGGGGGGCGTCATGGCGTTGATTGGGCGTGATGAAGATGCGAGGAAGGGGTCGGGGGCCTTTTGCCACAGGCGATCGTCCATTCAGTGGTGGGACCGTCGTGGCAAAAGGCCCCCGACCTCGTTGGCGCAACAAGCGGCCCCTGGTTTGAAGAACCGGGGGCTAAAAAGCGCTACGCGGGTGGTTCGCCGGCGATGAGTTGCTCGAACGCTTCTTCAGTGATGACCGGCACGCCGAGCGACTCGGCCTTCGCGAGTTTGCTGCCCGCTTCGGCGCCGGCGACCAGATACGCCGTCTTTTTGCTGATGCTCTTTCCCGCTTTGCCGCCGTGGGCTTCGATGAGTTCTTCGATCTGTTCGCGGGTATATTTTTCCAGCGTGCCCGTGACGACAACCGTTTTGCCGGTCAACGGGCCCTCGGGGGCACGCTCCTTCTTTGGCGCCGTCATGCCAACGCCAGCCGCACGCAGCTGGTCAATCGCGCGCATGCCGGCCTCGTTGTGCAGGAAGTCGTGAATGCTGGCGGCGATGATCGGGCCAATGTCTTCGACGGCGGCCAATTCTTCCACCGTCGCCGCGAGCATGTCGTCGATGTTGCCGAAATAGCCCGCCAGCGTGGCTGCGCTGCGGACGCCAATATGGCGAATCGAGAGAGCATTCAGCACTCGCGCGAGCCCACGGGACTTGCTGGCGGCGATGTTGTCGACCAGATTCTGCGCCGATTTCGTTCCCATCCGTTCGAGTTGCGTAAGTCGCTCGACCGTAAGGGCATACAGGTCCGCCAAATCGTCGACGTATTTTTCAGCGATGAGTTGCTCGGCCAGCTTCTCGCCGAGCCCCTCGATATCCATCGCTGAACGGCTGGCGAAGTAAAGGAGCCGCTGCCCTAGCTGCGCGGGACAAGCAGGATTGAGGCAGCGAATAAAGACGCCCCCTTCATCCTTCTCCAACTCGCTGCCGCACTCTGGGCAATGCGTTGGGTAGACGAAAGGCATGGCATCGTCTGGCCGAAGATGCTTTTCGACGCGGACGATATGCGGAATAATCTTCCCCGCCTTCTCGACGATGACAGTATCGCCGACGCGAACGTCCTTGCGCGCGATCTCTTCGATGTTATGCAGGCCAGCACGGCTCACCGTCGTGCCGGCAATTTGCACTGGTTCGAGGTCGGCCGTCGGCGTTAGCGCACCGCTCTTCCCGACGGTGATGAAGATGTTGTTGACCTTCGTCGTCGCTTCGTACTTTTCGAACTTGTAAGCGACCAGCCACCGCGGAGCCTTGCTCGTTGTGCCAAGCTGAGCCCGTTGGTCAAAACGGTCGACCTTCATCACCAAGCCGTCGACTTCGAAATCAAACTCATGCAGCCGCGCGATCATCGAATCGCAGTGCGCCGCTGCAGCGGCGAAGTTATCAAACCGCTCCACCAGCGGCGTCACGGGGATTCCCCACTGTCGGGCGAGTTTGAGAAACTCCGAGTGCGATTCCGCCGTAAGCCCTTCGCTGTAGCCGACGCCGTGACAGAAGAAGCGCAACCTCAACTGCGCCGCTAGCCGCGGATCGAGCAGCCGCACCGCGCCGGCCGCCGTATTGCGAGTGTTGGCGTAAAGCTTCTGCCCCGCTTCCTGCCGTTTAGCATTGATGTCAGCCAAATCGGTGTTGGTCATGTAAACCTCGCCGCGAATCTCGACGAGTGGCGGAATCTCGTCGCCCGCGAGCCGCAACGGGATGTCGGCAATCGTGCGAATGTTGTGGGTGACGTCGTCGCCGGTCTGGCCATCGCCGCGCGTCGCCGCTTGGACGAGCAAGCCGTTTTCGTAAACGATCGAGATCGCCACGCCGTCGATCTTTAGCTCGACGTCCCAGCCGACCTCCTCGCCGGGAAGCAGCTTCGCGATCCGTTCGCCGTATTGCTGCAGCTCTTCGAGGCTGTAGGTGTTGTCCATCGACATCATCGGGATGCGATGGACGACCGAATTCAGTTCCGGAATCGGCGCGTCCCCGACGCGCTGCGTCGGGCTATCGGGCGTCACGAGTTCCGGATGATCCGCTTCAAGTTGCTTCAATCGGTTGAGCAGCCGATCGTACTGGAGATCAGTAATCGTCGGCGTCGCGTCGACGTAGTACTCGCGATCGTGCGCCCGGATTTCACTTCGAAGAGCGTCGAGTTGCTGTTGGATGTCGTCGGGCATGCCGCGAATTTTAGCCTGGGCGGAGCGGGATTTAAGAGCAGACGATTCAACCTCGCGCCGTTAGCGCTCGATGCCGCACTCCGGTACCACGGTCACTTTCTTATCCACCGCCGAATTCGGAATCAGGCACAGCATCTTAAACGGCGTGCTGCCGACGTTGCGGAACTGGTGGACGTCGTCCGGCGATACGAGCACGACGTCGCCGGGGCGTAACGGCTGTTCCTGCTGGCCGTCGAAGATGGCCCCTTCCCCTTCCAACACAAAGATCTCGTGCTCGTACGGATGGAAGTGCCGCGGCGTGTGGCCGCCCGGTTCGAGTTCGAACTGCCGCATGGCAAAATTCGGCGCCGAGTCGGCCTCGCCGACGAGCCAGCGGACTTTGCATCCGGCGGCGCCTTCCATGGTGACGTCGTTGAGCGGGACTTCCGTGTTGCGTTTGATGCGCATGATCGGCTCACGTGGCAGGAGGTTTTGGTTCCGTTTTCTCGACGGGATCCCAGTAGCGGTCGGTCGCAAGGGCGGCGATCGTCAGCACGGCCAAAATCGCCAGTTGGATCAGCATCGCCTCGTCGCCGTGCGCCCGCAGCCACCGATTCAGCGGATGCCCCGCATGAACGGCCGCCTGCGCGCGGACTGCGTTCACTGCTTGGAACGCCATATACCCGTACGCGAACGCCGTCACCGCGAAGACGAATCCCGCGGGAACGAGCAGGACGTAGAACGGATTAACTCGTTTGCGTTTGGCGGGCATCGAATGGCCTGACTGGAGGTGCCGGCGAATTATAGCAATCTCGCCCCCGGTGGCGTCTCCCCCAACCGGCGCGGTACACTGAGCGGTTTGCCCAGAGCTTGCCGACGACCACAGGGAAGGACCGACCGCATGGATGCCAATGGTTCGCCGCCGATGATACGACTGCGCGGGGTGGCGGTCCACAATCTCAAGAACGTCGATCTCGACCTCCCCCACCGGCGACTGATCGCCTTTTGCGGGGTAAGCGGCAGCGGCAAGACGAGCCTAGCGCTCGACACGCTCTACACTGAAGGGCAGCGGCGGTACGTCGAAAGCTTTTCGACGTACACGCGACAATTTCTCGAACAGCTCGACAAACCGGCCGCAGAAAGCATCGAGGGGATTCCACCGTCGGTCGCCGTCACGCGGAAGCATGTAAGCCGCTCAAGCCGCGCGACCGTCGGCAGCGCGACGCAAGTGAACGAGCATTTGCAGTTGCTGTTCGCGCGGCTGGGGGAAGTCATTTGCTACGACTGCGGCGAGCGGGTGGAGCGCGACTCGGCCGAATCGGCGGCGAACGAGCTACTCGGCATGCCGCCAGGGACGCGGCTGATGCTCGGCTTCAAATCGCTCCGCGGCAAGGAGCGCAACGCCGAGGAATGGCTGGCCGATTTGGCAGCGCTCGGCTACCGACGCTGTGTTCTGGACGGGAAGACTGACGAGATCGTTCCAGAACTGGCCGCACGGCTGGGCGAGTTGAAGGAACTCGAAGTCGTCATCGACCGCCTTAACGTGCAGGCGGGAGATGGAACCCGGCTGCGCGACTCGCTGGAAAATGCGCTGGAAGCAGGCCGCGGCGCGGCGGTGGCGTGGATTGAGGAGGGCAACGGGGAAGGGGTCGGAACTCTAGCGCGACCCGATGACTCTGCGATTCAAGTGACTTGCCAGTCGCAAAACAATCCCGACCCCGTGCAACTCGATGGTCGCACCTGGACCAAGCGCCGCTACAGCAACGTCCTTCGCTGCGAACGCTGCAACATCCAATACCCGGACGTCGAACCGCAACTGCTGAACTACAACAACCCGCTCGGCGCCTGCAAAGCGTGCGAAGGGTTCGGCAACATTATCGACGTCGACATGCAGCGCGTCGTTCCCGACGCCGAGAAATCGCTGCGGGACGGGGCGATCGCCCCGTGGAATACGCCCGCCTACTCGCATGAACTCGACGAGCTGCTCGCTCTCGCCTCGAAGTACGGCATCCCGGTCGACGTGCCGTTCCGCGAGTTGAATGACGAGCAGCTGCGGCTGATTCGGGAAGGCGTGCCGGAGAAGAAGTTCGGCGGGCTGAACGGCTTTTTCAGCTGGCTGGAGCGGCGAAAGTACAAGATGCACATCCGCGTTTTCCTCAGTCGCTGGCGTAGCTACTACCCCTGCCCTACCTGCGGCGGCGCTCGGCTGAAACCCGAAGCCCTTGCCGTGCGGATCAGCGGTTGGAACATCGCCGAAGCGATGGCGATGCGGGTGAGCGAAGCGCTCGCGTGGCTGCGAGGGTTGATGCTCACCGATTGGCAACGCCAAGTGGGGCAGTTGCTCGTCGATCAGGTGACTGCGCGGCTTGGATATTTGGAACGCGTCGGCGTCGGGCATCTCGCGATTGATCGTTCCCTTCGCACCCTCAGCGGCGGCGAAGCGCAACGGGTCTCGCTCACGGCGGCGCTCGGTTCAAATCTCACGGGCATGCTTTACGTCCTCGACGAACCATCGGCCGGCCTTCACCCCGCCGACCTACCGCGCCTGGTGGAAGCGGTGCGCAGCCTGCGGGAGCGCGGCAACACCGTGGCGCTCGTCGAGCACGAACCGTCGCTTATCCAAGCAGCCGAGCACGTGGTGGAGATGGGCCCCGGCGCCGGCGAATTCGGCGGCAAAGTCATTTTTCAGGGCTCGCCGGTCGCGATGCTCGATGATCCCGAGAGCCGTACGGGCGAGTGGATCGCCGGCCGGCGTATCGGCGCCGACAAAGGATCTCGCCGCCCGACCACGCATGGCTGGCTGAAGCTCGTTGGAGCCCGCGGCAACAACCTGCAAAACGTCACCGCCGAGTTTCCGCTCGGGCTGCTCTGCGTCGTGACCGGCGTTAGCGGCGCAGGGAAGAGCACGCTCGTCCAGCAGACGCTCTTCCCCGCCGTCGCCCAAAAAATGCGGATGGAAAGCGATCGCCCGGCCGAATTCGACGACCTCATCGGCGCCGGCCAGGTCGAAGACGCCCTCCGCGTCGACCAGAGCCCCATCGGCCGCACCCCGCGATCAAACCCCGTCACGTACGTCAAAGCGTTCGATCCGATTCGCACGCTCTTCGCCGAGACGACCGAGGCGAAGGCCCGCTCGTTCAAGGCGGGCCACTTTAGCTTCAACGCTGAGGAGGGCCGCTGTGAGGCGTGCCAAGGCGACGGCTACAAGATGATCGACATGCGGTTCATGGCCGATGTCTACATCAAGTGCCCCGAGTGCCACGGCGCCCGCTATCGCCGCGAAGTCCTCGAAGTGAAATACCGCGGCCTGAGCATCGCCGACGTGCTGAACCTCTCGGTCCGCGAGGCCTTTAATTTTTTCCGCGGTCACAAGAAGGTGCTGGCCCGGCTGAAGTGTCTTATCGACGTTGGCCTCGACTACCTGCGGCTCGGTCAGCCGGCGAACACGCTCAGCGGCGGCGAGTCGCAACGGTTAAAGCTCGCCAATTATGTGTCTGCCGCGCGGAAGGGCCGGACGCTGTTCGTGCTCGACGAGCCGACGACGGGGCTTCACTTTTCCGACGTGATGCAGCTAATCGAGTGCTTCGAGTCGCTCGTCGCGATGGGGCACTCGCTGATCGTCGTCGAGCACAATCTTCAGATGATGCGGGCGGCGGACTACATCATCGACCTCGGCCCCGGCCCCGCGGAAATGGGTGGCCAAATCGTCGCCGTCGGGACGCCGGAGGAAGTCGCCCGCAACCCAGCCTCGGTGACTGGCCAATACCTTGCCGAGGAGCTGGCGCGCGTCGCGACGGACAGCGATGATTGAGGGCGTGACTGTCCAACTCGCTGCTGCCACCGAGTCGAGCGTGCGACTGTCGCTCGTCGGCGACGGCGTCGTCGACCTTTGCGGCGAGTGGGAACTCTACGGCCCTCGCTGCGAGTATGGTCGCACGCTGGCGTCGACGTTTCGCGGCAAATCTGTGGGCGAGCAGCGGGTCGAGTTTCTCGTCACCGAGCCTTGCTACTGGTCGGCGGCGATGCCGTTTTTGTACGAGTTGCGTCGCGTTGATGCCGGCGTCACGAACGATGGCGTCGTGCATATGCTGGGCTTGCAGCGGCTATCGGCCCATGGCGTGAATCTCCGTCTCGGCGGCGAACGCGTCGTCCTGCGTGGCGCCGTTGCGACAAGCCTAAACGAAGCGGCAGCCCGCGAGGCGCACGAAACTGAGTCGGCAATCATCGCTGTCGCTGCTAAAGAGATTCCCGACCTGTCGGCCGCGTCGCGATGGGGCGCGACCGTGCTGGTTGACGCGTCGACTTTTGCTGGCGACGTTCGACAACTGCGGCAACGGCTTTCGTGGGAGCCAGCGGTGGCGGCGCTGCTCCACCTTGCGGGCGTTCACGACCGAACGAACGAAAACGTATTCTTGACCGGGGTCGTTCTCTCGTCGCAACAGTGGCACGACGCCGCAAATTCGGCAGGTGCTCAACTGATCGTAGCCGATCTCGCCGCCGGCGAACGCCCGCCCGCTTCGCTTGTCGCATTAGGAAAACCGGTGCTCGCGCTGCGCCGATCGCCTGAATTCGCAAGCTTTGCAGAGTCCCGAGCGGCGTGCGATCGGCTACAGGCGGAACTCGCGCCCGAATTCAACCTCGCCGGTTACTTCGCCGGCCGCGTGGGAGCGAGCGAGTAGCCCCATGCCCCGCTTCGTCCTGCTTCACCACGAATGCCCCCCGTCGCTCGGCAAGCCGAGCCACTGGGATCTCATGCTCGAACGCGACAGCGTGCTGCTCACCTGGAACTTACTGCAGCTGCCGATCGCCTGGGGAGGCGACGCCGAAGCCATCGAAGCAACGCGCATCGCCGATCACCGCATCGCCTATCTTGACTACGAAGGCCCCGTCAGCGGGAATCGCGGAATAGTGACCCGCGTCGATCGCGGCGAGTATGAAGTGCTGAGCGAGGCAGACGATGCGATCGACGTTCGCCTGCGAGGCGAGCAAAGCCAGATCACTATCACTGCACGGCTGCCGCTGCAGCAGCAGATGCCGCCGCGTTAACCGCCGCTCGCGCGCGGTCGCCGATGCTGCTCGACTTCGCCGGCGCCAAGGTCGGTCGCGGTTCGATCGAACCCGCCAGCACCAGCTGCCCGTCGCGGAGGTCAATCGCCTCCAACCGCCGAACTTCTTCGTCGGTCGAGAGGGCGTTGGTGACGCCCACGAGCATCACGGGGTCGCCCTCTTGCTCTACCCACTTCACGGGAATTTCGAGTTGCTTAGCGCCATCGTTGATGTAGTCGACTACTTTCGACAGCGGCAATGGCAGGAAGCCGAGGCGTGCTTTGCGGAGCCGCAGACCGGCGACGTCGTCGCTCGCCATGAACGCTTCGCCTTCGATGGTGACCATCGCCCGCACCTTGTCGCCTTGGTAGCGGTAGCCGAGCAGGCACTTCCCGTTCACGAACGAAACGCGCGGGTCGACCACCTCGGGCGGCAGCAGCGTCGGGTATTTTTCACGGAGCACGGTCGCCAGCCAACCGTTGACCTCCTCGTCACTGAAAATGGATTCCCAACGGCCGGTCGTCTCGGCTTGGTCGGTAAGATCGGCGACGCGATTCTCGAGTTGCTCGCCCGCTTCTTTCAGTTCGGCCGGCTTTGCTTGGGTCGCCGCCGCGTAAAACGGGTCGACCGCTTGGGCCGCCCAGTACAGGGCTCCGGCCACGACGAGCAAGACTGCTAGCACGCCGCCGATAATCGACAGTGCGAGCGACGGGCGGCGGGATGTTTGGGGGGGCGTGTCAGCAGTCATAGCGGCAGCGTCTCCGACGCCTCCCGGTGATTCGGGGGCCTGAAATCCTAGGTCGTGGGAGGGGTTAGGTCAATTTGGAAGTTGCGGTTATGCGGGCTGCAAGCGGGCTGGCGCCACGCTGCTAAACGGGCGCCGCGGGACGGAATGGTGGTAGCGGGGTGAACCGGGGAAAGGCGAGTGGCGTTGACCCCTTGCCTATCTTCACTAAAATCTTTCCACTCTTGAGCTTAGCGAAATTTCCACCCTCCGCGCGCCTCCTTTTCGAGCCGCCGCGGCTCCAGCCATGACGCCTGCCCCGCAATCGATGACCGACCAACAGACTCCCGCCGACGACGCAACCGATCCCTCGCGCGACCAATCGTTTCTGGAAGCGGCGCGTCGCGCCAAGCTCGCCCGCATCATCGAACTCGGCCACGATCCGTGGGGCACGCGCTTCGACGATCGCCAGCTGATCGGCGACATTCGCGCCCGCACGAACGAAATCCTCTACCGCAAGGCGGATGGCGCGAACATCACGCTGCCGTCGCTGGAGACGGAAGAAGAACGCGCCGCGTTCCGCCCTTGGCTCGCTGAGCAAGGCGCCGGCGAGATCGTCGGTCCGCAAGTCCGCGCCGCGGGCCGGATCATCTTGTCGCGTGACAAAGGAAAACTGCTGTTCATCGACATTCGCGACATGACGGGCCAAGTGCAGCTGTTCATCGGCCGCGATCAGGTCGGCGATAGCTGGGATTTGGCTCAATGCTTCGACCTCGGCGATATCATCGGCGTCGACGGCACGCTCCGCCGAACGAAGACGGGCGAACTTTCGATATTCGCCGACCGGCTCCATATCTTGACCAAGTCCATCGAAACTCCGCCAGAAAAGCATAGCGGCCTGCAAGACGCCGAGCTGCGGACGCGGCAGCGGTACCTCGACCTCACCTACAACGAAGGCGTGCTCGACCGGTTCCTAGACCGGACGCGGATCGTTTCGTCGATTCGCAAGACGCTCGGCGACCGCGGTTTCGTCGAAGTCGAAGGCCCGACGCTCCACACGATCGCCGGCGGCGCGGCTGCTCGGCCGTTCACGACGCATCACAACACACTCGATCTTGATCTGTTCATGCGGATCGCGCTCGAACTCCACCTCAAGCGACTCCTGGTCGGCGGCGTGGAACGGGTCTACGAACTCGGCCGCGTCTATCGCAATGAGGGGATTAGCCCCAAGCACAACCCCGAGTTCACGATGCTCGAGGTCTATCAGGCGTACGGCGATTACCGTTCGATGATGGATCTCACCGAAGAGTGCATCTGCGAGGCAATCCACGCCATCCGCGGCGCAGGCGACGGCAAGCCGACTTCGTACACCATCGAATTCGCTGGGAAGACGGTCGATTTCAAGCCGCCATTCAAGCGGGCGACCTACGCGGAGTTGTTCAAGCAGCATGCCGGCGTCGACCCCACCGATTCGGCCGCCGTCGCGGCGCTCGCGAAGAAGCTCAGCATCGAAACCGCCGGCCGGCATCCCGATGTCATTAAGAACGACGTTTTTGAGGAGAAGGTCGAGGATGCCCTCGAAGGCCCGATCTTTGTGATCGATTACCCCGCGAGCATCTGCCCGCTGACGAAGCGGAAGGCGAGCGATCCGACCGTCGCCGAACGGTTCGAGCTGTTCATCGGCGGAATGGAAATCGCCAACGCCTACACCGAACTAAACGACCCCGACCTGCAGGAAGAACTCTTCCGCAGCCAACTTGCGGGGATGAGCGAAGAAGATTCGATGGCGAAGATGGATACGGATTTTATCCGCGCTCTGCGTCACGGCATGCCCCCGGCAGGCGGTTTGGGCATCGGCATCGATCGGTTAGTAATGCTGCTCACCGGCACGCAGTCGATTCGCGACGTGATTCTGTTCCCGGTGCTGCGGCCTGAGAAATGACGGCTACCGCGGCAAGGAGGCCGCCGATGACGCTATTGTTCACCACATTGACCGCGCTCAGCATTGCCATGCTGTCGATCGGCTGCGTGCGCACTTCGCATCAACTGAGCGAAGTCGCCGAGACGGTGACGGATGACGAGATCGTCGGCATTTGGGAGGAACAGGACTCCGTCTTCGGTCCTCGAGAATCCGATCATTTTGTGATTCAACAGCACAAGAATGGATGCTATCGGCAACACGCACTTGATCGCCGCGATGAAAGCGAAGGCGTATTCAAGTTGATGAAAGTTGACGATGTCACCTACATGGAGTGCAACCTAGCTGAATGGCTTGCCGTAAGGGGAGCGGAGCCGAGCGAAAGAGAAGTACAATCTCCAGCAGATTTGCCAATTAACCTGTTCCCATGTCGCTGGGAACGCCGCGGCGAGTGGATAGCTATCTGGCTACCTGACCGGGCAGTGCTCAGGCGCCTTCTACAGGAAGAAAAGCTAACCGGCCGTGTAGAAGGCGGGCTTATCATCGATGACATCAACGTAACGTCAAGCGCTGAAGAGTTGGCTGCCTGCCTCCAAAAGCACAGCGATGAAATCTACGGAGTCAACGAACCGCCAACTCGCCAGCGACGACTTTACCGACGCGTCTCCGCCAAAGTTCCCGCGCCGACATCAGAAACAACCAGCACGCCTTAACACGCTTCCCTCGCCAAGGACGGCACCCCATGTACAAACTCCTCCTCTGCTGGCGTTACCTGCGCACCCGCTACATCGCGCTCCTCTGCATCGTCAGCGTCACGCTCGGCGTGGCGACGATGATTGTCGTCAACAGCGTCATGGCGGGGTTCACGCACGAGATGCAGGGCCGCCTCAACGGCATGTTGGGCGACCTCATCTTCCGTACCCGCAGCCTCGACGGCGTGTTCGACGCCGACGCTCACATGGCGCAGATTCGGACTGCCGCGGGCGACACGATCGCCGGTATGTCGCCGACGGTCCACGTGCCGTCGCTCCTCTACCTCACCGTCGGCGGCGAAACATTGCCGCGGCAAGTGACGCTCATCGGCATCGACGAAACGAGCTACGCCTCAGTGAGCCAGTTCGGCGACTTCCTGCAGCATCCCGAGAATCGTAAGCAGCTGTCGTTCGACCTCCGCGACGGCGGCTACGACGTGCTCGATCACCAGGTCGATCCCGCCGACGCCAAGCCGCGCGAAGTGATGCGCGACGCCGGTTGGCAGTATCGCTCGTACAAGGCGATGCTCGCCAAGCAACGCGCCGCGGATCAGAAGCGGCTCGATGAGATCAAAGCCAAGAGCGAACCAGCTCCAGCCGCCGCGGCGCCAGCTGACTCCGCTGAGCCGGCAATGGCCGATCCGTTCGCATTGGCGGCGGAAGCTGCCGGAGAGGGCGAAGGTCGCGACTTCGACCCCGCCACCGATCAACACACCGGCATCGTCCTCGGCATCGGCATCTGCGGATTCCGCACCCCCGACGGCGTCGACCACTACCTCGGCCTGCCAGGCGACGATGTGAAGGTCGCCTTCCCCCTCGCGGTGATGCCGCCGGAGATTGTCGGTCAGGAATACACCGTCGTCGATTTCTACGAGAGCAAGATGAGCGAGTACGACGCCAACTTCGCGTTCGTCCCGCTCAAGGCGCTGCAAAAAGATCGCGGCATGATCGATCCCAAAACCGGGGTCGGCAAGTTCACGACGATCCAAATCAAGCTAAAACCCGGCGTCAACGCCGAGGCAATGCGAGACAAAATTCAAGCCGCGTTTCCAATTCAGTTCTACCAAGTCAGTACCTGGCGTGACGAACAAGGGGCGTTGCTCGCTGCCGTGCAGATGGAAACGATGGTGCTCAACATCTTGCTGTTCATGATCATCGCTGTTGCCGGGTTTGGCATCTTAGCGATCTTCCTAATGATCGTCGTCGAAAAAACTCGCGACATCGGCATCTTGAAGTCTCTCGGCGCCAGCGGCTTCGGCATTCTGGCGATCTTCCTGATTTACGGGCTGAGCTTAGGCCTTGTCGGAGCAGGCGTCGGCACGGCAATGGGACTCTATATCGTGGCTAAAATCAACGAAATCGCCGATCTGATCGGATATATTTTTGGCATGCAGGTGTTCGACCCATCGGTCTACTACTTCTATAAAATTCCGACCTTGGTCGAACCTTTGACGGTGTTCTTGATCATCGTCGGGGCGGTACTGATTGCCGTATTGGCAAGCATCATTCCCGCGATCCGCGCAGCGTCGTTGCATCCCGTTCGCGCGTTACGGTTTGAGTAGTTCAACTTGCTGATCGAACGTGGCCGAAGTGAACAATCAAGCGTTTGAGACAAATTCCCATGAGTAATTCGCCGCGTGAATCTACCTCCGCGACTCCTGGCTGGATCACCCCCAGACGATCGGCGAGTGCGCCTCCCGCACCGCCGCACGCTGCGGGAACGGTCAGTGGGAATCGAACATTGGCAGAACACGCCGCGCATGCGAAGGTGCACCCAACAGCTGAGCCACATTTGGAAGAGGTTTCAGTTCAGCTTGCTTGCCGAGATCTCTATAAGAGCTACCGCAAAGGTTCTCTAGGGATTCCGGTTTTGCAGGGGATCAGTCTGCATGTCGAAAAGGGCGAGTTCCTCGCAATCGTCGGACAAAGTGGCAGCGGCAAGAGCACATTACTCCATTTGCTCGCGACCCTCGATCAGCCCGATGCCGGCGAAATCCGTTTCGAGCACAATCGCATCGACAATGTTCCTTCTTCGGCTCGCGACGTACTGCGGAACCGCCATTTCGGCATGGTATTCCAGTTCTACCATTTGCTTCCGGAAATGACGGCGCTAGAGAACGTGTTGGCTCCGGCGATGATTGCTGGAGGCATCTTCGGCTATCTGCGAAATCGCGCTGCTTACCGCCGCCGGGCCTACGAGATGCTCGAGTTGGTGGGCCTTGGACACCGGGCCAAGCATAAGCCGCGTGAGCTTTCCGGCGGCGAAATGCAACGTGCCGCGATCGCGCGGGCCCTACTCTTAAAGCCGAAAATGTTGTTTGCCGACGAGCCGACCGGCAATCTTGATCGAGCGAGCGGCGAGTCGGTAATGCAAATGCTCGCCGAGTTGAATGCCCGGGAAAAGCTCACTATAGTCATGGTGACGCACGACCCCTGGATCGCCGGGCAAGCGGACCGCACAGTGAAGCTCGTCGAAGGCCGAATCGCCGGTTAGGGCCGATACAAGCCGCCGGCGCCGCCGGTGGACGAACCTGGCGCCGACGCTATTAGCGCGGTGTTCCATCGGCCAATCCGGCGGCGTTGAAGGTTTCGCCCCTGCTGGCCGAACCTGCGACATTGGCGGCCCCTCTTTACGGGAAATCGTTCCACGTTCACCGTAGAGGCCATGCCCATGTCGTCCGTCGCTCAATACAACCCGAACGCTCCCACGAAAGCAACGATGTCACGACAGGTCTACATCAACGGCAAACTCCTCCCGGCCGAGCAGGCGACTGTCAGCGTCTTTGATCATGGGCTCCTGTACGGCGACGGCGTCTTCGAAGGCCTACGGGCCTACAACGGCAAGGTCTTCCAGCTCAACGAGCATGTCCGCCGGCTGTTCGAATCGGCGCTCGCCATCCGGCTGAGCATCCCAATGTCGCAGCCCGACATGGCCAAAGCGATCGACGACACCGTCGCCGCCAACGGCATCAAGGACGGCTACATCCGCGCCGTCATCACCCGCGGCAGCGGCACGTTGGGGCTCGACCCGAACCGCTGTAGCAATCCGCAAATCATCATCATTGCCGACTCGATCAGCCTCTACCCGAAAGAGTTCTACGAGAACGGCCTCGAACTGATCACCTCGAGCGTCATCCGTAATCATCCGGCGGCGCTTAGCCCGCGGATCAAGTCGCTCAATTACCTCAACAACATCCTCGCCAAGATCGAGGGCCTGAAGGCGGGCTGCGTCGAAGCGCTGATGCTCAACCACAAGGGCGAAGTCGCCGAATGCACGGGCGATAACATCTTCCTGGTGAAGCAAGGCAAGCTCTACACGCCGCCGCTCGACGCCGGCATTCTTGAGGGCGTCACTCGCAACGCCGTGCTGGAACTCGCCTCCGAAGCGGGCATCGTCACCTCCGAGTCGGCGATCACCAAGCACGACGTTTACGTTGCCGACGAATGCTTCCTCACCGGCACGGCCGCGGAAATCATCCCGGCAGTGAAGGTCGACGACCGCGTCATCGGCAGCGGCAAGCCGGGTCCGATCACGAAGCAGCTGACCGAGGCGTTCCACAAGCTGGTGCGGGCGTAGGACGTCGTTAGTCCGTACCGTCATCCCGAGCAGAGCGAGGGATCTAGCAAAGCACGCAAGCCGCATCCAACGCTGAAAGCGTTGAAGATTCCAGCCCAGGGTTGATCGCCACGGCGATCTACCCTGGGGCAGTTGGCGAGGGGTGGCAACAATCCTGTAAGGGTTGCATCATCGGCTTTAGCGACAATGTTCAACCCTTACAGGGTTGGTGCTTGATCGCCGCGAGCAAACCCAGGGTAGATTGCTGCGCAATCAACCCTGGGCTGGAATATTGAATCCCTTCAGGATTCGATTTGAATGCGACGCCCGCGTAGATGCAGCGCCCGCATAGATGCTGAATGTAACTTCGTTGACGAAGAGCCGAAGACGGTTGCTTCGCGATCACAGACTACTTCGACTGCCCGCGAACCACGTCCTTCCCCTTCCGAGCCGCAATAAACTGCTCGTTGTCGACCTTCTTGAAGTTCGCCAAATGGGCCTGGGCTTCGTCGAGCCGGGTGCGATCTTCGCGCGATAGGCGCCACGAGAAAAGGTGCGTCGCCCGGACGGCGTTCTTGTCGTCGCCGCCAAGCGAGCGTTGAATCTCGACCGGTACGACGCCGTGTTTTGCGAGCGCCGAATTGAGAGCCAGCCGCGGACCTGGCGGCGGCGAGTTGTATACCATCGCCGAGAGTTCGGCGTAGCGGTCGGTGAATTCGCGGTAGCGCGTCAAACTGGCGGCGTCTTGCGCCTTGATCGTCGCGGTGCGGTAGGTCCACTCTTTGTTGGCCAGCGTCAAAGCGCCGGTGTCGCCGTCAAAAGTCTCCTCAAAGCTCGGCTTCGCGGAGAACTTGAGCAGCGGATCTTTGTGCTCAGACGCCCATTCGGTCATCTTCGCCATCAGCTTCGACACACGCTCGACTTCGACGTCGGTACGGCGTTCGCGAACGGTATCCAGCAGAATAAACTGCCCCGCTTTGCCTTCAGGCCCTTGGCGATAAACGATTACTTGCTGTGGGCTGTCGACGAACTCGTAGACTGCCGACTTTTCAAACAGCGTTACCGTGTGGCTCGCCGGTTCGGTGGCGTCGCCGACATAGATCTCGGTCTCGATGCGGAATTCTTGAGCCGAAACGGACTGCGTTTCTGCGGACAACAGACTCGCAGCAGCGACGGCGAACAGCAGGGCGAAGAATTGCCGAACCATGGCGGAACTCCCTTCCGTGGGGCGCGCAGCCCCGAACAATCAAACTGAACGGCGGGGAGCATACGAAAGCGTGCAGACGGCGTAAACGCCGATCGGCGTTTGTCACGCAGGCCAATGTGGATTGCCGCTTGTGGGCGCTGCTAGCACGCGCCGCGGTCCAGATCGCTGCGAGTTGCAGGTCTATTGCGCGCTATCGAGACGCCAATCGGCAAGGTGAATCTCTACCGACGCCCGGCCGCGATAGCGGTTGATCACCGGCCGGAACGCGATCGACATCTGGCCGTTGATCGCCGCGAGTTCGTCTTCCCAGTCGCCGCCGCCGAACGCAACGGCCCGCAACTTGATCCCCGCCTGGTCGAACGTCATCGACAGGTGCCGCCCCGCGCCGCCCATTCGCTTCGGGCGTTCCGTGAGCCGCACCTCGCTAGCACACAGCACCGGTCGCAGATTGCCGTGGCCGAAAGGCGCCAGCTTCTCGATCTGCTCAACAGTTCGCTGCGTGAGGCAACTGAACGTCGTCTCGACGTCGACGAACAACTCGGCAAGCCGCGAACCCTCGCCCAACTCCCGGGCCACCACGTCGCAGAACTTACGCCGGAACGCCGGCAAGTTCGCCTCGGTGACGCGGAGGCCGGCAGCCGCCGCGTGCCCGCCGTGGCTCTCCAGCAGTTCGCTGCACTCCGCCAGGGCTGCGTGCAGGTTGAACCCCGGCACGCTCCGCGCCGAGCCAATGCCCGGCTTCACGCCGAGCTTGTCGAGGGCGATCACAATCGCCGGCATGTGGAACTTGTCGGCCACGCGGCCGGCGACGATCCCGATGATCCCTGGATGCCAGTCGTGGTCGGCCAGCACGAGCGCCGAATCGCGGCTCGGGTCAAAGCGTTCGCGGGCCTGCTTATCGGTCGCCCGCAAGATACTCCGTTCCAGCGTTTGCCGTTCGAGGTTTAGCTCGTCGATATACTTGGCCAGCTTCTCCGCCCGCACCTCGCTGTCGGTGGTGAGCAGTTCGATGCCCAGTTCCGCCTGCCCCATCCGCCCGGCAGCGTTCAAACGCGGGCCGATTGAAAAGCCCAGATCCTCGCACTCGAGGGCGTGCTTCTCGTGGAGCTTGATCTGCCGCATGAGGGCCGACATGCCGATGGTGGGATATGCCGTGAGGCTTTGCAGCCCATGCCGCACCAAGATGCGATTCTCATCAATCAACGGCACGACGTCCGCCACCGTTCCGATGGCGGCCAGCCCGACCGCCTGCAGCAAGAACTGCCGCATCCGCTCGTTGACTCGCTTGTTCTCCGCCACGCGTTGGCAGAGGGCCCACGCCAGCTTGAACGCCACGGCCGCCCCGCACAGCCCTTTGAAGGGGTAATCGCTTCCAGGCAGGCCCGGATGAACCAGAGCCGCCGCGTCAGGCAGCTCAGCATCCATCTGGTGATGGTCGGTGACGATGAGCGTCAGGCCAAGTTCCTTCGCCAACTTCGCTTCCGCGACGCTGCAGATGCCGCAGTCGACGGTCACGACGACGTCGGCCCCTTGCTCGGCGAGCTTCGCGATCGCTTCGGAGTTGACCCCGTAGCCTTCGTCGATCCGGTGCGGGACGTAGAAATCGACCTGTGCGTCGAGCATCCGCAAGCAGCGGACAAGAATCGCTGTCGCGGTCATGCCGTCGGCGTCGTAGTCGCCGTAGACGGTGATCCGCCGCTTCGCCCGATAGGCTTGATAGAGTAGATCGGCCGCCGCCGCGGCGCCGGGGAGCAATTCAGGGTCGCGCAGCCCCGTCAGCTTCGGGTCGAGAAACTGCCGCACGTCCGCGGGGTCATGAATGCCGCGGGAGAGCAACAGATGGGCGACCAGCGACGGCACCCCGGCCGCTCGCTCCAAATCGGCGATGCGTGCCGGATCGTGCGGGGCAAGGCGCCAATGTTTGGGCATGGACGAGGCTCCGCCTGCTCAGCCGCGCGGGACGAACCCACCAGCCGCGGGTCAACGACCCGCCGGAGCGGCGCGCAGAACTCCCGCCGCCGGAAAAAGAAACGGAAGAAGCAGCTTACTTCTTCTTTTCGACGTGCACCGTGTGCTTACGCAAGCGGGGGCAAAACTTGCTGAGCTTCAGCTTCTCGCCGCCCGTCTTCCGGCGGAGCGTGTAGTTGTAATCGCCGGTCTCCTCGCACACGAGGAACACGGTTTCCACTTTCTTCTTCCGCTTGCCGGTCTTCGCCATACGTCACCTAACTCTCGAAACGCGATAAAACTCGGGGGTTCCGGGGCGCCGGTTTGTCGGCTGCGGCCCGGACGGTATAGGTAGCTCGGCATTTTATGGACTTTTTCGGCATTACGCCAGTGGGGACTCCAACATCCTCGCGGTAACCGGAAAGCAGAGGAACTCGGGCGTTCAAACGCAGAAAACGACGCCGTGTCGGTATAATTGACGAGTTCAGCCCCTAGCAGCCACCTCGGAACAGACGGGCTTGTCCTCCCCGCTGGACCATACGCCGCCTCCTCACGCCGAGCCGCCGGACCTTCCAGCGCCGCTTTCCGGCTCCGTTTTAAACTCGCCAGTTGACGAAATTGCCGCCGTCGCGGAACCGCCGGTGGAGCCCCCCTCTCCCGCCATCCCGCTCGACGAGCCGCTGGGATTGATCGATCGCCTTGGCGCCTGGCTCGAAGAATCGGGCGCCGGGGCCTGGGTTTCGAGCGCCGTCGTGCATGGCGTCTTGTTCGCCACCCTGTCGATCGCGATCCTCTCGTCGCAGCGAGCGCGAGAATTATTCGACGATGAAGCATCGGGACCGCTGTCGGTGGAGCCGATGGAAGTCGGCGTCGGCGAACTGCCAATCGCGCCCACCGATGATCTCGTTCCGTCGCTCGGACCATTCGAACTCGGCGACGAAATCTCGCTCCCCGGCGAGGTAAGCGACATGATCGGTTCGCCCATCGGCGAGGAGCTCACCCCGCAACTTGGCGGCCTAATCGGCGATCTTCCCTCCGAGGGCGCGGTCGCGGCGAACGTTGGCAGCGGCGTCACCGCGGCGTCGGCGGCGAACAGCTCCGAATTTGGGGGCGGCTTGCCGCTCGATACGCTGTTGGGGCCCTCCGCCTCGCGCGGCGGCGGACTCGAAGGCCGCAAGTTGGAAAACCGTCGAGCTGCCGCGCTCGCCGGCGGTGGCACGGTTCGCAGCGAGGAGGCCGTCGAGGCCGCCCTGGTCTGGATGAAAAAACACCAGTGGTCCGACGGCGGCTGGCGGTTCGATCTGCAAGCAAACCCCAATTGCGTCGGCCAGTGCGGCGACTCGGGGTCGAACCGTTCGAAAACCGCGGCGACCGGACTCGCGCTGCTCACGTTTCTCGGTGCCGGATACACGCACAAGGAAGGGCCGTATAAAGAAGTCGTTGGCCACGGCCTCTACTTCCTGCAGGAGCAGATGACCGTCACCACACATGGCGGCGATCTGCGCGATGGCGACAACATGTACTCGCAAGGCATCGCCACGCTCGCGCTTACCGAAGCCTACGCGATGACGCACGACCGTGAGCTGCGCAAGTCGGCCATCCTTGCCATCCAGTTCATTCTCGAAGCCCAGTACAACGACGGCGGCTGGCGCTACACCCCGAACTTCGAAGCCCCGATGGCCGGCGACACCACAGTGAGCGGTTGGCAGATCGCGGCCCTCAAAAGCGCGAGCCTCACCGATATCGAGCTCCCGTCGAACATCTGGGAGCGCATCAGCAGCTATCTCGATAGCGTGCAGTATGACGACGGGATGAACTACCTGTACGTGCAGGGCGATTCGCCGAACCGACGAACCGCCTCAACGCCAATCGGCCTGCTCTGCCGCATGATCGGCGGCTGGAAGAAGAATTACCGCCCGTTGCGGGCGAGCGTCTCGCGGCTCGGCCAAGTCACGCCGAGCACCAAAGACGTCTACTTCAACTACTACGCGTCGCAGGTGCTCCACCACGTCGGCGGTTCGAACTGGAAGCGGTGGAATCCGCGGATGCGCGAGCATCTCATCAGCACCCAGGCCACGGCGGGGCACGAGAAAGGGAGCTGGTACTTTTCAGAGCCGCACAGTTCAGCAGGGGGCCGGCTCTATTCCACCGCGCTGGCCACGATGACGCTCGAAGTCTACTACCGCTATATGCCGCTGTATCAAGACACATTTGTCGACAACTCCTCGGCGGGGAACGCGGAAGTAGACTGAACCAAGCCAAACGACTCGGCTCAACGTTAGAAGGAGCCTGAGGCGGCGGCCGCAGCACACGCTACGAGCCGCCGCGCCTCAGGCAGGTGGAAGGAAAAGTCCGGCCACACGTTGGAGGGCGCCAAACGCTGCAGGTCCCGGACTTTCCCCGTTGGGGTTTCCCATTGATTCACAATTTCGAGCAGCCCAAAAAGCCGCGACCGGCGGTCGCGGGCATTTGTTCACCCTGAACGCAGCGAAGGATCTAGAGCGACGACGGCCGGCGCGAAGCCAACCCCGCCCGCATTTCCGACTCGAGCGCCAACGACGCCGAGCCGACTGAGCCTCATCGGCCAACATACGTCCCGCGTCCCCCAGGTCAGGCCCGGGTTGCAACCGGCGCGGGCGATGCGCCATGAGCTCTAGATTCTTCGCTCCACTCAGGATGCCGACAAACGGATGAGACGATGACGAGTTCCACACGCGCCAGGCCGCCGGCGTGCGCAGCAGCGATACGTGGGGTGAACCGCGCACACACGCCGACGGCCTAACCTAACAGGGCTTGCTGGGTCGAAGCGACGAGCCGACAGGCCGCGTGCCACGACAAACGATGAGGAAGGAAACAAGGCGGGATAAGTAGTGAGATGAGACCAGCGCCGCGTCGCATGAAGGGCCAGACGATCGCGGCGTCGCAGGCGAGCGTCAGCAACTCGTCGCCGGCAACTGAAATCTAGGTCGAGTTTTCTCGAAGTCAAATGCAAGCGGAAAATATTTTGGCTATCGGCTGACGGCCGGCGGCTATCAGCCAGAACGACGAGGCCGATGCATATCGTTTGACCAATTTTCTTGGTCTGGCCGACGGCCGATAGCTGATAGCCGACAGCCCAATTAGCTATTTCCACTCCGGCGGGCGGCCTTCGAGCAGTGCCTTGATTCCTTCGCTCGCCGCTTCGGTCGTGCGAGCGGTGGCGGCCATCACGGCGCCGGACGCGAGTTGTGTTGCCAGCTCTTCGCCGAGCGTTTCGTTGACGAGCCGTTTGGAAAGCTGAATCGCCTCGGGCGCGCCGGCGGCGCACTGCTTCGCGACCTCCATCGCCCGCGCCCACACGAGGTCGTCTGGCGCGAGTTCGTGAAACAAGCCGATGCGATGCGCCTCCGCCGCATCGAGCGTGGCGCCGGTGAGCATCATCCGCGCCGCCTGCCCCGCCCCGATGCGGAACGCAATGAGCGGCGTTGCGAGCCCCGCCACCATGCCGTGCCGTGCGTCAGGCACGCCGATGGTCGCCCGCTCGCTCGCCACCACAATGTCGGCCGCCGCCACGAGCGCCGCCCCCGCGGAAACGGCGGGGCCGTTCACCGCAGCAATGATCGGCTTGGTGATCTCCATCATCCGCACGACAAGATCGCGAAAGTCGGCCGCGTCGGAGCCCCAATCTTCTTCAGGCGCCTCCGAGTCTTGGCTCACCTGCATCTCGCCGACGTCGGCGCCGGCGGAGAAGCTATCCCCTGCCCCCGTGATGATGATCGCCCGCACCCGCTTCTCCAGGTACAGATCGTCGATCGCCTCGATGAGCTGCTGCACCATCGACCGCGTCAGCGCGTTGCCGTAGTCGGGGCGATTGAGAATGATCGTCCCCGCTCCGTCGAACACTTTCACGTCGATGGCATTGCTGGGCATATACATGGGGAACCTGATTTACTGAACTAAAAGAAGATTAACCGCCAAGGACGCCAAGGACGCCAAGGGGAAGAGGCGGTGCTTTGTATTCCTTGGCGTCCTGGGCGGTTCAAATTGTTTCTTAGAGCCACTCGCGGGCAATGCGAGTCTCGACGGCGATGTCGACCGCGTCGCGCGGAACGCGGACGGGCCAGCAGTTGCAGTGGACGTGAACCTCAGGGCGTACCGAGAGGCGGACATGGGGGCGGTGAGCCGCGACAAGTTTCATCGTTTGCTCGGCGAACTGCTGCGCCGTCGGGCGGGACTTCGATTGGAAGCCAAGGTGCAGCCACCCTCCGCCGCTGCTGCCGTGAAGTTCTTCGATCGTCAGATGCTCGTCGAGATCGCGGTTGGCGGGCAGGCTCGCCCGGGCCATTGTCGCCAGGTGTTGTCGCCAGCGGAGATCAGATTCCGCGGCGAACTCGACCATCGTTTCGACCACGAAACCGGTCTGGTAGAGAACTTCGAGTTCCCAGCAATCGTCGCTCGCTGCCCCCTGAGCGCCGGTGATTTCAAGCTGCGAAGCGTTTAAGCGGTGGCACTCCAGCGCGGCCCGCTCTTCGCGAACGTCTGGGTGAAGCGCGTCATCCGCATTCCCGTTGCCCATCCGCAGCCACTCCTGCAGCCGCGTGGCGCCGTCGCCATTGCCGTGAGGGGTTTCCAATAACAACCGGCCCGAACTGTCTAGTTCGACCACCTGCGGACGCCATGGCCGAGCCGCTGGCGCCTCGCCTGCGTACGCTTGCCAGTCGATCCACGTCGCCGCGCGAGCGCCGGCGATGGCTGAGGCGAGGAGGTTGCAATCACGCCACTTCCAACCATGGCGGTGGACCGCGGCGGCCACCAGCGGGGCGGTCGGATCGAACGCCCCGGCCACGATCACGCGAGCCGATTCAGCGAGCGCGAGTGCCAACGGTCCGCCCCCAAGTTGCAGGTCGGCCGCCAACACCGGCGCCTTCAATTCCCGCCAGGGGGCCCCTGTCTCGGCATGGCTGAGGTCGACGCCCTCCTCCTCCAGCATCTCCAAAATCGGCTCGACATTGCTCCCCCGCACCGCGGCGACGGGGACGTCGCCACAGCCCCCTTCGACGAGCACTCCAGCCGCCCGTTCGACGGCGCCGTAGGCGTCGGCCCACCCGGCCGATGCGAACAGATGCAGCTGCGGGTCGAGGTAAAGCGGTTTCACAATCGCCCGTAGGGCGTCGCAAAATCCGATGGCGCACTCCGGTAACGCCGCCTCGGCGGCGCCGTCGACCTTCGCCCAACGAGCGCGGGGGTAGTCGAGCTGCAGAAAATCGAGCTGCCCGCTGGCAGCCAGCTCTTCAATCCCCAGTGGTGCGCCGGCGCCGTCGCATTGCAATCTTGCAAACCGCATATGCCAATTGTGCGTAAGATTCCGAACGAAGGGTTACGTTGAGATTACGGAACATCGCCACGCCGCTTCCGTGGTGAAACAGCATCGCCGAGCGACCTCCCGCACTCGCCGCGACGTCTCCCGCCTCGTCGAAAATCGCTCGTATCAAACACTTTACGCCTTTTCTAACCGCCGGACAACCGAGCGGCGGCACGACCTCTGCATCTCGTCGAATCCACTCTCATCAACAGCCGCGTCACTTCATGAGGAAGCCCCCAGTGTCGACGAAGTCTCGCTCACGTGCTCAGGTCAACGGAACCGTCTCGCCACTGGGAAAGAAGGGGGCCGTCGCTCCCGCTGGACGCACCTCGCGCCCCAAACCGCAATCGGAGGAAGCCCCCGGCTTCGATGACGACGCGGATGGCCACGAAGATGAATTCGAATCAGCCGAAGTCGAAGGCGACGCCGCCATCGACGACCCGGTGCGGATGTACCTGATGCAGATGGGCGAGATCCCGATGCTCAATCGGGACAAGGAAGTCGCCGCGGCGATCCAGATCGAATCGACCCGCCGCCGCTTCCGCCGCACGATGCTCTGCAGCGACTTCATGCTGCACGCGGCCGTCGACCTATTGCAGAAGGTCGCCGACGGCACGCTGCGGCTGGACCGCACGATCGAAATCTCGGTGACCAACACCGCCGAGAAGAAGCGGATCCTCAAGCGGATCGCCCCGAACCTGACCACCGCTCGCGAACTGCTCACGCTCAACCAGAAGGATTATCGCCGCGCCGTCAGCCGCCGCACGTCAGTCGCTGAGAAGCACAGCTCGTGGCGCCGCATGATCGCCCGCCGCAATAAGGTCATTCGCCTTGTCGAAGAGTTGAACCTCCGCATCCAGCGGCTCACCCCGCTCATGTCGCAGCTCCACGAGATCAGCGATCGGATGTGGACGATCAAGTCGCAGCTCTCGCACGCTGAGCACTCGTTCCACCAGGGGAACGTCGCCGAACTGCGGCAAGAACTTCGCTACTTGATGAAGATCACCCAAGAGACGCCCGCTACGCTGCGTCGTCTGGCCTCGCGGACCCTCCGCCGCAAGTCCGCCTACGACGCCGCGAAGCGGGATCTCTCCGCCGCCAACTTGCGGTTGGTCGTCTCGATCGCCAAGCGATACCGCAACCGCGGCATGAGCTTCCTCGACCTCATCCAAGAAGGCAACACGGGCCTGATGCGAGCGGTCGATAAGTTCGAACATGCCCGCGGGTTCAAGTTCAGCACCTACGCCACGTGGTGGATTCGCCAAGCAATCACGCGGGCCATCGCCGACCAAAGCCGCACGATTCGTCTGCCGGTCCACATGATCGACACGATGAGCAAGATCCGTTCGGTAACGACCGACTTCGTCCAGCTCTACGGCCGCGAACCGAATCCGGAAGAGATCGCGGAACTGGCCGGCCTGTCGGTCGACGACGCCCGCTGCGTCCACAAGATGACCCGCCAGCCGCTGTCGCTCGACCAACCGGTCGGCGATCACGAAGACAACTACTTCGGCGAGTTCCTCGAAGAGAAGCGCGACGAAGACCCGCTGTACGACACGCATATGGAAGCGCTCAAGGCTCGCCTCGAAGAGGTAATGACCGAGCTGACCTACCGCGAGCGTGAAATCCTTCGCCTCCGTTACGGCCTGGCCGACGGCTACACCTACACCCTCGAAGAAGTCGGCAAGATCTTCAGCGTCACTCGCGAACGGGTGCGGCAGATCGAGTCGAAGGCGGTCCGCAAGCTGCAGAGCCCGTATCGCTCGCGGGCCCTTACTGGGTTCCTCGACGGCGTCGAGCCGATCGCAGTGGACGTGCCTTAAGCCGGTACACGCCACTTAACTGATTGCCTAATCGCGGGACGAACCAAACGTGTGGTTCGTCCCGTTTTTTATGCGCTCGATCGGATCGATTTAGCCCCGGGCTCCGCCCGGGGGTCGGTCACCGTACTGCTAAGCGTCGTCGCACGCAGCGCCACCCCCGGGCGGAGCCCGGGGCTAGGGGAGATCGACGGCGTTATGCCGACCTCGCCGCGAACGAGTCGATCTCCAGCCGCACGAGTTCTTCCGCCACTTCCGCGGCGCTTTCGGGGCGGCGGAGCGGGTCTTTCGCCAGCATGCGTGCCACGAGCGAGGCGACCTCTCTCGAGGCATCGGGCCGGCGGAGCGTGATGCAGTCGGGCTTCGTTTCGCGGTGTTTGCGGATCAGTTCCTCCGCATCGCGGCCGACGAACGGCAGTGATCCGGTGAGTACCTCATACAGCGTTACGCCGAGGCTGTAGACGTCGCTCTGCGGCGAGGCCGACAGGGCGGAGGTCAGCGACTCGGGCGCCAGGTAGTTCAACGTGCCGTAAACCGGACGCGACGACCAGTGGCGGCTCTCGCCGGGCGTGTGGACGAAGCCGAGATCGACGAGCGTCGCGTGCCCATCGGGGGCGACGACAATGTTCGCCGGCTTCACGTCGGAGTGGATCATGCGGGCGGTGGTGTGGAGCGCATCGAGCGCTTCGGCCACTTGGCGAGCGATCCACAGCGTGATCGCCATCGGCAGGCGACGCTGTTGCTCGAGAATCTTCGCCAGCGAGCGGCCCTCAAGCTTCGGGCTCACCGTGTAGAACGGCGGTTGATCGACGCCGGCCGAGAGCACCGGCAACAAGTGCGGATGCGAGACCTTGCGTCCGACCCACGCGGCTCGGCGCTGCATTTCGATTGCATGGGCGTCGCGCCACCACTCTTTACGCAGCACCTTCACGACGTAAGCCGCCGACTTGTCGTCGGCTGAATCGGCGGGACGGGCGACGTAAACACGCGCCAGCTCACTCTCGTTGATCAGCCGCACGAGCTGCCAGGGGCCAATGCGGCCGACCAGCTTGCGCTCGAGTTTGACTGGAGTGTGAACCGCGGGATGTTTCGTGGCGAACGAACTCTCGACAGTGGCCATTCGTGATGCATTCGCTCCGGACAGACAGGGTCATAGGCGCGAACTGGCTGCACGAAGCAACGCTGGCGCCGACGCGGGATCAGCGGCGGGATTGCCGACCCCAGGACAGCAAATCGACCGAACCGGCGGCGGCGCTCAGTCCGAACGGGATGATTTTGCGGACTACGCCGGGCGAGCGTGAAGCTGGGAAACTGGCGGGGCGTTTAACGCGGAGCGGAGCAAAAGTGGAGGCTGGATGGGGGCGAAAAGCGGATTTGTCGGCGGTGGGTTGAGGAAGGTGGCTTACGTGTTTGCTGCCCGAGGCTTTGGCAATCCAGGCGGGGCGAGTGGTGCCGTTAATGTCGTGTCGCGTTGCGTGTTGGAGCAAAGTGCGATTTTAGGCGACATTAAGAAACATGCTTTAAGTTGTTTCTCTTATTGAGTTTGAGTGATTGTCGCCTCGGCTTAGTGTCGCGTTTGAGGCGACATCTAAGGTGAGCGTGCCGCTTAGCTTCTTCGCCGTTGAACTCTGTGGTCCCCTCCCCTTGAGGGCGCCACAAGATCTCAGCGCCTGCAGCAAATGAACACCCGTCCACATTCGCAAATCTGGTGGCCGAAAGCAAGCGCGAAACTGGCTATTTTGCCTGCCGCTAGCCGCCGATGTAGCGGGCGTGGGCCACGCGGGCTTCGGCGATGTCGTCGGTTCCGCTGACGATGGCGCGGCCGTCGGCGAAGACGGTGATGCGGTAGCGGTCGACTTCGAGCCGCAGCAGGTACGGGTTCGCGGAAACTTTGCCGACCGATTGAAGTTTGGCCGCGAGGCGGTCGAGCGACGTTGGCTCGCCGCCGGTTGGGGCGAGTTGCACCGCGTTGCGACCGCAGAGCGCAATGGCCGCGGCGCCGCGGCGGCCATCGAGCCAGGGGAAGTCGCGCTCGACGCACGTGCGACAGGGGGCTTCGCTCGTGGCTCGCGCGATGCCGATCGAGCGAAGCTGATTGTTCCAAAGATCAACGACGGCGAGACGGCGATTCACCGACTCGCGATGGCCACTCAATATCTTCAACGCCTCGGCCGATTGGAGCGCGGCGATCGTCGCGACAATCGGGCCGATAACTCCGGCCGTTTCGCAGGTCGGTTGCAACTCCGCTGGCGGCGGTTCGGGGAGCAGGCAGCTCAGACAAGCTGTCTCGCCGGGCAGAATCGCGAGCGTTTGCCCCTCGGCGCCGACGCAGCCGCCGAAGACCCATGGCACGTTGTTCGCCACGGCGTAGTCGTTCAGCAGGTAACGGATCTCAAAATTGTCGGTGCCATCGACGATCACGTCGACGCCGCCCGCGAGTTGGGCGATGTTCGCCGCGGAAACGTCGGCAACCACGGCGTCGATTTCGATCTCCGAGTTAATCTGCCGGAGCCGGCGGGCCGCAGCGACCGCTTTAGGGAGCTGTTCGGCAACGTCGCGTTCGTCGAACAACACCTGGCGGTGGAGGTTGTCGCGTTCGAGAAAGTCGCGATCGACGATGCGGACGAAGCCGACGCCGGCACGGACAAGCTGATCGGCGATGACGCTGCCGAGGGCGCCGCAGCCACAGACGAGGGCCCGCGACTGGGCCAATTGCCGCTGGCCCGCTTCGCCGAGGGGGGCAAAACGCATTTGGCGGCGGTAGCGGTCGAGCGAGGCGTCGTCGGTGGGCATCGGCTCCATGCTACGGGAGTTATGCGAGGGAGTCGACGGTGCGGGGACCGGAGCCTCACTGTAACCAAAACTTGAGGTCCCCTCCCCTTGAGGGGAGCAACGAGCACGGTCGCCAGTGGCGACCGAGCGCAGGCGGTAGTCCGTGCGAAGCACTGGGTTAGGGAGGGGTAAGGGCAGCGTGTACCAGGGTTCTTCCCCCCTCCCCCGCCCTCCCCTCAAGAGGGAGGGAGCCACAATGTTTCTTTTACGAAGATTGCTGCAGAGCAAGCTTCTCTGCCTCGCGGAGCCGCGACGTACTGCGACGTCTTACGGAGTGGAACGCAACCCCCGGGCGGAGCCCGGGGCTAGTTGCGGTTTTCGAGGATTTCGATGTTGAGGTTCTCCTGCACGCCGGTTCTTTCGTTGCTGCTGGCGGCTTGCGCGATGACAGTGGCGTTCACCGGGGCCGTGGGGTTCACCGGAACGACGAACCGCACCGCTTCGCCAGGATTGATCGTGGGAATGGTTGCGAATTGAATGGCGCCGTCGACGATCTGGGCCGAGGTGCTTGAGCCAGAGACGGCGCTCAAGTCAGGAGTCAATTGAGCCGGCAAGAAGACGCGAACGCCAAGATTTGTCTGCGCGGTTGAGGCGGTATTGCGAACCATGATCTCGCAGTTGCTGCGAGCGCTCACGCGTAGAGAACTCGGACCCCCAGGGCGCTGCGAAGGAGTGCCGACCGCGATACCAATTTTGAGCGTCGGAGCGCCGCTGGTCGCGCCGGGCGTGCCGCCAACGCCAGGTTGGCCGCCGGTCGCGGCGGTAATATCGATGTCGGCCGAGTCGGCCGTGGAGATTCTGGCGCCGGTGTCGGTATAAGCTTCGCCCTGGGCGTAGATCGTGGCGCGAGTCACTATCTTTAGCCCGCAGTTCACGCGAAACTCTTTGACGGCGCCAACGGGCAGCATGCCGATGTCGCGAGTGATTTGCCCGCTGATCACCTGGACGCCTGCTTCGGCAGGCTGCGGAAGCATCGCGGCGAGTGGGTATTCTTCGCGCATCCGCACGTTGGAGAGAGGAACCTCGCCCGTGTTGCGAACGGTGATGCGCACCGGCAAATTCTGGCCCTGGACGGCCGGCGACGGCGCCTCGATATCGATGCGGAACGAAGCGTTCGACTGCGCCGCAGGCTGCGAGACCGAAACGCACTTCTGCTGGCTCGCCGGGTTGCCGCCGATGTAGCTGACGCTCACCGTACGACAGAGTGAACCGGCCTTCGAGACCTCGAGCTCAATCGGAACTTGTCGCGACTCGCCGGCCGCTAGCGTGCCGATGCTTTTGTTCTCGAACTTGTTGCGGCTGCGATCGAAGGCGTTAAAGAGACCGGGGTCGAACTCGTCGGTCAGCACAATGCCCGTGGCGGCCGATTGGCCGACATTCTTGATGGTGACCATCGCAGGCCACTTACCGCCAATGACCGCCGTGGCAGGCGACTCGATCGTCAACTCTAAGCGCGGCGGCCCCGGCGGTTGCGCCGGGGTCGTCGTCGTGGGCGGCGGGTTCGACGGGGTGCTGGTAATCGGCGGCCCCGCGGGGACGACCGGGGTGGAGGGGGTGACCGGCGTCAACGGCGATGAACCGCTCGGCGGCAGGTAGGTCGAACCGCCTGACCAATTAACGATCGTCGAGCTATTGCCGATCACGAGTCGCGGTGCGTCGCCGCCGCCAAAGTTGGCGGGGCGAACGAGCTGCATGTCGATTTTCGAACTCGCAGCGCCGGCGGCGGTCGGCGAGACTTGCACCGAGGCCATGCCCTGCGCGTCGGTGACGACTTCGCTCACTTGTCCGGCGCCGGCAGTGGTGGTGAGACCGTCGGAGACTTCGTAGCGGACGATCCATCCGGCGAGCGGGGCGCCGTCGGTTTGGCGTTTCACAGTGGTGGTGAGCGTCTCGCGCCCGCCGCTGGTAACGGCGGCCGGCGGGAAGACCCATTGGACGTCGACCCAGTAGATCGTCGCCATCTGTTTGCGAAGCGGCCACGAGTCGACGCTCTGCGTGTAGGCGGTGACGTGGCTGGTTCCCTCGCTGGCGGAGGTCACGCTAACCCACGCATCGCCGCGCGAGATGCCGACGTCGTCGCTGGGGTCGGGCGTGCCACGATCGATGCAGTGGGGGCCGTTCGCCGTGTAGGAATTGGCGAGGTAATTATCTGTTTTTGAACCCTTGTTCCAGGGGTAGATCGAGGGGTGGAAGGCGCCCTTGCCGCTGACTTCGACGAACTCGCCGACGCCGTTACGGCCGAGCATCCAATCGATCTTTTGCTCGGCGAGCGTGTAGCCGTCGGTGGTACAGATATTTGCTTTGAGTACGACCTCGGTGCCGACCGGCGCGAGCATCCGCTCGGGCGAGAGCGTGAGGCGATCTTGCGGCTCGGTGGCGACTTGCGTGGAAACGGGCGCGATCGGCACGCCGGGAGCGGCAGTGGCGACGGCCGGCAACTCGGGCTGCGGGAAGACGGGATCAGTGAGCACCGGCGGCGCCGTCGTGTTGCCGGGGACTGTCGGGAGCGAGGCGGTGGCGGCGGGGAAGACGGTCGACGGCGGCGGGACGGTCGCAACCGCGGCTTCGTCCTTCGGCCAGATGAGGCAGCGTTCGCCCGAGGGATCGATCCGCGGGCAGCGGGGACAGCGCAAGCCCGCGCAGCCAGCGTCGACGAGTGCGCAGGCCAAGGCCAGCAGCACGAGCAAACGGCGGTGATAGGCGGGGAGGGTGGGCATGTGGGGAGTGTCCGGCCCGGACAGACGCCAGTCGCTCGCTGGCAAATGCCATAGGCGAACAACGAGCGCGCAGGGACACGGCTGGTAAAATGTAGCGCCTAGATAAGAGAGTGATGCCAGAATCCAACGGGCAGTGTTGCTTTTTCGCCACGTCCGAGCAGGTTGGCGATGATTCTGCGGGTTCTCCGGGCGGACTAAGGAGGAGGAACCGCGGAAGAACGCAGATGAGCACAGATGGGATGAAATTCGCTCCGGGCTGCTTCTCGGCGTCCTTACGGTCCTTCGGGCTTAAAAATGCCTCCAGGAAACGGCCGGGAGAGCGGGAATTCTTGCTTCCCCAGCCGGGCCCAACTAAGATCAGAAGCATCGGCCCTTGCCCAGTTTACGCCGTTTCGCCAAACCGAAACGACGGCTGGGCCGGGCTGTTAGGAACACCTGGGCTGGGCATCGATCCGGCCCATTGAGCAGAGAAGATTGACCACCGCACCGCGACAACGGCCCCGTTACGGGACGCCTCCATCCGGCAATGCGGCGGTTGCTTAGAACACACTTTCAGATTCCGTTGAGGTCGTCATGCTGTCGCACTTGTCCGTGGCTCGTCTCTCGCACCGCGTCGCCGTGGCCGCGCTCTGCTGCCTGGTCGCAACTGGAGCGACGCAGGTCTTCGCTCAAACAGGCGGCGGCGGTACCGGCGGCGGAACTGGCAGCACGATCGGCACCGGCCCCTTCTCGGGCGTCGCGGTCGACGCCGACGGCGTGCTGAAGCGCGTCGAAGCCCAAGACCGAACGGGCGAGTTGATGCAGACCCGCGTCGAGCAGGCGAAGGCCCAACTCGGCGGCGACGTGTTTGCACCGAGCAAGCTGCGGAAGGTTTCGCTGACGCGGCTCATCAAGCTGATGAACCAGGCCACGGCCGCGGGCCAAGGTCCGGACGAAGTGATGCAGAGCCTCGCGGGCCTCACCCGCGTGCAGTACGTCTTCTACTATCCGGAAACGAAGGACATTGTCCTCGCCGGCCCCGCCGAAGGTTGGGTCGACACGCCGGATGGTCGCGTCGTTGGCTGGAATTCAGGACAACCAATTATGCAATTGGAAGACCTGGCCGTCGCGCTGCGAACCTTCGCCCCGAACGGCAAGAAGAGCCCGCTCGTCTACTGCTCGATCGATCCGACCCAAGAAGGGCTGCAGCGGATGCAGCAGTTCCTCAGCCAAATGGGCCGGCAGATTGGCCCTGGCGACGAACAGTTCATCGTCGAGAACCTGCGTAACAGCCTCGGTCTGCAAGTGATCACCGTCGGCGGCGTGCCGGCCGACACCCACTTTGCTCAAGTGCTGGTGGAAGCCGATTACCGAATGAAGCTGATCGGCATCGGCCTGGAAGAAGCCCCGGTGAACATCGCCAGCTTCGTCTCGATGGCCGACCCGGCGACCGTGGCTCGCAACGCTCTGCAACGCTGGTACTTCGTGCCTGATTACCAACGGATCAAGGTTGCTGCCGACGGTTTGGCTGCAGAATTCGTCGGCTCGGGCGTGAAGCTCGTCGGCGAAGACGAAGTCGTCAGCCAATCGGGTGGCCGCGAAGGAACGGCCCGCCAAAGCGGCGCGAGCAAGAAGTTCACCACGAGCTTCACCAAGAACTACAACGCCCTCGCTGAACGGGCCCCAGTGTACGGACAGCTTCGCAACTGCGTTGATCTGCTCGTGGCCGCGGCGTTTATCCAGCAAGAAGACCTGTACGGCCAGGCTGAGATCGACCTTGGCGCCATTGGCGACGAAGGTTCGTACGCGGTCGAAACCTACAACGCTCCGACGCAAGTCGCCACGGCTGTGAACAGCATGTGGAAGGGCCGCCGGCTGATGACGCCGGTGGGCGGCGGCGTGGAGATTCGTGCGAACAAGGCCGTCGACGCCGAGAACCGCGTCGCCGACACCGATGGGGCCGTCGCGAAGGCGAAGGCCTCGATTGATCTGAGCAGCTTGCCGGCGGATCAGTGGTGGTGGGATTAAGGCGCGGAGTGGCTAGGTGTTTAGGTGAGTAAGTGAAGACCTAGACGCTGCTTTTAATTGCGATGCACATTGGCCCCCGGCTTGAAGAGCCGGGGGCTAATTTTTGCGCTGACGCAAAGGTTGCCGGCGTTTTTAGCCCCGGGCTCCGCCCGAGGGTGACCTCACGCATGGCAACGCCGATCGGAATGGTAACCGACCCCCGGGCGGAGCCCGGGGCTAGCGTTGGCTGACGGTGAGAACGCGGAGGTCGCAGACGTTTGTGTGCGTGGGGCCGGTGACGAGCAGGCCGCCGACGGCGTCGAAGAGCGTGTAGGCGTCGTTGCGAGCCAAGTACGAGCGCGGGTTGAGTTTGGTGCGTTGCACCTCTGCGACGATCAGCTCGTCGATGCAGGCTCCTGCGGCGTTGGTGGGGCCATCCTCGCCGTCGGTCCCGCCGCTCACGAGGCAGAGGTGGCGCCAGTCGCGTTCTTCGACCAAGGCCGCAAGGCAGAGCTGTTGGTTCCGCCCTCCCCTGCCTCGCTCGGCCGCGGGCGCGAGGCGGACCGTCGGCTCGCCGCCGCTGATGAGGCAATCGGGCCCCGGCTCGTCGCGCATGCGGCGGGCGATCGCGACGATGCCAGCGGCGACCTCTTCGACCGGGCCCTCGGGGGCGTTGGCCGAGACCATCGCGTGGCTGTAGCCGAGCCGTTCGGCCTCGACGCCGGCGCCATCGACGGCGGTGGCGTTGTTGCCGATGAGGAGATTTTCGATGCGGCAGCCAAAGTCATTGGCGACGGTTGCCGTCGGATCGCTGGCGGCGTGGTTTTGATTGTTGGGCGATGAGGCTGCGGCGGCGAGGCGCTGCTGCAGGAGCATTTGGGCTCGTGCCCCAGCTTCGAGATTCGCGAGCGATAGGTTCGCAATCACGTCAAGCGCCGGTTGCGGCTGGGAGCGGCCGAGGATAGTGGGGCCCGACGAAATTGCGGCCAGGTCGTCGCCGGGGACGTCGGAGAGGATCAGCGCGACCAGCCGCCCCGCCTTGCATGCGGCCGCAAGCCCGCCCCCCTTCATGCTGCTGAGGGCGCGGCGGACGGCGTTCATTTGTTCGATCGTAGCGCCGCGGGCCGACATCTCGCGGGTGAGCAGCGCCTTGTCGGCAAGTGCGAAGCCGTCAATCGGAGCCGGCAGCAATGCGGAGCCGCCGCCCGAAATGAGGCAGATGCAAAGATCGCGCGGGCCGAGCTGCGAGACGAGTTGCAGCATCTCGCGAACGCCGACGACGCCCGCTTCGGTCGGTTCATTGAGACCCGCCGGCCGACCGGCGTGGAGCCGAATCGCGTCGGTTGGCTGGAGGCAGTCGGCCGGCACGTTGACGATGCCGGTGACGTGCTTCGTCTTCAGCAACCGCGGGCCGAGGGCTTGCTCGAGAGCGACCGCCATGCCGGCCGCCGCCTTGCCGCCGCCGACGACGGCGATGCGGTCGATCGCGTCGAGGTCGATGAACTCCTCGCCGAGCCGCAGCGTCGAGCCCTCAACTTCGACCGCGTCGAAGATGAGCTGTGGCGAGCGAACGGCGTCGAGGCCGGCTCGCCAAATACGGAGCGCGTCCGCGCGCAACTGTTCCGGGGTGCGTCGCATCGAAATTAGTCTATCACGCGAAGCGGAGCAGCGCGTACTTTTTCTTGCCGCTACGGAGAACCACCACCGTTTCGCTAGCGAGGCTCGACGGAGTAAGCGTCGCGTCGACGCCTTCGACGCGGCGGTTATTGACGTAGGCGCCCCCTTGCGTGATCGTCCGCCGGGCGTCGCCTTTGCTGCCGGCGAGGCCCGCTTCGACGAGCGCATCGATCAGCGGCAGGCCGGCGCCTTGGAGGGCAGCCGCCGAGAGTTCTTTGCTCGGCACGTCGGCGAAAATCTGGCCGAGTTCTCGATCTGTGAGGTTAGCGATCTCAGCGCCGAAAAAAATGTCGGTCGCTTGCTTGGCGGCGTTCAGGCCGGCGTCGCCGTGGACGAGACGCGTGAGTTCCACCGCCAGCGCACGTTGGCTTTCCCGTTTGGCCGGATCGGCGGCGCGGGAGGCGTCGAGGGCTTCGATCTCAGCCTGCGACAACTCGGTAAGCAACCGCAAGCAGTTCGCCGCGTCGACGTCGTCGACGTTGAACCAGTATTGGTAGAACGCGTAGGGGCTCGTCCGCGCGGGGTCGAGCCAGACGGCGCCCGACTCAGTTTTGCCCATCTTGGCGCCGTCGCTCTTCGTGAGCAGCGGCCACGTGAAGCCGCGGAGTTGGGCGCCACGCATCCGCCGGGCGAGGTCGATGCCAGCGGTAATGTTGCCCCATTGGTCGCTGCCCCCCGCCTGCAATTCGCAGCTGTGGCGATCGTGCAGGTGGACGAAGTCGTACGCTTGCAGCAACATGTAGCTGAATTCGGTGTAGCTCATGCCGGCCTGCGGATCGCTCTCCTCGCCGCGGCCGATGCGGCTCTTCACCGAATCCTTGGCGAGCATCACGTTGACCGGGAAGTTCTTGCCGATGTCGCGGAGGAACTCGAGGTAACTCCAAGGGCCGGTCCAGTCGAAGTTGTTGACGAGCAGCGCGCGGGGCTGGCTTTCGTCAAAATCGATGAACTGCTCCATCTGACGCTTCATGCCGTCGATGTTGAGCTGCAGCTGTTCCTTGCTGAGCAGATTCCGCTCGGCGCTCTTGCCGCTCGGATCGCCGATCATGCCCGTGGCGCCGCCGATGACGGCGATCGGACGATGGCCCGCTTTCTGGAAGCGGCGGAGCATCATCACGCCCATCAAGTGGCCAACGTGCAGACTGTCGGCCGTAGGGTCGAAGCCGGCGTACAGCGTGCGGGGCTTTTCAGCGAGCCAGGCGTCGAGCGCGGGATCGGTGGTCTGGTGGATCAGGCCGCGCCACTGGAGATCTGCGAAGAAGGACATGTGGGAATTTATGATTTGGGATTTATGATTTCTGATTGTCACGATGCATTGGACAAACGGCCGAGAAACGGCGAGAGCCCATCATAAATCAGAAATCACAAATCAGAAATGCCGCCCAGCGGCTACCGCCAGAGGTCGTCGCCGGCGAACGGGTGCGAAAAGCCCTCAGGCTTGGCTTTGGGGAGGACCTTTACGATCTGCTCCGCGAGCCGCAGGTCGTCCTTCGTGGTGATCTTGAGGTTCATCGGCGAGCCCTCGACGAGGGCCACGGGGACGCCCAGCTTTTCGACGAGTTGGGCGTCGTCGGTGAGAGCCGCGGTGCGGGCGGCGTAGGCTTTGTTGATGAGTTCGCGGCGGAAGACTTGCGGCGTTTGGGCTTCCCACAAACCCGCGCGATCGACCGTCTCGCCAATCAGCGCCGGCTGGCCCTTCGCGGCCCGCTTGAGCGTCGCGGCGACCGGCACCGCCAAGATCGCGGCGCCATGTTGTTCAGCGGCGGCGAACACTTGGTCAACAAGCTTATCTGCGGTGCAGGGCCGCGCGGCGTCATGGATCGCGACAAAATCGATGTCGTCGTTCACCTTGGCGAGCGCGTTTTGAATCGAGTCGGTTCGCTCGGCGCCGCCCAGGCAAACCTCGACGCCCATGATGGCAAGGTTCGCGCCAAACTTACGGCCGAACTCTTCGCGGTCCTCTTCCGAGACGACGATGATCACCTGCTTCACGTCTTTGCGATTGAGAAATCGCTCCGCCGAGTGGAGCCACACCGCGCGTCCGCCGAGGTTGGCGAACGGCTTTTTGTAGTGAGGATCGCGAAAGCGGCTGCTGCGACCGGCGGCTGGGAGGATGACGGCGAATTTGGGCATCGGGCGATTCTCTGCACTAGATACGGCGGACGAACGGCTGCCCGTCGCTAGTCAGCTTAGCGGTTTCGCCGCGACGTCGGGAGCGTGGTAAGATAAATGGCGGCGATAGCTATTCGTCGCCCGCCCGGCCCTCCACCGCCCCTCGACCCCCGCGAGACGACCGTCGCATGTCCCACGCACCAGATCCTCGTCACGCTGAACTGATCGCCTGGCTCACCGAACGGGGCCACTCGCCGGAGGAGATCTCCAAGATTCTCACCCAAGTAAGTGCGTACGATGCGCAGACGGTGAAGGAATCGATCTTCGATTCGATCGGCGGATTCTCTGACGATCAGATTGCGGAGTTTCTGGAAGTGGCGATGGAGCATCATGTGCACCGGCCAGAGGAACTGCCGCCGCGGTAGAGTTGCGTATTCGGTTCAACACGGATTGCTGAAGCTCGATCGAGGACGCCGATGGCTCACAACTCGCTGCCAACTCAATGCAGTCACTGCAACGGCACGGCGCTCTACACCACCAAAATCGGTGCGAACGGCGGTTACGGCCCCTTCTTGTTGCCGAAGCTCGGCCAGCTCTTCTCCTACGCGAAGTTCGACGCCGTGCTCTGCGCTGACTGCGGCCACTATCAGCTCTTTGCCGACAGTGAAACGCGCGAGCGCGTCACCGACACAAGCATTTGGAAACGGCTTGGGCGAGCGTAGCAGAAGTTGCGGGCGATCTCCGCATGCAACTCACTTATCGCCACGTTGGGCGATCGTCGTCAGGCTGTTGCGGACGGCTTCGTAGTCTTGCTCTTCGAGGGCGACGAGGGCGCCCATCGCGATCGAGCGGATTTCTTTAAGCAGTTTGCTGCGCGTCGCTTCGCGGGCTTGCTTCGAGCCGCCCGACGCCTTTTGCGAGGCGCGGGCCTGCTGCGTGCCGGTTCCTTTGTTACCGACGCGTTGCCGTTTGTCGGCGTCTTTGTTGGCGGCCGCTTTGCGTTTGCGAGCGGCGGCGACCTTGGCGTCGCGGGTGCTGGATTTCTTGGCCATCGGCGGCGGGGGTCCTAGAGGGGCAATGTTGCGCGGTTGCGATGTGCGGTTCGCAGTTCGCGATCAGAAGTCTATTGTACTGTTTTTTAGCCCCGGGCTCCGCTCGGGGGTCGCGTTGCGCGCGGCAAAGCGTAGCGGTATGGTAAGTCACCCCCGGGCGGAGCCCGGGGCTAGGAATCGCGCGGGCTCTGGCACACGAGACCTTCGCTGCACCAAATTGCAGCGGCAGATGTGCGGATGAACCGTGTCGAACCGATTTTTTGGGCGCAATTTCGTCCCGTAAAAGCCTCGTTGCGGTTCCGCGAAATACAGCGGGGCCGTGAAAATCGCTCCCGGCGCGACCTCGGCTTGGCGGCGTGACGTACCCTTTGATAGGGTTACGCCACTGGTTCGCTACGAGGATGGTCCGCCGTGATTGCCGCTATGCCCGTCGAGATTTGGGACGTGCGCGAGTTCACTCCTGCCCAGGCGCAGGCGATTGGGGAGTTGGTCGCTCAGGTGTGGCCCAAACCCCATCTCACCGCGGCCGATCGGGCGGAGCAGCAACTGGCGCTAGGGCAACATTTCCGCGACAAGCCTGGCCCGGCGCCGCGGTCGCTCGTGGTCGTCGAAGACGATCGCGTGATCGCCCATGCGGCGATGTTGCCGCGCGAAATCAGAACGTCGCAGGGCGACATGACGATCGGCGGGCTGGCTCGCGTGTGCACCGACGGCGCGATGCGCGGCCGTGGTCTGGGCGAGCTGATCGTTCGCGCTGCGTTCGGCCTCGTCGACGCCGGCGAGTATCCGTTCGCGCTGTTTCAAACGAACTTCAAGACGTGCGGCTTCTACGAGAAGCTCGGCTGCGTGCGGGCGCTCAACCCGTTCATCAATTCGCTCGGCGCGGAGCCGAAGGCCTCGCCGTTTTGGGATGAGCTGGTGATGCGCTATCCCGGCGGGGAACATTGGCCGAGCGGGACGATTGATTTGCGCGGGCCTGGATTTTAGAACCGCCTTCTAGCCCCGGGCTCTGCCCGGGGGTGGCGTCACGCACAACGACGCCCTGCTGAATGGTAACACACCCCCGGGCGGAGCCCGGGACTAGCGAGCGCTCGCGTTGCGGAGCTTGGCGCGGGCTCGCGTCAGCATTGGGCCGACGCTGTTGGTCGGCATGCCGGTGGTGCGGCTGATCTCTTGGTAAGTTTTACCTTCCAAGTGGTACATCCGGACGACGGCGGCTTCGCTGTCGTCGAGATGCTCCATGAGGGCTTCCACCTCTTCGCGATCGGTCATCCGCTGTTCATTCGCTGAGCCATCGGCGGCGACGTCGGCCGAGCCGAGCGGCGTGGCCGTGCGGGTGTCGACGAGCTTCCGGACGACGACCCGGCGGGCGACGACGGTGAGGTAGGTCGCCAGGCTGCTCTTGCCGCGGAAGTGGCGGAGCACGGCGAAGTCGTCGCGGACGATTGCTAGCAAAACTTCCGCGGTGAGGTCTTCGCGATCAGCAGAGCTGAGCATCAGCGAACGGCAGCGAGCGGTGTGATTCACGACGTGAATCACGAGGCCGGTGAAGCGATCTACGAAATCTTCCCACGCCCGCGGTTTGCGGGCGAGGCAGCGTTCCAGCAGATTGCGGTCGATGTCGGAAAGCGCCACGTCGATTCACCACCTTATTGGTTGAGCCCCAAATAGCTCCTGGCCTCGTGAGCGAATAGCGCGCCGAGGGTCGCAACCGCTCCATCCGATTCTAGATAGCCGGGGAGCGCGGAGCAAGATAATGTCGGGGTCCGCGGGGTTTTCGGAGGTCGAGGAGGCTGCAATTGCCGGCGAAAGTCGCGATTGGGCAAGGTTTTCCTTGGGTTGACGCTCGATTTGGCCGAATCTAAGATTGCCGCGGCGAAAAGCCGATGGCCGAAAGTCGTTCGCTCATCAATACTTGTCGCCGTTGAAACGACAGTGCTAGGATAGGAGCGTCGTCCGGATTGTCGGACGATGGCTGCATTCCGGCGGCGGAATCGGCTTCGGCTGAACCAGCCAGTCCACTCATTCGCGTTGCTGCGACAGATCGCGATAGAAGGAGATTTCCGAAGATGACCCACGTTGTGTGCGAGCCGTGCTTTGCTTGCAAGTACACCGACTGCGTGGTGGTATGCCCGGTCGAGTGTTTCTACGAGGGTGAGCAGATTCTTTACATTCACCCTGACGAATGCATCGATTGCGAAGCGTGCGTGCCGGAGTGTCCGGTCGAAGCCATCTTCCACGAAGACAACGTGCCGGAAGAGTGGAAAGGCTTTACGGAACTGAACGCCGAAATGGCGCCGCAGTGTCCGGGGATCACTGAAAAGAAGGAACCGCTCGCGGGGAACTAAGCTCGCGGATTGCGGTTGATAGATTCAAAGCGAACGAGCCTTCAACGCTGGGCGTTGGAGGCTCGTTTTGTTTCTGGGCGGGAAGTCGATTAAGTGGCGCTCCGGCGGGTCGTTGACCCGCGGCTACTGGCGATCACTTGAGATCTACTGTCCAGTACGCGCTGTCGAGAAAATTCTTCCAGCTGGCGTATTTCGGGTTGCCAAGTTTGATCGTCAGCATGGGGCTCCGTTTGGGGCGCACCGGCTTTTGGATTAGCTTCATGCCGGCCTCTTGCGGCGTGCGGCCTCCCTTGCGGACGTTGCAGCGAACGCACGCGCAGACGAGATTCTCCCAGCTCGCGCCGCCGCCGCGGCAGGTCGGCAGGACGTGGTCGAGGCTCAGCTCGCTCGTGGGGAACTTCTTACCGCAGTATTGGCAGAGGTTTGCATCGCGGGCGAAGATGTTGCGGCGGTTGAGCCGCACTTGTTGCTTCGGCAGGCGATCGTAGTGGAGCAGCCGCAGGACGCGCGGGACGCAGATGTCGAAGTTGACGCTGCGGATCCAGTCATCGTGGGCTTCGCGTTCTTTGAACGTGGCCCGCAATTCGCTGATTTCGCGCCAGGAGTCGAAATCGTGGTTCGTGTAGGCGCCATCCTCGATGTGGATGACCTCGGCCAACGCGTTGACCAGCAGACCGAAGGCACGCCGTACGTTGACGACGTGAACGGCCATATAGTGCCGGTTCAAGATGAGCACGCTGGCATTGAGCCCGCTGGCATCAGCAGTCGACATTCGCGGTAGTCTCCCCAACAAGCAGGTCGTCATACGTAGCCGACGACGAAGCCATTTCCGCCTACGCCGGTAGCGGAGAGGCTCACGCGGTTCGAAAGCTCGAACGACGCATGCGCTTCTTCGCTGCGATCGCTGCCCACATTCTGGGCGACGAGCGCTAATGACGTGTGAAGGAAAGGCGCTGCCAGGCAGGACGCAGCAGCGCCCGGGACCCGAGACCAATGCCGCCGTCGCGCGGCAACTGAGCGACTTCGGGAACGGGTTCCGAGGCGCGGCAAGTCGACGGAAGCGAGTGGCGTCACTTGCATTCTAGTCGCCTGTTTTCGGCAAAACCAGCGCGGTCTGCGCGATTTCACGGCGGCAACGGCTCAACCTGTCGGCACTTGGGAGGCGTGCACAGTCCTGCTCACTTGCAAAGTTGCTGGGCGATTCATGCGTATAGTTTGCGGCGAAGTGTGTGTTCCGAGAGTCGTTGTGAAATCGCGCAAATCCTACATTAGGCACGGCATTTGCCATTCTGTGTCCCTTCCTCACGGAGGAGATGCCGCACATGGGGGATCGCGCGAGTTGACGTCGCGCGAAGTTTTCGCGGCGCAGTTGGCAGGTTACGGAAACATTGATGATTAACTTGCGAGCCGCTTCATCCTGTCGTTAGGATGAATCTTCAGGGGGCGCTCAACGGAACAGAGCGTATCGTTTTACGAACTTGTCGCAGGGGACGCTGGCCATGCTTCACTTCACATGCGATTGCTGCAAACGGGTGATCGACCCGGAGCGCGAATTACGCTACGTCGTTCGGTTGGAGGTTTACGCCGCGCTCGACCCGATGGACAGCGAGTTGGAAGACGAGCACGACCACTTGCAAGAAATTCAAGACATCCTCGATCGGCTTGATGACGCCGAGGATGAACGGATCAGCGACGACGTCTACCAACAGAAGCGCTACGACCTCTGCAGCAAGTGTCGCAACGCTTACCTGAAGAACCCGCTCGGTCGCGTCGGGCTGCATGAGCTCGGCTTCAGCCAGAACTAGCTGGTCGCAGTGAGCTGAGCCTGCTCGCTCAACTTTTCTCTTCGCCTTTTCTTGTCGTAGACGCCCCGCGGCGATTGCCCCATGAGACGCTATCGCCGGTCGTATTGGCGGGAACTCGCCGCGATCGTGGGCGTGATTGTGCTCGGGCTGTTCCGCTGGTGGAGCGGCAATTGGACGCTCGATTCGCCGCGGCCGAATGGTGGTAACGGCGGCCGCAGCGGTGGTGGCGGAGTTGCGACTTCACAGACGGGCTTGGAACCTGGCCTTTACCGCGTGGAGCGCGTCGTCGATGGCGATACGTTGCTGCTTGAAGGGCATCGCCGTTTGCGACTGCAAGGCGTCAACTCGCCCGAGTCGGTGAAGCCCGACTGGCCCGTGGAACCGTTTGGGCCGGAGGCGAGTGCGTTTACGAAGCAGTTCGTCCGCGATGCGGGGAACCAGTTACGCATCGAAGTTGATGGCGAGGGCGTGGACCAGCATGGGCGGTACCTCGCGTTCGCGTGGAGCGGCGACCGGATGCTGAATGGGGAGCTCGTTCGCGCGGGACTTGCGCGAGCGACGCTAGGGTACGACTTCAGTCCGCGCAAGAAGGAAGTACTGCGGAAGGCGCAGCAAGAAGCGAAACGAGCGCAGCGCGGCATCTGGAGCGCAAACTAGCGCACGAACGCCCCCGCATCGGACACGCCGCCGGCCGGGAGTTGCTGCGGGATCGCGTACGGCGATGGCTGCGTCGCCACTTGCGCGGCAGGAAGTTCGACGCCGTTGGGCGGCACGAATTGCGGCGCAGGCGAGCTTGGCATGGCTTGCGGCGCGGCGGCGAGTGGCGCGTTCGTGTGCGGCGGCGCCATCGGGATGCTTGGCGCCTGCCCGTAAACAGCGGCCGGCGGCGTTTGGCCAGCCGCGGGGCCGGGACCGTACCAGTTGGCGCCAGTGAGTTGGTCGCCCATCCGCTGCGGCGCGGCCGAGGTTTGGATCGCGCCCAGATCGGTAAGCGGCACGCCGGGCTTCGACGGCATCGCCCACAGCTGCGGGTTCTCGGCGAGCGTGTTGATCTCGATCGTTCCCATGTCGATCGACAGCGACAGGTCGGCGGCCGGCATGGTGATTTCCACCTTTTGCGGCAGCGAGATTTTGAGTGCTTCGTTGTAAAAGTGCGACTTCGCCACGGCACTGGCGATGCGCGTTCCCTGGGCGTTGTAGACGTGCTGCTCGAGCACGAGCGCGCGGGTCGCGTCGACGACGGTCCGCTTCGTCAACTGGCCTGTCGGCGATTGAATCACCGAGGTGATCTCAACCTTGCCGTCGCCCACAGGGACGGGGCCAGTGTGCTGATCGCCGGGGCGGAATTCGGTGAAGCCCATCGCATCGAGCAGCCACTGCGGCTCGATCGGCATCATCTGCTGCGCCGCACTGCCGGCGAACTGGCTGTGGCGAGCGTAAAACAGCGCCGGCGGTTCGTTGCGGCGAACCCAGAACCAGAAGAGGTCGTCGTTCGACCCCATGTCGACTTCGTCGCCCGTGAGAGCCGTGCCGGCGACAAGGTGGAAGCGGCCGGGACGTTGCGCGGCAATCTTCCCGCCCAAGAGCGGAATGCCGGGCATGCCGGGGACGGTGATCGAGGCGTTGTTCGTTTGAATACTTTGGATACGGGCCGCGTTGGCGTTCACCGCCGCGATTACCTGATCGAGCGAGGAGCCGGTCATTAGCACCTGCGGGGCCGGCGGCTGCCACGCGGTGAAGGGGCTGCGCATTGTGCGCGTGCACGAGGCGCCGGTCGTGGAGAAGACCAAGCCGAGGAGCAGGAGCGTGGAGACGATTCCTTTCCCTTGCAGGGAGAGGTTAGACGATAAGTTTTGAGCACTGTTCCGCATGTCGAGAGTCTCCTTCACTCGCCGCCGTAGAGCAGCTCGATCATGCGCTGCTGCAACTGCTCGGTTTGCATGGGATCAGGCGTCGTCGCTCTGAGTTCGAATTGTTCGTTGCGTCGCGGGCAATCGAGAATCATCAGTTCCCCGAAGGCGTCGCGTTGCGTCTCTTCCAACTTCAACAGCCGCCGTCGGATCAGCAGCAGTCCCAGCACATAGCGGAAGTCGGCCTCTTCGGGCCGCTCCGCGAGATCGGCAAATAGGTTCAGCAGCACGTCGTGCGGCGCGAGCTTTGGTTTGCCCGCATCGCCTGCCGGCATCGCGGCTTTCCACCACGCGATCGCAGTCTCCGGGGCGCCGCGCCACTCGGCAGCGCTGTAGTCGGCTCGCACCGTTTTGCCGCCGTCGACCTGCAGCGTCGAGAAGTACGTCTCGCCCGGCGCCAGGGTTCGCCCGCTGGCGGCGCATTGGCGAGAACAGTTGGTGACTTCAAAATCGACGAACATATCGGCTGGGCGATTGGGTAGGCGCGGAGAGCGATGTCGCTGCGAAGCGGGGGCAAATCTAGCGACGCGGGCGGCGGATAGTAGGCAAACCACGCTGGCGCCGCAAGGCGGAGCGGGCGAGTGCTAGCGGCCCGTACCGACTGTGCCGGCGATAGCGGGGATAGCGGAAAAATTGACGCTGCGACGTTACCCCGGACGACGTACGATTTGGGGCGTGAATTGGCGGTTGGCGCGACTTGTGGGACCGCGGGCACGAGGCCTGCGGCTCACCTGCAGTCGTGATTCAAATATTGCGAAACGAGTCTTTCCACTTTATTGATGAGGCGTTGCCATGACCGGCCAACATCTCGATCTCTGCAGTCCAGTTCCGACTCCCTCCACGATGGCGGCCGACAATCGCCGCGAGTCGTCGCGATACCTGGGCGTGCAGTTCGCCTGCTGCGACGTTTACTCCCGCGTGTACGCCAACCGCGAGGGGACCGAGTACATCGGCCATTGCCCCCGCTGTGCGAAGCGAGTTCGCTTCGGGATCGGCCCCGGGGGGAGCGACGCCCGGTTTTTCATCGCCCAATAGGCGGGGTTTTCCCTCGCTCGAACGCCCTACGGCGACGCCGGTGAACCTTGACCCTCGATATCGGGTCAGCTAGAACAGATTGCAGGGAGAGTCTGTCTGCCCAGCCCGAAGATCGAAAAAACATCCGATGCCAGCTCTGAACCTAAACAGCCTGCTACTGCTGCTACTTGCCGAGGGCAAGGCTTAGGGTTCGTCTGCATCTTGATCGTGAGAATTGCCAGAACCCTGAAGCCGCCCGGCTTCGGGGTTTTTTTGTTAGTAGGTTAGGCTTTCTAGCCTGACTGGCAGCGACCTACGGTTTCCATTCCACAACGTAACGCCCGTCAGGCTGAACGCCTGACCTACCACTAACGTCAGGCTAACAGCCTGACCTACCGCCATGTCCACCTCCGACTCACGCCGGATCATCATCTTCGACACGACGCTCCGCGACGGCGAGCAATCGCCGGGTTGCAGCATGAACCTCGACGAAAAGCTTGAGGTCGCGCAGGCGCTGGTCGATCTGGGGGTCGACGTGATCGAAGCGGGCTTCCCGATCGCGTCGCCCGGCGACTTTGAATCGGTCCGCCGGATCGCCCGAACGGTGCGCGGCGCCACCATCTGCGGCCTCGCTCGCTGCAACGACAAGGACATCGACCGCGCCGGCGAAGCGCTCAAAGGAGCGCCCGACACGCGGATTCACGTTTTCCTCGCCACGAGCGCGATTCACCGTGAGTTCAAACTCCGGATGGGGATGGACGAAATCGTCGAGCGGGCCGTCGCCGGCGTGAAGCGGGCCCGCAGCTGGTGCGACAACATCGAGTTCTCGCCCGAGGACGCGGCCCGCACCGAGCCCGACTTCCTCTGCCGCGTCGTCGAAGCCGCGATAGCCGCCGGCGCCACGACGGTGAACATCCCCGATACCGTCGGCTACGCGACCCCCGCCCACTACGGCGGCGTCATTCGCAACCTCCGCGAACGCGTGCCGAACATCGACAAGGCGGTCATTAGCGTCCACTGCCACAACGACCTTGGTCTCGCCGTGGCGAACAGCCTCGCCGCGATCGAAGCGGGCGCCGGCCAAGTCGAGTGCACGATCAACGGCCTCGGCGAGCGTGCCGGCAATTGCTCGCTCGAAGAAGTCGTGATGGCCCTCCGCACTCGCCAGGATTACTATAAGGCCGACACGCGGATCAACACGCCACGCTTGGTGCCGACGAGCCGGCTTGTCTCCGGCATCACCGGCATGGTGGTGCAACGGAACAAGGCGATCGTCGGGCGCAACGCCTTCGCCCACGAGGCCGGCATCCACCAGGATGGCATGCTCAAAGAGCGGTCGACCTACGAAATCATGCGGCCCGAAGACGTTGGTTTTACGAAGACCGATCTTGTTCTTGGCAAGCACTCGGGACGTGCCGCGTTGTCGGACCGGGCGACGGCGCTCGGCTACCACTTAACGTCGGAGCAGCTCGACTCGGTGTTCGAAGCGTTCAAGAAGCTCGCCGACAAGAAAAAGGAAATCTACGACGGCGATATCGCGGCCCTCATCGAACAGCGGAACGCTGAGATCTTCGACGCCTGGCAGTTTGTGAGCTACGAAATCAAAGCTTCCAGCGGCGAGTCGCCGACCGTGACGCTTACCGTCCGTCGCGGCAACGAAGAGCAGCAGCAAACCGAAACCTACGGCGACGGCCCGCTCGATGCGTTGTTCCATGCGATCGAAACGCTCACCGGCATCTCGGCGGTCTTGCGAGACTACCGCGTGCAAAGTGCGACCCGGGGCAAAGACGCCGTCGCCGAAGCGATGGTCGAGCTGGAATACAACGGCCAGTTGTACCGCGGCCGCGGGACTTCGACCGACACGGTGGAAGCGAGTACCTGTGCTCAGTTGAATGCGATCAACCGGATCGCGAGCGGCGCGGGCCAGCCGATTGCAGAGCGGCCGGACCAAGTGTGATCGGGTAGCACCGACACTCCGGCGAGACCAATCGGCAATTCCGAACATTCCAAACGCCGGAGTGTCGGTGTTGCCATCGGCAACTAGAGGCATTGCAGCTTGTGAAATGGCTTGGCCTCTTGTCGCTATCGCGACCCCGACACGCGGCCGAGGGAAACGGCTAGGGCTGGCAGGCATACTCGGCCGAGTGTCGGGGCCACCCACCGCACTACAAACTCTCGCAAATCGCAGCGGTGAGCAGCCCCGCGTAATTGCCGATCGCGTAGCCCAACAGCGCGAGTAGCACCGCCGCCGGCATCAAGCTTTCTTTATGATGCGCCGCGACGCACGACGCCGTGGCGATGCCGCCGACGTTCGCGGCGCTCGCAATCGCCGCCGTGTGGATGTCGACGCGCAACACCTTCGCCGCCGCGAGGCAGAAGAAGCCGTGGATAAAGATGCAGATCGTGGCGCCAACTAAGAACGGCACGGCTTGATCGGCCGCTTGGGCGAGATCGGCCGTGGCGCCGGTTCGCGCCATAAACACGAACACTAGCGCCATCCCTAAGTGACGACTCGAAGGCACGTGCCGCAGCGGCGTGAACGACAGGCCGATGCTGATCGTGGTGATCAGTAAAATACGGGCCGTGCTCTCGCTGAATTGCACTGGCCAAACGCGGTCGTACTCAGCGAATTTCGCCGTCAAGGATTGCGTCGACCAAAGCGCGAACGCCGTCACAGCGAACGCGGTGAACAACAGCAGCAAAAAGTCTTGATAGTTTGGCGGCCGTCCATCGAGTTGCGTCGCGGCAGACATCGCATCGTGGTGAGCGACGCGCTCGGCGTCGACCTTCGCGAACCGCGCGAACGGTTCGGCGATCTTTTTCGAGGCCAGCATCACCGGCAACCAAATGAGCAATAGGGCTGTATCAGCGAGCACCGCCAGACCGAACTGCGTGCCGTTGGCGCCAGTTGCTTCGGCGACGGCGGCCAGGTTGCCCGTGCCGCCAACCCAACTGCCCGTGAGCGCCGCGTATGCCTTCCAAGCATCGGGCCCCAACCATTGCTTCACGCAGGCGTAACCCACCACTGCGCCCACCACGACGCCAAGCGCGCCAATGAGCATGACGCCGACGCCCTTGCCGACGACGCGCACCGCTCCGGCGACGTCAACGTTCAGCAACATCAACACGAGCATCATCGGCAGCGCGTAATCGTTGATCACGTCGTACGCCGGCGATTCAGTTGGCAGCACATTCGGAATCGCCGCGAGCGGCGCTGCGGTCGCCGGCTTCTCTGCTCCGCGATCACGAAAGTGGGTCAGCACGTTCCCGCTATTCGCCAAAATCACCGGCGTCAGATAGATGAACACCAGCGGCGGCACATAGTTGAAGAGCGGCCAGCGCGTCGCCTTCTCCAGCCAAAAATAAAACGCACAGATGCCGGTGAGCACCGCCAAGATCGTGGCGTTGCTGGAAATGTAAGCGTGATCCATGAAACCCTACGCGCTGCGACGGCCGAAGCGAATCGAATCGAAGCCTGAATGCTGAACATGGCGGAGCGAATTTACAGCCTCGCCGAACCTTTTCGCCGCCCCGAGGTTCATCCTAACAGAAGCCCCCAACAGACGGAGGGGCGGCACGGCAGCCTCCGACGGAATGCGGCGGCCCGTCGCCTTGCACCTTTGCGCAGCGAATGCTCCAATGCCCGCACGACGCATCGTTTTCCACCGACTACAATGACGCGTCGGTACGGCCGTGTGGCGGAATTGGCAGACGCCCTGGACTTAAAATCCAGTGAGGGGTAACCCTCGTGCGGGTTCGAGTCCCGCCGCGGCTACTCTCCTTCCGGGGTGTGCGTCAGAAAGCGCCCGCTCCTTCTAACAGCACTGCCTAATCGCGCTGCGAAATTCGCTCCCCAACTTTTCCGCCCGAGCTCAGCGCTCCAGGGTGGCGGGACGATGCTCGGCGTCTCGCGGCAGGCAAGGGCCGGGATTGAATCCGCCCCATCGAGAAGCGAGCTGGCAAGGGTGGACTAGTCGCGTCCCCCGGTCCTCAGCAAGTCGTGGTACCGGCGTTCCGGGCGAGCCTCCCAAGATCCCGCAGCACGCCGTACCGCGTCCAATCGACAGATAGCCCAGGGGAAGGGGGCGAAAAGGCTCTTAACTATTTAATTTAGTCCTAAATCCTGAAATCAGTAGCCCTTAGGACGAACGAGCAAGGCCGCCGGAGGCCGTCGGCTGGCGGGTTTCGCAATCACCTAAAGAGGTGACTCGGCACGCAGGTTGAGGTGCTTGCGCTGGCGTCAACGCTCGCGCAGGCAGTGGCGCCTTCCAGCTTCGCTGGCGCGATTCCTATTCCTACCAGCAGCGTTGCGAGTTGCTCCATAGGGCAAACCGCATATTTTATCGTCGCCGCAGTCGCCGGAATCGCGTATTTCTGATACACTCATATCTACTATTCTGGCGCTCTCGGAGGCGAGCGCCAGTCGGTAACACGGAACACTGGACAGGCACCATGAATCAGAGACCTCTCACGCTCTCGGCGCGCGCGCCGAGCGGCCGGCGGCGTTTCGCACTTCCTTCCTACGCGTCGTCGCTGCTAGCCATTGCCACGGCGAGTTGCTGCACGAATGCCGCCGATGCCGGCGTCGTCGGACGCGAACTGGTCGCCCAAGGCCTTAACTGGCCGATGTACGCGACGTTCGCGCCGGGAGATTCGCAGCGGCTGTTCGTTATTGAACGCGGCTCGCCGGAATGGAGCGAAAACGCGACCGCTGCCATCCGAGTCATCGACCTCGCGACCGGACAACTGCAGGAGACTCCTTACCTCACCATTCCGGGCGTGAACAACATCGGTGAAGGCGGAGTGCTCGGCCTCGCGTTTCACCCTGACTTTCAGAACAATCACAAGTTCTACCTCTCGGTCACGGCGAACGACGACGACCCGGTTAGCGTCACCAGCGAGTACATTCGTGAGTACTCTGCTCCGAGCGCGAACGCGACGACGGCGAACCCTGAATTCACGCCGATCATCAGTTGGGCAAAACCCGACTACGCCCACAATGCGGGCTGGATTGGTTTTGGTCCCAACGACGGCTACCTCTACGCGATGTCTGGGGACGGAGGTCTGGGCAACGACTGGGGCCCCGGCCACACGGAGCCGGGAGGCAATGCGCAAGACCTAACCGACAACCTTCTTGGCAAGGTGCTCCGGCTCGACGTCAATCGCGACGATTTCCCACAAGATTCCGCGCGCAATTACGGGATTCCTTACGAAACGCCGCAGTCTCCCGGCAACCCCTTTGCGCCAACGACGCCGGGAGAGGAGAATCCCGAGGGGGACGACGAGATTTGGGCGTACGGTTTGCGAAATCCATTCCGAGCTGGCTTCGATCGAGCTACAGGCGACTTGTGGATTGGCGACGTCGGGCAAGCCCAGCGAGAAGAGGTCAACTTTCAGTCGGGAAGCAGTCGCGGCGGCGAAAACTACGGGTGGCGCGTTCGCGAAGGCAGCGTCCCGCGCGATCCCAACCTGCCGGAAGTGCTGGTGACCGACCCCGTCGAGCCAGTCTATGACTACGGGCGTCCGGGGACTTCCGGGCTAGACCCAAATTTCACTGGCGTTTCCATCGTTGGCGGCGTCCCGTACCGCGGCCCCGATCCAGAACTGCAGGGAAATTACTTCTTCGCTGACAATGCAATGAACCGGCTCTGGATGCTGACGCCGGCGACGGAAACGTCTCCGCAACAAGTTGTTTACCTCAACGATCTGATTCCCACGGACATCGGTTCGCCGGCTGGCCCGGCTGCGATCAGCGAGGATTCCGTGGGCAACCTCTACATCTCCTACCTGTACACCGGCGAGATCTATCGGATCGTGACCGATACGCTAATGCCGGGAGACTTCAACGCCGACGCGAAGGTCGACAACGCTGATTTGGCGATCTGGGAAGGGAACATCGGTATCAAAACTGGCGCAACTTCCGCGATTGGCGACGCCGACGGTGATGGCGACGTCGATGGGACCGACTACTTGGCTTGGCAACGCAACTACGGCTGGTCATCGCTGAACGTCGCCCGGCAAACAAGTTCAACAGTCGTACCTGAACCGACGAGCGGCGTGTTGCTCGCCTGCGGAGCGATTAGGTTGGCTGCGTACCGGCGGCGGGCGCAGCTACTTGACGGGCCTACTAGCCTAGCCTGATCGCCTCGAACGAGCAGGGCGCCTCACAAGCCGCAACAGCGACGCCAAGATGAAGCTTGGCGGTCGGGAAACGCTGCGCCGGCGAATCATCGACGCCACGCAGGCGATTAAAGCGAGAGCCAGCGAACTCGGCTCAGGAACGGCGACAGTGGCGCCGGTCGCCGCTGTCTGCCCGAGATTCCGTTGCCACACTAAGAAATCGGCTCCGTCGACGATGCCGTCGGCGTTCGCGTCGCCATCCCAATGAGTGGCGTTCACGGTTCCTGCTCCGAGCTTCCAAAGCTCGAGATCGGCGGCGTCGACCTTGCCATCGGCGTTGAAGTCGCCCGCAATCGGTGCAGCGAAAAAGCTGCTTTCCTGGCCAACCCACAGGTTGCTGACGCTGAAGTTCCCCTCAGCGGATGACTTGAACTGCAGCTGAGTAATGACCGGGTCGAAGCCGGCCCCGCCATTGGCGGTGAGCATCCACTGAAACTGCGGATCGGTGAAGTTGCCAATGTTAGAACCGTAGGCAAACAGTGAAGCCTGCAGCGTGTTGGCGGCGGTTCCGTTGCCGGAAATTTTGCCGACAAACAAATAGGTCGCGTCGGCGGCGAACCCGTCAGCCGTCACGTCGTCGCCCGCTGCGTCGGCTTGGCTGCGAATGCTGAAGTCTGTCTGCTGGCCGTGGAACGAGAAATCGTACTGCACCGAGTTGGCGGAGTTGAGCAGTTCGAGCGATAGCGTCCGATTCGTCGAGGCGAGTTGCGTCGCCGTGAGCGACGCGGTGCTTTGCCGCACGACGAAGGTAATGTACGTGTCGCCTTCGGCGGCTAGATCGACCGCTTGAGCCAGGGTTGTTTTCATCGTGCGCTGCGCACCATTGATGCCGTCGGCGACTTCGCCGGCGGTTTGGTTGCGGATCGTCACGGACGAAGCCGAATACTTACTGGCGCCGACGCCAGTTCCGGCGAACGGCAGATTGCCAGGATTTTGCTGACGGAAGTTGCCCGTCTCCTCGAAGCCAGCGCGTGTCGCTCCGGACTTCCAGCGGCCGCTGAGGCCGACGGAGGCGTTCAGCTTTTCGAACTCGCCGGTGAATGCCAGCCGATCCGGAAGCGCCACGCCCAAAGCTGCATAACGCCCTGCGAGCCAAGTAGCATCCGCCTGGTTCACGTAGCCGTTGCCGTCGCGGTCGCCCTTCTCCCAGTTGCCGTTCCAGTAAAAAGCCTCGATCTGGGCGCCCGCCGCCGTCCCGGTGGCGATAGAAAACGTTCCCATGTTGTCGGCGAGGGCGTTGGCGTCGGCGGCGTCGACTTTGCCGTCGAGATTCAGATCGGGCGTCTGCTTCTTCACCATCGCGTAATGTTGGGCGACGCGGTGGAGGCTGTACTTGCCGGTTGCGTCGTAGTTCATCGTCCACGAGAACAAGCCGGGCATGCCGCGGTCGATGGCGAGTTGCACTTTCTCGCGAATTTGCTTGCGGCTCTCGATGTTCCAGGTGGCTGTTTGAGTATTACCGGAAATATCCTTGATGGTTCCGGTGAACGTCAGCGCATCGTAAGGAAGGTTCGGGTTCGCTTGGACGATGGCTTCTAAAGTGACTGTCGCGGGAGGATCGGTGGTCTTAACTCCCCAGGTGCCGAAGCCAATCCCAATCTGGTCGTTGGAGAACGCCTTCGCGGCGCCTTGTCCCGTCAGAGCGAGCTTCTGGTTCGCGTAGGTTCCCGTTGAAAATACACTGAGATGATAGCTCATCATAAAGATCTGATCGTAGACCTTCGCATCGAACAGCGCCGTGTTGTCCCAAGAGTAGTCGGTGCTGCCGAAGTCGCAGACTGAAACCTCGATGCCGAGCGGATTCAGCGTAGCGCGGAGTTCGCGAGCAAGTTGCGTGTAGTTACCCCACTCGGTCGCATTCGCCGGGCGTTCCCAGTCGAGGTTGTACCCCTTCATGTTGTTCGCGACGAGGAAGTTCTTCACGTTGGTGACGAACGTCGCTCGCGTCGTGGGACTTGAGATAATCGCGTTCCACACATCGGCGGTCGCCCCGCCGTTGACGGTGAACATGCTTGAGTGCAACGCGAAGCCGCGCGCTTGCGCCGCGGTCTTCAAGGGCGCCAACTGGTTGGTAGCGCCGGAAGCGTAGTAAAGCGTGCCATCTGCTTTCGGCTGCACTCCGCCGAAATAGAGAACGTCGGACACGTGATCGTAGATGCCGTTCGTGTTGAAGGCGTTGATCTGGGAGACCGTCGTCCAGTTCGGCACATACCCCCAAATGCGAAAGTCCGCGGCTTCCCAAGCCGAGCGGCTCGCCGTCTGAGCATGAGCTTCGCGCACCTCGCCCGCGGCTAGAAGGCTTGTCATGACGCAGCAAGCGCGTGCGAACCAACGGCGAGACTGGCGACCGACCATGCTGCCTCTCGAGAAGATGTGAACTGTTCCAGTTCCTATCTTACTCGCGAGCCGTCATCTCGACGTTAGGGATCGGCCGCAGAAGTCTCTCGCTTTTGCGGAGAGATTTCATCGATCTGCGAAGCGATTGTCATCATATCCAATTGGCTCAGCCCGTCGTACGCATTCCCGTCGAGAGGCCTTTGACGGTGAGGTTCGTCAGGTATTCGAGCTCTTCCTGCCGCTCCGGCGTCGCGGCGCCGCGAGCAGCCCGCTGCAGCAATTCGACCTGAATCATGTTGAGCGGATCGACGTAGCCGTTGCGGATGTTAATCGACCGCTGCAGCCAGGGGACTTCGTCGAGCAACTCGCGATTGCCGGTGATCGTCAAGATCGCCCGACGAGAGCGGTCGTACTCAGCGACGATCGAAGCCGTCAGTTCATCGGCGCCGCTGATGCCCGCCGCGAGTTCAGCGTATTGCTTGAAGACGGTCATGTTCGCCTTGGCAAGGGCGAGCGACGCGTTGTCGATCATCGCGGTGAAGAACGACCACTGGCGGTACATATTGGCCAGGATCGCGGCCATCGACGGCTCGGCGGTGGTGAGCGCCTCGCACGCCGAGCCGATGCCGTACCACGCGGGAATGATACAGCGATTTTGCGTCCAGGAGAAAACCCACGGAATGGCTCGCAAGTCTTCGATCCGGCCGCTCGCCTTGCGCTTCGAGGGGCGCGAGCCAATCGGCAAGCGTTCGATCGCATTGATCGGCGTCGCCAGGCGATAGTACTCTCCGAAGGCGGGATGGTCGACGAACCGGCGATACGCGGCGAGCGATTCGGCGCCGAGGCGATCCATTGCTTCTTGCCATTCCGTCGGCGCCTGTCGCGAGCGGCGCGAAACGGCGGTGAGCGTCGACCACGCCACTTGCTCCAAGTGGCGGTGCGCGATGTAGGGATTGTCGTACCGCTCGGCCAACACCTCGCCTTGCTCCGTTAGCCGCAGCGAACCGGAGAAGGCCTCGGTCGGCAGCGACAAAATACTGCGAGCCGCCGGACCGCCGCCGCGGCCGAGCGCCCCGCCGCGACCGTGGAAGAAGGTGAGCGTCACGCCAAACTCGTCGGCAATCTGCTGCAATTCGATTTGCGATTGGAACAAACACCACTGGGCCGCGACGTATCCGCCATCCTTCGTACTGTCGGAGTAGCCGATCATGATCATCTGCTGGTTCTTCAGGCCGCGCAGATGCTCGCGGTAGGCCGGCTTCTCGAGCATCGCCCGGAAGGTGGCCGCCGCACCTTTAAGATCGTCGATCGTTTCAAATAGCGGCACAATCGGCAGCAGCAATTGGGCGTCGGCCCGGTCGCCGCCATCGACGCTTTCCGACGCCCGCCACAGCCACAACACCGTGAGGATGTCGCTCGCATACTCGGTCATGCTGATCACATGGCCGCCGAGTGCACTCATGCCAAATCGCCGGCCAACGCGGCGGAGGAGCGTGAAGAGATCGAGCGTCTCCTTGGCCGCGGGCGAGAGCTCGACGCCGGTGGTTGGAATCGGCCGGCCGATGGTCTGCAGCAGGCGGTCGCAGCGCGTCGCTTCATCGAGCGTCGCGCCAGCTTCAACGACGCCCATCGCCTGCCATAACTCGTCGATGACGGCGCGGTAGACGCCCGAGTGTTGCCGCACGTCGAGCCGTTCGGTGTGAAAGCCGAAGAGCAAGATTTGATCGAGCCACGGCTGCACTTCGACGGCTTCGGTCGTGCCGTTGCGCGTCGCCAGCAGGGCGGTTGCAGCGACGTTCACGTCGGCCCACAGTTCGCTCGCCGATTGGTAGGCACCGGCCGGCGGGGTCGCTACCCCTTCGAGCGACACGGCCGCAGTCTTCCCCAAGCGCCATTCGATGGCGTGGAACCACTGCCGATAAGATTCGAGCGGCCGCTGCGATTTCAGTTCTTCGGCCAGTTCCGGGAACTGCGCGCCCACACGGCGAATCGCCTCGGTCAGGGCTGGCGGCGGCGGTGTTTCGCGGTCGGAAATGCTGAGGTACTTCGACAGCCGTTGCCCGGTCTCCAGGTGCAAATCGATCGCCGTGCGGCGAAGGCGTTCGAGCGTCTGCTGCGTCACCTCCGGCGTCACGAACGGATTGCCGTCGCGATCGCCACCCATCCACGAGCCGTAGCGAATCAGCGGCGGGTCGTGCTGCAGCTTCACCGTCGGATAGTCGGCCTGGAGCGCTTGCCGCAGCTCATCGAGCAGCGCCGGCGCCTCTTCCCACAGCACCGGCAGGAACGCGAGCCCGCGCATCACCTCGTCGAGCACCGTCGGCCGGCGCGGACGAATGAAATCCGTTTGCCAGAGCATTTCCATTTCGCTCTGCAAATGCCGATTGATGCGGGCCTGTTGCCGCGATTGTCCCTGTTGCTCGTCGCGTTCAGCGAGCGTTTTATGAATGCGACGCAAAATCCGCCGCACCGAGCGCCGCTTGGCCTCGGTAGGATGAGCGGTGAGTACCAACTCGATCGCCACGCGATTGACGAGCGTCTGCACTTCCGACGCGGTGAGGCCACGACTTTTAAACGCGGCAATCGCGTCGCGAATCGATTCCTTGCGAGGTTCAGGGAACGACGCCTCCTCGCGCTGCTGCAGCGTGCGGATCCGCTGGCGATCTTCCGCGACGTTGGCCAGCTCTAGGAAGATGCTGAAGCTGCGGACCACGACCTTGAGCTGCGCTTCGTCGAGTTCCGCAAGGAGCGACTTGAGCGACGCCCCTGCTTCGGCGTTCCCTTCGCGCATCGAACGCGCCAATCCGCGAACCTTCTCCACCAGTTCCAGTCCCGCGTCGCCGGCGAAACGGGTGATCGTCGTCCCGACCATTCGTCCAAGGTCGTCGATCTCGCGGCGCAATTCGGAATGGGAGTCGCCGTTGGCAGCCATGGCAGTCTTTGCGGGGTGGGGAGGGAAGGTGGGGGCAGGGAGGGCTTTACGCTGGCGCGGCAGCGCGGGGAGGGTTCTCGAACGCACGCTGCGGGTGGCCGCCAGGCGCCCGATGCGCGGCTCGAAAGTCTCGCGGCGTCATCCCGCGGAACTCGCGGAATCGCCGATTGAAGTTCGACGCATTTTCATACCCCGAGCGGAGGCAGACCTCAAGGATGCTCAGCTCAGTCTCTAGCAGCAGCCGCGAGGCAAGGCCGATGCGCAGCTCGTTGACGTAGTCGGTCACCGTTCGCTGGGTGCCGTTCTTGAAAAACCGACTGAACGCCGAGGGGTGCATGCCGGCCAACTTTGCCAAATCGCCTTGGTTGAGCGACGGTTCGGCGAGGTGATCGTGGATGTACTTGCAGACCCGGTTGAGACGATCTTGCAGTCGGGGGTGGAACGAAGGGGCGAATCCGGGGCTGGCTAGCGGCGCCAAATCGGCCGATTGGGCTAGTAAGTTGAGGATGCCGAGCAGCGACAACAGTCGCGCGGAAGGGCGTTGCCGCAGCATCTCCCGCACGGCAACCGCCACACGTTGCTGCGTTTCGCCGCGAACATGCAACCCGCGGCCAGCGCGATCGAGCAGTTCGACCGTATCGACCATTTCCGGCAGGCCAAAGAATTGCCCGCCAAACTGCACTGGGTCGAACTGCACCACCACGGCAGGGTGTCGGTCGTAGCGCTGCCCGCGAAACTCGTCCGACGCCCAGTGGTGCGGCAGATTCGCCCCCAGCAGGACCAAGTCGCCGTCGGCGTAGTTGCCGATGTGGTCGCCGACAAAGCGGGTTCCCGAACCGCGCTCAATGAGGCAGATTTCGACCTCGGGATGGTAGTGCCAGCCGGCCGGTTTCTCGATAATGCTGCGATCGAAACAGCGGATCGAGCTGCCGGTGGGCGGGATCAGTTTTTCGAAGGAGGGCTGCATCGCTTTCAACCGTTGGAGGTAAGCGTGGCGAAGGACCGCCGCGAGGCGATTGGGCCGCACATAACTCGTGGCCCCGATTGTAACGCGAGATCGCGCAAAATCTGTACAAGAAATTGCAACGGACCGGGGAGACAGGAGCCGCGGCAACGCCCATCATGGTGGGTTCGCCGACCCTTTACTTGACTGAGCCTGGGGAGACGCACTCGATGAACGTCGCTGCTTCCAACCGCCGTAACTTCCTGCGCCAGGCCACGACTGCCGCCGCCATCGCGGCGATCGGCTCCGCCGTGCCATCGGCCGCGCGCGAGTCAGCCGCGGCTCAACGAGCCGCCGGAGCCCCCTCAGAACAACTGCAACTCTACAAAGCAGTGAAATGGGGCATGATCGAGAACGCCCCCACGGTGCTCGACCACTTTCAGATTTGTAAAGAAATCGGCTACGACGGCATGGAGCTCATCAGCCCGGCCGACTTCTCCGCCGAAGAAGTTCGTAAGGCGAGCGACGCCACCGGCCTGCCGGTCCACGGGCTAGTCGACATGAAACATTGGGACGTCCGGCTCTCGGACCCCGACGCCAAAGTCCGCGACGAAGGCGTCGCAATCCTGCGACAAGCGATTCTGGACTGTCACGCCTTCGGCGGCTTCTCGGTGTTGCTCGTTCCCGGCCGCGTCAACGGCGCCGACGAGAACCACGACCATGTCTGGCAGCGTTCGATCGTCGGCATTCGCCAAGTACTGCCGCTCGCCAGCAAACTCGGCGTCCGCGTGCTCATCGAGAATGTCTGGAATGGCTTCTGCGAAACGCCGGAACAGCTCCGCGACTATATCGACGAAATCGACAATCCCTGGGTCGGATCTTACTTCGACATCGGCAACGTCGTGAAGTTTTCGCCCAGCGAGAACTGGATCCGCACACTCGGTTCGCGGATCGTCAAACTCGACGTGAAGGATTGGAGCACGACGAAGGGCTTCGACGCCAAGATCGGCGAAGGGGACGTCAACTGGGCCGCCGTCCGCGAGGCGCTCCGCGAGATCAAGTTCTCCGGCTGGTGCACGGCGGAGGTGGCCGGCGGCGACCGCGAGTGGCTAGCGGACGTCTCGAAGCGCATGGATCAAACGCTGCTTGCATAGAACACGTCGATAGCCAACTCAATTCAAATACAGTGGAACCGAGGCAAGGAAACAATATGAGCAAGTGGCCGATTGGAGTCTTCATCAGCATCGACGCCGGATTGGGCGTCCGTCCCGAAACGGCCCATGAGCTCGGGATTTCGACCGCGCACCTCCACACCCCGCATGCCGGATCGCGCACGCCGGAACGGGCCAAGGAATTCGTCGCGAAGCTGAAGGATCTCGGCATCCGCGTCACCGTCGTCTTCGCTGGCTTCGAGGGCGAGAGCTACGCCGACATCCCGACGGTCGAGCGGACGATCGGCCTCGTGCCGCTCGAAACCCGCGCAGCCCGCGTTGCCGAACTGAAGGAAATCGCCGACTTCGCCCACCTGATGGGCGTCGACGTGGTCGGCCTCCACCTCGGCTTCGTTCCGCACGATCGGACGAGTGCTGATTACCAAGACGTGCTGAAGGTGACCCGCGACGTCTGCGATTATGCCGCGAAGAACGGCCAGGCGATCCACCTCGAAACGGGCCAAGAGCCGGCCGACGTGCTGCTCGCGTTCATGCAAGACATGGAGCGCGACAACCTGTTCATCAACTTCGACCCGGCGAACATGATTCTCTACGGCTGCGGCGAACCGATCCCCGCGCTGAAGACGCTCGGCAAGTATGTTCGCAGCATTCACTGCAAGGATGCCACTTGGTCGGATAAGCCGGGCGACACCTGGGGCGCCGAAGTGGCCCTCGGCAAGGGCGCCGTCGACTTCGCCGCGTACCTCAAGACGCTCCAAGAAATCGGCTACACGGGGCCGCTGACCATCGAACGCGAAATCCCGCAGGAACCGGTGCGGCAAAAGGCCGAAATCGCTGCGGCGGTCGAGACGCTGGAAACGCTGAAGGCCCGGTTGGCTTAGGGCGGAAAGACCTACCACGAAGACTCGAAGACGCGAAGGTTACACAAAGAAAGACAAAGATTTGGAACCGCGGATGAACGCCGATAGACGCAGATAAAGAGAGGGGCTTGGCGAACTCTCCTAGTTTTTATTTGCGTCCATCGGCGTTCATCTGCGGTTAAATCTTCTTCGTGAAGTCTTAGTGCCTTCGAGCCTTCGTGGTTAATCAAATCAAAGGGAAAGCAAGCAATGATCGAAGTCGGCATCGTAGGCCTCGGCTTCATGGGGATGATCCACTACCTCTCCTACCGGAACATTCCGGGGGTGCGGGTGGCGGCCATTTGCGAGTCGAAGCAGAGCCGGCTTGAGGGCGATTGGACCGATATCAAGGGGAACTTCGGCCCCTCCGGCGAGCAGATGGATCTGAGCGGCGTCGCGACGTACTCGAACGTCGACGACATGCTCGCCTCGAAGAATCTCGACCTGATCGACGTGACGCTTCCCCCTGCCCTGCACGCGGAGGTCACGCTCAAAGCGCTCGCTGCCGGGAAGCACGTCTTCTGCGAAAAGCCGATGGCGCTCACCTCGGCCGAGTGCCAGCGAATGTCGACCGCCGCGGCTGCGGCAGATCGCCGGCTGTTCGTCGGGCATGTGTTGCCGTTCTTCCCAGAATACGCCTGGGCCTACGAAGCGGCGACCAGCGGCCGCTATGGCGCCCTCCGCGGCGGCGCGTTTCGCCGCGTGATTTCCAACCCCGCTTGGCTAAAGAACTACTGGACGGCCGACCAAGTCGGCGGCCCGCTGTTCGATCTGCACGTGCATGACGCCCACTTCATTCGGCTGCTATTCGGCATGCCCGACGACGTCATCAGCCGCGGCCGGACGCGCGACGGCCTCCCTGAGTTCTGGCACAGCTTCTTTAGCTTCGGCGACAAGGACTACGTCGTCGAAGCGACGAGCGGCACGGTCGACCAGCAAGGCCGCGCGTTCAATCATGGCTTCGAGATTCACCTCGAACGCGCGACGCTGCTGTTCGAATTCTCTGTGCTGAACGGCGCGGGGGCTTACCTTTGCCCGCCGACGATTCTCGACGAATCAGGCAAAGCGGAGCGCGTGGACCTCGGCAGCGGCGACCCGATGGACGCCTTCGCCGCGGAGCTGCGCAATGTTGTCGAAAGTCTGCGCAAAAATCAGGAAAGCGAGATTCTCAACGGACGGTTAGCCGAAGACGCCGTGAAGATTTGCGATCTGGAAGCTGCCAGCATCGCAGCGTCTCGCATCCGGCGCTAAGTCGGTTAGAATGTGAGATTCACACTCACGAACGCGCAAGAACTAACAACTGAGGTCCGCTTTTACCGCGGCCTCGCCCACCACGAATCAGGCCTTCCGCAGCCCTTTATGAGTACGATTGATTCGCCCGTCGCCGGCGCCCTTCAACCCACCGACGCCACCTCCATGCACGATCACAGCTCCTGCCCCGAGAAGATTCCCTGCCGCGTCTACCGCCATGCCGGTGAAGCGAGCAAAGCCGTCGCCGCCGAAATCGCCGCGTTCATCCGCGAGCGGAATTCGCAAGGTCGCAAGACGGTCCTCGGCCTCGCCACGGGCAGCACCCCGGTCGGCGTCTACGGCGAGCTCGTGCGGCTGCACAAAGAAGAAGGCTTGTCGTTCCAGAACGTCGTCACGTTCAACCTCGACGAATACTTTCCAATGCAGCCCGACGAGCTTCAGAGCTACGTCCGCTTCATGCACGAGAACCTGTTCGATCACGTCGACATTCTCGAAGAGAACGTTCACGTCCCCGACGGAACGCTCGCCGACACGCAGGTCGAAGAGTACTGCCGCAACTACGAAGCGATGATCGTCGAAGCGGGCGGCATCGACATCCAGATCCTCGGCATCGGCCGCACAGGTCACATCGGCTTCAACGAACCTGGTTCAGGTCGCGATAGCCGCACGCGCATGATCACGCTCGACAAGAAGACCCGTCGCGACGCGGCGAGCGACTTCTTCGCGGAAGAGAACGTGCCGCGGCGGGCGATCACGATGGGCGTCGGGACGATTCTCGAAGCCAAAAAGGTCATCCTGATGGCCTATGGCGAAGGGAAGTCAGCCGTCGTCGCGAAAGCGGTCGAGGGTGAGATCTCAGCGATTGTCGCCGCGAGCTTCCTGCAAACGCACCCGAACGCTCAGTTCGTGCTCGACGATGCCGCGGCCGATGCGCTCACGCGTCGTCGCAGCCCTTGGCTTGTCGGCCCCGTGAATTGGGACAACGCCGCGATCCGCAAGGCCGTCATTTGGCTCGCCCAAAAGGTGCAGAAGCCGATCCTGAAGCTGACCGAAGAAGACTACAACGAAGAGGGCCTGCAGGATCTGCTCGCCAGCCAAGGCCGGGCGTACAACCTGAACATCGAAGTCTTCCGCGAGTTGCAGCAGACGATCACCGGTTGGCCGGGCGGCAAGCCGGAACATGCTCGCCGCGCCGGCGATTCGCTGCGCTTCGGCGAAGGGAGCTTCCCGAAGCGGGTGCTGATCTTCTCGCCGCATCCCGACGACGACGTCATCTCGATGGGCGGTACGCTCATCCGGCTCGTCGACCAAGGGCACGAGGTGCACGTCGCCTACCAAACCTCCGGCAACATCGCGGTCTTCGACGACGATGCGATCACCTTCATGGACTTCGTCTCGGAGTTCAACCGCAAGTTCAACATCGATCCCGAGCGGACCGCTGAGTTCGAACGGCACATCGACGAGTTCGTGAAGCACAAGCAACAGGGCCAAGTCGACAGCCCCGAAGTACAGTTCATCAAGGGGACGATCCGCCGCGCGGAAGCACGCTCGGCGACCCGCTGCTGCAACATCCCGGAATCGCAGCTCCACTTTATGGACATGCCGTTCTACGAAACGGGCCGCGTCCGCAAGAAGCCGCTCGGCGACGACGATATTCGCATCACCGTCGAACTGCTCCGCAAGGTGCAGCCGCACCAAATCTATGCGGCGGGCGATCTTTCCGATCCGCACGGCACGCACCGTACCTGCCTCGCCGCAATCCTGCAGGCGTGCAAGCAGATCGAAGCCGAAGGCGACGAGTGGTACCAGCAGTGCCAAGTCTGGCTCTACCGCGGCGCCTGGCAGGAATGGGGCGCCCATCAAATTGAGATGGCGGTCCCGCTCAGCCCGCAGGAACTCTTGCGGAAGCGTGCTGCAATCTTCAAGCACGAGTCGCAAAAAGACCGCGCACTGTTCCCGGGCAACGACCCCCGCGAATTCTGGCAACGGGCCGAACAGCGCAACCGCACCACGGCCGAAACCTACGACAAGCTCGGCCTCGCCGAGTACGAAGCGATCGAAGGGTTCGTCCGCTGGAAGGGCGATCTCGACTCGGTGCTGTAATCGTGGTGTAATCCTTCCCTGCAGCCATGCGGCTGGATCGAATCTTCGATCCGTTCGTCCCCCTCCCCTTGATGGGGAGGGGCTAGGGGAGGGGTGATGCAGCAGCCTGCGGTTTCAACGTCCACCGATTCAAAACCCTCCCCGCGTCTGGCGTCGATTGACGTCTACCGCGGCCTGGTGATGCTGCTGTTGGTGCTACTCGATGCGCCCAACGGCTGGACCTCCGCGGTGCGCGAGGGGTATCCCGACTCGCCGTGGATTCAGGCGCTGGCGCAGCAGTTCGAGCACGTGGCGTGGGCCGGCATCGTCCTATGGGACATGATCCAGCCGTCGTTCATGTTCGTCGTCGGCGCGGCGGCGGCGTTTTCGTACGCCTCGCGGCAGCGGCGAGGCGACTCGTTTGGTCGCATGCTCGGGCACGCCGTCTACCGCTCGCTGCTGCTGATTCTCATCGGCGTCTTCCTGAGGTCGGAAGGGGACGACGCGACCGACTGGACGCTGGAAGACGTCGTCTCGCAAATCGGCCTCGGCTACGTGTTTTTATTTCTGCTGTGGAATCGCGGTTGGCGGGTGCAGCTCGGCGTCGCGGCGGCGATCCTCGTCGGCTATTGGCTGCTATTCGCACTCTGGCCGCTTCCCGCGGGCGATTACGATTACGCGGCGGTGAACGGGCACGTCTATTACGAAGGCTTCTGGGCCCACTGGAATAAGAACGCCCATCCAGCCCACTACTTCGACGGCTGGCTGCTGAACCTCTTTCCGCGGCCGGAGCCGTGGGTCGCCAACGGCGGCGGTTACAACACGCTGAATTTCGTTCCGTCGCTGGCGACGATGATCTTCGGCCTGATGGCCGGCGAACTGCTGCGAAGCGAAGCGGCGCCCAAGCGAAAGCTGTTCACGCTACTCTCGAGCGGCGCCGTGGCGCTGAGCCTCGGCTTGGCTTGCCACTTCGCGGGCGTCTGCCCGATCGTGAAGAAGATCTGGACGCCCAGCTTCACCCTCGCCGCTGGCGGCCTCAGCCTGCTAACGCTGGGGCTGCTCTACGCGATCGTCGACCTGCAGGGTTGGCGCCGTTGGGCCTTCCCGGCGGTGGTCGTGGGGATGAACTCGATCGCCGTTTACGCGCTCATTCACCTCATCGCCCACTGGACGCTGGAGAATTACCTGCGGCACTTTGGCGCGGGGATGTTCACGCTCTTTGAACCAGCGTGGGAGCCGCTGCTGCAGAATCTCGCCGTGGGGGCGTTTATCTGGTTGATCTGCTACTGGATGTACCGGCGGCAGTTGTTTTTGCGGATTTGAAATCGGGCGAGCGAATTCGGTAGACGCCGCGAATCGCCCCCGGTTTGAAGAGACGGTTCACGAATGGTTCTCGGCGTCCCACTCGATATGCAATTATATCCTACGAAACAGGGGGTTTTCTAGCATTCGGTCGGATTGCGGATTATGCTGTCGAGGGGGGTAGTCACGCCAGCATCCACGCCCGTTATCCGAACAGGCCCTACGACAACGTAGGGTTATGCTATGAAACCTGTCCACGCCAAGAAACCCGCCAAGCCTAGCGCGACGTTCCCGCTCTACGCGCATGCCGGCGGTTCGTGGGCGAAAAAGATTCGAGGCAAGGTGAAGTATTTCGGCCCGTGGGGTGACCCCGGCGGGGCGCTACGCCGCTACCATGCCGAGATGGCCGGGCTAGTCATCGTCCAGGGCGATAGCGTCGGCTTCTACGTCGATCAGTACACTGCCGAGAAGGAAGCGGCTTGCTCGACTGGCGATATCACGCCAACCACCCTCGCCGAGTACAAGAGCGTCTGCGGAGCCATCGTCGATCTGTACGGGCGTGACGCTGCCGTCTCGACGCTCGACTACAACCGGCTGCGGATCGCACTGGCGAAGGGTAGACGGGGGAAGGGGCTCGGCGTCCTCACCCTCAAGCGGAATCTGGTCGTCGCCCGTGCCGTTTTCCACGATCAGCCCCGCGCGGCGAAGGCGCTCAAGTCGCCAGCGGCCCGACAACTCCGCGAGGCCCGGTCGGCCCGTGGGGAGCAGCTTTACACTGCTGCCGAGATACGCCGGTTGATCGCAGCCGCCGACGATGACTTCCGCTGGCGAATCTATCTCGGAATCAACGCGGCGTTCTCGCCCAAGGACTGCCGCTTGTTCCCCGGCCCGGAAGGGAACTGGCACAACTTTCCGCGCGTTAAGACGGGTGTAGCGCGACGCTGCCATCTATGGCCTGAGACGGTCACCGCCTTGAAGCTACGCGCCCCGGTATCGTTCACCGATAAGCGTACAGGTAGCAGGAAGTTCGCCGAGCTATGCGAAGCGGCGAAGGTTAGGAACATAGGCTTCTACAGCTTGAAGCGCACTTTCGTCACCCATGCGGAAGGGTCGCAATCAGCGATCAACATGATTTGCGGTTGGAGCCCTCGCAGTTCCGACATGGCCAGCGTCTACAGGCAGAAGACGTTCGATAATAAGATCAGAGCCGTAACGGACGGCCTGAGAAACTGGCTTCTCAAAAAGTGATAGGCACTCTGCTACGTCCTCTGGACGAACGCGCCACGACGGGCGTTTGCCCTTCGCTACGTTGGACGCGCGTAGGAAGTTACCAGCGATCCAACCCCGCACGGTCGCCGGTGATACCTTGGCCATGCGAGCTACCTCTGGCACTGTAAGCATCGACCCGCGCAGCATGGCGTCGCTGACGTAGACGAACTGCCCCGGCTTCAATTCAATCTCTGGCATCGCCGATACGCTCCGCAACGTCGGCTAGGTGCGTGCCGTGAAGGCTGACGAACCGCGTTTGGGTGTTGAACAACCCCGGCCCTACTAAGTCTGGGCCGTCCCACAATTCGTATTCCATCGGCGCGGCGTCGACAGCTTCCCAGACCGCGCCTTTTGCGGTGTGGTCGTTGCGATCTCTAAGCCGGACTTTCAGTTGTTCGCGGTTCATCCCTCCATTATCCCAACCCCGCTACGGGCGCTCTACGCAAACCCTCTCCGGTTCATGGGAATCCCCGCCATCGCAATCCGTACAACCCCACCTAATTGCCACTTGATTTGTAGCAGGCCTTTGAATTATACTGGGGGATCATTCGCGTATTGGCCATTAGCATTAGCACCTGTTCGCATAGGCCTTTGCACAACGCCTCGCCGACGCGAAAAAAGGAAGCCTTTCCAGCGTCGAAAGCGTATCTCGCCGACGCTAAGACGACGGTTTCTGTAGTTCGTCCGCTCGCCGGGAGTAACGCATCCCCCGAGAGTAACGCAGCCGACTAGGAGCGATCAGACGAGGCAACACGAACCGTTGTCGTAGTCGCTTCCGCCGCGTCGAGAGATTGCAGGATCGGTCAATCCGTAGACCGCCCTGCTCCCTCATAATCGGCGACGCATGTAGTCGATTCCGTTCCGGGAGGTCACTACACTCCACGCTTCCGATGGGGTAGCAGGCCTTCGATCAGCCCAATCTGCTACGGGGACCGTTCCGGGATTCCTGGCGAAGCGGAGCTAAGACGCCAGTGCCTTAACAGCCTATTCAGCAGATTAACAACCTCCCCCAACCGAGCACTCCCACAACCCCTCTCCCCTCAACCTGACTGCCGAGCCTCCCGACCCTCCGCATCGCAGCAGCGAGCGGCTACGGAGCCCTTGCAGCACGAATCGTCGCTCCGCACACAGGCGATTGGCCATGCGATCCCACCGAGGGCTGGCGATCCTTCACCCGATCGGCTGTTAAATAGCCGCAACCATCCGGAATCGTATCAACTCGATACACCGGGCCGCAGTGCCCCCTACAACCGCTGCGAGCGTCGAAGGCGGATTAAACCCTCCACCCCGTACCATCCCTACACCTAACCGCATGCCAATTGCCTAGTCGGCACGCTCCGCACAACCACTACCCCAATCACGACTTCCACAAATCCGATCGAATGATCTGTGAGGGTCGAGAATCGCATAGCTGTAACGATTAGGGGTGGCTAGGGTAGGCCTACAATCGTTCGTTAAACGGCATTCGGATCAGCCCTCGCGCATGGCGTAGAGCGCATGATCGAACCGACCATTCTCCGCGCTGCGATCAGCAGAGCATGTTCAACCCGTTCCAAACGATCTTCCGTTACAAGCCGGTCGGCGCGTTCCACCGATAGGGCGCGCATAGCCGCTACAGTGTGCAGCACCTTGCCCGGATTGCGGCAAATCGCACTTTTCATTTCGTTCATGCCGCCTGCGT